>NZ_KB900030.1 GCF_000378505.1 Modicisalibacter luteus DSM 23508 | reverse complement strand
GGCAAACAACCTGTGACCCGGGCATTTCCGAATGGGGAAACCCACTCACCACAAGGTGAGTATCCCTGAGTGAATCCATAGCTCAGGGAGGCGAACCGGGGGAACTGAAACATCTAAGTACCCCGAGGAAAAGAAATCAACCGAGATTCCCCCAGTAGCGGCGAGCGAACGGGGAGTAGCCCTTAAGCGGCACGACTGATAGGCGAACAGGCTGGGAAGCCTGACGATACAGGGTGATAGTCCCGTAGCCGAAATCTGAGTGACGTGAAATCGAGTAGGTCGGGGCACGTGAAACCTTGACTGAACATGGGGGGACCATCCTCCAAGGCTAAATACTCCTGGCTGACCGATAGTGAACCAGTACCGTGAGGGAAAGGCGAAAAGAACCCCGGAGAGGGGAGTGAAATAGATCCTGAAACCGTATGCGTACAAGCAGTGGGAGCAGACTTGTTCTGTGACCGCGTACCTTTTGTATAATGGGTCAGCGACTTATTTTCAGTGGCGAGCTTAACCGTATAGGGGAGGCGTAGGGAAACCGAGTCTTAACTGGGCGACCAGTCGCTGGGAATAGACCCGAAACCGGGCGATCTATCCATGAGCAGGGTGAAGGTTGAGTAACATCAACTGGAGGCCCGAACCGGGATCTGTTGAAAAAGATTCGGATGACTTGTGGATCGGAGTGAAAGGCTAATCAAGCTCGGAGATAGCTGGTTCTCCTCGAAAGCTATTTAGGTAGCGCCTCACGTATCACCGCCGGGGGTAGAGCACTGTTTCGGCTAGGGGCCCATCCCGGGTTACCAACCCGAGGCAAACTCCGAATACCGGTGAGTGCAGCGTGGGAGACACACAGCGGGTGCTAACGTCCGTTGTGAAAAGGGAAACAACCCAGACCGTCAGCTAAGGTCCCAAAATCCTGGTTAAGTGGGAAACGATGTGGGAAGGCTTAGACAGCTAGGAGGTTGGCTTAGAAGCAGCCATCCTTTAAAGAAAGCGTAATAGCTCACTAGTCGAGTCGGCCTGCGCGGAAGATGTAACGGGGCTCAAACCAGGTACCGAAGCTACGGGTTCGCCGAATGGCGAGCGGTAGAGGAGCGTCGTGTACGCCGATGAAGGTCAATTGAGAAGTTGGCTGGAGGTATCACGAGTGCGAATGCTGACATGAGTAACGACAAGGGGAGTGAAAA
>NZ_KB900029.1 GCF_000378505.1 Modicisalibacter luteus DSM 23508 | reverse complement strand
TGGCTGGGGTTTTCGAAAAGATGCCTGACGATGACCTACTCTCGCATGGGGAGGCCCCACACTACCATCGGCGCTGAGCGGTTTCACTGCTGAGTTCGGCATGGGGTCAGGTGGGACCCGCTCGCTATGGTCGTCAGGCGTAACTGTGGCATGCTGCGCGTGGCGCAGCACCCGGAAACGGTGCACTTTACAACGTGATCAAGCTGACTGGCGATACGACTCGCGTATCCGTATGTCGTGGCGACCACTACCCGGGCCTCTCAAGGCCCCTTGGGTGTTATATGGTCAAGCCTCACGGACCATTAGTACGGGTTAGCTCAACGCATTGCTGCGCTTCCACATCCCGCCTATCAACCTCGTAGTCTTCGAGGGTCCTTCAGGGGGCGCGAGGCCCCAGGGAAGTCTCATCTTGAAGGGGGCTTCCCGCTTAGATGCTTTCAGCGGTTATCCCGTCCGCACATAGCTACCCGGCAATGCGATTGGCATCACAACCGGAACACCAGAGGTGCGTCCACTCCGGTCCTCTCGTACTAGGAGCAGCACTTCTCAAACTTCCGACGCCCACGGCAGATAGGGACCGAACTGTCTCACGACGTTCTAAACCCAGCTCGCGTACCACTTTAAATGGCGAACAGCCATACCCTTGGGACCGACTTCAGCCCCAGGATGTGATGAGCCGACATCGAGGTGCCAAACACCGCCGTCGATGTGAACTCTTGGGCGGTATCAGCCTGTTATCCCCGGAGTACCTTTTATCCGTTGAGCGATGGCCCTTCCATACAGAACCACCGGATCACTAGAACCTACTTTCGTACCTGCTCGACGTGTCTGTCTCGCAGTTAAGCACCCTTATGCTCTTGCACTCACTGCACGATTTCCAACCGTGCTGAGGGTACCTTCGTGCTCCTCCGTTACGCTTTGGGAGGAGACCGCCCCAGTCAAACTACCCACCACACGCGGTCCTCGACCCGGATAACGGGCCTGAGTTAGAACGCCAATGATGCCAGGCTGGTATTTCAAGGTTGGCTCCCTCCGAACTGGCGTCCGGAGTTCCTAGCCTCCCAGCTATCCTACACAAGCAACATCAGCGTCCAGCGTGAAGCTATAGTAAAGGTTCACGGGGTCTTTCCGTCTAGCCGCGGGTACACAGCATCTTCACTGCGATTTCAATTTCACTGAGTCTCGGGTGGAGACAGCGTGGCCATCATTACGCCATTCGTGCAGGTCGGAACTTACCCGACAAGGAATTTCGCTACCTTAGGACCGTTATAGTTACGGCCGCCGTTTACCGGGGCTTCGATCAAGAGCTTCGCCGAAGCTAACACCATCACTTAACCTTCCGGCACCGGGCAGGCGTCACACCCTATACGTCCGCTTACGCGTTTGCAGAGTGCTGTGTTTTTAATAAACAGTTGCAGCCACCTGGTATCTTCGACCGGCGTCGGCTCGACCCGCGGGGG
>NZ_KB900028.1 GCF_000378505.1 Modicisalibacter luteus DSM 23508 | reverse complement strand
CCTCGCCGAGCCTTATCGCAGGCTTCCACGTCCTTCATCGCCTCTGGCTGCCTAGGCATCCACCGTATGCGCTTAATCGCTTGACCATATAACCCCAAGGGGTCTTTTGGTTAGCGATCGCTACGACATTGCCGGATACGCTTGAGTCGTATCACTTACAATTTGTCAGCTTGATTCACATTGTTAAAGAGCGACTGTCAATCGACAGTCACAAACCGGTCATCGCATTAAACGACGATAAGCTTGTGACTGCGGACTATCAGGTAACTGTCGGGGAAGTGGTGGAGCCAAGCGGGATCGAACCGCTGACCTCCTGCGTGCAAGGCAGGCGCTCTCCCAGCTGAGCTATGGCCCCTTTTCGAAACCGATGAAAGTGTCCAGCTTCTACTTTCACGGTTAAATCTTTTCAAGCCAAGGCGAATCGATGCGACGCATAGCCTGCTATGCAAGAAGCGATTCAACGCGGGATTGGAAAGATTTGGTGGGTCTGGGCAGACTTGAACTGCCGACCTCACCCTTATCAGGGGTGCGCTCTAACCAACTGAGCTACAGACCCAAACAGTCTTTGCTCTGGCCGATCAGGTAATTCATTGTGAGCACTTGCCGCGATGCGGGACTTCGTCGTTTAAGGAGGTGATCCAGCCGCAGGTTCCCCTACGGCTACCTTGTTACGACTTCACCCCAGTCATGAACCACACCGTGGTGATCGCCCTCCGAAGTTAGGCTAACCACTTCTGGTGCAGTCCACTCCCATGGTGTGACGGGCGGTGTGTACAAGGCCCGGGAACGTATTCACCGTGACATTCTGATTCACGATTACTAGCGATTCCGACTTCACGGAGTCGAGTTGCAGACTCCGATCCGGACTGAGGCAGGCTTTCTGGGATTAGCTCCACGTCGCCGTCTTGCGACCCTTTGTACCTGCCATTGTAGCACGTGTGTAGCCCTACCCGTAAGGGCCATGATGACTTGACGTCGTCCCCACCTTCCTCCGGTTTGTCACCGGCAGTCTCCCTAGAGTTCCCGACCGAATCGCTGGCAAATAGGGACAAGGGTTGCGCTCGTTACGGGACTTAACCCAACATTTCACAACACGAGCTGACGACAGCCATGCAGCACCTGTCACTCGGTTCCCGAAGGCACTCCGCCATCTCTGGCGGATTCCGAGGATGTCAAGGGTAGGTAAGGTTCTTCGCGTTGCATCGAATTAAACCACATGCTCCACCGCTTGTGCGGGCCCCCGTCAATTCATTTGAGTTTTAACCTTGCGGCCGTACTCCCCAGGCGGTCGACTTATCGCGTTAACTGCGCCACTAAGAACTCGAGGCTCCCAACGGCTAGTCGACATCGTTTACGGCGTGGACTACCAGGGTATCTAATCCTGTTTGCTACCCACGCTTTCGCACCTCAGCGTCAGTGTCAGTCCAGAAGGCCGCCTTCGCCACTGGTATTCCTCCCGATCTCTACGCATTTCACCGCTACACCGGGAATTCTACCTTCCTCTCCTGCACTCTAGCCTGACAGTTCCGGATGCCGTTCCCAGGTTGAGCCCGGGGCTTTCACAACCGGCTTATCACGCCGCCTACGCGCGCTTTACGCCCAGTAATTCCGATTAACGCTCGCACCCTCCGTATTACCGCGGCTGCTGGCACGGAGTTAGCCGGTGCTTCTTCTGTGGGTGATGTCGTTCCTGCCGGGTATTAGCCGACAGGCTTTCTTCCCCACTGAAAGTGCTTTACAACCCGAAAGCCTTCTTCACACACGCGGCATGGCTGGATCAGGCTTTCGCCCATTGTCCAATATTCCCCACTGCTGCCTCCCGTAGGAGTCTGGGCCGTGTCTCAGTCCCAGTGTGGCTGATCATCCTCTCAGACCAGCTACGGATCGTCGCCTTGGTAGGCCATTACCCTACCAACTAGCTAATCCGGCATAGGCTCATCCGATAGCGCAAGGTCCGAAGATCCCCTGCTTTCTCCCGTAGGACGTATGCGGTATTAGCCTGAGTTTCCCCAGGTTATCCCCCACTACCGGGCAGATTCCTATGCATTACTCACCCGTCCGCCGCTCGCCGGCGAGGTGCAAGCACCTCCCGCTGCCGCTCGACTTGCATGTGTTAGGCCTGCCGCCAGCGTTCAATCTGAGCCATGATCAAACTCTTCAGTTTAAAATCATATAGTCCGTTAAGCGGACCAAACTTGGCTCAAGGTTCAAACGAATTCATCTGTTGACGAGTCGCTTGCCTTGATTTTCGGTGACTGGTCACCGCATCATCGACAAGCGCCCACATGAATTACCTGATCGATTGTTAAAGAGCGTTGCAACTGGAAGCGAGCACTGCATGCTGACTTCCTCACCCCTCGGGGCTGCCTCGTTGCGAGAGGGCGTATTCTACCGATCCGGGCCGCGCTGTCAAGCCGCTGTTTTCGCCG
>NZ_KB900027.1 GCF_000378505.1 Modicisalibacter luteus DSM 23508 | reverse complement strand
GCATATGTGGGACTCTTTCATCCAGATGGACAGTCGCATACAGCATATTTTCCTTACCGTATTCATTTTCTAGAAACTCCAAGCTATCTTTAAAAAATCGTTCTATTTCTTCTCCGCTTAAATCATCAAAGAAATCTTTATCACTTGTAACCAGTCCGTCCACATGTCGAATTGCATCTGACCGAATTTTACGTTTCCCTGAATAATTCTCATCAATCGTTTCATCAATTTTATCTTTATACTTTATATTTTGTGCGTTAATCAAATCATAATTTTTATATGTTTCCTCATGATTTATGTCTTTATTATTATAGTTTTTATTCTCTCTTTGATTATGTCTTTGTATCCCGTTTGTATTACTTGATCCTTTAACTCTGGCAACCCTCAAAATTGAATGAGACATGCTACACCTCCGGATAATAAATATATATAAACGTATATAGATTTCATAAAGTCTAACACACTAGACTTATTTACTTCGTAATTAAGTCGTTAAACCGTGTGCTCTACGACCAAAACTATAAAACCTTTAAGAACTTTCTTTTTTTACAAGAAAAAAGAAATTAGATAAATCTCTCATATCTTTTATTCAATAATCGCATCCGATTGCAGTATAAATTTAACGATCACTCATCATGTTCATATTTATCAGAGCTCGTGCTATAATTATACTAATTTTATAAGGAGGAAAAAATATGGGCATTTTTAGTATTTTTGTAATCAGCACAGTTCATTATCAACCAAACAAAAAATAAGTGGTTATAATGAATCGTTAATAAGCAAAATTCATATAACCAAATTAAAGAGGGGTATAATGAACGAGAAAAATATAAAACACAGTCAAAACTTTATTACTTCAAAACATAATATAGATAAAATAATGACAAATATAAGATTAAATGAACATGATAATATCTTTGAAATCGGCTCAGGAAAAGGCCATTTTACCCTTGAATTAGTAAAGAGGTGTAATTTCGTAACTGCCATTGAAATAGACCATAAATTATGCAAAACTACAGAAAATAAACTTGTTGATCACGATAATTTCCAAGTTTTAAACAAGGATATATTGCAGTTTAAATTTCCTAAAAACCAATCCTATAAAATATATGGTAATATACCTTATAACATAAGTACGGATATAATACGCAAAATTGTTTTTGATAGTATAGCTAATGAGATTTATTTAATCGTGGAATACGGGTTTGCTAAAAGATTATTAAATACAAAACGCTCATTGGCATTACTTTTAATGGCAGAAGTTGATATTTCTATATTAAGTATGGTTCCAAGAGAATATTTTCATCCTAAACCTAAAGTGAATAGCTCACTTATCAGATTAAGTAGAAAAAAATCAAGAATATCACACAAAGATAAACAAAAGTATAATTATTTCGTTATGAAATGGGTTAACAAAGAATACAAGAAAATATTTACAAAAAATCAATTTAACAATTCCTTAAAACATGCAGGAATTGACGATTTAAACAATATTAGCTTTGAACAATTCTTATCTCTTTTCAATAGCTATAAATTATTTAATAAGTAAGTTAAGGGATGCATAAACTGCATCCCTTAACTTGTTTTTCGTGTGCCTATTTTTTGTGAATCGATTATGTCTTTTGCGCAGTCGGCTTAAACCAGTTTTCGCTGGTGCGAAAAAAGAGTGTCTTGTGACACTCTTAAATTCAAAATCTATCGGTCAGATTTATACCGATTTGATTTTATATATTCTTGAATAACATACGCCGAGTTATCACATAAAAGCGGGAACCAATCATCAAATTTAAACTTCATTGCATAATCCATTAAACTCTTAAATTCTACGATTCCTTGTTCATCAATAAACTCAATCATTTCTTTAATTAATTTATATCTATCTGTTGTTGTTTTCTTTAATAATTCATCAACATCTACACCGCCATAAACTATCATATCTTCTTTTTGATATTTAAATTTATTAGGATCGTCCATGTGAAGCATATATCTCACAAGACCTTTCACACTTCCTGCAATCTGCGGAATAGTCGCATTCAATTCTTCTGTAATTATTTTTATCTGTTCATAAGATTTATTACCCTCATACATCACTAGAATATGATAATGCTCTTTTTTCATCCTACCTTCTGTATCAGTATCCCTATCATGTAATGGAGACACTACAAATTGAATGTGTAACTCTTTTAAATACTCTAACCACTCGGCTTTTGCTGATTCTGGATATAAAACAAATGTCCAATTACGTCCTCTTGAATTTTTCTTGTTTTCAGTTTCTTTTATTACATTTTCGCTCATGATATAATAACGGTGCTAATACACTTAACAAAATTTAGTCATAGATAGGCAGCATGCCAGTGCTGTCTATCTTTTTTTGTTTAAAATGCACCGTATTCCTCCTTTGCATATTTTTTTATTAGAATACCGGTTGCATCTGATTTGCTAATATTATATTTTTCTTTGATTCTATTTAATATCTCATTTTCTTCTGTTGTAAGTCTTAAAGTAACAGCAACTTTTTTCTCTTCTTTTCTATCTACAACCATCACTGTACCTCCCAACATCTGTTTTTTTCACTTTAACATAAAAAACAACCTTTTAACATTAAAAACCCAATATTTATTTATTTGTTTGGACAATGGACAATGGACACCTAGGGGGGAGGTCGTAGTACCCCCCTATGTTTTCTCCCCTAAATAACCCCAAAAATCTAAGAAAAAAAGACCTCAAAAAGGTCTTTAATTAACATCTCAAATTTCGCATTTATTCCAATTTCCTTTTTGCGTGTGATGCGCTGCGTCCATTAAAAATCCTAGAGCTTTGCAACCGAAAGTTAATAGCTGTCGCTACTACTTTCGCTTACGCTCTAAGTATATTTTAAGGACTGTCACACGCAAAAAGTTTTCTCGGCATAAAAGTACCTCTACATCTCTAAATCGTCTGTACGCTGTTTCTCACGCTTTCTATCGACCTTCTGGACATTATCCTGTACAACATCCATAAACTGTCCCACACGCTCGAATTTGGAATCATTAAAGAATTTCTCTTTAAGCCTATTAAACCCTTTCTCAAACCCAGGGAAATTCGCCCTCGCAGCACGATATAAAGTCACTGTACTATCTTGAAATTTCTCTGATACATTCAACTGCTCATTCAAACTATCATTCTCTCGCTTTAATTTATTAACCTCTTTACTTTTTTCGTGATACCCCTCTTTCCATGTATTCACTACTTCTTTCAAACTCTCTCTACGTTTTTTTAATTCTTGATTTTCTGTGTAATAGTCTGTGCTCTTAATATTTTCGTAATCATCAACAATCCGTTCTGCAGAAGAGATTGTTTCTTGCAGGCGTTCAAATTCATCAGCAGTTAATATCTTTCTACCAGTCTCTTCACGTCCAGAGAACAAACCTGTACGCTCATTTTCATAATCAAAGGGTTTCGTAGACCTCATATGCTCTATTCCACTCTGTAACTGCTTATTTGCCTTCTGTAACTCATCCTTAACTTCTTGCAGTTCCTGTTTATGAAATACAGTATCTTTCTTGTACTGATCCATCGCTTTATGTTCTCGTTCTGTAACCTCTTTGGACGTGCCTCTTTCAAGTTCATAACCTTTCTCATTCACATACTCATTAAATCTATCTTGTAATTGAGTAAAGTCTTTCTTGTTGCCTAACTGTTCTTTTGCAGACAATCTCCCGTCCTCTGTTAAAGGGACAAAACCAAAGTGCATATGTGGGACTCTTTCATCCAGATGGACAGTCGCATACAGCATATTTTCCTTACCGTATTCATTTTCTAGAAACTCCAAGCTATCTTTAAAA
>NZ_KB900026.1 GCF_000378505.1 Modicisalibacter luteus DSM 23508 | reverse complement strand
ACATCGTCCTGCCAGCGGGCGATTTCGTTGATGCCAAGGGCGTTGAGCGTGACGGTGGTGAGCACGGTCAGCATCACCAGCAAAACCAGCCAGCTGGTGAGGCGACCCACGAACAGCCCCAGCCAGACCAGTGGTCTGGCCAGGGCGGCACACACCGCCGCACCGCGCTCACGCCAGGGCGCAAGGCGGGCGTAGGGCATCAGGCGTCTCCTTCACCCTTGACTGGCGTGGGCTGGCTCTCACCCTGGATCGCCTTGGGTGCTGGCAGCGCCTGCAGCTCGTACCATTTATCCATCAGGGCTGAGTGATTTAAAAGCGACTGGTAGGCCTCACTAAATTCAGGGCTCTTTTCTTTCTCTTTCTGAAGAACTTCCTGCCAGGTCGCCTGTAACTCAGAAAGAACATTTTCGGGGAGACGGTGAACCAGAGTCCCATTCTGTTCGAGTTTTTCTATAGCTTTTACCTGAGCAGGGATAATCTTATCGAATTCTTTTTGTATGTTAGATTGGCAAGCAGTTTCAATCTGAGTTCTTTGAGCTTCACTGAGACTACCCCAGACGCCTTTATTTATTAACAACTAGCAACTGCCGGCGTTCGCCGCTGACCACCTCGACCAGCTCCAGCTCGCCGGTGGTGAGCGTTCCGGTTTTGTCGAACAGCACGCTTCGCGCCCCGGCCAGCGCCTCCACCGAGCCTCGAATCGAGAAACAGTACGCCCTGATGCGCGGCGACCGCAGTAGCAAGAAGGTTCGGAGCATTTCGGCGCGTGCCTCAAGGTAACGCGTCGCCGGCAGAACGAGGCCCACTTCCAGTCTTTTTCGGACATGGTCGCTGCAGTCTTGGGGGCGCTCTTGCATCCAGCGCCGGTGAATGGTCGATGCCTCGCCCTTGGATAGCGTCTCCCCCAGATCATACAATGGCTTCGGATCGGGCAATTCCACATCCACCAGATAGCACCCCGCCTGTTCGAGAATGCGGCGGCTACTAATGAGCGCCGAGGCGACCTAGTCATCGACGCCGTCGGCGAAGTGCCGGGTGGGAATCCCGATTCGTAGACCGGAAACACCCTGCTCCAAGGCGGCGAGATAATTGGGAACGGGGGCGCTCAGGCTGGAGGAATCCTTGGGATCATGGCCGGCCAGTACCTGCATCAGCAGTGCACATTCCATGACGGTGCGCGCGATTGGCCCTACGCAGTCGTTACTCCAGGAGCGGGTCATGCCCCCGTAGCGGATGATGCGTCCATGGGTGGGCTTGAGCCCCACCACGCCGCAACAGGCGGCCGGCACTCGGATCGAGGCCTTGGTGCCGGAGCCCAGCGAGCCGAAACAGAGCCGCACTGCCACCGCCGCGCCAGGGCCGCTGGAGGAGCCGCCCGAGATATGCTCGGCGAGTTCGGCGGGCCCCGGCCTTGCTCATCTTGAGCTTGACCGCTGTGACGTCCGACAGGCCTGCCGCGCACTCGATGTCAGCGCTGGCGTAGACCGATTCATCGAGCATGAGCGGCAGCAGGATCTCAGCTCTAACGGCTGATGAACCCGGCCCAGTGCGCTGAATCAATGCGTTAGTGCTTCTTCGAGCGCGGCTTCAGCAGTCTTACTGCTATCATTATCTGAGAATCGCCAGCCAAGGATCTCACGCGTACAACAGTCGATGACTACCACCAGGCTGGCCCCCGATGCTTGCCGCATCACAATCAGTTTAGTGGCCCAGCTTTCATCCGGCCGTAAAGCGACCGATGGCAAGCTTCGCGCGCGAGGTCGAAACCCAGCGCCCTTTTGCAAGCCTGTCAGCTATTCAACTGGAAGATGCGCTGTATAGGCTAACGGTTCTCTCCCAGGTCACACGCCAGTCGGCGATAGACGTAGGGGGACCGTTCCAGAACCAGCTTCACCCGCCGGCTGGTGTCAATCACACACCCGCGCAGCTTGCGATAGGTTGTAATGTCCGCCGAGGAACCCCCAGCCACTGATCCAGCTTTCCAAGTGATACTAGGTGACCCGCCTGGGTCATTTCCGCCTGCAACATCGCCAGGAGTTGTCGTCCTCGACGAGCAGGCGGCGCCATTTTTAATGCATGGATCTACAGATGAGCTTCGCCCAGCGCATTCTTGGTCTCTCCCAGTTCGGATTCGTACTATTCACGGATATTCTTGGGACGGGCCTTGAAGCCGTTTTTCATACTGCGCCGGGCTTCCTCGATCCAACCCTCGTCTTCGGAAACTGTCAGGTCGTGCTGTCGAGCCACTTCAGCTAAGGTGGTCTTGCCTTCAAAGATTATCCATAAGCACGGCGGACTTTCGCTTAGCGGTCCAGCGCTTTACTCGTTATTCTTCGCTCATCTTGTTCTCCTAGTTGCTGCACTATAGCCTGCACAGTTCTGGAGAGGGGGGGACATTTTAGCGTGACGTAATATCAACGCCAGCACCAATACTGCTGGCATACGCTTCGTTGCAGGTCAGTAAAACTGGTTTGGGAAACTATCTTCAGGGCGTGGAGGTGCCAAATACTTGTTCACTGCGTTGGGAAACAAGAATTGCCGAGCAATCTCCACAGGCTTGAGCCGATTAAAGTGTACAAAGCTATGAAGAAAGGATTAGGGTAGATCCCGCTATTTCTTAGCTCGGGATCGTTCTTGTCTCTCTAAACGTTTCTTCTCAGCCTCATAGCGCTCCATAACCAGGCGCTCCTTAACGTGGCCAGCCTTGATTTCTTGAATTAGCTCTTTACTACCATATAAAGAAAGCTCTATGTCCTCTACACGATTTCGCCAGCCGCGAATTTTCCTTTCTTCTATGCGTGACAGAGTACCATGTGTTTTGAGAGCTTTAGCAACGTTGATAAATTTTCTTATTCCATCACTTCTACGGCTGTAATTAAGCTCCCCACAATGGCGAACAAATTCCTGGTATGTTATGCGATAAGGATGCTCATCAGAAAGGTTTCTAGCTTGAGTCAACACCATTTTGCTCAAGTTTAAAGCAGCCTTACTATTTGTGCACATCAGGCGCTCAATATTATATTGGCGGTAATTTCTACTGCTGATGGCCATGGAAATTAGTGGGTGAAACCTTGCAGCCCAGCGCGCAGAAGGGTCTGTTTTCTTGTAGCCTCGCTCTGCATACGAGTAAAGCTCAGGCAGAATAGGCGCAGAGGCTGATTTAACCCCATTAACACGCAACTCAAGGTTAGACTTATGAAGAACATTAAGTGCTTGGACTAGTTCCGTATAACTTCTTGTTTTTTTCTGTGCACTCATAGCGTTTTTTAGCCCAGAAAGCGAGAAAGAAACCCCATATGCTCGCCCTGAGTTCAAGTTCGGATCGTCGAACAGTTTGGCCTCCTCCATCGACATCTGAACAAGGACTAATTCGACAAACTCTTCCGTCAGGCCAGGGTAATGGAATTGACTTACCAGTTTCCCTTTTACCTTTTTCTGAAGTTGTGCGGGGGTAAGGACCATTTCATATTCATCGCCATCGTGAATAAACTTGTGAGTAACGATGTCGAGCGGCTCTGAAACGCCTGAAGAAACGCCTGCTAAGGCACTCCCATTATATTTAGGAATATTTTCCCATGCTGTAAAAAGGCTAGATAGCTTTTCTCTATCAGAAACCTTGTTAGCGATTACACCTTGGAAATCTTGTAGATCGGCATAACCATCCGCGAAATATTCTTCCTGAGGATTCCGGGGGTCTAACAAACCTAAATTTAGTTGCCCTACCCCTCCCCTTGGAATCACGGGGCGGTTATTACTGTTTGGCTTGGCTTTTTCTACAGGTTTACCTTCGAGTCGCTCCAGCGTCTTCTGGCGGCGCTTCTGCAGTTCAGCTAAATCGACATTATCAGTACGGCTTCCCATAGAGGCCTCCTCCGGTTCATCGCCGAGGATAAGTGAGTGCGGCCCCCTTCGACTAGGAGGAATCCGTCGCATCTGACATTTTTTAAATATCGCTGTACTCATGCTGTAAAAACCAGTGGTCGTACGACAAGGCTAGCTCTGACCAAGAAGGCTATGCCTCGGCATTGGCTAGGTTTTAAAGCAGTAGCATCTCAGACCCTATCGAACTGCTTGCTCGCAGCGTAGAGCTTTCTTGGCTGACTTACCGAAGAGTCCCTATGGCGAGTTCTGCTGGCCTACGGCGACAGATGCCTCCTAGCTTTGCTGGTTGGATGGCCTGTGTAGGCCGGCCTCTCCTGGCCTACGGCGACAGACTCCTCCTAGCTTACTGGTTGGAGGCCTGTGTGGGCCGGCCTCTCCTGGCCTACGGCGACAGATTCCTCCTAGCTTTACTGGTTGGATTGCCTATGTGGGCCGGTCTCTCCTAGCCTACGGCGACAGATTCCTCGTAGCTTTACTGATTGGATGACCTGTGTGGGCCGACCTCCCCTGGCCTACGGTGATGGATTCCTCCTAGCTGGGTGATAGGGTTGCCTGTGTGGACCGGCCTCCCCTGGCCTACGGTGATGATGGATTCCTCCTAGATGTACTGGTTGGGATAGTCTGTGTGGCAGGCTCTTCTGGCCTATGGTGACGAATTCCTCCTAGCTGCGTTGATTGGATGGCCTTTAGGCTGGCCTTCCCTGGTCTGCGGTGACGAATTTCTCCTAGCTGCGTTGA
>NZ_KB900025.1 GCF_000378505.1 Modicisalibacter luteus DSM 23508 | reverse complement strand
GTTCCGCGATGAGTTGACCAACCTGTTTCCCGATGATGCCCGGGCCCGGCGGCTCCACGACAACAGCATGATGTTCAGCGACTTCCTGGTGAACCGGGCCGAGAACTACCAGCCGCCCAGGCTCGAGCGCAAGGCGCTGGTGCATGGTCATTGTCATCACAAGGCCATTATGCATCTGGATGCGGAGCAGGCGCTGATGCAGAAGATGGGGCTGGATTACGAAATCCTCGATTCCGGATGCTGCGGCATGTCCGGCTCGTTCGGCTTCGAGAAAGAGAAATATTATGTGTCGATTGGCGCCGGCGAGCGGGTGCTGCTGCCAAAGGTGCGTGGCGCTGCTGAGGACACCTTGATTATCACCAATGGTTTCAGCTGCCGTGAGCAAATCGCCGAGACCACGAACCGGCAAGCGTTGCATATCGCCGAAGTGCTGCACATGGCTATGGACACTTCGCGGGGTGCGCTACGAGATGGGCCACCGGAACGGGATATCGTCCAGCGTCGTGCCCGGGCACACCGCCGTGCCAATCAGCGTGCAGCAACCGTAGCCGGGCTGGTGGCCGTCGGCGGGTTGGCGTTGTGGGGGCTAAAGCAGCGAGACAGGAGGTAATCTCTAAGAGCTCCAAAATTGTTTCTATAGATTCTGTTTTAATTGGTGAGCAATGACCAGGCTAGGCGGAGCCGAAATTGTTTGGGTCATTTACTTAGTATCGCCTGGTCGAGCACAAAAGTTAATGTAAAAGACCCTGATGATAATGATTATAGCAGAGCATAGCTGAGCATCTTATCGGTGACCGAAAGGGTGAGTACGACGTCGCTAACCATTTGCTATTAGGGATTTTCCATGTCCAAGGAACCGGATAACGCATTAATTGTCGTCTCTAACCGAGTCCCCTCTCCCATGAGCTCAGGAGGAAGTCAAGGGGGGCTTGCGGTTGGCGTCATGAATGCCCTTCAGAAGAACAAGGGACTATGGGTCGGCTGGAGTGGGGAAATCGATCAAGATACTGATGCGCAACTTATCCACTACACTTTCGACTCGGTGCGCTTCGCGACGTTTCCTTTAACGGAGCATGGCCACCAAGCCTTCTATATTGGGTTTTCCAACGAGGTGCTCTGGCCACTATTTCACTACCGCACCGAGAAGGTGGTGTACGACCGTACGAACCAGAAAGAGTATCTGCACGTCAACCAGCGCTATGCGCGTCACGTCGCCACGCTGGTCGAGCCTCATTCACGTATCTGGGTACACGACTATCAGTTGATTCCGCTGGGGCACTTCCTTCGCCAGGCAGGTATTGACGCCCCCATCGGCTATTTCCTGCATACGCCGTTCCCGCCGTGGGACGTGCTTCGCATCCTGCCCGATTACGAGAACCTGCTGCGTTATTTCAGCGCCTACGATGTGATCGGGTTCCAGACGAAATGCGACCTGCGCAATTTCGAGGACTGCATACGCCACGGCCTCGACGCCACCTTTTACGAGGATGGTACCATTGAGGCTGAGGGTCGCTGCTTCCGGGCCGAGGCCTACCCCATTTCGATTGACTTGGATACTGCACAGGAGATGGCGCGCCAGGGCGTCGAGAGCAATACCGGAAAACGGATGGCTAATTCGCTACTCGATCGCGCGATAATCATGGGCGTCGATCGCCTCGATTACAGCAAGGGAATCTACAAGCGATTCCAGGCCTTCGAGCGATTGCTGGAGAAGGCCGAGCATCAGCACGGCCATGTTGTCTTCGTTCAGATATCTCCGCCCTCGCGTACCGATGTGCCAGAGTATGCGGAACTGCGTACTTCGCTTGAACGCCTCGCCGGGCACGTTAATGGCCGGTTTTCGGACTACGATTGGACTCCGCTGCGCTATTTGAACCGCGGCTACAGCCGCGAATCGATCCTGGGCTTTTTACGCTTAAGCCGTGTCGGCTTCCTGACGCCATTGCGAGATGGCATGAACCTGGTGGCGAAGGAGTTCGTGGCCGCCCAGGACCCGGAAGATCCCGGAGTACTGGTACTGTCCCACCTGGCCGGGGCCTCCTGGGAGTTGCAGGAGGGCGCACTAGTGTGTAATCCCTACGACGCCGAGGGTGTAGCCGATATGCTGGACCAAGCTCTGGTCATGCCACTTGAAGAGCGCAAGGCACGCTGGCAACAGATGATAGAGGTGCTACGCAAGAATGATATCCACTACTGGTGCCAGAAGTTTCTCGATTCGCTCGGCAAGGCAAGCTGAAAGCTGAAAGCTGATAGAAATTACTCACTTAACCTTTGATAACCACCGAGTATGCCCTGCTTTGACAGCACCCACTGCCAGAGCTGGATATCACGAGCGCGGAACGCCGCGGCACATGACAGCAGATAATAGCGCCACATGCGGTAGAAGCGCTCACCGAAGCGATCATAGAATTGTGGCCATGCCTTCTCGAAATTGGCATACCAGGCCATCAAAGTCTTATCGTAGTCGGCACCGAAATTATGCAAGTCCTCGGTTACGAATAGCCCGCCCGCTGCATCTCCAATCTGCCCGATGGAAGGCAGATCGCCATTAGGGAAGATATATTTATCGATCCATGGGTCGGGCGTACTCTCTCGAACATTCTTGCCGATAGTATGTAGCAGAAACATGCCGCCGTCCTTCAGGCAGCGATGGGCTACTTCCATGTATTCACGGTGGTTCCTGCGCCCGACATGCTCAAACATGCCGATGCTAACGATGGCATCGAACGACTCGCTCACCTCGCGATAATCTTGCAGACGGAACTCTACCGGTAAGCCCTGCTTCATGAGCTGCTTGCCGTAGTCTGTCTGTTCCTGTGAGATGGTTATCCCTACGCACTCTACACCGTAGTGCTCGGCAGCATAGGCCATGAAACTGCCCCAGCCACAGCCGATATCAAGGATCCGCATACCAGGCTTGAGTTCCAGTTTGCGACAGATCAGGTCAAGCTTGGCTTCCTGTGCCTCATCGAGAGTTGTGGCATTCCTCCAGTATCCACAGGTATAGGTCATACGCCTGTCAAGCATGGCAGCATAGAAATCATTGCCGAGGTCATAGTGTGTCTCGCCGACCTGCCAGGCACGTTTGAAGCTCTGTAAATTAGCCAGCTTGGCGCGCAGAGCATGCAGTATTAATCTGCTAGGTCTGATTTCTGCATCAAGGTGTGCGCGTAGCAGGCGGGAAAAAAATTCGTCCAGCTCCTCAGCGTCCCAATGGCCATCCATGTAGGCCTCCCCCAAGCCTAGGTTGCCTTCGGAAAGGGCGCGGTCAATAACACCGGGCGACTTAAGCTGGATATCCCAAGGGCGGCTGCCGTTGATACGGATATCCGCCTTAGCAAGCAACTCGGTCGCTAGGTTATGTAGGTCCGAGTTCTCGGAGAAACGGGTATCCTGTTTATTGGTTAGATGACTCAAGCTGATCTCTCCGTTCCGTCTCTAGCATCCCTTATGGAGGGATCCGCTGTTGTTCTGCGAGGGGGCTAGGCGTCGTCTCCCTTACACCATCTTCGTCGCATTTACAGTTCGCACTGTGCGTATGTAATCCCAGCCAAGCTCAGTCTGGCTCAGCTGTGCTGATTACGCTATTGGGGTTATGCTAAGTACAACCGGCCGGTGATCCCCTCTTCCACTAAGCCCCGAATTCATAACGGTAGGTATCCATAGGTATACACCTATTCCTAAGCGGGTACTTATCATGAGTAGTTAAGCATGCTGGAAGCGCCTCGGAAGCGTCGTCGCTTCACTGCCGAGTTCAAGGCCAAGATCGTCGAAGCGTGCCAACAGCCTGGCGCCTCGGTGGCCGGTATCGCGTTGGAGCATGCTATAAACGCTAACCTGACATACAAGTGATCTGCGAAGCTCGTCGAAGAGAGCCGGTGAGCGATAACGTATGTCACGCCAAGAATCGAGAAATCTGCGTCCTGCGCTTTGTCTGAAATAGATCTGCAGGCAGCGTCCGTTGCAGGCCAGCGTGACCATGGCGCGGTAGCTTTTCGCCAGCTTGTCGTAGCGAGTACAGAGCCGCCGTTTTCTTTCATCCAGCCAAACAGACGCTCTATCACATTGCAATGCCTATAACGAGACACACGAGTGTACGTGGAAGGCCCCTTCTGAAATTTTAACGTTATCGGGCCAAAATGCCCGGCCGGGTTGGGCGACCCGGAAAGCAAAAGGCGCACAGGCGCCCGCACTGGCGTACAGCTACCGAGACGCGCACAGCGAAGCGGAGAGTAACCGTTCTTCCAGGTATCTTGTTTACGACACCGAAACTGACAAGGGATACGGTATCTATACCCCTGAGAGCGAGGCCAAGCTGGCATGCGAGAATTTTAACGGCCAAGAACCGAGAGCGACTGGTCACTTATCGACCTAGGTTCGGCTGTTTTGCTTTCTCTGTATTTCCGCCAACTGGTCGGCTGCTTCTTTGCCTGCTCGCTACCCAAATGATTAGAGCGGAACACGGCATCAGCGCTCCTCGTTACGGCGAATGACGAGACCCGGAAGCACACGTTCGCCAGCCTTGATCCAATGGAACTGCCCGTTACACACGCCCTGGGTGAGCTTCTTGAGAAACGTGGAGTTGCGGAAGGCAGCCGGGCCGCCGTAGTCAATGAACGAGATGTGGGCGACGCGCTGCTCAGGCGTACGCGATACTGTGGTGCTCTCATCGATCCTCTCGAATGCCTTGCCCAGCTTTTCCGCTACCCCCCCGCGGGATCTACAGCGGGCTGTAACAATAAAGCTTATGTGCTTAGGGCTACCTACCCCGCTTACGCGCAGGGTTTTGTTTGCAAATCAAGAGGTACTCTTGCAAAGCTGGCAGACTCAAGAGACCGTGTACTACGCTGCGTAGAGTCGTTCAGGCATTGGTAGTGAGACTCCTCGTGGCCAAGTGGTTCTCCAGGGACGGAGAAAGCCAATGCTTGAGATAGACGAAGCGAGTGCGAAAAAGGCCCCAGCTGTGAAGCTCGGGCTTTTCTTTTCGTAGCATGAAATACCTACCGATTAGAGCACGGCCATAACGCTTCGCTTGATGCCAAGCGTCATAAGTTTCTAACGTGTTAATTAAGGCAGCGTTCTGGCACAGGAAGCCGGACGCGTCATGGAAGGCGTAGAACGCTGACGAGTTTGCGTTTGCTTGCGCCCCTGTTGATGGCCCAAGGGCTCTTTTTTGTATTAATTAAAATTCCCGATCGAGGCTTGGAACAGGCTACCGGTGGCCCGTAGCCGCTGCGCGGATCTCGGCGCAGTCTTACAGTGCCTTTCAAAACCTACCTTGAAGCTTGTTCAGACAGATCAGCGAGCATCCCAGCAGCGTGAAGGCATAATGAATATCGACACGGCGCTCATAGCGTATAGCCAACCGCCTCATTCGCCCCAGCCAGGCAAAGGTCCGCTCGACAACCCAGCGATGGCGTCCGAGTCGTTGACCATCCTCCACGCCCCGGCGAGCAATGCGAGGCTGGATGCCGCGAGCCTGACATGACCGGCGGCAACGTCGGTGATCGTAAGCTTTATCTGCGTGAAGCTTTCGGGGACGGCAGCGCGGGCGTCCT
>NZ_KB900024.1 GCF_000378505.1 Modicisalibacter luteus DSM 23508 | reverse complement strand
AAAAAGGGGCTCTCGGGAGCCGGTAGATCATGCGCTTGGACGAAGCCGAGGCGGACTGACCACCAAGATCCATCTGGTCTGCGATGCCAATGGCGTGCCGCTGAGCTTCCTGCTATCGCCTGGCCAGCACGCCGACTCGCGCTATCTCGTTCCTGTCATGGAGCAGATCCGCTTGCCAAGGTATACGGGACGCCCACATAAGCGATGCCACCATCTACTGGCCGACCGAGGTTACGATAGTGATCGATTGCATCGATACTGCGACCGGTACTGACCCTCTCCCCGAATCCTGGACAGGCATAACGAGAGATTCTGGCACACACTGTGAGAGTCTTCATAGGAGACTGTGCCGTGAAGAAATCCCGTTTCACCGAGGAGCAGATCGCTTTCGCTCTCAAGCAGGTCGAGCTGGGTACCCCGGTCGGCGAGGTGTGCCGCAAGATGGGCATCAGCGAGCCTACGTTCTACGCCTGGCGCAAGAAGTACGGCGGTCTCGGGCCATCGGAGCTACGCCGCCTGAAGCAGTTGGAGGACGAGAATCGCAAGCTCAAGCAGCTGGTTGCTGACCTCTCGCTGGACAAGGCGATGCTTCAGGATGTCCTGTCAAAAAAGCTCTGAGCGCGTCGCGCAAGCGGCAACTGGCCGAGAGCCTGATCGAACAGTTCGGTGCCAGTACACGGCAGGCCTGTGGCGTCCTCGCCCTGGCGCGCTCGGTGTTTTACTACCGCAGTCAGGCCCAGGATCAGCGACCGCTGATGCAGCGGATCCGCGAGATCACCGCCACCCGTGTACGTTACGGCTATCGACGCGTACATGAACTGCTCAAGCGCGAGGGCTAGGAGATCAACCACAAGCGTGTGTACCGGCTGTACCACCAAGCTGGCCTTAGCCTGCGTCTCAAGCGGCCCAGGCGCCACCGGATGGCCGCCATTCGGCGCGAACGCGTTCTAGCCACGGGGCTGGATCAGGTCTGGAGCATGGACTTCGTCAGCGATGCGCTGTTCAACGGTAAGCGTCTGCGGGCCCTGGCGCTGGTCGACGAGTTCAGTCGAGAATGTCTCGCCATCCATGTGGATGGCTCGATCGTTGCTGCGGATGTGGTCGAGGTCATGACTCGCTTGAACGAGACAGGGCGGCAGCCTGCGCGAGTCCGGGTCGACAACGGTCCGGAATTCATCTCACGCGTACTGGATTGTTGGGCCTACAAACAAGGCGTCACGCTGGACTTCAGTCGCCCGGGCAAGCCGACGGACAATGCCTTCGTCGAGTCCTTCAACGGCAAGTTTCGAGCCGAATGCCTGAACACCCATTGGTTCCTGTCTCTGGACGATGCCCGGCAGAAAATCGAAACTTGGCGGCAGGACTACAATCAAGTCAGACCCCATTCTTCCTTAGGTTGGCTAACGCCTGAGGAGTTCGCTGCAAGTCTCTGTCGAACGGAGACTTCCAGCGAAACACCGCCGGAATTTCTACTGATAGCCGGTCCTGATATGGGGTGAGGGTCAGCTTAGATATGCCATTAACTTATATTAGAACTAAAGGACTAATATTTCGAGGTGTACAGGGAGGCCTAGTTCTTTTAGTCTGAGTTATAGAGATAATAATTATCAGTTATAGAGACAATAAGAAACCGGAGTTAGGTTAATGACTGTGTATAAGCTTCCCTGCACAGATGGGACTGATCGTAACTGCCATCGAATCGTTGAAGTTGACTTAGGTATTGTAGGGTTAAGCAACCTTCAGCTCTCTCTAGTGAGAGCAAGTATCAATCGGTACGGCGGAGCGAATGTAGAGCTTACCTCAGCTCAAGTAGCTGCTAGCACAATTTCTCTCAGCTCAGCTCAGCTCGCCGATCTGGAACGGAATGGTACTGTTGTTTTTTGGATAGAGCCTGAGGGATTAGTCTGCGCTTTTTGCGGTTCACACTAGAGATTCCCTGAACCGTCCCCAAGGGCCAGGCCCCATGAAAGGGAATCAAGCTAGCGCATGATTCCCCTTCAATGGTGTTTCGGACTGCCTAGACCATCTGATGTTATCCTCTGACAAATTCCTGTTAGACTGGCCGCCTCGCTGCTGGTGAAACCTATTGCATGCCGTACTTGGACATGCCACAGCCTTTGAAATCGACATTATTGACGCCAAACGGTAATATGGAATACAAGCTCTAGATGATGCAAGCATCCGTCGGCATATTTATTTATCTATGCGAAGTAAAAGGACAACAAGTTCCGCACGAGCCGATCAGTTCTGGAATTACCATCATGGTATGGGGCGAGAATTGAATTTATCAACCCACCGCGAAATTCGGGCGAGCTTCGATGCGGGGACAAGGGCTGCCAAGATGGAAAAGTTAGCCAGCCAAGTCAGGCGTTCTTTAAGAGCCGTAGGGAAAGCACCATCATGTCCGCAGGTAGGGTCGAATGGGTACATGCCCCAAGGGTGCCTTGCTACAAAGAGAAACGCCTGTATGCGTAACAGGACCGGCAGTTTTCCTGCGGATTAAGGGGGCAGTTTTAACTACCACGGGCTAATTTTCATTGAATATACAAATAACAAAAAAGAGATGGTTCATGATGATGATGAGCCGATAAGCTAATTTAATTAGCAGCCTTTTATTTAGATGGCATGGAGTGCCCTGGGTTTTATAGCCCGCTAAAAAATAGGTTATTATTAAAACAACCGTTTACTTAATAAGTATACTTTGGTTGAATATGATGCCTCATAAGAGGTCTGTTAGGGTTTTTTCGATAACAACGACAAGAGGCAGGAGGTCTTACGTTCAGCCCGCTTAGAGACTTTGCAGTGCTTCTGTAGGCTACACTTTGATACGTTTTTGTGTGGCGTTAGTTAACATCTCTACCTCTGTGGGTATTCGCTTTAATAAATTATGCTTTTGCCAGCCAATTATTTTTATTTTTTCTGGTTGAGTGTTTGCTTTTCCATGGTCATATCAAAATACATTTTTTGCTATAAAACAACTTGTTATCTGTCTCGTAGCAGAACGGTAGAATACGCTCTGGATGGCTGATAGCTAAAACCGCTTGTCCATAGGGATTTTTTATAAGAATGCCATTTAGCATTAGCATATATTTGTTTAATAGCTGTGAATTTATGTCATGGTGTTTGGCGAGGCAGGATGCCCCAGCAAGGAAATAGGCCACGGAAGGCAGCCCAAGGATGGGCATTTATTATTTTTCTCACGGGTTACACCAATCATTTAATTAGCAGAATTTTGATTTCTAAAAACATTCTCGGTAATAGCTTGCATCATACAAAATCGAAGCCAAACTATCGGCTGCGCGGAGTAATTCACAGCATATCGGAAAGGATGTGACTTCTATTGGTTAACTTGGAAAAGCCGTTTGGTTTGGCAAGGCATCTTTACTAAATTATGCCTCGTACTTAAGTGTTAGTAGCTCGGTCCTCGCCAAAAGCGATTGGTAGCATTTTGTTTACCCGAAGTGGCTGCCAAAAGATGAAGAACTAAAAGCCGTACGTTAAGTATTGGCATTTGCGTGATGCCTGAAATATATCCTCTCACATTAATTGAGCAGGGAGGCCGGTCATGGTAAGTGAGGCGCTGCATGATGTTTTTCCGGTCGAAGCCGCTAAGAAGTCCCGGCGAGCTTCTCGGGTTGTCATGCCACGACAGCGGCGCGCGCTAAACGGCAGAATCGGTAAAGATAGTGATGGCTGCTTTCATGTTCTTTTAGTAACTTCCGAAATTGCCGACTTCGTCAAGGTCGGCGGGTTGGGTGATGTTTCCTCGGCGTTACCCAGGGCACTGGCTTCACGCCACGACGTGCGCATTCTGATTCCCGCCTACCGGGAAATGATCGCCTCCGATCATGAAATCGAGATTTTGGGCAAACTGCCCGGCCATGCCGACATACCTCCCTGCGAACTGGGCAAGACCGTCTGCAGCGATGGTTTGACCGTTTACCTTCTGGTGTGCCCCGAACTCTTTGAACGCGAAGGTAGTCCATACTGCGATGAAACCGGGGTCGGTTGGGAGGACAACGATATTCGTTTCGCCCGCCTGTCGTTGGCCGCGGCCCAGATTGCCAGTGGCCAGGCCGGTCTCGACTGGCAACCCGACCTCCTGCACCTCAATGACTGGACCTGCGGTTTGGCGGCGGGCTACTTGCATTGGTGGGGGCACGATGTTCCCAGTGTTTTTACCATTCACAATTTGGCCTACCAAGGGCTTTACGATGTCTCGCGCTGTCAGGCGCTGGGAATCCCTGCCGATGCCTTCAACATGCACGAGGTCGAGTACTTCGGCCAGCTATCGCTCATGAAAGCCGGGCTGGTCTATGCCTCGCACATCACCACGGTAAGCGCCACATATGCCCGGGAGATCACTACGCCCCAGTTCGGTTGCGGCCTCAACGGCCTGCTCACCCAGCGCGCCGAGAAAGGGCAGCTGAGCGGCATTCCCAACGGGATAGACGATTCGTGGGACCCGCGTACCGATACCCACCTTGCCCAGGCATTTGCCATGAATGACTGGCGCGGCAAACGGGCCAACGCCGAGCATGTACGCCGAATGTTCGGACTCGGCGTGAGCAATGGTCCGCTGTTTGCGGTGGTGTCGCGATTGGTTCACCAGAAGGGACTGGATCTGACCATCGGTGCTGCAGAATCCATTGTGCGTGCCGGCGGGCAGATCGTCTTCATCGGCCGGGGCGAGATGCCGGTGGAAAAGGCCTTGTGCAATCTGGCGGCCCGTTTCCCTGGTTCGATTGGCGTCAATATTGGATTCGATGAGGGTGAGGCGCGTTGCATGTATGCCGGCAGCGACTTCCTGCTGATGCCGTCACGTTTTGAGCCATGCGGCCTGAGCCAGATGTACGCACAGCGCTTTGGCTCGCTGCCGATCGCCCACCGTACCGGGGGGCTGGCTGACACGATTGAGGATGGCGTCACCGGTTTCCTATTCGATGAGATGACACTGGAAAGCTACATTCATGCTATCCAGCGCGCCATGACGGTATTCCAAGCCACCGACCTGTTCTATGCCATGCGGCGTGCGGCCATGGCTGGGCGATATCACTGGCGTCAGTCGATCGAGCCATACAGTCAGCTGTATCGGAAGGTGGTGACCGGCAAGGAGAAGCAACACACCTACGCTGTCGCACCATGACCTGAACGACCCGGGTCGCTTCCCGCAATAGGCGTCAGAAGTCGGCCCGTTATGCTTCCAATGACAAGGATGGTAGCCATGTCCAGTCACTTTTCCTTCAGGTCGCCGTTGCCACCCTCTGGAGGGCGGCTGCAGGACACGATAAGCGCGTGGTGGAACGCCCCGGAGGGGCAAGTCGCTGATGAGTACCCTTTCCAGGGCGTGGACAGGCAGGGGCAGGGCCGCTGGCAAGAGCGCTTGGCATCGTATCGTTGGCAGGATGCCGTATGGATGGGGCGTCGTCGCGAGGATCCATTGCACTACCCTTTATCGATCTATCGGCTCGACCCAAAAGCCTGGCGGCATGACTCGCTGGGACAGCCGCTGGGCTGGGAGACCCTGGCCTCTCAGCTGGTGCCCTATGCTGCCGACCTTGGCTTCACGCATGTCGAGGTCAAGCAAGTGGCCGAGTCAGATGCCGGGGAAGACTTTGCCCGCTTCGTCAATGACTGTCATGTAGGCGGTCTCGGCGTGATCATCGAATGGCCGCTGGCCTCTCCGCAGGCAGGGCTGTCCGAATCGGCGTCTCTCGATCTGGCTTGCGACTGGCTTGATGGCCTGCATATCGATGGTCTCCGCCTCAAGCCGGCCTCGTCGGACAGCGACGGGACGGTACTCAGCCGCTTCATGGATGGTCTCGTGGCGCATGCGCCGGATATTTTGCTGTTCGTCGACGAACACATCGCCGAGGCGGCACCGACCACGGCCCGCGCCCTGGCACTGAATACGCACTGGTCGCAAGCCACGCAGGCCTACCTGAGCCAGCCGTCCGAAATCCGTAATCACCATCATCATCGGCTGGTCGAAGGACTGGCCAGCGCCTTCGAGTCGCATTTCGTTCTGCCGTTGATCGACGACCAATCCGACGATGGCAACGCCACCTGGCTGGGGCGTATGGCAGGCGACACCTGGCAGCGCTTTGCCAACTTGCGGGCCGGACTTGGCTT
>NZ_KB900023.1 GCF_000378505.1 Modicisalibacter luteus DSM 23508 | reverse complement strand
CGAAGGGCGACCTCTTTGCTACAACAGCCTGATTGATCAGGCTTACCCGTGGTGCCGGCACCAGGAGTCGAACCCGGGACCTACTGATTACAAGTATATCAAATAAAGCTTTCAATACAATAACATACATACAATCATCCTATACGCTCCCCTTTTCCCGCCTGTATAAACAAGAGCTTAGACAAGCATCCTATGAATTCATGGCCTACTAAGCCATGCCTGACCGTAAGCCACTTGAATTTTGCTAAACATTGTGCAAGCCTAGCCATAGAGTCGAAAGATTGCGAAGGTTGGGGTCAGGAAAAAACACTTTGTTTTCAGAGGGTTAAGTTCAATGATCAGTAGCTCGACCGCAATGTTCAGCCAGGTTCCATTTAGGACCTCTTTCGTCTATACTGAGCGACCGAGGCAGCAAAGGGTCTGCTTCGGATCAGTACAGCAGTGCTTTTAGATGGCTTTATGAAATAGCCAACACCCTCGAAACTGGAGAAAAATATGTCATACCATATCTACCTTGACGAAGATTGGGGTGTATACGACGAAGATTGGGGCGTATACTAAACTGTTGATCCAGTTAAGAGGGGCTTAGCGGCCCCTTTTTTGTGTCTGTACGTTAGAGAAAAGAGATGCTTGACTTTTTCGACCCATTGGTCTGCGAATTGGCAAGGGTCTGGAAAGACCATCCAACAGCCTACGTTACTGGTACCACAGGGAGCTTGGCTGCACTTCTCGCAGTATTCACGATCAGAAAACAACGAGAGTTGTCTAGAGAGAAGAATTCTTTAGATTTCCAAGTAACTTATAAACACAACGCAGAAGTTAATGGGTGTTGGAGAAAGGTTCGCAACATCGCAAACGATAAACTTGAGCAAGTTCGCCTTAGCCAAGTTAAAAACTCAAATGAAGAAAACGCCCTAGCTTTAAGCACAATATGCAATGAGTGGGAAAGATGCGCAAACGCCATAAAGAAAGGCGTATATGATGAGGACTTTCTTTATAGTGTTCATGCCTCTACAGTAATTGGGATTTACACTCAATTTCATACATACATTCATCAACGAAGAAAAATAAATCCAAAATTTTTTAACAACCTCATATGGCTTGCTAAAAAATGGTCAAAAAGGCGTGATAAAGAGCTTGCAAAGAGGAACCACGATAAAGAAATAATGAAAGCAGATATTGATCATGGAATAATCTTGACACATATCGAGAGAATACATTCAAAGCCCTCTCTGAAGCCTAACAAGGACTAACGTAGCCTCCGCTTAAACCACGCTGCGACTCGTGACAAATTGCCCCTGCCAACGTCGATCAAGCTCGGCATGGGCAATCAATGGGAACACTGGAATGCATAAATCCGCATAAAAAGCTGACCAGCCAAAATCGCCCCAAGCCCCAATAGTGGTGCGGCCTGAGCCCAAGTGCATGAGTACATAATTTCTGACCCATTTAGTGCGCGGGCGGGGCGGGGTGCTGACGGCGCGCCACGGGTCACAACTCGGGGCTTGGCAGGGCTAAAGCTCGCAGCTCAGGCATGAAAACGCCGCCCAGCGGACGGCATGAGACCAAGCTGCAACCTATTCACTTCATGACTTTCACCGTTCAAGGCTCGTTCGGCTTCCATGACAGCTTAGTACTTTACGCATTGGTAGAGACCGCGAAGGATGTCCATTTCACTGGATGTATGAGATTTAACCTCAACAGCCGAGCATCTCTGGCGAGTCTGAAAAAAACGTCGAGCCGATCTCCGGAGCCTAGAAGACGCTCTGGTTCACGGCGCGGGATACGCTTCTCCTCGACAATTTCAGGATGTGCGAGGAAATACTCCTTCATCTTCTTGTGCTCAGGCTTTCCGCCATACCGGTATATCCCGCCTTAAGGCTTAGCTCATGGTTGTGGTCGATCTGCCAAGGACTCAGTCCCAGCTCTGCCAGCACGCTATCCCAGCGGGGATAAGAGAAGACAGCCTGCTGCGCTGCTGGAACAAGGCGGCTCTGGTTCTCCTTGGTCACCTCTACCTCAAGATACTTTCTGCTGGCAAGATCTCGTTTTCGCTCACCCTCAAGCGCATTGATGATGAGCGCCGCGACCTGCTCGGCACGCTAACCAATGAATCATCGTCTCGCCCCAGTGTAGAGAGTCGAGTATCGGCACATTAGAATGCGCGTTTTCATGATCAGAAGTGGGCACACCATGGCACAAGAAAACAGCGAACCTATTGAAAAACCTCGAGGAGGGTTGCGGTTGAGCTGGAGCATCATCATTGCGGCATTAGTGGCATTGGCCCTTCTCGTACTGCCATGGCTTGCCTACGTTGCCCACTTTGGTGAGCTTGACGTCTCCAATGATCAAGCCTACTGGGCCCAGCTTGGCGACTACATCGGTGGCATCACGAACCCTGCGCTCACTTTCGTGACGTTCCTTGCATTGCTCTGGACGATACGTATTCAGCAGTCGGAGTTTGCATTGACGAGAACGGAACTGAGTGAAGCTGCAAAGGCCGCTAAAAAGCAAGCCGACCACTTTGAAAACGAAGCCAAAAAGCTAGACATTTACAGAGTAATTGAAACGCTATCCACAAGAGCCAATAAGACGATAAACAATCAAAACATAATAGACAAATACGCCTTCGGCCATTACATACACCATGAAAATAAGACTCAAGTGGAAAAACTCTTAAAAGAAAGATACAGCAGCTCACACCATTTCGAACTCAGAAACACCATTGACTTTATAGCTTCAGACCTAGACCGCCTTAAAGAGGCACTTATTGCGTATTCAAGGCTAGCTGATTCTGGAACGGATTCACTTTTAATTCGTTTCTACCAAGAAGAATACAAGGATACAGCAATCTTTTTGACAGCATTAGATATACCAGGCAGCCAAAGATTGCCTGGATTTTATACCCATCCATTCTTTGCCGAATACACTTAGGCTGAATAAAAAATGAGAAACAAACCTTGGACCCGTGACGAGCTCATTCTGGGGCTGGATCTGTACTACAAAATCGCTCCCTCTCAGTACCACCGCACCGAGCCCAAGATCATCGAGTTGAGCCAGCTCCTGGCCGCGATCCCTGCACTCGATGGAGAATTCAGAAACGAGAATTATCGTTCCCCCTCGGGTGTGGCAATGAAGCTGGCGAACATCGCCTACATCGACCCTGACCGAAGCGGTGGGCTACGAGGTGGTGGCAGCCTAGATAGGCAGGTCTTCGAAGAGTTTTCGATAGATCAGGAGCGTTTGCGAGAAATCGCCACCGCCATACGCAAGGCCCTGGAAAGCGACGAGCCTTTGCCGCCACCAACTGGCAACGAAGACGATGAAGGAACCGAAGAAGCGACTGAAGGCCGGATCCTGACCCGGCAGCACAAACAGCGTGAGCGTAACAGAAAGCTCGTCAAAAGGAAGAAAGCCAAGGTGCTCAAGGAGAAAGGCACCCTAGCCTGCGAAGCCTGCCATTTCGACTTCGAAGCAGCGTATGGCCCACATGGCGCCGGCTTCATCGAGTGCCACCACACCCAGCCCCTGCACACCCTGACGCCGGGCAGCAAGACGAAGCTGGAAGATCTCGCACTGCTGTGTGCCAACTGCCATCGCATGGTTCACGCCAAGCGCCCATGGCTCACGATGGACCAACTCAAAAAACTGGTGCAGCCGGGAAATGAATAATTTGTTACCTGCCGGGTCTCGAGATTTTCTACGAAAGCCGTCTGCGTGGCGTCGAGATCGTCACTCTCACGGATGCCAACCACACCCCTGCCGGCGTACTCACTAATCGCCGCAAAGGCAGTCGCGACAATATCGTGCGTTGGTATCCGCGACTCACTGCCGCCTGGACAGCGGCAACCGATCGGCGTGCCGCGATCTGGAAAGAGAAAGGCCGGATCCTGCCCATGCACCCCGAAAGCCGCCCGCTAATTGTCGCGGCCGATGGGGGCGAGCTGAAAAAAAGTAGCTTGGACACCGCCTGGCAGCGGCTCATCAAGCTGGCTATCGAAGAAGAGATAATCGAGGCAAGCCAGCGCTTTGGCCTGCATGATTTAAAGCGTCGAGGGATCACAGATACCAAGGGAACTCGACACGATAAGCAGGAAGCCAGTGGCCACCGTTCAGCTGCGATGTTGGATGTCTATGACTTGAGCATACCGCTAGTAAATCACCCTGAGCAGGAATAACTTATTGGTCCACACAAAAAAACTAAACGCTCTCATGCTTATTAAGCACAACAAAAACAAAAACTCAGACAATGAGTTTAGAGAAATTACTATTGCTAAAAAACACAATCAAACTGAAACTTTATTTAAACAGCAATTTTTTTAAAACATGAAAAAGTCATTAGCTTTACTATTCTTGCTTTCAACTGGATGCGCCTCGCCTCCAGAAAGTGGAGATTATCCTAGCTTCTCTCCTACAGAAAATTATTCAATAAAACATGAGACACATGGCTTAGTTACAGGAGGAGCAACTTTAGAAGACATTGAAAAAGAAATAAAAAAAATGACAAACGAATGCAAACCCATATTAACTAATTTTGAGGAATCATCAAAAAAAGGGGCCTTGCTAGGCTTTACGATTTCTGCTGCAGGCCTTATCGCAGGAGCTGTGGTCGCGCCTGCTTTAGTTGCCGCCAACCCTAGTGCCAATGCGGCTTGGATAGCTGCATTAAGTGGGTTCGGTGGTGCCACTAATTTACTAAGTGACAATTTGCAAAGTCATGGACTAAGTGGAACTTATGATGCTCAGAGCAGAAATAACATGATAGAAAGAATAAGAGAACACTTGAGAACTGTTTTTGACGGCTCAAAAGGACGTGAAGCACAACTAGCCGCTATTTCCCAAGCTAAAGCAGAATGCTATTTATATTTAATAACTGTGCCTTCACACACCCAGATCCCCAGCAAAGAAAACAACTAGGGGTTATCCAATGAGAACGACATATTTTATAGCAAGAGCCCTTTCGGCATTGAACAAAAACACCAGGTACGACTTACCTGGCATTACCCCTCCATTTGCAGCCGAACAATGGCCAGAAAATTCAAGCATTGACTGTAGTGGGTTTATTAACTGGTGCCTACGCTTTTCAGAAAGCAGAAAAGTAAAACATCCTTTATATGAGCGTACAAACGGCGGCTGGTTTGAGACATCCGCTATTTATGCCGACGCAAAGTCTCCTGTAGGCTATTTTACGGAAATCAAAGAAGCCGTCTCTGGTGCGCTACTTGTTTACCCAGACCAGGTAAAAAGCGGATACAAAAGAGAAGGGCATATAGCGATCATTTTGCGATCGCATGGAAAAAACATAAGTGATATTGAAAAAATAATTCATTGCTCAAACGGAGCTTACAAAGCAGATGGAGACGCAATAAAAGTAACAGACCCTCAGGTTTTTTTAAAAAACACTAAAACTATAATTGTTTGGTTTGACGGTTTGCAGCCTTAATCATAACGATCCAACAGAAAAACAACCAAATATTAGTAAAAACAAAATGGACATAGAAAAATTAACTACAGCAGCTGTAAGCTTAACAAAAAGCCCTTTAGGCATTCTAGCCCTATTCATCGTGCTAATCTATGGTTTTGCTGCTTTAGTTGTAGGCTCAGAAAACAATAACCTAGAGGACTTAAAACCACTAATTTACTTTATGCTAATTTTCCCCCACTTTGTTTTTTTTGGTTTCATTTGGCTCGTCGCCAAGCACCATACTAAGCTCTACGGACCATCCGATTATAAGCATGAAAGCAATTTTATTGCTTCTCAATACTACACTATTGCTTCGTTAGCAGCTGCTTCTGTAAAAAACTCTTACATTTATTCATCCACTTCAAGCAATGTCAATATAAAGAGAATCGTCGACTCGGTTCTCAACAACTACAAAAAACAAGACAAGCCTGAGGCTAAAAAAATAATTTGGATTGATGATAACCCAAGTAACAATATCTACGAGCGTGAGGCTCTCGAGTCACAGGGAATCACTGTTGATATTGCAGATAGTTCAGCCAAAGCTTTAGATATGATAAGCAGGAACAAATATTCTTTGGTAATTTCTGATTTAGACAGAGAAGGAAACCCTAAAGAAGGATTTATTTTACTAGAAAAATTGCGTTCGGGCGCTTATTTGACACCCTTTTTGTTTTACACAGGATCTGCAACAGAAAATTTGAAAAATGAAGCGATATCAAAAGGAGCTGACGGTCTAATTGACAGACCACTTGAGCTGTTCTCACAAGTCATGAAAGTGTTGGGATCAGTAAAATAGTTACGCTAAGTGTTACGTTTATCACAAAAAAAAGCCGCCTCGAAGGGCGACCTCTTTGCTACAACAGCCTGATTGATCAGGCTTACCCGTGGTGCCGGCACCAGGAGTCGAACCCGGGACC
>NZ_KB900022.1 GCF_000378505.1 Modicisalibacter luteus DSM 23508 | reverse complement strand
CCAGACACCCGCCTCCTGCCAGTCACGCAAGCGACGCCAGCAGGTGACGCCTGAGCCGCAGCCCATCTCCTGCGGCAGCATCTCCCAGGGGATGCCTGAGCGCAGGACGAACAGGATGCCTGTCAGGGCGGCGCGGTTGGAGACGGGAGGCCGGCCGCCACGCGGCTTGGGTTTCGGTGGTGGCAGCAGCGGCTCGACAATGGACCAGAGTTCATCGGATACGATCTGTTTAGCCATACTGAAAATCTAGGAATGGCTGATGCCGTTTTCAAGGTTTTGAAAGGCACTGTTAATTGCTTGACCAACAGCAAAGCTAACATGTCTGCCATGGGCTCGCTGATCTTGAGGCGGAGCATGGCAGTGGCGCGATCCTCGTTAATGAGGCGCTGCATCAACAATAGATACGAAAGGTTGATGTCCTGGATGTCGTTCAGGAGGCTATTAGTCAGCATGTTGTCATTCCCTGCGTTTGCATAAACGATGGCCTGGCGCCATTCGGTTTTTATGAGGGTGTATCCAAGAGGCGACATTCGCGAACCGCCGCGTCACTATTGTGAGACACATTTATGATTCGCTGCAACGCTTTATACAGTGGAAATTACTAATAATCTAATAATTTGACGAAACGCAAACTAATGAATTTATCTTACTGTTTTTAAATATGTTTTACTTGGCATCGTCTAGGCAGTTGGATCCGAGCCATAACACCTTCACTTGTAATTTGCCTCACCCCATGAATATGGCGCGAGCTGTGTTCAATCTTGCGTCTCTATGTTGCGACAGGTAGGGCAGTGCTTGGTGCGTACGCTACTGAAGGGGTTTGGTGAGATACCCGACCGGGTTCCCCGGATCGGGTACTAGGCTCTGATCGCCTTTTTACAGGCTTAGAATTCCTCCCATTCCTCTTGGGGCTTTTTGCCACTGGCTTGGTGGCTGGAGGCAGCATTTGATTGGGGGCAGGGTGGCTGGCCTTCGTATCGACGATGTCGTCACCCAAGATAAAGGAGTTGATCAGCCAGTTGAGACGTTGTGCGTGTTCGCTCATTCCGCTGGCCGCCGATGATGTCTGTTGCACCATGGCCGCGTTTTGCTGGGTCATGGTATCCATTTCGGCAACCGCCGTATTGATCTGACCGATTCCGCTGCTCTGTTCCTTGGCGCCTGCGCTAATCTCAGCAATGACGTCGGTGACCCGGGATACGCTGGCGACAATGTCGTGCATGGTCTGGCCCGCCGTGCGTACCAATTCAGCGCCTGAGCGTGTGTGGGACGACGAGGTATCGATCAGCTCGCGGATCTCACGTGATGCATCGCTAGAGCGGCTGGCCAGGGTACGCACCTCCTGAGCCACCACGGCAAAGCCTCGTCCATGCTCACCAGCACGGGCGGCTTCCACGGAAGCATTCAGTGCCAGGATGTTGGTTTGGAAGGCAATCAATCGATCATGGTGATGATATCGCTGATCTTGGCGGCTGAGGCGTTAATATCCTCCATGGTTTTCTCGACCTGGCTCATCGCTGCCTCGCCCTGTCGGGCAACATCGGCAGTCGACTGCACCAGCTGGTTGGCCTGTTGTGCTGACTCAGAGCTCTGGTTGACCGTCGAGGTAATCTCCTCCATCGAGGCCGACGTTTCCTGCAGATTCGCCGCGGCCTGATCGGTACGGGTGGCCAGCTCTTCACTGCTCTGAGCAATCTCACCCGTCGCTCGATGGATGCTGTGGGTACTGGCACGCACGTCCCGCAGGGTGCGCTGCATGCGCTCCACAAAGGCATTGAACTGGGTAGCCAGTTCGTCTATTTCATCTTTGCTCTCGACACGTAGGCGCCGCGTCAGGTCGCCCTGGCCATTGGCTATGTCTTTCATGGCGTCGGCAGTACGACGAATCGGTTGGACGGTACGACGCACCAGCAAGATAGCGATGATAGCGACACCCCCAAACATGGCCACACCGACCAACACCGCAACCCATACTGCATAACGGATTTTCTTGGCTGCTAGTGCTTCCGCCTCCGCCATGGTCGCATTAATATCAGTCATGTAGGTCCCGGCGCCCAGCATCCAGCCCCACGTGTCGATGCCGGTAGCATAGGAATACTTGGTTTCGACCTCGCCGCTGGCCGGATGCGGCCAGGCGTACTGGTAATGACCGCCGCCCTGCTTGCGAGGGTGATCATGTCGCGGATCAGCAGGTTGCCATGCTTATCCTTTGTCTCGATGGCGTTCTTGCCGATGCTTTCCGGCTTCACTGGCTGTACCAGCGTGGTGCCCTGATAGTCGTAGACGAAGACATAGTTGCTGCCGTCGAATCGCAGGCCACTGAGAATCTCCTTGGCGCGAGCCTGGGCTTCGGTGTCGTTGGGGCCGGCCTCGGCGACGATCGGTTCGATGGCCGACTCCGTCGATCGCTGTATTTCTGCTCGGATGGCGTGCGTGGTCGTGGCGCGTTTATGAAGAATCTGAGCCATGGGTCATCCTCCGACAATGGTTCGTAAGATAGTCCATTACTCTTAGGGACCACACACGTAGGAAACAGCACTAGTCACTCCTAACCAGAGAGAAGCGACGCACCCCGCCGCCCAGGATCGTTAAGAGGCTGATGCCAAGCAACACCGTGCCAATCCCATGCCACGTCGGATCGATGGCCCCTAATGCAACCAATAACGTTGTTGCAGCAGCGGGGGGATGCTGAATCTTGAGCCCCGCTTGAATCCCTACGGAAGAGACAAGGGCAATCACTGCGGCAGCGATTCGTGGCCATGTCAGCTGCTCCGCGCTCATAACTGAGGGCACGATGTTCGCTCCGGTTAGATATACCGCAGCCACACCTGTAAGCAGACCTATCAGATGGCCAAGAAAGGTATTGCCTGCCCGGGCACTGGCAAGGTGGGGGGTTAAGGTATGCAAGTAGATGCTTGGCCCAAGGCTGGGGATGAGTAAAGGCTGCCCGATCCCCCAACCCAGGAGCCCGATGGTTCCGAGCACCATGCCCGAGAGGGCAGCCGCAGTTAGCGAGCGGTGTCTCCAATGTACCATCAACTCGGGACGATCAGGCTTTGAGGAGCAGCCTGTTTGATTCGTGTCAGGAACCACTTACGTTGACGCTCGTTGGTATGTAGCGTTTTTCGTAGCGCCTCGAGAAATGCTTCATCCCGCAGGGCTTGGGCCGCTTGGCTCAGCGCAATTACCGAGATCATGCTCTCGTTGACCAGCAGCCAAAGATCGTGCAGGTCTCGCAACAGCGCGAAGCTACCTTTTCCTTTACCACCGAAATCGAAAAGCTGGTCCAGTCTTCCAGCTTCATTCGTGCTCCCTAGGCCATATTTGTCAGCGAACGGTTCAAGCCGCTCAATCGCCTCGCTGGACCATTTGGTAAACAGGGTACACTCTGGGGCAATGTCGGGAACGTTGGAGTGTGTCTGCTTTACTGCCTCGTAAGCTCTGATCAAGCGCTTTTCGCTCTGGATTAGGAGTTGTAGATAGTCCGCCACATGGCTTGGTACGCCCTCATTCCCCATATTCCCCTGGGGCCCACCTTTCTCTGAGACATGAGCATGAGAGGCGACGGCCTGTTTCAGTTCAGACAGAACAGAACCCAAGGCACTGTCTCTGCGCTCTTTGTTATGGCCTGATTCGCCCGCCTGATTTGCTTTCTGTTCTGTTGCGTGACCGGTCAGTTTCTCGATACGGACGGCTGCATACTTGAAAGTGGGTTGCTTGCTGACGGGGTCCCATTCAAAGATCGTCAGCTCGTTTGCGGCGCGTGGCCTACCGTCCTTTTCATCCCAATAGCCAAAATGGAAGGGCATGAACACATGACCCCGTCGAATATCGCGCACACGGGCCGGCGCCATTGCCTTGCCCCGGCGTGATGTGACACGCACCATATCGCCCTCTTCGATGTCGAGTGCCTCGGCATCCTGAGGATTCAGCTGGACGAAGGCGTCCGGTTCCTTATTCTGGAGCTCGGGTGAACGCCCAGTCTTGGTGCGGGTATGGAAGTGATATACGACACGGCCGGTAGATAACCACATAGGGTAGTCCTCATCGGGTACTTCCATGTGGGGTTCGAATTCGGCCGGCTTCAGTATGGCCCTGCCGTTGGCCGCCCGTGCCCGAAACTCATCCTGCGTCACGGCGCCGCCAGTAAGTAGGTCATGCCCATAAGTCTCACATTGCTCGTCTGTCGTAGGGAACTGCAGGTCCGAGTAGAGTTGGTGATGTCCTTCGGGGTACTGCTCGTTGCATGGCCACGCGATACCGGATCCACCCGTCAGCTTGGCGTAGCTAAGCCCGGTGTAATCGCAAGGGCGTCCTCGGGTGCATGCCTTCCAGGCCTCGAAAGCCTCCTCAGGCGTGTGCCACTTGATGAGTGGTTGTCCATCCTTGTCACGGAAATCCATGCGTCGGGCAAAATCCAGGAAGATATCCAAGTCGGCCTTGGCTTCGCCGGGTGGCTCAATGGCCTTGTGTGATATATGTACTGTACGGTCAACATTGGTAGAGCAGCCCGTCTTCTCGCCCCAGATCGCCGCGGGCAGCACAACATCGGCATATGCTGCGGTCTCGGTCATGAACGCATCCTGCACGACCAGGAAAAGGCCTTCTTTCTCCAGGATGTTTCGGATCTTGTTCAGGTCCGGCATCGACACGGCGGGGTTGGTCGCGCTGATCCAGAGCATGCGGATGGAGCCAGACTCTACGAGATGAAAGATATTCAACGCATGAGTAGGTGGCGCCCAGTGCGGGATGATCGCCGGGTCCACATTCCACAACGCCGCGAGTTCCTGAATATGGTCTTCATTATCCCAATTCCTGAACGCTGGCAGGTCACCGTCGGCGCCCGTCTCGCGCGTATTCTGCGCGGTCGGCTGACCATTCATTTGTAAAATACCGCAGCCAGGGCGCCCGATCATGCCACGAATCAGGTTGATGTTATTGATCTGCACCGCAGCAGCGGTTGCCTGGTTGGACTGGTAAACGCCTTGCAGGGCGGTTGATATCAGTCTTTCGGCCTGTCCAATCGCATCAGCAGCAGCTTGGAGCTTTGCAATATCGAGCCCGGTTATCTCGGCCACGCGCTCGGGGGGATAAGCCGCCACCGTGTGCTCCAAATCTTCAAAACCGATGGTGTGCTCGGCGATGAATTCTCGGTCAATCTGGCCGTTCTTGATAAGCAGATACAGTAACCCATTGAGCAGCACGACATTCGTTCCAACCTTGGGAGCCAAATGGATGTCAGCTTCCTTGGCGGTTGCCGTCTCCCGCGGGTCGATCACGACCAGTTTAGGCGGGTTGGGTGCAGCCCGACGGTCCAAGATGCGCATCCAGAGTACGGTATCCGTGTTCGAGATGTTGTGGCCTACGTGCAGGATCGTGTCGGCCACGTCGATATCGAAGTAACTGCCCGGCTGGCCATCCGAGCCGAAGGTCTCCTTGAGCGCTGCGGCAGAGGTGGCCGTACATAGGCGGGTATTACCATCCATATGGGGTGTCCCGAGCCCGGCCTTACCAATCACACCTAGCGTATAATATTCTTCCAGATAGAGCTGGCCAGACGTGTAGAAGCCGATGCTGCTGGCCGTGTATCGATCCCTGAGCTCTCGCGTCCGATTGACGATAAGCTCCATAGCCTCATCCCAGGTGGCCGGCTTGAGCTCGCCATCTTGACGAATAAGCGGATGAGTCAGACGGTCGGCACTGTTGTTGGCTTCCCAGCCATGTAAGCCCTTGGGCCCTAGCCGCCCTTTGTTGACCACATCCTCCTTACGCCCGCGGACCCCAACGATCTTGCCATCCTTTACTCCGATATCGAGAGCGCAGCCATTGGAGCAGAGCAGGCAGGTCGACTGTACCCAGTCATCAGGTGCATCGAGAGTGCGCTCATCGACTCTCTCCGGCCATGTTCCTTCATTATGGAGAGTTCGCTCTCCCCAGATATCCTTAATGCTGTCGCGAGTAATAGTCATCCGTAACCTCTTCATTCCCTGTGTAATGCCGCTTCAAGTCGGGTGACAGGGCGTTATTCGAAGGAAATACGCCTTGGCGCCAATGGAATATCGCCGTGTTGCCGCTTTTACAGAGATGCTAGCTTTGTGAATTCCATGAATTTTAGCCTTAGAAAGGCTCTGCTTAACGACAATAGCCCGTGCAATAAAATTCGAACCTGGATGAAAAATAGCAGTAGTTCGCCTTAAAGTTATTTCCCCGATGGGGACGTTATGTTGCGCTGTGTAAATTCCTAGCTAAGGGCACGGAGGCGTTTATGCAAGATAAGCTTCTTGCCCCCGAACACGAGCGTGCCCATCAAAATGATAAGTGACTGAGCTCTGCCGGCATACGCAGTGTGTAAGCTTAACGAAGCAGTGTCGCCCAACTGTTTACGGTACCAAGTGCTCGTTCACGGGTCCGCTGAAGCCAGGGGCGCTGTGCCCACGCTTTCGGACAGACCTCTTGGCTAGCCTTGAGATTGTCTTCGAACAGCGCGGCAACATCGGTAGCAAACCGACTATCCTCTACTTCCTGGTTGGCTTCCAGATTCCAGCGCAAGCTCCAGTGATCGAAATTACATGATCCTATCGTGACCCAGTCATCAACCAGGCAGAACTTGGCGTGAGTAAAGGACGGATGGTATTCGAAGATGCGCACGCCGGCACGCAGCAGCTGCCCATAATAGCGTTGTCCTGCATAGCGCACGCTGGGGTGATCGTGTTTTTCACCGGCGACCAGTAGACGGACATCGACACCGCGCTGTGCTGCGGCCATCAAGCGCTGACGAAGACTGATGGTCGGCAGAAAGTAGGGGGTGTAGACCCAAACGCGTTGGGTAGCTGTCACGATACGCTGCTGGAGAGAGTCCCGAATCGCTTGGTAGCAACGTCCCCGTCCCCAGATGACTCGCCCTTGCATGCCCTGCTTGTAAGGTTCGGTTGCCGCATCAAGCACCATTCTCTGTGCCCCCGGTCCCTTGTCGTTGCCCTGAGTCAGCGAAGAATTCCAGACTTGGGCAAACAGCGCTGTCCAGTCATTAACAACGGGACCTTCGATTCGTACCGCTATGTCGTACCACCTATCGAGGAAGTCGTCTGTCAGACAGAACCCCCCCGTGAATGCGACACCTCCATCCACCAGCACCAGCTTGCGGTGGTCTCGCGTCAGCTTGTTCAAGCGTTTCAGGTAAGGTGGATTGAAAAAGCGCAAGGTGACACCTGCCTGCGTCAGACGCTCCCTGTCATTTTTCTTGAGGCCGTTGGCCCCAAAGCCATCGAGGAGCACCTGCACATGAACGCCACGGGCTGTTGCCCGAACGAGGGCATCAATGAACCTGTCAGCAAGATGTCCCGATTCGGTCAGGTACTGCTCGAAAAGAATTGAATCATTCGCATCATCAATAGCCGCTAACATTTCTGGTATGTAGCGCTTGCCTTCTGGTAACAATGTAAAGTGATTGCCGTTCCGCCATTCGTTGCGCATCACTAGAACCCTCCTTGGCATCCGTGGTGCTAATTCACTGATCCTAAAAGCCTAAACATATTCTAGGTAAAATATTGTGTTGATAACGGTTGTTGAGGTTGTAACTTGGGTTTAACAGGCAATCCTTTAAAGCAGGCTGTGCAGCGAAAAACGAGCGAAACCAAGTGCAGCGGATGCTGTGTTCGCATGAGTTGCATGATTCTTAATCTCGACTACCTTGAAGGTATCTGGCGGATAACGCTAGTGCGGGTTGCTTAACATATAGTTGATCTTAAGTACCAGCATAAATGGACTTACCATGGTTTATTAACAGGAGGTTATCATGGCTAATAAACCCAAAGATGAAGGCATGTCCGTAAACGAGGCGGGTCAGAAAGGTGGCAAGGCGAACGCTGAGAGCCATGACCGCGAGCACTTTGAAGAGATCGGGCACAAAGGCGGCACCGCAAACGCCGAATCTCACGATCGCGAGCACTTTGAAGAGATCGGTAGCAAGGGCGGCCAGAATAGTGGTGGTAACTTCGCAAATGACCCTGAGAGAGCTTCTGAAGCTGGACAGAAGGGCGGCCAGCATAGCGGGGGCAACTTCGCTAACGATCCCGAGAAGGCCTCTGAAGCCGGCCAGAAGGGCGGCAAGCATAGCGGAGGAAATTTCGCTAATGATCCGGAAAAAGCCTCGGAAGCTGGCAAGAAAGGCGGACAGAACAGCAACAGCGGTGGCCGCAATTCCTAATCGTTCGGCTATTATTGAAGATCGTTTAGCATAGCAAGCGATCTGGCAGCAGGGGCAGATATTCTTATCTGCCCCTGTTTTGTCTCTAGGTAAGAACTATTACTCAGCTTCCCCTATGCCTTTCATGACGCCTGCCATATCCTCGTATTGCTCGTCAGGCATGTTTCGAATCACTTCGAGCACATCTTCCTCTGCGCCGTTTTCCTTGGCCTGTTTCTCAAGGTCCGCCCGCGATGCAGGAAAGTTGGTGCCTTTTAGATGATGAGTCACGTTTGCAGGTGAATGCCCTCCGACGCCTCGGGTCATATCT
>NZ_KB900021.1 GCF_000378505.1 Modicisalibacter luteus DSM 23508 | reverse complement strand
AGGGTCGGCTCGTTGAGGGCAAAGAGATAGCACTCGGGATCGTCTGTCCCTTCGCGCCGGATGATACGGCCCAGCACCTGGCGAAACGACTGCTCGGTGCGGACATGGCTAAGGTAGCAACAGACCCGCAAGCGGGGGATATCCACGCCTTCACTAACCATGCCCACCGCGACGATCCAGGGCATCGTGTCCTTCCGAAAAGCACGCAGTCGTGCATGGGCGCCTGGAGATTTGCTGGTGACCAGACAGACCGTCTGGCCGCGATCCTCCAACTGCTCGGCCAGCGTCTCGGCATGAGCAATATCGGAGGCCACTACCAGCCCCGCTGCGTCAGGTCATCACTGCAGAACGCCACATCCTTCATACCTGGTTGGTAACGATGGAGCCTTGCTGGGCTTGAAGTAGCACCGTCGGGCCTGGCTGCACGGGCTTTATACTCGTCGTAATCGACGCGTTCGTTCGCTTTTCGTGAGGCTTGCCGGTCTCCGATTGAATAAATTATACCGTTATATTTATAGAATCTCATTAGCTCTTGCCGATTCCACAAAATCTATGATTTCACAGGACATGAAGCCGGCAGACATCATCGAACAGACAGGCAGATATGGTAAACTGTGGAGATCGAAACAGGAGGGCGCATGGCCAGCAACCACCACGATACCGGCTACAAGGTGTTGTTCAGCTACCCTGAGTTCGTACAGCAACTGATCAAGGGTTTCGCCCCGCCTGAGATTGCCGAGTTGATGGACTTTAGCACCCTCAAGAATCATAGCGGCAATTATATTACGCCGCTGTTCGAGGAGAGGTTCGAAGACGTGGTGTGGTCGGTGGAAGTTAATTGGCAGGGCGCGACCCAGCGAGTGTTCCTATACATTCTTCTGGAGTTTCAGTCTTCGGTGGATCACACCATGGCGATTCGGCTAATGCATTATGTGGCGTGCTTTTACGATCATTTTCTCAAGACCAAGGTCGCCACGCCGGGCGGAGGCCTACCGATGAACGCTTGCGTCAGTGTCTGCTCATGCAAGGAGATGAAGCGCCCGATATTGGCATGATCGGGAGAAATGCCTCCGGCCACACACATGCCTCCCAGGTCGACACGCGCCAGCCGTTCCAGTGCGCGCAGCGATGAGACCCCATGCATAATCCCGTAGAGAATCAGGCCCATCATTGCACGTGGCGCATACGGTGCCCGCCCTGTCGCGGCATAGCGCTCTTCGAAGGGGGTCCAGTCCTGAGCATCCAGCAGTTCAGCCACGACAAAAGGAGCCCGAATCCCCGCCTGTCTCAGATGATCTTCAAGCGGCGTCATACCCAGGAAAATCGCGGTGGGATCACCCTGTACGAAACCCCGCCCTGTTGAGGCTGCCGGCACGCGGGAGGCAGGAGGGGACGAGGCAGGCGATTCTTGAAAAAGCGCAAATTGCCTATCATCGGGCGTGGACATGCAGGCTGTCGACACGGGTAAACTCTCAGAAGTAGAGACATCATTTTACGACTCTGTCCCTTTCGCGACACCCTCTTTAGGCCGGGGAGGATGTCAAAGGAAGTAATGTTAGGTGGGAAGAAGATACCGTATCGTTGCGACCACTCACGTGTTGAACCTTTGGCTACTGGCAGGCAGGATACAGGGAGGTTGTGGCAGGGCAGCGATCATGGATGTGTACCCGCTACTCTCCACGACAGCACTTGGAGGAATAGCTGGCTGGAGGAGGCGGAATGAATAGGGAAACGATACTGCAGCTGTTACACGATCATCTACCAACCTTGGCATCAGAATTTGATGTCGAAGAATTAGCAATTTTTGGATCAATGGCCCGTGGCCAGGCTCGTGAGGATAGTGACATCGATATTCTGGTGAGCTTCGATGGCCCCGCCACCTCGGCACGATACTTTGGCTTGCAGTTCTACTTGGAGGACCTGTTGGGGCGCCCTGTGGACTTGGTCACGGAAAAAGCATTGAGGCCGGAGCTGCGTCCTTACATCGAGCGTGAGGCGATGCATGTCTGAAAGAATGCTGAAGCGTGAATGGCGTTTATACATCACCGACATGATCGGCTTTGCCGAGAAAGTGCTCTCTTACACGGATGGTCTAGATCAGGAACATTTCATCAATCATGATCTCACGTATGACGCTACTCTACGTAATCTGGAGCTGATCGGCGAGGCAGCGACTAGAATCCCTGACGCGGTACGCCAGAAACACCCTGAGGTGCCATGGCGCATGATCATTGCGACCCGTAATAGGTTAATCCATGCTTACCTTGGCATCGATGACGATACGATATGGAGCATCATTCAAGACAACATTCCTGAGCTCTTGCAGTTGCTGAATTCAGTCAAGAGTCAGTACCAAGAAGAATAAAATCGCATGGATGTAAATTGGCTTAGTGACATTTTAGATTTACGTCAGGCGCTGGGAATACCATTGCTTATACCCGATGGGTAGCATAGCGCCAATCGTCCTGTGATGTCGCCTTGGGTTTTATATTTTCCAAAGAATTTAAGTTACTGCGCTTGGCAGGATCCCGGTTGGATAGGCTCACCGCTCGATCCGTCCAAACTTGAGAGTTGAAGGAAGCTTTCGACGATACTCGTTGTCTGGCTGATCCATGCTTAGGCTACATCATGTAGTAAAGGAGTTTCATGAAGGAACAGCTATCCTCAGAACACGAGCTCTCTATCGCCGATCGACATCTTGTTTGGGCTCGGCGGAGCCAATCGCGAGCTCCTCTCTTCCTGTCTGGCCCTCTTCGATGATAGCCAGTGGCAGCGCCGCCTCGAAAAGCTCAATGAACAGGCTACGGTGCGGTTGGAGAAATTCGGCAGGCGGCTCGGCAAACGGTTTGAGGATTGGCTTGATAAGGACACCAATGAGGCGCTGCCCCAGCTACCCGCTCCTGAGGTAGAGGAGGGCAGCAAAGAGCTCAGCGAACGCCAGAGTTATTGGTTTGATTCTGTTTATAGTGATGATCAGCTCCGGCTTCTGCTATGGGTACGACTGAGGGAGGCATTGGGCTTGCCTGCGAGGCTTACGACCACCTTCCGCGGATGCGGCTACCTTGCTGACGACATGGCCGCGCAGCTGATTCATGTGTTGGACCCACCCGGCCTCGCCAACTCTAGTCGGCGTTGGCTGCATCAGCGTGGCTGGCTCTCCAAAGGCGAGCACGCCACCACGCTTAAAGATGTAGTCTTACCGGTGCTGGATGAGCTGCTTGAGCAGACTCTGAAAAATGAGGATTCACCGCCCAGCCCTGAACAGAGGCGTGATGTATTGAAGAAATCCATCGCTTCGTTGGATGCGCTGAGTGGGGAAAATCATCGCCGCCTGCTGAATGAAACTCAGGCCAATCGGCATAACGATGCAGCCCTTCGTAATACCTTGCTTCTCGGCGGATCCCTCGGCTCCCTCGGTGTCGGTGTCAGTGCCGCAGGCTTCTCCGCCTACATACTGGCCGCCCAGGTATCTGCTTTCATTCCCTTGGTTAGCGGCTCCGGATTGGTTTCCTTTGTCTCGGTTCTGTCCAATCCGATCACCATCCTAGGTGTTGCAGGTGGCGGAGGATGGTGGTTCATCCGCTCCGCCCGCGAGAAGGTGAGAGTGGCCGTCGCGGCTCGAGTAGTGGCTATGCTGACTCTGCAGGGTAAGCTGCACGGAAGTTCGGGTTTCGAAAGCGTCCGGCGCTGTTTCGAGCAAGCGTCACGCCTGCCCAGGGGGGAAAGCGACAGCGACGCCAAGCGGCAGCACTATCGCGACGAGTGGCAGTGGCTCTCAGAATTACCCACTTATGGCGGTACGCTACCTCCTGACGACGTCCTCAGAACTATGTCTCAGCCGGTGTCAATGCTGCCTACCAGTGCTCTGTCGGCGGGCTCGCGTCTCACTGGCGAGACTTGCCAGCCTGGTGAGGCACAGGCGGCGGCCGCCATGGCAACGCTTACCGTAGGTGATGTCCTCTACGCTGTCGCTGCGGTCGACCCTAAGGTCATCGCTGCAGCGGACTTTATTCGCACCGATGAGATTGATGCGGGGCTGAGTTTTGCCGAGATGGCTGCACAGATCCTCGAAGGCACCGACAGGGAAGTATTGGGAGGCATTAGCCAACTCAAGGGCTACGTGGCGGAAAAGGCCGTTGCCGCCCAGCTAGCAGCATCCGGTCACACCGTCAGCTTTCCTGAGGCTACTAATGAGCCTGGCTGGGACCTTTTGGTCGACGGGCAGCCCTTCCAGGTCAAGTTCCATGCCACACTGGAGGGCCTGAGAAACCACTTTGAACGCTACGATTATCCTGTGATCGCCAACACTGAGTTAGCTGGTCAGATTCCCGAGGAGTGGGGCGACAAGGTTTTCTTCGTCGATGGTTTGAGTAGTGAGCTGGTTGAACAGATTACCCGAGAGTCCCTAGGGGCTGGGGTGGATATATTCAATCCCAGCGTGGTTAGTATGGCCGGCGCGATCAGTGCCACCCGAGGTTTTATCGCCTATCGTCGCGGTCAGCTGACCGGCAAGCAGGCTTTAGAGCAGGTTCTTGTCGATGGCATGGTGCGTACTGGCCTGGCCACCGCAGGAAGCGTGGCAGGAACCAGCATCGGGCTGTTGCTCTTTGGCCCTGCCGGGGCACTAGTGCTAGGAACTGGCTCACCGGTGCTGAGCCAGATGCTGACTACTCAGGTCGCCGAACAGGTCCGCCAGAAGGTCAAGGGTAAGGCCTACCGTGACTGGGAAGAGCAAGCCCAAGGTGAGATTGATGCCTTACAGGGTCGAGTGTTGGAGGCTCTGGATCACAAGCAGGATCAGCTTGAAGCTAAGCTCGAGCTGCTCCCCGATACCCACATTGCAAGTTATCTACGCTGGCGATTGCATGACGATCATGCATTTTCGAGTGAGTGCTTTCAGCGACTGCAGCGTCTCGATTCGTCTGCACGTCCTCATCCGGAGCAGCGCCTGGCCGACTCGTTACGAGTGATGGCCATGTCCGGTGTTCATCCGGCGATCTATCAGCCTGAATTGCGAGCCGTGAACGAGAGGCTAAGATCTCGACCTGGCAATACTGCATTGTTTGATGCCGAGCAGTGGGAGAGCGTCACGACCCGAGGCCGAGGATTGACTGAGCAACTGAGACAAACGGCCAGTGACAAAGCGGCTGGATATGATCTGCGCAGTAAAGCTGAGGGGCTTGCTGGTAGGTTCTCGCGTCGTTTGAGGAAAGGGAGTGCATCGCGTAATAAGTAATAACTAGCGATGATACTCCGAGCCTTCTTCAGCAGTGCCCCTATGGCTGGCAAGCTCTGCACCTTTTAGTGATCGCTCGACTCTTGGCTAAACAGGTCTTCGAAGAACGCCTTTCCGGCCTCGGCCAGCACCATGTTTCCCTTGGCGTTGAAGTAGGCGATATCGTGATCCACCAGGACCATCTTCACTGCCTCTGGCAGGGGCTGATCTATCTTGCATGCCTTGAGGATCTGACCAAGTGTCGGGTCGCTGCCGATGCTTTCGAGGATTTCCCGAGAGATGCCGGCTTCGGGGAGCGTCAGCGCGTCGAACATGAAACCCTTCTCCAGTACTCGGCGACCCAGTACCAACAGCACCCCCTGAATCTGGCGGATAGACCCGCTACTCTCTTGGTCGCGGCCTTCGTCGTCGGCCTGTGCCTGCGTTCAGGCTCCTCACGCTGGCGGGAGGGAAAATCTGTAAGGCTCTTTGACGGCCACTTTTTTGACGCATATAGTGACACATATATGCGTCAATATGGGTGACATCCATGAATATTGAAATTCGTGATGTAGTGGACCATGAAGGATATATCGTGGCGGATTCGATCTTGGCAGAGCTGCACATCACCAAGCGTGAGTTCGCCAATGCAATTGGTTTGAGTCACAGTGCGATCATCCGCAAAGATCGCCTCTATACAGTCTCTACACAGCAGCGCCTGCGCCAGGCCATAGAGATCCTTAAGCGTATCGAGCCCTGGGCTGGTTCGATCAGCGGCGCATGGTCTTGGTATCGCACCTACCCGATAGCTCCTCTGGGTGACCTCACTGCTGAGGAACTGGTCAGCCGAGGACGCGCCGATGATGTCCGTGCCTATCTCTCTCACATCGCAGAGGGAGGCTATGCGTGAGACTGCGGGAGCTAGGGTTTCAATTCCAGGGGGTTGTTTATCGAGGGCACAATCCCCGGTGGCAACATGCTCCGGAATCCGGAGAGGGAGCAGCTCGAAATGGAGGACGCTGGAATCCGGTCGGCCTCCCAGCACTTTACACCAGTGAGCGCTTCGAGACCGCGTGGCTCGAGGCGCAGCAAGGTTTCCCGTACAAGACGCAGCCACTAACCCTCTGCACGTATGAAGTCGATTGCGGCCCTCTTTTGGATCTATGCAACCCGGCAATCCAAGAGCGCGTACACGCCAACCCGAAGGCCTGGATGCAGGAAGCATGGCTGGACAAGAAGATGCGGCGCGAGCCCATCCTTGCATGGGGTATCGTAGACCAGCTGATCAAGGAGGGTTTTGCCGGAATCCGGGTACCTTCCCAGGCTAATGGCGCAACGCATAGAGACATCAACATCGTATTTTGGCAGTGGTCACGTAGGACTCCTACCAAAGTTCGTGTTATAGACGACGATAACAGGCTACCGAGTGAACCTCAGAGCGGTAATTTGCAAAATTAATTTAAATGCGATTGGAGGGGTGGTCTCAAGTTCCAAGCGCAACGCTATTAAAGGGTGCTCGTCTAGCCGCTGATTTCCTGAGCACCTCAGCGTAAACTTCCAGCGGCGTTCGCCAACCCAATGTCTGGTGTGGCCGCGTGTTCAGTGAATCAGCGATCATATCGAGTTCCTCCTGGCTATAGACCGACAGATCCGTGCCCTTCGGCAGATACTGCCGCAGCAGTCCATTCGTATTCTCATTGGAGCCGCGCTGCCACGGGCTATGTGGGTCAGCAAAGTGAATCGCCGTCCCGGTCTTCTGAGTGATCTCGGCATGCTTCATCATCTCTCTGCCCTGGTCGGACATCATGGATAGACGCAAGGATCGTGTCACCTCATTGAGCTTGTCGCTGAAGCCGACGACTGCTGCCGTGGCCGTGGTGCCATCCACTTTCGCCAGAATCACCAGGCGCGTGGTGCGGTCCACCAGCGTGCCGACGGCGGAGCGATTGTTGGCGCCCATGATGAGATCACCTTCCCTGTGGCCAGGCATCAGGCGGTCTTCGATCTCAGGCGGGCGCATGTGGATGCTGACCAGCTCGGGAATCTGCTGGCGTCGATCCTTGCCACGACGGCGTGGCCGACGCTTGCCGTTGCCCTGACGTAAGCAGGCGACGAGTTCCTTCGTGAGGCTGCCAGGGGGCATCACATAGAGCGCGTTGTAGATGGCCTCATGCGAGACCTGACGACGTGAATCGTTGGGAGACATACGCTTCAGTGGGCGGGCTATCTGTTGCGGGGACCAGTACTTGCACAGCAGGTAGACCACCACCTCGAAGAGTTCCCCGTCGGGATGCAGCTTGGGACGCTGACATGGCCGATGTTGCGTCAGACGAGCCCGGTAGCCCGCCAGGCCGGCATCATAGCCCTTGATGGTATCGACCGTGTGGCGAGCGATTTCTCGCGACACGGTACTTGGTGCCCGGCCCAGATGAGTGGCAATGGCTCGGATCGAGTACGTGGCTCGCATCATCATGATGGCGGCTCGGTCTTCAGCAGCGAGGTGGCGATAGCAATGAGTCATGGCAACACCGTACCTGATGGGTCACATGTTGCACTTGGTCATTGAGACCGCCCTCCATGACCACTTCGCATAGTCACCTTGTTTCGCTAACCTAATGACTAGGCATCATGACTAGGACATGGCCATGCAATCCGAAGAAGTCTCAAAATCCCAATTCAAGGCACGAGCGCTTGAATACTTCCGCCAGGTCGAAATTTCAGGAGAGGCAGTCATCGTGACTGACAAGGGGCGTCCTGTTATCGAGGTGCGTCGCTATAAAGCTGATCAGCGTTCCCCGCTTGAGCGCCTACGCGGCAGCGTCATTGAGTTGGGTGCTCCATTCGAGCCGGTGGGCGAAGAAAACTGGGAAGCGCTTCGGTGATTGTCCTGGATGTTCACACACTGCTCTGGTGGGTCAATGGCGGCATCAGCTATCTCAGCATGCACTTGACGCCATTGAGCATGAGTTGCAGACAGATAATGGTGAGGTTCTGATTTCAGCCATTTCGGCGTAGGAGATTGCGCTTTTGGTCGAGAAGCAGCGTCTTACCCTCTCGATGGTTATAGACGACTGGTGGAGACAGGTCGTTAGTATCCGCCTTGTTGCCTTCGAGGCTACTACGGCAGTTAAATCAACCAGGCTCCCTGGTGAGTCCCATAAAGCCCCAGCGGATAGAGTAACTGTAGCGCTGGCTAGATACTGTCACGGCAATCTGCGCATACACACCGATTCAGAGATAGAGTGCTGCGCGTGTGTATGCTAATGAGATATTTTTATGCCTGATGTTCAGTTGCGAATCGAGCTGGTCGATACTCGCCCCCTGATTTGGCGTCGGGTGATCGTGCCCCAGCAGATCAACCTATACACGTTGCACACGGTCATCCAGGCGACGATGGGGTGGGAAGATATCCATCTTTATGAATTTGAATGTAATGGCCGCTATTACGGCGAGATAGATGATTTGTCTGATCGTCCCGTCGCTCAGGCCCGCAATGCCAAGTTGTACAGCATGCTGCCGCGGCTACCTGATGGCGAGTTCCGCTATCTCTATGATTTCGGTGACGGGTGGGAGCATCGTGTCCTCGTTGAGAAGAGCGGCCTGCCCGAGACTAACCCATGTCCCCGCTGGCTGGAGGGCGCCATGGCTTGCCCTCCGGAGGATATTGGCGGCCTCATCGGCTATGAGGCTCTTAAGGAGGCAATTGCCGGGCGAAGTGATGAATACGGTCAGACATTGCTTTCGACGGTCGGGCAGGGGTACGACCCCTACACATTACCGGCCGAAGAGATTGCTGACAGGCTAGCGCCGATCCAGCGGCGCTTTCGTCGTCCCTGAAATATGGAGATTGGCTATCAATCAAAGGAGCGGGGGCTCAGCCTGGTACAGAATTGGAGGCATTCTTGGGCCTTGCCATCGCTGCAGAATGATTTGATAGGAGTAGGGCGATTGGCCCGGTGGCCTCGCCATGTAAACCGTTCACAATTCAAAGAAATCGCCGGCAGGGTCTTCGAAGAGATCGGCCACACGGATATAGCGCTCGAACGTGCGCTGATCTCGGTGGCCACTGATCCGCTTGATCTGCACGTCGCTCTTGCCGCGTAGATGGGCTTCGGTGATAAACCCTGCACGGAAGCTGTGCGGGGTATAGCCCTTACCAGCCAACCCTGCTGCCTTCAATGCCTGCTTCATTCGTACGTACAGCGCTTGGTCGGTCATGCGACCGGCACCAAGTCGGCCAGCCGAACTGACCGTACGGAACACGGCGCCACGCTGAACTCCGCAGGCCTGGATCCAGGCCTCCAGCAACCCGACCGGACAATAAACCGTACCCGGCGGCGCCCGCATGAGGCTCTTGGTCTCGATACGTCCGCTCTGGTTGGTCTTGCTGTGATGCACCGTGATGATGATGCCCTCCGGTCGCCACTCGATATCGCCCACCGTAATCGCTACCACTTCACTGCGCCGGAACGCGCCATAGAAGGCCAGCGTGA
>NZ_KB900020.1 GCF_000378505.1 Modicisalibacter luteus DSM 23508 | reverse complement strand
TTTAAAGGGGACAGATTTAGGGTTTAAAGGGGGACGGATTTAGGGTAAAAAGGGACATGATAACAATGTCCCCATTAGGATTGGCCAATGAGCCACCCGCAGATCTACAAGAGCAATGCCCTGGTCGAAGCCTCCTACCGGCTCACTCCTGCCGAGCAGCGCATCCTGCTAGCCTGTATCAGCCAAGTAAGGCGTGACCACCCTATCACCGATGAGGTTATGTACAGCGTCGCTGCAACTGATATCGCTCAAATGACCGGTAGCACCTCCAAGGCTGCCTATGACGAGTTGGCTAAGGCAGCACTACGCCTTAAACGACGCGAGGTATGGCTAACTGAAAGACCCAATGGAAACGGTGCTCACGGGGAAACCTTGGTTACGGGGTGGGTGCAATCGATCCGCTACCGCAAGCACGAAGGGCGCGTCGAGCTACGCTTCACCAAGGACATGCTGCCCTACCTGACCCAACTCACCGAGCAGTTCACCCGCTATGCGCTGGCTGATGTAGCCAAAATGACCAGTGCGCACGCTATCCGGCTCTACGAGTTCCTCGTACAGTGGCGTGGTACCGGCAAACGTGAAGTTGAGATCGACTGGCTCCGTGACACTCTCCAGCTAGAGGACAAATATCCAGTTCTCAAAGACTTCAAACGACGCGTCATCGAGCCCGCCGTTGACCAGATCAACGAGCACAGCCCGCTGTGGGTGAAATGGGACCAACGCAAGACAGGGAGGCGTGTATCCCACCTAGTGTTTACCTTTGGCGAGAAAGCCAGCCGCAAGCCAAAAGCCGTTACCGGTAAACAACGTAAGCCCAAGGACCCCCCACCCGGCGACAGTGGGCACGCCATGTTTGGTATCTCGGCCGAGGTCATTCAGCGCTACGCTCAACCGGGAGATGGCTGGTCGGATGCTGCCCTGCGGGCACTGGAAGCGCGCCGAGCCTCAGCCGTTGAAGCCGAGGAGGTTTGATGCCGACGCTTCTGAGAGAAGGCCCTTACCGATTTTTCTTCTACAGAGACGACGGCGACCCTCGAGGCCACCACATGTCCACGTGACGGCAGGCGAGCAGGTCGCAAAGTTCTGGCTGGAACCCGTCGAGCTACAATCGAGCAAACGCCTGCGTCCCCACGAGATCAATCAGCTTTGCAAGATAATCGAACGGCATCAGGCCCAGTTTCTGGAGGCATGGTATGCGCACTTTGAAACTTGAGTCCGAACCGCTGGCCGTTGAGGTGAGCTTCATGGCTGACACATTTCGCGTTGTGCTGGACGATGGTCGGGAGCTGTCGATCCCATTGGCGTGGTTTCCCCGCCTGCTGCATGCCACCCCAGAGCAGCGTGAACAGTGGGAACTGATTGGACGTGGCGAAGGCCTGCACTGGGAAGCGCTGGACGAAGATATTTCCGTGGTTGGCCTGCTCGCCGGTCGTGGCGATCAGACTCGCCGCCGTAAGGCCGTTGCATGAATCTCTAGCCCACGAACACTCTGCGAGGATCACTTCAGGAGCCTGCCAGGCTGCTCAAGAGACCGTCTAGAGCCGGCCTTTAGTCAGGCAGTAGCAGATCGGTACACCACATTGAATGCTGGGTCTGGTGGTATGCTTTAATGTGACATAGTCACGTGCTTATGTACGCTCCCGCCGTTTCCTGACGCGGGCAGCCAGGCGAGTCCAATCTTCCGGCAGCATCCAATGCTCCGCCCAACCCAGCAGGAGCTCTGCCCGGCGTTTATCGCTTTGCTCTTCAGGATAGCTCACGAAATCGCTAGCCAAAGCCAGCAGCTGACTCTGGCCATCACGGGCCGTCAAGCGCAGTGCGCCGGCCATCCCCTGCTTCTGGGCAGCCTGGTTGGCAATTTCTGCGCTGCGGGCCAGATTTAGCGTTTTCGAGGTGGGATCGAAGGCAGCATCGAGCAGTACCCCCAACCAAAGGGTCGCTTCCTCGGGGCGGATTTCACGGCGACGAGCCATCGGCGCATTTCCAAGTAAGAAGGTAGCAACAAGCCTAGATCATTCACGTGAATTATTCACGCTAATTGTCGCAATGGGTGAGGAGCTTTGCTTGGAGTGAGCGGACTGGTAGGAGCTGGCTGGCAAGGAAGGTACGGCAAGGGCGGAAGCAGCTGCGTACCCAGAAAACGCTGATACGTCAGTACTGCGATACGGTTAGAGGCAAATATATGTCTCCTGGACTCGCTGTAAATGTTTTTTTTAGTTACTGTCGCCGTATAGATACATTGCAAGTTATTGTTTAATATATTTTTTTTAAAAACTTAATGTAGTAGGTGTGTAAATTGCGACGCTTGCGTCCAACTTCCGATGGCTAAGTGCTGGCTAAATTCATCCCATCGATGCTGTTACTTCTATATATTTTTGATATACAACATATTTTATTTTTTTGGCACTGTTTTAGCTATATCCTTGGTGTTGCTGGCGATTCGAATGCACCTACGACCTAGTGATATTCCACTCGTCAGCCCAAAATTCTTGCATCCGCTCAAGGACAGGCGATTCAGGGAACGGATTTCCCGGCAGGTCTTAAAGCCGCTGAAGGATCGGCGGGTCAGAGAATGGATTCTCCGGTAAGGCTTGCTGTCGCGAGGACAGGCGGTTTAGAGGATGGACCCTCAGTAAGAATTTTCCGGCCTTAACAGGCTACCCCCAGTTCCCTGCGTACCTTGGGCCGCTTTTTAGCGGCCCATTTTTTTGTAAGGCAGGATACGCAGCAGAACGAAGCCATATGCGATTGGCGACGATAGTCGCAACATTGGGTAAATTATCGGTAATCTCTTACGTGCTAAAGTAACTCAAGTTACATCGTTGGTCGGCTATAGCTGTCACACTGTCTTCCATCGAGCTAAGGACGGTTCGAACAAGGAAGGACAGAGCCAGGACGGCTCAAGTAGCCAAGGAGGCATGAGCAGGATGCTCATGGACGCAAGCAAGGATACGCAGCGCTAGAGATAGCCCGGCGGCTAGGAGCCAGGAAGGCTCCTCAAGGAAGATCGGCCACGGATGGCCCGGTAAGCCAAGGATCACGGGCAGGATGCCCGCTAGAAAGACCAGCCAGGATGGCTGCCCAGGCCCGACCCCGAAAGGGGTCGGGCCTTTTTAATGCTGGTTAGAATTAACTGCGTGAAAAAGTCACGCATATCCGTTCAAGATAAGCCGCGTACAGATGGAATGCCCTCTCGGTTTGCTCTCAAGTCTATCGCGCCAGGTAACGGCGCATCCAGGCATCAAAGGCAGTGTTAAATACCATCGCGTAAAGCATGAATAACATGCATAAACCCTAAATCAAGCCAAAAGGCTTCGATGATGCCGATCATCGAGCCACCAGGCTACCAGCGGTAGGGGCGTGACTAGATTTGCCACGTTTCAACTAGGGGGGCATGTTGCCCAGGGCGTATCTGCTTACAGATACACAGGAAAATCCAAGCTTCAGATTTTTTCCGGCTGATTTTCAAGCCGGCATAGCCCATTTATCGGGCTTGGCTTACTTCAAAACTATGCGCCAACATAATGAAAACGCCCGAGCTTCACAGCTGGGGCTGGGCTTCATCTTCATGAAAGGAATGCAGAGCCAGGAGGAAACGCTTGGGAGCCGCTGACTCATACTGAGATTAATAGAAAGCTCACCCATTTCAAGTAACCAGCACCGCCTAACGCGCTCTCGCTTGTTGGACAGGTTGTCTCTGCCGATTCCACGTTCAGTTATTCGTGACAAATTCACACTCGGGCTCGTGGTAATCGACATAGCACCCTGTCTGAGGAGAGGTGATGCACACCAAGAATAGATGGCTATGTTAGTAAAGTGGATATCGAGCGGAAGGCATGCACAGGGACGTTCAGCTCCACACAGCAGAAGCCCACAGAAGATGGGCCCTAAAAGGGCCTCTTCACCACAGGTCGCCCCCCCCTCCGTCCGATGGACTTCAGGAAGGACGCCTTGCCCGATACTATCGAGAGACATTTAGCTAAGTGCTCTCTCTCGCTCCGCCTATCGGGGCACTTAATAGCTTGCTCTACCAGCTTTGCTACAGCTCCTTCACCGTAGCGCCTCGCGTTTTTTTAAGTGGTGCCGTTGGCTTACCCGTTCCCACTTTTGCCGGTAGTCCGCTAGGGCCTATCTAACGGAAAGCATTAAGCGCGTCGCAGCGTGGCTGTATGAGCGATTCCCCCGTCACAGCCGACAGTTACAGCCAATGGAGCGACAATCTCTTGATTCCACTCTCCACGGCTACGCCAAAGTGCTGACGCTACAGTAACCGCCGAACGGGATTCTTATCAGGCAGGAAGTCTTGCGAAGGAGCCAAGGAGGCCGCTAGACTAAGAAGTGTTCAAGCTTCTCTCCTGCCTGAGAGAATCCGAGGCCCTGGGTGTTGGTAGCACCTGGGGCTTCATTTCGTTCTGGGGAGCAACTATGTAGTCAGCTCCCTATCCGCGTCAATCCCAAGCCCTCCCTACGCTCGAAAGCTTCTGTAACGCCTTTCTAATGAACCCAGTAGGGTAGATGGGTAAGCAGCCTAACGTCTCTCTGAGCGATTTAGAGGCATATCCAATACCTACCTCAGCTTCCTTCGCCCCGTAACGCTCTAGCTATCGCCCTCAGTCCGTGAGGATCATTGTTAGGAAGGCTTGCCGCTTCAGGTGGCTTCTCAGGTGCTTTCGATACTTCAGGGGCAGGCAACCTCTTCAGCTCAGCTACCTCTTCCCTCAGCTTCATCAACTCAGCGTGCATGTCTCGCAACGCCTGCAACATCGCCTGTTGCACGTCCTCGCTCTGAGCTGTTGCATCCTGTTGCAATTCAGGTGGCAAAGACGCTGGCTCACCATAGCAACGGATCAACTCTGAAAGCTCAATTACACGAGTGCCATCCCCTCTCACACCGCATGTGATGCGGCCTGATTCAATATGTCGATGTATAGTTGAGCGGTGCTTTCTGTAGAGCTTTGCTGCCTTCGGAATAGTAAGTTGCATGGCTGCCTAATTGGTTGCAGAGCCTGGTTGCATAATGCCTGTCCCCAACCTGATTAGCGACACGGGCAGAAGGCGCTTGGCAGTGTCATTCGACAGTGAAACACTACAGCCAGGCACAGAAACCAGACCAAGGAAAGACGCCATGAACAAGCGCTACGAAAATCTTTCAGACGATGAATTGAGAGCGCTGTGTGACGATCTAAGTAACCGAGTGGACCTATTCGACCAAGAAGGGCAGACGATCCCTGACGATCTGCTAAAGCAGGAAATGGAAGCTGGGCGCGAACTCTCTAGGCGAGAAGCGCTGGCAACACGTAGAACAGGTGGTTACAGCGTCGTTCTCAAAGTAGAAGGTGAGGAAGTCGAGTATGAGCTGAAGGCCCTCACCCTAGAAGATGCTCAGAAAGAAGCTGAGAGCGGTGCTGAGGCCATCGCCAGTGTAACCAAAGCGAGCGTGACGGTTGATCGTATCCTTGGCCCAATCAACAGCAAACCAGCCTGAGACACTCAAACATCGTCTCAAATGACATTTCTACTAGGATTCTAGAGGCTAGAAAGTGGTGCGGTGCCTAGGGCCAGCCTCGCGAGGCGAGTGTAAGGATGCTTCCCCAGGCGCCACATATCGAGAGACAGGGCACTCCTGTTGCCTAGCACTACAGTGTCCTTTGCAGCCTGCCTCTGGAACCACCTTATGAATTAAAGTTACAAAAAGTAAGTAAACTTTGGTTTAAGTTACAATCACCTACTTCACTCACTCCGGATTACCACCTCCCTACCAAGGCCGGGAAACACATCAAACATCGCCTCAGTAGGCACCTTTACTATGGTTTTCTAGGCCCAAAATCGTTTCCGGGCTTCACCCTTCAAAACGGGCTACCCAATTATTTGGCAGATTTGCAGGCTCGCTTCACGGACGCTACAGAAATACCAAAATGGTCAGCCGTAGCTTTAATGCTAGCGTTATGATCCTGGCGCCACTGAGCAACCTGAGCATCGTCGATAGTCTTCTCACGTCCAAGCCTTCTGCCTTCAGCTCTGGCACGCTCAATCCCTGCCATCTGACGCGATTTGATATTGGAACGCTCAAGCTCAGCCATTGCAGCCAGCATGGTCAGCATTGCCTTGCCCATCGGCGTGGACAGATCGAAGCCTTCACGAATCGACACCACAGCTACACCTTCAGCCTCCAACGTTTCCACTGTCTCAAGCACGTCTACAGTGTTACGTCCCAAGCGATCAATGGCGTAGACAACGACCGTATCTCCTGATCGAGCATAATTCAGAAGCTCGCTGAGCCCCTTCCTGTCCTTTGCCTTGATAGCACCTGACGTAGCTTCATCGGTGAACCACTTATCGACGTTGTAGCGGTTCTCGATAGTAGCTCGCTGCGTCTCAGTGCTTTGGGTATCAGTGCTCACACGAAGATAGGCGATAGTGGCAGACATGTTGGATTCATTGGCTCATTAAATATGGATCAAAATATACAGGGTGGCTCAATGGGGAACAACAATTTTGGACCTCTCTTGAAAACCAATTTTCACATGGTTCGCAGGGTATACATTATGAGCCATATAAACTCGATGGCTTAGGTAAGTGTTGTTGGTAATCTCTTACGCAGCTAGGTAACACACGTTAAGTTTAAATTCACAAAGGGTGTTACCCATGCCTGTCATTGGGAAGGGAAATCCCAAGTAAGGAAAGAACGAGCACATGGACGGCTCAAGCTCCAAGGAGGCACTGGCAGGATGCCGGTGGTGGTAGCACGGAAAGCAGCGCTATGAGAAGGCTCGGCCCATGTGGTCGGGCCTTTTCTTGTTTGACGCTAGGCTAAAGGAGAAGCCACATTGAACCCCGTATTACATCGAGGCCAAGCGAAGATAACCAGCGCCTGATCGATCTCTCCGAGCTGATCCGCGCATACGAAGAACCTTCCAATGCTGTAACACCCGATACCCCCCACGAGACACACCTGGTACAAGGGGTGATACAGCCCTATTGAAGAAGTTGAGAGCCCTTCGCGAGGAAGTCAGCCGACTCAGAGAGGAAATTCGGGAAATTCGTCTGTTGCCCGCTCCAGAGACGACATTGAGTCGGACTGACCTACCCCATAAGAGCCTCGAAAAAGGCCCTATCGAAGGATTCGGCGACCTGCTTTCTCGCTGGGAAAAGCGGCGGAGTTAACGGTGGGGCGCGTCGATGGGGAATAGCTATTGTGATCAACGCTTTGTCTCGATATGCTGGTCTCATTGCTCATTGAGCGGTAGAGGTAGCTGGCCTCTCTAAGAAAACAGCATTTTAACGAAGCACTGAAAGCCCTTGTGGCTATAGGCCTTTACCACTCTCAGCCATACCAAACGATGGCTTTGACGTGTGCATATCCCACCTTTCACGATCTCCAGATCCACGCCCAGTTCTCATCTGCGCGCTACCTATCGCTGTGCTGCTTTCACCAAACAGCTGCACACGCGTCGAGTCCCTTCGGGACTCGCCTGACCCTGAGCTCAGTAGGAATGAATACACGGTTTTTTCCACCGGCTTATTGTCACCGCCACCGTGGATCTTCTGCCTCGGAGCCCAGCCCCGCCCGTCTCTATTGCCGCAAAGCGGATCATAGAGACGGGCGTCCCAGACGCCCGCGAACTCGTTAAGCCTCAATGGCTTAGCGAGTTCGTTGCGGCACCATAACCTGCACCAAAACCTCTCCCTGTCTCGTCGAGACAGTCCGCGGCCTAACGGCCACCCGCCTGGCAGGCGGGTACGCGCTCTGTCCCTTCGTAACAGCGGCTTTCCTACGTTCTGTCGTCACGAACGAGGCCGTGCATGCGCTCCTGCCTAGGGCGCAGTGATCCCCCCGCCGAGCTCTGCTCATCGCGATCACGCATTGGCTCTATCGCTACTCATGAATCGCCACTCCGGCCAGGCGTTACCTGCCGGCGCTCCTGTCACGTCACGACAGACCTCCCAGGTCCGACCGAGCCTATTTATCGGTTTTTCACTTACCAGATCCCGGCGGGGGAAACGGGGAGGAGGGATCCTGTTGAATCGGAACGACAGAAGAGGAGGAGCACATGGGGAAGTACGCCAGCCGTCGTAACTTTGGATACGGCAAACAGATCGCTCATGCCGGCAAGGTGGCCCTCCGCGACCATTATGGCCACGGTCATCACGCTACTGTGGCAACGCATGCCGGGCGGTGGTCGCAGTTTGCCACTTGGGCGCGAGAGCAGGGAGTACGCGATCTCGCGAAGGTCGATAACACCGCACTCGCCACGGCCTATGCCGAGCATGTCCAAGCGCTCGTACAAGCGGGATCACTGACTGTGGCAACGGCACAGAACCGTATCAGCACCGTGAATGTGGTGTTTGCATCACTGCGCGGCGATCGCCTGGTAGCCCTCTCGCCGCGTGACTATGCGGGGACACGCAGCAATGTCCGGACCATGGCGCCGGCCAGCCTTGATCCCGCACGGGTGCAGGCCACTGTCACGGCGCTACAAAACGCCAACCATGTCCGGGCTGCCGCCACCCTCGGGCTCGCCCGTGCCTTCGGCGTGCGCCGGGAGGAGGCCATTAAGGCCGACCTGGACCGCTGGTCCCGGGAAGCCATCCGTCATGGCGCTGTTAACGTGATAGATGGCACCAAGGGCGGACGGGACGCTCCCCGTTGGGTACCGGTTGGTGAGGCCCAGCGCTTGGCCCTGGACACTGCACGGGCCGCCCGACCCACTGGTAGCCGAAATTTGATTGCCTCACACGAGAGCTACACTGAACTGGCCGTTGGGCGCTTAGGCGAAATCAACCAGGCTCGAGCCGTGCTCCACCAACACGGCATCCCCGGTTACCACGACGCCCGTGCAGCCTATGCTTGCCAGCGGTACTACGAACTCACCGGACAGCATGCCCCAGTCATTACCGGCCAATCGCCCATCGATCGGCGGCTCGATCAGCAAGTGCGTGAAAAGCTCTCCCAGGAGCTAGGCCATAACCGCACCGATGTGCTCGTTTCGTACATTGGAGGCCGAAAATGAGCCACCGCAAACCAACCCAGATGGAAGTCCTGCTGAAACGGGCGCAACCGGGCAAGAACAGCGGTGTCCGGACCCATATCCGGCGCGGGGAGCGGGTCGCGGTCCTGGTTGAAAAGCGGTTCGGCATTCGCGAACCCTACCAGTGGCGGGCCAAGCATTTGCAGTGGGTACTCAAGGCAGGTGTAGCTCATTTATCGGCAGCCAGTCGCTACGATTACTGGCGTACCTGTCGTGTCCTCGCCGCAGCGTTAGGCCACTGGCCTGACTGGGAACCCCACCTGCGCGGCAGTTGGACTCGCCCGGGTCCTCCCGGGCCCAATCCTGGAGCACCGGGTGGCCGTCCTGTGAAAATTACGCAATCACGCTACCAGTATGAATTGGATGCCTAACGTGAGTACACCGATAAACGCTATTTATTCACGCTTATGGCCGATAGGACATGCAGCAAGCAGCGCGAGCGATAACAGAACATGTATCGCCTAGCGACCCCATAGTTATCGATTTATGTACTGCAATTTCCTGCATCACGCCCAGTTCTTGCTAAACGGGGTTGTAGCGGGTTGGCCTTTAGGCCGGCCACCAAGGCGGCTCAGGCGCTCTGCGCCTCGAATACCGCCTGTAGCTGCGCCTTTGGCGCATCCTTTTTAGGCAGCCCGAAGGGCTGGGCGAGCGTAGCGAAGGGTAGGTGAGTGCGGATGCGCTCTTTTCTGTACTTTTCTCCTTTTTCCTTTTCAGTATCTGTAAGCCTATGAATATTAATAATAATCAGGTTTTAAAGGGGACAGATTTAGGGTTTAAAGGGG
>NZ_KB900019.1 GCF_000378505.1 Modicisalibacter luteus DSM 23508 | reverse complement strand
AGGACGCCCGCGCTGCCGTCCCCGAAAGCTTCACGCAGATAAAGCTTACGATCACCGACGTTGCCGCCGGTCATGTCAGGCTCGCGGCATCCAGCCTCGCATTGCTCGCCGGGGCGTGGAGGATGGTCAACGACTCGGACGCCATCGCTGGGTTGTCGAGCGGACCTTTGCCTGGCTGGGGCGAATGAGGCGGTTGGCTATACGCTATGAGCGCCGTGTCGATATTCATTATGCCTTCACGCTGCTGGGATGCTCGCTGATCTGTCTGAACAAGCTTCAAGGTAGGTTTTGAAAGGCACTGTAAGCCAGCTATCCCGAACCAATCAATTGCTGTGTCGCCTTTGCTTTGATGATCCCGAGCAGTTGCTGAGACTTACCACCGATCCTCGAGAGCAGGGTCTGGGTCAGACCCATGCGGCGTTGCTGATGGCCTCGGTGTCGACGCGCTCCAACGTTCTGGCTGGGTAATTCGACATGGCCGAGAAGAGCTTGGTCAGTGAAATGCAGCAGGTCCAGATGGCTATCGAGTTGATTGAACTCGGTGCCAGGCTGCAAGTTCTCGAGACCGAAACCGATCTAAGTCGTGGGCGCCTCATCAAGCTATATAAGGAAGTTCGCGGCATGTCGCCGCCCAAGGGCATGCTGCCATTCTCCACCGACTGGTTTATCACCTGGTTGCCGAACATTCATTCATCGCTGTTCTTCAATATTTATGAGCGGCTGGTTGAAGATCATGGCTGTGAGCGCATGAGTGCATTCGTCAGGGCGTTTCGTCTCTATCTGGAGCAGCTGGCCCTTGAAGATGCTGAGCCGGTGCTTGGGTTGACGCGTGCCTGGACCTTGGTGCGCTTTTTCGAAAATGACATGCTTGAGCTCAACAAATGCACTTCCTGTAGTGGCCGGTTCGTGACGTATGCCCACACCCCATCACACGATTTTGTCTGTGGCATCTGTCAGCCCCCATCGCGTGCCGGAAAGACTCGCAAACGTCGCGAGGCACTCGAAGCCGAGCGTTGCGCGAAGAAAGCCGATGAAATAAATCTGCGACAGGCTCGCCAGGCCTAATTGAGGCGCTGTCTGAAAAAGAGATCTAACTAACAATATCTCCGAGATACCTTATTTCGCTGTCGGCTCATTGACGGATTGAGGTACCGACCGATAGCGATAGATATGCAGACTCGGCAAGAACGGCTCTTCCTCAAGACGCTCATCGGATCGTTTTGCCCGCGTGCGCTTCTCAGGCGGAAACGGCGCCACCATGTTGTAATCCGGCAGCCTACCATCCGACGATGGAATAAAAACTGGCAGTGCGACATTCATCGCCCGTCGCATCCGTCCATCTTCCAGTGCCTCACGGAAGAACAGATTTGCCCTCATTAGCGGCGCCTGTTTCTGAACCTTGGCGAGTGGTTCTAAGCTCGGTAGGCCCGCAAGCTTGCGCATCTGTATCTGTATATGCTGCGCCTCGGTATCGTACTTTTCAAGCATCTGTTCGGCTTCGGCCACCGTGACTCGTTTGATGGACCGGCCACTGCTATACCAGGCCAGCCTTACGCGCGTGAGTTCGGCATCGGCAACCGGAACATGCCGCCAGCATTGCTTAAGATGAAGTCGGGCCAGCCCGCTTCCGCGCAGGTGATCGTGCAACGCTGGATGGCGAAACGGGAGAATTGATTTCAATTCTGGGATCATGCCAGGACTACGGGCCTGTATTTCAGCTATTTGGGCAGAAAAAGCTGCCTTGGCCAGGTTCAACTCCTCAACCGCATCCAGAAGCACACTATCTGCCGCTATAAGCCCTACGTAGGTACGTGTCGCCCTACCGTCCTGACCGTCAAGATACCAAAAGTCGAACAGCGCTCTGCGAAGCCAGTCCGCATTCGGCGTCGGCTCGTTTAACGCCCATGCCGCCCCTTGATGGTCTTTATATACCGCTAGGAGCGCCTCGGTTTTATGGATGATGTCGTCGAAGTGCCGTTCGAGTTCTGCCAGCAGTTGATATTGTGTCTGAGGCATAACGCTCTCTTCACTTAACAGTTAATGACACTGTTAGTGTGAGGCATGCCTGGACAAATATCCAGATATATGTAAGCGGTATAAACTTTTTATATCTGCTCTGCTGCCCTTAGCCCAGTTAACTCAGCAGGATCCTAAGTCAGTGATAAACCTCTGCGATGGTGTTGTTACACACCCTCGCCGCATAAACAGGGTTTTTCCAAATCCTTCGTCGGCAACCCTCTCTATCCAATTTAATAAGATAAGGCGGGCCATAGATCCATCGCGTGTCTGACTCATTCGACCCCTGAGTTAGGCATCTTGCGCTAATAGCTTCGTCTATCCGCTGCTGCGTAGCGGCCTGCTCTGCCGCTTTCAGTGCATAGCCTGACGGCTGGCACTTTCACCACGCCTGAATATCGAGACGCTGGGGTTCCTCTCAGGGCGGTCTTCCCCGCACGGGAAGTCTTGGAAGGTCGGCGTGCCCTGAACATCGCAACGGTGGTGATCGGCATAGGCCGGCAGCGCAGCGGCGAGCATTATTACTACGCACCATCGTTTCATTGTTAAATCCTGCGATGGACCGGAATCTATCGGAAGGGCCTGCCCCAGCATAATGGCTGTAGCTGACCATGACGCCGGCCAAATCGACCCTGTGGCGGCCGTAGGAAGCGCGTCGGTGGGAAGCTATTAGAATTAGCAAGGCTAGAGGAAATCGATTCTCATCATTAACTGTCAGTCATAAATGGCAAACAAGGGAAGGTCTGACCACCCTTTTGAATGGCGTTGTCACAGGAGAATGGCGTGTCGATGCATCCAATCCCCCTGAATCGATATACCTCATAAGCGCGCTATTTTCAGTCAGTAAATTAGATGGAGTATTGCACTCGCCATGGCCACACAGGCGGGTATGCCAACTTTCCAGTCACGAGTTATGCGGAACCCCGCAATGCCCAATCCGAGCCCGAAAACGCAGGCGGCAATGCCTGCCCATGCCTGGTTCCCTGTAATGATTCCTGCGCCTAATAGTATTTGGCTTACCCACCAGATAACTGAAAGCAAAAGAAACATCCATGTAATTTCCTAGGCCTTGCCGCTAATCCCCTTCATTTATGGATTCCGTTCCCTATGTTCTTTATGAGGATAGCATCTAAGGCCCTCTACAGATATCCACAGAGATTGTGGAAGGAGGTCGCATAGGGATGGATAACCAGGGCCTTAGGTGCTGCTCAAAAAATGAACAATCCATAGCAGTTTTCCTAAACATCAAGGCGGTTGCTAGATGAAAAATTCACCAGCTAACCTTCTTCTTTTTCATATATGAAAACGGTATAAAATATTACTCACGCTTCCTCTTATGGTATTATTTAAAAGCATACTAAAACGGCTGTACTTTACACCTGCTAGGACGTGACATGAGCCAGAACATGCTTTCTCGATATACCCAACTGAAGGCCCAAAAAGAGCAGATCGAAGAAGAAATGAAGCGCATCGAAGGAGACGAGCGCTTTCGCCGCGAAAAAGAATTTTTGGATAGGCTCCAAGCTCTGATGGATGAGTTTGGTAAGGATGCCAAAGGCGTTATTGAAATACTGTATCCTTCTAAGCCTTCAGCTCAAGCAGCCGCTTCCGAGCAATCATCACAACGCCGCAAGCGCAAGCTCAAGATTTACAAGAATCCTAATACCGGCGAGCGAATCGAAACTCGTGGTGGTAACCATAAGAAGCTGAAAGCCTGGAAAGTAGAGTTCGGCGACGAAACCGTCGAAAGCTGGCTGGTGGATACCCAGGAGTAATCGACCACCATTCGGTAGCGACGGGGCTCAAATTTGGTTCATCGCATTCTGCCGGGGAACGCGGCTTTGATCTTCAGAAAGAAGTACGTCGTGTCCCGGTAGCCGTAAGCCATTCGCTTGATGACCTTGATGCGGTTATTCATCCCTTCAAGCACGCTGGTGTTGAGTCGATAAAGGGCACTGGCAACGATACCTTCCAGGTAAGGCCGTAGGCGCTTGGCGAAGGCCATCAGCGGCTTGAGACCACTGAGGATGGCCATTCCAAACCACTCTTTCCAGCGTCGGCGGGCCTCGGCTTCACTGGGCGCGTACCATAGCTCCTTGAGCTGGCTCTTGAGCAGGTAAACCGTGGTCAGCGGCTCATTGGCGGCCAGCAGTTCATCCAGCTTGACGGTCTGCTCAGGGGCCAGGTTGGCGCGGTTGCGCAGGAGCAGCCAGCGGCTGCGCTTGATCACTCGCCGGCCAGCACGGTCCTCGTGTAGCCGATTGGCCTGATCGACCCGCACCCGGTCGATCACCTCGCGACCGAACTTGGCGACCACGTGGAACAGATCGTAAACGATCCGAGCATTCGGACAGTGTTGCTTGGCTTCCAGGTCCATTGCCATGTTCACGTCCATGGCGACCGCTTCTATCTGATGACAGGTGTCCCTGCCCAGCCACTCGAAGAAGGGGCGTACGGCAGTGCGTGAACGCCCCTCGCCGATCCACAGGACTTGCTGGGTGTCGGCGCAGATAGCCACCGTGGCATAGTGATGCCCCTTGTGCAGGGCAAACTCATCCATGATCAAATGTCGCACCCGGGTCAGGTCTGCCGGGGCTGTCTCACGACGCAGGCGCCGATGATCAATAGCCTTGACCGTATGCCAGTGAAGCCCCACCAGCTCGGCCACGTGTTTGATGGGTAAGAGTCGAACCAAGGTTTCGACCCTGCTCACCATGGCGCAGGTCAGCGGCTGCGTCCGGCCAGCCAGGCAATACGTTCTCGTCGGGGACCACAGGCCGGGCAGCGCACGCGACGCACCGGGACATCCAACCCACACAATATTGGAACAGGTCGCGCTCACGCACGCACGCGGCGATGGCTGACATCGTGAATGAGCCAGGAAGATTGGCCACCAGCACATCAATCCCGCCCAGTTCCCGTTCGATCGCGCCAAACAGGGTTTCGCAGCCCTCCGGCTCGGAGACATCGGCTTGGACCGCAATCGCCTTGCCACCGCGCTGCTGAATATCGCGTGCGACCTGCTCAGCTTCTTCACGGCTGGAGCGATAGTTCACCACGACGGATGCGCCCGCCTCGGCAAACGCGCAGGCAATGGCGCGTCCAATGCCCGAACTGGCTCCGGTCACCAGCGCCCGTTGCCCTGCCAGCGGTTGGTTGGTCATCTCTAGTCCTCCTTGTAGTGTTCGTGAAGCTGAAGCACGCCCCAAGGCTCACTCATCGCCCCTGCAAGGAAGCCTCTTCCCTGCACAACGCAGCGTCTTGTCATCCTCCTGATGAGATGCCCAGCCACAGGCAGGCGTGCCAGGCCACAGAGGACGCTATTTGTCGCTTTCTCTCCCCCCCCGACCTGGCCGGCGCGCAGGTCTGACCATGGCACAACGCTCTTCATTGCGTAGACAGGTGGCACAGCCGCGTTTGAGATGCCAGATGAAGCCGATCACGCCGATAACCGCGACCACGCTTCCCACGCCCGGCCAGCTAGGGACGAGAAAGGCGAGCGACACTCCCGAGAGCAGCAGAAGCGGAATGCCACAGCACAACAGATGCAGCCCGGCAAAAAGGGCAATCGGTAGGGTCGGTTTGCTGGACTTCTTGCTCATGTCGCATCCTGCATGCGTTGAGGGGTGTTGCCGCACAGTGAGGGCCGGGCTCGGCTCGGTAGCTTGCCTTTTGCGACTCCGATAAAAACCCCGTTGTGTTCAACGTAGGTCTGTAGTTGTCACAGGCTCAAGCTCAACCCAAGCGAGTGATGCGCTTTGCCGTTCTTTGGCAAAGCGCATCGGCCCCTTCACATCGAGGCTTATCACCCCGCGCAGCAGGACAGTTGCTTGACGTCCTTGGTGAAGGTCTGGGCACAAAGCTTGAGCCCCTCGACCATGGTCAAGTAAGGGAAGAGTTCGTCGGCGATCTCCTGCACGGTCATCCGGGCACGCAGGGCCATGACCGCCGTCTGGATGAGTTCACCGGCTTCGCCGGTCACAGCCTGGACCCCGAGCAGCCGTCCGCTTTCACGCTCGGCGACGATCTTGATGAAGCCGCCGGTCTCGAAGTTGACCAGCGCACGGGGCACGTTATCCAGGGTCAGGGTCCGGCTGTCGGTGGCGAATCCCTGGGCCTGGGCCTCGGCCTCGGACAAACCGACGGTAGCGATCTGCGGGTCGGTGAAGACCACCGCGGGCATGGCGCTTAAATCCAGGCGCGCCTCGCCCCCCGTCATGTTGATGGCGGCGCGGCTGCCGCCGGCGGCGGCGACATAAACGAACTGCGGCTGGTCGGTGCAGTCGCCAGCGGCATAGATGCCGGGCACGGTGGTACGCAGAGAATCATCAACCAGAATCGCTCCGTGAGCCGTCTCAACGCCGATGGCGTCCAGGTTCAGCGTTTCGATATTGGGCGTGCGGCCCGTCGCGATCAGCAGCTTGTCGCCCTTGATGTCCCCCGTGCCCGTCGTGAGCACGAACTCACCGTCGCCATGCATCACCTGACTGACCTGGACGCCGCGTAATACCTCGATGCCTTCGGTCTGGAAAGCGGCTTCCAGGGCCTCGCCAATGGCCGGGTCCTCACGCGAGAACAGGCGGCTACGCGCCAGGATCGTCACTTTGCTACCCAGCCGCGCGAAGGCTTGGGCCAGTTCCACCGCGACCACCGATGCCCCGATCACCGCCAAGCGCTCGGGAAGGGTGTCGCTGGCCAGGGCGTCGGTCGAGGTCCAGTAGGGGGTGTCAGCCAACCCCGGCAGTGGCGGTATGGCGGGACGCGCGCCGGTACCGATGAAGGCACGGTCGAAGACGACTTCACGCTCGCGGCCATCGTCCTGGTCAACGATCAGGGTCTGCGCATCACGGAAGCGGGCCCTGCCGCGAATGACCGTGATGGCCGGGTTGCCTTCCAGGATGCTTTCGTATTTGCCGTGACGTAACTCTTCCACGCGCCCCTGCTGCCGGGCCAGCAAACGGCCACGGTCAATGGTCGGTGCCGTCGCCGTGATGCCGTCATCGAACGGGCTTTCGCGGCGATGATGGGCAACATGCGCGGCGCGGATCATGATCTTGGAGGGCACGCATCCGATGTTGACGCAGGTGCCCCCGATGGTGCCCTGCTCGATCAGGGTGACACGAGCGCCCCGCTCGACACTTTTCAGCGCCGCTGCCATGGCGGCTCCCCCGCTGCCGATCACGGCGATATGCAGCCCCTGTTCACTGCCAAGAGAACCATCGGTTCGCTCTGCGGCTTGCGTCAGCTCGGCGCCGTAGCCCTTGGCGCGGATCGTCTCGAGCAGGCGCTCGGTACCCACCTCGCCCGGGCGGGTCACTACCGCGCGGCCTTGGTCATAGGAAACCTCGGCCTCGACGCCGGGCAGCGCATTGAGCGTTGCCTGGATCGAATCAGCGCAGCTCGCGCAGGTCATGCCGGTAATCGTGATCGTGGTATGCATAGAAATTCCTCGATAGTCCTTGCACCCAGCATCCGCCGCCCTCGATGAACGAGAGCGTGACGGTTACTGGGCCTTCTCAGCGCTCTCGGCGGCCAGGCGCGACGGGTAGCCCGCATTCGTGGTGGCGGCGGTCAGGTCCTCCTCGCTTGCCTCGGTATCCTCGAAGGTCACCGTGGCGCGTTTTTCCTCGTAGGAAACCGTGGCGTTCTCCACACCGGGCACTTGGTTGAGCGCCTTCTTGACGGTGTAGGGACAGGTCGAGCAGGTCATGTTGTCAACCGCCAGGGTGACGGTCTGCTGAGCGGCGAAGGCCGTGCCAATACCCGCCACGGACAACACAAGCGTGCCAATCAGGTTGCGAATCTTCATAAGAAAAAGCTCCAGAAAATTAAGGATGATCTAGCCAAGGAGCAGCGGGGCGATAAACGGCCAGGCGAGCGCCAACACGACGAGTGCCGTCGCACTCCACAGGGCGAGCTTGATCACACGCTCTGCCAGCGGCGTGCCGCAATAGCCATCTGTGCTGCAAGTATCGGCACGGCAGGCGTTCCTGGGCTTGCGGTAGACGGTGTAGAAGCCAACGCTGAGCATGCCCAGGGTGAAGACAAGAAAAACCGGCTGGTAGGGTTCAAGCGCCGTGAGGTTGCTCATCCAAGCCCCGCCAATGCCGAGTGAGAGCAACACCAATGGCAGAATGCAGCAGGAGGATGCGAGTGTCGCGCCAATGACACTACCGCTTGCCAGCAGACCCTTGCGCCCTGATCGGCTCGGCGTGGATTGCTCGCTTCGGTTAAGTGTTTGGTCTTTACTGGTTTCCATCGTGATCCTCTTGCACAGGGGAAATTTCGCTCTACAGTAGCCCCTGTAGTTACTACAGGATCAAGAGGGAGGTAGGCCATGCCATTACGCCGAGGAGAGCTAGCCAGACGAGCCGGCTGCAACATCGAGACGGTTCGGTACTACGAGCGCATTGGGCTTCTGCCGAATCCGCCCCGAAGCGAGAACGGCTTTCGCAGCTATGAAGAGCGCCACCTCACGCGGCTGACGTTTATCCGCCGAGCGCGCGAACTGGGATTTACGCTCGAAGAGGTGCAAAACCTTCTACGATTGGTTGATGGCGGGCATTCCACCTGCGCTCAGGTACAGGAGCTTGCACTCAGGCATGCCGATGAGATCCAGCGCAAGATAAACGACCTGCACCAAATGCAACATGCATTAAAAGAGATGTCGGCCCAATGCAGCGGAGAGGAAGTGCCCAAATGCCCCATCGTAGAGATTCTTTCTGAGACCTCCTAGCCAAATACCCATTACTGCGGTGTGTTTCATCTTGAAGACTTCGCATCAGAGCGGCTTGCACAGTAGCCTGTTCTTATCGCCACCTTCCTTCTCTTACGCTGATCTGCGAAGAGCCGTACGAAAGCCATTTCCTATACTAGCGGCGCGCAATGAAGCAGCGCTAAGCGAGTTGGTCGAAGAATCGTCTCACCGATAAATTCCTGAATACGATCGCCCGGGGTACGCAAACGAAGGGCAGCCGCGATAGGCGCCCGAATAGCGGTATCCTATATCACCCTGGCGAAGACCTTCATGAGCGCCACGCAAACATGGGTACAACACTGGAAATCAGCCCCTATGCCCACCCGCACAATGACACGTTGAAGGTGGTATACGCTTTCTCTACTTGCCGCAATGACCACCTATGGACTGCTACGTTGCCGAAGGCCAAACGGCATTAATCCAGCCAGCTGAAGAACAGAACCACTGCAGGAAGTCCCGAATGCACAAGGCAGACTTGAAGAACCTAGCGGAGGTGCCGTATAGGTACAGTAAGCAACGACCGGGCTCGCCCTGAACTGTGTGCTTTTGGCGAAGCTGCTAATACCCAGGCCATCCGGAACATCTCTGACAAACTTATCGAGAAACTCGATTAGCACCGCCCTGCTCTATCCTTACCCATCAGGACAGGAGATTACCTCTGGGCTTTGACCAAGGCCGAACAGGATTGCTCGGCCAAGGAAGCTTCTAGAGTTCATGTTCCTTGATGTATGCCTGAGGCTGGAGGATAGAGAAGTCAAATTCCTCAACCGGTTCACCCTCCATCACTCGCTTCGGCCAGGAAGGGTTCGCCAACGCTGATTTACCCAAGGTGATCACGTCGGCCTTGCCATTCGCGATGAGCTCTTCCGCCTTTGCCGGCTCACCTAGCTGACCATTGGCGATAACGGGAACGTGAGTGTAGCGCTTGGCGAGCTCCGTTAGTGTCTCTCCGTCATCGAAAGCCGGGCGCGTCGCATCATATTCGGTGATGTGAATAAAGTCCGGCCCTGCCTTGGCAAGGCTCTCGAAGATGATTCGGGCATCTTCCTTGCCATTGGCCCACTT
>NZ_KB900018.1 GCF_000378505.1 Modicisalibacter luteus DSM 23508 | reverse complement strand
TAGCGCATGCTCACTTGCCGACCATCGATGTCGATCTGCACGCCGCGAGCTTGCCCTTCCTCGGGCAGGAATTCCGAATAGGGAAAACCGGAACCGATCATCAGCAGCGTGTCACAGTTCGACATCATCTCCCAACTCGGGTTGGTGCCGAGCAGGCCGATAGAGCCCGTAACAAATGGCAGGTCGTCGGGGAGCGCTGCGCGCCCCAGCAATGCCTTGGCGACACCCGCGCCTAGCTTCTCAGCGACCTGTATCACTTCATCGGTGGCATTGAGCGCCCCAGCCCCAACCAGGATGGCGACTCGTTCGCCTTCATTGAGCACGGCGGCCGCCCGCTTGAGGTCGTCCTCGTGTGGCGCTATGCGCGGGTGAGAGTAGCCGACACCGGAGTGGATCGTGCCGTGCGCATGCGGAGGCTGTTCAACGGCAGGCTGGGATTGCAGGTCATTGGGAATGATGATGGCAGTCACGGTACGCTCGGACAGGGCAATACGTATGGCCCTATCGACCAAGTGGCGAATCTGTCCTGGACTGGTCGCCATATGCACGTATTCATGAGCGACGTCCTTGAACAACGAAACAAGATCAACCTCTTGCTGGTATTCGCCCCCCATGGCCGCACGTGCCTGCTGGCCAACAATGGCAACGACCGGCTGATGATCCTTCTTGGCATCATATAGACCATTGAGCAGGTGAATCGCCCCCGGGCCGGAGGTTGCCGTGCATACACCCACTTGGCCGGTGAACTTGGCGTGGGCACAGGCCATGAACGCCGCCATTTCCTCGTGCCGGGTCTGGATGAACTCGAACTGCTCGCCTGCCCGGTTCAGTGCTCCCATGATCCCGTTACTGCCGTCACCGGGATACCCGTAGATACGCTTGACATTCCATTCCGATAACCGTTTTAGCAAAAAGTCACCGACCAACTCACTCATGTCGAAGCCTCCATGCCAGGCTAAAGCCAGACTGGCTCAGAAGTTAAATTTCTTACGAATTGATATGGTATAGATGCCAGAAGCGCGCTCGGTCAATCAAAGTAGCAGCCATCAGGCTCGTGCCAGACCCGCTTCAAGTGCGCCCTTATTCGATACAATTCATTTATTTAAGCCATTAGCATGAGTGGAGATAGCCATGACATTGACGCGATTCCCTGCATCGGCTCCGGCATCTTTGATACATTACTAATATTTAAACGACAAATAACTCTTTCTATATTGATCCTTTATGTGTAGATAGCGATTAAGGGATCTATTTCAATTTTCTGTTTCTCGCTGAGACTGGAACAAGCGGGAATCTCGAATCTTTAATCGAAGATAAGGGAGGACTTACATGCAACATCGCAAACGAATCAAGGATTATGGCTTTATCAGCAGCATGATCTACCGGCTCCCGCGTGAAGTGGACCCCATCCGTTGGACCACCTGACAGACAATTTAAGCTCTGACCAGATTGTCATCAGGCGTCAGGCCGCCCGGGTCAGTAGTTGATCGAAGTACACCTCATCGGGTGTCGCATCGTCCAGCCCCTGATGGGGGCGATGTTGGTTGTACCAGGTGAAATACGTCCTCAACTCCTGACGCAGGTGGGTACCATCCCCCAAGGCCTTCAGGTAGATGCACCCGTACTTCGCGCTACGCCAGAGCCGCTCGACGAAGATATTATCCCGGTAGCAACCCTTTCCATCCATGCTGATCCGGACGCCGTGGGATTCCAGCACCTCGGTGAACGCCCGGCTGGTAAATCGGCAACCTTGGATAGGCTGTCAGGCCCTTCTTGGGTCACATGCTTCGACGAGGCGAAACCTCGCCGCCAGGTTTCCCGGATCACCGACAGGTCTAGGGAAGGACACGTGTCCATGGTCAATCAGTGTTTGGTTCAGGCAACCCGACAAACCTCACGGCACCCAGTATTCCGGATAGGTCGATCGCTGTTAGAGTCAAGCCAACCCAGGAATACCTGGCACTTCGTCGTATTACTGCGCCGTATTGACGGCGCTATTGCGGATCTCGTCGATTTCAGGGATCGCATTAAACTACCTGTATATCTCTCCAAGCTACGCAACTCCGCAGAGGCCAAAGCCAGTGGCGCACGGTATACACGCACTTTATTAGCCATGGCTTCAATAACGGTGAAGAGAATTTTCTTGAGGAGATGCTAGCTCAGCCATTTGCTGATCAAGTCATCGATGGCGTTGTGTTTCGGGTGGCTGCTGGAGATAGCATCTGCCAACGGACTGCTGCCGCTTCGACTTGGGCGAAGGTAAACGATAAGAGGGTAATTTTGCACGTAACCTTGGCAAACGATAATCCCGCCCAGATAGCCGATGATGAGGTGGCCACAGCGAATCGGGTGGCAGCCAGCCTGATGACTGGCTATGCTCATGCTTCCGAATGTTCGCTTTATTTTGATACCTTAGCTGATATGGACCGCGGCTATTTCCCACGCTTTGGCCTCGTCGACCGGCGATACAATCCGCGCCTTGCTGGCAAGGACTGCAGGGCGAACTTGCCAATGTCGGGCTTCTGGAGCCCATTTCCGAATATGAAGTAGACGGGGGAAATGTCTTGGTAGCCGAGAGCGGCCAAAGTCGACTTTATTTATTGCTGCCAGCTGAACGTATGCATTTAGCGGGCGTAGTATTTGAGAAGACAAGGCCCGGGGAGACGAGGGTGGTTGACTTGGGCACGAGTAGCGAAGCAAAAGGGCTATGGCATAAGACGGAGCAAGGCTTCAGGTTGAGCGTGAATTCGAGTGTTTCCTGCATAAGCCTCACTTGATCATAATCCAGCGTGAAAGCAGCGAAGGCCTTGATACATAACGGCTCGAGGGGTAAGGGGCGCTGCCTGATCCTATATCGGTTAGAAATGCCTTGCTAATCTGGCCGCACTTTAGCCATGGAATACATACTGCGTTTTCGCTGTCGGAGCCGATCCCAGACGGGCCCGTGCTTGATCGTAATCCTGCGCTGGCGAAATAAAGTTTAGACTATTGCTGCTAAAACCCTATGAAGTGGTCCAATTGGAGCGGACACATCGATAAGCCTCATAATGAAGGCAGTGGGAGGCAGTGGGGGTTCATGACCAAGAAGACTCGACGTCGGTTTTCCGATGAGTTCAAGGCGGATGCGGTGAGCCTGGTGATGGATCAGAGATATTCCCTATCCGTAGCCGCCCGGCGCCTGGGGGGGAGCGCAGCGTACTGGATCGTTGGTGCCGCAAGCACCGTCAGCAGGCATCCAATGCCCCGAGCCGGCAAGAAGATGATCGCGATGCCGAGATCAAGAAGCCCCGTGAAGAAGTTCGTAAACTTCAGGTTGAAAAGGATATCTTAAAAAAGGCGGCGGCCTTCTTCGCCAAAGAGTCGAACGAAGATTCCCGTTCGTCGAGTCGGAGAAGGCCACCTACCCTGTGGCCATGCTGTGTCGGGTCATGCAGGTCAGCCGGCGCATGGCCAGAGAGCTACGCCGCCGCGGATACGACATCGGTCGCTACCAGGCGCGGAACCTGATGCAGGAAGCAGGCATAGAGGCACGGCAGCGGCGACGTTGGCGTCATACGACCAACAGTCAGCACACCTTGCCGGTGGCTCCCAACCTGCTGAACCGCCGATTCATGGTGGCAGCACCAAACCGGGTCTGGGTGGCCGACATCACGGCGATCTGGACGCTGGAGGGCTGGCTCTATCTGGCGGCGATCCTTGGCCCTCATGATCGGCAATGCGTGGGCTGGGCGATGGCGGACCCCATGCGCACGCAGCTGGTGCTGGATGCTCTAGAGATGGCCATGGGTCGCCGGAAGCCCGAGGAAGGGTTGCTACATCATAATGACCGCGGCAGTCAGTACGCGTCGCATGAATACCGGTTCACGCTGGTTCGGCACGGGTTCCGGGCCTCGATGAGTCGCAAGGGGAACTGTTGGGATAACGCCGTTATGGAGCGCTTCTTCGGCTCACTGAAAAGCGAGTGGCTGGCTGGCCAGCGATACGGGAGCCGCCAGGCAGCACGGCGGGACATCGAGATGGAGTACAACAGCTGCCGGCTCCACTCGACCCTGGACTACCAGACGCCGAGGGAAGTCGGACTGGCAGCTGTGGCTTGAGAATATGTCCGCTCTTACTTGACCAGAACACTTACAGCGGTAGGTGCCCTCGATAAGGTGGTGATTAAGTTCCGCCGAGAAAGGATAGATGTTGAGATTATCGGTTTGAACGAAGCCAGCGCGACCATCGTCGACTGCTTCGCCATCCATGATAAACCCGACGCCGTCGAGAAAATGATGGGCGGCCACTAACAACAAGGAGACAACTATGACTCAACAGATCATGGCCTGTATCGATGGCTCCAACTTCTCGCGTGCAGTATGCGATGCTGCCGCTTGGGCCAGCCTCCGGCTATCGGCGCCGCTGACATTTGTGCATGTCATCGACAAGGAAGCCAATCCTGTCGTTCATGATTCGAGCGGGCAGATTGGCCTGGGGTCGCGTGAGCATCTGCTGGAGGAACTCGCGGCGCTGGACGAGCAACGGGGAAAGATCGCGCAGCAGCAGGGCAGGCTGATGTTGGAAGCTGCTTGTCAGCGCGCGACCGAAGATGGCGTAAGCGAGCCGTCGACTCGACAGCGTAACGGCGAAGTTGTCGAAGCCCTGTATGAGTTGGAAAGCGAAATTCGCCTTCTGGTACTGGGAAAGCGGGGTGAGTCTGCCGCCTCGGCCAGTGCGCACCTGGGATCGAACTTGGAGCGCGTCGTTCGCGCCCTGCATTGTCCCATTCTGATCACTGTTGCTGAATTTACGGCTCCTCAGCGTGTACTTATAGCCTTTGATGGGAGTGAGACTGCGCATAAGGCAGTGGAAAAGGTGGCCTCTAGTCCCCTGCTGGCTGGTTTGGAGTGCCACGTAGTGCTGGTTGGGGTAGACACTGAAGCTCACCGTACGCAGTTGACGTGGGTCGAACAACAGCTTGAAGGGCGCGGAGGAAAAGTCATCACCTCGATTCAATCGGGAGAGATCGAGCTGGCGCTTCGCCATTACAAGCAGCTGCATGGGATCGACATGCTGGTCATGGGGGCCTATGGACACTCGCGTATTCGCCATTTGCTGGTGGGCAGCACAACCACCGATATGATCCGCCATGCCTCCGTCCCCATTCTTATCATCCGCTGATGTTTTCGGCCTGGCCGTCGGGCCAGGCCCGATGCATAGGAGGGCTTCGGTGCGATTCGATTCATGCCTTAATCGCATGAAACCATTACTCAACGACACCGGCCACGTTTGCCATCGTCTTTGTACATAGAGCACCATTTATTGCTTTCGAAGCGCTTCCTTGAGCGAGTCCTGGCTGAACGGCTTGGCCAGTTTGGGAAGGTAGGTGGACAGCTGCAATTGCTCGGTATACTCCGAGGCCAGGATGAGCGGAAGCGCTAGTCATTCCTGGTGTACCGCTTCAGCCAGCTCGGCGCCGGTCATTTGGGGCATGGCATGATCGGTAATCACCAGATCGATGGTGTCGTTGTGTTCGAGCAGGGCATAGGCGTCTGCGGCATTGTCCTTTTCTACGACCTGGTGCCCCAAATTCTCCAGCATGGCGGCCACGCTGAACAGAACCAGGCTGTCGTCGTCCACCACCAGGTACTTGAGTGGCTGCTCCTTCGGGCTCGGTTTCCTGGCTTGCCCGCTCTGCTTGTTGACAGTGCCCCGGGCTCTGGGCTTGGCCAGGTTCGAGCTGTGCTGTAGGTAACCAGAGCTCGACGCTAGTTCCCTGGCCTGGGCTGCTTTCAATATACAGGCGGCCACCCAATTGCTCGGCCATGTCGTGCACCATAACAGACCGAGTCCGTACCCTCGCCTGGATCCTTGGTAATAAAGAAGGGCTCCATGGTCTTGGTCAACGGCCTTGCCCATCCCTGCCCCTCTATCCGGCACGACAACACGCACATAGGGGCCAGCGTCAAGGCCATGGTGTTGTCCGACGAAGCCAGCTCATTGGCCGCCGACAGGGTAATATCACTTCCATTGGCTATCGCATCACGGGCATTCACTATCAGGTTGAGCAGGAACAGTTCCAGCTGATTGGTGTCCGCCAGGATGGCATCCAACCCCAAGGGGAAGCGGGTTTCGATATGGACTTGCGGCCCCCAGGATTTGTTGCAGCATCTCGGACATATCATGAATCAGCTTGGGGACTTCCAGCACTTCGGGGCGCAGCTCCTGGCTACGAGGAAAAGCCAGTATATGCTGTGTCAGCGAAACCCAGCGCTGGACCCCTTTGAATGGCATTCCAACAGGCGCGTAGCTTTAGGGTCGTTGCGTAGGTGCCAGGCGGCGATGTACAGGCTTCCAAAAATACCATTAACAGCCTGTTGAAATCATGGGCAATACCACCGGTCAACTGACCGAGGGGTTCCATTTTCTGCGATTGGAAAAGCGCTTCGCGGGCCTGCTCCATGGCTTGTTGTGTCTGTCTCGACTCGGTGATATCGCGGGTGATCTTGGCGAACCCCAGCAGCGTACCATCATCGCTATATATGGCATCGATGACCACATAGGCGATGAACAGGCTACCGTCCTTGCGTTGGCGGTAACCTTCCTTCTCGAAGCGGCCTGTCGTACGTGCAATGGTCAGTCCACGCTCAGGCTCGCCCTTGGCCCGGTCTTCCTCGGTGCAGAGCCGAGAAAAATGCTGGCCGACGATCTCCTCGGGCAGGTAGCCCTTGATGCGCTGAGCGCCTTTAAATTTGAGGGACGATGGACGACAAAAGCTGTGCTTGAAGACATCAAAACCGGAAGTATCCATCTTCATGATAAGAAAGGTACCTTTCATAGTTTGGCACGTAACCAGTTAATTAAGCTGGCCAATTTTTCACTGCCGCTCTAAATTGGTGGCTTATTCAAGGCGTTAGCTTTATACGCGGATATCAATAAGGAGTGGTTGTCAATGTCAGCGGTAAAAGCAATTATGTCACTGAGAGGTTCGGTTAAAACCCCTGTAATTATTGAGGCTTTAGGTGAAGCTGGAGGGGAGGAGGCAGTAAAAGAAATTATGTCGCTGAGGAGTTCAGTTGGAACACCGGCAGTTGTAGGGGCTTTAGGAAAAGCTGGAGGAGATGAAGCGGTAAAAGCGATCATGTCACTGAGAAGCTCAGTTGGAGCATCTGCAATTGTAGAAGCCCTAGGCGAAGCTGGAGGGGATCAAGCAGTGAAAGCAATTATGTCGCTGAGAAGTGCAGTGGGAACCATTGCACTTGTGAAAGCATTAGGCCGGGCAGGTCGTAACGTAAAGTGATTAAAGCTAACAATGCCAAGCACGGCGACGCCTTTTTTGTTGCGGCTTAAGCCGCGGCTCCATTCCAAGCGTCGGTCAGCTGGTAGCGTTGGAGAGAAGAAGAAACCCTGCGCTTGGGTGCAGCCTCGTACCCGGTAGATGCGATACTGCCCCGAGGCCTTCTGCCGTGATCACCAGGTAAAGAATGTGCCCATGTCGATCATGCAGAACATCAGCTTACGGGCTCTTTCGTCCTGCTTCTGATTGCTGACTACAGCTCGGTCGATCTTGAGCCCCGTTATTGGCTGGGGGGCTGCGGTTCGCGGTCGGCCGAATAACTCAGGAAAGTCCGCCTTGCACTCCACTTCTACCGGGCGCAAGCGCATCTCTGTCTAGAGCATGGCATCGGGGGGACTCAGGCATGTTTTCCTATTCCAGCGTCCTGAGCCAGCACGCTTCTGGTGTCTCCAGGCCACCAGTTCTTACAATGCAGTTCCTTACGGGACAGGCCGGTTTTGGCCTCCTTAAAGACATTGGTAATCTGTTTTTCGCTGAGATGCTTCTGCATGTTGGACTCCTGTGTCTCTGAGGAGTACTGATGAGGGGGCGATCTCTCACATGTCTAGACCCTAGGCTCAGTCTATCGGCTGACGCGCCCAACGTGACATAGGAGGATTGTTTGCTACATTACTAATCTGAATTTGCAGCTAGAGGAGGCGACATGCAACACGGCAGCCTCTTAAATGATATCCAAGAGATCAATCTCACGTATTTCCTCCTGGCTAAGAGGATGATCAAGGAGGACCGCGACACTGCGTGGGTCCGCCTAAAGATCACGAGCGGTATGGCAGATTTGGTGGCGGCACTCTCCACACCAACTGGCCCGATCCAACCAGCGGTTGTGCCGATTGATACACGTAGAAACTGACCAGTTCTCAGGCTGGCTGACAATCCTCGCGACTTGGGAAAGCGCCAGACACAGACGGCTTTGCTTATGACAGCTGAGCCCTTCTCACCGTATGACGATACGGTGTCGGCCTGGCACGGAGGGTAAGTTTATGACTGCGAAGAGCCTCGTCAGTGAAATGATGCAAGTGCAGGTAGCTATCGAGCTGATCGAGCTGGGCGCTCGCCTGCAGGTGCTAGAGTCAGAGACGGAGCTAAGCCGTGCGCGGCTGATTAGGCTTTACAAAGAAGTCCGCGGGATGTCACCACCCAAGGGAATGTTGCCGTTCTCTACCGACTGGTTCTTGACTTGGCAGCCGAATATCCATGCCTCGCTGTTTTATAATATCTACCGCTGCTTGTCTGAAGAGGTCGGGTGCGAGCGGCTGACCGCATTCATCAAGGCTTACAGACTCTATATTGAACAGGTTCTGCTGGAAAATGCCGACCCGGTACTAGGGCTGACGCGCGCCTGGACTTTGGTACGCTTTTTTGAAAGTGATCTCCTGCAATTAACCAGCTGTACGGCATGCCGGGGCCGCTTCGTGGCGCATGCGTACAGCCTCTCGCAGCATTTCGTATGCGGAATCTGCCGTCCCCCATCACGAGCAGGCAAGACCCTCAAGGCCCGTGTCGCTAAGCAGGCCTAATGTCGCCAGGCCCTAGGGCGACGCGCCAGTGATGCCAGCCGTCGGCCGGGGAGCGCCTCGGCCAATCCAAAGTCAGGCCTCTATCGTTGATAGCCACCCTAAGCGCGGGGCGGGCAGCAGCGCCCCAAGTTCTTGCAGTTTGCCTTCGACCGTTACCGGTTGTGTCGCTTGCGTACGGTTTGGAATTTGACTCGCTAGAGACGGCTCGGCGTCGCTAGCGAGTCCGTCGGTTACTCTATCGCTGCGAGGATAATGCATGGTCGTATAGCAGTTAGAACAGCCTGAAACTTGGGGCATCCTCCGCTACTTGTTGAAGCATAAGTATGGCCCTTCGGTACTACGCTTTGTCTGAACAATGACGGCACCTCCAAGCCTTTCCTCCATCAGGCTTGGAGGTGCCAGCATGGCAGGACGTTACGAAATTTCCGATCAGGGTTGGGCATCGATTGAAGATATCGTTTCGCCTGGTAAGCCTGCTGGGCGTGGGCGCCCACGGCGCGATGACCGGCAGATGCTCAACGGCATCTTCTGGATCCTCTGCTCCGGTGCCAAGTGGCGGGATCCGAACGCTTCGGCCCGTGGAAAACGGTCTATCAGCGTTTTTGACAGTGGCGAGATGACGGCACACTCGAACGTATCCTGTCACGCCTTCACCTGAAGCTCCGGGAAGATGGCTACATGGATCTCGATACCTGGATGGCTGACTCCACCTCGATTCGAGCGACTCGCTCTGCCGCTGGCGGCGGTAAAAAGGGGCTCTCGGGAGCCGGTAGATCATGCGCTTGGACGAAGCCGAGGCGGACTGACCACCAAGATCCATCTGGTCTGCGATGCCAATGGCGTGCCGCTGAGCTTCCTGCTATCGCCTGGCCAGCACGCCGACTCGCGCTATCTCGTTCCTGTCATGGAGCAGATCCGCTTGCCAAGGTATACGGGACGCCCACATAAGCGATGCCACCATCTACTGGCCGACCGAGGTTACGATAGTGATCGATTGCATCGATACTGCGACCGGTACGGGATACGGCCG
>NZ_KB900017.1 GCF_000378505.1 Modicisalibacter luteus DSM 23508 | reverse complement strand
GCTCCCAGACACCCGCCTCCTGCCAGTCACGCAAGCGACGCCAGCAGGTGACGCCTGAGCCGCAGCCCATCTCCTGCGGCAGCATCTCCCAGGGGATGCCTGAGCGCAGGACGAACAGGATGCCTGTCAGGGCGGCGCGGTTGGAGACGGGAGGCCGGCCGCCACGCGGCTTGGGTTTCGGTGGTGGCAGCAGCGGCTCGACAATGGACCAGAGTTCATCGGATACGATCTGTTTAGCCATACTGAAAATCTAGGAATGGCTGATGCCGTTTTCAAGGTTTTGAAAGGCACTGTTAAGCCACGAATAATCAGCAGCCAAACTACGCGTACTCTCAAGGAAAAACTCACGGGAAATATTGATGCCAAGGTAGCATGAATGTCGCATGGCTTACAGCAGTAAACGTACTTTACGGCTTGCCCCGCTGCCAAGTTCGATCAAAGTCGCCTCAGACCCAGCTATTGCCGCTATGCCAACGGCGGCGGCAAGGATCAACTCTTCGGTTCTTGCCGGGTAGTATGTCGACCACCCAGACTTGGTTTGGTACTTCCACCATGAATCGGCGGTTCAGCAGGTTGGGATCCACCGGCAAGGTGTGCCAACGTCGCCGCTGACGTGCCTTTATGCCTGCTTCCTGCATCAGGCTCCACGCCTGGTAGTGTCCGATGTCGTACCCGCGTCGGCGTAGCTCTCTGGCCATGCGGCGGCTGCCGAGCCTGCAAGGCCACCTTCAGAAGGTCCGCAACGGACTCAGGAAGGAGCTGGCGGCCAACCAGAGACAGACCGGAAGATACTGCTGAAGCGGGCTCACGACCTTTAAGACCGCAAGTATCTCATCATGCTCCTGGCAGCCTACGAGCACAGGGAGCGGTTCTATCACGTCTGGGACTGCGCCACCCGGCGAGATGCTGAACAGGCGCTGGCTGGCAAAGGACAAGAACCGCGATGGCCTGGTGTATTCATTCGAGGTGATGCGAGCCCGGATGTTCTACGCCACCACCAAGCACAAGAAGAAGGCCCCGACTGCGTAGGTCTCTCCGTTCTACAAGAAAAACATGGGTTACGGGCTGCCGGATTTCGCAGAAGAACTCAACTATGGGGCCGATCTATCAACCATCTGAGGCTAAACAAGCTGCCCAAATTGGTGCAGCCCAAGATCAAGGCCAACCTGCTCAAGAACTGGATAGCCGAGACCCATGAGGCAGCCCATCAGGCCTTCGACCGTACGCTGAAGCGTTTCGGCGCCAAGTCCCCCCAGGCGATGATACTATCCTGGCAACGGTATTCAAACTGCTCCAGACCGACCAGAAACGCTGGAGCCGGACCAAGCATTTTCAGAAGTTGGAGCTGGTTATCAGCAACGTCAAGTTCCAGAAGGGCGAGCAGGTTGCCGATCAATCAGACAAGAATGTGGCCTGACGGCCATCCACCAGGCTTGACGATGACTCCGTGCTGGCCTGCAACGTGTATGTGGGGCGACCTTTCAGACAGAACGCAGCTCGAAAATAGTGAGGAACTCGGCACCCTACCCTCTAGGCTGGCCGAAGCCATCGACTGCACGCAAACTAATTTTTTATAAGCAACAGGCAGACTAAAAATCTGCAAAGATTAAGGAAAATTACACATTATTCTTTAAACGAAATAGATATTTTCAGCTTATGCAATAATATGAAAAATATAAATTGACAGATACTAACTTGCAAAAGGCATTAAAATCATAGTCTTACGCTGTCATATTTTTTCAGCTTATGCTTTAACTCACATCTGTTCACTTCCGTCTTACCGTCACGGCCTGTCTATTCCTCCAATTCCCCCACTTTTGCGCTTGCAGACAAATCATGCAAAAGACGGCGCCTTGACCCAGACAGAATCGCAAGCAACGCCTGGCCGAGGCAGCCTGCTGCGCAGTTATGCGGTTAGCAGGCTGCGTGACAAGTTCACACGGGTACGCTATCCTCCATGTGACATTGTCACAGTCCACTTTGACAGGATCAACCATGGCAACCGGCTTATACACTGTACGCCCTGATGAAGCGATATTGTGGCTCGGAATCCTGCTTGATGCAGTCTTCGATCCGACCTCCAAGACCATCAATCTTGCTCGTAGCGCTGAGATCGCGAACCAACGGGCCCGGGATAATAGCTTACACAGAGCTTTGGCGCTTCGCCCCAGTGACGGTAAGAGCCAGTTACTTGCTTTGGCTAGCGACTTTACCAATTACCCAGAGGATTATCCTGATACCCAGCGCGCAGAACTAATAGAAAGCTGGATGGAACGTTGGGTCCAGCCAGAGGATATCAAGCGACTTAACGCGCGAGTCCGTAAACGACGGCAGCGATTGAAAGAAGCTAATCTCTAAGGGTGATCTAGCCATAAAAGCGAATCAGCGACGCCTAAGCGTCCCTGGTCCAGAATAAAATATAGCACTTACTTTACATGTAAGATGGAGTCTTATGTTAAAGTTGCGCCAAGGATTTTCCACTTCGCCGCTAGTTGCCTGTAAGCGGGCCCGCTCCAATGTCTGTTGGGACCATTCTATACTGTTTGTCCAAAACGTAAGCCCTACCCCCAAAAACCTGTTTCTTAGTTACCATTACGGAATTTTGTGATGTATAAAGGGCTCCTCATTTACCTGAACAGGCTTTAGCATGGGCAACGTTATTGCGAAATATTCGACTTTGCAGAGGCAAAAGGAGAAACTACAGGCTGAAATAGCGGCATTGGAGAAGGATGAGCGCTTCAGGGCTGAGCTTGAGTTCAAAAACAAGCTTGTTAGCCTGATGTATGAATTTGATAGAACAGCAGCTGATGTTTGGGCTTGCTTGAGCCTGACCGCGCAAATAAAGCTGACGCAAGCGCGCCTAAGAAGCGGCGTCAGAGAAAGTTGAAGGTGTACCAGAATCCTAACACCAACGAAGTTATTCAGACGCGTGGTGGTAACCACAAGACCTTGAAGCAGTGGGAAAAAGAATTCGGGATGAAACAGTCGAGAGCTGGCTGGTTCGGGTAGAGAAGTAGCTCGGGTTCAGCTACCAAGATAAAAAACATCTGGGAAATATCCTGGGTGTTTTTATCACCACTGAGTTACTGGGGTGTCACTGGCTCGTTTTCTTGTACCATCATACGAAGCGCCTGAATGAAAATAAATCCGGCTACGGACAATACCAGCAAAGCGCATGTTCCTACCGTTAAATAGAATGCGAAACTCATGGTATTACTCCTTAGGTTGAACTCTTTCTGCGTACGAGTGTAGCACAATCGGTGCAACCCAAATAGCGAACCCCAGCCCGAACAGGAACGCCGCACCGGTCAAGGTGAAGGCTCCAGTCGGATTTGAGATCGCAACCAGCCGGGCCGCCATGCGCCAAATCCGATCTTGCGAAGCGGCACCAAGCGGCATCTTCTGACTGTTCGCCAAGGAGTCCCGTTGGCCGTCCTGCTCTCGGGAGCCAACATAAATGATAGCGTTCCATCCATATCATCGGGCCGCCCGGGGCGGCCTCGCCGTCGCTCCGACAAGCTCCATGCGGACAAGGCATACGATCATCGGCGCTGTCGCCGCGCGTGTCGGCGGCGTGGCATCCAGCCCCGCATAGCCCGCCGGAGTGTCGAGGACATTTAGCGGCTCGGCTGTCATCGCTGGGTTGTCGAGCGAACCTTTGCTTGGCTGGGCCTGATGAGGCGGCTCGCCACTCGCTATAAAAGGCGACATTCCCATGCGAATGGCATCGCCCACCACTAACATGTTGTCAGGCACGCTCATCATCTTGCGAAACGTTCTCCACCCCTGCCCTTGCCGAGAGGTAGGTGCGGTAACGCGTGACGATCTCGCCATTGGTGTTACGAATAGCGCTGATGATCGCAGGGTAGTCGCCCTTCACCTAACTCGGCAAAGTCATTCTTGAACGGACGGAATCCGTCTTTACCATCAAGCACCAGACAGAACGTGGAGCATTTATTCCTATCTTGTTTTATAAAATATATGATAACGGTATAATATTTCAATCGAAATAAGCTTGTCTCCACTTCACGCATACTGCAGCTACCTCGGGGCTGACGGCTCAGCTGCAGTATGCTGGAGCGCTTGTGGCTTGCCCGCATCTCCTTGACCAGTTCCGCAAAGATCCCGAACATCAGTTTGACAGCCGCGGGCGTCGTGCCGATGGTGCGGTCAGGGCCTTCAGGCTTACGCCGCCGGCCGGTGAGCTCGTGCATGGTGCTCATCAAAGTAGTGAAGGTCACGCCCAAGCCGATCGAGCTTCCACACTAACAGAGTGTCTCCGCCGCGCAGGGTGCGCAGGCAGGCCTACAACTCGGACACATCCGCTTGGTGTCGGTGACGCGCTCCTCGAAGAACTGCTCGCAGCCGGCCTTCTCGAGGGCGTCACGCTGCAGCTGGGGATTCTGGACCTGAGTGCTGACTTGTGCGTAGCCAATGATCATGCGTCACCTATCGGTGAAGCGTCATCAAGGTCCAGTGCCGCCCAGTCCTCGACGCCCACCGGCTCGAAAGGCCTCGCGTACTGGCGGACAGAGACCTTCAACCTCTCCAATGGCTGATCACGACTGACGAAGGCATCATTACTCACGTCTACGTCGTCAAACGATGCATCCCACTTGTGTTCCTGTTTCGTCATCGTGATGCTCCACGCAAGCAAACCTTGGTTTTCTTTACATAATGACTTTATATTTTCGGTCAGGCTAGGTGCTGGATCCCGTGAGAAAAGGCCTTACGGCGTAGGATCCCGGGCAACGAACGTAGCTAACAGGTTAGCCAGTCTCGTCACTGCCTTCCGCGTCATGTCTGATAGGGGTTAGCGCATGCCAATCCAAAGCTGTAACAGCATCCCGCCCATGGCAAGGAAGGGCGCGATCACATATCGACCCCTTCACCCATGCCCCCCAGAACATGGACTGTCGAGAACCGCCGAACGGGCATAGAGAGCGCATCGGCATACCATAATAGGTGCTGAGCCGCGGAACGATGCGGCGCTGACACTTACGGCATGGCAATCGATCGTCTTTGGATTGTCGTTGTTGAGTGTGAATCGGGCCAAGGGCGTCACCTGGATGGCCGCCGGGCCGCGACGGTCTTCCTTCGCGACGAAGACCACACGGGCTCCTTCCGGTGGCAACGGTTGGCCACCCACCATGCTGGTGACGTGAAAGAAGCGATCAAGGCCATCATCACCGGTGATAAACCCAAACCCCTTAGCATGCCGAGTCGTTTTCACTTGGCCGGTCATCTTTTGCATGGACACTCCCGTAGTCTGGTTAAGGCCATGTCACCTCCCATAGGCCAATCGGGAGTCATTGTACCCATACACCTGTGCGCGTGGAGGACTCCCCGTTCGCTTTATGCCGCGTTTCTTACTCTTATCAGAGCTTTCATATTGAGCGGTATTCGTAGACTGGGTTACGGATCACACAAAAGGTCCCCGGGCCAACAAGGGAATGAAGCTATGAACACTCTCACCAAACTGACCGGCGTCGCCCTGCTGGCGACTACCATGGCGGGCTGCGCTACTATAACGACCACGAAGTACAACGAGGACAACAGCCGAGCCTACAATCTGGCTCAGGCCGGCAGCTTGTATAAGGCACGAGACACCGTGCTAGGGGACGACGAGTACAATCCGGCCATGAGCACACTCGGTAACACGTTCAGTGATGCGGCCCTGTTCAATAGCTCAGCTGGTCTGGGATTGTCTGGTCAGGCGTCGCTGGGATTAGGGCTTGCTGGCGCCCTGTTCGCTGCACCGGGCCATATGGAGCGTGACAGTGCTTTCGCGTTCGTTCCGGGCTCCTTGGCTTCCTCCCGCGATGAAGCAGACGAACTTCTGCGCGACCATTTCTTTGCAGCGGTCGAACAGGCTGCGCATGAATTGGGCTATACAGTCGAGCATAAAGGCAACGATCTACGCCATCCGGCGGCACACGGCCGGACCGCAATGACTATCGCCGTGGTCAATGAAGAAGACGGCTGTTACGGGTATGACCGAATCCACAGCGGAGAGGACGCTAAGACGTACGGTTGCTATGTATCACTGCAAATTCCAGAGCGGAGTGATCGTACGCTGCCGGCTCCAGAGGCAATCGATGTGCCGGGAGAGGCCCAATAAGGGCATTTTTGAAGATCTGCTCGAAGCCGAGGAACTTGATGATGCTGGCATTGACGCTTCGATGAAAACGCAGTCCTCCCTTGTAAGGCCCTAGTGCAGAGTTAAATTGGATGCGATAGCCCTTATTAACCTGAACTCTGCCACGATCATCGACCCAGCTAACACGGAACATGATTTGCCATTCTGGTTCGACAATTCGTTCGATAATGCTGTGTTCATTATAACGGGGGTTAAGATCAAGCAACGGGCGCAGTAAATCCAACACCTCCTCTGCTGCTTGATAAAACTCGGTCTGAGCCGGGCTGCTTTGCTGCAATTGAACTAAGTATCATGACATAGGGCATGGGTAGCAGTGCCTTACTTAAGAAATGAAAGAATAAATGCACGGCAATGGTGCAAGTTAATAGAGATCGCACCTTTATGCAGCAAATACATCATTCATGCAAACCATGACTTAGCTAGCTTGGTAGAAAACCCTGAATTATTGCGGCTTATCTCATGCTGGCTTGTTCCGCCTCTGCGACTGCTTGGAGATAGGTGGTCGACACTGCTGAATGCCTACCTCGGTTACACACCTCCCCTGCCCCGTGACGAGAAGATACATATATTCAGGAACGGTATGCCTGGCTCAGTGTCATTACATGACGCCCGCAATGGAAGCGAAGGATAGCAATGCTCAAGGACGCCATAGTCATCAGGGAAATCGTCAGCAAGGATAGCTCCATAAAGAGCTATGAAGTTTACGACAGCGATACTGGATCAAGCCTAGGCAACTACGACAGTCTCGATAGGGCCGAAACTGAAAGGCGCCATATGCAATCTTCAGATGCAGCAGCGAAGAAAGGGGAAGCGGACATGGACCCAAGGCAGGATAACGACCCGAGTTCATCCTAGCCTCAGTGGAATGCCTACCGAGCCGGAGCAACAGCAGTTGCCGTCTGCCCAAGTATTCGGCTGTGCGCCATAATTTATGCTTGAGCTAGAAAATGACTCAAATCCGCCGAACAGAGACACTGTGGCTAGAGGCTTCATTCCGATCCCAGCACGGAGCGCAAGCATGACCGCAGGTTCTCTCTTCCCCAATACCCTGATGATCCGCAAGCTGGAAACCATCTTCCCCCTTTCCACCGAGGAGAAACAGGCGCTCCAGAACTTGCCGATACAGGTTACCACCCTCAAAGCTGGTCGAGACATCGTACGTGTCGGTGACCGCCCGTCCCAGTGTTGTCTGATTCTTGAGGGCTTCACCTGCGTTTACAAGCTGACTTCCGTGGGCAAGCGCCAGATCATAGCCCTGCATGTTCCCGGAGACATCCCGGACCTGCAAAGCCTGCACCTAAAGGTCATGGACAACAGTATTGCCTCGATCAGCCCCTGCACGGTCGGGTTCATCCAGCATGAGGATTTGCGCCGCATATGTGAACGCTATCCTCGCCTTACCGCTGCCTTCTGGCGCGAGACGCTGGTAGACGCCTCGATCTTCCGTGAGTGGCTGCTCAATATCGGACGGCGCGAGGCCTACACCCGGATGGCCCACCTTCTCTGCGAATTTCTGATGCGCCTGAAGGCGGTGGGACTTGTTGAAGACGACACCTTCGATCTACCGATTACCCAGGCTGAGCTGGCGGATGTGATTGGGACCAGCTCGGTCCACGTGAACCGAGTTCTCCAGGCGCTTCGTGGCGATGGTCTGGTCCAAACCAAGGGAAAACAGATGGTCGTCCCTGATTGGGAGAAGCTGAAGGAAGCGGGTGATTTCGACCCTCTCTATCTTCACTTGGAGGAGGCCGGCACTGCTTGAAACCCAGCAGCGGCCTACCGAGCAGAGGCTGGGGGCTCCGATATATTGCTATAACAGTTTTGTTAGCTGTACTGGGCTTGCTTGTTAACTGATCGCAGTACGGCCGACAGGGAGAGTGGCTTATGCTCAACTGGATTTCGCAACATTCTCAGGCCTTGGGTGTTGTAACCAACTTCGGCACGCTGATCATTTGGTTGGTCTATGCGCAGCTGTTGTATTTTGGGTTTCGACGCCAGCGCCGCCCCCAGGTAATCATCAATCGTGGCAGAAAGAGGGATGTGGACGCGCTGTGCATCATTAGCAACATGAGCGCCGAGGCGATCTTCGTCGAGTACATCATCGTCGAACTGAAAACCTCACGCGGCACAGTCACCATGGACGTGACCGATTTCAATCAGAAGGCCAACCAGGGAGACGACCCGGACAGCGTTGTTGGCCAGGAGCTCGGGAAGGTGAGCGATTACACCCGGGAGGGCCCGCTGGCTTCCGGCGACTTCATGCATATCGGTACTTTCAGCGACTTGGTCCATCGCCTGGCCGGGGAAGCCGGCATCGAGATGCAGGGCTACCGCCCCAAGAGCGATCTGTGCCTGCAGAGCCTGACCATTCGCTTGATCGGCATCTACGGCTCGGAGGACAGGCCGATTGGGGCTGAGCGCCGCTTTGAACTCAAGCACGAAGGAGGTGAGGAAAAATATACCTTGGTACCCAGTGCCTGGAAGACCCAGCGACTTTCCTCACTCCGCCAGCGGCGCCGGCTGCGCAAGGATATGGAAGCGATGAACGAGACGAACTACGTGGCGTCGTCATCGATTCAGCGCGAGGGCTAGCCTCGCCGCCTACGACGCGCTCAGGCTAGGGCTGCCACCTGCGCAACTGCTTAGAAGGTCCGCCTGTCACGTCTGGTTTCGAAACAGGCCGGCCACCGCTGCCTTTGCCCTTCTGAACAGGCCACGCTGGCGGTAGTCTTCGGCACGCATTTCAATGGCGTGCGAGCGGTCTTCATCAAAGTGGCGGTCGAGTTCGCTCAGCACTACCTCGTCCAGAATGACCCTGCGCCAACTGGGCCATGCGATGGTTGTGATGCGGGCCTGGAACCAGGATTTGCACATCCACTCCGCGCTGCACCGTCTCCTTCAAGAGCTGCACCATGGCGGCGTTAGGCACGAAGTAGGCCGTAGTAATGCGCACCTTATGGCGCGCTAGTGTGAGCAAGACATGGAACAAGGTCGCGATGGGGCTCCAGTTCGCCGCTGCCGTCGTCTTCACTACCTGAACCTGGCTCTTGCCAACTGGCTTGAGTGCTTCGGCGTGGGCGAGCTGGGCAACATCATCATGCACCGACTGGCCCGCCTCCACCCAGTTGTCGAGGAAGGCGGCCTGTAGCCCGTGGACAGCAGGCCCCTCAACCTGGAAATGGGTGTCCCGCCATTCGTCGGGGTTGCGTGCATCCCCGTCCCACTCCTCGGCGATGCCGACCCCACCGGTAAAGGCGATCCGTCCGTCGCAGACGAGGACCTTTCGATGTGTACGGTTATCCAACTCCCAGAGTTTCCAGCGCGCGGGTGGGCGAAACCAGACAATATCAACGCCCGCCGCACGCATCCGCTCGATTAACGTCGTCGACATCTTTAGCGCCCCGATAGCGTCCAGGATGACCCGCACCCGTACGCCGGCACTGGCACGCTCTGTCAAGGCATCGGCGAACTGCCTGGCGACTTCCCCTTTCCAGTACACAAACGTGAGGAAATCCACACTAAAGCGCGCCTGGCGGATCGCCTCGAGCATGGGCGGAAATATCTCGATGCCGTTTCGCAGCACACTCACTCGATTACCGCCGCTAAAGGGATCTCCCAGCGTCCCCTCCAGCACCTTCTGGTATCGGGGCGCATTAGCCGCAGCGCCTGAGCGAGGCGGTGAGGAGATCACTTCTTCGTCACTCATTACGACACGGCATCGAACTCGAAATGCAGGGCATCCAGGCAGTCGCGGTATCGCTCCCGCAACTTCTCGTGGCTATCCGCGCCAAGATAGATCGTACCGATGTGGTACGAAAAGCTGTCTTGATTAGGCAGATCACTCAGTCGCATGCCCGGCTCGATATCCAGCTTGATCAAGGTGCCCGGAAAGCGCTCTCTGAGTTCAAGTAACTCCTGTTGGCTGGGGACGCGCTTGACGATGGCGTCTTCATGCTTATGGGGAATCAGGCATTTGGCGGCCACCGGAAACTGGCCTTGCCGATTGATCATCGAGGGGCGCTGGCCCAGGGCGATATCGATGGCGACCTCATGGTTGGACATGCCATCGACCATGATGAACATTTCACTGTGCGACTGCGAGATACGTGTATTGAACTCAACCAGCCACAACTGGTCGCTCGCCTCGTCCCACATAAACTCGGCGTTGAAGCAACCATGATCAAAACCGATATGCTCAAGGAAGCGTTTGCTGGCCTCGATCATTCGCCGCTGAACCCCCTCTGGCATGCTGGACGGGTATTCCAGCCGGTCGAACAGCGTCGCGCCTTTATCCACGGGCTGGTCAAACACCCCGTGAACATTGAATTCTCCCTGGAACATGGTGCCCTCAGGCGCTCCCTGTCTGCCCGAAATAATTTGCTCGGCTATACAGGTGTTCCCGTTGGCTTGTCGAATCTCGGGAGGCAAATCCACGTGCTCCAGCGCCTCGTTGAACGGATCGCCGAAGTGGTGAATCGCCTGGCGCGTTTCCTCGATAGCCGCGTAGAATTGCTCGGCATTCTCGATCTTGAAGCCAAGCTGAGAGGAAAACGCCTTGACCGGCTTGAGCCAGAACGGATAGTCGAGCGTCACCTGCCCCAGGGGATCCGATGCGAAAGGGTCGACCGAGCAAAAATCAGGCACATACTCGGGAATCGCCTTCTTCTGTTCCACCCGGCTCCAGTACTTGTGCTCGCACTTGAGCACACTTTCCAGCGGCGGAGCAGGAATGTTGTACTCCTTGCACAGGATCGGCACCATGACGCTGGTGGGGAAATCCCAATGGGCAATGATGGCATCGACAGAACCGACAGAACCTGTGGTCTGTTTCAGTTCCTGGCGCGCCTGCTCCAGCAGCCGGTTGAACGAAAACGACTCGGGCTCGATGAGCGTTTCAACATCCA
>NZ_KB900016.1 GCF_000378505.1 Modicisalibacter luteus DSM 23508 | reverse complement strand
GGGCGGATCGATGGCACCGCGGCCAGGCGCTCGCCGGTGAATGGGCACTCGATGAACTTGATCTGGTCATTGACCTTGGGCAGGTCACTGCCGATGTAGCCACGCAGCACTGCCAGCGGCAAGCCAGCGGCACCCGCCTCGTAGGCGCAGGCCATGGTGGCGTGACTGTGCTCGAGGATCTCGACCTTGCGCGGATAGCCTTTCTCCACGGCGTCGCGCAGGCGATGCAGCGAGCCCACACCGGGATTGCCCCCCCACGAGAAAATCAGTTTCTTCACGCAACCGGCTCCGATGAGCTGGTCATAGATCAAGTCGGGCGTCATGCGGATCAGCGTCAGGTCGCGTTTGCTCTGGCGGATGATCTCGTGACCCGCTGCAAAGGGGATCAGGTGGGTGAAGCCCTCCATGGCCACGGTGGCGCCGTCCTCGACGTAGCGCGCTACCGCGTCATGCAGGCTGAGAAATTCGGCCATGGTCTTGCCTCTCTCAACGCCATTGTTCGCAATGTGAACACAGGTTTGTGATACGAACAAAATTAAACAGGTCTAGCGTCGACGTCAAATCACAGCAATAGCGGGCCGGCGAGTTAATCCGGCCCTGTCAATCAGGTTTAGCCAAGTAAAAACAGCAGCTTACTATTTACTTGAGCGCGTTAAGGGCACGTTCGACCTGAGCGTGACTGCTACCAATGTATAATTCCGGGCGTACCGCATCGCGCAGGATCGTTTCACCGATCAGCTGGCGATACGGCATGTTCGAGAGAATGTTCCATCCGCCACTGGTCTCTATTGCCCTAGCCCGAACAAGCGAGACAACTGCCGAGCTACTGATCTATTGATCTGCTTGGGAACAGATGCTGTCCACTCGGCTTACGCTCGCCCGATCGCGAGCGATCCGCAAAGATTCCCATTATCGGAGAGCACATTCAGGTGATGCCGCTCGTGCCGGGTCTTGCTCGGTCTGTCGGGTTGGGCCCGATCGCTGAGCACTCTTTTTTGCTGGCAGGGACGCGCTGCCCATACAAACTCGCTCCCAATCGAGCTGATCCGCGTGCTGTAAGTGTTCCAGCAGGGTCTGATGCTAGCGCCACACCCGCTTCATGCCAGTCACGCAGGCGCTGCCAGCAGGTCACGCCCGAACCATAGCCCATCTCTTGGGGAAGCATCTCCCAAGGAATGCCCGAGCGCAGGACGAAAAGGATGCAAAGACTCCAGCACACTATTTCTATGAATGAATTCCCTTCAAATCATTTTCCAAGAGGCTCCTGTAGATAGGTGCGACGCTTCAGATGGCGCCTGTGCAAAATCCCATAAGCCACCCAGCCGATCACTACCCCCCAGAAGGCAGCGCCCAGACTAAACAGGCTCAGGCCCGAGGCAGTTACCATGAAGGTAATAACCGACGCCTCGCGGTGACCCTCCGCCTCGATCGCCGTCATGATATTGGCGCTGATCGCCCCGATCAGCGCCAGGCCGGCCAGCACGGCAATAAATGCTCCAGGCAGCGCCGTGAACAGCGCCACGATACTTCCCGCGAAACAGCCCCCAACGAGGTAGAACAGACCATTGGCGATACCGGCCACGTAGCGCTTATCCGGATCTTCGTGGGCATCCTTGCCGGTGCAGATAGCCGCGGTGATCGCCGCTACCACGGTAGTGATGCCACCGAACAGCGCCGTGACCATGGAGGTCAGGCTGGTCACGCTAATGATTGAACGTGCCGATGCCGTATAGCCAGCTCCGCGCAGGATAGCCATGCCGGGCAAGAACTGACCCGTCAGGCTAACCAACACCAGCGGAATCGCCAGGCTCAGGGTGGCATGCCAGGTCCATTCGGGGGCGATAAACACTGGCGAGGCCAGTTGCCACTGGACACTCTCCAGCGAGGCCCCCTCCAAGCCGACGGCTAGCCCGGCACCGGTCATAAGCAGCAAGATCAGACAATATCTCGGCACCAGGCGCTTGAAGACGAGATAGGCCACCAGCATACCGGTTGCCAGCAGCGGTGTACCCTCGATGGCTTGGAAGGCGCCCAGCCCGAACTGGAACAGGATGCCCGCCATCATGCCCGCCGCGATTCCTTGCGGAATGGCCTGCACCAGCCGATCGAAGGTGCCAGTGATGCCGATCACGAAGATGACCAGGGCCGCCGTAAGATAGGCCCCCACCGCTTCGTTCAGGGACAGCTCGGGAAACAGCGTGACCAGCAGTGCCGTGCCGGGGGCCGACCAGGCAGTCACTACCGGTACTTTCAGCCAAGTGCTAAGCAGAATCCCCGAAACAGCAGCGCCAATGGAGATGGCCCACACCCACGAAGTCATCATGGCTGCCGAGACGTTGGCACTCTGCGCTGCCTGGAAGAAGATGGCCAACGGGCCGGAATACGAGATCAACACGGCAAGAAAGCCTGCCGTCACGGACGGGAAAGACCAATCCTTGAACATTATTCGCTCCTTTGGGGACGATCAACTGTCCTTGGCACCTGTAAAAAAAGCCCACAACGTGGGCCAAGGAGGACGCTACTAGGCGGGCTAACTTCTCAAGCCGGCGAGAAAGAAGGCGTCACTGCAACGCTTCCTTGGCCCCACTCGAGAATTCAAAGTCCTTAGTTTCGAAGATCAGCGAGACTAAAACACCCAGCACCAAGGCCCAGAAAGAGGCGCCTATGCCCAGAATCTGTATGCCCGAGACGGCAATAAGGAAGGCGAAGAGTGCGCCCATCTCATGCTTCTTACCCGAAAAAGCAGTCGCCAGGGAGGATGTCAGCACACGTAGCAGTGCCAAGCCGGCGATGATGAAGATAAAGTAGGATGGCGTAGCCTCGATCAGGCTCACTACATAGCCGTAGAAAGGCGCACCGACCACGAAGATAGCGCCCACGATCACGGCCGAAACCCAGCGCTTGTCCCTGTGCCCGGCTTCCGGTGAGGAACAGATGCCGGTCATCGGCGCAGCGATACAAGTGCTGTGCAAGTTAAAAAAGGCGGAAATCATGGTGCCTAGGCCATTGATGGCAGTGATGCCGTTGGCTGGCACGTTCTTGTATCCCATACCCTGAACCAGTCCCACGCCAGCAGGCGTTTCCATGCCCACCAGAATGATGGCCAGCGGAAGTCCGTAGGTCAGAAAGGCTTCCAGAGTGAACGTGGGCATGATGATTTCAGGGAAGGTGATGGAGGCTTCGATACCGGACAGGTCGACACCGGTCGCGAGAAGGTAGGCAATACCTGCCCCCATGGAAACGAGCAGCGGTGGTACCTTTCTGAACAACCGAGCGGACAGGAAAAAGCTCAGGATCATAATCGCTGCCGGCAGCATAGCGTCTTCCAGCGGGCTGACCATCTTGGTGCCGAAACTCAGGAGTATCCCAGCAACCATGCCCATGACGATAGGCATGGGAATAAGCCGCATGACAACCGACATCACGCCGGTTATTCCGGCAACCAAGGAGATTGCCCCAGCGATGAGAGTAGCGCCCAGGGCCGCTTCCAACCCCACGACAGGAATAACCGCCGCAAAAAGCAACGCACCGGGAATCGAGTTAGCCATGGGGAGTGGCTGCCGATAATAGGCAGGTACCACGAGGCCAAAGAGACCATTGATCATCAAGTAGCTGATAACCCACAGCATGATGAAGGACGGTTCAAGCCCCGCGGCGGTGCCGGCGCTAATATGAATCATGCCGGCACTGAGCCCGAAAATACCGGCTACCAAGCCAGCGCTGGCATTCTCGGGCGTAAGGTCTCTAAAGAAATCAGAGGGGAGTTGCTTAAGGCTGATACCCTTTTCTATATGCTTCACGGCGTGCTCCATAGTTATACATTTGTTGAGCAACAGGAGACTGACACCGCCGGTGGTATCGGCGGCTGGCGTTATCGTGGGATATTCATGTTTCGCTAGATGGCTACGGGATGGTCAGCCCTGATCGCCTCCCGCCACCGGCACCACGCTACCGGTGATGTAGCTGGCTTCTTCGGAGGCCAGGAATAGGATCGGCGCAGCCTGCTCGTCCAAGGTGCCGTAGCGATGCATCAGGCTGCTCGCCTTGGTCTGGTCGATATGTGCCTGGAACCACGACCGCTCCTGCTCGTTACGTGCCTCGGGCGTGCCGCGCGATACGCGCCTCGGCGGCGCCTCAGTGCCACCCGGCGCGGTGGCAACGACACGTATCCCGGCATCCGCATACTCAAAGGCCAGCGAGGCGGTCATGGCGTTGATCCCGCCTTTGGCCGCCGAATACGGAATGCGGTGGATACCACGGGTGGCCGCCGAGGACACATTGACGATGACACCGCTGCCCTGCTCGACCATGGTTGGCAACGCCCCCCGACAGCACCACAGCGTCGGCATCAGCGAGCGATTAACCTCGGCGCCGATCTCAGTTGCGGTGAACTCGACGAACGGCTTGAAATTGATCGCCCCGCCGACGTTATTGATCAGTACGTCGATCCGCCCGAAACGCTCTCGGGCCTGGCGCATGGCTTCCTCGGCACCTTCCCAGGTCTCGAGATCAGCCTGGACGGCAATGGCGTCGCCCCCCTTCTCGACGATGGACGCCACGACCTCATGCACCACGTCGGCACGGTCGACCAGCACCAGACGACCGCCCTCGGCTGCGGCGCGTTCGGCGACCCGCTGCCCGATGCCTTGGGCTGCGCCGGTCACGACCATGACCTTGCCTTCGAAACGTGCAGCATTCATGCGACCACCTCGCTGGCTGGCGTCAGGCTCGGCGCGAACTTCTCGTAGTGGAAGCTGGCCGGGGTGATGCCCTGCTCGCGGAAGTGTTTGAGCACGGCATCGACCATCGGCGGTGGTCCGCACAGGTAGACGTCCACATCGCCGGCGTGCAGCATCTCCCGCCCCATGTGGTGTGTCACATAGCCCTTGCGCGGATGCTCGCTGGTCTCATCGGCCACCACGGTGGTATAGCTGAATTCGGGCAATGTCTCGGCAAAGCCTTCAAGCTCATCCAACTTGACTAGGTGATCATCGCGACTGACACCGTAAATCATATGGACCGGCTGATCGCAGCCCTTCTCTTCCAGCAATTTGAGCATGGACAAGAACGGCGCCAGGCCGGTGCCACCGGCCAGCATCAGCAAGGGGCGCTTCACTTCACGCAGGTAGAAGCTGCCCAGTGGTCCGGTCATGGTCAGGCGATCGCACGGCTTGGCCGAACCGGTCAAATAGCCGCTCATCAGGCCGTCGGGCACGTTGCGGATCAGGAACGAGGCACACTTGTCCCCCGGGCGCGAGCTGAACGAGTAGGAACGTGTTTCCTCGCTGCCCGGCACTTGGATGTTGATGTACTGGCCGGGCAGGAAGGTCAGCTCAGCGTCATTATCTAGATCCACGGCCAGCTCGATGCTGTCCTCGGAGAGCTGCTCGACCCTGGCCACCTGGCCGGTAAGTTCGCCGACCTGGGTCTTGCACAACGTCGAGGCCACCGGCACCTGAATGACGCAGTCGGAACTCGGCACCATCTGGCAGGTCAGCACCTTGCCCTCGGCTTCCTCCTCTTCGGAAAGTGCCTCCTCCAGATAGTCATCGCCCATGTTGAAGGCGCCCTGTTCGCAGTGCCCCTTGCAGGTCCCGCATACGCCATCGGAGCAATCCATCGGCAGGTTGATCTTCTGGCGATAGGCCGCGTCGAGCACCGTTTCCCCGTCCTTGCAGGTGATGAAGCGGGACACGCCGTCCTCGAAGTTGAGTGCAATGGTGTAGCTCATGGTCGTTTCCTCCCACACCCGGTCAGACGTGATAGACGTCAATGACCTGGTGGATATAGTCGTTGTTGAGTATCACGACTTTCTTTTCGATCAGGGGTTGCTCGCCGGACACGTCCAAGGTGTAAAAGGACGTGCCGAAATAGGCGCTGGTCTGCTGGTAGCGATGACTCAGGGTGTGCCAGTTGAAGCGCAGCTCCACCTTGTCACCTTCCTGACTCAGCACTTCTAGATTGGAGACCTGGTGCGTGGTGCGCGGCTCGGGGATGCTGGTCGCCCCGGAGCGCTCGGTCTTGATGCGGTAGACGCGATCCTCGAGCCCCTCGCGATTGGGATAGTAGATCAGCGAGATCTCGCTCTGCGGGTCCTCGGTCAGCCGGTCATCGTCGTCCCAGGCCGGCATCCAGAACACGGCATTCTTGCTGTAGCACTCGAGCCAGGCGTCCCACTCGCGGTCGTCGAGCAGACGCGCTTCCCGGTAGACGAAAGCCTGGATATCCAGATAATTCATGCTCATGTGATGCCCTCCCTTACGACGCTGACTCGGTGGCGATGAACTGGCTGCGTTCCTTGTCGATGGCGCGCAGCATTTCCTCGACCCAGTGCTTGTGGTGCAGCACGTACAGACCTTCGTCCTCGGGTGACGCGCCGCTAAGCAGCGGCTTCATGTCGATGGCCTTGGCGTTGTCGTCGGCCCCCTCGATCCACTGCTTGGCGCCACGCGAAAGGTCGTTCCACTCAGCATCCAGGCCGGCATAGCCGTTCTGGCAGGCGCGGAATTCTTCCAGATCATCCGGTGTGCCCATGCCGCTGACGTTGAAGAAGTCTTCGTACTGGCGGATACGCAGCGCGCGGTTCTCGGCGGACTCCCCCTTGGGCGCGAAGCAGTAGATGGTGACCTCGCTCTTGTCCACGGCGATCGGACGAATGACGCGGATCTGGGTGGAGAACTGGTCCATCAGGTAGACGTTGGGATACAAACACAGATTGCGCGTCTGGTTGACGATGGAATCGGCACGCGCCTCGCCGAACTCGGCCTCGAGATTGTCCTTCTGGCCGTAGACCGGGCGCACCTCGGGATTGAGCAGGCGCGTCCACAGCATCATGTGGCCGTTCTCGTAGGAGTAGAACCCCCCCATGCTCTTCGACCAGCCGTTGGCATCCACCGCCTTGGTACCGCCGGCATCGTAGTTACGCCGATCCATGGTAGATGAATAGTTCCAGTGCACCGTGCTGACGTGATAGCCGTCGGCGCCATTCTCAGCGCCCAGCTTCCAGTTGCCGCTGAAGGTGTACGATGACGTACCGCGCAGAATCTCGAGACCTTCCGGCGCCTGATCGACAATGTTGTCAATGACCTTGGTGGTCTCACCCAGGTGCTCGGTGAGGGGCTGGACATCCGCGCTCAGGCTGCCGAACAGGAAGCCGCGATAGTTCTCGAAGCGCGCGATGCGCTTTAGATCGTGCGAGCCGTCCTGCTTGAAACCGCCCGGATAGGCGCCGGTCTTTTCGTTCTTGGCCTTGAGCAGCTTGCCGTCGTTCTTGAACGTCCAGCCATGGAATGGGCAGGTGAAGGTGCCCTTGTTGCCGCGCTTCTTGCGGCACAAGGTGGCGCCGCGGTGGGCACAGGCATTGATCAGCGCGTGCAGCTCGCCCTGCTTGTCGCGGGTAATGATCACCGGCTGTCGACCCATAGTCACGGTCATGTAGTCGCCCGGCTCGGGGATCTGGCTCTCGTGGGCCAGGAACAGCCAGTTGCCTTCGAAGATGTGCTTCATCTCCAGTTCGAAGAAGGCCGGGTCAGTGAACATGCTGCGGTGGCAACGGAAGATGCCGTTTTCGGGATCATCGACGACTGCGCCGCGCACACGTTCTTCGAGACGATCAAGCTGTGTGGTCATGATCAGTACCTCAGTGTTGTCATAGCTGTCTTCGCAGGAGCCAACCGACTGCAATAGCAGGCCCCTTCCCCCCGACCGCGCCGGCAAGATCGTCTCGCCAGCGGATTCAGGTATGGTCAGGAGGGTAACGGTCAAACCTCGGCGGTACCGGCCAACTGACTGGCCTGGTCCTGCTCGTCTTCCTTGGCGCGTGGGCGCTTGTGACGAACCTGCAGCTCGAGCGCATCGGTCCGGGCCAGTTCAGCATCGAACACCACTTCGGTAAACGGACCCTCCAGCTCACGCTTGGCGATCTCGGCCGAGTCCTCGATGCGCTTGCCCTCGACCACCAACTCTTCGCGAGTAGCGAAAGCGAAGTCGTCGAAGGTATAGGGATCGCCGGCTAGGTTGATCTGGGTGGTCAGATGCTGATGTCCCGGCGCGGAAATGAAGAAGTGGATATGTGCCGGGCGCTCGCCATGGCGGCCTAAAGCCTTGAGCACCTGGTCGGTCGGGGCGCCTTCCGGCACGCCGTAGCCGGAGGGAATGATGCTACGCGCGGTGTAGCGACCTTCGCTGTCGGTGTAGATAGTGCGGCGCAGGTTGTAGTCCGACTGTGACGGGTCGAAGAAGGAATAGTTGCCTTTGGAGTCGGCATGCCAGATCTCGACTTGGGCACCGGGGATGGGGTTGCCGTCGACGTCACGCACCTGACCGGTCAGCCACATGGTCTCGCCGCTTGTGTCCTGCCCGTCATCCATACGCGCGAAGCCTTCGGCCTCGGGAGCACCGGCCACGTACAGCGGACCTTCGATGGTGCGCGGCGTGCCGCCGTTTCGCTTAGCCTCGGCATCGATGGCGTCCTGGCGCATGTCTAAGTAGTGGTCGAAGCCCAGACCCGGTGAGAGCAGGCCGAACTGCGTCTGTCCGCCCAGAGAGTTGAGCAGGCTGACAGTGGACCAGTATTCTTCAGGCGTAACATCGAAATCATCGATCAGCCTATACAGGTCGGAGAGCAGGCGGTGCATGATCTGCTTGGCGCGCTCGTTGCCGCCAGCCTGTTCGAAGCCACTGACGGTCTTCAGGAAGTCTTGAACTTCAGGGGTCTCGAAGATCTTGACGGTCATGGTTTGGTCCTCAACTTGTTATATTACTTTCTGTGTTCTGTCGCAGTGCATGGTTGACATGCGTATCGGATACGCTCAGCTGTCATCGTCACGTACGGATGATGGATGCCGACACAACGGCTTGACGCGGATCTCCATGTAAGGGAACAGCGGCAGACCGCTGATGATCTCCTGAAGCTCGGCGTTGTCCTCGACATCGAAGACGCTGACGTTGGCGTAGCTACCGGCGACTCGCCACAGGTGGCGCCACTTGCCCTGCCGCTGCAATTCCTGCGCGTAGGCCTTCTCGGTCGCCTTGATCTCAGCGGCACGTTCGGCCGACATGTCTGGGGGCAGCTTGACGGTCATTTCGACGTGATACAGCATTCTCGGTCTCCCATGATGGATGGTTGGCCTCGAGCTTTAACCGTCCTTACGGCGGTAATAGCCCAGCTTGTCTTCATCGAGAGTGATGCCCAGTCCCGGCCCCTTGGGCAGATCGACCCCGAACGCGTGATAGCGCAGCGGCTCGGTGACGATGTCATCCTTGAGCAGCAGTGGGCCGAACATCTCGGTGCCCCAGGCCAGGGTGTCGAGGGTCGCCCAGGCATGCAGCGAGGCTGCCGTGCCGAGGGTGCCCTCGAGCATGGTGCCGCCATAGAGGCCGATCCCCGCCGCCTGGGCGACATGCGCCAGCTCGATCGCCCCACTGGGGCCACCGGACTTGGCGATTTTCAGGGCATAGGCCCCACTGAAACCGCCGGCGGCCAGGGTGAAGCCGTCGCGTGCGTCCTGAATTGCCTCGTCGGCGAGCATTGGCACCTGAAAGCGCTGGGACAGGCGAACCAAGCCGGCGAATTCACGCGCCGGGATGGCCTGCTCGATCAGGTCGATCCCAGCCTCCTGCAGCGCGGCGATACCACGAACCGCCGTCGCTTCGTCCCAGGCCTGATTGACATCGACGCGTACGCTGGCGCGATCGCCGAGTGCCGCTTTGATAGCCGCTACGTGGCGTACATCGTCGTCGACATCATTGGCACCGATTTTGAGCTTGAAGTCGCAGTGACGGCGGTCATCGAGGCGCTGAAAGGCTTCGTCGATGTCTTTTCGGGTATCGCCACTGGCCAAGGTCCACAGCACCGGCAAATGGTCCTGGCGCGCCCCGCCGAGCAAGTCGGAAACGGACAATCCCAGGCGCTTGCCCTGAGCATCGAGCAGTGCGGTTTCCAGCGCCGATTTGGCGATGGCATTGCCGCGCACGTGGCGGTGCATCAGAGCACGCAAGGCGTTGACGTTGACGGATGGCTGTCCGATGAGCAGCGGTGCCAGGTAGGTATCGATGTTGCGCTTGATGCTTTCCGGGCTCTCCGGGCCGTAGCTCAGCCCACCGATGGTGGTGCCCTCGCCCAGCCCCTCGATGCCATCGGAATGGCGCATGCGCACGATGACCAAGGTCTGGCAGGCCATGGTGGTCATCGACAGCTTGTGCGGCCGAATGGTCGGCAGATCGACCAAGTGAGTTTCGATGGTTTCGATCACGGCGGACATGTGTGGCTCCCGGATTGCGCCTTGTGATGGATTGAAGACAGTTTGATTGCACGCCGGAGTCGAAACCAATATTGTTTGGGTGCATAGCAATACCTTGGAGGTATTATGGAGCTGCGTCACCTGCGTTACTTCGTGGTTGTGGCCGACGAGCTGAACCTGACCCGCGCGGCCCGTCGCCTGAACATGGCCCAGCCGCCTTTGACTCGCCAAATCAAGCAGTTAGAGGTTGAGATAGGTACAACTTTGTTTGAGAGAAGCCCGCGTGGGCTGGCTCTGACCACGGCCGGTCAATTTTTTTATGAACATACCCTACAGATACTTGAGAAGGTGAATACCACCATCGCAGCCACACGACGCATTGCGCGCAGTAACCTATTGATGTTCGGGGTCGGTTTCGTGCCTTCGGTGTTCTACGGTCAGTTACCTCAGCTAATACGCGGGTTACGACAAAAGAATAATGTCGAGCTGTCACTGGTCGAACTGACCACGGTGCAGCAGATCCAGGCGCTCAAGGCCGGGCGCATCGATATCGGTTTCGGCCGCATTCAGATCGATGACCCGGACGTGGAGCAGGAGGTATTGTTCGAGGAGCCGATCATTGCCGCGCTACCGGCCGGGCATCCGCTGGAAAATAGTCAGCCGACCCTGACCGAGCTCGCCAAGTATCCATTGATCCTGTTTCCGGCATCGCCTAGGCCGAGCCTTGCCGATGTCATGCTGGGTCTGTTCCGGCGCCGTGGAATCAAGGTCAACGTAATCCAGGAAGCCAATGAGTTGCAGACGGCGCTGGGTCTGGTGGCCTCGGACTTGGGCGTGACATTGGTCCCCGAGCAGGTGAGCCGTCTCAAGCGAGACGGAATCGTCTATGTGCCGCTGGCTGAAAAAAGCATTACCACACCGATCATCTGTAGCCGGCGCAAGGAACCTCCGTCAGCTATCATGCGCAGCGCCAATGAGATTCTGGATGTATTGGTCGAGAACCGACGCAGCGGGCGTTATCCCGGAACTAGAGGAATCTGTGAAAAGCCGCTGCTCTGATGAGCGGCGGCTGATTCCAATCGGAAAGCGACCAGGCCATCCATATAGGTTATAGAAGCCCCGGCAGCCACAACACCAGCGCCGGGAAGGCGATGCACAGCGCCAGTCCGGTGAGCTGCAGCACCACGAAGGGGATGATCGAGCGATAGATGGTCCCAATGCTGATCTGCCCCTCGGTGATGCCCTTGAGGTAGAACAGCGCGTAGCCGAACGGGGGGTCAGGAAACTGGTCTGCAAATTGATCGCCACCAGAATGGCGAACCAGACCAGCAATGCCTGACCCGACAGTCCAAAGCCGAAGTCGAGCAGCTCGACCACCGGCGCCACCAAGGGCAGTACCACGAAGCTGATTTCAATCCATTCGAGGAAGAACCCCAGCACGAATATCAGCGCCATCAGCAACAGCAGTAGCCCATAGGGACCTAGGCCGGTACCGGTGATCATCTCCTCGATCATGTAGTCGCCGCCCAGGCGCTTGAAGACCACCGAAAAGCAGGTCGCGCCGATCACCACGAACAGGATCATTGCCGAGGTGCGCGACGTCTCGCGTACCGCGCTGCGCAGGGTCGCCCAGTCCAGGCTGCGCATCGCCAA
>NZ_KB900015.1 GCF_000378505.1 Modicisalibacter luteus DSM 23508 | reverse complement strand
CTCGGTGAACTCCTCGATCCCCGCCTTGCCGCCGAAACGCCCGTAACCGCTGGACTTGACCCCACCGAACGGCATCTGCGGCTCGTCATGCACGGTCGGTGCGTTGATGTGACAGATGCCCGACTCGATCTGCCCGGCCACGCGCATCGCCCGCGCCGTGTCACGGCTGAATACCGCCGCCGACAGGCCGTACTCGGTGTCGTTGGCCATGCGGATCGCCTCGGCCTCGTCGGCCACGCGCATCATCGCCACCACCGGCCCGAAGGATTCCTCGCGATACAGGCGCATGGCCTCGGTCACGCCATCGATCAGGGTCGGCTGCATGATCACGCCGTCGGCCTTGCCGCCCGAGGCCAGGCGCGCACCTTTCTCGAGGGCATCGTCGATCAGCGAGTTGAGCTTCTCGCCCGATTCGCGGTTGATCAGCGTGCCCAGCGCATTGCCCTCGCCACGCGGGTCGCCGGCACGCAGGCTGGCGGCCTTCGTCGCCAGCTTGTCGGCGAAGGCATCGGCGACGGCATCGACCACGATCAGGCGCTCGGTGGACATGCAGATCTGGCCCTGGTTGAAGAACGCCCCGAAGGCGGCCGCCTCGACTGCAGCATCCAGGTCGGCGTCGTCGAGCACCACGAAGGGCGCCTTGCCGCCCAGTTCGAGCAATACCGGCTTGAGCTGACGTGCCGCACGCTCGGCAATGATCCGCCCCACCGGGGTGGAGCCGGTGAAGTTGATGCGTCGCACCGCGGGGTGATCGATCAGCGCGCCGACCACCTCGGCAGCCTGCGCGGGGGCGTTGGTCACCACGTTGACGATCCCCTCGCCGAGCCCCGCCTCGATGAGTACCTCGCCAATCAGGTGGTGGGTTGCCGGGCACTGCTCCGAGGCCTTGAGGATCACCGTGTTGCCGCAGGCCAGTGGCGTGGCAATCGCCCGGGTGCCGAGGATGATCGGCGCGTTCCAGGGCGCGATGCCTACCACCACGCCGCACGGCACGCGCACGCCCATGGCCAGGTTGTCGGGCACATTGGAGGGAATCACGTCGCCGCTGATCTGGGTGGTGAGTGACGCGGCCTCGCGCAGCATGCCGGCGGCGACCATGACATTGAAGCCCGCCCAGCCCGGCGTCGCGCCGGTCTCGTCGACCATGCGTTCGATGAACTCGGCCTGGCGCGCTTCCATGAGTTCGGCGGCCTTGAGCAGCTTCATGCGTCGCTCGCCGGGGCCGGTCTTCGACCAGGCCGGGAAGGCACCGGCCGCGGCATCGGCGGCGGCTTGGGCATCCTCGACCGAGGCGGCCGCCGCTTGGGTCACGACCTCGCCGCTGAAGGGATTGGCGCGGTCGAAAGTAGTATGTTCCTGAGCTGGCCGTGGCTGGCCACCGATCAAGAGTTCAATGTTCATAGCAGCACTCCGGTTCAGACGGATGCAATTGTTGTGTGACGCTGCCGGGCACCCGCGTCAGACAGCGTCTCGTTAGGGGAGAGCGGGGTTAGCGGCGATAGCTTTCCAGCCCGGGCTTGATGCTCTTGTCATCCAGAAACTGTTTCAGACCCTGCTCGCGGCCATGCTCCGGATCCAGCAGTTGGGCCTGGTCCAATTTGGCGTACAGGTATTCTTCATTCTGTTCCCATGTCAGTTCACGGCATAGCTTGAAGCCGATCTTGGCTGCTCGCAGCACGACCGGGTTCTTGTCGCGCAAGGTTGCCGCCAGTTCGCGTGTGGTCTCGCGCAGTTGATCAAGAGGCACGCTGCGGTTGACGAGGCCCATGTCGGCAGCTTGGCGGCCGGTGAAGGTCTCGCCCGTCATGATGTAGTAAAGCGCTTGGCGATGGCCGACCGTATCCGCCATGGCCTTGCTGACCAGGTTGCCCGGCGGTATGCCCCAGTTGATTTCCGACAGGCCGAAAACGGCATCATCAGCGGCAATTGCCAGATCGCAGGCAACGAGCGGCGAGAAGGCGCCACCGAAGCACCAGCCGTTGACCATGGCAATGGTCGGCTTGGCGTAGTTACGCAGCAGTTTCCATTGCCAGGTCGATGCATCGCGCCGGACCTTGACCTGAACGATCTCGGGACTGGTGTCGATTTCGCGAAAATACTCCTTGAGGTCCATGCCCGCGGAAAACGACTCGCCTTCCCCGGTCAGGACGAGAACGTTGGCTTCCTCGTCGAGTTCGACTGTCTCTAGAACGTCGATCATCTCCCGGTTCAAGGTCGGGCTCATGGCATTGCGCTTGGCCGGACGGTTGAGAGTGACCCAGGCGATGCCGTCCTCGACGTCAACCTTCACGGTTTCCCAGCGATTCGTGTAGTCAGTCATAAAGTTACCTGTCAATTTAATATCAAGTAGGTTGATGTTTACCTGATCTATCTTAGTGCGCTACTCTGCGCTTGAAAAGAGGAAGCTCCCATGAAAAAAGACTTAAATATCGGGTCCGCTGGCCCAGACAAGTCCGCTGGCCCAGACAAGACAGGCGAGACAGATATGCCGCCTGTGAGAGTGGCCTACCTTATTGGCCGGCTTGACCGAGCGTTGCGGAAGCATATCGGCGATGCGGTTCGGCCCCTGGGGCTGACCATGCAGCAATACACGGCGCTGTCGGTATTGGCGAAGCGAAGCCCGCTATCCAACGCCCAGTTGGCCGACAAGTCTCTGGTATCGCCGCAGGCGGCCAACGAAATGGTCAAAGTCATGGAGCAGAAAGGGCTCGTCGAACGGGAGCCTGATCCCAACCATGGGCGTATCATACTGATCAACCTGACCCAGGAGGGTCGGCGCATTCTCGCGGAATGCGATCAGGCGACCCTGGCGCTGGAGGACTGCATGATGGAAGACATGAGCCACTCGCAACGACTCTCTTTTCAGCATCATCTCAAAGCCTCCCTGAAAGCCTTGGGAGCCGGTCTGATCGAGGCAGACTGACTCGCACCGGGCGTTCATTCATACCGGTGCGAGCGTACCTTTAATTTCCGGTATGCTTCAGAATCAGTTGGTTGGCATCGTCGTAGAGTTGCTGGCCATTGAGTCCTGCTTCATTGGCTTCGGTGATCCATTCGTCGACGATTTCCTGACCGATGGCCTGCCAGCGCTGAGTCTCTTCTTCGCTCAGACGATGAATCGTGCCGGGCTGTTCGCCGCTCTCTATCTTGTGGATCTGTTCGAGATCGGCATCATCCATGATCTTGCCAATCTTGTAGGCCTCCTGGATCCCTGAGTGGGCATCGATGACGGCTTTCAGGTCGTCGGGCAGCGCATCGTACTTGGCCTGGTTCATGGCCACGATCATCATTGTGGTATATAGCGCGCGGTCACCGCTGAACATGGTGTGTTCTGTCGTGATATCGGCCAGCCCCATAGCGGTGATCGCTTCGAAAGGAATGACCGTACCATCCAGCACACCTCGGGATAGCGCTTCCAGCGCCTGAGCGACCGGCATGCCTATCGGTTGAGCGCCGAGCTTGGCCAGGTATTTGTTGACCAGCCGACTGGGCCCGCGGATCTTGAGGCCCTTGACATCTTCCAGCGATTCGATGGGGGTGTCCTTGGTATGCATGGCACCAGGACTATGGGTGTGTACGGCGATGGGATGCACGCCGGCGAGTTCGTCCTGCATATGTTGCATGGCGTACTCGTGCGCTGCCTGGCTGGTTGCGGCACCTGTGGTTGGAAGAAAAGGCAGGTCGAAGACTTCTGCCTTCGGGAACCTACCCGAGTTATAACCGAGCACTGTCCATATTATGTCTGCCTGGCCATCCTTGGCCTGATCGTAAAGCGAAGGAGGGGTGCCGCCCAATTGCATTGACGGAAAGAGCTCAACCTTTAAACGGCCGTCTGATTCTTCCTCGACGGCATTTTTCCACGGAACAAAGTATTGCTGATGAACGGGAGCGGAAGGCGGAAAGAAGTGATGCAGCCTCAGCGTATAACTTTCTTCTTGTGCATGGGTAGAAGGCATCCAATAAAAAAGTGAAGAAAGCGTAAGCGTTAATATCGCTTTTCTTGTCAGTTTTCTCAGGGCGAGCGTGCGCATTGTTATATGCTCCGTCGAGTTAAATATATTGTTGTTTAGTTGACCGCAAAGATATTGATGATAACGCTGTCTGGCATCCTTTCTGCATCACCGATGAATATCGTTCTATTGAGCCAGTCGTAACTTTTACTTGCAGTTTGCAATCGTGGCGTCGTCTGAAAATAGTATTCCTCTGGCGACACTGGCTCTCCATTGAGTAATCGTTCCATGACGGGCGGCGAGGCATGTCGATAGCCGGTATTGGTCACTTCTATAAGATCGCCCTCATGCGTTTCCATGAAATAGCGTGCCTCGAGTACAGCAACACCGTCTTGTCGCAGGGTCTGCCAGTCTCCGCCTCCCGAGAGAATGCGTCCGCTCAGGCCAGGACCTGAAAAGCTGCCTCCGGTGATGGGAATGAAGCGGCGGCGGCCTTCCTGGGTGTTACCGAGTTCGAGCACTGCATCGACCTCGACCTGCAGACGAGTGACGAACTCCAATGTGGGGTAGCGCTGCGAAGTGGCAGTGGACATGTCGAGTACTCCTCAATACAGGAAATAAACGAACCAGAGCGTGATCGCCGGGAAGCTGACAAGCAGGATGACCCGTACGATATCCGCGGCCAGAAAGGGCAGGATCCCCTTGAAGATTTCTATTAACGGGACGCGTGGCGCCATGGAATGGATGATGAAGATGTTGAGACCGACCGGAGGGGTGATCATGCCGACCTCAACGACCACCAGTGACAATATACCGAACCAGATAGCGACGTCGGATGCGGGCATGCCGAAATCCATCCCCATCATGATGGGCAGAAAGATTGGCACGGTCAGAAGGATCATGGACAGGCTATCCATGAAACATCCCAGCACCAGATAACAGAGCAGGATCCCCGCCAGGATGATCCAGGGGCTAATTTCCAGGCCAACGATCCAGCCGGCGGTCATTTGTGGCAGCTGCGTCAGGGCCAGGAAACTGTTGAATATACTGGCACCCAGCACGATAAAGAAGATCATGGCAGAGGTAATGGCCGTTTCCAGCAGGCAGTCCCGCAACCCCTGCCAGCGTAAGCCTCCCTGGATGAACGCCAGCGCCCCCGTCGCGACTGCCCCTACGGCAGCAGCTTCGGTCGGCGTGAAAACGCCGGTATAAATCCCTCCAATGACAAGAATGAAAATGGCGGCACCTGGCCAGACCCGTGCTAGAGAACGGAATCTATCCTTCAGGGCGGTTTTGGGCTTGCTGGGGGCGCTATCAGGAAATAAACGGACAAACAGAGAGATCGCCAGCATGTAACTGAGTGCGGCGAATATGCCGGGCACGAGAGCGGCGGCAAACATCTCGTTAATGTTCTGCTCGGCGAGAATAGCGTAGATGACCAGCACCACTGAGGGGGGGATCAGGATGCCCAGTGTACCGCCTGCCGCCAACGAGCCTGTCGCCAAGCTGCCGCGATAGCCCTGTCGCTCCATTTCCGGCAGCGCAACCTGCGTCATGGTCGCGGCTGTTGCCAGCGAGGAACCGCAGATGGCGCCGAAAGCGCCGCAAGCGCCAATCGTCGACATGGCAAGACCGCCCCTAAGATGCCCCAGCCAGTCATTGGCTGCCTGGAACATGCTGCGCGAGAGACCCGCTCGTGCTGCAAACTGACCCATCAACAGAAAAAGAGGGATGATCGATAGGGTGTGGCTGGAAAAGTGCTCGTAGGGCAGAGTCTTGAGGCCGTTCAAGATACCCATCGGGCCCATGATTACCATGGAGCCGGCAGCACCAATAACCAGCATGGCCAAGCCTATCGGTATACGTGCGCCCATCAGCGTGAGCAGCAGAGCAAATCCGCCTACTCCCAAGGCCATAGGTGTCATCACGCGTCTCCCACTTGAGTGTCGTTGTTATGACTTGCGGACAAGGACGAGATCGAACGGTAAAGACAAACCAGGGTCAGGAGGGCGAAACCCACGATACCAGCGGCATAGCCCCACCACAGGGGAATACCCAGCAGCATGCTGGTTTCCATATAGCGTTGTTTGTCCAACAGGCCGTGATACAAGCGCCAAGTCATGATGGCCGAAACGACCGTGAACAGCACTTCGGCGAGTACAGCCGTTGCTCGTTGAATCACTTGGGGGGCATGCATGACGATCAAGTCCACCGTGACGTGGCCCCCGCGAAGGTGGCAATAAGGCAGAAACAGGAAGATCGCCGTTGCCGTGCCCATTTCGACCAGCTCATAGTCACCGGTGACGGGGCCTATCCAGTCGAGAAAAGGTAGCGAACTGACATAGGGAAGACTGGCTATCCATCGTCCAGCAATGCTGCAGACGGTCATGATGGCTAGTGCTGCGATCAATAGACCGCCGAGGATGGCTGCTGCTTGGCAGCACCTTTCCAGAAGGCGCCGCACGGATGCCGTGTCGGCTTTTTGTGTCATCGTTGAACCGCTCATGATTGTTCTTGATCACCTTGTGAGGCTGGGACAGCGAAACGGTCAAGTTATGATTAGTTGCTTACTATAATTAATTTTCCATCTGATCACTTGCAAGCGGGAAAGCGGCAAACTGGTGCAAATTGCGGCTAAAGGATTAGCCTTCGCCGTGAGCAGGGGCGTAGATCTTGCGCAACAGCATGAGCAGCTGGCGTCGCTCGATTTCGCTCAATGCCTGGGTTGCTGCCAGGTCACTCTGGCTCGATAGTTCCTTGAGCTTGTCGACCAGCGCTTCGCCCTGTTTGGTGAGAAAAATGCCGTGTGAACGTCGATCACGTTTACAACGAACCCGCATGGCCAGGCCTCTTTCCTCAAGGCTGTTCACTAGGTTAACGACTCGTGGAGGATCGATAGCCAGGGTCTGGGCAAGACTGGATTGCGTCACGCCGGGATAGCCTTCAATTACCACAAGAGAAGAGAATTGCGCAGGGCGAATGTTGTGCTCACGCATGGCTTCGTCGAAATGCTTGAACACCTTGAGCTGTGCGCGTCGAAGGGCATAGCCAAGGCGCTCTTCGAGTATCAGGCCATCCACGGGCCCGGTCACAAGGTCTTCAAGTGAAGCTTGACGGATCGAGGTTTCGTTATCGGAAGGATGCATGACGGGGTTCTTTCTCCTCAAGGATCACTTTAGTTAGTTGGTATACATAACTTTTCTTCGGTAAGCCAGCGTCAATTTCGTTCCTAGGCCGTATGTTAGTTAGCCTAAAGTCTCACCTCGGTAACCTAGCAAGAAAAATGGTTGGAGTTTATAACTAACTGACTCTGGCTTCAGGCATAAAGCCTATTGTTTTGGATGGAGCACGCCATGCCGCCTGAAAATGGCAGAATGCTGGATAACAACACCAAAAGAGACCCGAATGGCGAGATCTATCGGTTGGATAATGGCACGATAGGCAACTATCCACGTTGCATGACCGAACGTCTCCTGCTCTGGGCTGAGGCGCGTCCGAACAGTATCTTTCTGGCTCAGCGAGAGGGGGATGAGCGTCGCTGGAAAAACCTGACGTTCGACGAGGCAGCCTCTTTAATGCTGAGGCTCTCCCAAGCATTGCTCGATCATGGCTTATCTGTTGAAAGGCCATTGATGGTCATGTCTGGAAACGATATCCAACACGCGCTGCTGGCGTGCGCGGCTATGCACGTGGGGATTCCCTATGTACCGGTGTCACCTTCATACGCTTTGCTGGCCAGTGACTATGCCAAATTGCGTTACGTTTGTGACCTGGTCACGCCGGGCATGGTCTTCGTGGATGATGAGACGCGCTTTGCCACCGCCCTGGAAGCCGTATGTGGCGGAGATATCGCCATCGTGTCGACGCATGTCTCGGCTCGGGCTCGGGCTTTCTCATCACTCGCTGAAACGCAACTCAGTGGAGACAAGGTAGAGCGGGCGCATGCCAGTGTATCGCCCGACAGCGTAGCCAAGCTCCTGTTCACTTCCGGGTCGACCGGCATGCCCAAGGCGGTTATCAATACCCAGCGCATGTTGTGCAGCAATCAAGCGATGCTGGCACAACAGTTGCCCTTCCTGCAGCAGGAAACGCCTGTACTGGTAGATTGGCTACCTTGGCATCATACGTTTGGGGGCAACACCATTTTGGGCATGGCCATACATAATGGCGGCTCGCTTTACATCGATGACGGCAGTCCGACGCCTCAAGGGGTACAGAGGACTGTCGATAATCTTCGCGAGATCTCGCCCACCTTCTATTGCAACGTTCCCAAGGGGTTCGAGGCGCTAGTCGACCATCTTCGCAAGGACGACACCTTGAGGTCGTCTTTCTTCCAGCGCCTGGAAATGATGCATTTCGGTGGCGCCGTCCTGCCAGCGCATGTCAGGAAAGCACTCGACGATTTGGGGTACGCTGAGACCGGCCAGCGGATTCCGATGTTGACGGGGCTTGGCTCGACGGAAGCCTGTCTGGCGTTCTGTACTGATGATGATTCAGCCATCTCCGGTCTGGTGGGGCGGCCGGTGCCGGGCATGCAGGTAAAGCTCGTTCCGTCCGGCAATAAATGGGAAGCGCGCCTCAAGGGGCTCAATGTGACGCCGGGTTATTGGCGAGCACCGGATAAGACGGCTGAGGCCTTCGATGAAGAAGGGTACTACTGTACCGGAGACGCCATGCGCTTCATCGATCCGCAAAGACCCGAAAGCGGTCTGATCTTTGATGGGCGGCTCAGCGAAAACTTCAAGTTGATAACGGGAACCTGGGTCAATGTCGGTGTCTTGCGCTTGCAGGTCATCGAAGATCTGGCCCCTGTCGTGCAGGATGTCGTCATCATCGGCGAGGGGCAGGGGTATCTGACGGGCTTCGTGGTCTTGAATCCGGCAGGTTGTGCCCAGCAGCTGGGTGCCGGGCCTGATCAAGACGTGGCGACTCTGTCACATAGCCCGGCGTTACGTGACTTCCTGATGGAGCGGCTGACTGCCCATCGCCAAGGTAAATCAAGCTCCATGCGTCTTGAGCGCTTGCTGGTACTTGATTTCCCTCTCTCCTTCGATAAAGGCGAAGTCACGGATAAAGGCTCTGTCAACCAACGTCAGGTCCGCGAAAGCTATCCGGACTTGATTGACGAACTGTACGCTAACTCCCCATCACGTCGCGTGATTCTGCCTATCGAAACCTAGGCCGCACTCTATAGTTAACCCGAGCAAGGGGGACGTTAGCGTCCCCTCTTTTTATTCCGTCTGGCTTTTAACTCGATATTGTCATGCCTGAGGTTATTGATACATTTAAAGATGTATCAACAAAATTGCTGCCTTTATCCATATGCTGAAAAAAGACTGGCCCCGAAGGGCCAGTGCAAGATCGAAAGCCAGACAAGAACAACGGTCACCTTAGAAGTGGAACAGGGCGCTTGCCATCAAGCGACTAGCATCCACCGATTCGCCCGCCACGTTTTCGACATCGGCGTATTGATATTCCAGGCCGAGCGTCACGCGATTGGTGACATCCCATAGGGTGTTGGCGAATGCATAATCGACCGTGTCGAAGTTGCTATCGTAGGCACCTTCGTCTGGCAGGTCCTGGGTCAGGCGAGAATAACCGATGGAGCTGAACCAGTCGGCTGTCCAGTTGTGGTTAAGCGAAACGCCGAAACCCAGTGTATCAATCGATTCCAGTTCCCCATCTTCTAGATAGACATCAGGAGCACTACGGTGTCCGGTGTTGCCGGGGTTGCCCATGTAGTTTCCGATACCGCTACCATAGGTCACGCTACCGTTGAGCTTGGTCGCTGCGCCTAGCGGTAGGCTGGCTTGTGCCTGCACACCGTAACCGGTCGTACTGTCATCCACTGAGGAAACGTTGCCGTTGCTTGCCAACTCGCGCACGACACCCGATAGAGCCAGGGCACGCTTGTATTCATAACGTACTGTCAGATCGGGCAATTGGCTTTCGGCACTCGCCAGTCCATCGGCCTGACGGGCAATGACCGTTTCGGAGTCCTCCAGCGCGAACGACAGTGCACCTGCGCCAACCTGCGTCGTGTAGCGAACTTGGGGGCTGCGGTCGAATGAGTAGCCTTTTGGGTCACCAAGTGCGAGGGTGCGTGTGCCACCTACGAAGCTCATGAAGTTGGACCAGGTCTGGCCAGCCAAGAACCCGTTGAGCTCGCCATAGGCGTGGCGCAGGCCGAAATCACCGTTGGGCATGAAATGCCCTTCGAGAAAGGTAGTCAGGACGCCGTAATCGGTTGCGGTATGTGTGCGGAAATTCAAGCGCGATTCGTAGGCGGTGAACTGTGCTCTGCCGTCGGTTTCATAGGGCTCAGGGGTCAGTAGGGTAAAGGGATCCGTTCCTGCGTCATTGGGACCAGTTAGGTCATAATCGAAGTCATACATCATATCCAGTTTGACGTAACCGCCAAATGCGATATCGGTCTTGGTGCCGGGAATATTAATTGTCGTACGATGGTTCCAAGGAGGGCCGACACGACTGGGCTCGCCGGTCACTATGGGTTGGCCCGCCTCGACAACGTCGAAGGAGTACGCCTGCGCGGCGAAGAAGCAAGGCGAAAGCAGGATACATGCAGTTATTTTATTGAGTTTGAACATCGATGGTTCCCTTGAACTTGTTGTATGCGGAGCTAGACGTTATTTATTTTGTTCGCTTTGCGAACAAATATTCGCAAAGTCTTTAAACTATGCAACTAGTTCCTTGGAAAGTCATTCCTCCAAAAGTCTCAATTGAGAGAATTTTAACTTTGCTTTTGCTGAGGCAGGCTTGGCTCTTTTGAATGGGAAGGTACGCTCCTCTGATTTTTATAGAGGGCATTCGTGACAAGGATGAGCTGGTTAATTCCCTCTCAGAACTGTTTGGTAAGCTGGATGATAATATTTCGGTGGTTGGTGATACGTTTTTCTTATGTTGAGCTACCGGTAGCCAAGAATGTTGAACTAACGTCCATTGCTCGGGGTGAAGCAATGAGTGTTAGTGCCTTTATAAAGTGTGTGGACTGTTGTTACTTCAATGTGGCTAGAAAATAGCGTTTAACTTCATCAGCGCCGCCGTGTTGCGATATACAGCCCCGCCGCGACGATCAGGATGGCACCCAAATAGGTGTTTAGGCTTGGTACGTCGCCGAACAGAAGGAAACCGAATAGCGACGACCAGATGAGCTGGGCGTAGAGGAAGGGAGAAGCGAGGGAGGCAGGCGCGAAGCGCATGGCCTGGATCAGACCGAACTGGCTACCGGCGCCGAGCACGCCGATACCGAGGAAAAGCCAGAGGTCGTGGGTAGCAATCGGCGTCCAGAAGAAGGGCACGACGAGACTGCTGATCAGGGCGCCCGCCAGGCCGGCATAGAATAGTGAGGTCAATGGCGCATCCGAGCGGCCGAAGCGCCGAGTGCTCAATTGATAGAGCGAGAAGCAGAAAGCCATACCGAAGGGGTAAAGCAGCACTGGGTCGCTGCGCCAGTCGGTGGGGCCGATGGCGATGATTACGCCAATGAAGCCGAGCAGTACGGCGGCGCCGCGCTTGATATCGAGCGCTTCACCGAGCAGTGGTACTGCCAGTAAGGTAACCAGCAGCGGTGAGGTGAAGTTGACCACATGCACCTGCAGCAGTGGTAACTGGGCAAGTGCGGCGTAGGCGAACGTGCTTGCGGCCAGCAGCATCACCCCGCGCAGGAACTGGCCCGGAATCGATTCGGAAATCAGCAGCTTCTTGCCGGCTCCACCGCGATAAAGGAAGTACACGGCGATGACGGCAATATGGCCGGTGAAGCGCGCCCAGACGACCTGTACCGAGGAATAATCCTGGCCGAGGGCCTTGGCCATTGAATCGAGCAGGACGAAGAGCAGGCCTGCGATAAGCATGAAACCGATGCCCAGCAGAGGGCGGTCGTTATGAAGTGCCACGGTTCCATTGGCCATGCGTTCCTCGGGGGCTTGGACACACCGTCATGAATACAGCATGTCACGGAAGGTCATTAACTCGCTAACGCTACGCGGCTTACGAACAGCTGGTCAATCGTACCGGGCGGCTTCCTTTAAAAAATAGCTTCTCTCACGCTTATCAAATGGGCACCAGCGGCCCGTTACCCGGCAAAACCGAATAGCTCGAAGAAGGTGACGATCCAGATAACGGCGCTAATGGTGATAAAAGACACCAATGTCGTGCCCATCAATGCCGCAGTGCAGAGTTCCGGATGCCCGTATCGCTGGCCGAAGATGGGATAAACGCTGAGCATCGGCGCGCTGGCGAAGACGACGGCCGCCACGGCCAGGGCCGGATCGAAATCCGGCAGGGCCAGGAAAACCAGCAGCACGGCCAGTGGATGTACGACGAGCTTGCCGAAGGCGATCTGACTGACATCCTTGCGCATGCCACGGGTACGTAACCCGTACAATGTGCCGCCGATCACGAACAGGGCAGTGGGTGCCGCGGCGGTGGCCAGCATGTCGACCGCCTTGAATAACGGGGCGGGCAGTGAAACATCCAGAATGGCGATAGCCATGCCGAGCAGAATGGCAATGATGATCGGATTGCGGCTCAGGCGGCTGACGGATTGCCGCATAGCGGCACCGAACGAGGCACCGCCCTGCGAGCCCGCTTCTGCCAGGGCCAGGGCCAAAGGAATGATCAGCAGGTTCTCGATGACCATGTTGAGCGCCATGGCGATGACAGCAGGCGAGCCCACTACCAGTGCGGCGACAGGGTAGCCGACGAAACCGCTGTTGGCGCCTGACATGCCCAAGGCATACAGCGAGGCAACATCGAGAGGCTTGCGGCGTATGCGCAACGCGAACGTCAAAGCGGCAGCAAAGACAATGACCGAGGCGAGCCCATATCCCAGCAGATAATAGCCATTGAAGGTTTCCTCCACTGGACGCTGAATCAGGGCGCGGATGATCAGGGCCGGCAGAGCGAAGTTGATGACGAAAGCGCCCAACCCTTGGATCTGGGGCTTGGCAATGAGTCGGGTGGCTACGGCGAAATAGCCGACGCCGATCAACAGGAAAATAGGAGCGGTAATCGAAACGATGGCAAGCACGGCACGTCCTTGGGCTGACGATAAGGCGTTCAACCGCTGCCATTGGCGGTGAACGTTAGTCCAATCGTGGCGGAACGTGATTAGTGAAAAAGCCGTTCGATCAGGCTGCCGACCACGACTCTATATGGATGGCGAGGCGCTACAAACAACGTTCCGGAAAACTCGGTCGGCTCAGGTTACCTGCATCTGGATCTGGTGAGTCTTCTCCTGCAGCAGCGGCAGGAATTCGTCAGTTAACGTCTCCAGATCAATGCGCGCGGCATTGGTGCTGATGTTGATGGCGCCCAGTAGCTTGCCGTTGGCATCGAAAGCCGGCACCGCCAGCGAACGCAATCCGGAATCGAGTTCCTGATCGACGATGCAGTAGCCCTGACGACGGACCTCGGCCAGGCACTCGCGCAATGCCTGCCTGTCGGTAATGGTGAGCTCGGTGTAGGACTTCAGTTCGGTTCTCTCGAGCAGGGCCTCGCGCTCGTCGTCGGGCAGGTAGGCCATCAGCACGCGACCCATCGAGGTCGCCACGGCAGGCAGGCGGGTACCGACCGATAGGGTGATGGCCATCAACCGGTGTGGCGCCGAGGAACGTGCGACATATATCACCTCGTTGCCGTCGAGCACGCCGAGGGACGAGGATTCGCCCAGCGTTTGGGTAATGTCCTCCAGGTGCTGCTGGATCACCGAGCGGTAATTGTTGGACGACAGGTAGGCATAACCCAGTTGCAGTGCCTTGGGGGCCAGCTCGAAGTGGCGGTTCTGCTTGCGCACGTAGCCAAGGGAGTGAAGCGTAAGCAGAAAGCGCCGGGCGCGGGCACGGTTCATGCCGGTCTTGGCCGCGACCTCGCTCAACGTCATGCGCGGCGTGTCGCTATCGAACGCCAGAATCACATCGAGGCCACTGGCCAGGGCTGTCACGAAGTCCCGGTCGTCAGGGCTGAGAATCTCGTCTTTCGGTTGCGTCGACATTGCGGCGCCATCCTTATTGTCACGTTGCTCCAATGCAGGAAATGACTCTAGCATAGAGTTCGTTTAGCGAACATCTGTGCACCATTGCACTTTAGATGAGCTTGCCAAGGGAGAAATCGCATGTATGACCTGCTGTTACGTCAGCCTTTCATGAGCGGGGCTGGCTTGGAAGCCACCCGTGCCCAGGCGCTGGTCACCGCCATGCTCGAGGTGGAACTGGCATTGGCGGCCGAACAGGAAGCCCGTGGGCTATTGCCCGAGGGCACCGCCGACGCGCTGCAGATGCATCTCGCCGATGACGTATTCGACATGCAGGCACTGGCCGACGAAACCGTCAAGGGTGGCAACGCCGCGATTCCCTTCGTCAAGCAAGCCAAGGCGGCGCTGCCCGACGAGCTCAAGCGCCATTTTCACAAGGGTGCCACCAGCCAGGACATCATCGACAGCGCCTTGATGGTGTTGCTCAAGCCCCGTCTCGAGCGGTGTCTGTCGCTGCTGGCCCAGACACGGGCGGCGGGCTGCACGCTAATGAATGCCCATCGCGATACTGCCATGGTTGGGCGCACTCTGATGCAGCAGGCGCTGCCGATCACCTTTGGCGCCAAGGTCGCCAACTGGCTATGGGGGCTGCACCAGGCCGAGCGCCGCCTGAGTGATGTGGTGGCCAACGGCCTGTACGTGCAGTTGGGGGGAGCAGTCGGTGTGCATTCGGGGCTCAACGAGCATGGCCTGCCGTTGATGGATGGCCTGGCGGTCCGGCTCGGATTGAGTGCGCCGCTGCTGCCCTGGCACACCGACCGACAGCCGGTCCTCGCGCTTGCCGGGGCGCTGGATGCCGTTGCTGTCGGGGCCGAGAAGATCGCGCTCGATATCGCGCTGATGTGCCAGACCGAAGTGGGCGAGCTCAGCGAGCCGGCCGAGGCGGGGGTCGGTGAGTCATCATCGATGCCACACAAGCGCAACCCGGTGGCCTGCGCACGCATTCGTGCCGCTGCACGTCAGGTCCATGGCAATGCAGGAGTCATCGCCAACGCCGCCGCCCAACCGCTTGAGCGGGGGCTGGGTGAGTGGCATGCCGAGTGGGCCCCGCTGATGGACAGCGTGCTGCTGCTCGAAGGCGTGCTGGAAACTCTGGCCACGCTGCTCGGTGGGCTGGAAGTGCATGCCGAGGCCATGCAGCGCAACTTGGCGGTAACCGGTGGCGCGATCATGGCCGAACCCGCCGCCCGGGTACTGGTCCCGGCGGTGGGCAGCGACACTGCCAAGCGTATCGCCCGAGAGGCCTCCGAAACGGCCCGCGTACAAGGGCGCCCTTATGCCGATGTCCTTCTCGAACACACCGATGTGGCCGGTAAGGTCGATGAGGCAGCGCTGCGCGATGCGGTACGCCCGGAATTATACATTGGTAGCAGTCACGCTCAGGTCGAACGTGTCCTTAACGCGCTCAAGTAAACAGTAAGTTACTGTTTTTAATTGGCTAAACCTGATTGACAGGGCCGGAGTCACTCGCCGGCCCGCTATTGCTGTGATTTGACGTCGGCGCTAGACCTGTTTAATTTTGTTCGTATCACAAACCTGTGTTCACATTGCGAACAATAGCGTTGAGAGAGGCAAGACCATGGCCGAATTTCTCAGCCTGCATGACGCGGTAGCGCGCTACGTCGAGGACGGCGCCACCGTGGCCATGGAGGGCTTCACCCACCTGATCCCCTTTGCAGCGGGTCACGAGATTATCCGCCAGGGCAAACGCGACCTGACGCTGATCCGCATGACGCCCGACTTGATCTATGACCAGCTCATCGGGGCCGGTTGCGTGAAGAAACTGATTTTCTCGTGGGGGGGCAATCCCGGTGTGGGCTCGCTGCATCGCCTGCGCGACGCCGTGGAGAAAGGCTATCCGCGCAAGGTCGAGATTCTCGAGCACAGTCACGCCACCATGGCCTGCGCCTACGAGGCGGGTGCCGCTGGCTTGCCGCTGGCAGTGCTGCGTGGCTACATCGGCAGTGACCTGCCCAAGGTCAATGACCAGATCAAGTTCATCGAGTGCCCATTCACCGGCGAGCGCCTGGCCGCGGTGCCATCGATCCGCCC
>NZ_KB900014.1 GCF_000378505.1 Modicisalibacter luteus DSM 23508 | reverse complement strand
GCGCCGTGTCGATATTCATTATGCCTTCACGCTGCTGGGATGCTCGCTGATCTGTCTGAACAAGCTTCAAGGTAGGTTTTGAAAGGCACTGTTAACCTTCCTTGGCTGGACCAATACACAAAATCGTATTGGATACGCCCACCAGTCGAACGGACAATCCGAACCGTTGTCACGCAGTTGGAACCGGCTATATGCCGATTTCCTGTTCCAGCGTGGCGACTGGGCCGTTAGCATCGCGCCCCACTGGCGAATTCCCGAAAGCGATAAAGACGACGATAACCCCGATCTGGAAAACTATATCGGTTACGGCGATATCACGGTCGTTCGTGCCTTCGGCGATCAGGAGTTTTCGCTACTGTTAAGGGGTAACCCCGACAAGCACCATTACGGCGCCCAACTTGATTACACCTTTCCGCTGGCCGGCAAGGTTCGCGGTCATGTCCAGTATTACGACGGTTATGGAGAGAGTCTGATCGATCATGACCAGGACGTGCAGCGTCTAGGCATCGGATTCAGCCTAAACACCTTCCTGTCCGGAGTTCCCGGAACCGAAGCGTTGGTACACTGACGCCGCCTTGTAAAGACGTCCAAAAAAACAACGCCGGCTTGTGCCGGCGTTGTTCGTTCAAGCCCTGCCCATTATCCGGTCCGTTGCAGATAATGAATGCTGAACAGGCGGTCCGGATCGGTCCATAGGGCTCGCGACTCGAAGCCCGCCCCCGCAGCCAGTGTTTGAAAGCCCTCAACGCTGTACTTATAAGAATTCTCGGTATGCAAGGTCTCGCCCTGCTCGAAGTGAAAGACCTCGCCAGCCACCCTAATATCCTGATTGATATCGCTGACCAGATGCATCTCGATGCGTGAGTGCGCATCGTTGTAGAAGGCATAGTGGGAGAAAGTCGCAGGGTCGAGATCGCCATCGAACTCATGACGCATGCGCTCAAGCAGATTGAGGTTGAAAGCAGCGGTCACACCGGCGGCATCGTTGTAGGCGGCATTGAGGATCGCTTCATCCTTGATCAGGTCGACACCAATGAGCATCCCGCTCCCTGACGGCAACAAGGAGTGCAGGCCACGCAGAAAAGTGTCCGCCTCGTCCGGCGAGAAGTTGCCGATGCTCGAGCCCGGAAAAAAGGCGACAGGGTGCTCACACTTCATCCCGGCCGGCATCGTCATGCATTGGGAAAAGTCGGCACAGGCTGCATGCACATCCAACCACGGATAGTCCGCCGCGAGACGACGCGTACTGTCCAGCAGAAAGTCGCGGGAGATATCGATACCCAGATAGCTGGTCGGGCGCACCGCCTCGAGCAGCAAGCGCACCTTGCGACTGGCACCGCTGCCCAGCTCGATCAACGTGGCATCCTTGCCTACTACATGGGCAATATCGTCAGCGGCGTCACGAAGAATGGCTTCTTCCGTGCGTGTCGGATAATACTCGGGCTGCACGCAGATCCGATCGAACAGCTCCGAGCCACGCAAGTCGTAGAAAAACTTGGGCGACGAAGTCTTGGGTGACGCTCGCAAGCCTTGCAGCAGTTCGTCCCGGAGCGACAGCGAGGCAGCGGGCGGATGCTGGTCATGAAAGCGTACGGCCGCCGCGTTCGGCATCATGGTCATGCACATGCCTCCCGTGCCAGACGAAATCCCGAGAACGCCCAACGCGCATGCGGAGGGAAGAAATTGCGGTAGGTCGCACGGATATGGTCGGCCGGCGTAGCACAGCAGCCACCTCGCAACACCATCTGGCCGGACATGAACTTGCCGTTGTACTCACCCAGGCTTCCCGGCAATTTGCGGAATCCCGGATAGGGTCGGTAGGCACTGCCGGTCCACTCCCAGACATCCCCGAACATTTGTCCCGGTATCTCAGTGGATGTAGCCGGCGCGATCGCGACCGGTTGCAGATGGTCCTGCTCGACGAAGTTGCCTTGCATGGGCATATCTCGGGCCACCGTCTCCCACTCGGCCTCGGTAGGTAGGCGCGCTCCGGCCCATTGGGCATAGGCATCGGCCTCGTAGAAGCTGACATGACATACCGGCGCATTCATATCCACTGGCACCAGACCACCCAAGGTATAGTGGTGCCAGATCCCGTCCCGCTCGACCCAGTAAAGCGGCGCCTTCCAGCCTTCCGCCTTGACCGTGGCCCAGCCATCCGAAAGCCAATAATCGGGCTTGTCGTATCCCCCCGCCTCCATAAACCTGAGGAACTCGCCATTGGTCACCGGGCGGTCGGCAATCTGGAACGCCTCGACGAATTGGCGATGACGCCCCATTTCGTTGTCGTAGGCAAAAGACTTATCGGTCTCATCATGGCCGATGTGCCGCACCCCGGCAGGATAGGCATGCCAACCGAGCTCACCCACCTCATGGGCAGGGGGCGGCGAGAGGTCGTCCCGGTAGGCGGGACACAGCGGATTCTGGGCGAGGATATGCTTGATGTCCATGAACAACAGTTCCTGATGCTGCTGCTCATGAGGCAATCCCAATTCGAGACGGTGGAGAATCTCCGGTAGATATTCCTGCGGAGGGTCGATGAGCAACTCTTCCATGGCCCGATCAATGTGCGCACGGTAGCGATAAACGTCATCAACAGTAGGCCGTGAAATCATGCCGCGATCAGGGCGTGGAAACGGCGTACCGTGGGTCTCGTAATAAGAATTGAAAAGATAATCGTACGCTGGATCGAGAGTTCGGTAGGAAGGATGATACGGCTTGAGGATGAATGCTTCGAAGAACCAGCTGACATGGGCAATGTGCCATTTCGGGGGGCTGACGTCCGGCATGCTCTGCACCATGTAGTCTTCAATGTGCAGAGGAGCGCAGATCGTCTCGGTCGCAGCCCGAACCCGCTGGTAGTAGCGAAGCCATTCCTTGGTGTGCGAGGTGTCCGGCGTGTCGAGTCGCTGGGCAAGAGGGGGCATGTCAGGGCTCCTTGCTCGTGCTTGGCATCCATGATGAGTGCCAATAAGCGTAGCAGGCCCCTTCGAATAAACATGTAACTATAGGTAAAAACTACTGCCCGGATTGAGACGTAGCCGAGCTTGCTTTCTTCGCTTGGTCCTGACGCGCCTGCTTGAGCTGCTCACCAGTCATGAATTCCGCGTAGGACTGCATGGCAGCCTGGGCTTTTTCTTCCCCGTTTCGAGCCGCCTTTTCCATCCATCGATAGGCATGCACATAATCTTGCGGCACCCCATCCCCGGCACCGTATGCCTCGCCCATGCGGTATTGGGCCTCGGCCAGACCCTGCTCGGCCGCCTTTCGGTACCATTTCACCGCCGTCACCATGTCCTTCTCGACACCTTGTCCAAAGGCATACATCCTGCCCAGACTATACTGGGCTTCTGGCACGCCCTGCTTGGCTTCTGCCTCGACCTGCTGGAACGCCTCGGCATACTTGCCGGTCTGTTCGGCCCCGGCGAGGTTCGTCTCAGTCTGCGACATGACTGGCCCTACCATGCATGTCGTCAACACGAGCAAAAACGAGAATGCCCCGACTATTCTCGTGACTTCCATGTTTCAACTCCTTCTTGACCCAACCACTCGCGCTCTTGGCGAAAACGTAGTCAGCAATAAAGGGGCGGACAAGCTCAAGCTGCTAGATTCGCGCTTTGCCTGTAGAAGTTTGCAATCATCTGCGTTTGGCTGGAGCGCAATCGTTCGGGTAGGCCTAGATAACAAATTCAGAAAGCCACAGCCTGAGGCCTACCCGCAATACACACCGCTTAGTCGTACTTACTCCACTGGTTGCTACCCTTGGGTACGGCGTTCTTTACTTCCTTGCTTCGCATACTGCTGATTTCCTTGCTCTTCTTTTCTGCTTCATCCTTGCTCATGGCCGTGTCTTGAGGCTGCTGATCGCGAAGCCCGTTGGTTTCCCTCACGACTTGCCTAGGGTCATCGATATACTGCCAAGGCTCGCCTAGCAGCGGGCTGACACCTTCGTTCCAAGGGCCACGTGCGTCTTCGCCTTGGGACATGTTGAAGTAAAGATTGGTATAGCGCGGATCGCCCTGGACCACACCCGGTGGAAAATTGGGCTCAAGGGTGGCAAGTGCCGCCTCGAACATCTGATGGTGAGCCACTTCACGAGTCATCAAAAACTTGAGCGTCTCTTTTACATCGGGATCGTCAGTGAACTGCATCAAGTATTCGTAGGTAATCTTGGCGCGGGACTCCGCGGCGATGTCCGAGCGCAGATCGACCGTCAGCTCCCCGTTGGCATCTACATAGTAACCGCTCCATGGCACGCCTTGGCTATTGGTAACGGATGGACTCCCGCCGCTGACACCCAAGAACAGCGGGTTGGTCATGGCATCATGGATCAACCCCTCCTTGCCTGCCTTGCCGGTAACCATCTGCATGATTTCCGACTGCTCGGAGATATCCTTCAGTTCGCCGTTGACTCCGTTCATCAGCATTTGGATCGTGGCACCAACGATCTCTAGATGACTAAACTCCTCCGTTGCAATATCCATCAACATGTCATATTTGTCTGGATAGGGTTGCCGGGCGGCAAAAGCTTGCGTGAAGTACTGCATAGCGGCTTTCAGTTCCCCGTTTACGCCCCCGAATTGCTCCAACAGAAGACTGGCGAACTTTGGGTCGGGTTTCGAAACGCGCGCGTTAAACTGCAGCTCCTTCGCATGGTAAAACATCGCTATCTCCTTAATTTAACACTACGCCGATTGGCGCAGCTCTACCCAACATAGGCAGCCGAGTCGGAGATCTCAAAAAATTAATTGTTACGAATAAGAAGTTTCGTGACAAAACAAACCAACTAGGAAATAAATGGCAATCGCTTGGAAACAATTCACAAAGACTCTTCATTGCCCCAACCCGTAACCCACTTGGCCCGGACAGATTGCTATTTAACCCCCACTACCGGCTCATTCATGCATGGCATGAATAACTAATTGCGCTCATACAACTGCAATAGTTTCGCAACATTAGAATCCAAACTCTCTTACCGCCTGGCCTTTACCTCACCATCAACCTAAACAACAACTAAATATTACGAGATTTTTAAAAACGACCTTGAATATACCACTTATATAATAAGCATTTATGCTATTGGAATTATAGCGACTGGCCGCAAGCCACCCCCGACGACCAGGCCCACTGGAAGTTATGGCCACCCAGCTCCCCTGTGACGTCGAGCACCTCCCCAATGAAGCGAAGCTGCGGTAATCCCTTGACCTCAAAGGTTTTCGAGGAAATGGCCGACGTATCAATACCGCCCAGGGTCACCTCGGCGGTACGCCAGCCTTCGGTACCCGCTGGTTTAATGCGCCATTGACCGAGGCGCTCACTCCACGCCTCAAGTTCCCTGTTGGACTGCTCGGCCAGAATACCCTCACTACCATGCCACTCCACCAATGCTTGAGCCAGACGCTTGGGCAGCCGTTCCGCCAGCCAAGTGGAGAGTTGGCGCCTGGGTGTTTCGTGGCGAGCTTGTACCAACGAATCATAGGCATCGGTGCCGGGAAGCAGATCGACGATAAGCTCATCGCCAGGCTGCCAGTGGCTGGAGGTCTGTAGCATCGCCGGCCCAGACAGCCCTCGGTGGGTAAATAGCATCGGCTCGCGATAGTGCCCTGCGTTGCAGGTTACCTCGACCTGGCAGGCAACGCCGGAGAGCGCCGAGGCACGCTCCTTCCACAGGGAGGTCAGGGTGAACGGTACCAGGGCCGCTCGGGTCTCGGTCACCTGTAGGCCGAACTGACGGGCTATCTCATAACCGAAGCCGGTGGCTCCCATGGTCGGGATAGATAACCCGCCTGTGGCCACCACCACGATACCGGCATCGATTCGTCCGGCTGAGGTGGACAGGCGCATGCCCTCGCCCTGTCGTTCGATACGCTCGATTCGTGTATCCAGTCGAATCTCGACGCCCGCCCAATCGCATTCGGTAAGCAGCATGTCGAGAATCGGGCGTGACGAGTCGGCACAGAACAATTGTCCGGGGGCCTTCTCTACCGGTTCGATCCCATGGCGTTCGACCAATTCGAGGAAGTGCTCTGGGCGATAGCGCTTGAGCGCAGAAATACAGAAATGAGGGTTGTTGGAAAAGAAATTTCCCGGCCCGGTATTCATATTGGTGAAGTTGCAACGCCCCCCGCCGGACATGAGGATTTTTCTGCCGGGCTTTTTGGCATGGTCGAGCACCAGTACACGCCGTCCGGCATAACCGGCCGTCAGCGCGCACATCAGCCCGGCGGCGCCAGCACCGATCACGACGACATCAGGGTTGAGGGGCATTGTGGATCACTCCAGGTACGTTATTCGGGCGGCATCCTAACACGCCCAAGTAAGGAAATTTTTCGCAAGTATTATCCTCGTTCCATTTCCTTTCGCATGCTGCCTGTACCATCAGATATCTGTCGGGCCGATAATCGGTAATCTGCTTACGCTCTCCAGGTCAGAAACGCCATGCACACACGACTGTACGCTGCTGCACGACGCCTGTCGGTCACCATGGGACTGTTAACGCTGTCCTGCCTGCTTGTACAGCCAAGCCAGGCTGCCGAGCCAACGCCAATCATCGCCGCTCGCGCCGATCAGCGTGCCTGGAGCACCCCGCTGGAGGCGCTGGGCACGCTGCGTGCTGACGAGAGCGTGACATTGTCTGCGACTGTTACGGAAATCGTCTCGGCGGTAAATTTTAGTGATAACGAGCGTGTCGAGTCAGGCAAATTGCTCATTCGTCTCGACGATAGTGAAGTCCAGGCGGAGTTACGGGCAGCCCAGGCGACACGTGCCGAGCGCAACAACGTGCTACAACGTTCGACCCAATTGGAATCCCGCAATCTTGCGCCGCGCGCCGATGTCGAGGATAACCGGGCCCGCTTGCAACAGATCGACGCCGAGATCGAGGCCATTCGCGCCCAACTGGCCGATTATCATATCAGGGCTCCCTTCGACGGCGTGGTCGGTTTCCGCGACATCAGCCCAGGCGCTTTGGTCACGCCGGGTATGGATCTGGTGACGCTCGACAAGCTGGACACGATGAAGCTCGATTTCAGCGTACCTGCCGTTTACTTGTCCGCACTTCGCCAAGGGTTGCCCTTGATAGCGACGACCGCCAGCTATCCCGAGGCGAGGTTCGAGGGCCAGGTCACCAGCCTCGGCACTCGCGTCGACCCAGTCACCCGCACGATCGCGGTACGAGCCAGTCTACCCAACCCGGAGTTGCGTCTGCGCCCCGGCATGCTCATGGAAGTCACGCTCGAGCGTGAGCATCGTCAAGCATTGGTGTTACCTGAGGAAACCCTTATTGCCAGCGGTAACCATCAGTACGTACTGACAATCGATGAAGCAAACGGAAATCTCGTACAGCGTCGCCAGGTAACGCTGGGGGAGCGACGAGCCGGGGTCGTGGAAATCACTGAGGGGCTTGTCCCGGGCGACTTGGTAGTGAGTCATGGGGTACAGCAGGTGCGGGAGGGTGAGCGTGTCAGTATTTTGGGGATCGACGATGGCAGTATCGACATCTCCGAACTGCTCCGCCGCAGCCGTGACACGCCGCCAAGGGAAGGTGCCTGATGCGCCTGTCCGATATCTCCATCCAGCGCCCGGTCCTCGCTACCGTCTTTTCGCTGCTGTTGATCGCGTTCGGCCTGCTGGCCCTGGATCGCCTTCCACTCCAGGAATACCCAGCCATCGATCCGCCCATCGTCAGTATCGATACGAACTATCCCGGTGCCTCGGCCAGCGTGGTGGAGACCCGGGTCACCCAACTGATCGAGGACAGCATCGCCGGCGTCGAAGGGATCCAGGTGATCGAGTCCTCCAGCGAGGACGGCCGCTCGAGCATCAACGTCGAGTTCGCGTTATCGCGCGATATCGAAGCAGCCGCCAATGATATCCGCGACCGAATTTCCGGATCGGCGGATAACCTGCCCGATGAGGCGGACCCGCCTGAGATCGAGAAGGCAGACAGCAGCGAGGACGTGGTGCTGTGGCTCAGCCTGTCGGGCAAGAGCTATACGATCCCCGAGCTCACCGATTACGCCAACCGCTACCTGGTCGACCGCTTTTCGGTACAGCCCGGTGTCGCCCGGGTACGGGTAGGTGGCGATCAGGAATACGCCATGCGCGTCTGGCTGGACCGCAATGCGCTAGCGGCACGCAACTTGACCGTAGGCGACATCGAGGATGCCCTGCGTGCCGAAAACGTGGAGCTGCCCGCCGGTGCCATCGAATCCGAAAAGCGTCAGTTCGTGGCCCGCTTGCCCCGTAACTTCGCCACACCGGAAGATTTTCGTGCCTTGGTCATAACTGAGGGCAACGACGGTTATCTGGTACGGCTCGCTGACGTCGCTGACGTCGAGATCGGTGCCGTCGAGACGCGCACTCTGTTTCGCGGCAATGGAACCCCCATGGTCGGGCTGGGAATGATGCGTCAATCCACCGCCAACGTGCTGGAGATATCCCAGGCCGTAAAAGCCGAACTGGAACGCGTACAGCCCACTCTCCCTGAAGGCATGTCACTGACCCTGCACTTCGATTCGTCGGTATTCGTCGCCGGGGCCGTCCACGAAGTCATAACCACGCTGTTCGTGGCCATGGGTTTGGTGGTCGTGGTGATATTCCTGTTTCTCGGCAACCTGCGTACTACGCTCGTGCCCGCCGTTACCGTCCCGATTTCGATCATCGCCACCTTTATTGCCCTAGCAGTATTCGGCTTCACGCTCAATCTATTGACATTGCTGGCCCTGGTGCTGGCCATCGGCTTGATCGTCGACGATGCCATCGTGGTGCTCGAGAATATTCATCGCCGCATGCATGTCCATGGTGAGTCGCCCCTAGTCGCCGCCTACCGTGGCACGCGCCAGATCGGCTTTGCGGTCATCGCCACCACACTGGTGCTGATTGCGGTATTCGTGCCGCTGAGTTTCCTGCAGGGCGATATCGGTCGGCTGTTTTCTGAATTTGCCCTGACCCTGGCTGCCGCCGTGGCGTTTTCCAGCCTGATTGCGTTGACGCTCGCCCCCATGCTGGCATCCAAGTTGCTGTCCCGGCGCATGCAGGAGAGCCGGTTGGCACAAACGATCAATACCCTGCTCGAGTTCAGCCAGCGCTACTATCGTGCGCTCCTGCTCCGCGTACTCAAGCTACGTCTAGTCATCGTAGCCATGTTCGCCGTCCTGGTCGGTGCCAGTGTCTGGCTCGCTGACCAACTCCCCAACGAATACACGCCGCGCGAGGATCGTGGCAATTTCTTCATCTTGGTCAACGGCCCGGAAGGGGCCACGTTCGACTATATGCAGGAGTACATGGATGAGATCGAGGCGCGCCTGCTGCCAATGCGCGAGTCCGGTGAAGTCGATCGAATCCTGATCCGCGCTCCGCGGGGCTACGGCAATCTGGAAACGTTCAATAGCGGTTTCGCCATCGTCAACCTGACCGACTGGAGTGAGCGCCGTGCTGCCTGGCCGATCATGGACGAGGTGCGCGAGCGGCTGGCCGGTCTCCCCGGCGTTCGCACCATCCCGATCATGCGCCAAGGCTTCGGCGGCAACGTAGAAAAGCCGGTGCAGTTCGTGCTGGGAGGAGGCACCTACGAAGAGCTGGCCGCATGGCGAGATACCATGCTCGAGCATATTCGTGAGCACAATCCGCGCCTGACCGACCTCGACAGTGACTACCAGGAGACCCAACCGCAGCTACGCATTGAGATCAATTATGATCGTGCCGCCAGCCTGGGAGTGACCGTCACCGAGATCGGCCGGACACTCGAAACCCTGCTGGGAGGGCGCAACGTCACACGCTTCGTCGACGACGGCGAAGAGTATGACGTCATCGTCGAAGGCAAGCGATCAGATCAACGCAGCCCACGATCGCTCGAAAACATCCAGGTGCGCTCGGCACGCAGCGGTGAACTGATTCCCTTGGCCAGCCTGGTCACGCTCAGTGATTATGCCGGCGCCAGCGAACTCAATCGTTTCAACCGCGTACGCGCCATCACGCTCGAAGCCGACTTGGCAGACGGCTATCCGCTGGGTGAGGCGCTGGACTACCTGGAGCGCACCGCCGACGAGATTCTGCCTGCCGAGGCCCAGACAGACGTCAAAGGTGCGTCGCGAGACTACCGAGAGGCCAGCGGTGCGACGACCTTCCTGCTGATCCTGGGGGTGGTGGTCGTGTTTCTGGTATTGGCTGCTCAGTTCGAGAGTTTCATTCATCCCTTCGTCATCTTGCTGACGGTACCGCTGGCCATGTGCGGCGCCCTGTTCGGCCTCTGGCTGACGGGACAATCGCTGAATATCTATAGCCAGGTGGGCCTGGTCATGCTGGTTGGGCTAGCTGCCAAGAATGGGATACTTATCGTCGAGTTTGTCAACCAGTTGCGGGATCAGGGTCGGGCTTTCCACGATGCGCTAGTGGAAGCCTCGGTAACCCGATTGCGGCCGATCCTGATGACAGCGGTGACTACCATGGCCGGCGCCGTCCCTCTGATCGTATCGACCGGAGCCGGGGCCGAAACCCGTGCCGTCATCGGCTTGGTCATCCTTTGCGGTGTCGCCGCGGCGACGCTGTTCACCTTGATTGTGGTTCCGGTAGCCTATGACTTGTTGGCCCGTCACACCGGGTCGCCGGGTGATGTCAGCCGACGCCTTCAGCACGAAATGGAAGAAGTGCACTAGGTCTCGGTAATGAGCGCTAGTGCAATACGAACGAAACATGCCTATCGAACCCATGCGGGTTTATCGCCTACACTTAGCGCGTCGCGGTACACGAATACGATGTACCGGCAAGATAGCTATGATATTGGGCGTCCATCCGTCCCACATCGACATCTTTTGTCTGGAGATCGTTAAATTCACGGCCCACAGGGAGATATCCACGTGGCAAATCACTCTTCGCAAGACCATGATCCACCCCAGGAAGGCACCAATGAAGGCATTCCCGCACCTGAAGGTCCAGCCAACCTGATCGATACGGATTACGTAATCGGTCAGGATAATGTCTCGAGCAGGAAGTTCGGTCTGGATTTCGACCTGCACGGCAAAGTCTTCACGATATCCGCGCTGATGATCCTGTTCTTCACGATCATCACTTTGGCGCTGCAAGACCAGGTCGACCCGATCTTCAACGGGGCGAAAAGCTGGCTGACAGGCAATCTCGCCTGGTTCTTCCTTTTGGCAGCCAATGTTTTCGTGATTCTCACCATCGTCTTGATCTTTACGCCGCTGGGAAAAGTGCGCATCGGTGGGGCGAAGGCCAAGCCGGACTTCAGTTATGCCGGGTGGTTTGCCATGTTGTTCGCCGCCGGCATGGGCATTGGTCTGATGTTCTATGGCGTCTCCGAACCGCTGACTCACTATGGTACTGCGATCGGCGGGACCACGACGGGTGAAAACGGGCTTCGTACGGACTGGGCTCCCCTGGGCGCTGCACTCGGCAATGAGGAAAACGCCATCTCGCTGGCAATGGCCGCGACCATATTCCACTGGGCCCTGCACCCTTGGGCTATCTACGCCGTGGTCGCCCTGGCTCTGGCCATCTTCTCGTTCAATAAAGGGTTGCCGCTAACCATGCGCTCGATCTTCTATCCCATACTGGGAGAGCGCATTTGGGGCTGGCCGGGTCATGTCATCGACATTCTGGCGGTGTTCGCTACCCTATTCGGCCTGGCGACATCGCTAGGACTTGGGGCCTCGCAAGCTGCCGCCGGCCTGAATTTCCTTTTCGACGTTCCCAACAATAACGTCACCATTGTACTCCTGATACTCGGCATCACCCTGGTTGCCTTGTTATCGGTCATGGCGGGCGTCGATAAGGGCGTGCAGCGGCTATCGCAGCTCAACATGGTTCTGGCCTTCTTGCTGCTGCTGTTCGTGATTGCGGTAGGCCCGACGCTGATGATCGCCACCGGGTTTTTCGAGTATCTGTGGTCTTACGTCACTCACTTGCCGGCACTTTCGAACCCCTTCGGGCGCGAGGATGCCAACTTCAGTGAGGGTTGGACTACGTTCTACTGGGCATGGTGGATCAGCTGGTCACCGTTCGTTGGCATGTTCATCGCTCGGGTCAGCCGCGGTCGTACGGTGCGTGAGTTCTTGATCGCCGTACTACTGGTACCTTCGATCGTCTCGGTACTCTGGATGACCTCCTTTGGCGGCACGGCTATCAACCAGTTGGCAGCCAATGGCTTCGAAGGGGTCAAGGACGCTGCACTCGAGCTACAGCTGTTCGTGATGCTGGGCCAGCTGCCTTGGACGGCAATCACGTCCTTTGTGGGGATCGTGCTGGTCATGGTGTTCTTCATCACGTCCTCGGACTCCGGCTCGCTGGTCATCGATGCCATCACTGCCGGTGGCAAGGTCGATGCACCCAAGCCGCAGCGGGTATTCTGGGCACTCATTGAAGGTGCCATCGCCATAGCCCTGCTGTTGGGGGGTGGGCTGACGGCCCTTCAGGCCGCGGTCATATCCACTGGGCTTCCCTTCACCCTGGTACTGTTGGTGGGCTGTTATGCCATCGTCAAGGGGCTCATGAGCGAACCTCGCTCACACTAACAGCAATTACCCATACCATGAACCTGAGGCGGCCTGCGGGCCGCCTTCTTCGTTTTCGTTTGCGATGGTGAAAACCTAACTCTGCCTGTCACACCCACAGCGTTTCGATGGGAGTGTGTGGCGTATGGTGGTGGGCAATCTGCGCCTGCAGCAATTCCGCCGTGGCCAACGCATCGGTCAACGCATGATGCGAGGTGTACGCCGGCAGGCCATAACGGTCGCGACTGTCCTGCAGGCGAATCGAAGCCGGACTCTTGCCCAGCCAGGACGTCAGCTTGGCTCGCCAAGAATGGCGGTAGCGGTTCGCCTCTAGCACCATGGTATCGAGCATCGGGAAACGTATACCCTCTCCCATCCTGGCCTCGAAGGCCGAATCGAGAAATGCCCGCTCCAGGCGATGATAATGGGCCACGACCAGCCTGCCTGCCATCATCCCTAACAACTCATCGGCGATGTCGCTCAGATCAGGTGCCTGCTCGACCTCCGAGTGGGTAATGTGGTGGTAAGGAATCGAGCTCTCGGTCAGTGGCCGGGGCGGCTTCACTACCCAGTAGCGGCCAGCCCCAGGCATGATCCGCTGTAGAGTGAATGGCACCAGCCCAATACTGACAATGGCATGCCGGCTTGAATCCAGCCCGGTGGTTTCCATATCCAGCGCCAGCATGGGCGTATTGCAAATGGGCGTGTCCGGTGCCGGGCAACCGGCCGAGAAATAACGCTTCAGGCGCGGGTCACGTGCCCGGGCGGCGCGCTCGGCCAAGTATTCCTGCCAGCTGTACTGTTGCGAGTTATCCAGACGAAACGACAGCATATGAACTAGCGTGACCGGGGCATGGGGTAGCGAAACCCCAGGAATTTCTGCGCATTGCTCAGCACAAGAAAAGCTTCCTTGAGATTGTGACGTTCTTCGGAAGAGACGTTTTCCGGCTCGATATTGTTGTCCGGCTCTCGTTCTTCCTCGATATCCAGTGCCTGGTGACGAATGCGCACCATGGAAATGAACTCCAGGGCGTAGCGTATCCGGTCCCCGCTTCCCTCCGGTAACAGCTGGGTCTGGGCGATGTCATCGAGACGCGCAAAGGAGTTTTGGGCACGAGATCCACACGCCAGGGCATGCACCCGGATCAAGTCGACCATCGGTGCGATTCCTCGTCGCTTGAGGTTGATCGAATTCTTGTGTTCGCCCGTGTTCTCCATCACAAAGCCGCGAAAGAACCCCAGAGGTGGCTTGCGATTTAGCGCATTACGGGCCATGGCCGCCAGGAATTTAGGACTCTGTGAGGCCTGCTCCGCCACGAGATCCTGTAACTGCTCGACAAATGTCTCTTCGCCATGCACGGCATCCAGATCGAAGAAGATCGAACTATCGAGCAAAGCCTGGGGGTCGGGCCGGGCTATCCAGTCGTCGAAATAGCGCTTCCACACGGCAAGCGGCTGTCGCCAGCGCGGATTGGTCGCCATGATGTTGCCTTTGCAATAACTGTAGCCACAGGCGGCCAACCCATCACTGACCTGCTGCGCCAGCGCAGCGAAATATTCATCATGCCGCTCGGCATCGAAGCGGTTATCCAATACCAGGGCGTTATCCTGATCGCTGACAATGGCCTGTTCATTCCGCGCCATGGAACCGAGTGCCATGAAGCAGTAAGGCACGGGGGGCGGGCCTAGCGCTTCCTCGGCGAGTTCCACCAACCGCCGCGTAAAACTGCGGCCGATGGAGGATAATGCACTGCCGATCATTCGCGAATCGGCGCCATCGGCCACCATGCGTACAAAGGCAGCGCGCACGTCCGAGCTCAGTTGAGCCAGCCCTTTGATGCTCGTCTGGCTGAAGATGTTGTTGACCAGGTACAAGCTGCTGTTCGTCTCGTAGCGCACGATATCCGACAGGTGCAACACGCCTACTGGATAACGGCGATGCAGCACCGGCAAATGATGAATGTTGTTGCGAAGCATGCACAGCATGGCTTCATGAATCGACTCGTCGGACTGGATAGTGCGTGGCGGCCTGCTCACGATCTCGACGACGGGCAGATCTGCAGACAGACCGGGAGCCAATACCCGGTTGCGGAAATCGACATCGGTCAGAATGCCTATCAGCGTCCAGGATTGGCCATTGTTATCGATGAAGGAGTGCCGCGCATCGTCATCGTCGGCATTCGGGGACGCCTCGTATACCAGCGCCGATGTGACGTTCTCCTCGCACATGCGGCGGGCAGCCTCCTGCACAGAAGCCGAGGCTTCGATCATCACGGGACGGCGGGTAAGGAGCTTGCGCACCCGAGTGATCAACATGTCGTTGTTCTGACGATATTGCTCGACTGTGGCTTCCAGTCTCGGGCGCTCCAGTTCGACGAAGTCGGCGAAGTTATCGTCCTGCTCACATAAGCGCCGAAACACGTCGGCGGGTATGTAGTAAAGCAGCGTATCCTCGATAGCCTTCGACGGAAACCGCACCGGGTGATGCCTCAGCAGGCTGAATTGGCCGAAGATATCGCCCTCGCCCAGCCGATTGTAGAGTTCACCGCTGCGCCGATACACATCCACTGCCCCTTGGCGGATATAACACAGCTCGTTGATCGTCTGCCCGTAGTGATGGATATCGGAACCTGCCTTGAAATAGGCAATTTCGATATGGCTGGCCACGTCGTCGAGAAGTTCGTCCGAGAGGGTATCAAAGGGTGCAAAACGCCCCATGTGTTCACGCACTTCCAGTAATTCGACGCTCATTCAGGAGTCCTTTCGCCTATTCCTTGCTTACAGGCTTCATGAAGCTTTAGGCATTCAACAATCATTACAGCCAGTTCTCTGTCCACCATTCTCGGTAGCGCCCCCTTTCGAGCCAAACAACGTTACCCCTCGGCTCGCGGGAAACGCTACCGTGCTCAACAATGCCAGTTCACACTGGCGCGAGTCGAGCCGTGAGTGCTGCACGACGATCGGTACGCTGGATTCGAAGACACTGGCGCATAAGGGGAAGGGATCTTCGGCAATGCCCCACCAGGGGCACCCTGCGTATCGTGCACGGCATTTTTCCTGGACGACCCTTCAATGGCGCGACAGCGCCAAGGGATCGTCATGACGTTGCGAGCGTTGTCGACTACGCTGCAGTGTTGCGCAAAGCGCCACCCCGGCAAGTATCGCTGCCCCGGCTATCATTCCCACCTTGGCGCGGTGGGTGGTCATCCAAAGCTGACAGCTATCGTCATGGGACTCGCTATTGAAGCGACCGCGCGCACCCGAGTCGCCTTTTACCGTCTGCCACAGGTTATCGGAGCGATCGGGGTCTTCCCTCTCCGGCGTCTGCTGTCCACTGACCGCCGTCTTGGCCAGAAAGCGATCCATCAGCCCGGGTGCCAGCTTATTGCCCCAGATGGTTAATACCGATGACATGCCGACATACACCTGACGCCGACGCTGATGCGCGGCCCAGTAAACGGCACGCGCTCCCACTTCGGGTTGATACACGGGGGCCATAGGGCGTGCACGCTGGGGTAGATGGCTCTTGCACCAATCGAACTGCGGAGTGTTGAGTCCGGGCATTTCAACGAGAGTCACATGTACGTCACTACCTTCATTCATCAACTCGCAACGCAGTCCTTCGGTCATGCCCTTGATGGCATGCTTGGCGCCACAATAGGCGGTTTGCAGCGGAATCGGCCGATATGCCAGCGCCGAGCCAATCTGCACGATAGTGCCGTGATTCCGAGGACGCATGCGCTTGAGTGCCGACATGGTTCCGTGAACATAGCCCATATAGGTGACCTCGTTGACCCGTTTGAACTCGTCCGGACTCATCTCGTGCAGTGGCGAGAATACCGTCGTCATCGCTCCATTGACCCAGATATCGATAGGGCCGAGTTGCTGTTCGATGGCGTCGGCCGCCTGCTCGACCTGATCGGCATCGGCCATGTCCGCACTGACCGTCACGGCCATTCCGCCTAACGCCTCGACTTCGCTCTTAACGGCCTCGAGGCGGCGTTGATTGCGCGAGATCAGCCCCAGAGACGCGCCATGTCGGGCGAATTCACGAGCCACCGCACGGCCCAGGCCCGCCCCGGCGCCGGTGATGACTACGACTTCCTGACGTTTATCCATGTCGTTACCCCTCTCCATTTTCGTGAAGCTTGGCTCAACCTCGCTTCTGCTGACGCCTCCGGCTAGCCCCCCATAACAGCACGCCACCGGTGATTACGGCACCGGCCATCGCTGCGGCCCGCCGGTTAGCCTGACGTTGTACCCGGGCGCGACGCTGGACGATATCCCGTTCCGGTGGCCCATCTCGGAGCACGCCCCGCGAAGTGTCCATAGCCATGTGCAGCACTTCGGCGATATGCAACGCTTGCCGGTTCGTGGTCTCGGCGATTTGCTCACGGCAGCTGAAACCATTGGTGATAATCAAGGTGTCCTCAGCTGCGCCGCGCACCTTTGGCAGCAGCACCCGCTCGCCGGCGCCAATCGACACATCATATTTCTCTTTCTCGAAGCCGAACGAGCCGGACATGCCGCAGCATCCGGAATCGAGGATTTCGTAATCCAGCCCCATCTTCTGCATCAGCGCCTGCTCCGCATCGAGATGCATAATGGCCTTGTGATGACAATGACCATGCACCAGCGCCTTGCGCTCGAGCCTGGGCGGCTGGTAGTTCTCGGCCCGGTTCACCAGGAAGTCGCTGAACATCATGCTGTTGTCGTGGAGCCGCCGGGCCCGGGCATCATCGGGAAACAGGTTGGTCAACTCATCGCGGAAC
>NZ_KB900013.1 GCF_000378505.1 Modicisalibacter luteus DSM 23508 | reverse complement strand
GGCCTTGAGAGGCCCGGGTAGTGGTCGCCACGACATACGGATACGCGAGTCGTATCGCCAGTCAGCTTGATCACGTTGTAAAGTGCACCGTTTCCGGGTGCTGCGCCACGCGCAGCATGCCACAGTTACGCCTGACGACCATAGCGAGCGGGTCCCACCTGACCCCATGCCGAACTCAGCAGTGAAACCGCTCAGCGCCGATGGTAGTGTGGGGCCTCCCCATGCGAGAGTAGGTCATCGTCAGGCATCTTTTCGAAAACCCCAGCCAATCGGCTGGGGTTTTTTCGTTGGGGCAGGGAAAATCACGAAAAGCCCAGCGCAAGGCTGGGCTTGAAGGTCAAATCGCTAGCTAGCGGCAGAGATCTTCCAGTGCCTCGCCCAGACTGTTCATCTCGTCATCGGTGCCGACGGAAATGCGCATGAAGTCTCGCAGCGCTTCCGTATTGAAATGCCGCACCAGAATTCCTCGTTCACGTAGCCCGATGAAAAGCTCGCCAGCATTGAAATCCGGATGCGTCACGAGCAGGAAATTGGTCTGTGAGGGCAATACCCTGAAGCCCAGGGCTTCCAGGCGCTGCCGGGTACGCTCACGTGTGGTGATGACCCGCTCACGACAGGCGTCGAAGTGCGCCTTGTCTTCGAGAGCAGCGACCCCGGCAACGATTGCCAAGCTGTCGATGGGGTAGGAGTTGAACGAGTTCTTGACCCGCTCGAGTCCCTCGATCAGCTCGCTTGAGCCGATGGCGTAGCCCAGGCGAAGCCCGGCAAGGCTGCGCGACTTGGAGAATGTGCCGGTTACCAGCAGATTGGGGTAGCGTGCCACTAACGGTACGGCGCTCTCCCCGCCGAAATCGGCATAAGCCTCATCGACGAGTACTACGCTGTCCTGGTTGCGCTCGAGCAGATCGGCGATGGCATCTCGACCATGGCCGTGGCCCGTAGGGGCGTTGGGGTTGGCGAAAATGATACCGCCATTTTCAGCGGTCATATCGCCCAGCGGAACCTGCCACTGCTCATCAAGATCGAGGGTGCGAGACTCGATACCGTACAGCCGACAATAGACCGGGTAGAAGCTATAGGTAATGCTCGGCATCAGCAGTGGCTTGTCCTGGCGGAAGAAAGTCTGGAAAGCCAGGGCAAGAACCTCATCGGAGCCGTTCCCAACGAAGACCTGCTCGGGGTCAACGCCATATTCCCTTGCCAATGCCTCGCGCAGGGCAGTGGCATCGGGGTCGGGATAGAGGCGCAGGTGATCGGTAGGATAGCTGCGTAGAACTTGCTCCACACCTGGGGCCGGTGGGTAGGGGTTCTCGTTGGTGTTCAGCTTGATCAAGCGTTCCCGCGGCTGCTCGCCGGGTACGTAAGGGGTAAGCTCACGCACCTCAGGGCTCCAGAATCTGCTCATGACGTCTCGCATCAGTGGGATAGAACGTTATACCAATGGTGACGCGAGCAGTCGGGCCGCGCAAGCACCGCCATGTTAGGCTGCTAGCTTTGTCCCGGTTCGGATCTCGCCATGATAGCCAAGATACTTGCTACCTTACTGCCGGTATTCCTCATCACAGGGTGCGGTGCCCTCTACGGACGCTATCGGACACCGGATATTCGGGGGCTCAATACCCTGACCATGGAACTGTTCGTGCCGCTGCTGGTGTTTGCGGTGCTGGCGGATCAACAGGCGCCATTGCAGGATTACGCCTCGCTGGCCGTGGCTGCCGTCGTCATTGTGCTCGGCTCGGGCCTGTTACTGTGGCCCTTGGCGCACGTGCTGCGCTTGAACCTGAAGACTTTCCTGCCGCCAATGATGTTCAACAACACCGGCAACATGGGGATTCCTTTGCTGGTCCTGGCGTTTGGCGAGGAGGCCCTGCCCGCTGCAGTGGTGTTGTTCATTGTCGAGATGCTACTGCACTTTTCGGTAGGCCTGTACATGCTGGACCCACGCACGCCGGTCTGGCGAATACTGCGCATGCCCATCGTCTTCGCCAGCCTGGCGGGGCTGGTTTTTAATCTGGGAGGGATTCCCCTGCCAGGCTGGCTGCTCGAGGCCATGAACATGCTGGGGGGAGTCAGCATCCCATTGATGTTGTTCGCTCTTGGGGTGCGCATGCTCGACGTCGACTTCAGCGATTGGAAGGTCGGCTTGCTGGGAGCGGTGGCCTGTCCACTTAGTGGATTAGTGCTGGCTTGGCCGCTTATCCACTGGCTCGACTTGGATGGGCTCCAGGCAGCATCTCTCTGGGTGTTCGCTGCGCTACCGCCAGCGGTACTCAATTATCTGTTGGCCGAGCAGTATCGACAGCAGCCCCAGCAGGTCGCATCGCTGGTCTTGATCGGCAATCTTGGAAGCCTGGTTGTCATGCCAGCCGTGCTGGGATTCGTTTTTTCGTTGGGAAGCGGTTAAAGGAAATAGTGTTTCCGCGCCCTTGATTAGTTTTCTAACGATCTCCATGTTGCTTGTCATCATCGATCCGAACGGATGCACAAGGAGACAGCATGGCTTTCGACAGACTACTTTCCTCGCTGACCATGGGGCGTCTTGAACTTCCCAACCGCGTGATCATGGCACCACTGACCCGGGCACGTACGCCTGACAGCATTCCGGGCGATATGCAGGCGACTTATTATGCCCAGCGTGCCAGTGCTGGTTTGATCATCAGCGAAGCTACCAATATATCCCCGACGGCGCGCGGCTATGTCTACACGCCGGGTATTTACACTGATGCACAGCAAGCCGGCTGGAAGAAAGTCGTCGATGCCGTGCATCATGAAGGTGGGCGCATCGCGCTGCAGCTCTGGCACGTCGGGCGCGTTTCTCATGAAATGGTGCAGCCCAGCGGCCAGCAGCCAGTTGCACCCAGTGCGCTTCGCGGTGAGGGAGCACAGTGCTTCGTCGAATTCGCCGATGGGTCATCCGGCCAGCATCCGACCAGTACGCCTCGCGCCCTGGAAACCGACGAGATTCCTTCACTCATCAATGACTATCGTCAGGCAGCCAAGCGTGCCAAGCAGGCCGGGTTCGACATGGTTGAGGTGCATGCTGCCAATGCCTATCTGCTGCAGCAGTTTCTGGCTACCGGGTCGAACAAGCGTACCGACCGCTACGGTGGCAATGTGGTCAACCGGGCCCGCTTGTTGCTCGAGGTCGTCGATGCGGTCAGCCAGATCATGGGGGGCGACCGGGTGGGCGTGAGGCTTTCGCCGTTCATCGAGATCTTTGGCCTGACGGACGACGAGCCCGACGCCATGATGCGCTACTTGGCGGATCAGCTCTCGCTGCGCAAGATTGCCTATCTGCACATCAACGAGCCCGACTGGACTGGCGAAGGACCCAAGCTGAGCGATGATTTCCGTAGGCAGCTGCGGGATCGCTTCCGTGGTACGCTCATCTACTGCGGACACTACACGGCAGAGCGGGCTGAACGCCTGATCTCGGATGGACTGGGAGATGCTGTCGCCTTCGGTCGGCCGTACATTGCCAACCCCGATCTAGTCGAGCGCTTCCGGCGTGAAGCGACGCTCAACGCGCCGGATCCGGCAACTTTCTACGGCGGAGGCTCCGAGGGCTATACTGATTACCCGACGCTGGACTGATCGGGAGCATAGCTGCCTCTGTCATCAGGCGTAGCTTACCGCTATGCTGTAGCCTAGCTGACTGTAACAGGGCAGCCCTGCACCCATTGGTTAGGAGGAGACATATGCAGATCAGGACGTTGCTGGCCGGTTCCGCGTTGCTGGCATTGCTGGGCGGTTGTGCAGCCGGCACTCAGCAGGGGGAAGCGCCCGACGCGATTACTGCCGAAGAACAGGCGGCGATCTACGAGGGTACCTTGCCGTGCCGCAACTGTGCGGGTATCGATATCGAAGTGGCCCTGGAGGGAAGTGAGGCGTCAGCCGACGCTGAGCGTACCTTTACCCTCGATGCGAACTACCGTGAGCACCCGCAGAACCCGCCCGCTGAAACCTATCAGGGGCAATGGGATGTACTCAGCGGCACTGCGGCCGATCCTGAGGCAACCGTGTACGAGCTGACGCCGCAGGGTGAGGGGCAAATCTATTATTTCCTCAAGCTCGACGAGAGTACGCTCGAACTGATCGATCCTCAGCGTCGCCGCTTTGAGAATGGCGAGATGCTGCGTCTCCAGCGTCAGTAATTCAGTTGTTGTGCGGTCACTGCCAAGGGCGGCCTTCAAGGCCGCCCTTGGCGTTTCAGTGCCTGACGACGTGGCTGGTAGAATAGGCGTAACGATGCAGGGGAGACCGAGCCACGATGGCTAAAGCGAAAAGTGCTTTCGTATGTACCGAATGTGGCGCCGAGTACACCAAATGGCAGGGGCAATGCGCCAGTTGCCGGGAATGGAATACGTTAAGCGAGGTTCGATTGGCGCCGTCGCGCCCGGGCGCAAGTGCTCCCGCCAGCGGGCGTAGTGGTTATGCGGGCATCGTATCGCGAGAGATCGTCGACCTGTCCGCGGTGGACCTCACCGAGGTGCCTCGTTTGTCGTCGACATTCGGCGAGTTCGACCGTGTGCTGGGAGGTGGCCTGGTGCCTGGCTCAGCGGTGCTGCTTGGAGGCAATCCTGGCGCTGGCAAGTCGACACTGCTGTTGCAGGTGGCGTGCAAGCTGGCCCAGCAGCGTCAGGTGCTATATGTGACCGGTGAGGAATCGCTGTCACAGGTGGCGATGCGGGCGCACCGGCTGCAGCTACCAGTGCAGGGATTGAAGATGCTTGCTGAAACCAGCATCGAGACCATTCTGGGCGTCGCCGAGCGCGAGAAGCCAGAGATCCTGATCATCGACTCCATCCAGACCATGCACCTGGAGGATATCAGCTCGGCGCCCGGCGGCGTGGCCCAGGTGCGCGAGTCGGCCAGTGCCCTCACGCGTTTCGCCAAACAAACCAATACCGTGTTGCTGCTGGTCGGGCACGTCACCAAGGACGGCACGTTGGCCGGCCCCAAGGTGCTGGAGCACATGATCGACGCTTCGTTGCTCCTGGAAGGTGGCGCCGACTCCCGCTTCCGGACCCTGCGCGGCCAGAAGAACCGTTTCGGAGCCGTTAACGAGCTGGGTGTGTTCGCCATGCTTGAGCATGGCATGAAGGAAGTGAAGAACCCCAGTGCGATCTTCCTTTCACGTGCCGAGGAACAGGCACCGGGTAGCCTGGTCATGGTGGTATGGGAGGGCACCCGGCCAATTCTGGTCGAGGTACAGGCGCTTGTCGACGAGTCTGCCCTCGGCAATCCACGTCGTGTGGCGGTGGGGGTTGATGGCAATCGCTTGGCCATGCTGTTGGCGGTGCTGAACAAGCACGGTGGGTTGTTTACCGGCGATCAGGATGTCTTTCTCAATGTGGTGGGTGGCGTCAAGGTGCTCGAGACTAGTGCCGACCTGGCTGTCCTGCTGGCGGTCGTCTCGAGCTTGCAGAATCGCTCGTTGCCGCGTGAACTGGTGGTATTCGGTGAAGTTGGCTTGTCTGGTGAGATACGCCCGGTACCCAGTGGGCAGGAGCGCATCATCGAAGCGGCCAAGCACGGTTTTACCCGGGCTATCGTACCCAAAGCCAATGTGCCCAAGACGATGCCGGACGGCATGCAGGTGATCGCCGTCGACAAGCTCGCCGAGGCGCTGGAAGCGCTATGAGGCTGCAGCGTATTACTGCGGTAGAATCATATGACAGTTTGCAAGGAGGTAACCGATGAGCGCCATTCGCCTGACCCAATACAGCCACGGGGCTGGTTGCGGCTGCAAGATCGCCCCCGATGTTCTAGACAGCATACTCAGCAAGGCTGGCCCCGGAGCCAGCAACGCACGCCTGATCGTGGGCAACCAAGGGCGTGAGGACGCCGCCGTCTACGACTTGGGTGATGGACGTGGGATGATCGCGACGACCGATTTTTTCATGCCCATCGTCGATGATCCGTTCGACTTCGGCCGTATTGCCGCGACCAACGCCATTAGTGATGTCTACGCCATGGGCGGAACACCGGTCATGGCCCTGGGCATCCTCGGCTGGCCGCTCGACAAGCTCGGCGCCGACATCGCCGGTGACGTGGTGGCCGGTGCGCAGTCGGTATGCCGCGAGTTAGGGTTGGCCCTGGCTGGAGGCCATTCTATCGATTCGTCCGAACCGATCTTCGGGCTGTCCGTCAACGGTCTGGTCGATCTCGACTACCTCAAGCTCAACAAGGGCGCGCAGCCGGGTGATCTACTCTATCTCACCAAGCCACTGGGCGTCGGGCTGCTCACCACTGCCGAGAAAAAGGGGCTGCTCCAGGCCGGGCATCACGACTTGGCGCGCGAGACCATGCTGATCCCCAACGTCATCGGCAGCGAGCTGGCACGTGTATCCGGCGTACATGCCATGACCGACATTACCGGTTTCGGGTTGGCCGGCCACCTTGCCGAGGTATGTGCCGCCAGTGGAGTGAAGGCGAGGATCGATTTCAATCGGTTGCCGCGCCTGGCCGAAGCCGAAGCCTACCGGCGGCAGGGAGCCGTGCCTGGCGGCAGCGAGCGTAACCGTAACGCGCTGGGGAGCAAATTGCCGGCCATGGATGAAACTCATTGGCAGTGGCTCTGTGATCCGCAGACCTCCGGCGGTCTATTGCTTGCCGTGCATCCGTCCTGGTCCGATGACGTCGAGCGTATCGGGCGGGCTTATGAACTCGACCTGCAGCCCTTTGGCGAATGCCTCAAGGCCGATGGTGAGGCCCTGATCGAGGTGCGTGGATGACATTGCCGCTGGTCGAGCCGGATCTTGAATGGCTCCGCCAGGGACGGCGGCTGATTGATGTGCGCGCGCCGGTCGAGTTCGCCCAAGGGGCGCTGCCTGGCGCAATCAATTTGCCTCTGATGGGGGACGAGGAACGACGCCAGGTGGGCATCTGCTACAAGCAGGAAGGCCAGCAGGCGGCTATCGCTCTAGGGAAACGGCTGGTCTCCGGCGGGATTCGCCGCTCACGGCTGGCCGCATGGCGTCAGGCACTGGAGGCGCACCCCGACGCACTCATCTACTGCTATCGGGGCGGCCTGCGTTCGCAGATCGTCCAGCAGTGGCTGGCTGACGAGGGGGTTGAACAGCCGCGCATCCGTGGTGGCTGGAAGGCCATGCGGCATGCGCTGTGTTCGCGTATCGATGCTGCTGCCGAGCGGCCCTTGCTGGTGGTGGGCGGCCTGACCGGTTGCGCCAAGACCGAACTGATCCAGCAGCTCGGGGCGGGGCTTGATCTTGAGGCATGTGCACGTCACAAGGGCTCCGCCTTCGGCCGGCATCCGCTACCTGCTCCGGCGCAGATTGATTTCGAGCATGCCATGGGGTTGCGCCTGCTGAGCATACCCGGGCCTTGTGTAGTCGAGGATGAGTCGCGGCACATTGGTACCGCCAATGTGCCGCTGGCGTTCTGGCAAGCCATGGAGCATGCGCCCCGCATTCGCGTGGAGATGCCGCTGGATTGGCGATTGGCGCGCATCCACAAGGACTATATCGAGGACTTATGGGCAGTCTATAGCGGTCAGTACGGAGAATGGCTGGGTTGGGCACTGATGCGCAAGCAGTTGAGCAGTGCCCTGGGCCGGCTACGCAAGCGGCTTGGTGCAGCCCGGCTAGCGCGCCTACAACGTTTGCAGCAACTCGCCTTCCGCGAGCACGCGCAGGGTAACCCCCAGGCGCACGAGGCCTGGCTGGCGCCGCTGCTCACTGAGTATTACGACCCGCTGTACCGGCACCAACTTGAAAAGCAGGACAAGACCTTTCTGCACGTTGGCGACTGGGAGAGTTGCCTGGCGTTTGCCCATGACTGGCAGGACCGCCAGCCGATCTGACCGTCACCCCACAGGGCTTGCCAGCCAACGCAGCATGACGCGATCGAGCAGTGCGGCGAGCTGATCGAAGCGCCGTGGATCGGCGAGTATTTCCTCACGGCTCTGGACGTAAGGACCCTGTTGTTCCAGTGCAGGAGGCACATGGGGGAGGAGCGACTCGACACTGCTATGGGTTGCTTCTAGTCGGCACTGCAAGCCGACCACGCGGCCGCGATCCCAGGCGAAGCCCTGCACCGGGCTGGCCGAGCTGGCGCCCAGCGGCAATGCATCTTCGGGCAGGCCGAAGATGTCGCGGTGCCAGTGGAAGGCCTCGAAGTGCTCGGGCAGATCGAAGGGGCTGTCCGGCGCCAGCGTGACGGTGTGCCAGCCGGTTTCGGCGTAGGTACCTTGTGATACGACGGCGCCCAGGCCGGTTGCGATCAGGCGGGCCCCGAAGCCGATCCCCAGGATCGGCTTGCCGCTTTTCAGGGCACGATTGACCAGCTTCTTCTCGCGGCGGAGCCAGGGATACTGCTCGGTGTCGTCGAGTTCCTGCGGGCCGTCGAGCAGGATCAGCCCGTCGCAGTCCTCAAGCCGGGGCGGTGGCTCGCCAGCATGCAGGTGAAATGTGTTGTGGCTGTGCCCCATGCCGGTGAGCCAATCGGCCAGTCGAGCGGGGCCATCGTAGGCAGCGTGCTGTAGAAAGTAGATATGCATGATGTCGTCATGATGGTTAAGCTCGGCGGCGGCGTCCAGTGCTGAAGGGCCGTCGAGCCGATTTTGTGAAGGCTTATGGTGAGGTGAGGGATGTCCCGGAGTGAGCTGCTGGAGCAGATCTATACTATCGTGTCGCGTATCCCCGAAGGGCGCGTGACGACCTACGGCCGTGTGGCGAAAATGACTGATGGCGCCACGGCGCGCATGGTTGGGCGTGCCATGGGGCAACTGCCCGACGGGCATGGTCTGCCCTGGCACCGGGTCGTCAATGCCAGTCTTAAGGTCACCGAGCATGGCGGGGCGGTACGTCAGCGTGAGCAGTTGCGGGCCGAAGGGGTGGCCTTCGATGCCCGTGGACGTATCAATGCCGAGCTGTTGTGGCCCTGATATGAGAACAACCAAGGAATCTGAGATGAACCCGACACCCGCGGCAGGATTCAAGGCCCGGCTAGTCAGTCTGAACAAGCGCCAGCGATTGGCCTTCATGGCGGCGCTGTGCGAACGGTTGCTGCCTAACTATACGCTTTATGCCCAGATGACCGGGCAGGGCGAGCCCCAGGGCCTGCGTGTCGTGCTGGATCTGGTCTGGGAGGCGTTGCTGGTGCGTGAGGCACGCATCGACTTCGCCCGCCAGGCCGAAAAGCTGGCAGAGCTCGAGCCACCGTCTGACGATGACAGCTTCGGCGCCCGGCGTGCCGTTGAGACCGTGGTGGCCCTGTCGGCGCTACTTGATGCCTTGCAGGGCGAAGCAGAAGAAGCACCGCAGGAAGTCAGCCAGGTCTCACGTAACGGAGTGCAAGCCTTCATCGAAATGACTGAAGGCAGCGACGAGGACGATGCCGAGCGCAACGCAGAGCGGATTCGTCAGCATCCGCTCATGGACGTCGAGTTCGACTTCCAGCTGGCCGTACTCGAGCGAGTCGAGGACGAGTTGGGGCGCGATGACCTCAAATCACTGCGTCGCTTCGGCCGCAATGGTGGCGTCAGTAATCTGGGCCTGAGCCTGGACTAGACGACGCCACCCCTATCGCCTGGCATGTGAGTTGGCGCTACAGGCGCATTTCGATGCCATGCTCGGCCATGTAACGCTTTGCATCGGGAATCGTATACTCGCCGAAGTGGAAGATGCTTGCGGCGAGTACCGCATCGGCGGCCCCTTTCGTCACGCCTTCCACCAGGTGGTCAAGATTACCCACACCGCCAGAGGCGATAACCGGTACGGCGACGGCATCGGAAATGGATCGGGTCACGCCCAGGTCGAAACCTGCCTTGGTACCGTCGCGGTCCATGCTGGTCAGCAGCAGTTCGCCAGCGCCGTAGTCCACCATCTTTCGGGCCCAGTCCACGGCATCGAGCCCAGTGGGCTTACGTCCGCCATGGGTGAAGATTTCCCACCGCGGCGTTTCGCCTTCCCCGGATACTCGCTTGGCGTCGATGGCCACGACGATGCACTGGCTGCCGAACCGATCGGCGGCTTCGCGCACGAAGTCGGGATTGGTCACTGCGGCGGTGTTGATCGAGACCTTGTCGGCCCCCGCGTTAAGCATCGTGCGAATGTCTTCACAGGTGCGAATGCCGCCGCCCACGGTGAGCGGAATGAACACCTCGCCAGCGATGCGTTCGACCATCTCCACGGTGGTGTCTCGGTCTTCATGGCTGGCGGTGATGTCCAGAAAGGTGATCTCGTCGGCGCCCTGCTGATTGTAGCGCTTGGCGATCTCCACCGGGTCGCCGGCGTCACGGATACCGACGAAGTTGACGCCCTTGACCACGCGGCCGGCGTCGACGTCTAGGCAGGGAATGATGCGTTTGGCCAGGCCCATGATCAATCCTCCCGGGGTGCGTTGCCGTCGGGCTCGTCGCCCAATTCGTCACAGATCCGCTGCGCTTCGGCAACGTTCAGCGAACCTTCGTAGATGGCGCGACCGGTAATGGCACCAAGAATACCCTGGTCGGCGACGCGTGCCAGGCCGCGAATGTCGTCGAGGTTGGTGACTCCGCCGGAGGCAATCACCGGCAGGCCGCCTTCACGAGCCAGTTCTACTGTGGCCTCGATGTTTACACCCTGCATCATGCCGTCACGAGCAATGTCGGTATAAACGATAGACGATACGCCATCGTCGGCGAAGCGCTTGGCCAGGTCAGTGGCCTTGACGGTCGATACCTCCGCCCAGCCGTCGGTGGCCACAAAACCGTCGCGGGCATCGAGACCGACAATGACATGGCCTTCGAACAGCCGGCACATTTCGGTGACGAACGCCGGATCCTTGACCGCTTTGGTGCCGATGATCACGTAGGAAACACCGGCATCCAGGTAATGCTCGATGGTCTGGGCCGAACGGATACCGCCGCCGATCTGGATCGGCAGGTCGGGGTAGGCACGGGCAATGGCCGTTACCGCCTGGCCATTGACCGGCTTGCCCTCGAAGGCGCCGTTGAGGTCCACCAGGTGCAGGCGACGCGCACCGGTCTCGACCCAGCGCGCCGCCATGGCCACCGGGTCGTCGCCGTAGCTCGTAGCGTCATCCATGCGGCCCTGCTTGAGGCGGACGCATTGGCCGTCCTTGAGATCAATGGCGGGAATAACCAACATGTCATGTCCTCATGAGCGCACCGGAAGTCACCAGTGCGCAGTGAAACGTAATGGCGGATCGGGAGGGAGTTTGCCCTCACGTGCAGAGGTTTTCTGACGCGCTCAAGGCGCCCAATTGACGAAGTTCTCCAGCAGCCGCAATCCGGCATCGGCGCTCTTCTCGGGATGAAACTGGGTCGCGAAGACGGCTTCGCGACCGGTTGCCACGTGGGCCTCGATACCACCGTACTGGGTGGCGCCGAAGATATCCTCGTCGCGTGCGGCCTCGACGTAGTAGCTATGCACGAAGTAAAAGCGCGCGCCGTCCTCGATGCCTTCCCAGAGTGGATGGGCATGGCGCTGGGTAACTTGATTCCAGCCCATGTGCGGAACCTTGAGCCGTCGATCCTCGCTATCGCGCAAGTCCTGGCCGAAATGACGCACCTGACCCGGCAGGAAGCCCAGGCAATCGATGCCACCATTCTCCTCGCTGCGCTCCATCAGCATCTGCTGTCCGACACAGATACCCAGCAGCGGCTTGGCCTGGGAGGTCAACAGCTCCTGCACCAATCCATGCAGCTCGGCGCGCTGGAGCTCGCCCATACAATCGCGCATGGCGCCCTGACCCGGCAGAACCAAGCGGGTCGCCCCGCGAATGCTGCGGGGATCACGGGTAATCACCACGTGTTCATGGGTGACATGCTCGAGGGCCTTGGCCACCGAGTGGAGATTTCCCATGCCATAGTCAATGACGGCAATCGTCATGCTCGCTCCTCGCAGTTGGTGATCAAAGGCAGCCCTTGGTTGAAGGCATCTGCCCGGCCATGCGTGGGTCCGGCTCCACCGCCATGCGCAGGGCGCGGCCGAAGGCCTTGAAAATGGTCTCGGCCTGATGGTGGGCATTGAAGCCCTTGATGTTGTCGATGTGTAGCGTTACCCGGGCGTGATTGACGAAGCCCTGAAAGAACTCCCAGAAAAGCTGCGTGTCCAGCCGGCCGATAGCGGCTCGGGTGAATTCGACATCCATGAACAGCCCCGGGCGACCGGAAAAGTCGATCACCACCCGAGAAAGCGCTTCGTCCAGCGGCACATAGGCATGACCATAACGACGAATGCCGCGCTTGTCGCCGATCGCCTGGTCGAAGGCTTGGCCAAGCGTAATGCCGAGATCTTCAACCGTATGGTGATCGTCGATGTGCAGGTCGCCCTTGGCAACGATGTCGAGATCAATCAGGCCATGGCGGGCGATCTGATCGAGCATATGATCCAGAAAGGGCACGCCGGTCTCGGCCTTGAAGCGGCCAGTGCCGTCAAGGTTCACGGTCACCGTGATCTGGGTTTCAGAGGTGTCGCGTGACACCGTGGCGACACGCTCGGTTATCGTCGGGCTTTCCATCCGAGCTTTCTCCCTACGGGCTTTCGATTCCGGCTTGCGACACCGGATGCATGTTGGCCAACGCACATCGCCTAGCGCATGCGGCATCAACCGAGCCTGCCATTATAGAGAATCGCTACGCCCATCCGCTACAATGCGGGCACAAGAACGGGAGCGGCGGCATTGTCGTTCCGTCAGGGGAGACGATGCATGCCGGTAACGCTAGAGGAAGTCGATCACGCCCGCTGGACGGCCGAGGAGCAGGTCCGCACGGACCTGTCACGCATCTATCACGACGCACCGGTGGAGCGACTGCCGCGATCACCCGATGCTTTCGTTCGTGAACATCTCGAGCATGGCGGTGTCTTTTGCTGCGCCCTGTTCAATGATCGCCTGTTGGCGGCAGTACGTATCATCAAGCAGGCTGAAGTCTGGTGGCTGTCGCATTTCTGTGTGCGCAAAACTACGCGGCGGCGCGGCGTGGGCTCGCGACTGCTGATTCTGATTGCCGAGACAGCCCATGATCAGGGCGCCGTGCTACGCACCGAGGCCTCGCAGTTGCATCTCGAGGATCAGTTATTGCTGGCGCGCCTGGGATACAAGCTCGAGGCGAACGGCTCTTATTTCGAACTCAATCCCTTAGCGTCAGGAGGATGCCAATGAAAGGGCTGGTGCGAGCGCTGCTGGCTATTATCGGTGTATTGGGCCTGGTAGTGGTCGGTGCCGTGGTTTATATCACCACGTTTTTCGACCCCAACGATCTCAAGCCTCGCCTGATCGACACCGTTCGCCAGCAGAGTGGGTTGGAGCTGGCTCTGGACGGTCCTCTGAACTGGTCGTTCTACCCGCGCCTAGGGGTCAGCGTGGAAGACGCACGCGCCTGGCTGCCTCGTCAGCCCCACGATGAGACAGCGTTTGCCGCTATCGAGCGGGCCGAGGTGAGCATGGCCTTCGCGCCGTTGCTGTCCGGTAAGGTCGCTATTGATGGACTGATCCTCGATGGGATGCGGCTTGACCTGGAGCGTGATGCGCAGGGCCAAGGTAACTGGGAAGTTCTGCTTGAAAAGATCGATGACGCGGCAACGCAGGGCGACGCCCAACCGGCCGCCACAACGATTCCGGCCAGCGGCGTTGAAAAGGAGACAGGCATCGCGTTGGACATCGCCCGGGTGCAGGTGGAGAACAGCCGCATCCGCTACGCCGATGCCGGAAGTGACCTGGACGTTACACTGCGTGATCTGGCGTTGACCGGGACCAACGTCAATCCGGCCAAGGCCTTTCCGCTCAAGGCCAGCTTCGTGATTGAAAGTGTTGCCCCAGGCCTGACCAGTGACGTCTCGCTACAGAGCAAGGTGCGTCTCGGCCTGGAGGAAGACCGCTATACGTTTCAAGACCTGAGCTTAAAGACCTTAACCCAACTGGCCGAGTTTCAGGAGCGCGATCAGGAGGTATCGCTCGAGGCCAACCGGGTCGTAGCCGAGCTTGCTAATGGCCACTTCCAGCTCGATGAAGCTGAAGTCACGGCCAACTTCGAGCACCCCTCCCTGGGAAGTGAGCCGTTGCCGGCGACGCTGACGTTTGCCGCCGAGGCCAATACGCAGCAGGGCACTGCCCAGGTTCGCGATCTCCTGCTGACCAGCGGCAAGAACCTCAAGCTTTCCGGTACGCTGTCATTGGCCGATCTGATGACGGCACCCAGCTATACCGGCCAGGTCAATCTCGCGCCGCTGTCATTGCGTCCTTGGCTGGAACGGTTCGGCGTCGAACTCGACACCGCCAATGATGAAGCCCTGAGCGAAGTTGCTCTTACCAGTCCGCTCAAGGGTAACCTGGACCAGGTCACTCTGACCGGTCTGACCCTGGTACTTGATGAAACCACCCTGACTGGGCGGCTGGGCGCGGGGTTGGATGGCCAGTCCGTCAACTTTGACCTGCAAGGGGACCGCCTCGACCTCGATAATTATCTACCGCCAATCAGCGAGGAAAAGGCCGCGACGGACGAAGAGACAGCCTGGCTCAACGGCATAGGCATCCTGCCGGCCTATGCTCAGGAGGCCTCCGGCGAGCTGGTGCCAGTGGAGCTGTTGCGTGGTTTGGCCGTCGACGGCCAGCTGGCCTTCGATGAGGTCAAGGTCAAAGGAGGAACGTTGCTGTCGCCCTCGCTGAAGTTGACAGGAGAGAAGGGCATTCATCGCCTGGAGTCGTTCACGGCCAAACTCTACGATGGTACGCTCAACACAACGGCCAGCTTGAACGTGCGCGAGACGCCGATTCGCTGGACGTTTGCGCCGCGCCTGGAAAACGTCCAGGTCGTGCCGCTGGTCGAGGACTTCAGTGGCGAACCCTCCCCCTTGCGGGGCCGTCTCAATCTCAACGGCGAATTCACCTCGCGGACCAATAGTCTCGATACGCTTGAGCGCAACCTTAATGGAAAGGCTGCGTTCCATATTGCCGATGGCGCGATCTTCGACGTCAATGTATCCCAGGAGTTGTGCACAGCGGTCGCCATGCTCGAAGGCGAGACCACGAGCCGCGAGTGGAGCCCGGATACACGCTTCGACCGCCTCGATGCTAACCTCACCGTCACCAACGGTGTGGTACATAACGAGGACCTGCACATCGCGATTCCCGGTATCGAGCTCACCGGGGCGGGAGAGCTTAATCTTCCGACGGAGCGATTTGCCTACGACGCGCGAGCCCGCTTCGTGGATACTGCGGATGCCGCCTGCAACGTCAATCCGCGTCTGGAACGCGTGCCATTACCGGTGCACTGCGAAGGTAGCCTGGATGGCGAACCCAAGCAGTGGTGTCGCTTCGACCGCAATGCGTTCGAGAAGGCCTTGACCTCGCTGGCCCGCGACGAGGTCAAGCAGAAAGCCGCCGAAAAAATCAGCGAGAAGATCGAGGAGCGCCTCGGCGAGGATAAAAGTAAGGAACTTCGCAACGCGATCCGCGGTCTATTCGAATGAGCATCATCGTGTCGTTCCGTCGTCGCCCTGATTGGGCGGCGGCATCGACACTTCAATAAGCCAGTCCTGCGCCGATTCCCCCATCGGCGCTTTTTTTATGTCCGGAAACATGATGCAAGCACATTCCATCAACCTGACGCCCGATGCCTTCCAGGTACGCCTGTTCGAGTGGTTCGATCACTACGGACGCAAGACGCTTCCTTGGCAGCACGACAAGACACCTTACCGGGTTTGGGTCTCGGAAATCATGCTGCAGCAAACGCAGGTGACCACCGTCATCCCCTATTATGAGCGTTTCATGGCCAGGTTTCCGCGGGTCGAAGATCTGGCTGCTGCCGAGCAGGACGAGGTGCTCCACCTATGGACCGGCCTGGGCTATTACGCACGAGCCCGTAACCTGCATCGCGCCGCCCAGGTGGTCGTTGCTGAATATGGCGGGCACTTCCCTGTGCATAGCCATGAGGCCATGTCGGCGTTGCCGGGTATTGGTAGGTCCACGGCAGGGGCAATCATCAGCATTAGCACTGGTCGACGCGCAGTGATCCTCGACGGAAACGTCAAGCGGGTGCTGGCGCGGCTACATGCCGTCGCGGGCTGGCCTGGGAAAACGCCAGTGGAGCGCGAGCTATGGCGACTGGCTGAGCACTACACTCCCGATCACCGCTTGCCCGACTACAGCCAGGCCATGATGGATCTGGGGGCGACGCTCTGCACGCGTGGTAAGCCGAGTTGCCTGCTATGTCCCTTCGAGGATGTCTGTGTCGCCCATGCCCGGGGCGAGGAGCGGCGGTTCCCCGAGCCCAAGCCCAAGAAGGTGCTGCCTGAGCGCAGCACGATCATGCTGCTACTAAGTGACGGTCAGGGCGGGGTCTTGCTTGAGCAGCGCCCTCCCAGCGGGATTTGGGGTGGATTATGGTGCTTTCCTCAGTTCGATGACGACAAGGCGCTACAGGCCTGGCTCGACAGCCATGCACCTGGGGCGCACCGTGAGGCGCCATGGCAGGCGTTTACGCATACATTCAGCCACTTCCGCCTGACTATCCTGCCGCAGCCAGTGACACTGGCACAGCCGTCCGGTGCCGTGACCGAGTCGGGCCGTCTCTGGTATAACCCGCGTACACCTGTCAGCATCGGTCTAGCCGCGCCGGTCAAGTCGCTGCTGGACATGCTGCAGCAACTGCCTACCCACGCCGAAGAGGACACGCCATGAGCCAGACCGTTTTGTGCCGTAAGTATCAGCAGGAGCTTGAGGCATTGCCTTTCCCGCCGCTGCCCGGCGAGAAAGGGCTCGAGATCCAACGCACCGTATCCCGGAAAGCCTGGGAAGAGTGGCAGGCGCACCAGACGCGCCTGATCAACGAGAAGCACCTCAACCTGCTCGACCCACAGGCTCGCGAGTACCTCATGGAGCAGATGGAACGCTTCCTGGACAATCGCGATACCGACCAGGCCGAGGGATACGTACCGCCGAAAGCCTGAGTTTCCGACGGTCGGCGAGACGTAAGCCATACTCGCCATCTTTTTGAAATGAAAAGGCTTGACCGTCGCGAAGCTTTGCGTTTAAATATGTCCCCGTTGGCAGCGGCCAGATAGCTCAGTTGGTAGAGCAGGGGATTGAAAATCCCCGTGTCGGCGGTTCGATTCCGTCTCTGGCCACCACACTGCTGGGGTATCGCCAAGTGGTAAGGCACCGGTTTTTGGTATCGGCATTCCCAGGTTCGAATCCTGGTACCCCAGCCACGCCAACCTTATTATGTGTTACCCATGCCGGCATAGCTCAGTTGGTAGAGCAACTGACTTGTAATCAGTAGGTCCCGGGTTCGACTCCTGGTGCCGGCACCACGGGTAAGCCTGATCAATCAGGCTGTTGTAGCAAAGAGGTCGCCCTTCGAGGCGGCTTTTTTTTGTGATAAACGTAACACTTAGCGTAACTATTTTACTGATCCCAACACTTTCATGACTTGTGAGAACAGCTCAAGTGGTCTGTCAATTAGACCGTCAGCTCCTTTTGATATCGCTTCATTTTTCAAATTTTCTGTTGCAGATCCTGTGTAAAACAAAAAGGGT
>NZ_KB900012.1 GCF_000378505.1 Modicisalibacter luteus DSM 23508 | reverse complement strand
GCTCCCAGACACCCGCCTCCTGCCAGTCACGCAAGCGACGCCAGCAGGTGACGCCTGAGCCGCAGCCCATCTCCTGCGGCAGCATCTCCCAGGGGATGCCTGAGCGCAGGACGAACAGGATGCCTGTCAGGGCGGCGCGGTTGGAGACGGGAGGCCGGCCGCCACGCGGCTTGGGTTTCGGTGGTGGCAGCAGCGGCTCGACAATGGACCAGAGTTCATCGGATACGATCTGTTTAGCCATACTGAAAATCTAGGAATGGCTGATGCCGTTTTCAAGGTTTTGAAAGGCACTGTTAAGCGGGCCGGGCAGTTCGCAGCCTTTACATCAAGAAATGCCGGTCATGGATCTGTATAACGGCGAAATCATCGCCTTCCGGACCGGGCCACGACCGGTATTCGCCTAGTGAAACATATGCTGAAGAACGCTTTCGACCGGCTGAGAGCAGATGATCGGCCTTTACTGCACTCAGATCAGGATGGCATTACCGCCACCCCAACTATCGCCGCCTGGTGGTGGTGAAGTGGATGCACCGCAGCATGTCACGAAAAAGGAACTGTCAGGACAATGCCGCCATGGAGAGCTTTTTCGACACCCTAAAAGCTGAGTACTTTCATCTGGACCAGTTCGACACCGTTGAGCAGTTGCAGCGAGGGATTGCCGACTACATCCAGTATTACAACCATCAGCGGATCAAGCAGAAACTAAATGGCCTGAGCCCTGTGCTTACAGGACTCAGGCCATGGCCGTCGGCTAAGAGAACCAACCGTCCAACGATTGGGGCTCAGTTCACCTGGGCCGGGCTCCTGCTACGCGTTCTGTTCCACAGTGGCTTCGATTACCAATCCCGCCCGTGCGGGAAATACTTGTTATTGGAGTGCGCTACTGATGAGCCATGTGCATCCTTGATATCCATCTGCGTTGAATGACTGGTCTCTTCATGAATGCGCTGACGAACATCATTCATGGTATAGCTTTCACCTTCGAAGACGTCAGCCTTGACTGCAAACTCGTTGCTGTCATTGCGCTGAGCGGCTTCGCTGGATTCTGTATTCAGCGGCTGCTGGATACGCTCGTAGGCCTTTTCTTCTGAGTAACCGGCACTGGCTACTAATGGGAAAGCCACTACTAGAGAGGCAGCGGCCAGAAGCTGAACTGAAGCTAACTTTCTCATTCTGCTACTCCTCGATCACATTAGCATGCCTTTCTTGTTAGCAGGCTAAAGGAGTGTGTGCACAGCTTAATGCGTAGTAGCAGCACATGGAAATATAGTACGACTAAGGTCTTAATTGTTTTTTCTTATGTCCCTGCTCAGCCACGTCAATAACCGCATGCAGGAAAGATAGGGTTTTGAGACGAAAAAGCCCGACCACTGGGGCCGGGCTATCTCTAGTACTGTGTTTCCTTGCATTCTCCGCAAGCATCCTGCCCGCGCATCCTTGGTCTTTAAGCCATCCATGGCTTGCCCTTCCATGCCCAGGCTTCCTGCCCAGCAACCTCCCAAAAGGCATGTGAACTGCCTTTTGGGGTGGGGTTATCTCTACACGTGCATGAAACTATATACGTGGTTAGAAACAATAGCCTTGGCCATCCGTAGCCAAGGGCTTGCAAAGCGCCTCTATCCATAGTTAACCAAGATACCTCACATGGTAGAGGAGCCCTGTACGCATTTAGCTTGCAGAAATGTAAGAGAAAGTAGGCAGCTTCATGGCCCGCTGCTTATTCAGCATATGCTTAAAGAAGGGGACACCCCTACGAAATAGGGGCATATGACGTAGAAAGCAGGCATCTCTAGCAGTAACACAGCTTAAGACGCAGGAAGTAGGACGTCATGCACGCAAAAGTACCATGTAGGGCTAACCTTGTGTATAAGAATGGAGACAATCTGTTTAATTTATTGAAATAGATTCTGCGCAATATCCGCATGGTTATTATTTCAGCTAACTACAGCCTAGCTAGTTATAGTAGCTGCAATCCAATGCGCAGAAACTCAGCCACAAAGAAAGCCCGGACCCCTGGGTAGGGGCCGGTCTGGCATCGGGCTTTCTAAGCGCTTCGAGCGCTGCCTTTCCTTGCTTCACACTTCCAGAGCTTCCTGCCCCGCTTCCCTGGATGCTGCCGCAAACATCCTGTCCGCGCTTCCTTGGGTACCAAAGCCTTCCTGGCTCGATACTTCCTTGCCTCGAGCTGTCCTTAGCTCGATTAAATGTAGTATGGCAGCTATAAGTGACTTACGATTTAACCTGTATTTCCTACTGTTGTAAGAGATCACCGACACGTAACGTAAGCCCCAGACAAGAAAGCCCCACCGTCCTGGCCGGAGCTCCTATCGTTGTAGACTTAAGGCGAGCCACGGAGAGCAGCACGCAGGAAGAGACGTCACGGCTTTGGTACCTGAAAACTAACGAGACGGTACGAGACATACCTGACATTTCTTGTAATCCATTGCTGGCATACCTATCTACATATCGCAGACGAGGCCACTGCTTCTAATCTGACGCATCCGAGCAGGTCCGATACCGTCAATGCGTACCAGCTTGTCCACGCTGGCCCACGGGCGCCCATCGATAATGTCTGCACTCTCGATGGCCCAACATTCGGATGCTCGTCTAGTTCACTGGCCGAGGCCGCATTCAGTTCGATGCAGTTCGATCCAGAGTCAGGGGGCGAAGGTGTATCCGCAACCTTACTGAAGCCAGACACTGTGTTACCGAGAGCAAGGTAAATGGGTGCATGATCGGAAACTATTTAGCGAGCCTGCTGGTGGCTAAGTCCAAGCAGTTCCGGGTATCTGACTATGCCGCTACCCGAAACATTGAGCTCACTCGGGTCATACCAGAAATTATCATAGAGATTGGCGTATTCGCCGTCGTGGCTGCTCAGCGTGGTCGCGCCAGCTGTAACTGAGGGAATGGCGCCGGCGTCGCGTAGTGGCTGCCAAGCCGGGTCGGTAGGCTGCAGATTGTGGTCACCAGCGGTCAGCCGCGGTGTACCTGGGTAGACCTCGGCCATCCACCTCCAAATGCTGGCCAACTCTCGTACTTCAGGCGTGCGATTGGCCCGCCCGTCTCCATACAGGATATGGACCGTCGCGATAGCCGACGAGACCATTACGCTGGAAATGCGCGTCAGCCGCGAGCTGGCAGAAGCACTCTTCCAGCGCCCCATTGGCCGCAGCCAAGTCATCATCCCTCAAGGGGAGCACTATGAGGTAACCACTCTCATCATGGACAGCCCTCAGCTCCGGCGCTGGCTGAGGCGTCGACAAGGGAAACCGAAGTCCTGGCCACTTTACTTTCCTAAAATACGGTTTTGTCTTCAGGACAAAAAGCTAGCACGGTCAGCCGGGAGATGCGTCGCAACACTGTTTGCCATGGTTATGATACAGGGCAAGGCCTCAACGGCCGGCTTGCTTGGAAGACTCTAGGCGGTGCGAGCCGCGAGGGATTCTGCTTCTCGTGCATCGCGCCAATCTCAGGCATAGCTGTGCGTTAGAAGAGTGGGCGTACGTATACGATTAACGTGTCAGTCTCTCCGCCCTGCCCAAGACACCTCTTTCTCCAGCAGTTCTATAACGGGGGCAAACGCCGCCGGGGGGAGCCGGCATCTTCTCCACCAAGCCCTAATACTCGTTATGTGCCGAAGGAACAGGAGTCCTGGCTGCAGCGCGAGGTGTAGCAGCGTCGCCACCGCCACCCTGTTCATCAGTTAATCCACCAATGTAAACGGCAGCTGTCACGCCGACAGGCGGCGCAGTTTTAACAATTTCGGTTGTGGTCTGTGCAGAGCTCATGCTCTCTCGTTCCGAAATCCGGCGCGGGGCCAACGATAAATCGGCTCATCCCAGACTGGGCGTCAGGTATCGTTTAGTAGTGATTCCCCGAGGCCAAGGGGTAGCCAACTTTCTTCAGCCGAGGAGTAGGCTCGCGGGCGGCATTAATTAGAAACCGTACGGATGTGGGAGATAATTAACCGTGGAGTAACTTTGTGTGAATTAATGTAATAGTCATGAGCTTACACAGTGACACGGAGCCTCCATATGAATAAAGTAGAGCAAACGGTGGATACGACGCGGCTACGCTTAGGCATTAGCCAACAGCGACGCAAAGAAGATGGCCCGATGAGCGTTGAGCAGGCAGCGAATCTTCGACGAGCTGCCGAATACGCTGCCAGGCGTAGCGGCATCAAGGAAGCACTTCTTCAACTGTGGAAGGTTATCCAATGATAGCCGCAAACGAAAAAGCCCGCCGATGTGGCAGGATTCTATCCTGAACGGGCAATAATGGTGACCTTCCCCCTAGTTTAGGTCCGTCCTCAATGTGAGAAATCCCAGCTTCATGCGCACTGCTCGGCATACGCTACCGGTGGTAAATAACCCAGTGAGCTGTGCGGTCTGACATGGTTGTAGTGGGTCCTCCATTGCGTGATTTCGTGCCGTGCATCCGCCAGGCTCAGGAACCAGTGTTGGTTGAGGCAGCCGTCCCGGAACTTGCCGTTGAAGCTCTCAATGAACGCATTCTGCGTCGGCTTGCCCGGCTGGATAAAGGCCAGCGTCACCTTCCGCTCGCGCGCCCAGAAGAACATTGCCTTGCTGGTCAGCTCCGGCCCGTTATCGCAAACAATCGAGGCTGGTAGAGAGCGCTGCTGAGCAATCTCGTCCAGGAATCGGGCCAAGCGACGCCCGGAAATGGACGTATCTACCAGTTGCCCGACACACTCTCGGTTGAAGTCGTCCACGATGTTCAGCACGCGAAACCGACGCCCCGAGGCCAACTGATCCGACACGAAGTCCATTGACCAACGCTGGTTGGGGCGGTCCGGCAGTGGCATCGGTGTCCTCGGCCGGAGCAGTCGCTTGCGCCGTCGGGTCCGGACCTGGAGGCCATGCTCGCAGTACAGCCGGTAGGTACGCTTGCGATTGATCACCAGACCCTCCTGACGCAACAGTGCATGCAGCAGTAAGTAGCCAAAGCGGGGATAGCTCGTCGCCAAGGCTTGCAGGCGTGCCCGAAGCGGCGCATCGTCACGCGGTATGGCCTGATACCGAGCCACTGATCGTGCCAGGCCCAGCAGTCGGCAGGCGCCTCGCTGGCTGAGCCAGCCGCCCGTCACCAGATGCTGTACCGCCCGCCGCTTCGCTTCGGGCGTCACCACTTTCCCGAGACGATCTCCTTGAGCGCGGCATTGTCGAGGGCGCTTTCCGCCAACAGCTTCTTGAGCCGGGCGTTCTCGGCTTCCAACTCGCGGAGGCGCTTGGCCTCCGAAACCTCCATGCCGCTGTACTTGGCCTTCCAGCGGTAAAGGGTCTGCTCGGTCACGCCGTTTTGGCGGGCCAGCTCGGCGATTGAGACGCCGCGCTCGTTGGCCTTGAGAATACTGATGATCTGCTCTTCGGTATGGCGATTACGCTTCATCGCGAGATCTCCTGCTAACAGAGTAAACGTAGCGGAAATCTCACATTGCCGATGGACCGGTTTCTGGGGAGAAGGTCAATGGGGCACGAGACATGATAACGTCGAGCCAGTTCGCTACTACTGATCGAGGCGGTGCCTGCTAGATCTCCTGGCGGATGCGCGATGTGGTGGGCGCGGGCTTACGCAAGTTGATACCTATCTCGCTGCTCTCGGATGAATTGAGCAATGAGTTCACGCGCTGCCAGCAGAAGGTAGCCCTACGGCTTAATCTATTATCTGACCTCTTACAGCTATCATCCTCCAGCAACAACCCCTTCGGGCGCAAGCGGCTCACAAGCACAAAAAAATCACCACGAACTCATGAAATGGATTATCCGTGGCACCCAACCTGCTGAAGCAGGACTTCCCACCGCGGCGCCGGCTATATCAGGTCTAGATGCCATATCCAAGCGCGTTAGGAAGTCATCGGCGAGTTCAAACCCACAGGAGTGGCGATCAGGTCAATCGGCTTACGGCCTTTCATCATTACAGCCCAATGGCGGGCTAGTGGGCGAAGAAACTTAACGAAATCCTTTGGTGCTCAATATATTCCTCAAGTCATTCTGTTCCGCATGCGAAACATTCGCTAGCTATCCCTCCCCTACTCCCCTTGTGGAATCGACCTACGGCATAGAGCTTTTGGTGAGAAACTAGACTGTGCACGAGGACCTATGGTAGAGGTGGGCTTTAGGCCCACCCCCAGCTAATAAGCCGGTTTAAACTGTGGTTAAGCGGAAATACTAAGGGTTCCAAAGTATCGTAGAAACTCGTCGCGATTAAGGATGCCCCAGTCGTCCAATGCATAGAACCCATTAGCACTCTCTGACTCAGCAGCATCTCGAATGAATAGGATACGCAGTTTAAATTCGTTACGAATAGCAGTTAGCTGACGCTTGACCGTTCCAGCCGGGATGCAGGTCTGCTGGGCTATATCCTGCAGCGAAGGCCTATCAATTTGCGACAAAGCTAATATAATAGCATACTTTCGCTGCGTATCTCGAGATAGATTACCTGCCATCAGGTTAATCCTCTCCGTCTACGCTCATCAACTGCAAATCCGATACGCTCAAGCGAACCACTTCGGGTGTATTGCCCTCATTGGCATCGAGTCTTATCCAGCAGAAGCCCGCCGTAGTATCAACACGATCAGTTAATAACAATCCTGTACGAAAGACATTCTGATAGACTGTACTTACTTTGATACGAACTCGCTGAGGTTCGGTGCGTTTCCACTTTTCCAAGCCGGGCTTTTTTGCCTTGGTGCGTGCGTCGGCTGACGGCTCAGTGTCATCAATGTCGTTACGAGTAGCCTCAGTTTTACGCTTGGAACTGTTAACTTCTTGATGATCCGAAACATCGTGATATTTTAGTTCGTCTGGTTCATCTTCTTTTATATCCTTGCGACTCATCCCTGTATCAGAAAAGTGCTCCGTTGAGTGTGTAGAATCTTCACCGGTTTTCGCAGAAGCTTCTTTCTTACTTTGCTTGGCCTCTTTTAGTAAATCGCGGCTGGATTTACGACTAATACCGGTCACTAGTGCACGGTCGCAGACTTCTTCTGCCTCGTCAGGGGCACGTTCATAAAGCTGACGCAGGTTATTGAGTGTTTCGGTATCCCGTGTCACTCCTTCTTCATACAAACGCTGGATTTGCTGAGGCAGTCTCAGCAGCGCCAGGTGTGTAGAGACATATCCCCTCGATTTACCAAGGCGTTTTGCCACAGCAGCAGCTTTCCAGCCAGCCTCGATGAACTTATTCAATCCTTCAGCGATTTCGAGAGGTGCTAGGTTTTCTCGCTGTATATTCTCTATCAGCTCGCCTGCTGTTTCGTCTAAGCTTGTCTGCTCTTTTATATTAACGATAGCTTCAATGGGTAGCCCACGTAGTTTACAGGCACGCCAACGGCGCTCTCCTTTCTGAATGCGATATTTGCCACTGGCATCCTTCGGAGATACGATGATGGGCTGTTCTAGGCCATGGGTTTGGATAGAATCAGCCAGTTCTTCAATCCCAGTAAACTCTTTACGGACTTGGCCTTCCTTCGGAATCACCTCATCGCAGCTAAGAACTATTACTTCTTTGGCTCCTTTCGCGCGTCGAGATAGGTTTTGGAGATTGGAAAGATTGCCGAGACTCATTTCAGCCCACCTTCTCGATTAGTTCTTCGATTACCGCACGGACATCCTTCGCAGCAGCACGTCCCGAGCTCGTTTTGATACACCACACAGGGATTCCTTTATTAGTAGCTTCATCCAGCTTACCCCGAACGCCAATTTCAGTGGCGTAGATCAAATCAGGGACTGCATCAATAAGCTGCTGTCGAGCTTCCATATGTGTTTGGAAATTACGGTTGAGGTTATTGATAACGATGCCCGTGTTTTCCAACTGAGGATTCAGCTCTGACTGGACGCTAATAATAGTGTTTAGCAGCCCCTCTACCCCATCTACAGCGAAGCCGCTGACTTGGACTGGGCATAAGACATGTGTGGAGAGAACAAGTGCTGCTATCAGCTTCCTTCCTAAACTCGGCGGGCAATCAATAAGTACGTAGTCATAGCAATCTAGCAGGCGGCTCGCTTTTAAGTTCTCAGAAGGAAGTAAGGCACATTCAAGGTCTAATGACTCAATTTCTGATAGGACGGGATCATTCTTGGTTGTCCATATAAGGTCCATGCCCCTAGGACAGGACATGACAGGAATTTCGCCGAGGCCATACCTGAAAAGGTCTGCTGTCGTTGTGCCGCTAAATTCAATTTCGTTACCGGACTCGTCTTGAGCCAGCCGGCTAGATGTGTTGCCCTGCGGATCAAGATCGATCACGAGAACACGATGTCCAGCTTCGACGAGATAAAATGCACTTTGAAGGCAAATGGTAGATTTGCCGACACCGCCCTTCTGATTTGCAAAACTGATTATTTTGGTCATGTTATCTCGGAATGCCCGACCTCAGCATGGATTGGATCAGTGTTATCGTCATAAGCTATCCAGCCGCCCCGCGTCATGTTACGCATGCGGAACATTCTATGCCACATAAAGTGATCCATCAATCTACATAGGCTGTTACTTTAAGGGCGTAATTTGCCCCTTCCTAACGCTCTCAGCGTTTCTACTAACTCGTTACGTGTCAGCTACCCCGCCCTGAAGAGGGTGTCGCAAAAGCCGACTGTATCGGTAAAAGCGCCACCAAAAACAGTACGTTGTCTGCTGCATTGCTGCCTTCAGCCCCCTTCGCGACATCTTTGAAGGACGGGACTTGTGAAAAGCAAGCCGCAGACTGACCAGGGAAAGCGGTAGCCCGCCCGCTACGTTAGTGACAGGTCGCCAGGACCCACTCCATCGTGCTTCCTCAGCGGTGGACTCAGGAAAATCTGAATCACGTTGGCGAAAGGCAAAACGCCGAAGGTTCAGATCGTTGCATCTCGCAGGGGCCGGTCACTGACTTTCCCGAGGGGAGACCGGCCAAAAGGCCCGCGTTACAAGGCCCGTAAGGGCATTAACAAGGTAGGAAAACGCATGCCGATTTTCGTTTTGAACAAACAACAACAGCCGCAGATTCCGTGTAGCGAGAAGCAAGCAAACTGCTGCTGGCGTGAGACCGTGCCGTGGAGGTATGTCGCTACCCGTTCACGACCCGCCTGAAGAATTGCCATGGCGGTGTCCTCCAGCCGATTCGCCTCAAGATCGATCCCGGCAGCCAAGGCAGCGGTATCGCCCTGGTCCGTGAGAGTGGCGAGACACACTATGTCATCGGCCTCTTCGAGCTGAGCCATCGAGACTTTCAGATTTGTGAAGCGTTGCAACAACGTGCCGGATTCCGGCGCCGTCGGCGCAGCAAGAACCTGCTCAATCGACAGCCGCGTTTCAACAACCGCACACGACCTAAGGGCTGGCTCGCCTCCAGCCTGCAACATCGGGTCGATGCCGTCATGAGCTGGGCCACTCGGCTTCGCAAGCTAGCCCCGATCACGGAGAACAATCAGGAACTCGTACGCTTCGACATGCAACAGATGCAGAATCCCGAGATCAGCGGGATCGAGTATTAGCAAGGCACCTTAATGGGCTACGAGGTGCGTGAATACCTGCTGGAGAAATGGGCCGCCAGCGTTGGCCAGATAGAAGTTGTCACCGATTGGCAGCGCCCCCCTCTGGTCATCAAGGCGATGGGCCGAGGCAGCGATCAGCGAACCCAACTCAACAAATATTGCTTCCCGCGTGGCTATCTAATGCGTCAGAAGCTGGCCAAGGGCTTCCAGACCTGCGATATAGTCAGAGCCGAGGTACCCAACGGCAAGAAGGCTAGCCTGCACACAGACCGAGTGGCCGTGCGCAAGACAGGCAGCTTCAATTCAACGCGCTGATGGCTATCGCTATCATCAAGCCCTAACCACAAAATAAAAGGAGAAGCGGGACTGGAACTCAGTCGTGCTACGCACGACACGCTATCCCTCCCCGCACTAAAGATCGGGGTATCCCGCATAAATTGATGATGAGCTCTGGACTATAGTTCCTTCGAAGGCCTTCGAGTAGTGGTAGCCAAGTGGTCTGAGAGGTCCTAGTAACGACTATCAGGGAGAGACCAGCAACGGCTACCATGCTCGAGCATATTTCAGACATACTGGGGGTCGTGATCGACCTCGCTAAGCTTTATCACAACAAGCTGGGTCGATGGCCACGAGAAGGTATTCAAACTGGCTAATAAGCGCTCAGTCCACGAGGACTTCATCAACTTCCTTCAGTGCCAATGGAAAACCGTCCTGTCGGTCCTGGAGCCAACGGCAGATTTTCATCTGCCCGATTGCGTATCGGTTAGCACAGGCTAGCGTCCAGGTACATCTAGTCTCCTTCCTGGCCTGCGCTCGCAATCGGGAAACGCCGTATTCTTCGTGGGACAATCACGATCGAAAGGATGCGTGTGCCTTGATATGTTGCCCCATAGCAGGGCACACCCTTCCACGAACCAAAGCGTGTATTTTACATCCAAGGTGTTTCGAACACCTACCTGTAAATCGCTCAGGCCCGCATCCGATGCCAGCATAGCCTGACTACCCCCTGAATAAGATGTTCCGCATGCGGAACTTTTTAGGCAGCTGAAGAATCTCACATTTTGCGGAGTTTCACGTTTCTATCCGTACGCTGCGCGATTAGAAATGGGGTGCTCAGCCCGATGTGAATAGAGATAGGTGAGAATGGTGACTCAAACGGAAATTGGTCTGCTGCCAGGTGTTGTAAAACATGAAATTCTGGATTGGCTTGCCTCAGCCCTCCAGCGCTAGCCTTTTCAGGTTCTGCACCATAGCGCAGAGCAACTCCTGCTCTCCCATCACGCCGATACCTTATACACGTATATAGAATACCCTTGAAATTGCTCGGCATACGTAAAGCTGCGCTCCACCGTCTCCGTGAGGAGCTCGTAAATGCGTTTGCCTGCCGGTGTCAGCCGGTGGCTGCCTATCCGCAACTTGGGCCCTACCATACGTGGCAAGTCACCGTCTTGTGGTAGTGCCGATTGCGTGTGCAGGCCGATAGGCGTGGACACGTCCGGCATCAGGGTCGGGGCCCACTGGTAATGACGGAAACCTTCCTTATTGGTAATCGCGTTGTGCAACATCTGGCCTTTCGGGCAGCGGTAACTGTCTGGTCGGCGTCATGTCTTTCGGCTTGCTGGGCCGGCAGTAGCCGATCACGCCGCAAAGTTGGCGTTCTCCTAGGCCCTGGAAAATTGCAGCGGAAAATGCCCTGCACCAACCTAACAGCCGCGATATCGAAACCGAAACAGCCAGCATTGTAGATATTGACGCGCCAGGTAGGGCACGCCGGCTTGATATGCATGACGGAGATGGTGGTGTGTGTCCATCCACCGTGCGGTAACCTAGTACTACAGCCGTAGTTGGTGATCTACGTTTTGAAGCAGAGTCTTCTTCCGAGACAGGTGTGTCATGGTGCGTTGTGATTTCCCTGATCCCAGATGCTTCGAGGCGATGGCCAGCCGGGTGGGCACTCTCTTTCCACGCTCCGAAACGCGCGAGCGAGCCATGGCCTACATCAAGGGGCTGCTGAGCCAATGTGAACGCAAGAATGGCTGGCAGCTTGCCGAGTGGCTGGGCGACGCTTCCCCTGATGGCGTGCAATATTTGCTTGAACGAGCCCGCTGGGATCCAGAAGCGGCGCGTGAAGTGTTGCGCCAGTGGATAACAAAGTACCTGGGTTCACCGGTCGGCGTACTGATCCTAGATGGGACGGGATTCATAATGAAAGGGCAGCATTCCGCCAGTGTTCAGCGCCAGTACAGCGTGTCGAGAACAGACAGATTGGCGTTTTTCTCTGCTACGCCAGCTCCCGGTGAAGTACTTTCATCAACCATGAACTGTACCTGCCCAAGGCCTGGACACAGGATCGTGAACGTTATCGCAAGGCCGGGATTCCCGATGAGGTCGGCTTTGCCAGTAAGCCGGAACTGGACCGGAGCATGCTGGAACGGGCGCTCGATAACGGAATGTCTGCCGGCTGGGTCACTGGAAATTCCGTCTATGGGGGCAACCGCTGCCTACGCCACTGGTTCGAAGAACGGGAACAGTTTTTCGGCCTCGCCGTGCCATGCAATGAGCCGTTATGGTGGCAGGGCCCGTATTGCAACGAAGAGCGATCCCATCAGCCCTTGGGCTATGTGGCGCCTAGAACTCACACGGCATTAGTCGCTTGAAGTGAGCAGAAACCAGGGGGCCATTACACTATTGCAGAGGCGTTGCCGCCCGACATCTGGCGTCGGCTAACCGCCGGCAGCGGCAGCCAGGGCGAGCGCTGGTGCGACTGGGCCATGCCCACCCTTATGGCGCCTTCACTTATCGGAAGAAGTGTAACACTGGGGCCATTATCTATTAGTTCGCTAATCGTGAACTGCCCCTGCCGACCGGGCATTCTACGTGGCGTTTGCCCCCCGCGGTTAGGTCTCGTTGGATGCCCTGATCCGGTCGCCGGCCAACGTTGGCATATCGACCAAGGATTTCAGACCGCCAAGGGAGAATGTGGCCTGGTTCAGTATGAGTTCGTCGCTGGCTGGTATCGGCACATCACGCTCGCTCTTCTGGCCCACGCCTTGCTCGTGGAGATGCGCCAATCAGCCCAGCAAAAAAACAGCCCATACACGAATCGGTCTGACACTGCTGGAGATCAGCAAGTTACTGACTCGCCTGGTGTGGCGGGGCATGGAAACCGCTTCGCACTGCCAGGCACGGTAGAAAGCGGCAGAAGTATGGCGGGGTTTCACAGCAACTACGGTTGTAGTACGAGGTAGAAGAAGCCCTCGGGCTAGCCTTTCCTCACCATATAGCCATTGCCAGGGGCGGGATCATCAATCTGCTTGACAGCGGGTTCGGGTTCCGCTCCTCGACGAGGCGGAAACGGCTTTTTCCGTGCGCCTCACGATCGGCTATAAACTCATCTTCCAATTCGGCCAGGTAGGCCTGCGGCTTTCTCTCCTCTTCTTGCATAGTTGAGTGGTGGCGATTTGGCATTGACCTTGGTGTGGGTTCTGTCGGTGTACAGGACTCGACCGCTCATCAGGCCCGGCTGCATTTCTGCTCCACGGCATGGTCGCATAGCTGCTGTGCGATATTGCTGTGACGGAACCGCCAGCGCTGATTCTAGCTTAAGGTCGACCATCCAGCATCTTGTCAATCAGGCGCATGCCCAGGAACTAGCAATAGTCATGTTCGACTAGAGCTGACGATCGCTGCGAATACCTTACAGGCAAGCAATGAATAGCGTCTTGAACATGTGGCGGTAATCCTGCGCCGGGCAACTGATATTCGCTAAAGCTCATATTAGATGGGGCCGGGATCTTTTAGCATACCTTAATGATGACAAACCCTGGCTCTTCGGTCAGGACTTCGTTAGTAGCCTGAGGAGTTCCGCATGCGAAACATTTCAGGTTAATTTTACTCCCCGGAAGCTGAGGAACCCTTGCTCTCATATTAGTAGTAGTATTCCATCCGTGCGCAAATGAAGGCAGTTAGGTTCGATTAGGTGCAGAGCAACTGTACATGCTTGGTCCTGTGAGGTAATGGTTCGGGTCGTCATAAACCTCTCGGGCTTTTTTCGCCATTGCTCGAAAATATATCGAACCGGTATTTTGCCCATGCGCACCCTGAGTGGCTGGGCAAAGTTATAGGTCCAAAATAATCAGTCAGGTGGGATTGAATCAGGCCCAGCGAGGTGTAATGGAACGCCCGGATCGTAGCCTCCTTGATGGTGCGGTTCATCCGTTCCTCCTGTGCGTTGGCAGTTTGCGGCGTTTTTGGGCTGGCTGGTCGAGCGGCTGCCAAGGAGGTTGTCGCGCAGGGCGGCGAAACGCCAAACGAAAGCTGACTGTGGCGCTGGAATACTCAACAATTTATTCCGTGGCGATGGTCTCTGGGTAGCATGCCGTGAAGGCGGGGCAGGGCGGTGGGGCACTGGCCACCTACCTGGGCCAAGGGCGTGCCGAGCAGACCGATCTGCGATGCGATCTCAGTGCGGCCTAGGCGCTGCTCGATCCCGCGTTGTCCCCCCGCGGCGGCTGGCCCGGCAAAGTTGCTTTTTTCTGTTGTTCAGCCAGCAGGTGGCGGTCAATCAGGCTTTTCGTCAGCTGCAGGAGACACTGGCCTGAGGGTAGTAAACGGTCCGTCCAGCACCGGCAAGTCGAACCTGCTCAAGGGAGTCGTCGCTGGCATCAGCGATGAGCGCGCCCGGGTGCTGGCGGAATATGCAATCCCAAGGAAGCTTTCGGCTGCTCTATCATCGCCGGTGAGAACCTCCAGTGTCCCTAGCACTATGTGCCGCTGGGTTCGAGCCTATGGGAGCTCGGTATCATAGTGTTGGTCTCTAACAATGGGGCGATGGAGAACGTCACCAAGGAGTTTCCCAAGGCCGGCGAAGTCGACACCGAGTGAAGACAGTGCAACAGCCCTTTTAACAAAATCGCAAGTGCGCTACTCAGCGATGACGAGACAGCCTGTCAAGGAACGGCGGCTGATGAAATTCTTGTTAATCTGGTTGGCCATGGCATGGCATCGAGCGATATTTTACGGATCTCACCGTTACGCTCCGTAGTCCTGCAACTACCGAAGTTGTATACGCCTTGCACGGTGCACTTGCCGGACTGCCAGCCGGTGGAGGGGTAGCTGATAATGCCCGTTTGGGCGTTGTATATCGGGGTGTTTACGCTATAGAGATGATCCTTGGTTTCTCACAACCAGCTCTTCATGTGTAGGCCCAACTTGCACGTTGGCTCATAACTTACGGTCTGAATAGCGGCCTTGGAGTCACTGCTGAAATCAATGGCTATCTGGCCGAGGATGGAAGAGAATTGGCACAGGTAGCAGTCGCCTTTTGCCTACTGTGCCTGGTTATTTCCATCTAGATTGCCGATGACGACCGCATCAGCCCCCCTACCGAAGGCCTGGTGGCCTTGGCATGTAGGTATTGTCATTCTCCCCATCCTGAAGACAGGATTCTTGGTTGTCGCCTTCCAGTTCCTGCTTCATTGTACGTTGCTCCCCGGGATTTGCCCGCAGAGGCTTACACGGACTCCATAGGCTTATCCTTCCACGTGCCCCGCGGTAGTTTTCTCATGTTCTCGAAGCTTGTCGGCGCCGGTGCCAACCGCCTTGCCTGCCTTGAGAATGTTCTTCGCCGCGTTCACGTCCCGGTCGTGACTGGCGTCGCAGTCTGGGCAGTCCCATTGTCGGACTGATCGCGGTATGGTGTCAGAGAGGTAACCGCAGGCGTGGCAACGATTGCTCGACGGGTAGAAGCTGTCGGTCTGAACTAAATAACGCCCGTCCCACTGTGTCATGTATGCCAGCATCGTCGTGATCAGATGTCAGCCCCCATTGCTGATGGCTTTCGCCAGCGAGTGGTTTTTGAGCAGGTTCTTTACTTGAAGACGAAGGCTCTCCACAGCGACGACTTGGTTCTCGTGAATGACCTGTGTGGTCAGCTTGTGGGCAAAACCCATACGCTGGTTCGGCGATCCTGGTGTGGATGCGCGCCACTTTCCGCTTGGCCCCCGGCGCGATTGGCGCTACCTTGCTGCTTGCGGGATAGATGGCGATGAGCGCGGGCCGGTATCTTCTCGGATCGCTCGAAGCAATGATGGTTGTTGACATTTTCCCGCCGCTGGTAGTAACCAGCATGAGTCAGCCCTAGGTTGATGCCCACCTCTTGCTTGATGAGCGGTAATGCCGCCGCGTCTTCCTCGACAATAATGGAGATGTGATAGCGATCTACATAGTCCTAACTAACCGTGACACTGGAGGGCGTGCCGGCGAAGCGATGACCCAGCGGGTATCTAGCGTTTCCTTATCCTTGGCCAGCTTAATCTGCCCATCGCGGTACGAAAAGCCGTTTGTCGTGTAGCGAACCTATTGACGGGTATACTTCTTCTTCAAGGGCGGAGACCTGGCTCGGCCCTGAAAGAAGTCTTTGAAGGTGGTATCCAGGTTCAGAAGCGATTGCTGAAGGCAGACCGACACCTTTTGAAGCCGCAGCGTTTCTTCAGTGGGGTAAGCTGCTTCGCGGTGTCGTTGTACTCGAATCGCTACTGCTTATCGTATCAGGCATCGGTACGAACCATAAGGAAGTGATTGTAACAAAAGCGAGCGAATCCGAACGTTCTGGCAAGCAGGTCGGCCTGCTCGGGCGTCGGGTAAAAGCGGTACTTTTAGGGTCGCTGAACTGTGTTCAGCACTGTAGCTTAACGCCTTATTTTCGTTATTTCATAAGGAACCGCTTGCTCGGTTCGCGCTGCTTCGCCGGTCCCATCCTTTCCCACACTAGAGGTACGGGGCTTGCCATTCTTTTGGCCAGGTCGACAGCTCTCTGTTCGAAACCTTGGCGATCTGGTCCATGCCATCGATGGGCTGGCACCTTTTTGGGAAAAGCTGCTTACTGAGTTGACGATGTCGACAATTCGTAGGTCAACAATGCTTCCAATCCATGGGGTTGGGGCCTGCACCGGGGTTGGGCCGATCTGTGCCTGTTATAGGGGAAACTTTTAGCATCACTTCATCATGCTCTGAGCTAGGCGATACCTTCCATCTCCTCATCCTTGGCCGGCTCAGCACGGCAGAGTGCTACAAAGGACCCAGTCGTCTCCTATTCCATAACCCCCTCATGGATGGCAGCGGCACTGCCGAAGCGTTTGCCCGGTAAGACCTCCGCTGATGACCATTCGTAGTACATACACAGTGGCGGCTCCGAGCCTTACCTTGTTAGCTGCTCGGTACTTGCATAAGAATTAAAGAAAAGGATTAAAGGATGAAAGAACAAAAGGAGAGGACGAAGAAACCGCGTCGTAGAGCCTGTGCTGGCCAATTCATGTGACTAACACCTTCTTGCTACGGTGACGCTTACCTACTAGCTAACGTGCCGGTTACCTCTATGCGAGTGTGTCAGATTCCTCCTAGTACGCCTTGCTAAGGGTAGAAGGGTGACTAATACCTAGGAGCCTGGCGACAAAAACCTCTGAGTAATTTGGCTTCGGTGCGTCGGATACCTCTTAGCTAGATCAACTTGGTGACATATACCTCTTAGCTCGAGTCCCTTCACAAGCATGCTAAAAGCGGCAAAACGTCCTTAAAAACTTCGAAAGCGATGGATACCTCCTAGCTGATGCGGCGAATTCCTCCTAGCTAGGGGGCAAAGCAAGGGGCCGATCACTTCCAACTGAAACACCTTAGCCAGTTAAGAGGGAGTTGCCATCGATCCTGCTGCAGGAAAACCGGAGATAGCCCCAGCTAAGAGGAATCCGTCGCCGTATCCTACGCTCTGTCTGAAAAATATATACGCAAACAGCGCTCGATGCAGGCCAGCGTGACCATGGCGTGGCAACTATTCGTCAGCTTGTCGTAGCGAGTACAGAGGCGGCGCTTTTCCTTTAGCCAGCCAAATAGGCGCTTCATCACATTACGACGCTGATAACGCGGGCGTTCGAACAGGCGTGGCAGCCCTATCTTGGGGCGGCGACGCATTTGCCGGTGCCGAATAGTCGGCCGTATCCCGTATCGATCGCAGTATCGACGCAACCGATTACTATCGTAACCTCGGTCGGCCGCCTCCAGCGGCAGACCGAGTCGCTCGAATCGAGGTGGAATCAGCCATCCTGGTATCGAGATCCATGTAGCCATATTCCCGAGGCTTCAGGTGAAGGTGTGACAGGATGCGTTCGAGTGTGCCGTGATCTCGTCACTGCCGAAAGCGCTGATAGACCGTTTTCCAGGGCCCAAAGCGGTTGGGCAGGTCCCGCCATTTCGCACCGGAGCAGAGGATCCAGAAGATACCGTTGAGCCTCTGCCGGTCATCGCGCCGTGGGCGCCCACTTCCAGCGGGCATGTCAGGCGAAACGCTATCTGTAATCAATGCCCAACCCTGATCGGAAATCTCGTAAGACGTCATTTTTCAGACAAAGCGTAGGAGAGGCATGGAGGATTTTATGAAACTAGAGGCAATTTACCAAAACAGCGCGTAAAGCATCGCCCACTCGGGCGGTGATATAAGCGCGCACCGCGCAGCGGTGCCTGTTGATAGGGTCACCTACCCCTGATAT
>NZ_KB900011.1 GCF_000378505.1 Modicisalibacter luteus DSM 23508 | reverse complement strand
CTTCGCCAAGGCCTGGACTTGATCCTTGTCGGTTACGTCGGTGACGCGATAGGTTGCTGTCCCGCCCTGCTGCTCGATAGCATCTACCTGTTTTTTTAGCCGGTCCTCACGTCGTGCGGCCAACACCAGCTTGGCGCCTGCCTGGGCCAAGCGATGAGCAGTCGCCTCACCCAGCCCACTGCTTGCCCCAGTGATAATGACAACTTTATCTTTAATTCCAGACATAATCCCTCCTTGGTTAAAACCTAATCGTTGCCTTACGTTCTGCTGAATAACCCGTTTAGTCTCTATCGCCCGGCATAGAGGTTTCTAGCTGCAGCGATAAATGGATTGCCCCTCCGCCCAATTAAGTTTAGGCAGTGGCTCCCCCAAAGCTACTTGGTATAAGCCAACTTTTGCTTAGAATGTGGCACTAGGGCGCTCTGCAATACGGTCTCGGTATGCTTGCAGGTGCGGCATACCTTCCTTTTTCGGATTAAACCTCATGAGCCCTCGCGCAAATTCCAAGGCACAGAAAGCCGTAATATCTGCAATGGTGAACGTTCTCCGCTAATGAAAGGCTGTTTACCGAGTTCCTGATCGAGCCAACGCGCTACTTCGCGCATCTTTTGTCCTTGAGACTGACCAAACTCAGGGAATTGTGGCTGCTCAAGCGCTGCCAGGCCCGGGTGTGCATGCCTTACGCAGTTGGCAATGGTCTGGTAGAGGTACCATTCGATCCGTCGGTCTGCCATCTCAATGAAGGCGCGCTCTTCAGATGTGACTCCCATCAGGTTCGGCTCCGGCTCCAAACCTTCCAGGTATGTCCAGATGGCACGTGTCTCCGTTAACACCCGCCCGCCCTCTAGCTCAAGCGCAGGAGCCCTGGCCATTGGGCTTATGGCGCGAAAGGCATCACTCTTATGTTCGTTATTTGTCAGATCAACCGGTATCTGTTCAACCCAGTCGATCTCCTTTTCAACCATGAACATGAGCACACGCCGCGGCGTTAGGCGCCCGCGGGGCAATGTAAAGTTTCATGAAACGACTCGCTAGTGTGGCCCGTATATTCTAACGATGCTTATCGTGACTGCCCTGTTTCCACCCAAGTCAACGTATCTTGGGAGAACTTGCGCGCTGCGTTTTCGTCATTGCCTTCAAAATCAAGCGCGGAAGGGGGCATCTCGATCCCTTTCTGAACGGCAGGGCGTGAACGAATAACATCCAGCCAACGCTTAAGGTTCGGTAGATCATCGATCTCGACGCCTGACCAACGATAAGTACGTACCCAGGCCCAATTGGCTATATCCGCGATCGAGTAATCGCCCGCCAAGTATTCGCTATCCTGCAGATGCATATCGAGCACTTGAAATAGCCGCTTGCTCTCCCCCTGATAGCGGTCGATGGCCGGCTGGATCTTTTCAGGGTAATAGCGAAAAAATACATTGGCCTGACCCATCATCGGGCCTACGCCCCCCATCTGGAACATTAGCCACTGAATGACTCGTGACCTGCCCTTGATGTCAGTGGGCATCAGTTGGCCTGTTTTCTCCGCCAAATACATCAAAATGGCGCCCGACTCGAACACAGTAAAGCCATCTTCTTCCCTGTCTATGATCGCCGGTATCCGTCCATTGGGATTAATTGCCAGAAACCAAGAATCCTTCTGCTCCTTGGCGGAAAGGTCTATGGAATGCAGCTTATAAGGTAACCCGAGCTCTTCCAGCGCTATCGACGCCTTATGACCGTTAGGCGTCGCCGCAGAATATAGACTAATCATTTGCTTTTCCTAATTAACGTAGTGAGAGAAGCGCAGTCGTGAAATACGCTTATCTATCATTCGGCTAAGAAGTTACCGATAACTTCTGCGACTTCCTCAGGGCGCTCCTCAGTCAGCCAATGGGAAGCATCAATCCACTCAAGACGGGCATTGGGCAGGGTTGCTCTGAGCTTCTCCGCGTACTCTGACTTCTGAAAAGGGTCATGGCGCCCCCAGACGATTAACGCTTGGTGAGGTAGATGCTTCAGTTCATCAGCAATTGCTAAGGTATATTCCGGATTAAGCCTGCGCAGGTTGCGAAAGAAGGCCCGCTTGCCGTCCTCACCTCGCCAGGGCTCAAGAATCATGTCCGCCAGTTCCGGGGTGGCGGCGTTCTGGTCATGCATTCCCTTGGGCAGGAAATCTCGGTGCATCTGCTCGAACTCATCGACGCTCATGGCCTGCTCGGCTCCCGGTTCCTGCAACGGCTTGAATTCCGGGATTGGCCAGGAATCAAAGCACACCGCATCGGCCAGGACAAGGCGATGGATCCGCTCGGGATGATTGACGGCCAGTAGCTGGGCAATGCCGCCACCGATATCGTGCGCCACGATATCGGCCCGGCGAATGCCCAGCGCATCCATGAAGCCGATCAGCATACGGCTCTGGGCCTGGATGGAAACGTCGGCGTCGCGCGGCTTGTCGGACTTGCCGTAATTGAGCAGATCGGGGGCGATCACGCGGCGCTGAGTGGCCAGCGTCGGAATGATATTGCGCCAGAGTAGACTCGACGTAGGAATGCCGTGCAGCAGGATGGCCGGCGGGCCGTCGCCTTGCTCGAAATAGGCGATGCGATGTCCATCGACACGTAGATACTCGTGCTTGAGGTCGGTTCCATTCATACCCTTCTCCTGTTAGCGGCGCGGTTTCAGTGTGGCGCTGCATGGGTTCTGGTCACTTTGACGTCAGCGCCATTTGCGCAGTGCAAGAACGGCCAGACCCAGGGCGCCTGCCGCCATGGCGACCTTGGCACTGGTGGGCAACGGTCGGCTGCGGGCGGCGAGCGGGGCGAGCAGCGGCTGCATCATTTCCCCCATCTTGAGGTTCGCAGCCAGCGGCGGCGCGCGTCTGATAATGTCCTCCATCGAGACCTTGCCGCCCCGGCGCGGGCCACGCCAGCCATAGGCGGTCGCCCCGAGCATGTGCATCGACCGGTCGAGGCCGGCAAGCACGGTACCATAACCATCCTGGTCATCTAATTGGCTCAGCGCCTTGTACAGGGTCGGCGCGTGAGCGAACTCGCTGCGAAAGGCCACCTTGCCTTCCCTGTCGATAACAAAAAGATGATTGGCGCCCAAGAGCGTCCCTGCAGATCCTCCAAGCTGAAGTCCGGCGCGGGCTCCCCCGGCAACGGTCCTACGGGTTGCATCGCCAGCTGGGCGTCGCGCCCCAGTGTGCGGGGGTGGAAGTGCGCATAATTGTGGCGCTCCGCGGCGCTCTGCGTGGAGGACGTTTCCGTTGGGTTCATGGTGGTCTCCTTATGACTTGCTTGGATGACGATAAATTTTCCTTTTGCCGGTTCGCCTGCCCTGAGTCAGGACAGGCGATGCGTGAGCTTCTGTCAATGAGCATGAGCCTGTGAGTTGCCAGGTCGGTCCGGCGCTCTAGGTGCTCTTAACCTGTCGACATCGCCTGGGTCGCTTCCTCGGTCGAAAGCACGGCATTAGCGATATACCGAAAGTTCACCAGGGCGGCCTCGTAGCCGTCGCCGAGTTCGGGATCGCGCCCAGCTGCGGTGGCATCCTTTACCACGGCTACTTCGAAGCCTTGCTCGATAAGCTCCCGCATATGGGCCTCAATACACAGGTTGGCCGACATGCCTGCGAGAATGACCTTTTTGTAACCGTGTTTGCGAAGCTGCAATGCCAGATCGTTAGTTTCTGGCCCCATAATCTTGTGGGGACTAGTGATAACCACATTGTCGGCGTTGATCAGCGGCTTGTAGCGCTCCAGCCAGTCAGCGCCTGATCCTTCAAACCCGTCTAGGTCAAGCGGGGCCTTGCGCTCATACATCTGGATTTCATGCATCTTTTTCTCGATCGTTCCGCCAAACTTCCACTCACGGTCATACGGGAAGTAATAGTGGGGTGAGATAAAGACCTTGAACCCTCTGTCCCTGGCGGCAACAAACACCTTTTCTATGTTTTCGATAGTGTTGTTCTCTCTCACCCCTTCCTGCACCAGCGGCCAGGCTGCACCTTGCTCACTTAAAAAATCATTCTGTGGATCGGTGATTACGACTGCAGTGTCCTGGTTATTGATATCCATACCTATCTCCTTGGCTTGTCTGTCAGCATTAGCGTTGCGGAAGAGAGTGGCGGGACGCACCCCGCCATGTTGGCTCCGCGCCGCGAAGCGGTCCATTTCGGCAAAACCTGCTATCGGCCCTGCCGATTAATTACTCGTGTCTTTGCTGGGCTTGTGAGCCCGGGTGGGACAAGGCCTTGTACGACCAGGCAAGCGTTATACCGAACATGATATGGGCGAAAATGCTCACCCAAGTGCGGGCATTGGAAAACCATGGCCAGATGGCGGTAAAGCCATAGAAATTGACCAGATAGATAGCCAGCCCAAATGCAGCGCCGGCCAGCACCGCAGTGCCTGTCTTGAGCCCGCCGAAGGCCCAGGCAAAGAGGAAGGCATATACCCAGGAGAGCAAGAAGTGGATGATCAGCGCGACCATCATGATGCCTAAAGCAAAAGGGGCCGGCGGTGGTAGCACATCACGGCCCAGAACCATGACCGCCATCATGCGCGGCGGCCCCCAAGGGCTGCCGTCCAGAAATGCCCAGACCATGAGCATTTCCAGCATCATAAAAACGGCACCGGCAATCAGACCACTCCAGATAACACCTTTCCAACTGATTTTCTGATGCCCGATTAAACTGTTCATGCCAGTCTCCTTGCTGGCTTACGCCTTGTGCATGGATGCTGTGAGGGCTGTTAGCCTTGCCAGGCGCGACTAGCAAACGGCTTGTCGACCTCGGTGTCGAAGAGGTGATTGGCGTAGTTGCTGATGGTTTTCACGGCGATGGCCAGCACGATTTCAAGAACATGTCGCTCGCTGTAGGCGGCATCCAAAAAGGCGTGGACATCCTCGCGCTGGGGAAAGCCGCGACTCTGGAACATGGCGCGGGTAAAGGTGCTCAGCGCTGCCAGCTTCTCATCGGGCACTTCGGTGCCATCGCGGATGGCATCGGTGACCTCGGTGGGCACCTTGGACTGGGTGTCGGCAAGCATGCTGTGGGCCGCGACGCAATAGTGGCAGCCGTTCTCACGGCTGACCGTGAGAAACACGACTTCCTGTTCAGCAGGAGTAAAGCCCGAGTCCTCCCGGAAATAGTCATACCCATGCAAGTAGGTACTCAACAGGCCGGGCGAGTTGGCCATCGTGGCGTACATGTTCGGCACCATCCCCAAGCTGGCCTTGGTCTGCTCTAGCAATGGCTTGGCCTTGGGATCGGCATCCTCGATGGTCCGGGCATCCAGTGTCAGCGTGTACTGTTCCGTCATTGGATTCTCCTTTTCCCTTCCTTCGACTGGTAGACTCAACGCCAAAGAGCAAGCGTCGGCTGATTCTCTTTTGGACCGCTTGGTACATAATAGGCAAAAAATTATTTGAGGCACCGCAGCATGATATGAACAATCTCAGTCGTTTGGGGGGTGCTCATGCCCGCTTTGACCATAATGCGTATACCACTCATGCTGGAAACCAGAAAGTCCGCAAGTGATTGTGGATCTTTCTCCCTGTCAATACTCCCTTCCGCTTGTGCTTGCTCGATGGCCTCACGAAAGACCGTTGCAAAGCAGGCCAAACCGGATGACACAAGCTCCGCTACCTTGGGGTCCCGCTGTCCAAACTCACTGGCTGTGTTCATCAGTAGACAGCCGCGTTTTTCCAACTCGCTCTCTGCACCGCCTGCAACGCTCAGAAACGTATCTTCTATAAAGTCGCAGGCAGATTTTGCCTGCCGTAGACCTGCACGCATACGAGCGGAGCGCCAACGACAATAATGGTTAAAACAACGAGCAAATAACTCTTGCTTGCTGCCAAATGACTGATAAAAGCTGCTTTTTGAAAGATGCATGGCTTGCAGTAAATCTTGTAGCGAAGCCGTTGCAAAACCTTTCGCCCAGAAAACCTCCATTGCGGCCTGTAATGCTTCGTCTGGGTCAAACGATAAAGGACGTCCGTAACTCATAACCTGAACCTAGGACCGATCGGTCCAGTTGTCAAAATAAGATTTTTGTTGCTGGCAAGGAAAATGCCATACCCGGCTACTGGCATCAACGCAAGGTAAGCGAAACATTGCTTAACGTGCAATTATAAATCTGCTCGAACGGCACACCGCAGACCCGACATTTGCCTTATGCTTTACCAAACTGGCGTTATCAAGACCCAAATATCCAGGATCGATTAGTGCTGGAGCTACATTTGCATGAAAAAAGGCTTACTTACCTCCCTCTCATCAGGCTTGAAGGAAGTAGCGGTAAGATAGAGCTTCAGGAACTCGTAGAGCATACCCTTGGGCACAGCCGGGTTGGCCAGACGACCAATTACACCTAGCCAGTGAAGCCTGCCGACTTCCGCTGAGTCCCTACTATCGTCGGGCCGGCACGCGTTATCTCATGCCTATCATGGAAGAGATTCGCTTGCCGGGCCAGACAGGGACGGCCGCGCAAACGTTGTCGACGTCTGCTTGCTTGCCGATCGAAGTTACATCAGCGATCGATTGCGCCGTTATTACGATCGGTACAAAATACGGCCGACCACCCAGTCTCGTCAGATGTACTGCCGCCTCAGGGCAAGGCTACCACACCTGTTCGAGCGCCTGTTTGGCTGGTTGAAGAGCTCCGCTTTGCACCCGCTATGACAAGCTTGCGAAAAATCATCGGGCCATGGCCACACTGGCCTGTATTGAGCGATGCTTGAGGACCTTTTTTAAAGCGTAGCCTCCACTGCCCAGCGGCACGTCTTAGGCGAGGACTCCAACACCTAGCATGTGCGCTACTCCGACTGTGACACGATAATAGTGCCGTTGCTACTTGAGGCATAGCGCATGCCCGAAGCGTCCCTGTTTATGGTCCGCAGGGCGGTCGCAGGACTAATTCGCCAGTGAACAACGAGGACGAGCGTGTATCCTCTCGTAGGCTTCAGCCTAATCGCTAGCCCTACCGTAGCGCTCGGCGAACAGGGTCAGACGATGAGCCAGCCGGGTGTTCGCCGCGCGGGTGATAGTTGGAAAATTGAAGTTAAGCCCCTCTTCCCGACCCAGAGCCGCCAATTGCGCGTCCATCTGCAACGAGCGCCCCCAGCCGAATTTGCGGGAGCGGTATGCCTTACGATCCATACCTCCGGCGGTCATGTCTGGGTTGAGCTCACAAGGTTGCCATTTCAGCTCAACCTTCTTCTCCAGCCCCAACGACTGCACCGCCTTCTGCAGGCGTGCTTCGCCCAGATAGCACCAAGGACAGAGGAAATCCGACGTGATGATCACCTTAATTGGCATAGGCACCTTCGTGTCCCCTTTCCCCTGCTTCATCACGCAGCGCCTGGAGCAATACATTCTTGGGCTGTACACCCGAGAAACGGCGTGTGCCGATCACTATGGTCGGAACCGACGTCACCTGCACGTCTCGGGCGGCCTGCAACGCCTTTTGATGGTGGCTACGGTAGCTACGCTGTTCCAGCGCCTGCTGAAACGTTGGCGCTTCGAGGCCGATATCCTCGGCCAAACACGTTAGCACTTCGACGTCGCCGATATCCTGATTCTCCTGGAAGAACGCCCTGAGCATGCGGTCGTTATACTCGCTCGCCTTGCCCTGCTCGCGCGCAAACTGGTAGCCCTCCCAGGCCAGGCCGGTGTGGGGCTGGGGCGAGACGGATGGTAGCTTGATTTTAACACCGTAGTGATCCGCCAGCGGGTAGACCGACTCGGGCCAGATCGCTTGTAGGTACTGTTCCTCTGGCCGAAGGGTCGGAGTCGGGTAGGGACGCAGCTCAAAGGGCATCCACTCGACATCCACTTTCACGCCGGATTCGCGCATTGCCTCTAGGAGCGGGGTTTCCGCGATCATGCAGAACGGACAAACGAAGTCTGACCAGACTTTTACCACAATGCTCATAATGTAGCCTTATCTGTGCTGTTCTGCCCTGGTGGGGCATGGCAACGCGCCCTACTGGCTGACGCGGCGGATCCTGCCGCAATCATTTACGCCAGCGCTTTCTCTTAATATAAGCCAGCGAATGCAGGAGATCGAAATCGAACTCGCGGATTGCCTCGTCGCTGCGCACCCGCTTTGGCCAGCCGGGTGACCCGACGGCAAAACACCGCGTCCGACGACCCGCTTGAGGAAGAATGTCCGGGACAGCTCATCTTCATGGATGGCCCAGTTGGCATTTGTCAATGGTTTCCCGTTGCCTCTATAACCCTCTGATAAGTGATAATGCCATACAGGAAAGTCACCCTAGCTCATGGGAAACGCTCTACTATCAGAGCTCCTCAAGCTCAATCGCTACGTGTTGTTTCGAAAAAGTTCAATAACCTATGCACACCCGTAATGAATAGGAATCCTATCGCCAAGGCCATGCTCACCGCGCCAAGGCGATAAAGGGTGTCGTAGACAGCATCCTGGCTCGGCGTCAGGTACTGGCTGAAGATGATGCCCAGCGACGTGAGGGCGGCGAAGCCGACGCTTGCAGCACCACTACCTAGTACATGGGCTCGGGCAAACAGCATCAGACCCAACCAGTAAAGCATCGAAACGAGCAATAGGTTCTCGCTGTAGGAATACAGCAGCAGTTGCATCACTAGTGCCACGGCGCTACCCAACAGCGTCCCCACCAGGCGATTCCTGGCAGATAGGCGAATACCGGGATAACTCAGCATGAACAGGATCAGGATGATCGAGGCTTGGGCCGAGAGCGCATCGCGCAAGTCAAAGGTAAGAAACACGGCCAGGGTCGCGGTCGTTGTGATGGCACCCATAAGCGCCTCGTGGCGCCTCTGGTTGATAGGCTTGGCGGGAGGCTGAGTTGGACGACGCGGCTCGACATCCGGAAACAGCCCGAACATGAGCAAAGCGATTGCCACCGTCAGCAGGCACGCGACGAGGTAACTGACCATCAGGTCGAAAACATCCGCTCGAGGATAGCTGGCAAAAAGGTACATGATACTCGTGCTCAGTACCCCGTGTGCCCCGAACAGGAAGAGCTTCGGGCCTTGCGCCATCACCGCGAAGCGCTTGTAAAACAACACGAATACCACCCCGAGCATGATCACCGGCATGTGATAGACCAGCCCCATCACCACGATGACTTCAAGACAGTTGAAGACCGCGCCGGCCAGGAACTGGATGATCACCGGCGGCTTGATCATCGGCACGATGCCCAGCAGCACCATCGGAAACACGGTAAAGAAGACGCCGTAGTTCCAGTTCATCAACTCATTGACCAAAAAGCCCAGCAGCGCGCCAAAGGCAATGCGTAGACATTGGCGTAGCCCATTGGCATCTAGCCCCGGACTATCGTCTGGGACCCCTTCAGACTTGGACGTCGGCTTAGTAGACATAGCGCAACCAGCTTACGAGACGGATCTGCGCCCAAGCGAAGAAGGCGGCCAGTGAATTGTCGCCCGCCGCCAGCTGCACCGTGGCCCGCGCGCCCGAGGCCGGCATGGCATCCGGTTCTTCCTCCAACGCCAGATGCACACGCATACGCTGCGCATCACGTACCCAGCGGTTGGTTTCGGGCATGGAGACCAGTTGTCCATTGGCGAGTATCTGACCTTCACGAACCCCGGCATCCACCGACAACACCTGAGCGGCAAAGACCTGGCCCGGCCAGGCGTCAAATACCACCTGAGCTGGATCACCGGCTTCGACATGGCGCAGGCTCTTTTCGCGCAAGTTGGCGACAATGTCAGCCGTCTCGCCGATCAAGGCCAACACCGGGGCGCCTGTCCGGATATAGGCGCCCTCCTCGAGCTGCAGGTTACTGATCACGCCGGCAAGCGGGGCACGCACCGTTGCCCGGCTAAGGTTGAGCTTGGCCTCGGCAAGGGCGTTGCGGGCCTGGCGCATTCGCAAATTCCCACTGCCCTGCTCGCCGCGCTGCACTTCCAGCGCATTGACCCTGGCCTGAGCGGCCTCTACCTCGGCCTGGGCGGCCTTGGCGTTTGCGGCTACCTGATCGTATTTCTGGCGCGAGACATCGTGACCCTTGAGCAGTTTCTCCAAGCGTCGACGCTCCTTGGCCAGCTCCTCGGCATTGACCTGGACCGCGATCAGCTGCGCCCGAGCCGCAGCGATAGACGCATCCAGTCGGGCATTCTCGCGAGCAGCTTGCTCAATATTGAGTTTCGCTTGGTTCAGAGCGATACGAAACGGCTCCGTATCCAGTCGGAACAGCACCTCGCCGGCTTCGACATGGGCATTGTTGGTCACGCTTACCTCGACGACATTCCCGCTCACTTCCGGGGCGATCTGCGTCACCGGACGCATCACTCTCGCCTGCGGCGTCAGCGGCATGAACAGATCAGCGAGTATGAAATAGGCGAACAGGACGAGGAAGGAGAGGAGCGCCAGTCGCACCCAGCGTTTGAAGGACTGCTCAGGAGCCATGATGTTCTCCTGTTACAGATCCCGTTTGGGAAGCCTCCAGTCGCTGCCAGACGTTATGCTCGATCCGCGCTAGTGCCGTCCATAGTGTCTCAAGTTCTTCTTCCGGCAGTCCCGCCAAAAGTTCGGCCCGTGCCGATCTGGTGCGACTATCAAGCGCAGTCAATATGTCCCTGCCCTGGGGCGTGAAGCTAACGTTGCGGGCACGCCGATCTTGGCCATTGACGTGACGACGCACCAAACCCTGGTTCTCAAGTTGGTCCAGCGTACGCGACAGAGACGACAGTTCGATACCCAGCGCCTCGGATAACTGCTTCTGGGTCGTCCCCTCGCCGAGGTGGCGCAGGCACATCAGCGCCGTCCAACGTGGTTGAGTTAAGCCCAGTGGCTGAACGGTCTGATCGACAACCATGCGCCATAGACGGTGGATCTGGCCGAGTCGCATGCCCAGATCGTCGGTTGCGGGAGATATCTTTTTTAGCATGCTATAAAAATAGCATATTTGCTTAGCCAGCCAAATAAATGGCGACTCGAAGCCCTCAGCTAGACAGTACGAGGACCTTCATACGAGTGCAGGAATGCCACTGCAACCAGGTGGTGAGGAAAATCGAGCCGATCAGCGACATTAGCCCTCTGACAAACAACGGTCTTATTGACCTCAACCGGCCGTCGCTTTCACAAGCTCAGGGGCTCGATTCCATGCCTCCCTTGTCGTTGTCAAGAAAGAATCACCCGGATGCAGCAGAGACACTGGGAATGTCGAGTTCGTCATGCCTCCGTCTCAGCCGGGTCTCGGGGTGCCAATGTTTCCAACTGAACCAACTGCTCGAGATAGGCCAGCTGGCGCTATACCGCTTAGCGGTGCCTGATAATTAACGGGTCACTCCCCCGGACAATTCAAACGATCGCTTATGGCGGCCGAGAGCCGAGACAGCGGCATTGCCCATTAGCCGCATACCGTCTAGCGCTTCCAGGCGACGTTCAGCCGTAACTTGAAACGCACACAAGCCGACAAGCTATCCTTTAACTTCCGTTTCAATATGAGTTCTCGCTTGCAAATGCCAACCTTTATCAATATCGTCTGCATGTATGGCGATATAACAAGCATTCATCGCACGCCTTCAAGCGAACAGCTCAAGCTTTTAAGAGATCTGAACAAGGGAAACTTCTTTTCATGCCACACCATAAAAAACGCCATACGCACTGGATGCTTCTCCCTGCCATCCTTTGCACGACGTTGCCCACGATCACGCTGGCCCAAACCGGTGCCTCATCCACCGGACACCAGGCTGACGACGAACTGTCACCGCTGGTCGTAACTGCCACCCGCAACAAGAGTCTCGTCGGCGAAACGTCCCAGAAGGTGACCATCATCACCCGCGAGCAGATCGAACAGCAGTTGGCCATTACCAACGATCCCGGTCAGGTGCTCAGCGCCTTGATTCCTTCCTATTCGCCCAGCCGCCAGAAGTTTTCCAACGCCGGCGAGACCTTCCGCGGCCGTTCGCCGCTGTTCCTGGTAGACGGAGTCCCCCAGACCAATCCGTTGCGTGACAGTGCCCGGGATAGCTACACCATCGATCTCTCCATGGTCGAGCGCATCGAGGTAATCCATGGTGCCAGCGCCGAACACGGGCTGGGCGCCACCGGCGGCATCATCAACTACGTGACCCGGCGCGCCGAAACCGGAAAGGTAAACCAGCATGCGGGCATTAGCCTGACCAGCGACGACGATTTTGACTCCGAGGGCTTCGGCCACAAACTGAACTACCGCATCAGCGGTCAAAGTGGGGATTGGGACTACCTGGCCGCCGCCGCCCAGCAGGAGCGCGGTGTGTTCTTCGACGGCAATGACGAGCGGGTGGGGATCGCCTACCCGGGCGAACTGCAAAACTCTTCTAGCTACGACTTGCTGGGCAAGCTCGGTTACTGGATCGACGCTAACCAGAATATCGAGTTCTCTCTAAATCATTTCGAACTGGAGAATAACGGCGACTACGTGCCAGTCCCCGGCGATCGCGATGCAGGCATCCCGACCACGGCGCGTAGGGGCGACCCGGAAGGCGACCCTGGCTATAATGAGGTTACCAAAGCACAGCTGGCCTACTCTCACGGCGACTGGTTCGGCAATGAAGTAGATGTGCAGCTTTATCGTCAACGCTTCCGTGCTCAGTTCGCTACCACACCTTACTTTCCCTACGAGGATGAAAATGGCAATCCTCAGTTCGATCAGACGCGCAACGAGTCCGATAAGCTGGGTGGCAAATTCACGCTGAGCCGTGATGGTCTGCTTGACGATCGCCTCAAGTTGACCACCGGCATCGACGTGCTGCAGGACGAAACCCGTCAGATGCTGGTCCATACCGATCGCACCTACGTGCCGGAGACGCAGTTCCGCAACTACGCCGCCTTCCTGCAGGGCGATTATGACTTGACCGACTCGCTAAGCCTGCATGCCGGGGTACGGCATGAATATGCCGAACTCGACGTCGACGATTTCTCGACCATCGACCGCAGCAACGTCACCCAAGACAACGTTAGTGTCGATGGCGGCACTCCCGACTTTGACGAGACCCTGTTCAATGCCGGCTTGGTCTATCAATTGACCGACTGGGCTCAGCTCTATGCCAATTACTCTGAAGGCTTCGGTATGCCCGACGTGGGCCGGGTGCTGCGTGGCATCAGTACTCCCGGGCAGGATGTCGACACACTGCTGCAGCTACAGCCCATCGTCACCGACAACCGTGAGATTGGTGCCCGATTCGACTGGAGCCGCTACGGTCTTGAGCTGAGCTACTACGAGTCGGACTCGGATTTTGGCGAGCGTCTCACCGAGGAAAATGGCGTCTGGGTCGGCAGCCGTGAAAAGACGGAAATTCAAGGCTATGAGATTACTGGCGAGGCCCGCCCGAGCGATGCCCATCGTTTGCGCCTGTCCTATGCCCATACCGAGGGCGAGTCCGACACCGATGGCGATGGCCAGGTCGACACCGAACTGACCGGCATTAATATCGCACCGGATACCCTGCGCCTGGCCTGGAGCGCCGCCTGGACTGACAAGCTGTCATCGCACTTGCAGTACAGCCATTACTTCGACCGTAGCGTCGATGACCCTGAGCTCGATTTCGATGGCTATGGCCTGGCCGATGCCTCCCTGACCTATCGACTACCGGTGGGACGCGCCAGCCTGGGCATCGAGAATCTCACCGATGAGGACTACTTTACGTACTACTCGCAGGCAGCCCGTGTGAGTGATGCATATTACTTCAAGGGGCGCGGCCGGACCGTCACCGTCGGCTACCAGCTCGATTTCTGAGTTCGCGCATCTTATAAAGCGGCGCCTCAGGGCGCCGTTTCGCTTCACAGCCTTTCTGTTTTTGATAATAGTTTGCATTGTCTTTTAACAGATATTATCATCCATTACCCTCGACGCGTTTAACTGTAAATAGCACAGTGCCAAGCAATTGCCGCTGCGCCTTATAAGAGAGAGTCCATGCCGAATATTTCTGCGCATGGCGTAAAGGTGCTGATCAGTGTGCTGCTGGGTACCTTTACAGTAAGCCTTAATAATAGCGCCTTAAACCTTGCCGTGGCCCAGTTGATGACGACCTTCGATGCCAACGCCACGGATGTCAGCTGGGTGGTGACGCTTTTCATGATCACCATGGGCATGACCATGCCGCTAACTGGTTACCTGGCAGACCGCTTTGGCCGAAGACGAATCTATCTGCTGGGCCTGTGGGGGTTTCTGACGGGCTCCGCGCTTGGCGCCATGGCCCAGAGCCTCGCCGGTGTCATTTCCGCGCGTGGGCTACAGGGCGTTGCGGCGGGTCTGATGATTCCTCTGTCTTTATCGCTGATCTTCTCCGCCTATCCCAGCGACCAGCGGGGCCGCGCCAGTGGAACCTGGGGCTTCGCCGTGATGATCGCACCGGCCATTGGCCCGAGCGTAGGCGGGCTATTGCTCGAGATCAGCCACTGGCGAGCGCTGTTCCTGATGAATATGCCGTTTGCGCTGCTGGGGCTGATGTGTGGCTATCGCTATCTCCCGGCAGACCTCTCCAACCGCCGCCGCCAGTTCGACTTGCCCGGCTTTACGCTGATCACCCTGGGCATGGGCACGGTGTTGTTTTCTCTCAGCCGAGTGGCAACGCTAACGGATCTCCTGCGCTTGCAGGCCTTAATCCCACTCGCGGGCGGCCTCCTGGCGCTTACTCTCTTTGTGCGCGTCGAACGACGCACCGAAACACCTCTGCTCGCACTGTCGCTGTTTTCACATCATGGGTATCGCCTCAGCGTCATCTTGGCCTGCCTGCAGTCGATCATCCTGTTCGGCTGTATTCTGCTGGTACCGCTGTGGATGCAGAATGCCTTAGGGTTCAGCCCGTTGACCACCGGCCTGGTGTTTCTGGCCACAGCCCTCGCTGCCGCCGTCTGCTCGCCTGTCGCGGGACGTCTGATCGACCGCTACCCGCCACAGTGGTGTCTCGGCGCCGGGCTGATGGTCACCATGGCCAGCCTGTTGGGGCTCGCCACCCTGACGGAGGCTACGCCGGTGTGGATGATCGGCGCCTGGATGGGCCTGCGGGGCATCGGCCTCGGCTGCGCCTACCTGCCTTCCACCACCGTGGGCATGAAGGACCTTCCCGAGCAGAGCATCGCCCAGGCCTCGGCCATGAACAACATGTCCCGACGCCTGACATCCTCGCTCGGCATCGTCGCACTCTCCATCTACTACGACATGGCCGTGAATGCCGCACTGCATCGAGGGATTTCCCATACCGAGGCGAGCGCCGCCGCCCTTCACCATGCCTTTCTGGCACTGGCGGCAGTCGCCGTGCTCTGCCTGCCGCTGGCATGGCGGCTGGGTCGAGCCGTGATACGGCAGCGTTCCGCGTCGCCAAGCGGCGCCCCATCGCTCGCTCAAGCTTCCGAGCCCCCGCTGAAGGTGGCATCCGCCAGGAGGACGGAATGAAGATTCACGCCCAGGCCCGACGCCTATGGCTGGTGGTGCTGCTGCTGTCGCTCATGCCGGTGGCGTCCATCGCGGCCCTCGCCGCCAACGCCCCCCAAGGCGGACGCATCGTCGCCAATGCGTTCGGCGATACGCGCATCCCCGCCACGCCGCAGCGCGTCGTCACCCTCTACCAGGGCGCGACGGACAGCGCGGTAGCCCTGGGTATCACGCCGGTCGGTGTCGTCGACTCCTGGCTGGAGAAGCCCATGTATCGCTATCTGCGTGACGCGCTCAGCGGCGTCGAGCACGTCGGCCTGGAGACCCAACCCAACCTGGAGAAGGTGGCCTGGCTGGACCCCGACCTGATCGTTGCCACGCGTTTTCGCCACGAGCGGGTCAGACCGCTGCTGGAGAAGATCGCGCCGACGGTCGCCACCGGCACCGTCTTCGACTTCAAGGCCACCCTGGCACTGATGGCCGAGGCTACGGGCCGCGAGTCTCGCGCCCGAGAATTAATGCAGCACTGGGACGATCGCGTAGCGGACTTTCGCCGACAAATCGCCGACAAGCTGGGCGACGACTGGTCACAGAAGGCCGCGGTTATCCGCTTCAAGAGCGACCATGTGCGCATCTATTCAACGGGGTTCGCCGGCTCCATCCTGAGTGAGCTGGGATTCGAGCAACCGGACTCTCTGCACGACCAGGGCTGGGGCATGAAGCTGACCAGCGAGGAGAACATTCCGGTCATGAATGCCGATGTGATCTTCGTGCTCCTGGAGCCGGACGACCCCGCCATTGCCCGAAACTACCGGCACTGGCGCTCCCACCCCCTCTGGCAACGGCTGGATGCCGTGCAGAACGAGCGTGTCTTCGAGGTGGATGCGGTGAACTGGATCATGGGCGGCGGCATCCTGGCCGCCAATGCTATGCTCGATGACCTTTACGTCCATTACGGGCTCGATTCGCACCGCGAACGGGCGAGCTCCCTGTCAGATACGCTAGCCGCGACGTTATCGTCCCAAGCGGCGTCCGCCGCTTCCTGCCCTGGTGAATCGTTCCAGTTATTCCCTGCTCGAGACGAGGAGCCCGCTGCATGCTGAGTAGCCGTCTTTCGCGGTGCCTGGGGCTGTTCCTCAGTATGGCGCTGGTCGCGGTAGCCTTCATGGCGAGTGTCATGCTGGGCACCACGGATATCGCCCTGCCTACCTTCATCGACGCGCTGATCCACTACGACCCTGCCCGGGTCGCGCATATCATCGTTCTTACGGAACGACTGCCACGCGCGGTCATTGCTGTCCTGGTCGGCGCGAGCCTGGCCATCGCCGGCGCCCTGATGCAGACCATGACCCGCAATCCCCTGGCCTCGCCGAGCATCCTGGGGATCAACGCGGGGGCCATGTTCTTCGTGGTGGTCGCGGTATCGCTGCTGCCCCTTCACGCGCCGGTCGACTATGTCTGGGCGGCGCTATTGGGTGCCTTCGTCGCGGCCTGTCTGGTGGTTATGCTGAGCCGCGGTCGGCAGGGAGAGCTGGCGCCGCTGCGGGTCGTGCTGGCGGGGGTGGCCATTACCGCTATGTTCGTCTCGTTCAGCCAGGGCCTGCTGATCATCGACCAGCAGAGCTTCGAAAGTGTGCTCTACTGGCTGGCCGGCTCCGTCTCCGGCCGGGAGCTGTCCCTGGTCGTACCGCTGCTGCCGCTGTTCGGCGGCGCCCTGCTGTTGTGTGCCCTGCTTGTCAGGCACGCCAACGCCCTGATGCTGGGCGATGACATGGTCAAGGGCCTGGGCATGCGTGCCGGTACCATTAAGCTCCTGCTGGGCCTGGTGGTGATCCTGCTCGCCGGCAGTTCGGTTGCGCTCGCCGGCATGATCGGTTTCGTCGGCCTCATCGTGCCGCACATGGCGCGAGGGATCTTTGGCGTTGACCACCGCTGGCTGCTGCCAGCTTGTGCCCTGCTGGGCGCGAGCCTGCTGCTGCTGGCTGACGTGGCATCGCGCTTCCTGATGGCTCCTCAGGATATCCCGGTGGGGGTGATGACCGCGCTGATCGGTACGCCCTTCTTCATCCATCTGGCGCGCAGGAAGCCGGCCTGACCATGATGCACTCCACTTCCCTGAACCGCCGGGGCGACGGCACCGCCGATGCCCGCCAGGCTCGCTCCCTGGGCATCGCCACCCTGCTCCTGCTGTTGTTGCTGGCCAGCATGGGCCTGTCGCTCAGCCTCGGCAGCTTCCCCACCTCGTTCGGGAGGGTGTTGCACTCGCTGGCCACCCCCCAGGGCAGCGACATCGCCTTCATCGTCTGGGAGCTGCGCCTGCCGCGCATCGTGCTGGCCATGCTGGTCGGGGCGGCCCTAGCCGTGTCTGGCGCCATCCTTCAAGGGATCGTGCGTAACCCACTGGCCTCGCCGGACGTGATCGGCATTACCAGCGGCGCCGCCATGGCCGCCGTTACCTTCCTGGCCCTGTTCGGCGCCGGCCTGAGCATCCATTGGCTGCCGGCCGCCGCGCTGAGCGGCGCCCTGCTTTCCGCCTTACTGGTGTTCTTCCTGTCCTGGAAGCACGGCATCGCGCCCTCGCGCATGGTGCTGGTCGGCATCGGGCTCTCCGCCGCCATGGGCGCCATAACTACCCTGCTGATCGTGACCAGCGACGATGCCGCCGCCATGGTCGCCTACGTGTGGCTGACCGGCAGCCTCTACGCCGCCCAGTGGCAGGACGTGCTCGGCATGCTGCCCTGGCTACTGATCGCCATTCCGCTGTGCCTGACCCAGGCACGGCACATGGATGCCATGGCACTGGGCGATCAGGTGGCCTTGGGGCTGGGCGTGAATCTGCTGCGCAGTCGGCTGGTGCTGATGACCTGCAGCGTGGCCCTGGCGGGCGCTGCCGTGGCCTTTGCCGGGGGGCTCAGCTTTGTGGGCCTGATCGCGCCGCATATCGCGGCCCGCCTGGTCGGGCGAGGCTTTGCCAGGTTAGTTCCCACCGCCGCCCTGGTAGGGGCCCTGATCGTGCTCTATGCCGATCTGCTGGGACGGGTAGCGTTTCTCCCCAAGGACCTGCCTGCCGGCATTTTCGTCTCGGGCGTGGGCGCGCCCTTCTTCGTCTATCTGCTGCACCGGACCCGCTACCACCATTAGTGAAGCGACCCGCTCCTGACACTCCCCGCCCTGTCGGGCGAGGGTTCCTGGGTCGCCCCGAGAACCTTCCTGCTTCGACACCCCTTCACTAGGCAGCGGCTAAGCCGCTGCCCCCGCTCCGGTAGCTCCACAGGCTAACCCCGCCAGCCCGGCGGTTCGGATATTCCTGGCCGCATTGATGTCGCGGTCGATGGCTTGCCCGCAGCCCTCACAGTGCCAGTGGCGCTGCGTGAGCGGCAGCGTCTCGACCGTGTGCCCGCAGCCGTGGCACATCTTGCTGCTGGGCAGCCACTGGCTCACCTTCACCAGTTGTCGCCCGGCCCATTGCGTCTTGTAGCTGAGTTGACGCAGAAACTCACCCCAGCCGGCATCACTGATCGACTTGGCCAGGGAGCGGTGCCTGGTCATGCCTATGATGTTCAGCGACTCGACACACAGCACTTGGTTTTCGTTGACGAGCGTGCGAGTCGCTTTATGGATGGCGTCGCGGCGACAATCCGCGATCCTGGCATGCAGCCGTGCCACCTTGTTTCGTGCCTTGGCACGATTCTTTGAGCCCTTCTGCTTCCTGGCCAGACGGCGCTGGAGATACGCCAACCTGGCTTCGTAGCGTTTGAGATGACGCGGATTGCCTGACTTCATGCCCTCGCTGGTAACGAACAGGTCGGTCAGACCCAGGTCGATCCCGGTCATCCTTGGCGTCACCGGCAGCACCTCCGGCGTGAACTCGCAAAGGCAGCTGATGAAGTAGCGTCCCGCACGGTCGCGTGAAATCGTGATGCTGGAAGGTTCACAGGGCAGCGGTCGGCTCCAGCGGATCGGCAGCGGCATCGCTGTCTTGGCGATGGTGATTTCGCTATCTCGATAGCGGAAGGCTGCCCTGGTCAGCCGGATCGACTGCCGACCGTCCTTGCGCTTGAAGCGCGGATAGCGCGCCTTGATCTGGACGTTGAAG
>NZ_KB900010.1 GCF_000378505.1 Modicisalibacter luteus DSM 23508 | reverse complement strand
AATCGATCACTATCGTAACCTCGGTCGGCCAGTAGATGGTGGCATCGCTTATGTGGGCGTCCCGTATACCTTGGCAAGCGGATCTGCTCCATGACAGGAACGAGATAGCGCGAGTCGGCGTGCTGGCCAGGCGATAGCAGGAAGCTCAGCGGCACGCCATTGGCATCGCAGACCAGATGGATCTTGGTGGTCAGTCCGCCTCGGCTTCGTCCAAGCGCATGATCTACCGGCTCCCGAGAGCCCCTTTTTTGCCGCCGCCAGCGGCAGAGCGAGTCGCTCGAATCGAGGTGGAGTCAGCCATCCAGGTATCGAGATCCATGTACCATCTTCCCGGAGCTTCAGGTGAAGGCGTGACAGGATACGTTCGAGTATGCCGTCATCTCGCCACTGTCGAAAACGCTGATAGACCGTTTTCCACGGGCCGAAGCGTTCGGATCCCGCCACTTGGCACCGGAGCAGAGGATCCAGAAGATGCCGTTGAGCAGCTGCCGGTCATCGCGCCGTGGGCGCCCACGCCCAGCAGGCGTACCAGGCGAAACGATATCTTCAATCAATGCCCAACCCTGATCGGAAATTTCGTAACGTCCTGCCATGACGGCCCTCCAAGCCTGATGGAGGAAAGGCTAGCAAGCCGTCATTTTTCAGACAAAGCGTAGCAAGCTGCAGACGTCATCGGTACACCGCTAGTGAAAGTGTATTGCTAGAGCCCGGCGGGGCATTTGGCCCGACAGCTGAGCCATTGCCAACGACAGTAAACGGCATTCCCAACCCATGATAAAGACGCCGAACGGGTCGCTGCGGCTGGCTGGAAGACATGCGCGAAATGGGCGCTGAACTCTGTACTCGCTGTTCTGTTTGCTCCTCTAGTGAGGCTATCGAAAGCAAGCGCATCCTGGCTTGAGCCCATATTCTATAGTGCCCATGCATGCTCATCTTTGGCCGGGCGTACCCGTCTAGTTTGCGCTGTGTTTCGATACGGGACCGAAGCATGCCCAAGGGCGTTAGGCATAACCCAGATTATAAACTAGGTTGTTTATAAGCGACTCAGGAGGGCTCTTCACACTGAGCCTATAAGAACAAGGAGGAATGAATGGGCTCGTTATCTAGGGAGAAGGAGACTGCCATACGATGGCATTCGTCTTCAGGCACGGCTTGCAAGCATCATCTCCTATATAGGTGAGGGAAAAGCCGTGGATACGACGCTTACAGATCGGTTGACCAAGATCTGGTCTGACTCGCCCGGCCTCCATGGTTGGCTTTCTACCACTGACCATAAGAAGATCGGCAAGCGCTACTTGGTCACTGCCTTCGTCTTTCTGCTCATTGGGGGCGTTGAGGCACTACTCATGCGCACGCAGCTTGCTGGTCCCAATCTGGATGTGCTATCGCCCGAAGCCTACAACCAGATCATGACGATGCATGGCACGACCATGATCTTCTGGTACGCCCAGCCGATACTTTCCGGCTTTGGCAATTATTTGGTGCCTATGCTTATCGGCACTCGAGATACTGCGCTGCCACGACTCAATGCCTTCACTTACTGGACGTTTCTACTATCCGGTGTGCTGCTTTATATCGCGCCTTTCATGGGTATGGCGCCTCGCGGGGGGTGGTTCAACTATGTGCCGTTCGCGAACGATATCTATTCGCCCGGCCTACATATAGATTTCTATGCGTTTGCCCTGCTTTTCCTGACGATTTCCACTACGGCAAGTGCGATCAATTTTATCGTTACCATTTTCCGGTTACGTGCGCCCGGTATGTCAATCGACCGGATGCCGCTGTTTCTCTGGAGTACGGGGACGACATCCTTCGTGATCGTTTTTTCGCTACCGGCGTTGACGGCGGCGCTGGTCTTTCTGGAGCTGGAGCGGCTTTGGGGCTTGCACTTTTATGATCCTGGCGCGGCGGGGGACCCCCTGCTATGGCAGCAGCTTTTCTGGTTCTTTGGGCACCCCTGGGTCTATATCATCTTCTTGCCGGCCACAGGCATGATCTCCATGTTACTGCCCGTATTCTGTCGTCGGCCCATCGTCGGCTACGTGTGGGTTGCCCTAGCCACGGTGCTAACCGGTCTAGTCGGCTTCGGAGTGTGGGTGCATCACATGTTTGCGACTGGCTTACCCCAGGTTTCCATGGGGTTTTTCAGCGGCGCTAGCATGACGATCTCTATTTTTACCACAATTCAGGTTTTCGCTTGGGTTGCGACCATTTGGGCTGGCCGGCCTGTCATCAAGCTACCAATGCTGTTTGCGCTTGGCTTCATTTTCCTATTGGTGATTGGTGGGCTGAGCGGTGTGATGACTGCCGTTATCCCATTCGACTGGCAGGTTCATGATACTTATTTCGTAGTTGCACATATCCACTTCGTGCTTATTGGCGCGAATGTCTTCCCCGTATTTGCCGCCTTCTATTACTGGCTGCCCAAGATTACCGGGCGAATGATGAATGAGACGCTCGGCAAGTGGAATTTCTGGCTTATGTTCCTGGGCATGATGAGCGGGTTCTTCGTCATGCATATAACTGGATTTCTTGGCATGCCCCGGCGTGTATTCACCTACACGGCAGAGGCCGGCTGGACCTTGGTCAATGCCATCACCACGCTGGGGGCCGCTGTGTTCGCGCTGGGTGTATTGGTGGGTATCGTTAACTTTTTTTACAGCCAGCGGCGCGGCACCCCCGCAGGATCGAACCCCTGGGGAGCAGATACGCTGGAATGGTCGATTCCCTCTCCACCTCCCGTCTATGGCAGCGTGCATATTCCGACCGTGGCGAGCCGGCATCCACTGTGGGATGAGCATGAGGAGGAAGCGGACCCTGATAACCGCCGAGTGCTGGCGGATGGGAAGCAAGTGCTGGCGACGTCTTCCATCGATGCGATAGATGGTTCTATCGCTCAGATGCCTGAGGAAAGCGTGCTTCCCTTGGTCACTGCTTTGCTTTTGCTGGGGCTCTCGCTGTCGTTGGTATTCAGCGAGCTGTGGTGGGCAGGCGGGTTTACCCTCGCCACGCTATTGTCGGTGGCTGCATGGCTATGGCCTGAAAGCAAGGAGATGACCGCATGATAACGGTGACCAAGGATATCAGCGCCGTTCAAGCGCCATTGGAGCGGTCGCACGATCGCCAGCGTGGCCTTCAGGCCATGTGGTTATTGATCGCCACGGAGGGGATGCTGTTCGTACTGCTATTTTTCGCTTACTTCTACCTAGGGGCTTCCAAACCTCAGTGGCCATTGGAGAAGGACCCTTCGTATTGGAAGGCCTTGGTCATGCTGGGCATCCTGCTGCTAAGTAGCGTATCTGCGCATTGGGCCCAGCGGAGCATTGAGCGGGGACGCAATGGATCCCTGTTGATCGGATTGGTAATAACTCTGTTGTTAGGTGGGGCATTTCTCTACGTCACCTACTGGGAATATGCCATTCGTATGAAGACGGAGACGCCATGGGATAGCGCCTATGCCTCCATTACATACACCATCACCAGCTTTCACTTGGCTCATCTACTGCTTGGCATGTGCATGCTGCTGTTCGTACTGGCCCGGACGCTCGCGGGGCATTTTACCGAAAGCAGACATGTCGCGGTGAAAAATGCCGTTCGCTACTGGCATTTCGTGGACCTTATCTGGGTGTTTGTCGTCGCCATCGTTTATCTCTCTCCCCAGTTTTATGGAGGCGCAACATGACCCGTGCCGTACATACGGAGGTGCCCAAGGTTCGTAAAGGCACCAATCGGCGGCTTGCGTTCGGCATCGCCGCTGCGCCAGCAGCTTGGTTCCTACATGAAGTGGCGGGCTTTGCCATCGTTGGTCGCAATTGCCTGGCCAATGATGAGCTCATGACATGGCAATGGGTCGTGCTGATCACACTTACGGTGTTCAGCATAGGCTTGGCGATGGCGGGAGCGCTGACATCACTGAGGGTGTTCAGAAGCTGGCGTCGCGGCGGCCGGTTGACTCGCGCCGAAGGCTGGGATCGGGTCGAGTTCCTGGCGCTGTTCGGTATTTTTACCAGCGTTCTACTCTTGCTCAATCTTATTTACTTCAGTGTTCTGCCATTGGTGCTAGAGCCATGCTTACGCACTATATGAACGTGTTGAGTTTGCGCCCTGCCTGTGCCGGCATGCTGTGCCTGGCGACGGCGTTTTTGGTGGGCTGCGAAGGAGGGCGATCGGAGTATGAAGAAGTTGTCGTTCAGGGTGGCGACGCCTCTCGCGGAGTGGCTGTGATTGATGAGGTTGGTTGCGGTGCCTGTCACACCATTCCCGGTATCGATGGGGCAGAAGGAATGGTTGGGCCCCCGCTGACAGCCTGGGCCAACCGCTCATACATTGCTGGTCGACTACCGAACAAACCGAACAATCTGATTCCCTGGGTAATGGATGCCCCTTCGATCGAACCAAGCACCGCCATGCCCGACTTGGACCTGACGGAGCAGCAAGCGCGAGACGTTGCAGCTTATCTGTACTCATTAAGATAACAAGGAGCGAATGTGCATGCGAAGGACGAGACATGGCAACAGTAAAGGCCTGGGGCGAGTCGCTGGATTTGCACTCCTTGGCCTGCTGACGCTAGGTGTGCATGCCGAGTCGCTGGCCCAGGAAGAGACCGAGCCATCCGCTGAAAGGGAACAGGAGATTTCCTTCATCAGCGATGATGGCACTGGCATGCGTATCGCACGCACGCCGAGTGCCGGGCCGACCGGTGAGTGGTGGTTGCCGGCACTGGATTTCGCCAATTCGCGCTATAGCCAACTCGATCAGGTCAGCAAGGAAAATGTCCAGAACCTGGAGGTCGTGACGACCTGGTCTACTGGTATCAATCACGGGCACGAGGGGCAGCCCCTGGTAGTCGGTAATACCATGTACGTAGTCACGCCGTTTCCAAATTACCTGCTGGCTTTCGATATGACCAAGCCGGGCTATGCCCTCAAATGGAAGTTCGAGCCACATCCCGATCCCACTGCTGTCGGCAAGGCGTGTTGCGATCTAGTCAACCGCGGTGCGGCGTATGCCGACGGCAAGGTGATCTATAACACGCTCGATAATCATGTGGTAGCGGTAAACGCCGAAACCGGTGAGCTGGCCTGGATGACGAAAGTTGGTAGCGCCGATGAAGGGGAGACCATGACCATGGCTCCCATTATCGTCAAAGATAAGGTGCTCGTCGGCAACAGTGGCGGTGAGTTGGGTGTCCGCGGCTGGTTGAAGGCACTCGACCTGCAGACCGGAGAGGTACAATGGATCGCTTATAACACCGGTCCGGATGAAGAAACCTTGATGACAAGCCCCGATTTCAAGCCCTACTACGCCAAGGACCAAGGCGAGGATCTCGGGGTGAAAAGCTGGCCACCGGAGCAGTGGAAGCTGGGCGGCAGTACGGTGTGGGGCTGGGTCTCCTATGATCCTGAACTAGATTTGATCTATTACGGCACCGGCAATCCGGGTGTATGGAATCCAGATTTACGGCCGGGCGCCAACAAATGGTCGCTCTCCATCATTGCCCGTGATCCCGAAACCGGTCAGGCACGCTGGGCCTATCAACTGGTGCCGCACGACGCATGGGACTACGACGAGATCATGGAGAACATTCTGGTCGATATGCCTTGGAAGGGTGAGATGCGCAAGTTGCTGATTCATCCGGGCAGGACCGGTTTCATGTATGTGCTGGATCGGGAGACAGGTGAGCTGCTTTCTGCCGATAAGTATCATCCTCACACTAATTGGGCTTCGGGATACGACCTCGATACGGGGCTACCGAAAGTTAACGAGGCCAAGCGCACTCATATGGGGCAGGAAACCTACGATATCTGTCCCTCATCGACCGGGGCGAAGGAAGTGTTTCCGTCGGCCATCTCCCCGCGTACCGGACTCGTGTACATACCGGCTCACAACTACTGCATGAATTTTCAGGGCATCGAGGCGAACTACATTGCCGGCACCCCCTACCTTGGGGCCGATACAATGATGTATCCCGGCCCAGGTGGCTATCTTGGCGAGCTAATTGCCTGGGATGTCGTGAACGGCAAAAAGGCATGGGGCATCAAGGAACAATATCCACTGCAGGGTGGCGTACTGGCGACGTCGGGGGATGTGATCTTCTATGGAACCACCGACGGCTGGTTCAAGGCAGCCGACGCAACGAATGGCGAAGTCCTATGGAAGTTCAAGGTTTCTTCAGGAATCGTTGGCAACCCCATGACTTACATCGGTCCCGACGGTCGGCAGTACATTGCGATTTATGCCGGCATCGGTGGCTGGATCGGCTCTAATGCCTTCGAGAAAATTTCTGCTGATGACCCCACGGCGGCACTGGGGACAACAGGGGCCGCGGCGAACCTCAAGAAAGTGACGGCACGAGGGAGTGATGTTTATGTCTTTGCACTACCTGAGGAGTAGCGATCACTTTCGCCGTGACCAGCGCAGGCTGTTAGGCCTGGTAGCATGTATTGCTGCGGCCCTCCTGTTCATCGGAACACAGCCTGCATTTGCGATGAGGACTGAGCCACTACGGGTATGTGCCGATCCGAATAACCTGCCTTTTTCCAATAAGCGAGAGGAGGGCTTCGAGAATGAATTGGCGGAGCTGGTGGCCAAGTCCCTAGGGCGGAGCGAGGTCGTCTATACATGGTATCCGCAGCGGCGGGGTTTTTCACGTAACACGCTCAACAAGGGGCGCTGCGATCTGATCATGGGCGTGCCGGCTGGCTATGAATTCGCCCAGTCGACAATGCCCTACTACCGCTCGACCTATGTCTTTGTCTACCGCGAAGATTCCGGGCTCGACATCCGTAGCATCGAAGACCCCGCATTACATGAACTCGATATCGGGGTTCATGTGGTGGGTGATGATGGCTCGAACACGCCAGGCGCCGAGGCGCTCGGACGGCGCGGGCTTGGTGGTAACCTGGTCGGTTACAGCATCTATGGTGACTACAGCCAACCGCATCCGCCATCGCGTCTGATCGAGGCCGTGGCTAAGGGCGAGGTCGATATCGCCATCGCCTGGGGGCCCTTGGCGGGCTATTTTGCGTCACGGCAAGATGTTCCCTTGCAGGTTGTCCCCGTTTCACCCGAGATCGACCAGGGGGCTGTCCCTTTCACTTTCAATATCTCCATGGCGGTACGGAAAGGGAATGACGACCTCCACGACCAGCTTGAAGACGTCATTCGTTCACACCGGCCCGAGATCCGTTCCGTACTTTCACGTTACGGCGTTCCGCTGTTGGAACCGACAACACCTCAGCGTGAACCGGGAGAGGAATGATGAAATCACCCGTCATACTCACGTCGTTCCTGCTGGCTCTCCCACTGACGGGAGGCGCCCAGCAGGAAGCCGAGCCGGCGCCTGCCGGCGCATTACCTGGAGAGATCAGTCAGAGTGAAGCGATCGGTACCCAGCCAGGCCCTGATCGAACCCTGCCGAAGACGCAGAATCCCTACGGGATGGATAGCAACGCTCTCGCGGAGGGCCGGCGCCTTTTCGTCTGGTACAACTGCTACGGCTGTCATGGGGGGCGAGGCGGAGGTGGCATGGGACCCAGCCTGCGTGATGCCACGTGGCTATATGGATTCAGCGATCAGGCCATCTTCAATTCTATCGCCGATGGCCGCAGATATGGTATGCCGGCATGGGGAACAAAACTGCCTGCCGAACAGATATGGAAAATCACGGCTTACATCAAGTCCATGGGGACCGAGTTCGAGCCCAAGGCACCGCCGCCGAACCCAGTTTACCCCGAGCCGCCGCCGCGCCGTGACATTCCCAGGCAGCAAGAACGTAAAGGGGCGGACTGATGATAGGAATGCGTCTGGGGATTGCCCTCTGCTTGGTAATGGCCATTGCTGGCTGTACACCGTACAGCATCTTTGACCCGGCGGGAGAGCAGGCGCAGTGGCTGGCAACACTGGGTTGGTGGTTGGTCGGGCTAGTGAGCTTCATCATCCTGGTCATGGGTGGACTGCTCTTGTGGGGAGCGTTGCGCCGCCGTGGTTCACTCGACACGCATCTTCCGGTCGATGTGGACGGAGGCAAGCGCTGGATACTGATCGGTGGTGTCGCAATCCCCGTCATCGTCCTGTCAGGATTGTTCGTCGTCACCTTGGTTACCCTGCGGGTATTACCAGGCAATCCTGAGGCGGCGGAGATCGACATCCACGTCACGGCTCATCAGTGGTGGTGGGAAGCGGATTACCTGCACGAGAGCCCTTCGGAAAACTTCAAGACGGCAAACGAGATTCACATACCGGTGGGCCAACCGGTACGCATAAAGCTGACTTCGGCCGATGTAATCCATAGCTTTTGGGCACCAAGGCTCCATGGCAAGCTGGATGCCATTCCAGGGCATGATAACTACATCATACTGGAGGCCAACGAGCCCGGAGTCTATCGCGGCGAATGCGCCGAGTATTGCGGTGTGCAGCATACAAATATGCGCTTCGTAGTGGTTGCCCAGCCACCGGAGGAGTACCGCGCGTGGGTAGCACGTCAAAGACAGCCGGCGCGACCCCCGGCTGAGCCGCTCTTGGCTAAGGGAATGGAGGCGTTCGAGACCTATGCCTGTGCGATGTGCCACAGCATACGCGGCACGAAGGCACGGGGAGAGGTGGCCCCGGACCTTACCCACTTTGGCAGCCGGTTGCATATCGCTGGTGTCATGCCCAACACGCGGGCACGCTTGCAGGCATGGATCGTTAATGCCCAAGCGCATAAGCCAGGGGTACATATGCCGACGCTAGATCAGTTCGATGGTCCTACGCTGAATGCTCTTGCGGCTTACCTTGAGAGCTTGAAATGAGGGGAGACTTGGGCAAGCCACTCTTCATTGCACTCTGGCTGCTTATTCCCAGGGTGTCTACGGCACATGGCGGAGAGATCCATGGAACGGATGGGCTCTGGCAAGAGTGGAATACAGCTGCGAGCACTCTACTACCCCTGCTGCTCGGCGTCGGGTTTTATGTCTTGGGCGTGTTTCGCTTATGGCATAAGGCAGGTGTTGGTCGTGGCATTCCCGTGTTCCGAGCTGCCGTCTATGGACTGGGGATGCTGACGCTTATAGTTGCCCTTGTCTCCCCGCTGGATATGGCTGCTAATGCCTTGTTTTCCATGCATATGACCCAGCATCTGTTACTGATTCTCGTCGCACCGCCGTTGCTTATTAGCGGTAATCCTGACGTGGCGCTATTGTGGGCTCTGCCTCACAGGTGGCGTGCTGGTTGGGGCCGGTGTGAGCAGCGTCTTGCCCGCTCGCTGACCGGGGGTAAAGGAGCGTTGATCGTAGTCCTGTTAGCCACGGGGGTGCTATGGGCTTGGCATCTCCCCCAGCTTTATGACCTGGCTGTGCGTAACGAGGCCGTACATTGGGTCGAGCACGCTGGGTTTCTAATAACGGCTTTGCTGTTTTGGATCACTGTACTGCGTATACGGCCGCGCGAGCATATCGATAATGGCATGCGCATCCTGTATGTGTTTGGCATGGCACTGCAAGGCAGCTTGCTAGGCGCGCTTATTACCTTCGCCACCCGTCCCCTTTACCAGTCCCATATGACAGTTCCTTCGCAGTGGGGACTGGACCCTCTCGCTGACCAGCAGGTCGCAGGCCTGATTATGTGGGTGCCGCCAGCCATGCTCTACATGGGCGTTGTTGCTTACCTATTCGTTTACTGGCTGAACGCAGCCGCAACACGAAATGAAGAACGCAAACGACAGGATGCCCATCGTGCGTAGGAGGCTAGCCGCTCCGTCTGATCACAGCTCTCATGGGCTGCGGTCTTGTCGCATCAGAGGAGGAACGGACTCATGAAGACGACATGCTTGAAAGGGACAAGGACTGCCCTGTTGAATGTGAGTGTGGCTCTAAGCGCAGTCGGTGTAGCTTGTTCTGTTAGCGCAGCTGAGCCCTTGAACAATGGCCACGACCCGGAGCAACCGACCAAGTTCTCCTTGGTTGACGTTAATGGCGACAAGGCCATTTCCAAGGACGAGGCCAATAAGGCGAGTTTGTTTGTTCTTGTCAGACAATGGCGTCTGGCAGACAAGAATAGTGATCACGTCTTGAATGAAAGCGAGTTCGATGCTTTTACGAAGGATACCAGCCAAGTTGACGCATCAACACTTACCTTTTCCGAGGTGGATAGCAATGATGATAAGACAATATCCAGGAAAGAGGCGGAAAATGCTGGCCTGACGCAGCTTATTGAGCAATGGGGCAAGGCGGACAAGTACGGGGCACTGAACGAATCCGAGTTTTCCGACTTCAGAAAGTCATCCACTTCTAAAAGTGAGCTTGACACGCCGAAAATGCCAGGCTCGGAGCGTCCCGATACTTCTACTGACGAAGCCAGGAAGGCTGGTAGCCGGCCGAAGGGTGATGACTCCGCCCCGCTACCGCCGAAGCGCTTTTCTGAGGTCGATTCCGATAGTGACAAGAACGTTTCCAGGAACGAGGCAGAAGAGGCGGGGCTGGCATTGCTCTTCCAGCAGTGGAGCAGAGCGGACAAGGACGATGACGACGTCCTCAGCCAACCCGAGTTCTCCGCCTTCATGCAAGAGCATGGGAAGGCACCGCTGCCTAAAAAGAGCTTTTCCGAGGTCGACGCCGATAGCGACAAGAATATCTCCAGGAGCGAGGCGCAGAAGGCGGAGCTTATGCAGCTCGTCCAACGCTGGGAAAAGGTAGATAAGGATGGCGACGATGTTCTCAGCCAGTCCGAATTTGCCCAGTTAATGAAGATACATGGCGGAAAGGTCGCCCCGCTGCCATCCAAGAGCTTTTCCGAAGTTGATGCCGACAGTGATAGCAACGTCTCCAAGACAGAAGCACAGAAGGCAGGAATGACGCTTCTCGTTCAGCTATGGAACGAGGCTGACAGGGAGGGTGAAAACGTTCTTGGCAACAGAGAATTTTCGGATTTCATGCGACAGCACGGTAGTAATACCGGCGACATGCAATCGCAGAAAGCATCCGAGAGCAGCACTAGCAGTAGCAAGAAGATGCAGAGGGAACCGCCTGAATCCGGCCCCGGCAGTAACAGCGAGGCGTTGCAGAAGAAGTTCTCCAAGGCTGACGTCGACAGCGATAAGCATCTCTCTGAAACAGAGGCCAGCAAGGCGGGTATGACACAGCTCCTTGATCAATGGGATCAGGCAGACAGCAACAACAACGGCACGTTGAGCCTGTCAGAGTTTGTTGCTTTCATGGAAAAGCGTGAGACACGTGCAAACCTGCAGAAGACCTTCTCGCAAGCCGACGCTAACGATGATAAGCAGGTGACGCAGGAAGAGGCCAGGAAGGCAGGGCTGACGAAGCTACTCCAGCAATGGGGCAAGGCGGACAAGGACTATAACGGCACACTGAGCCAATCCGAGTTTTCCCAGTCTATGAAAAGGCCGAGAGAGAAGGTCGGTTCAGCCATGGTGATAGGCAAGGGACAGTTTCGATCACCAGAGACCGTGCTCTGGGATGATCAGGCCGATGTTTACTTGGTCTCGAACATCAACGGTAAGCTGACAGGCCGGGACGACAACGGCTTCATTTCTCGTGTATCGCCTGATGGCACAATTCTCGATCTCAAATGGATCGACGGGGCGAAGCCCGAGGTAGTCCTGCACGGCCCCAAGGGGATGCTGTTCCATGGAAAATTTCTGATCGTGGCTGATGTCGGCGGGGTACGTTTCTTCGAGCGGGCCACAGGCAAGCCGGTGCACTCAATCGTCATTTCCGACTCCTATATGCTCAACGATCTCGCCGTCGGTTCGGATGGGAAAATCTATGTCAGCGACACGGGAAGCAAGGTGGCAGAGCCTCCAGGTGCTATCTACCAGCTCGCTGAGGGAACAGGGCCCGTGACAATTGCCAAAGGCCACGACTTCGATCGGCCTGATGGCTTGTTAGCTCATGGCGGCGGGCTTCTGGTGGCACCTTTTGCGGCTCACGCCAAAGAGCTTTACACCCTGGCTTTCGATGGCGAGCGAGCCCCCTTTGCGAGTTTACCTCAGCCCAAACTCGATGGCCTGTTTCGCTTGCCTGATGACTCGCTGCTGGTCACAAGTTGGAAGGGCAAGACCGTCTACAGAGTTAAGGATGGCCAGGTGAATACGGTTGCCAAGGGCATTCAAAGCCCTGCCCAGGTCGGTTACGACGAAAAACGTGGGCGGATGCTGGTGCCTTCTCTGCGAGAAAACAGGGTTCTGGTCTATCCGCTAAAAATCAAATAGTGCGACACGGTGGGCCGGCTCTCGATAGGGATGCATAGCGCGCTCACGAACCGGCCCAGTTGATCATCCTCCGCCTGCTGCGGTTTGGTTGGTCTGCAGTGACTCCGGGCTTGAATAGTAGGCGGCCAGGTTGGCCATGTCCTGCTCGCTGAGATTGGCGGCCTGAGGTCTCATAAGCCCTGCATTTCCCCCTGTCCGCAGTCCGTTCTTGTAGGCCTTGAGGGCATATACCAGGTATGGGGCGTTCTGGCCCGCCAAGTCTGGGTACTCTGCAACCAATGCATTTCCATCCAGGCCATGGCAACTGGCACAGACTTCTTGCGCTTTTTGTTTCCCGGCTTCCGGGTCGCCGTCAAGTGTGTCGTCATCGGCTAACAAAGGCATGGGAGCCAATATCGCAAATGCCATGCAGGCAAGTAGTTTTCTCATCACATTATCTCCTATGCTAAAAATGACTTCGGCGGGGTGAATAGGAAGGCCACCAAGCTAAAGCCGTCTATTCCCAGTTTGGTTTCCTCAGTAACAGTACAGGCATAGATAGCAAGAACTACAATGGCTGGGCCCGACAAGGAAAGGCGAGTAAATGGATAAACTTGCTTCCATAACAGATCGCGACATTGAACCAGTGACTTTGGAAGCACTTGGTGGCGTCGAGCTTTTTCCTGTTGATTGCTCTGCTGTGGTTTTCCAGTACGTCTTTACCGGCTCGAGCCGAGGCCCAGGGTGGTGCACAGCATAGCTCGGAAGTCCTGCGTGCCGGTGTGCTCAAGTTTGGCACCGTCAATTGGGAGCTGCAGGTCGTGCAGGAGCACGGCTTGGCAGAAAAAAGCGTGGCAGCCAGGTCGAGATGCTGCGGCTTCCGAGAATGCGCTGGCCGTTGCCCTGCAGGGGGGCCGTGTCGATCTGATTGTTTCCGACTGGTTATGGGCAGCCCGCCAGCGTCAGGCAGGACGCAACTATCAATTCGCGCCTTATTCCCTATCGGTAGGCGCCGTCATGATGGCACCGCAAGCCGGTATCGCCAGCCTGGAGGATTTGAAGGGCCATAAGCTTGGCATCGCCGGTGGACCGGTCGACAAGACTTGGCTCTTGTTGCGCGCCTATGCTCAGCAGACCAAGGATATCGAACTCACCGCTTTCGTGGAGCCGACCTATGCGGCACCACCCATGATCAATAAGCTCATGATCGATGGCGACCTACCGGCAGTCATCAACTTCTGGCATTACAACGCCCGGCTCTCCGCGTCGGGCATGCGACCGCTGATGACTGTCGAGCAGATGTGGCAAGACCCGGGCACCGAGACGACGCCCCCGTTGCTGGGTTGGGTATTTACCGAGCAATGGGCCGATGAGAATCGTGAAGCGACTATGGCCGGTTATGGAGTGAGCGAATGGTATGCGTTCACGCTGCAAAAGCTTGTGCCTGGTGCCTGGTGCCTGGTGCCTGGTGCCTGTGTGCTTCGGTGACCGGACACAGCGGAAACTGATACGGGGACTAAGGCTGCCGGCTATGCAGGCACCATTCAAACCGATGGAGTCGCTGAGGGATGCAGGAAAAAGAGGTCGGGCTCATTCGCAAGGGCTTGTGCTACAACAAGCCGAGTGCGCGCTGGCGTGAAGAATGGCACCGGATAACCACGAGAGTGGTTATCCGAACAGACTCAGATTTCAAACACCTTGGTATTCGGTAACACGTACGAAGGGGCGCTCTCACTTGGCGATGGGAATAGTAGATCAGGATTGTTATTCGAAGTACGCCTATCGTCTGTGATGCTTGGCTCCTGCATTCTCTCTACTGCTTGGATTGCAATAACTTCAGGTTCGCCTAGCTCCTGCGTGGATAGATAAGCAAGTGCCATAGAGAGGCAGGCCAGAGTCAGTGCGGATAACAGCAGCCTATCCATTTCTCCCCCTGCTGATTATGACAGTAAGGGTAGGCTACACGAGAGGCTGGAGAAGATGAAGCTTTTGAACTGGCCTTACAGAAACAGTTCGTTTCTCACTGTTATGTGAAGTGGTCCCCGAAATTCGGACCAGGCGCTAAGCTCTGATCAGACCGACCAGGAGAGCCTGATCATGAGCAGGAAACGTCGGCAGTACAGCAGTGATTTCAAGGCCAAGGTGGCCCTCGCCGCTCTCAAGGGCGACCAGACCACGTCAGAGATCGCTGCCCGCTTCGAGATTCATCCGACCATGGTGAGCCAGTGGAAGCGCGAGTTGCTGGACAACGCCACCGGAGTGCCGCTCCCGTCCTTGCCCAACAGAGCCAAGGTGCACAGGCCAGCAACCAACAGCGTGCCCAGGAACAGGTACAATCCCAAGGCACACAGGTCTATATCAGTACCGCAGGTGTTCGCCAGATCCAGCAGGCGCTGAATAAACAGGGATATGATGTGGGTCAGGTGGATGGGCAGTGGTCCAACTCGACCGCTCAGGCGGCTGTTAATTACCAGCAGTCGAACGGACTCGAGCCGACCGGCACACCGACGGTTCAGTTGATCAACTCGCTAGGAATGAGCAACATTCTAAGTGGAGGCGGCCAGCAGCAGGGCGGTGGCCAAGGCGGCGACCAGCAGTGGTCTCAGGAGCAAGCACAGGGACAAGGCACTCCTCTTTATATTAGCCCGGCTGGGGTCCGTCAGATTCAGCAGACGCTGAACCAACAAGGCTATGATGTAGGCCAAATTGATGGCGTCTGGGGAAATGCCACCGCTCAAGGTAGCCAACAGTGGACCCAAGAGCAGTCAACCAGTCAAGGAGCCCCTCTCTGGGTAAGCCCGGCTGTGCTACGCCAAATTGAACAGCAGCTTAATCAGCAGGGCTTTGATGTCGGTAACGTGGACGGCCAATGGGATAAGAATACCTCTCAGGGTGCCAGCCGCTTCCAGCAGTCCCAAGGGATCGAGCCAACAGGCACTTTGACCACACAGCTGCTGAGTAGCTTGGGTATGAATAATTGGATGAGTGGTCAAATGAGCGGGCAGCAGCAAGGCAGCGGCCAGCAGCAAGGCAGCGGCCAGCAGCAGAGCGGCCAAGCTGGCGATCAAGAAGAGGAAGATGACGGCTTGTTCTAAGGCTACCATCAGCTAAACAAGGAGTGGGGCAGGCAAGTCTGTCCGCTCCTTGTTTAGCGAGTATGTTCTGGCCGGTGGGCGATCCGGTGACCCTCACGGGGGGCGACTAGTGCGCGGCCTCGGATATACCGCCTGGAGCCCCATCTGACGCATCAGTCGCTGGACTCGCTTGCGGTTCACTGGATGCCCCAGACGGTTGAGACAAATCGTCATCCGCCGTGAACCATAGACTGGCGTTCGCAGATGTTCCTCGTCGATCAGGCGCATCAGCTCCAGGTCATAGGCCCGCAGCTCTTTGCGCTGGTAATACACCGGGGACCGGCTGATACCGAGCAGCCGGCATTGGCGCCGCAGGCTGAGGTCAGGCGCCTGTGGCTCGACCCGTGCCAGGCGCTGGGCCCGACTCAATGATCGAGCCTGCGTAACAAAAAATCGCGTTCCATCGTCAGCTTGCCGATTTCACGGTAGAGCGTATCGATCTCTTCTTGGGTCTTCTGGGCCGCCTTGCCGTCGCCCTTGCCCTCAAAGACTCCGGTGGCGTTGTCCAGCAACTCGCGCTTCCACTGGCTCACCATGGTCGGATGAATCTCGAAGCGGGCAGCGATCTCTGACGTGGTCTGGTCGCCCTTGAGAGCGGCGAGGGCCACCTTGGGCTTGAAATCACTGGTGTACTGCCGACGTTTCCTGCTCATGATCAGGCTCTCCTGGTCGGTCTGATCAGAGCTTAGCGCCTGGTCCGAATTTCGGGGACCACTTCAGAGGGCACGCCTCGTTTAGGTAATACCGATGGCTACGACGTGCTAGTGGGAGTGGCCTATTCAGACTATGCCGGCCATCCTCGGCAGTCGGTATGGTTGCCTCTGTACCTGATCCATAGCAAGCAGCCGGGCGGTACCAACTCTTGATCGGCACATGGGAGGGCCTGGTTTAGCGCTTCGGTCTTCCCGACTTCAGCCCGGCAAGCCAGGACGCTGGCACCACTTTGCTGGTTCGACAATGCGCCCACTGGCATTGCTGCGGATCGCCATTGCTAGCCGAACGTATAAAGGCCGGGCAGAGTGATCGTTTATCTGCTGGGAAATTATGAGCTCTCATTCGCCAAGAATCGTTACTGTGTTGGTTACGGGTAGATTCTTGACAGATTGAGCCAGTGCAAAGAGCTGGGACAAGATTGTTAGCACCGTTCCGGACTGCCCCGCTGACGTGCCGGATGGAATGCCGTAAAACGTCCCTTCGAACTCGGTAACAACGGCAGGCGACTCCAGTTGCAAAGCTGGTTTGACCACCAATATAGGTTGTGGGCCGGTAGCAGTAGGCACGGTCAGGGCCCTCTGCGATGCTTGTTGAATGCGTACCAAGTTGCCAAGGTAAGTCATTATTTCGGCCAAGGAACGGGTATGTATCTCGATCGATCCAAGCTCCCCCGGGGGATCAAGAACGGCCCTGGCTTTCCCGGTACTGCCGAAGAACAGGGGGTCGGTCACTGCAAATTGATAACCTGGCCCCGTACAGTAAGCTGATTCCGTCAGCGGTTCACGTGGCGTAGTGAAGCAGAATCGTGCCATGTTACTCAGCTTCGAAAGCTGATATTTCTTATCGGCGGTTGGCTGGAGAGATAGCCCTTCTTTATGTGCAGACAGGGCCTGATCAAGGCTCGGCTCCTGATCCAGGCGCAGAGTCGGGCCTACGGCTTCTGCGACAGAAACCTCTTCCATCGTCAAGCCTTGCCCAAGGAGACGCTGCAGCGCTTGCTGAAAGGCGGCATGCTGTTTCGGTTGCTCGGGAGAGTTAAATGCATCGATCTTGTGGCCCTGTGTTCTGATGACAAGACGCTTGGTGAACAACGAGAGCAGTAGTTCATTGGATATGTCCTGCTGAAGATAGTACTGAATGGTGGAAGTGGAGATAGGGGTGATGTAGCCGCGATAAAACTCTTGGTTATCCTTCAGGGCTACTTCGAACGAAGGACCCTGATCCATGGAGACATTGGGGTTGAAGCCGAACTGTGCCGGTGCGGCATAGCCAAAAGGCACTGAGAGGTTGGCACCGGCCTGGGTGTTCTTGCTCTCCCGCAGTGTGACGAGCGAAGTAAAATGCGCCGGCATCGAGGCACTGCGCCTCAGTATATTGAGCAGTAAAGCCTCATTCTGGAACTCTCCATACTCGCTGTTTATGGTCGCCATGGACGCTGATAATTGAACATTGCCTACGCATCCGCCCAACGCCACCAAAGCCATTCCCAAGATTACACACACACAGAATTTCATCCGGCCTCGTCTCCATTCCTTCATTACTTCGTAAATCCTTTCACGGTCGGATCGTTCGTATGATGATGTCATACGTGACGCGATGCTGCGCCCCAGATTACCATCGCTAGCCGGTCACCATTGTATGGGCAAGTTACACGATTGCCTGATTGGGCAGCTGTAACATGTCTGCCGCATTCCTTGGGCAAGTAAAGTCGGTACCAAGCGTGAACTTTGCCGGCTCACGTTTGCCCTAGGCATCGTTTAACTTTCCAACCGCATGCACGCCTCCCAGTAAGTAACTCTGACTCACGCGAATGGTATATGATGTGCATGTGTCCAGCATAAAGCACAATATGTTGTAAATGCGTCCGCTCAGCGCTATTGTTCGGGGGGATTACCATTCCTGCGCCTCGACTACTTCGATAGTCGGGGCGCTTTCGTTATGTTGCCCGGTTGCATTCCCCAGCGCTCCCATTCATCCGGCTGGGCGGCATCCTTTCCTTCTCCCCATTGTCGTTTCATCGCGCACCGCAGCGAGGCGTAACCGTGCCAGAAGTTCAGGACTGTCTATGAAACTCGATACCGGCCGATTGATCGCCTATGGCGGCGGTTCTGGCGTGTCCGCCACAAGTCTCGCAGCGAAAGCGCAGACAGCCAGCTTCGCTATTACTCCCGAGCCCAGCGGGCTGGTCTCTCTCCTCAATGTACCGTTAGTGACGTTCGGTGGGGTCCAGGTGCTGATGGCTGACCTGGTCAGCGTTGGTGGCCTGGCCGCTGTGTTCCTGCGGCTGTCTTTCGACGTTTGGCGCCACTTCGACCAGCGGCGACGCCAGGGTGATTAAGATGCGCCTGAATAAACGATTGGCTGCCGCGGCCGGCGGCGGAGTGCTGGCTCTCGCTTCGATCGTAGTGAGCAACTTCGAAGGAACCGAGCTGCAGAGCTACCGCGACGCGGTCGGCACCTGGACGGTCTGTACCGGGCACACGACAACCGCTCAGTCTGGCCAAGTGAAGTCACCTCAGGAATGCGCGCGGCGTTGCTGCGTTCCGACCTTGGCGTGGGCCCTGGAGGCGGTAGATGAGCAGGTAACCGTACCGATCGCTGTCGAGACGCGGGCCGCGCTGGTGTCGTTCGTGTTCAACGTCGGTGCCGGAGCGCTGAAGAACTCGACTCTGCTTCGAAAGGTCAACACTGGAGACAACGAGGGGGCTTGCAACGAGCTGCCTCGCTGGGTGTATGCCGGTGGTGAGCGTTTGCGTGGCCTGGTGAGACGCCGGGCCGCCGAGAGGGAACTGTGCCTGAAGGGGTTGCGCAATGCTGATACGCCTAGCGCCGTGGCTCGTGACGATCATAGCGGTCGTTTTCGCTGGTTTGACCTGGCGACTGGCTGACCTCCGAGCCGAAGCGTTGATTCTTGAGCGGGACCAGGCCCTAGAGGTTGCAGCGGTGACTCAGGCCGCGCTGGCCTGGCAGAAAGCGTAGACCGAGGCAATCAGCCAGGCGTTGAGCCGCCGCGATGTTCGCTTGGAAGCGATCGCACAAAGGATGGCGGACAAGCGTAAGTGACTCGACACCCTGGAGCGTAACGATGCGGAGACGCGTGATTGGGCTGATCAGCCTCTTCCTGATGGCGTTACTGGTTGGGTGCGCCAACTCGGTGACGAAGCCGACGCCAGGGCTGCAGATGTGCACGGTGCCGCCGCACCTGGTGAAGCCGTTGCCGGTTCCGAGTCTGAGCAACAATAGTAATGCCGGCCTGCTGGATCTGCTGGCCGCATACGAACAGCAGCGTCGGCGGTTCAATGTCGATCGAGCTAGCGTTGTCGAGATCCTGACACAATGTCGGCGGGGAGGAGTGAGGCCTGAGCTCTGTGCCGGTCTCACGAGTCTAACGTGACATCCATATGCCAAGCCCTGCCATCCGATTGGGCTTTTGTGTTAGGCATAAAAAAGCCCGAGCTTCACAGCTGGGGCCGTTCTTACACACATTTCGCCTCACTCAAGCATTGGCTTTCTCCGGCTTTGGAGAAGCACTTGGCCTCGAGGGCTTTAGCTGCCAATGCCTGAACCACATTAGGCAACGTAGTAGACGATCTCTCGAGTTTGCAAGGTGTGTCTAGAAACATTTTTTATAAGCAAACAAAACCCCGCTGATAAGCGGGGGGTGTGGAAAGCCCTGAACACGTAAGCTTTTTTGTTACAGCCCGCTGTCAGCAGATCCCGTGGTGAGAGTGGTTTCAGCGGAAGCAGTAGGCTTACCTTTACTCTAGTTCACGAAATGTTACTTACAAGAAAGTTTTCCTTGCCACCTGCCGTACCTACACCCGGCTTAGTAAGGTGACGCCGCCCTTTGAGCAAGACCTCGCTATGCCTGCCCATACTCCAACCATAGCCCAGCGCCTAACCGGTCTATTACTGCCTTGGCTGTTGCTGTCAGTATGAACGTTGGCCGCTGGGCTCTAGGTGGAGCGCCGACCACTTTGTAGCCAATGTTGAGTGGCGCCGACTACTCAGAAGGCCAGTAAGCCTTCCTCCAAGTCTGCCGATTCAACTCATCGGCCTTGGCTTCTGCTTCTAGGTAGGTCTTAAAGCTCTCGCTCAAAATACGACAATTATCTCCTCTGGATCACACATCAAAATGCCCCATCGATGCATGCTCGGGGCAGTCAGGCCGGCGAGGGCTGTCGGATGATAGGTGATTTTCAAGTGGCTTTCTTCAAAGGTGAGGAAGGTTGATCAGCCTCCCGGCGGGTAGGGATCATTTCCGTAGCTGTTCTTGTCTCGAATCATCCCGTCCTCGCCTTGGATTAGCAGCTCTACTCCTAACTGCTTCGCCATTTCACGGCCAGCCTCGATAGCCTCTTCCTGTGTTTTGGTGATCTGCGCTGGCTGTTTGCTGCTTTCTTTTCGAACGGCCCACTCGGTATCACCGTGTACTACTACCCAGATATTGTCAGCCACAAAGCGCTCTCCTGCTCGATGAATGCTCTGTCAGCATCGTATCTATGAGGGCGATGCGCAAACCGCGAGGAGGTAGTGTGGTCGTCAGTGGTAGGCTTTTGCCATTGTTGGCGAGCAGCTACAATAGGCCGAACTCGGAACTGATCAGGACGATCCATTCCCCGTAGAGCCAAGCCGCGCGTGTCGTCTCGTTGGTTATCACTCTACCGAGGTTCAGTCGAACCGGCCTACTCTTGCGCTTATCCGGATCATCCATACGCCGCATGAGCGCGTGTATGCGATTACCCATTAGCATGCTTGCTATAGCGGTATCGTGACTGAACCCTGCCGGATATACGTATTAATGTAAGCTTAACGAAGCAGTGTCGCCCAACTGTTTACGGTACCAAGTGCTCGTTCACGGGTCCGCTGAAGCCAGGGGCGCTGTGCCCACGCTTTCGGACAGACCTCTTGGCTAGCCTTGAGATTGTCTTCGAACAGCGCGGCAACATCGGTAGCAAACCGACTATCCTCTACTTCCTGGTTGGCTTCCAGATTCCAGCGCAAGCTCCAGTGATCGAAATTACATGATCCTATCGTGACCCAGTCATCAACCAGGCAGAACTTGGCGTGAGTAAAGGACGGATGGTATTCGAAGATGCGCACGCCGGCACGCAGCAGCTGCCCATAATAGCGTTGTCCTGCATAGCGCACGCTGGGGTGATCGTGTTTTTCACCGGCGACCAGTAGACGGACATCGACACCGCGCTGTGCTGCGGCCATCAAGCGCTGACGAAGACTGATGGTCGGCAGAAAGTAGGGGGTGTAGACCCAAACGCGTTGGGTAGCTGTCACGATACGCTGCTGGAGAGAGTCCCGAATCGCTTGGTAGCAACGTCCCCGTCCCCAGATGACTCGCCCTTGCATGCCCTGCTTGTAAGGTTCGGTTGCCGCATCAAGCACCATTCTCTGTGCCCCCGGTCCCTTGTCGTTGCCCTGAGTCAGCGAAGAATTCCAGACTTGGGCAAACAGCGCTGTCCAGTCATTAACAACGGGACCTTCGATTCGTACCGCTATGTCGTACCACCTATCGAGGAAGTCGTCTGTCAGACAGAACCCCCCCGTGAATGCGACACCTCCATCCACCAGCACCAGCTTGCGGTGGTCTCGCGTCAGCTTGTTCAAGCGTTTCAGGTAAGGTGGATTGAAAAAGCGCAAGGTGACACCTGCCTGCGTCAGACGCTCCCTGTCATTTTTCTTGAGGCCGTTGGCCCCAAAGCCATCGAGGAGCACCTGCACATGAACGCCACGGGCTGTTGCCCGAACGAGGGCATCAATGAACCTGTCAGCAAGATGTCCCGATTCGGTCAGGTACTGCTCGAAAAGAATTGAATCATTCGCATCATCAATAGCCGCTAACATTTCTGGTATGTAGCGCTTGCCTTCTGGTAACAATGTAAAGTGATTGCCGTTCCGCCATTCGTTGCGCATCACTAGAACCCTCCTTGGCATCCGTGGTGCTAATTCACTGATCCTAAAAGCCTAAACATATTCTAGGTAAAATATTGTGTTGATAACGGTTGTTGAGGTTGTAACTTGGGTTTAACAGGCAATCCTTTAAAGCAGGCTGTGCAGCGAAAAACGAGCGAAACCAAGTGCAGCGGATGCTGTGTTCGCATGAGTTGCATGATTCTTAATCTCGACTACCTTGAAGGTATCTGGCGGATAACGCTAGTGCGGGTTGCTTAACATATAGTTGATCTTAAGTACCAGCATAAATGGACTTACCATGGTTTATTAACAGGAGGTTATCATGGCTAATAAACCCAAAGATGAAGGCATGTCCGTAAACGAGGCGGGTCAGAAAGGTGGCAAGGCGAACGCTGAGAGCCATGACCGCGAGCACTTTGAAGAGATCGGGCACAAAGGCGGCACCGCAAACGCCGAATCTCACGATCGCGAGCACTTTGAAGAGATCGGTAGCAAGGGCGGCCAGAATAGTGGTGGTAACTTCGCAAATGACCCTGAGAGAGCTTCTGAAGCTGGACAGAAGGGCGGCCAGCATAGCGGGGGCAACTTCGCTAACGATCCCGAGAAGGCCTCTGAAGCCGGCCAGAAGGGCGGCAAGCATAGCGGAGGAAATTTCGCTAATGATCCGGAAAAAGCCTCGGAAGCTGGCAAGAAAGGCGGACAGAACAGCAACAGCGGTGGCCGCAATTCCTAATCGTTCGGCTATTATTGAAGATCGTTTAGCATAGCAAGCGATCTGGCAGCAGGGGCAGATATTCTTATCTGCCCCTGTTTTGTCTCTAGGTAAGAACTATTACTCAGCTTCCCCTATGCCTTTCATGACGCCTGCCATATCCTCGTATTGCTCGTCAGGCATGTTTCGAATCACTTCGAGCACATCTTCCTCTGCGCCGTTTTCCTTGGCCTGTTTCTCAAGGTCCGCCCGCGATGCAGGAAAGTTGGTGCCTTTTAGATGATGAGTCACGTTTGCAGGTGAATGCCCTCCGACGCCTCGGGTCATATCT
>NZ_KB900009.1 GCF_000378505.1 Modicisalibacter luteus DSM 23508 | reverse complement strand
CTGGGCGTCCCGGCGTTGGGGACATGGTACGAGGTGCTGAATACCGACAGTACATTCTATGGCGGCTCGAACGTTGGCAACGCGCATGGCGTCAGGGCGCAACTCTCGCCCAGCCATGGCTATCCAGCATCGCTGGAACTGACCCTACCGCCGCTTGCCACACTGCTACTCAGACAAGGGGACTGGCCCGCATAAAAGGTAGGTTTACCTGATCGGCCAAACTAGACGTTGCTAGGTTAAGCACAGAAAGGCACCTTAATTAAAGTTAATATAACGCAGCGCGACGCAGGTAAGGGCAATGTGGGGAATGAGAAGGGAACTAGAAGCTCAACAGTCCATTCAGGATCTTATTGCACGGGATGAACCGCTGAGCGGAACGTTGGAGCGTATATGTCATCTATTAGATGAACTGATTCCAAATGCGCTCAGTACGGTCATGCTATTTGACCCCAAGACAGAGGCACTTTGCTTTGCCGCTGGCAACCTGCCTACCGCCTACCAAGAGGCCATGCAAGCCCTGCCTATTGGGCCTGATATGGGCAGTTGTGGCCGTGCGGCCTTTTTAGCGCAGTTAGTGGTCAGCGAAGACGTTCGTTATGACGGGTTTTGGGCAAATCACCTTAATCTGGCTGAGCAATATGGCCTACATGCTTGCTGGACCTACCCCGTACTGTCGAAAAACCGTGCTCTGCTGGGTACCTTTGCCACTATTTATCGCGTACCTGGCCCACCCAGTCGACGAGAAATTGACCTAATGTCCCGGGCTGTCGGCCTCGTTGCGTTAGCTATCGAGCGACACGAGGCTAGGCAGTACCACCGCGAAACTGAACAACGTTACCGGTCTCTTTTTGTGCAGCACCCCGACGGGGTATTTTCTCTAGATTTGAACGCGTGCTTTGAAGATGCCAATCCAGCCGGTCTGAAGCTGATGGGATATGCCAAAGAGCAGATACTTGGTCAGCACTATTCCTACTTTATTGTCTCCGAGGATCTACCGCTGGCAGATAAGGCGTTCGACAGGGCCGCCCAAGGAAAGCAGCAGCATTACGAAGTCAAAGCCATTAGGGCTGACGATAGTGCCTGCTGCCTAGCTATTACTAATCTGCCTATCATCGTGAGTTCGAAAGTGGTTGGCGTCTATGGCATTGCCAGAGACCTCTCGCAGCGGATTGTAACGCGCCCTGTTAAGGAATCGCTGGTCAACTCATCTCTGAGCGGCTGAAGCGTCCGCATGGCTCAGCTACTATGTCAGCGGTTGCTTTGACTGCCCTAGGTCGGCTATTTACCTGACAGCCGGGTTATCCGGCTGCCAGGCTAGATTCAAGATGCACTGACCCCGTCAGCGTGTCTCTGGCATCGCCCGGCCAGTATTAATAATGCGCGCCATGCCTAGCTGCATAGCACGAAATTTATTGCGCCCGCAGTTAGGGATAAGCAGCTGACACAAATCACGTAAATCGACGCGGAGCCAGTTTCGCGGCCTCTCTCCTACTGCGGTAGCACGGGTAATGTCCTGAACGGCTGTGGTCAGGATCGCGAGAATCAACTGCGCATCGTCACCGGTAATCATTCCGTACGCCACGCTGTCGTTTCGCCGCTGGTGCGAACTCACCGTGGTCACGCTGACGGCTTCTCCCCCAAGCTGAACGGTCGTGGTCAGCGCTTCGCCTCGGTCACGGCTATGCGTGCGCGAGCAACGTTCCAGAAGCTGTGACACTAATTAAGCGTCCAGTGATCGTCGGTGTGGTCTTGCACCGGAATGATGGCGTTCAACTGATACTGCTGGAGCAGGCGATGAGTGGCTTCGATGCTGTCCCGGTGCGGGTTGATGGCCGGGGGCACTGGACACGCACCGGCTTTACTAGACTTGCGCCAGACATCTGGGTTGTCATGTGTATCTCGAGGGCCACCGCCATGAACGGGCTACCTCATGCGGCATGCGGAGGCTATAAATCAATGTACGAGATTTTCCGGAACCCATCTCTGTGGCACGCTCGCGCCAGATCACGCCACTTTGTCCAAGAACCACTGACAGACTGCTGATCCCACTCTTGAGCCTGCTCTCACTGCGCTGACGCTTGCCACGAGCATTGATCTCGGCCATGAGCTAGTCGATGCCAAAGATCTCACCCTGCTGGCTTAGTTTTGCCCACGCTTCCAGCACTTCCTTTTCAAATGCAAGAAGCGAGGCAATCTTGCCGATAGGCTTACGCACACTATGATCGAGCCACCACCGAACAGTTTTCGCATCGGCGGGACGGAAGTAAGGCGCGACCATATCAGTCATAAATCCCTCATGGTTTACGGACAAGCAGGCGTACGCTCAATCACCATGAGAGCGCATAGTTGGTTCAACTTGGCACAAAACTGCCCGTAACCTATTGAGATTCGCTCTAACAAGTGAATATATGCGCAAAAACGTACATGCGAACTCATGGAGCACGTACAAACCACAGCACAATTTTGGCGCATAAAAAGCGTACGCTTACGGCCAGCACGGACGCATAGTTCATGGAAAAGTAGACCCAAATACGCATAAGCCATTGTTTAATCGTATCCCAACCGGGATCTATGCGCTTGATCGTAAATCACGCAATCTTTTTAAACAGTCAATAATGCATAGTTTGCGTTATCTGAGAAGTGCCGGGGTAACAATCGAACTATGGATTGATCCTACTCGATGAGCGACGACCTTTCTCGGCCTGAGGTTCCAAGCCGTCGTGCTGGAATTGCTGGTTCGACTCGCCCACAACAAGGGGCGCACGCTGTGGTGGTGTTGCATGAATTTCAACCTGGTCGCGGCCTATGCCGACATATTTAGTAATGATGCGCCAGCGTCGTATCGATCATAGCGGGCCACCGGAAACAGTCTTCACCATTACTCAACTCAAACAGGTCTTCGATCTCGATGCATATGTCATTCGCGATCTGCATATAGCCATACAATGCAATGTCCCGTTTCCCGGCTCGGGCAAACCCTGCGAGCTGAAGTGTACTCTACAACCGTCTATCCGGGGCAAAGTCAATTTCTTTGGCACCGTTGGTCATCGCCTCGAAGTCCTCGTGATTCGGGTTAACGAGAAAGTTAGTCTCGCGTGGCACAACTGCACTCGGAACCGCCAGTGCAAGACTCAATTGGCTGTCCAGCCAGCTGTCGCCGATCGCTGCGGTGGAGGATGGCGCTGGCTCCGCCTGCCAATCATCGGGCAATTGATCATCTGGAAGGTGCATGAGGACGCTATCATCAAACGTCACCTCGATCAGCGCATATTCCTCGAGCAAGCGGTAATCCTCAAGGTGCACCATGACCTCAAGCATGGCTAGTGACTCAGCGCTGGCCAGGTAAACGCAAGCCTTTCCCTTACTATTCCACCGGCCTCCATACGTACGAGCACCCTCGCCATCGAAGGCGCTCCTGAGCCACTTTCTCTTGACCAGACGATATCCCCGAACTTGGCTCACGCGAAAACACCATGCTCAAGCCGCCCAATGAGGTCCAACACGGCTTCAGCGCCGGCCGAGGTCGAAATCATATCCACCGGCCGATGGCCACCCAGGCCACGCACTGGGTTGAGGAGCCACTTGTTTGCTCGCTGATTGTCTCCCTCGAACAGGTCAACGGCACTCTTGTAGACCTCGGCGAACCGGTAGAGGCGATCGCCTTCGTCAAGCTTAAAGCGCCCTGATTTCGCACGTCGCTGCAAAGAGGCTGGAGGGATGACGACATAGCGCGCCAACTCTTTCTTCTCCAAGCCAGAAGCAGAGGCAAGCTGGGTATAGACCTTGTAAGGGATGCCTTCGCTCAGGGCCTCATGCAATTTGGGCCCTCGTGATGGCAAGCCAAGGGCTTGCCAGAAGTCCTCTTTCCGGGCTGATTCCTTTGGTCGATACTCTTTGGTTGTAGCTTGCATGGTTCTCTCCGTATATCACTTGATATTTTAACAGTATATCAGATGAGATAGCGCCGTCGTTGCTGGCCTGTGCTCGCTCCACTTGGCCGGGCTAAGGCAGATGAGTCAGGGAGCCAGTTCGGAAGTGCGTAGTGTGCAGGGTTTAGTGGCAGCTTGCACAAACCACAGGGCTCACTTTATGGCCTGAAACAATCTCGGGTTGTAAATCCTAGACTGGGTTCTTACGAGTGTGAGTTTATCGATCTCGGGGTGCAGTGGGTTCACGACAGCTACTTGATCGATACCAGCAGGAGTACTGGGAACAAGAAGGGTCAAGCTTCGAGCTGCTGACAAAAACCCTGTTCCAATGGCTCGTGTGCAACTGGGAGGGGGAAACAGATCCCAACCATCAGGTAAGTCATCGAGTTTTACTGTTTCAATAGCATTCGTGTGAATTTTATAGACGCCTAGAATGGAGTCTTTTGGAATTAGGCGCGGGTTCGGGTATGTAGTTGCCCATCTCCAGTATGGCCACGGCAGCGCTGGTCCCGAGGCAGAGGACGGGGTGGCCGGCCTCGTTCCAGCGGGCACTGCCGCGATAGCTACCACCGCGGCCGGATAGATAGCTTATGAAGCGTTCAGGTGCAATGCGATACAGATACATCAGCTGAACTCGCCGTAGCTGATCCTCCTCAGCACCTACCGCACTATCTCACGCCCGGTGAATGTATCCAGCAAATCGACGGGGTACGCCCCTGTCAAGACAGGGCTTCCGTGTTCAGCCATTCTTGAGCAATCTCAAGATCACCGAACACCTTCGCTATTTCAACGTACAGCTTCAGAATATTGAGTGATGTCTATGGCTTTTCATGGGAGGAATCGAAGTAATTATGTCCATAGTGTTTCCGACACTGCGCGTTTTATTTTTTATAAATGATAACGGTATAAATGGGTTGTCATCCGGCCACCACGTCAGTCCCGTAAGACCGTCAAAGCTCGAGGCCGAAGCGACCCGCCGAAGAGGTTTTTTACGACAACGGTGTGGCACGCACCTCACACGAACAGATTGCGGGTCATGCCGGCATGACCCGCGGGGCGGTCTACTGGCATTTCAAGAACAAGGCGGATCTGTTCCATGCCCTGCTCGACCGTGTGCGGATGCCCGGATGCCCTTCGAGGAGTTGCTGGAATAGGTTCGCTCCACCTCGGACGTCAAATCTCCTCTGGATACCCTGCGTCTGGCGTACCTGAACGGCCTTCCCCGCATCGAGCAACCCCATGCGCAACGCATCCGTTCCATCCTCTTGCATCGCTGCGAGTTCTTTAGCGACATCAACCCGCTGGAAATAGTGGAAGAGTGTCAGGCGGGCATGCGCGAGCAGTTCCGCCACGCTCATGAGTTGGGCCTGCTGGTGCCGCATCTGTCCCCCGACACGGCTTCCCGCTTGCTGCAGTCCACCCTGAGCGGACTTATCCACGACTGGCTACGCAATCCCCAGCGTTTTTCCCTCCAAGAAGAAGGCAGCGAGTTGATCAACGCTCTCTTCCGGCTCTTGCGATACGAGCCTTGAGGTCATGGCTGCTTAGAGGGTGGGTTTACAAAAATAACAGGTGACTTGATCGATTTGTCCATTCAAGGTTTTGCCTCATATCACTAGGCGCTCCCCAAAAAAGATCGATGAAAAAAATGCCTGCTACGTCAGCTGGTGAAGAGAAGCTACTGGCCACGCTGGACGAGATCAGCGAGGCCTTTTGCCAGCGTACGGGGCTCGCACCCAGTACAGAAAATAGATTGGGTGGCAACAATAAGTGTACCGATGAAAGCCATCTTGGCCGGGTCGCCAAGTACAGAAACTGGACTCCTTAGTAATTACCAAGGGGGGTGATGGTGGTCGGCTGACTAGCCGAACGGGAGAGCGAGAAGCGGTCTAATTCGCATAACTATCAATGGCATCCGCCGCCGTGTCTACGTGATTCGCCCATCCGAGGGTGAGGAAAGTGTGGTTTGAGTCTAAACGGAGTTTATCGCGCTTTCACTGGGACACCTGGCCCGGCTGCGTGTTCCGCAAGTGTCCCGGCGCCAGCCCGCACGGTTAAGGGGTGAGGACACCTTAAACACTGATGCCACCGCTGTCTGGAGGAGAGCGACATGTGGACACGCTATGCAGCTGTAAATGCCGTCCGGGAGAATCGCATCATGAGCCAATACGAGTTGAAAGCCGCGACGAAGGCCATATTGTCGCTAACTTCGCGCAGTAAAACCGCGCAAGGAGGCGATGCGCGGCTTGTTGAGCGAGCCAACGATGAGACAACACCCTCGTGACTAGATCGCAGGCGATGTCTCAGTAGCCCGTAATTCGGCTCGGTTGGCTGTAGCGCTAGCCAGCGCCGATTGAATCGCCCCGAGTATTCTAGACACCCATCAGGTTCTAGCTATATATGACGTCGTCCGTACTCGATGGGTGACAGGTCATCGCTCGTGCCGTGACGACGTCTGGGATTGTAGAAGATCTCGATATAATCGAACACATCGATCCTCAAGGAAAAGGTCGGTGACTACGATGACCACCTTGACCAGGCTGATACCTCAGAAGGCATTATGCTCGGTGGTATGGCTGGCCAGAAATAAGAAGACGGAACAATGTACACGCCTGCCTCATCGGCCCAGCCAATAAATAGGAGATCCCATGCAAACCCTGATTTACGGTAGCTACGTACTGATTTGGCCCATTCTTACCCTGGGCGTACTAGCTCTGATCTGTCGCGCGGTATTGCGCGATACGCGTGCAGCGAAGGAAGAGAAACGCGACCTGGTCTGATCGCTATCTTGAATAGCCCTACCCAAAAGGCAATCAGAGCGCTGTGCCCCGAAGGAGCGCAGCGCTTCTGCAATGGTGTAGTAAAATCGGAACCCTAGCGAACCGGATCCAATGCTCACGAACCAACACGCCAATAAAACATTCCTGATGTCTTTCCAAGAATTCTTGCAGCAATATGCGTCTCGCTAGGCTTTCCTGCAAGTCCATAGCACACATGTATTGGAAGAAGATGCTCTTCGCGGGGATGGCAGAACCGGGCATAGGGAGCACGATCCCAATGTGCCAGACGCTCAGCTCGCTCCGACTCCTTGATTTGCACATTACTACAGGTCTCTTCCAACCAGTCCTCGAAAGCCTGGTTGCGAGCCAGAATATCGGGGGTATTGGCCGCAAAGAACGCGTGCATGTTATGGAAGGAAAAACCGGATCCAATCACCAGCAGGTCGTCGACCTCCAGCGCCTGCAGCGCCCTGCCAATGGCTAGATGTGTGAAAGCATCCAAGCTGTTAACCAGTGACAGCTGCACGCAGGGAATGTCCGCCTTCGGATACATCAGCTTGAGAGGGACAAAAAGCCCATGGTCGAAGCCGCGCTGTCCGTCAAGTCGTGCGGAGATTCCCGCTTGCTCCAATGCCTGGTGGACCTGCCGTGCCAGCGCCGGTTCGCCGGGGCAAGGGTACTCGATCTGGTAGGACTCGAGGGGAAAGCCGTAGTAGTCATAGATCAGCGCCGGGTTGGCCCCCGAGGTGATCGTCGGTACCGACTCTTCCCAATGGGCACTGATGACCAGGATGGCAGACGGCGTACGCAGCTTGCCTGCGATCTCGGTAAGTCGCTCCACCATTTCATGATGGTCCGGATCCCCCAGTAGTGGCATAGGCCCTCCGCCATGGGAGATGAAAAGTATGTCGGTTGTGGTAGTCATGGCTGCTGCTCCTCGGTTCATATTGAATGTCGCCGGGACCTGCCGGCACGTTGCCACTTGGGTTCAGCGCCTGATGAAAGTACCCCGCCTTGATGTGATCAATACGCACGGTATCGGCGATACCATCAAGGGCCATTTCCTGTGCATGTAGGCGTGCATGACAGGCATGTCACGCAGGGTATTGCGGATGCAATTGCACAACCCGTGGTAGGCGGCATTGAAGCGCACCAGGGTCACGAACAGCCGCAGATCGGTTTCCGTCAGGCAATCGCCGAATAGGTAAAATCTCCCATCGGCCAGCTGAAGTTATATCTCATGCAGTGCATCGAACACGTTCTTGTACGTCTCATCGTACGCCTGCTGACTGGATGCGAAGCCGGCCTGATACACCCCGATGTTCAGGTCGGTATGAAGGTGGGCGCTCAAGGCGTCGATCTCGGCAGCTAGGTCGTCCGGATAGAGGTCCGGCCCTTGATACACGGCCGGTGAAGGCCCTGTTCAGCATTCGCTCTGCTTCGGCAGACTCGTTGTTAACGATGGTCCCGCTCTGCTTGCCCCAGAGTACCGGTACCGTGGCGCGCCCGGAAACTGTGGATCGGCCAGCGTTACCGTTATGCATGTAACGCGTGCCGTTGAGTGTGTCCTCGTCCTCATCGGCCCCGGGGTAGCCACCGAACTGCCAGCCCTGATCAGTCAGTCTAGGGTTGAAGACCGTGACTTCAATCCTTTTCAGCGCACGAGCCATCAGAGTTAGCGAGGCCCAAGGACAGATACAGTCGATATAGAGCCGATAACGGCCCTTCTCCGCCTTGAAGCCACCCGCCCGTTACCGTCCGGTGTAATCCAGTGGCGAAACGATGAGGCCTAGCGAACAAACCTTCCTTGATCATCCTTTGCCTGCACCGGCTGTCAATTTTCTTTCCAAGCACCATCGGTCAGCATGAACCTGCTCTCCTGCAACGAGGCCTTCCCCTTGAAGAGGAAGGTCTGTTAGACGATGGCAGATGCGGTGCGATCAGGAGTGTCACTTTCAAGCAGCAGTGCGCTGCCCTGCCCCGGCAGCCGCGAAGTGCACCATCAGCAAGCCATCCGGAGACAAGCGTCCAGCGCCCTGAATCGCCAGGGCCAGCGTGGCGGCTAACAGGCTTAAGGCGTACTCGTAACCGTTGTTGGACATGAACAAACCATTACCGATATGCACGGCAAAAATGACCACCAGCATCGTAAAGGCCGACACCAGCGCTGCCGGACGGACGGGTCAGCAGGCCCAGCACCAGTGCCAACCCACCGAAGAACTCGGCGCTACCGGCCAGCAGCGCCATCAGGTAGCCCGGTCCCAGGCCGACGCTCGCCATCCACTGGCCGGTGCCTTCTAGACCGTAGCCACCGAACCAGCCAAAAAGTTTCTGGGCACCATGGGCTGCCAGTATCAGCCCTACCGGGACCCGCAGGACCAGGGCGGCAACACCGCCTCGAGAGTTGAGCAGGGTCTGAACGTATTGGGTAATCATGAGGATCGCCTCGCATCAAGGTCTATTGGTTTTGTCCCTGAAGCCCTACCCCAGAGAATGGACTCACTCTACTATCAATAGAAAAGAATGCTAAGACGGTTATTATTGTTTATTAATCAATAATTCGTTGATAGTACCAGCAAGCCATTAGGACTGGAGACACCAATGGACCGTATTGATGCCATGCGCGCCTTCATCACTGTCGTGGCCGAAGGAAGCTTCACCCATGCTGCCGAGCGCTTGGACATGTCCCCTCAACTCGTCAGCAAATACGTTTCCCAGCTTGAGCAGCATCTGGGGGTACGCCTGCTCAACCGCACCACGCGTAGGATCCACTTAACCGAAGCGGGCATACGCTATCAACAGCGAGCCCAGCAGGTACTCAGCGATATCGACGACATGGAGCATCAACTAGGCGACCTGCAAACCCAGGCCCGTGGCCTGCTGCGGATCAGCGCCCCGGTGTCCTTCGCTACCCGCCATCTGGCCCCGCTACTGAAAGATTTTCAGTGCGCCCATCCTGGCGTGAGCATCGACCTACAACTAAACGACCGAAAGGTTGATATCGTTGAAGAAGGCTTCGATATTGCGTTGCGGATCGGCCACTTGAAGAGCTCTTCACTGATCGCGAAGCGTATCGTACCGATACGCTTGGTAATGTGCGCCTCGCCCGAGTACCTCGAGCAGCACGGCACACCCCGGCGACCGGACGATTTGAGCACACATCGCTATCTGCGCTATAGCTACATGGAGCAGGAAGACGGTGACTCGGCCTACAGGTGGTTGCCAGGCCGTGGCCAGCACTCCAGCGTCGATTTGGTCAGTAACAACGGCGATGTATTGGTCGAGGCGGCCATTGCCGGTGCCGGCATCGCCCTGCAGCCTACCTTCATTTCGGGCGCCGCGATCAAAGCAGGAAAACTGCAAATTGTCCTGCCGGAGCATGAGCCCGAACCGATGTCTCTTTATGCGGTGTACGCCCACCGCCAACTGCTGGCCAGCAAGGTGCGATGCTTTGTCGACTATTTGGATGGCTATTTCGGCGATCCCCCTTACTGGGATCAATTTGGCTAGGGGAAGTCGCAAAGCAATCAGACGATTAGGCCTGTCCTGCGTTGCCTATAGATTGCGAAGAGGTCTGAAGGGTCTTCCCACAGGTCGGAGCTTGCGCAGTACGCCGAGAAGGCAGGCATTTCAACATTCCAGTCTTTCGAGCAGATTGATCGCCCTTCGCTTTACTTCATTCACTAACTGGTCAAGTTCGATAAGATCATCAGCGAATGCAGCAGCGCCGACCGTGCCACACTGGCTTTCTGCTCCAATTGATCTAAGACATGAGTATGCACCCGGTGAAACAACCTCCGCTGAGGCCTGGCGCCGGTGACAGGTGTACATCGATTGGTAAGCACCTAACATGACTACCCCAAGCACTGAGCGTAAGATTCGTCGGCGGCGTCGTTACGCTCCGTAATTCAAAGGCAAGATTATGGCGGCTTGCCTGGAGGGCAATGTTTCGACTGACCAGGTCACGCTACAGCCCGGGCTTCATACCAATCTCGCCCAGACCTAGATCCACAAAGCCAAGCGCCAGAGTCAGTTGCCCGTGGCGCCGGACTTTGTGCCACTCCCGGCTCCGCCCGCAGCGGCTGACTTGCCAACGTCTCCCACTTCCGCCAAGGAGATCCGCATCGAGGTAGCCTAGGGGCGAGGCACGACCGCGGTGCATTGACAGTGGCCGAGGCGGCACAGTGTGCACAGCGGCTGAAAAGGCTTCTGTCCTGATCCGTGTCGACGAGATCTGGCTGGCTACCGAGCCCTTGGGCATGCGTGCCGGCCACGATACCGCCTTGGCGCGGATAGTGAAGGTATTTAGTTTGTGCCTACCTGTTCACCAATTGCCGCGGCAACCGTATGAAGGTGCTGATTCACGATGGCCTAGGCAACTTATTTAATTGTCGGCGAGCCGACAGCATAGAGTGCCCAACCTGGTCGTTCGAAGAACCGCGCAACCCACGGCTGCTCGTGAGCGGGCATCAACTATGGATGACCACGCTGCCCGATCTGTCCCAGTCCTTATCCGATCAGCTCCGCCACCTGGCGGCTGCACAGAGAACGCAGTTCGAGCAGCAGGCCGGGCGCTGGAGCAAAACCAGAAGGCACTGGGCCTCAACGAGCGACGTAACCAGCAGGTAGCCTACGAACTGGCCGCAGCGTCTAGCCTTGACGTGGGTGCTGTCGGTGTACAGACCACATGTAACCGATGAAGAGTGACTTGGACGGGAGAACGGGATCCAGCGCGGGACAACCTTTGTACACACAGTATAAATGTCGGGTCTCATCACGGAATGTGGGCGAAGACGTTGATGGCATCGATACGTCGGAGCCGATAGTCGGAAGGGGCTTGTCCTCCAGCGTGACCAACTCCAGTGTGTGTTGGGTACCTGGGTCTTTAGAATTTTCTCCTTACAAAGAAGCCTTGGTCGAAGTGCCAGGACTCTGTCAGCAGTCTGAAACCCCGCCGAGGCGGGGCTTTAATGTTGCGTTTCAAGCAACTTGCGCTATTCGACGCTCTTGCCGTACGCGGGCCGAGCCATGCTGTCGAAATCGCGGGCCAGCGACTCCAAGTCATGTTCCAGAGCCTCTCCAGACATGGGGAGGCCATGACCAGTCATCGCCACGCTGGGTTTGAGATCAGCCAGACGCTGTACGGAGTCACGGGCGGCATTCCAGTCAGGAGTGAAGTAACGCGGAGGCCCGTTGAGCTCTTGATGCTGGGTCAACACTTGATAGAGCTCATCCTGACGAACGGTGACGAAGGCATCGCCGACGATCATTGCACGATCCGTGTCGCGAAAGAAGGATACATGTCCCTGGGTATGGCCTGGCGTTGCCACCCAGTGCCAGCTCGGCATCCCCGGCACGCTGCCATCCTCGGGAAGGGGGTGGATATGCGGGCGCAGATCCACTGGTGTATTGGGGAAGAAGCCCGACAGCTTGGCGACAAGACCACCCTCTACTTTGCTGTCGGGGTAAGGGTAATGCTTCTCGCCAGTTAGATATGGCATTTCCAGAGGATGAGCATAAACCGGCACGTCCCAATGCTCGGTCAGCTCGACCACCGAGCCGACGTGATCAAAGTGGCCGTGAGTCAATATGATCGCCTTGGGGCGAGCGTCCTCTCCGAAACGGGATGCCGCTGCTTCGAGGATATCGTTCTTGGCGTTGGGCATGCCGGCGTCAACCAGCACCCAGTCACCGCTGTTGGGAAGACCGACGAAGTAGACGTTGACGATCTTAACGGTCAGTCCGGCAACGTCGGGCAGCACCTCGAAGAGATCACCGCTCTTAACCGATGTCATAGGCATGACTTTGTTGCGTAGCGGGTTATGAGGCATGGTGAGACCTCCTGATCGGTTAATATGTCGCGCAGCTAGCGTGGCTAAGCACTATTAATCGTTGATTAACTTCCCAAGGATAGGACTTATTGAGAAGTCGACATGTATCCGTTCAAACTTGCCTTGTTGGCTCATCGGCGGAACGTCCGGTAGACGTTCTGCCAGGGCGGGAAATCCTTGGGCAGCATGCACTACGAGCATCCACTGCGAACTACATGAGACAGGCATTGACCAACAATCGCCGAGGATAGAGAGGTGGTGTGCCGCGCTGGCCGTCCTCCCCAAAGAGATCACCCACGAGGCGCCATATTTCATCGTTCAGCGAACTGGGGTAGGACTGCTTCGGGCGTTGACGGCGATGAGATGGGCCGGCTGGTAGCCATAACGTCGACCTTGACGGGCGGTTAGCGTCGCGCGCTCGCGCCGAATGCCCATCTCGTCCAGCGTGGCCAGTGGCTTATCCTCAATTAGCTGGCGTAGCAGACGTTTTTCCTTTTCACCTATCTTTCTTGGGCGACCGCCTTGGACATGGGACTCTCCCCTGGATGGAAGGACTCTATCGTGTCGCAGGTCGGTGTAGAAACCTCCCGTGTAGGCCGGATAAGCCGAAGGCGTATCCGACATGGCCTGGGGGGAGCCTGGGACGGGCGATGCACTGACGCTTATCGTCCCTACTCATCCTCCCGCATCAGGGGCAGTTCAAGCTAGATTGCGATGATCGAAACTACAGCGGTGAATGCCGCACTTATGAAAACCCTCGGTACAAATGGCGATGCAGCCTATTGTGACAGCCGTCAGCGGGCGCTGTGGCGAGTCGTCAGGCCGCCTTGAGCCCGAGGATCTTGCGCGCCTGTTGCCAGGTGGCCACCGGGCGCTCGTGCTTCTCACACAGCTTCGCCACCCGCTCCACCAGGGCGGCATTGGAGGGGGCGAGGCTCGTCTTGTCCCATCGAACATTGTCCTCGAGCCCCGTGCGGGTATGGCCGCCCGCGGCGATCGACCACTCATTGAGAATCAGCTGGTTGGCGCCGATGCCGGCGCCACACCAGTGAGCGTCCGGGGCGAGCCGCTTCAGCGTCTCGATATAGAAGCCGAAGGTCGGCTTGTCCACCGGCATGGCGTTCTTGACCCCCATCACGAACTGGACGTAGAGCGGCGCCTTGATCTTGCCCTGCTCGGCGAGAGTTGCTGCCTGGTGGATATGCGACAGGTCGAAGGCCTCGATCTCGGGCTTGATGTCGTATGCCAGCATCTCGTCGGCTAGCCACTCCACCAGCTGCGGCGAGTTCTCGTAAACCCGGGTGGGAAAGTTATTGGAGCCCACCGCGAGGCTGGCCATGTCGGGCTTCAGCGGCAGCATGGCGCCACGCTCCCTACCCGCTCCTGAGCGCCCGCCGGTGGAGAGCTGGATGATCATCCCCGGGCAGTGCGTATTGAGGCCCTCCATCAGCCTGGCAAACCGATCGGGGTCCGAGCTCGGCGACTGGTCGTCATTGCGGACATGGCAATGGGCGATACTCGCCCCGGCCTCGAAGGCCGCCTGGGTGCTCTCGACCTGCTCGTCGAGGGTAACCGGCACGGCCGGGTTGTTTTCCTTTCGCGGCAGGCTGCCGGTGATGGCCACACAGATGATACAGGGCTTCGACATGAGAACCTCGCGTGAGACCTAGACCTAGAACATGTCCGAAAAGTGTCTGCGCTCGGCTATACGACGTTAAAACCGGCTCAAAGTGCTCACTTACTACCTAAACTCTGCTTTTTTGCCGATTTTTGCCTTGTCTAGCCTTCACTCGTCGAATTTCAGACAAAGCCCAAGGGCTTGTTTGGGGGATAGATGCGTTTCATGGGCACCGCCTCTGGCGGGCAGGGCGCTGGGGCTAGCCCTTCTCCACGGCGTCGCGCAAGCGGTGCAGCGAGCCTACCCCGGGGTGCCGCCAAGAGAAGATCAGCTTCCTGACGCAGCCGGCGCCGATCAAATGATCGTAGACCAGGCCCGGGGTTATGCGGATCAGCGTCAGGTCACGCTTGCCCTGGCGGATAGCCTCGTGGCCCGCCCAGATGGGTAAAGTCTTTCCATGCATACGATGGCGCCGTCTTCGACGTAGCGGACCACCGCATCATTCAAACTGAGGAACTCAGCCATAATGGTTCGCCTCTCTGTGGTCAACACGATGTTCGACCAAGCGGCTGGCGTGCCCAGGGTGCAATCCTGGCCATCTCCGCGCGTTCGATAAATGAACATATGTTTGCTATACGGACAAAATAATCTCCCTGCGACGGTTCGTCAAACCACAAAAGAGGGAAGGCCACGTCTTATCTGGATATCTCGATAAACTAATCTCTTTGATAACAGCTGGTTAGCCTTACTTAACCAATCAATGGCGCGCCGGACCTGGGCCTTACTGCTACCAGGGTATAAGGCCGTATTGGTGCTCGCTCGAGGTTGGCGAGGGCGGTCGCTCCTTGCGCTTGGCACTGATCCGTTTAGCGGCATCCTGGCCGACTACCAGCGCCCAGTGGGCTACCGTGACGCCGAAGGTTATCGGTAGTGCCTGCTGCACCAAGACCCGCTATCACGGTCTCATCGTGGTCCTGTATCAGGCGGATGGCCGCTTGCCGGCAGCGCTTCAGCTCACCGGATAGGGCCGCGCGGCCCTGCTTGACGAAGGGGATCGCCTCAATATCGAAGGCGAGGCCATCGAGGCCCGCGCAGGGTCCGACTGGTCCCATCGGGCACGGCATCGCGGGCTTCCTGCACCTCGGCCAGGGCCAGTCTCGAAGGCCAGCATGGCCTGTGCATTGCACTCAGCGCCGGCTGGCTCATGAAGGGGCTTGAATCAGATCGGTGGGCATGATGGTCTCTCCAGTGGGCTGATGGCTTTGCATCGGCTGACGGCTCCGCCAATATCCGTACAAGTGTTCGCATTTTGAACGAGTGTTAGAATACCCTTTGTTGTCGGGCAATACGCCCTGGACGCTGCCCCAAGATAACGACAAGCCAGGACGAGAAGAGATGAACACGACACTGCAGGACGAGGCACTGAACCCCGATGATTGTGACTTCGTCACGGCACTCGCCAGCGGCTTGGAGGTGATCCTGGCCTTCTATGAGGCCCATCCGCGCATGACGCTGAGCGAGGTGGCCGCCGTATCCTGCTGACTCTCAAGCAGCAGCGCCACTTCGAGCTGGCGCCCAAGGTACTCAACCTCGGCTGCCTTCCTCTCCGCCAACAACTATCGGGTACCCGTCTGCCGGCGGTCCATACCTCCATGTGGCGGGTGCTGCTGGCCCAGCTGCCTCATACCGAGCTCGAGGCTTACCTTGCCCGGGTAGTGCTGGAGAAGCACACCGACAAGACCGTCACCGACCGCGACAAGCTGCGCCGCTGCATCATCAAGGCCCGTCAGCAAGGCTACGCCATCGCTGACAAACGGCAAGCTGCTGGGCGCTATCGACATCAACACCAACGCCGCCCGGGTCGACTTCGATACCCTGATGCGCCAGTACCTGCCACTGCTGCAGGAGAAGGCCCGACTGATGACCTTGGGAGTGCTAGTGGCGATTGCCAACCGTGAGGCCTGATAGGGAGGCACGTGAGTCTTTCATCCAGAGCCATCATCTTATTATCCGTTCGCTGAGGAAAATCGAACTATGTTTTCCGGCCTGAGTGCCTTTCCCTTGACTCCCATGAAGCATGGCATAGTCGACGAGATAGCCTTTATACGACTGATCGAGCGCCTGGCCGATGCTGGCGTCGATTCCATCGGTGCGCTGGGGTCGACGGGGAATTACGCCTATCTCACCCGGCAGGAGCGGACATGCATTGCGCAGCTTGCGGTGAAGCATGCCGGTGATGTCCCAGTCATCATTGGCATCAGCGCCTTGAGTACCCGAGAGGTGTTGGCTCTAGCCGAAGATGCACAGGCGGCGGGAGCGAGCGCTGTGTTACTGGCTCCGATGTCGTATCAGAAATTATCCGAGGATGAAGTCTTCGGACTCTACGAAACCGTGACACGCCAACTGTCAGTGCCGCTATGTGTCTACGACAACCCTGGCACCACCCATTTCGAATTCAGTGACGAGCTACATGGGCGCATCACCCACCTTCCCAACGTCGGCTCCATCAAGATTCCAGGCGTTCCAGCAGAACCTGAAGCCGCCAGGGTGCGTGTCGAGCGTCTGCGAACGCTCATCCCGCCTCATGTCACGATCGGGGTCAGTGGCGACCCCTTGGCAGCCACAGGCCTGAATGCCGGATGTGAGGCCTGGTATTCGGTGATTGGCGGCCTGTTTCCACAGACAGCCCTGGCCATCACCCGTGCCTCCCAAGCAGGCAATACCCAGGAAGCCTTGCGCCTTTCCGAAAGTTTGAGCCCGCTATGGGCACTGTTCAGCCAACATGGCGGCAGCCTACGTGTGGTAGCCACGGCAGCGGAACTCAAGGGCTTGGTCGCGTCTCCCTGCTTACCGCTGCCACTTAAAGCGCTTGAAGGAACAGACCGACAGGCGTTTGCCAGGCAGTTGGATGAGTTACAACTGCCCTGATGCGGAGTATGCAGTTTTATGTTCGAGAGCTATAGCACGGTGGCCGGTCAGTTTTTTGGTCTGGTGTCGCTGACACTCTGCGTCTGGGCCTTTTCCAGCAAGCAGGACGATCGGCTATTGGTGCTGCTGCTCTCCGCCAATGTGGCCTTCGCCTTACAGTTCATGTTTCTTGAGAGCTGGACTGCTGCTGCGTTGTCATTGCTGGTGATCGCTCGCATTGCGCTCGCACGCCGCTATCCGGGCAGTAAAGCGGCAATGGCAATCATGTTGGCGGCAAGTGGTGCAGCTTCAGTGCTCACCTGGCAGAGTTGGGCAGATCTCCCCGCCATCGTGGCGATGGTGCTGGGTACGGTGGGCATGTTTCTGCTCCGAGGTATCCCCATGCGTGTCTCTCTAGGGCTTGCGGCAGTCGCATGGATGCTCAGTCATCTCTTGGTAGGCTCAGTAGGTGGGTCACTGGCCGAAGCCCTCGTGCTCTTTACCAATGCAATTACCATTTATCGCCTCTACCGAGCTAAAAAGCGCTATCCGGAAGTCATCGATTAGCACCTGTCTGAAAGAATTTATCCCCTATCCCAGCTGTTCTTGGTTGCTCAAGCACACTCATGAGTGAAGCTAGAATCCTGCCAAGGAGGACGACCTCCCCCATCTTGGGTAGTGATGACCAGGACGACCTGGCCCTGTTAGTTTTAGGAGGGGACAATGTCTTGGGTTTATCTTATCGTTGCCGGTGTCCTTGAAGTTGTGTGGGCTTTCTCAATGAAGCAATCTCATGGCTTCAGTCGGCTCGCACCATCACTTATCACGATTATCATAATGATGAGCAGCTTCTGGCTATTGGCCATCGCTATGCGAACTATTCCGCTCGGTACTGCCTACCCGATATGGACTGGCATAGGAGCTATTGGGACTTTTCTTGTCGGCGTTACCTTATTGGCTGAGCCGGTTAATGCAGTGAGAATCGTTGCCGCGACCCTCATTGTTTTAGGGGTGGTGTTAATGAAAGTATCAAGCACCTGAATCCGAGGTACTGATCAGGGATCTCACCGCTTACATTATTAACCATTAGGTTATGAGATGCGGACCTGTAAGCCCACCAACGAAAGGCATCTTCAGGTGGACACACTCGATCCATTTACCTGCAAGGAATGCGGTGTGCAGGGTGAGTTCGTGCGGGTCGGCAAGCGTAATGCTCCCTATCGTGATCTTCCCATCCACGGCAAGCGGGTCACCCTCAGGGGGATCCGCCGCCGACACCTACCGGGCCTGCAAGTCCACCTTCAGGCCTCAGCTACCGGAGATGGTTGACGGCTTCCGCATGACGATGCGGTTCCATAAATACGTGGGAAGGAATCCTTCAACCACCCTATACATTCGTGGCCATACAGACCGGCATGGACGAGAAGACGGTGCAGGACATCTTCAACCCCCGCGCTGAGTTCCTGCGCCGCTGACACCGCTTCGCGACGCCCCGCATCCTAAGCTTCGACGAGCTGTACCTGAGCCGGCGCTACCGCTGCATCCTCACGAGCCTGGAAGGAGTGCACCCTGCTGGACCTGCTGCCCCGTCGTCAGCACTGGCTGCCTGGGTTGAACTCATCCTACAGGGGCAATGGAAGTCTGGCCGGATCATGTCAGCGCCGTCAGTGGGTGCGTGGAGAGTTGCTGAACTACTTGAAGAATGACATCCCGACTAACACCTCACTGAGTCGCTAAACCGGCTGGCCAAGGGCAAAAATCGCGATGACCGGGCTACTCGTTTGAAGTGATGCGAGCCCGGATGTCCTACACCACCAAGCACAAAAAGAAGGCGCCGCCGACCAAGGAATCACCATTCCTGGATAGCGCAACTGACGTGGTGGTGCTGGCCATCGACCGTGCCTGCGGCCTATTCGGCGTTGACTACGCCAATGTCCAGCCCCACTCCGGCGCCCAGGCCAACGCCGCGGCCTTCATAGCCCTAGACAAGCCCAGCGACACCGTGCTGGGCATGAGCCTGGCCCACAGCGGTCACCTGACCCACGGGGCTGCGCCCAACTTCCCCGGCAAGCACTACCACGCCGTGCAGTACGGCCTGAGCCCGGAACCGGCGAAAACGACTACGCGGAGGTCGAGCGCTTGGCGAAGAGCCACAAGCCCAAGCTGATCATCGCTGGCTTCTCCGCCTATGCCTTATCGTCGACTGGCGCCGCTTCCGCACCATCGCCGACGAGGTGGACGCCTAGCTGATTGTCGAAAATGCAGCCGGCGGGGCTGCTGACGGCGCGCCTCACCCAAACACGGCGTCGGTCAGCCCTACTAGGTTGTGAAGCGCCGGCGAGTCGTTGCTCGACCGCCAGGCCAGCCACAGTGGCATGTCGCAGGTTTGGAGTTCCGGCAGGTCCATGAAACGGATGCCTGGCATGAGATGGGCGCGGCTGGCCGAGGGCACGATGGCCACGCCCAGGCCTGCCGCCACCATGCTCAAGATGGTGATATTGTCGGCGCCGTACTGCACCACCCGCGGCGCGAAGTTGAGCCGCGCGAAATGCGCCATCACCCGGTCATAGTAGACCGGCGAGATGCTGCGAACCCCCCACACGAAGTCTGTATCCGTCAGCTCCGCCAGCCGGTGCGGCGGAGCGGCCGACCAATGCGATGTCTCCGGCACGGCAAGCATCAGATGGTCCTGCTGGAGTAGTCGGGTCTCTAGCCCCGGCTGTTCGGCACTATCCAGATAGAGAATGCCTGCGTCCAGGCTGTCCTCGCGCAGCCGCTCCAGCTGGGGACCCGAAAGCAGCGGGAAGACCTCAAAGGCCACATGCGGATACCGGTCCCGATAGCGCCTGAGCAGTTCGGCCACCGCCGGTACCCACAGGTGGGTCACCGTGACCCCCAGGCTGACCTTACCGATCAGCCCCTGACCCAGAGACGATAGCCGTGTCCGGATGCGGGTGCGGCTATCGAGCAGTTGCACTGCATCATCGTAGAGCGCCTTACCGGCTATCGTCAGGCGGACCCCGCGGGCATGGCGCTCCAACAAACGGGTGCCCAGATCCTCCTCCAATAGTCGAATCTGTCGGGTCAGTGCCGGCTGGGCGACATGCACCTGTCGGCTGGCCGCCGAGATGGAGCCGGTCTCCGCAACGGCCACAAAGTAGCTGATTTGTCGGAATTCCATGCCAACCTCAGAGTAATCGCAAGGGCGCTCCCATTTTACCTATAGCCAATCAGCATACCAGCCATGCTAAAGCTATATTTTTTCTATCGCAGAAGGCGTTTCATAGTGCGGTGACAACCCATAACAAGACTCGCCCTTGGCGAGCCGGATAATCATATGAACAAGACCTATCACGTGCTGACAGGGTTGCACTTCGCGGTGTGCACCCTGGCCATGATCTGGCCCGGCGCCCTGATCGCCAACCGCATCGAGCCCACCGTGTTGGGCCTGCCCTTCCTGTTCTTCTGGTACGCCCTGTGGATGCTAGTGCTCTTCGCCGGCATGTGGGTCGCCTTCGTCATCCGTAACGGAGGTGGCCGCCATGAGTGATTCCGTAATTATTATTGGTATTACGCTCGTCTACTTAGTGATGGTGCTGGTGGTGGGCCTACGCGCCCGCGGCCAGTCGAGCTCCAGCCTGGAAGGTTACGTGGCCGGCGGTCGCCACGTGGGCGTGGTGATTCTGTTCTTTATCCTTGGCGCAGAGATTTTCTCTGCCTTCGCCTTCCTCGGAACGCCTGGCTGGGCCTACAAGCATGGCGCGCCGGCATTCTATATCCTCGCCTACCTGTCGCTGGTACCGATCACCATCTGGGCCCTGGGGCCGCGGGTGGCTAAGCTGGGCCGCGAGCGCGGCTACCTGACCCAGGGCGACATGATCGCCGATCACTACCGCAGCAAGCCGCTGGGTATGCTGGCTGGGATTATTGGTGTGGTGGCCCTGGTGCCCTACCTGACTATCCAGATCGCCGGGGCCGGTCTGCTGTTCCAAGCCGCGACCAATGGCATGGTGCCGTTCTGGCTGGGTGGCCTGCTGGCCTTCGTGGTGGTGGCCGCCTACGTGTTCTGCAGCGGCCTGAGCGGGATCGGTTGGACCAATTTGGTGCAGGGTGTGATGATGATCGCCATCGCCTGGTTCCTAGGGCTGGCCATCTCCGAGCGCCTCTATGGTGGCGTGGGCGAGATGTTCATTCAGATCCAGCAACAAGCGCCGGAGTATTTGACCATGCCCGGGGCGACCGGCATGGGCTGGGGCTACTTCAGCACTGCGGTGCTGGTCAGCGCCTTCGGCGGTGCCATGTGGCCGCACCTGTTCATGAAATTCTATTCGGCCGACAGCGGCAAGACCCTGCGAAAGATCAGCGTCTTCTACCCCCTATATGCTTATCTGCTGGTGCCGCTGCTGTTCATCGGCTTCGCCGGCATCTTGGCATTCGCCGATACGCCCCTGGAGCGTGCTGACACCGTGCTGTTGAAGATGGTAATGGATGTGGCCAATTTCTCGCCCTGGGTGGTCGGTCTGATGCTTTCCGGCGCCCTGGCGGCGGCCATGTCCACCGGGGCTAACCTGGCGCATACCGCGGCCATCGTGCTGGTGCGCGACGTGATGGGTCCCACAGTGATGAAGAACGCCAGCGAGAAGACGACGGTGAGCGTGACGCGCTGGAGCGTGCTGGGTCTGTCGCTGGCGGCTTACCTGATCGCACTATTCAACCCCGGCTCGTTGGTAATGATCCTGCTTACCGCCTACGGGGTTATCATCCAACTGTTCCCGATGATGATTGGCGCGCTGTTCATGCCGCAGCTACGCCGGGCCAGTGTGATGGCGGGGACGCTTGTGGGCAGCCTGGCCTTCCTGCTGATGGAGTTCGTATGGAGCTCACCTCTGGGCTGGCACGCCGGTGTCTGGGCCATGCTGTTCAACGTGGCGGCGGTCGCTGCCTGGCAGCGCCTGGGTCATGCCTCTCATGACGGCCATCGCGTGCCCAACACCTCGAGCCACTGAATCGCCATGGAGACTATGATGATGACGCAAACCGACATGTCGGATCTCAAGGACGCCATTGTCGTCCAGGTAGAGGCGACCCTCGAGGACGTTCAGACACTGTATCGGCAGATACACCAGCACCCCGAGTTGCCCTTCGAGGAGCACGAAACCAGCAAACGACTCGCCACGGCCCTGGAGACACTGGGATATGAGGTGACCCGCGGCGTGGGAGGCACGGGCGTGGTGGCCCTACTGCGCAACGGCGAGGGCCCCACGGTGATGCTACGCGGCGACATGGATGCCCTGCCGATCAAGGAGGATACCGGCCTTGAGTTCGCCAGTACGCGCACGGCAGAAACCGAGAGCGGCACGGTGCCGTTGATGCACGCCTGCGGCCATGACCTGCACAGCAGCTGCGTGGTGGGCGCCGCCGCCGTGATGGCGAGGCTGAAAGAACAATGGTCCGGCACCCTGATGCTGATCTGTCAGCCCGCCGAGGAGATCTTCGGCGGGGCCAAGGCCATGCTCGATGATGGCCTCTACGTGCGCTTCGCTCGTCCTGATGTCATCCTCGGCCAGCACAACATGCCGGCCCTGGCCGGCACCATCGGGCACCGCCCCGGCAGCACCATGGCCGCCTGCACCAACCTGGCGGTGACGATTCACGGCGTCGGCGGCCACGGCTCTATGCCGGCCCAGGCGGTGGATCCGGTAGTCATCGCCGCTCATGCGGTCACCCGCCTCCAGAATATTGTATCTCGTGAGGTGCCGCCGGAGGAGACCGTGGTGGTCACCGTCGGCAAGCTGCAAGCTGGCACCCAGGCCAACATCATTCCCCATTCCGCCGAGCTCGAGATCAATATCCGCAGCTTCGACAATGCTCTCCATCGGCAGGTGATGGAGGCCATCGAGCGCATCATCCGCGCCGAGTGCGAGGCTGGGCGCTCGCCCCGCCCCCCGGAGTTCCGCGTACTCAACGAGACTCTCGCCCTACATAACGACCCGGAAACGGTCGAGCGGGTGCGCCGGGCTCACAGCGAGCACTTCGGTGAGGCCAACCTCTACGCCATGCCGCGCCTCAACGGCAGCGAGGACTTCCCGTTTTTCGGCAACGCCGAGGACGGCGGCTTCGGCGGCGAGAATATTCCCTATGTTTACTGGTTTATCGGGGCGACCCCTGCAGAGCGCTGGGCCGCGACCCCTGGCCAGTGCGTCGCGGAGAAAATGCGCCACTTGGAGATGCCCCACTCGCCTTACTACTTCCCGGGCAACGAGGTCACGCTGCGCACCGGCATCGAGGCCATGGTGGCCGGAGCATTGACGTTTCTGTGCTCGGACTGATCGCGTCTCGATGAAGTGCGCTACCGCGGATTACACAACAGAGGAAACTTGAGTGGCAGGATGGATCTATTGGCTGGATCTGGCGGGCGTGATCGTCTTTGCACTCTCGGGGGTTATCATCGCCTGCCGCTCGAGGATGGACCCCTTCGGCATGCTGGTGCTGGCGGCAGTGACGGGCATCGGCGGCGGTACGCTACGCGATCTGTTGCTCGGTTTGCGCCCGGTGTTCTGGGTCAACGATCCAACCTACCTGTGGGTGGTCATCGCCACCGTCGCGCTCTCGATTGTGGGCTTTCATTACATTCACCGGCTATCGCGCGTCGTGCTGCCGGTGCTGGACGCCTTCGGCCTGGCGCTGTTCTCGATCATCGGTGCTCACAAGGCACTGACGCTGGGCCATGCTGGTATCGTTGCGGTACTGATGGGGCTGTTGACCGGCGTTGCGGGCGGCATGCTTCGCGACGTGCTGGCCCGTCGCGTGCCGATGGTCCTGCGCCAGGAAATCTACGCCACCGCCTCCATCGCGGGCGCCTGCACCTACGTCGTGCTGAGCGACCTGGCCATCCATGCCTACCTGACCAGTACCTTGGGCATTCTGGTTATTCTGGCATTACGCCTTAGTGCCATCTATTGGCACCTTTCCCTGCCGGTGTTTGCCTGGATCACCACTCCATCCGCGCCAGTGCCACACCAAGCCGCTGACGACGCGACCGGAACAGGCAACGAACCGGTCAGTCCACGCCGCTCGAAAGCCCGCGTGCGCATGATTCCCCCGACGCGGCGGCGTAGAAAATGATTTAACGTGCCTTCTCGGCAACCCAAGCTTATCAGTCAATATATGAGTACCTATACAGGGTCGCAATCCCCCCGATTAGTGCGTCATTGTAGAGGCGTGTTTGGGCACTATTCAGCCCCTGAGGCAGCGACTCACCATAATCTATCGCATCCTCAATAGCGATAACTTGCCACCGGCGCCGAGAGATACGTTGAACAGCTGCCGCTTCGGCAATTTGATAATCTTCAGAATTCACCCAGACTTTGACCATGGCTTCAGAGATATTTTCAGGCGATGGCGCACCTGGCTGTGGCCTGGCGTGGATCAGAAAGAAAAACATATTCTTAGCCTGCTAATGCAATAGCCCTTAAGGTTAGCAGCTCTAATCGTTACACGTCATTGACGTTGTGTGTAACACAGCAGTTTGAAACCACCCGTGAACAAGCGCCATTACAACAAAGTGATTACTTATGGCTCCGCCAGGCATTTTCGCACTGCCACCAGTCCGAGCAGCTAGCATGGAATAAGAACAAGCTTTGACTGGTAAATACCTTGCAGCTGTGACTGCATCACATAGGGTGGTAAATCAGGGGGCGATGGTCGCCCCCAGCAAGGCGACCAGGGCCATACCGGCGACTACACTACAGATCAGGGCCAGCCAGTGGCTGTCCCTGTTTCAGTGACGGCTGTTTATGGAGGTTACCCCGCTTTGGTGGTGCAGGCGTCGCGGGCGGCTAGTGCCGCTTCGTAAACCTTGCGACCGGGAAGACCTCGTTCCTCGAGACCGATCAGATACTGCTCGATGCCATTCTTCAACGGCTGCTTCCAGTCTGCATTCTCCAGAGGATTGTCGATCTCAAGGATGGTGTGACCGGCCTCGACGGCCTTCTCCTTGCCTTCGCGATCAAGACGTCCAAAGACCTCGCCAGCGTTCTCGGCCCAGGCCATGCCCGAATGTTCATCGATCACCGCCTGCTGCTCAGGGCTCAGGCGATCGTAGGCCCGCTGATTCATGGTGACGATCAGGCCCAGCGAGTAGAACGGCACCTGGGTATGCTGGGAAGTCAGTTCATTGAGGCGGAAGGTGTTGACGCCCTCCCAAGGCAGGCTGACGCCGTCGATCACCCCACGCTGCATGGCGGTGTAGATATCCGGGGCCGGCATGCCGACCGGGATGGCGCCCATGTCGGTAAGCATGTCGCCGACCAAGGCGGTGGGACGACGGATACGCAGCCCCTGCAGGTCCTCAGGGGTTTCCACCACTGTTTCCTTGGTATGCAGGAAGCCCGGGCCGGTGGTAAACATAAACAGCGGCCGGCTATCGGCATACTCCTGGTCCAGGTGGCCTTCGTCGTAGAGGGTCTGTAACACGCAGGCGCCGGTCTCCGCCGTGGGTGCCACCCCGGGCAGCTCGACCACTTGGCTCAGCGGGAAGCGCCCAGCGGTGTAGCCTTGGACAGTGGAACCGACGTCGGCGATGCCGTTTGCGGTAGCCTCATAGATGGACTCGGCCTTGGCTAGGGTGCCTGAGGGGAACAGCTGCACACGCAGCTCACCCCCAGAAGCCTCCTCCACGGATCTTGCCCAGGCTTGGTAGAGATCCTGGTGGACTGCCGAGGCGGCTGGAAAGAAGTGGGCGAAACGCAGGGTAGTGGCCGCCTGGGCGGATGCCGCCGTCAGACCGGCAAAGGATGCTGACAGCAGGCAGGCGATGAGCTTGTATTTCATATCTCCTCCAAGAGGTTCTTATCGTGTTTCGAATTGTTTGTATAGTGAACTGAGGGTCTCTGATTAAAATATTAACCTCACTACTCAGCCGTCAGGTCGGCTCCAACATGAAGCTAGAGAAGAACTGGTTGAGTTCCTCGAAGCCGTCGAGTGGCAGCACTAGAGAGACGTATTGGTCCGGACGTACCACTACCAGCGCACCAGCTCCGCGATCGATGCCGCGCAGGTCGAAGATGTCCTGGTCGGTGCCCAGCACCGGGGCGTGGACCTTCTGATAGTCCTGTAGCCCCAGGGGTCCCTTGTGCGGACGCAGGAAGTCATGAATCTCAGTCCAGTCGATTTCCAGATGGGACTGCTGGATGATGCCGTGGACATCGAAGATCGCATCCGGATCGGCGCCTCCTGGGGTGAAGCGGCGGACTGGTGACTCCTCGCTGGCGAGGAAAGCCATCAGGGCACTGAAACGCGAGCCCGGACTTCTCGGGTCGACCATGTCAGCGAAGGCATAGAGCCGCCAGCGGCCATCGGCGCGGTGGACGTGGCCGAGGTGGACTCGCTTGGCATCGCCGAGTCGGATCACCTCCGCTGAGTGGAATCGTCGTCCCGGCGGGAAACCGGTGGCCAGATTCAGGTGGGTGTCGTCACCAGTAAGCAGGCCGGGCGTGTAGTGGGTGGCGAACCCCGCGGTAAACTCGCTGTTGGTGACGAACTGGCGCTGCACCTCGGCCAGACCCTTCATAGCGGCCTGCGGGTCGTCAGAGTCCTGAGCGGCACCAATCGCCCGTGACCAGCGGGTATCCATCTCGATCAAATTCTCAGCGATGACGTGACGCTCAGCATTGTAGGTGTGAAGCAGGCTGGCCGGGCTGCGGCCCTCCAGCACCGAAATCAGTTTCCAGCCTAGGTTGAAGGTGTCCTGCATCGACACGTTCATGCCTTGACCGGCCTTGGCGGTGTGAGTGTGGCAGGCATCGCCAGCAATGAAGACCCGCGGTGTGCGGTTGTTCATCTGGTCGTGGTCGACATCATCGAACTTGTCGGTAACCCGGTGACCGACACGGTATACAGAGAACCAGGCCGTCTCCTTTACTTCGAACCTGTAGGGGGCTAGGACTGCTTGGGCCTTCTCTAGGACCTGTTCCTTGGTCAGCCAAGCGTCCGGGGCGATGTTGCCCATATCGACGTACAGCCGGACCATATAGCCGCCTTCACGAGGGATCAGCAGGATGTTGCCTGCCTCGGCAGACTGGATGGTGCACTTGAAGCGGATGTCCGGAAAATCGGTCACCGCGAGCACATCCATTACGCCCCACGCCTTGTCCTCGCCGTGCCCTTGTGACACCCGGCCGATGGACTGCCGTACGACGCTGTGCGCGCCGTCACATCCAACCACGTACTTGGCGCGCACGGTCTTCTCGCCGTTCGGTGTATTGAGGGTCACGCTGACCCGTTCGTGTGGGGCTCCCGGCACCTCCACCTTGAGCGTTTCGTGGCTATAGTCGACCTGCAGTCGACTGGGGGAGTTGTACATATACTCCAGCAGGAAATCGAGCAGTCGGGCCTGGTTGACGATCACGTGAGGAAACTCGGAGAGCCCGTCCCGGACATCCTGCACGCGGCCGAGCCGAGAGATGCGCGACTTGTGCTCGGGATCCGGTCCCCAAAAGTGGGTCTCATTGATCCAGTAGGCCTCGGTGATCATCCGCCCGGCCAGGCCGAAGGCCTCGAACATCTCAACCGTGCGACAGGCAATACCGTCGGCGCGTCCCACCTCGAGAGGCCCTTCGGCCCTTTCCACTATGCGAGTGACGATATCCGGAAAGTTGGAAAGCTGCGCCGCCAGCAACAGCCCAGCGGGACCGGTACCGACGATCAGCACATCGACCTCCTCCGGTAACGGCCCCTGATCGGTACTGCGTCCTTCGGCCGCAGGTTGAATCCGTGGATCGCCACTACGGTAACCGTCCAGAAAGTACTGCATTTATGCGCTCCATCCCGTGGGGTACGGGCTTTCATAGTTGATGCAAACCGGCACCATCGGTTTTGCTGGGGTGTGACTATCTATCATCTCCATAATGATCAGTATTGTGATCATTATGGGGGAGAGCAATTCGACTTTCTGCCAATCACGTTCCATGACCCGGTCACGAGTCCGAAGGCATACCTATGTGATATTGTGAAGCGCTCAGCCCTCGCCCTACGCAACGGTGTCTATACTAGATTGCCGCTGCCAGAACACCGAAACAGGCAACCTTTATGGCACGTCATTCGCCCGCAGAACCATCCTACAGGACCACCCCAGACACGAACTCTGCCCCACTTTCGGAAGCGAGTGCTCTACCAGGCAACCTGCTGCGGCGCTGCCACCAGATCAGCATCGCGATTTTCCTGCGCAAATGTGAGGCGTACCAACTAACGCAGCTGCAATACATCATCCTGTGCGCCCTCGAGGAAAAGGGGCCGATCGACCAGATCACCCTAGGGGGCCATACTGCCCTCGATCGCAACACTGTGGCCGTCGTAGTTCGAAAGCTGGAGGAGCGTGGCCTGGTGACACGTGACCGTAACCCTGAGGACCGCCGCTCTATGCTGGTGAGCTTGACCGCCAAGGGGCAACAGCTGCGTCACCGCGCCTCTCCCTCTGTCGCCGAGGTTCAAGAGGAGCTACTGGCCCCACTATGCGAACATGATCAAGCGACGCTGTGCAGACTGCTGCAGACCGTGGCTGAAGAGAACAACCACCTGAGCCGAGTACCAATCAAGGACGCAGGCTGAAGTCTTGGTGCCTCCGCCTGTATGTCGCATCTATATCGCTTCCTTTTAAAGCTCTTATGACCGCCCTACTTCCCGCCTGCGTGGTCGTGGTGCGTTTACGAAGTATCTAAGCCATGGATCATCTTCCGACCATGGCTTGTAAGATAGGCCCTTACTCTTCGGGACCAGACAGTTAGATACTTTTCCGTCACAATCTCCAACGCACTCAGCCAAGCGACTCGCCCCAGCCCAGTTTCTTGGCCAAGGCAAAGGCATGGTTGGCAGCGGGGACGCCACCATAAATGGCGACATGCATCAGCACCTGACGCAGTTCCGCCTCGGATAGCCCGATGCGCTTGGCCGTCTTGAGATGCAGTTCCAGTTCCTCACGGCCCAGCGCGGCGAGAATCCCCGTGGTGATCATGCTGCGTTCGCGCCGAGTCAGGTCGTCGTTGCTCCACAGCTCACCCCAGGCCAGCCGCGTGATCATCTGCTGGAACGGCGCATCGAGCGTGGTTGCCCCGGCGCTGGCCCGGGCGACGTGCTCTTCGCCGAGGACCTGCTTGCGGGTTTCCAGCCCGATGGCATACGGCACGCCCTGCGCGCCGACATCGCCCAGGTCGACAGTCAACCAGCCCAGCAGGCGCTGGGCGAAGGCACCGGGGCACTCCACCGACGGCACATGACCCACGGTGCCGAGAATCTCAAGAGGCGCATCGCTGCATTCGCCTGCCAGCGTTTCCAGCGTTGCTGGCGGTGTCGCCATGTCCTCGCTGCCACCCAACAGCTGGACTGGCACGTCATGGTCGGCCAGCTTGCCGCTGAAGTCGGTGCGTCCCAGCATCTCGCACAGACGCGCATAGCTCTCGCCATCA
>NZ_KB900008.1 GCF_000378505.1 Modicisalibacter luteus DSM 23508 | reverse complement strand
TGTCGTGTTTTTGACCCATGCTTCTAGAACCATGCCAGCATCCCATTCCGATTTCTCGCGGACACGAATGGGCAGGGGGGCTTCAGCTTGCTCTGGCTCAGGCGTAGATACCAACGCTGCTATCTCCAGTTCAGGAAACATCTTGCTCAACGCTGACTCCATGTGTCGCGCCTGCCCTTCGCTATCGAAGCGAGCCAGCTGTTCGCTCCCTGTACGCTGAACGTCGTTCACTTCCAAGATATCCATGTCGCTCTCCTTTCGTTAGGCAGGAAAACCGCCCGCAGGCGGCATGGTCTGGTTCTGGTTTACTTCCGGTGCCTGGACCCTCACGGACCCAGCTTGGTTGCAGCACCCACGGCGCTCCACATTAGCGTTTAACGCCGATGGCTGTAGGTGCCTGGCGCGTTGCCGTGTGCTTAAGCGATAGCGAACTAGTAGCCATAGGTGGCTTGGGCTTCGACGTATCGCAATTTGTACGCCGGCCATGCTGCCTGGCCACTGATACCTCTAGATATGACGAAGCCGCCCGAGGGCGGCTACATAAGAAGTGCTTTTGTTCTCAGAAGGGGGTATTCGACTAGCTCGGTCCGCCCCATCCCTCGCGCTCTTGCATGGATTCCTGCTTGAGCTGCTGTTGAAGAGACATCACGGACTCGTTTGGATTCTCGCTGTTTTCCTGCTTTAGCGCTACGAATGACACTGCCGCTCCTGCGATCAAGGCACCGAACAAAACTATACGCATCGAGATTCCCTTCCCTGCGTTTTTTCTGAATGTGTATGTACAGCCTATAACTACAATGAGAAATATGCAGTCACAATTTCTCATACTTTTGGGTTAGTTGCTAAGGGGCTTCCATTGCGCCTTGAGCTTGGCAACCGAGTCAGTCTTAGCAGTTTGAGTCGCCGTGGGCCTATTGGCGTCATCAGGTGCCTTAAGGTCCAATAGCCAAGGCAAGATGTATTGGCCCGCTCCTTCCCAAGAGCAGTTGCGGGCCATGATGATTATTCTTAGAATAAGCCGCCTCAAAGGCGGCTATGGGGTCTAAATCCTGTACTGAGCTATTCGGGTTTCATCAGGTCCAGCCATTCGCTGTACGCACGGGCATAAAGCTGTCCTTCGACTAGCTGGTTCTTAGCATCAACGGCTTGGTAGAAGACTACCTTGTCTCCGTTCAGGGTGCCTACGCCTTCGGCGATGCCCATGACTTTGAAACGGCCTCCGCTGGAACGGTGTCGCCATATCTTGTTTCTGAATTCCAGCACCTTCCCCATAGGCGAGACTCCGGTAGCAGCGTCAGCTCTCTCTTAGTTCCGCAATGAATTGAGGAAGCTCATCTGGAGGCAGCGAGGGTGGGGCGCCTGCCGCGTCCCTGATTTGGCTGATAAGCGCTATCAGCGCATAGCCATCTCGCTGCTCAAGCTGTGACTTCATTTCATCCATGCGATAACGCCAATCACGTACGGTTTCTGGAGTGACCTTTAAACCATCAACTACCAAGAATTCCCGTTCCATATGTGCCTCCTATTGTTATGCATTATCGGCTGGAGTCATTAGAAGATAAGCCAGACAGGAGTGGGCGAAGAGCAACGTGACCATTTCGTGACAAAGAAACCGTCTCTGGGCAGAGAAACATCAGCTTATGAAGCATTAGCTCATTCAGTAATTGTTATCGTCAACGTGATGCTTCGATATTCATGCCACGGCGCTCAGCTGCGGCACCTCACCACCCAGCTCCTCGATCAGCATATCGATTACGCACCCAAGGCGATGGCCATCAGCGTAAAATCCATCTCAAGCCTCAGGACAGGATCTTCGCCATCGTCGGCCTGGCTGGCCTCATCGAGGAGGGCATCGGCAAAGCGCAGGCTCTTCAGAGCCAGGTCATCTCTCAGGTCCAGCGACACCTGCTCGTCGATGTTATTGCTCAGTTCTCCAGTGCTTATTCAAGTTAAACAAGAGTATATGAAGCGCCACGTCTGCCGGGCTTGGCAGGCCAAGGAGGGGCGGTGCCATCAGATACATGGCAATGGTCGGTTCGCCCTGCGAATTGCTAGTCGAAAGGCAGGATAGTTTCACCTAAACGTCTTGCCTTATCTGGAAATAAACAACAAATCAGCAAGGGCTAAGCGTTTCGTTGGGTTCGTGCGCACGGGAACCCGAACGTTTGAAGACCATTATAATAACGATGGTGGCGCAGTAATCAGATTTACCGAGGAATGTTCGTCCCCCGAATACCCCCGAATACCAGTAACAGCGGCGCACCGAGCGCACCTGATTTATTCTGCAAGTCATACCTGTCTGCCTCGGTAGCTTGGCGCTTTCCCGACCGGCATCCGATTGCGGCGTGTCGAGCAGGGGACAGTTCGACACAAAGCGGGCAGCTTATAAATGAGTCGCAAGGTTTAATGAAATAAAATCTTGCTAAAGCAACCTTTATTTCAATAACCAAAAGCTATGCTAAGAATCGACATAAATTTGACATTGAAGTGTCATGCTATAGAAATTCTATCGCAAGTATACAGCCCTGCCACTACTGCATGGAATGTTTAGATATGGCCAGCCATATCGAATAATAAGAAAATATGGTATTTCTAATAACAATGTAATTAGACGCTATACAAAGAGTGAGCAGGCATGGCACAGAGCAGTCTTGAGCAGCGGTTATCGACTGGCGTCCGAGGCGTCGATGACATTCTTGGGGGAGGGTTGATCGAGAACCGAAGCTACCTGGTTCGCGGCGGCCCGGGGTCAGGCAAAACGACGCTTGGCTTGCATTTCCTGACTGCCGCCAATCAAGATGAGCCGGTGCTGTTTATTGGTTTTCAGGAGCCGGAAGCACAGATCGAAGCCAATGCCACGTCAGTGGGGCTGGATGTTACGAACGTCAATTTCCTGAGCCTGATTCCCGACGAGCACTTTTTCACCGATCAGCAGGGCTACGATATTTTTTCTTCCGGGGATGTCGAGCAGGAACCGCTGGTGGACGCCATCGTTCAAGCGGTGAATGAGCTTGCCCCCAAACGGGTATTTGTCGACTCCTTGACCCAGCTGCGCTTTCTTTCTGCAGACGCCTACCAGTACCGCAAGCAGGTCATGTCTTTTCTGCGCTTCCTCACTCAACGTGGGGCGACCGTTCTTTTCTCGTCCGAGAGCAGCCAGGACATGCCCGACGATGATCTGCAGTTCATGGCCGATGGCGTGCTCAATTTCGACACCGGCCAGGCCGGCTCCATTATTCGAGTGACGAAGTTCCGGGGCTCGGGGTTCGTCCAGGGACGGCATCACATGCGCCTTGGCACGACGGGGATGCAAGTCTTCCCCAGGTTGGTTCCTCCTCTAACCCGGACCCCCAGCGATGAAGACAAGCTTTGGGGCAGCGGCGCTTCGAGGATCGACGCCATTCTGCATGGGGGATTCGAAGCCGGTACCATTTCGATGATCACCGGGCCGGCCGGCGTGGGCAAGTCGACATTGGCCGCTCAGTTTGCGGCCGCCGCTGCACGCAAAGGAGCGGCCAGCGCCCTGTTCCTGTTTGAGGAAGACGCCACCATTTTCCTGCGCCGCACCCAGAGCCTTGGGTTGGGGCTGCACCAGGCGGTACGCGAGGGGACCGTGGCTATCGAGCCGGTCGAGCCCATGCGCTATCTGGCCGACGAATTCACGTCTGAGGTTCTCCAGCAGGTCACTCAACGGGGCGTTGAGCTAGTCATTCTCGACAGTGTTGCCGGGTTTGGTCTCACGCTGGGCGGTGAGGAAATCGAAGAACGCCTGCACACGTTCGCCAAGACATTGGCGAGAATGGGCGTGACCGTCATCCTGGTCAATGAAACTCAGGCCGTCACCGGCCAGGAGTTCCAGGCGACCGAGAAGGGCTTCAGTTACCTTTCCGATAACCTGGTTTTTCTGCGCTATATGGAATCGGCGGGGGAGATGAAAAAGGCCTTAGGGGTGCTCAAAAAACGCTTGAGCGGCTTTGATACTGCCCTGCACACCTATGATATCGGCGAAGGTGGGCTGATCGTGCATGAGCCGATAGAAGGTTTGCATAGTGTGCTGTCGGGCATGCCTTCCCAAGACCTTGGCTGACCGGAGCGGGAACGATGGCAACCGTCCTACTCGTGATGAAACGGCCGGGCAATGCGCGGGTGATGGCAGATGCCCTGGAGGCGACCGGTCATACCGCGATCAGTGCGTCGAACCATGAGGCCCTGACGGCGGCGATAACCCAATCTGGCGACCGCCGTATCGCGCTCGTGGACATTTCAGGCTTTGGCCCGGCTGACTGGCGGATGTGTCAGACCCTGAATAGCCATGAGGTGCGCTTTATCGTGCTCTGCACCGCGCAGGAAACCCGCCAGGGAGGGCAGGCGCTACGCTACGGTGCGGCCAGTTTTCTACAAAAGCCAGTGAAAAAGCCCGTGCTCCTGGGGGTACTTTCGGACCTGGCCGGTGAGACCCCAGCGATGCAGTCAGTCGGGAACGGATATCCATGAAAACAAGCAGCAGCAATCAAGCGGTCTTCTGGCGCGGCATAGCGGAGGAAGACAGCAACCCAGTATCATCCGTCGCTCATCGGGAGCGGATCCTGGTGATGGTGGGGGCCAGTGGCAACCGCAAACAGCTGATAGAACACTTGAAAACGCGTTATCACGTGCTCATCCCTGACGAGACTGGCGCTGTAGACGATATCGGGCAGGGTAGCCCAACAGAGGCTTCGTTCGACCTTGCCATCCTCGATCCAGCGGGCGCGGTACGCTGGCGTCAGGTGCTCGCTGAAGCGAGAAGCCATGCGCAACCCGTCTTCCTGCCAGCCATGTTGATTGCCTCACGCAAAGACCTTTCCCGGGCATTGCAGGCCTGTGGCTCGCTCATCGATGAGTTCCTGCTCACCCCGATTGACCCGAGTGAGCTGACACAGCGGGTTGACATGCTGCTACGAGCGAGACGCCAGGCACTCACCCAGAGCACACGGCTTGCCTATCTCACCAGTCATGATCAGGGATCAGGATTGCCTAACAAGACGCTATTCCTGGATCGCTTGAGCCAGGCCATCCAGGATGGGACGGTGCTGGGGCGGCAAGTGTTTGCCATGGTCATCCATATTCCCCTAACGCCGGTTTTAAAATCCCTGGGCAACCGGGCATTGGAAGAGGCGGGTCTCGTTTGCAGCGAGCGCCTCAAGGCCCTCCTGGGCGACAACTATTCCCTGGCGCGGCTCTCTACCGACGAGTGGGCCCTGATGCTGCGTGCCGGTGCCTCTACCAGCGATGCACTTGAGGTGTTTCAAACCCTTCAACAGCTTGCAGCCAGCCCCCTCGATGTCAGGGGGGAGCGCGTGCATATCACCCCCGCCGTGGGCATTGCCGGTTACCCTGACGACGCCGCAAACGCCGCTTCCTTGCTGGACTGCGCGGGCTCGGCGCTGACCCGCACTGAACGGATGCAGCATCCGACATTTTATTCGCCTACTGTGCAGCGCCAGGCGCTGGCACAGATACGAACCGAGGCAGGGCTACACGAAGCCCTGGCGCTTGACCAGTTCGAACTGTGGTTCCAGCCAAAGGTGAATTTGAAGGATCGATCATTGACCAGCGTGGAGGCGCTGATTCGGTGGCGCCTGTCGAGCGGTGACCTGGTGCCGCCAAATAAGTTTATTCCGATAGCCGAGGGCAACGGCCTGATTACCCAGATTGACCGATGGGTACTCGAGAAAGCCTGCGAGTCCATGCGGACTTGGCAGGCCCAAGGCGGTCCAGCCCGGGTGGCGGTCAACATTTCTGCCCAGCATCTGGAGCAGGATGATTTCGTCACGACCGTCGAGCAGACCCTGTCACATTTCAGCATCTCCCCGGCGGCCCTTGAGCTCGAGCTCACCGAAACCGCCCTGGCAGACCTGAACCAGGACAATATTGATAAACTTCGAGCACTGCGAAACAGGGGAGTGGGCATTGCGCTTGACGATTTCGGTACCGGCTACTGCTCACTGAGCTACATTCATCAATTGCCCATTACCACGCTCAAGATCGACAAGTGCTTTATCGACAATATCGTCACCGAAAGGGCGGATGCGGCAGTCACCCAGACCATCGTATCGCTGGCTAAAAATTTTCATCTCAAGCTGGTTGCCGAGGGCGTCGAGACCGAAGAGCAATGCCAATGCCTGGTTAGCCTCGAGGTTGAAACGGGACAGGGCTACCTGTTTGCTCGCCCCATGCCTTTCGCTGAATTGCAGCAATGGATAGAGCATGGCAATTGATAGGGCTACGCTTGCCCTTATAGGTCGGGAACATCCTGCTGCGAACCGTGAAGTGGGGCAAGGTGCAGCCAACCGATATAACGGAGACAAGCGACTGCAGGCATCATTATTAATCGCCAGAATCGCGGGTTAGGTGATGACCTGCTTCACGCTGGCAGGGCTATACTCGGGGCCGACGCGGACGGGAAATGATGTTTGCTTCTGGGTAACCCCTGCTCTGCTAGTGAATGACGTGGAGCGGCACTCGCATTGTGTGGCCTGGAACACAATCCACCCTTTCATTGCGTGTAGCTTACGCGTCCCCCAGCTGGAAGTACCGAGTTATTGTAATAAAAATGACTTAATATTTAGTATTGCTAATACCTAATATATGACATTTTTCATATCGATACCCGCTATCTACCTTGCTATTCTCCTATGGTAGTGCATGGAAGTACTGTGATTAAACGCATGGAGGTAGTAATGTTTGAGAAATATGAAGTTGTTCCTTGCCTTGCTGAAGATTGCGTTGATGAGTCCCCAGGCAAGAGGTTAAAGAGTTTTTCATTATCCGGGATAAGACATTGGATACTTTCCTACCTGGAAGATATGAATCTTTATCCGAAGCTGCAGATTGTTGCTATCAACTGAATAACGATCGTCCCTAGGGAACTTAATCAATGCCGACCCATGTGGTCGGGCTCTCCTTACCGCATGCTCTCTTGCTCGATAAGATAGACCGACGGACACGCTTATCAATAAGCGAGGGTAGTGGGGCGTTGAAATGCAGCTTGGACAACGTTCACGTAGCTTCAATGTATGGTGGGACAGGGTATTCTTGAATACTGGGAAAAGCCTCTATCACGCTTGGCGAGCCTGTAACGACATAACTTCATCATCCATCTCGACACAACGTCCGGCTTCGAGCGCCTCACGGCGCTTGCGGGTCTTACCAGCCCGTGACGGAGGCTGACAGATGCCACAGATAAAGTTGCGTGATGGCGTGTGCGCATGAGCCACAAACTGGCCACTACAACTGGTACATTTATTGAGTTCGAGCATGCCACTTTCGAAGAAACGTACCAAGGTCCAGGCACGCGTCAATCCAAGCACCGGTTCGGCGCCTTCAAGAGCCAACTGCTCCAGATAGAGCCGAAATGCCCTGACGAATGCGCCCATGCGGTTACAACCGTGATCTTCCACCAGCCGCACATAGATATTGAAGAACAGCGAGGAATGGATGTTCGGCAACCAGGTAACAAACCAGTCGGTGGAGAACGGTAGCATGCCCTTGGGGGGCGACATGCCGCGGACTTCCTTATAAAGCTTGATAAGGCGCGCACGGCTCAAATCGGTTTCGGTCTCGAGAACCTGCAGCCTGGCACCGAGTTCAATCAACTCGATGGCCATCTGAACCTGCTGCATTTCAATGACCAGACTCTTATCGGCCATGTCGGCTTACCCCGCCTGAACGTTAGAGCGAGTCGACACCGAGGCCATCAGAAGCGCGGCATGCGTCTGGCCCAGCCCCTGCTCACGCGTATCGGTGGTCAGCTTCAAGAGCTGCTCGGGATCATCGAAACACAGACGGCACAGTAACTGGTTGGTCCGTGATAACTGGCCCAGCTGCTTGACGGAAAGCGACGCCAGCATGTCTGCCATGGGCTCGCTGATCTTGAGGCGGAACATGGCAGTGGCGCGATCTTCATTTATGAGACGCTGCACCAGCAACAGGTACGAGAGATTAATGTCCTGAATGTCATTCAGGAGGCTATCAATCAGCATGTTGGTCATTCCCTGCGTTTGCGTAAACGATGACCTAAGGCCATTCGGTTATTTTCAGATGTCTACAAAAGGTGACATCCATGTTTCGTTGTGTATCTATTATGAGACATATCTGTGAGGATGCGCAACACATAACACGCGAGAAGTAGTGAATATTCTAATGTTATTGACGAAACGCAAGGTTTTTAGCGTATCTTGCTGTTTTTGTTGCCTCTTCCCATCAAGCTAGGGACTGCCATGGCAGGCGTTACGAAATTCCGATCATGCTTGGGCATTGATTGAAGTTATCGCTTCGCCTGACACGCTCGCTGGGCGCTGGGCGCTGGGCGCTGGGCGCTGGGCGCTGGGCGCTGGGCGCTGGGCGCTGGGCGCTGGGCGCTGGGCGCCACGGCGCGATGACCGTTAGCTGCTCAACGGCTTTTCTGGATTCTTTGCTCGGGCACTGAATGGCGGGCTTTGCCCGAACGCTTCGGCCCTTAAACGCTTCAATGCTTAGAAGGCGGCCTAACAGCGCTCGACAGTGGCGAGATAATGGCGCACTCGAACGCATCCTGTCACGGGATTCGGTGTTGCTAGTACTATTCTTAACTAATAACTGCAGCCATTAAGATCCGGACCGCCATCGAAGGTGAAATCGCAGCCGTAGTAGAAGGTCATATCCCGATCGAAGCAAGTCTCTGCTTCAGCGATGCGCTTGGCTGCGGTGAATGAAGCTGGCGGAGCAGACAGGGCTGGGACAGCAAATGTAAAGAGCAATGTAGCGACGATTGGCAGGCGCATGGAGTCCCCGCGTGGCAGTAAAAGACAAATTGTATCGGAAAGTGAAGAAACGGGACACGCTGCCGATAGGAGCTGATAGGCCTGCTACGACCCAAAGCGGCCATCTCGACAAAGATAGCAAGTACCCCGGCCCGGTTATGCCTCATGCACTATGATTGGTGTTATACCGTCTAGTTATACTTAACATTACGGCAGGAGACGGAGTAGTATATTTCAAAAAACCAATTGTATGGTTGGAGGAAAGATGAACAAGGCGAGAAATATTTCTAATTTGATTGGGCGTGCTATTTACGGGCTCATCAGCTTGAGCCTGGGTATTATCAGCCTCACGATGATGGGCGTTGCCCTATGGGATATATGGGTTTCGGTACATGAAAGAACCTTGCTTATTGCAGCTCTTCTTAATGCCATCGGCTTGATCGTGATTGGAATGGCTGTCTTTGATGTATCAAAGTTTTTTTTGGAAGAAGAAGTGTTTAGCAGCAGCGCTACAAAGTCGCCCGCAAAACAGAGAGAGGCTTTATTAAAATTTTTTGTCATAATTGCCATTGCCATAAGCCTGGAATCCCTAGTCTTCGTGTTTAAAGCAGGGACAGAAGATATTACCACATTGATCTACCCCACTTTCTTGTTGATTTCAGCTATTCTGGTGGTAGTCGGTCTTGGTGTATACCAAAGGTTGACTCGTGATGATGATAAATAAGTGAAAACGCAAACCGGCTATTCCTCGTTATTGGAGATTTTCCTGATTCAGCGTAAGGCCCACCAAGCGCGCTTGATGTCCCTTACGCTGAACGCTAAAGCGGACTCTGCATAGCCGGCCTCTGACAGGGGAGGAGCTAATCTTTTGTCTTGCTCGCTGCCTTCTAATAATGCTTTTAATGTTACCTATGATAACCCGATTATACCCAATTTTAGCGCTGGCCAGGCTGTCCTTAAAATATCGAGCAGAGTCGTTATGATTACACCCCCCAGTTCGTATGACTAACTGTGTGGTCCCGAGGAGTAATGATCCGGCCTTCATTAATACGGAACGTGGTTATTCCAATGCAGGCCGTATGCTTCGGATAGGCATAACAAAATGCGCAGCGCACGCATACAAACAACATAGCTCAAGGTCGAGTGGTATATAGCATGTCCTTTGATGGCTATACTCCGTTATCGATTTTCCACCTTGGGGCCGTTGAGGCCTACGGGGCAAGCATCACTATATAGGTATCGGGATGCATGTGTAATATGTGTAATTCCTGATTTCCCCCTTGGCTAGTTTATATAGAATGACTGTTTTTGAAGAAGACTTGATATGAACTGTACTATGGCCCGAAGGCTGTCTTCAAGCCAGCATAGGATGTCGCTGAGGCGGTATCAGATCAGATCATGCGCCCTCGTCGAACAAGCATTGGTGCTCGACGGCCGCCAAGTAACCCGGTAACGCGGCTTTTCGGACAGTAGCCGGTGAGAAAGTAATCAATTGGGGAAACACGGCTTTTTTTGGGAAGTTAAATAAATTCTGGGCATGCCCCCCTTGTTTATATAGGTGTAGTGCATTTTGCACAATGGTTAAATAGTTATCGTTTGGCATGTCGGGATTGTATTGGCTTAGTTTCGTGCCATCATAGTGCCTTTTTTGAGTTCCGAGAGCTTTGCAATTAAAGAAATTATGTATTTAGGCGAAGATGTAACATATCAATTTCTTTGAGTTTGAAATCAAATTGCTACTATCAGCAGCAATGGGCATCACGATAAGACAGTCATCAAGACGCGGGATCCATGGCAAGGCAAACTGTTTCGGTGAAAGAGAAACGTGCCGCTATATCCAGATCTAACAAGATGTGATCCTCACCTGATCGTGTCTGCATCAATGCAGCCGCCCGAAAACTTGATATTCGTATTCAACAGACTAGGTCAGCAACTTCACGTCGGGAACCTACCCAGATACAGGCCAGCCAGAGCTGGGGAATTACCAACACCGGGCTGTGTAGGCTTAAGAGCGCCTTACGAACTCTTACTCCATAGTGGTTCGCCAACCGATAGCTGAACCAGTTTCCAGCCCACCGATACCACACAGATATCGCTCGAAGTCGGCGACCAGGTGCTACGGCTCACTTTCAAGGGCGGCTCTCAGGATCTGGTCTCGTTCAGCTTGGAACGAGACAAACAGCAAGTCCTCAACGAGGGGGAAACCCTGGTTTGTGGAAGCTAAGGATAGCTTGACCCTTGTTGCGGCGCCGTCCCGAAGGGGCCTCGGAACGGCTTGGCGGTGAAAGTCCTCTCTCCTGTTTGATTGTTCGCGTCTTGACTTTTATCCTGATCGGCTCACTATACCATCCATATGGATGGTAATGAGATGTCTATGGGATGGTGAAGACGACAAGGATGGTTCCCCTATTAGTTCAACGAGGCATAACACATGAGCGTGCATGAGCTGCGCCGCAAGACCGGCGACTCCAGCGAGAAGATCACCATTAACCTGGGGGTCGTCGATCTGGGGCAGATCGATCTGCTGGTCCAGGAAGGGTTCTATTCCAATCGCACTGATCTGATCCGTACGGCCATCCGCAACCAGCTGGCGACCCACGCCGAGGTGGTCAGGGAGACCGTGACCCGCAAGGCCTTCGTGCTGGGGTTGGAACATTACAGTCGCGAGGATCTAGAAGCACGACAGTCGGCGGGCGAGATGTTGCAGATTCAGGTCTTGGGCATGGCCAGCATTGCCGACGACGTATCACCGGAGCTTGCCCGCGCCACCATCGAGTCGGTGGTCGTGTTGGGCGCCCTGCATGCCAGCGCGGCGGTCAAGGCCGCCCTGGCAGATCGAATCCACTGAATCATAGATAGGGAAATTGACGATGATTGACGCCACCATGACGAAGCGAATGGAAGAAGCGACGCGGCTGACCCGCGCCGGGAAGCTGCACGAGGCCATGGCCGTCCTGCAGGGCGCGACACCCGGGGAGAACCAGGGCACGAGGGGTGAGGAGACGCCGAATAAATCGTACCGCAAAGGCAATATCTTCGAGGGGAGCTGCCAGGTCCTCGGCGAGGAGATGGCGGCGTCCAGGCCAGCATCTGCTGAGGCGGCATCTGACCGGACAGGTGAATCGACAGCGCGAGCGACGCCTTTTTCCACGTTTGACCAGGCCAGACAGCCTTACACCGGGAGTTTCCCGAACGGCGATATTGGGGTGCCTGCAGCATGGCGCGACAAGTGGCTCAGATTTCGAGGCGCCGGAGCGCAGTCCGAGCATGCTCGGGGCACCACCGAGGAGCTACTGCCCGGCACATTCACGGCCGGTCGCTTTACCAACCGGATCGGCACGCGCGATTACAAGCTGTACATCCCCAGCGGCCATCACGGTCAGGCACTGCCGCTGGTGGTCATGCTGCATGGCTGCACGCAGAATCCTGATGACTTCGCTGCCGGAACCAACATGAACCGACTGGCCGAAGAGCAGCTGTGTTGCGTGCTCTATCCGGCCCAGCCGATGACCGCCAACAGCTCGAAGTGCTGGAACTGGTTCAAGGCCGAAGACCAGCAGCGTGAGGGTGGTGAGCCAGCGATCCTTGCCGGCATGACCCGTCAGATCATCGACACGCACGGGCTCGATGCGGGTCGGGTCTATGTCGCCGGGCTCTCGGCAGGTGGGGCCATGGCGACGACCCTGGCAATGACCTATCCGGATCTGTTTGCGGCGGTGGGCGTGCACTCCGGGCTGCCCCACGGCGTGGCCCAGAGCCTCCCCGATGCCCTGGGGGCGATGCAGGGCGGCACGGGTCCCCTGGGAGGCGGTGCTGCAGCGCGAGAATCCGGGTGGGTGTCGGAGGTGCCCGCCATCATCTTTCATGGCGATCGTGACACGACCGTGCACCCCAGCAATGCGGATCGCGTTGCCGCCCAGTACGCCGCCATGCGTAAAAAGGGCGAAACGGCGAGCGAGCAAGAGGGCAACGCCAGGGTCACAGTGGAACAGGGGCGGGTAACCAATGGCCATGCCTATACGCGTACCTCGCATCATGATGCCAAGGGCGAGCCGCGTCTGGAGCAGTGGCGGATACACGGTGCGGGCCACGCCTGGGCGGGAGGGAGTGCAAGGGGAAGCTATACCGACCCCAAGGGCCCCGACGCCGCGAAGGAAATGCTGCGCTTCTTCTATCGGCATCGGCAGGGCGAGCGTGGCGCGAGCTAAGGCATCACGGACTCGCCAACAGCGGGCCCATGGCGACCATCATCGACGAAACCCACTGATATCGAGTAGGGGGCCATGCTTGATATACCGTTATCTTAGGGCTTACAACTTCTTCTAATAAAAATGTTTCGCTTCAGCTTGGATATCAGCTGCGAAGGTCAGAAACCAAGCTCCAAACTGCTGGAACCTATTTGGAACCTGGAATTTCTGTTTGCCGGTGAAACGAAAAAACCGCCACCCGGCATGATCCGGAAGTGGCGGTTTTTCTTGGTAATTCTGGTCGGAGCGACAGGATTCGAACCTGCGACCTCTGCAACCCCATTTTGACGACGTTAGTAGTCTAAGCCTTTGATGCGGTTAGGAAACTAGCCGTTTTGAGGCGAGACAGAAACGGCCATTTCGCTCTATATAAATCAATGAGTTCTAGCTGGGTTTTGGGACAGCTAACAGGGCGCCCATGTTGTACACGTTACCCTTGGCTTGCTGCCAGCGAGTGCCATGCCCATCGAGATAGTGCTGGGTCATCTCTTCATCGGCATGTCCCATCAATACCTGGATGTCACTGACCGGCACACCCTTGAGTTCAAGCAATCGAGAGCCCAGCGACCTGATCTCATGAAAGGTCGGCTGAGCTACAGCGGGCAGGGCGGTAATACTGGCTACCTTTGCGCGTAACTTGGCGAACTCTCGCGAGATCATATCAGGCGTTATGCTGCTCCAATGCTCTCTCTTTTTGGCCTCGGCCGAGATGCGTTTCGGTGAGCGGTGCACGATGAAAGGCGACACTGGTGGCAATCGTCGGCTGCGCTGAATCAGGTCTTCTAGGGCGGGCGTCATGGTAATTGCTACGAAGGCTGTCTTGGATCGTTCGCGCGTTTTCTGGCGCACATAGTGCAGTGCACCTTCATAGATATGATCGTAACGAGCCGCGACCACTTCGGCGCGACCGAACAGGCAAGTCAGGGCCAATTCCATGGCAATCTTGAACCAGTCCGGCGCCATGGCGTGAATGGCCTGGTACTGCTCGACAGTGAGGCGTACACGCTGCTTGGTGTAGGCTTCATCGCTTTTACGTGTCGGGGCGACGGGGTTGTTGTTCATCCAGCCTTTCGTCTGGGCAAAGGTGAATATCTGCGACAGCACTGAACGATACTGGATGTAGGGATCGCCCTTGTAATTCTCGTCTAGGTATTCGGCGCACCACCTGGTGTCGATCTGGTCGAGGCGAGTGTCGCCTCGATCCTTCACTATTCTGCGAGTGCGATAGTGCTTGTTTTGCTTTGAGCTGGCGCTCAGCTTGGGATGGGCGTCGACTCGCTCCTCTAGAAAAACCTTTGCGGCATGCTTCAGCGTGACGCCTTCAGTCCCCATGACCCGGGCGACCAGGTCGGTATCGTGAGCTAAGCGAGCATTCAGCACGCGTGCTGCCGCCTGCGCTTTAGCCTTGTCCGACCCCATGCCATGCCAAGTGCCAGTCGCTGGGTTCCTGTACGTATAGAATCCCCGGCTTTCGTACAGGTTGGGCTCTAGGCTCCGCTTACGGCGAGTCCGCGGGCGTGCTGCCATCAGGATACCCTCATGCTCTTGAGCACATCATCGGCCAGTTCGTTGCCGGTCTGCATGCGCTCAGCATCAAGATCGATATACCAGCTCCCCCCGATCTTCTTGGCAGGGATCACCCCGTCGCGGCACCACCGCCGCACTGTTGTCATACCTGGTGGCGTACCGGCAAAGCGGGCGCGGCGCCATTGATCGGGGTCCATCAATTTACCTGTGGCCATCTTTCTTTAATCTCCAGAATACTTTCCCATGCCGTAGCCCATGGCCTGGTCATGCGCTTTCGCGCGCTGACGCTCGGCGTGAGCTTCGGCCGCTTCTCGGACCCCAGGGGTATGCAGTAGCTGGTAGTAGCGCTGGCGCCATTCGTTGCGCCGGGCACTGATCATCGCGATTAGGTCCTCAAGCGGCAGTGCCTCGCCATCCTTGGTGGCGTAGCCGGTGCCGTGGCAGTGGGAACATGGCCCCGAGTGGAACATGCCTCGATATTCGCCAGATCCATCGCACTGGGGGCATGGTCCATACGGTGGCGGCATCCAAGTAGGCGATTTTGATTTGGCCATGAGTCAGGCAATCACCTCGACAACAGATCAGAGCGTGGCAATCAGGCAGAGCGGGGCGTTGTTACCATCATCACGAACGACAAATGCATGCGTTGGCGCTGCCGGCGTAGTCTCGCCGCCCAGGCCCTCGACCAGACGCTCGATGACGCCACTCAGTGCGCCGGCTAGGGGGACGAAGCCGGTTTCGAGTCACTGGACAGGGGCGTCGAGTCGCTGGGAGGGGCGTCACGGACGCGGTAGAGGTGTAGGTTCTTGAACCACATAGAGGGTCTCCGGGAAAGAGGCCCGACCGGAGCCGGGCAAGGAACGGGAAGAGCTAACTAGCTGAGGTGCGACCAGCGCACCGGTCAGCCTTGGCATGGCTCACCGCTGCGATGAATTAGGAGTCAGTAATGCTTGGTAAGGAAAATCGGTAAGAAGAATTTGCAGAATGCAAAGCGGACTTAGGTTTAATTCCTGCGCCATAAACCAGGTGGTAAGTTACGGGTCTATAACAATGACGAAAGGCAGGAGGCCTAATGTTCAATCGTTCCAGGAGGGTCATTTGCCCTCAGTGTTCCGGCGATAATTTCTGGAAGGGGAACCCAGCCCCAGACGATGTTCTCTCCTGCCGGTACTGTGATTCTCCGATCACTACCTATGACGACTACATAAAGAGCTTTGTCCGTGCTGAAGCGGCACGTGTGCTTGCGCAGTTCATGGAAACGGACTCAGAAGAGAAACTGTCCATAATTAGGGCCGATTTGGCCAGGCCACGGCTTGCTAGGACGCCGAGGCCGCGCTCGCTATTCAGGCACTAACGTACAAAGGTTATTTAAAAAGCCCCGGCATGGCCGGGGGAGGTACGCAGGGAACTGAAGGGTGCTGCATCGCGATGAAAGCAGCGGGCTGGCGCCGAGGCGGCGACACTCCGCTGATCTCGAAAAAGGCCCCGGCAAGGGGAGCCAGGGCAATCGACTATGCGAGAGATGCTCGGGCGAGCGTCGGAAATGGCTAGCCGGCAGTGTCTAGCTTCATCCGGCTCCCATGCCTGACTGTTGCGCGCATTCAGCCATTTCCGATGGCCCGGTTTTCTCAGCCCCGAGCGAGGGCATTATTGATGAGCTGCATGCCGGGGCTCAGATAGCCACGGCATGAAAGGGCTCATGTGGCCACTCCATCCTCCAGTTGAAGGTAGAGCGGATCGAACCCGCCGGCCTGCTTCAGCTTTTCCAAATCAAGGACATGCACTTGCTTTCCCTGGGTCTCAATCAGGCCATCGGCACGCAGGGCCTGGAGTACCCGGTTCATGTGAACTGAGCTGATGCCGGTCGCGTCCGCCAGCTCACTCTGGGTGACCGGCAGATGAAAGGTGTCATTCTCAACCAGCCCCACTGCAGACAGGCGCATCAGGAGTTCGCAGAGAAGATGGGCCAGCCGGGCATAGGCCGCCCGTTGACCGTTGTTGAGCAGCCACTCCCGGTGGATCGAGGCGTGTACCAGCGTCTCACGCCATAAGACGGCAGTAAGGCGAGGATAGCGCTCGTACAGGCGGCGCAGGTCCTCATGCTGGATGAACCCGACCGTGCAGGGGAAGATCGGGGCGAGGCTGATGTCCACGACCTTCAGGTGCAGGCTTTGCAGGTCGGGGATGTCTCCGGGCACATGCAGCGCCAGGATCTGGCGCTGGCCCTCGAGGGTCAGCTTGTAGACATAAGTGAAGCCCTCCAGCACCAGGCAGCACTGAGATGGTTGATCGCCGGCACGCACGATGTCTTGATCTCTCTCGAGGGGCACGACCTGCATGGGTAGGTCATGGAGCGCCTGCTTCTCCTCGTCGGAGAGGGAAAAGATGCTGCTCAGCTTGCGGACCATAAAGGTGCCGGGAGAGGAAGAGTTTGCAGGCATATAATCTAGGCTCCATATCGGTAGCAGGAGTGAAGTCTTGGCCACAATATCACTACTGAATTGACGTACAGTTAGTGTGTCAGACTTGGTTCAGGACTCACACCCCGCTGGACGGGCCCAGCACCTTGCTCACTCAATAGCTAACTACGAGGCATCCGAAAGCCCTCTCCACCTTCATAGCAGTGAAGCTCCAGTGGTCCCGACAGAAACATGAGTGTCGGCTCATGCCAGAGGGCTTACCGATGGCCAGCAGATAACGCGCTGCTGGCGCCGCGGGGGTCCGAATTGTTAAAGAGCTACTGCATCAGGCAGCGCCCGGTAGGCGCTCTCGGATACAGGCCGCCATGCGCTGGTGGCTGCGAGGTCACACGGTGTGGACTTCAATGCCGGGTATCAGTCCGTGGCGCTCGTAACGCCAGCGGCGGTCCTCGTGGCGCTCCGCTCGGCGCTTGGCACGATCGGCAAGGTAGTCGGCTGTCTTGCCCTTCGGGTAAACGGTTTCGGTGTCACCTTCTCCGTCGTAGAAGTAGATACAGCCCCGGCCTACTTCGATCAGCTGCTTAACCATGCTGGCTCTCCTCCATGCGGACTTGCCCACGGTTGACGACTAGTTGCCAGTCGTAGCGCTCAGCGATCTGTCGAACGGCACGCAGGCCGGTCTGGTAGCGCAGCCGCTTCTTGCCGCGTGGGGTCTCGATGACGATTAGTTGCTTCATGCCTAAGCTCCTTCCAGCAGGTCCTTGAGGCGACGCAGTGCAGCGGCCAACTCATCAGTAGCGTCCGGTTCGGGGCGGCCAGCCTTGGGCAAGTAAATCGTTGTGCGCCATAGCGATTTTTCTCCGCCCGCGGGGTAGGCGCGCACGTCGAGCTGCTGGCAATGGCCGTAGTAGTCGACCCAAGCGTCGTAACGACTGGTCTCGCTGACATCGATAGCAAGTTCTTGGATTTTCATGACCAGCGCTTTCTGCGCGCTGGTGACGTAGCGGTGCTGGGTCATGCCATTACCCCGGACTCGGTGCGCACCTGGCGAACGATGCGAACCGGCATACGGGTACGCTGTACCGGCTGGGGCTGGGTACTCTGGAAGAAGGTGCTGATGATCAGGACAAGCAGGAGAGGAGCAATCCAGCCTCGGCATATGGCTTTGGCAACGGCATCGGCGGCGCGATTAGCGTCAAGCCAGAAGTAGAGGCTTTCGGCTGTGCTCTTGATGGTGGTCGTGGAAACGCCGCGCGCTTTGGCGATTTCCTTTTGCGTCATGCCTGCCGCCAGCCCGGCGATCACTTGTGCCTGCTTGGCAGTCGGTAGGCCTTTCCGCTGCGTGCCAATTATGCAACGCCACCCTGCGAAGTCGATCGTCTGTTGTATTGTCTGCTCCATGTTGTACCCCTGCGCTTTGCTAACGAACTTGATTAAATAATACGTATACGTATTAGTTTGTCAATACCATTTCGCATAAGCAAGGGTGTAAAAAAACCGCCTCAGGGGCGGGTTGAGAAGAAGTTGTTGGGCTTGCCTAGTGGGATTCCATGGGGAACTGCATTGCGGCTAGAGAATGGCGGCCTAGGTTCAGTGCGTCCTGGGGCGTAGGCTCATCTTCATCTCGACCGCCACGCCGATCAGACGGCAGTTACCGTTGATGGGGATTAGTGGGTAGCCTGGGTTGAGCGGCTTGAGAAACTTCTGGCCGCCATCGATTACTAGGCGCTTGAACGTGGCTTCATCGCTTCCCTCCAACTGTGCCACGACTAGGCTACCGTTGAGGGCTTCTTCCTCGGGATCGACTAGGATCATCATTCCTTCGGGCACACTCAAGCCGGCCGGCGAAGTCATCGAGTCGCCGCGGACCTCCAACCAGAAGGCATAGCCCTTGGCCTGGTAGTCGGTCGCCACGACTTCCTGCTCGCAGCCCGGCTCGTAGGGATTGACCGCTTCCGTCCACTGTCCGGCCTGAACCCAGTTAATAATGGGATAGACGTACTGCTGACGTGACTGGAGATGAGCTACGGAACTGACGTTGTAATCGGCCTTGGTCTGCATGGGCTCATTTTCTCCAGACGAACCATAGGAGAGAAAACTACTGGAGGTTCCAAGTGCCTTTGCAAGTTTATCCAAGTTCGTATGTCTGGGTGACTTGCTCTCACCTGTCAGGATACGATGAATAGTGGGTTGCGTTACGCCAGACTGACGTGCCAGCTCATTCTCCCCCAAGCCTTTGTCTTGCATCAGCTTTCGTAGGCGATCGCCGACGGACGATTCATCTTTTTCCCTATTCATGTGTCCTTAAGTCCAAGTGCTGACGCATGCATTTTATTCGAAAGCGTATTGTTAACGACATCTTCTTGCCGGCGCCAATACGTTTGTGTATGCTTCGCACTAATACGTTTGTGTATTAAAAGGATACGCATGAAGCATTACACCGCTCGTGAAATGGTCGGTGATCTCATCGCATTTGGCCTGACGCAACAGCAGATAGCCAAGCGAATCAGGGTCTCCCAAGCCACGATCGCACGCGTTCATAAGGGGGCTGATACCCGATACGAATCGGGTACCCGTCTTGCGGCCATACATAGGCAAGCGTGTCCAGAAAAGTACGTCTCTCAACACGATTCACATCCTAAACGAAATGAGTCGGAACAGAACGTCACTTGAAAGAGGTGAGTATTTATACAGGTACGCAACTAGGGGGAGCACATGAGCACACCACACGACATTCCAAACTACCACGAAAATACCAAGACTAAGTTGTTTGCGATTGAAACGCGTCTGGCGCTGGACATCGAAGCCGCCGAGAACCGAGGCGACGAGGCCCGAGCATTGCTTCTAGAGGAGCGTTATTGCCATGCCTTCGTGGCTCGCCTTGATCAAACCGAGCCGACCGACGAAACCTCGGCAAAACGCATGCTCAAGACCCGGGCGGACTACTTGAAGCGCGCCGCTGAATGCCGCCGTGAGCGGCTCGGGCTGTCCGAAGCGGTGCTGGCATGAGTTTGGCCATTCATGTTGCCTTGCCCGCGCTCGGCATTGTCGGGGTGTGGGCCGTGTTATTCGGAGGTGCGACGTGATCACCGCGCAAATGCTACCAGCGCTGCTTGGCAGGCCGGTAGCCTATCAGCCCGTCTTCGCACGGCTGCCAGGCGTAACCGTGACGGCAGCCATCTTCCTCAGCCAGGCGCTGTTCCTGACCAACACGCCGACGGCTCAGCGCCGTGGTGGTTGGTTCTACAAGGATCAGACCGGCCCCGAGGACAGCTGGCAGGCCGAGACCGGCATGACCGCCAAGCAACAGCTCAACGCTCGTAAGCAGCTGGTCGGTCTGGGCGTGCTCGAGGAACAGCGTCGGGGCATGCCAGCCAAGACGTGGTACCGCGTCAACCTGGAAGAGCTGGCGCTACAATTGATCGCTGTGCTGTCGCCCGAAAATGGTGATGCCCAGCCTGCAGGCCCCGAGCTAGACCAGACTCGCCCAAAGGGAGAAACAAGAAACGCCCAAGCGGAGAATCAAGAGACGCCCAAAGGGAGTGTCCAGATTGTCCCAAACGGCGATTTCTCTACAGAGACTACAACAGAGAATCTCTCTCTCAACGCGGGTGCGTCGATCTTCGACCGGGCAGCTCAGCAGGACGACGACGGCCAACCATTGGCCGCCGGTGCCCACCAGTTCGCGATGACCTTGGACTGGCAACCAGATCCCGAGTACTTCGCCGTTGCCTGCCAGCGTGCCGGACTGCCTGCCGACACTGTCCTTGCTCCACACCAGCTGGCCAAGTTCACCGCACACCATGCCGACCAGGGCCGACGCTACGGCGCCATGGCGTGGACTGCCAAACTCGTGGACTGGATCCGCAACGACCTTCGCCACGAAGCCCAGAAGCCTGCCCCTAACGCCGGAGGTGCCAACCATGCAAGCCGCCACTCAAATGCCGGCCAACGCCAGCGGTACTCCAACCTGTCACCCACAGAAGCTCGTCGCCTCGCTCAACAGCAAGGCAGCGGCCAGCCAGGCGGAACGTCAGCAGGGCATGTCTACGACGGCGAATGCGAAGCCGGTTACCCAGGGCACGGTTGATCAGGTGTTCGTGGCGCTGGGCCAGCTGTACGGCACCCACTGGCGTCGCCGCTGCATGGATAGTGGCTGGGGGCAGCAGATCGACGGGCAGTGGGCATGCTTCGATGCCACCGGTGAATGGCACGGCGCCCTGCAGCACCTGAGCGAATCCCATGTGCGGTGTGGCCTGGACGCCTGCAATGAGCGCGCCGAACTGGCCGTGGCCAAGGGCGACACTGCTTGGCCGCCTGAGAGCGCGATGCTGTTCGCCAAGCTGTGCCGCCTGCGCCCTGAGCCCTTGGGGCTACCGAGCCTCGAGGCAGCATGGCGCAATGTCCAAGAACACGCCTTTGCTGGCGCTCTATTCATTCATGAAGGCGTCGCCGCAGCTGCCGGGCATGTCGATCTGCATAACATGCGCAGTGCTACCTACAACCAGCTGGCCGAGCATCGTCGGGTGTTCAAGCACTACTACGCGAGCAGCAATCGCGACTGCGTGGTGGAGCGTGTTGCTCGGGGTGAGACGATGCGCCCCCAAGCCGCGATCGGTCACGACAGCCAGCTCAGCCGTGCCGAGCTAACGGCCCGTGTTAGCGCCGAGCAAGCTGCTCAACGTGTGGCCGAAGCCGGTTTGCCTCATCGAATGAATGCCAGCCAGGGTCTGGCGGCACTGAAAGCAGCAGCGGGGAGGGTGTAACCATGCAGACCATCGCAGTACCCATTGGTAACGAGGTCAGGCACGGCGCTTTCATGGATCATCTGCAAAGCGGGGCACTCGATCGTCAGCAAGGGACAGCATGCCTGACCGAGAAGGGGCTCCTCGAGGCCGAGCGCACCATGCTGGAAGTGAGTGCGTGAAACCGATCGATGAACAAAACGCCGTGCTGCTTATGCTTCGTCGCGCCGGAGGTACGCCAGAGACTATCACCGCCGAACTCCGTGCTGGCGGGGTGGCGATGACACTGCACCAGGTGCGCCAAACGCTGGCCCGTCTCAAGGCTGACGGGCTGGTGAAAGTGGCGGGAGATTCGCAAGTGATGGGCAAGGTGGCGAGCCCGATTCATGTATTAACCGCCGCAGGCCGATCCGAAGCTGAACAGTTACCGGAGGGGGAATGAAAAAACCAACTATTACCGCCTTCCAGGGCAAGGTGTTGTCTGCCCTATATGCCGAAAGCGTGGAGACGCGCCGGGACGTGACGACAGTGATGGTTTGCATCGCAGCCAATGCCGGTACCGAATCAAATCAGCGTAAGGTGATTGCGACACTAGGTGAGCTTCGCGAGCTAGGACTGGTGGTGTCATCTGATGGTGGCTGGGCATGGACTACTACTGTCGACGGTACCCAGGCTGCCCAGAGGATTCAGTCAGGTTCGATCAAATGGTGGCCCGCGAAAGCCGCTGAGCCCAAGAAGAAACATGGCACGCTACTCCCGGTGAAGGATGGTGCGCCTCGTCCAGTGACATGTCCCGATGACGTATTGGCCTCAGCCGATGTCGCGAAACAGGAAGTGCTGCCGCCGGTCGAGAACTTAGGGAGGTTCGAGCGTGTCGCCCCCGATTTTCGAGACGAGCTGCTCAAACGTGCAGCTGTCATGGTTCTTCAGCTGCTGGCGCAGACCAAGGGAAAGTCGCCGTCACCTGAGCGCCTCGAGGAGCTGGCCTGGCTGCAAGACACCGGACGCATGATCGAGCAGGCGGGAGGCGTCCATGTCTGAAGCAGGTAAAGGTGGAGCACAATCCCGCCGGGCCGCACTTCTCGGTACCAATGAACGCTTCCGTCTCTACCTGGACCATCGCTGCCGGCACGGGCATGGCCTGTCTGAAACCCAATTGCCCGATGGTACCCACACCGAGCAGGACGTGGCGGATTTCCTGAGGAAGGCGTGTGGTGTTAAGAGCCGCGCCGAGATCGACTACAACGACCGGGCCCGGGCAATGCTTGACCGGATCGTGGCCGACTATCAGCGCTGGGAGCGTGCGCAGAGGAGAGCGGGATGAGATGTTATGGCAAAGCACCCCTTCAGCTGTCCGGTCTTCTGGTCTGCTTAGTCCAAGCCCTGTTCGGTAGCGTTGAGCCAATTGTCGCAGTGAGCGCCACCACTGGCCCACTCATGAGTCAGCATTGCTACAAAGACGGAGTCAGTTGGTTTCAGCAGGCGCATAAGTTCATTGCTGATCTCACTGGCCTTGGCCTCAGACTGAATCAGCCAAAAGGAGTCCATTACCCGGCAGTGTGGATGCGACTCGAGGCGTTCAAAAAAGTCTTTGTATCCCTGGGGATGGTTCAGCTCATAAGAAACTGTATAGATATTCATAGGGAGGCTCAATCCTGCAGCGAGGATAGGGAAGCAACACGCTACAGAGGGATGCATTGGCCTGCAAAGTCTGGGCTCTCAGAACTTGATAAATGTCACGTAAAAAGCATCAAAGCGTGGTTCTGCACCCTTGCTGCTCGGAAGGGCTCGCTTGAAGGGGAGGCTGTCTGATGGCGAAGGCAAGGCAGGCATGGCGGCAGCGGTCATTGGCTGCGGTTCCGCTAGCTGGCCCTGGGCGAGGCTCGCCTCAATCGTCCTCATCGGCAACTTCTCGACGTCAACCTCGCGTCGATCACGAAGGCTTGGAACAAAAGGTGCTGATTCGTTGGTTGTTCGCCGAACAACAGCGCGGTACCGAAGTCGGCCAAGCCTATGCCCATACCTACCATGTGCCTAACGGCGGCCAGCGCAACAAGAAGACTGCGGCAGATCTCAAGCAGCAGGGCGTAAAGGCGGGCGTATCCGACCTGGTCGTTAAAGTGGCGCGCGGTGGCTGGCATGGCCTGTATCTGGAGTTCAAGGCAACGCCTCCGCACCATGCGGCTACGGCTGTCTCTCAGCGCGAGTGGTTGGCGCTGGCAGAAGAGGAAGGCTACTGCGCGGTGCTAGCGCGCGGGTTGGAAGAAGCCAAGGAGGTGCTTCGTGAGTATATGAGCTGGCCGGCTACCGAAATATTGGGTGACCGGCAGGCGATGGAGAACGGTACGGAGTGGCGCAAGGCCAAATAAAACAGCCCGACCTCCAGGGGAAAAAGGAGGCCGGGCTATGCAGCGTGTAGCTGCAAAAAAGGGCAAGTCGTTCTGGGAATCCTTGGCGTCAATGGCATCCTGCCTTTGGTCGCCTGCCTTCCCAAGATCCGGTCATCCTGACCGCGCTCTTCCTGAACTGGCAGCCCATCCTTGGCCGCTGCTTACCGTACTCAACAGGCTAGAGGCCTGAGCCTTCCTACACAAACGCAGTCATGTTTAGAAAAGTTACACGGCATAACACAGGTTAGAAACGCTTGGGGAATGGGGGGGAGCTGATGCGACACATTGAGGACATGGGGATCGGTGAGCTGCTGGGTATTATTCGCAGGTTGCCGGAAGGGGAGCGCCGGGAGCGTGCGCTGGCTGCCGCGTTGTCCTTATTGGTTGAGATTGAGATTGAGTGGCGCTTGGATCTACGTCACCAGAACGTGGGCTTCCACAACGTAAGCACGATCGGAAACATGGGTGAGGGCCGCGGCGAGATGACCGGTGCCGTGGATCATGTCGGAGAGGCTGCCGAGCGGTACCGGTACGAGTGCCGCTGGCGCTCCATGGCCAAGGCCTTGCTGAGGCACGTGAACGAACGGCAGCGGATGGCGCTATTGTTGACTGGGTACGCCATACCTGAGCAGCGCAATGCCAGCCAGGCCATTAGTGGAATCGAGCGTCACAAGGCGGTGCTGGCAGGTGATCGGGGGCTGACCCTGACGGAGGTATGCGATTCTCAGCTGGTGATCTTGAAGCGGCTAGGCTGGTCGGCCATGGCCGGCTACGGTGTAGGCGAGTGGCCGGCGGTCAATCTGCAGAGCTGGGGCCTGGCGCCTGGGCGCTTCGATGCCCGGGCTCAGCGTGAACTGATGCGCGACTTGAGGCAGTCGGGCAAGCAGGCTCCGTTCAAAACGGTGGAGTCGTTGAGAAACACAGGAAAAAGAGGTAGGGCTCGTTTGCAAGGGCTTGTGCTGCAACAAGCCGAGTGCGCGCTCGCATGAAGGTAAAACGGATAACCACGAGAGTGGTTATCCGAACAGACTCAGATTTCAAATACTTTGGTGTTCGGTAAGACGTACGAAGGGGCACGCTCCCTTGGCGACGAGAATAGTGAGTCAGGCTTGTCATTGGAGGTTCGCCTAATGTCCGATGTGCCTGGCTTCTGCATTCTCTCTACTGCTTGGATTGCAATCACTTCTGGTTCGCCCAGCTCCTGCGTGGATAGATAAGCGAGTGCCAAGGAGAGGCAGCCCAGAGTCAGTGCGGATAAAAGGAGCCTATCCATTTCTCCCCCTGTTGATAGCGATAGAAAAGGTAGGCTACACGAGAGGCTGGAGAGGATGAAGCCTTAAACTGGCCTTTCTGTTAACCACTCGTTTCATGCAGCTATGCCTATCGAGAGAGGCGAGGCGGAAGTGCCAGAACGAGGAAGGAACACACAGCCGAGCAAGGGAACCGCCTCGCCTCTATAATAAGGTAGAGCAATATGAGAGTTATTGCATACTGTGGTTTGGCTCGCTTTTTTACTAGCCAATCTTGAGACACGGAACGCTGAGATAGCCTACTAGGTGGCTGTGGCCATTTGCGATAAGGACGTTATGTATAAGGAAATGCAAAAAGCTCTGGTTTTTTCCATCGTTAGCGTATTGCTAGTTAGTCCTATTGCCCAGGCAGATGAGAATGCTCAATCTTTAGGGTGGGTTGAGAAGGCAAGCATCGTACCATGGGGGGCTGTAGTAAAAGCCAAGCTGGATACTGGTGCACTGACCTCGTCTCTGCAAGCTGAAAATATTGATGCTTTTGAGAAAAATCACGAGGAGTGGGTTCGGTTCACAGTAGAGGTCGAAGATGAAGCCAGCAACGAAGTGGTAGAGCGACGCTTTGAAAAACCCTTATTCCGCGATCTAACTGTACGCGGCGCAGGTGGCAAGGAAGAACGCGCCGTCGTACTCATGAATATTTGCATAGGTGAAGAGATATACGAGGAGCAGTTCAGTCTGGAGGATCGTGATGACATGATTTACCCAGTGCTGTTAGGCCGCCGTACGATCCAGAGTCTGGGGCCTGTCGACGTCACTAAGACGTTTACTCGTGATCCAGGCTGCAATGAAGACTCTCCTGTACAGAAACACATCGACAAGGAATATGACGAAGATATAGGTGACTAGTCTATGTCTCGCTTAACCTTGGCCTTGAGGTTGATTCGAGAAATTCTTGCTGGGGTACAGTATAAGGTGCCTTGCGTTCGGTGCTGGTACTATATGTTGTAATTCCGACCGGTTGGTGATACCTTTCAGCTAAGCTTGTCATTTTTGCGCCTCGGCTACCTACCCGGTAGCCGAGGCGCTTCTGTTATGTCCCCGGTTGCGACCTCAGCGCTCCCTTTCACCCGGCTGGACGCCATCCTTTCCTTTTCCCCATTGTCGTTTCATCGCGCACCGCCGCGAGGCGTAACCGTGCCAGAAGTTCAGGACTGTCTATGAAACTCGATACCGGCCGATTGATCGCCTATGGCGGCGGTTCTGGCGTGTCCGCCACAAGTCTCGCAGCGAAAGCGCAGACAGCCAGCTTCGCTATTACTCCCGAGCCCAGCGGGCTGGTATCTCTCCTCAATGTGCCGTTAGTGACGTTCGGTGGGGTCCAGGTGCTGATGGCTGACCTGGTAAGCGTTGGTGGCTTGGCCGCTGTGTTCCTGCGGCTGTCTTTCGACGTTTGGCGCCACTTCGACCAGCGGCGGCGCCAGGGTGATAAAGATGCGCCTGAATAAACGATTGGCTGCCGCGGCCGGCGGCGGAGTACTGGCTCTCGCTTCGATCGTAGTGAGCAACTTCGAAGGAACCGAGCTGCAGAGCTACCGCGACGCGGTCGGCATCTGGACGGTCTGTACCGGGCACACGGCAACCGCTCAGTCTGGCCAAGTGAAGTCACCCCAGGAATGCGCGGCGTTGTTGCGTTCCGACCTTGGCGCGGCCCTTGAGGCGGTAGATGAGCAGGTAACCGTACCGATCGCTGTCGAGACGCGGGCCGCGCTGGTGTCGTTCGTGTTCAACGTCGGTGCCGGTGCGCTGAAGAACTCGACTCTGCTTCGAAAGGTCAACGCTGGCGACATCGAGGGGGCCTGCAACGAGCTGCCTCGCTGGGTGTATGCCAGTGGCGAGCGTTTACGTGGCCTGGTGAGACGCCGGGCCGCCGAGCGGGAACTGTGCCTGAAGGGGGTGCGCAATGCTGATACGCCTGGCGCCGTGGCTCGTGACGATCATAGCGGTCGTTTTCGCTGGTTTGACCTGGCGACTGGCTGATCTCCGAGCCGAAGCGCTGATTCTTGAGCGGGACCAGGCCCTAGAGGCTGCAGCGGTGACTCAGGACGCGCTGGCCTGGCAGAAAGCGCAGACCGAGGCAATCAGCCAAGCGTTGAGCCGCCGCGATGTTCGCTTGGAAGCGATCGCACAAAGCATGGCGGACAAGCGCCAGTTACTCGACACCCTGGAGCGTAACGATGCGGAGACGCGTGATTGGGCTGATCAGCCTCTTCCTGATGGCGTTACTGGTTGGGTGCGCCAACTCAGTGACGAAGCCGACGCCAGTGCTGCAGCTGTGCACGGTGCCGCCGCACCTGGTGAAGCCGTTGCCGGCTCCGAGTCTGAGCAACAATAGTAATGTCGGCTTGCTGGATTTGCTGGCCGCATACGAACAGCAGCGTCGGCGGTTCAACGTCGATCGGGCTAGCATTGTCGAGATTCTGGCCCATGATGTCAGCGGGGAAGAGTGAGGCCTGAGCTCTGTGCCGGTCTCATGAGTCTAACGTGACATCCATATGCCAAGCCCCGCCATCCGATTGAGCTTTTGTGTTAGGCACAAAAAAGCCCGAGCTTCACAGCTGGGGCCGTTCTTCTACACGCTGAGCTTGCCGCAAGCATTGACTTTCTCCGTCCCTGGAGACTGCCTGGCCATGAGGAGTCTGGCTACCAATGCCTCAACGACACTAGGCAACGTAGTAGACAGTCCTTCGTGCCATCAAGTTTTGATTGTTCTTTTCCTGTAAGCCTGCCATACGCCGGCTGCCGTGAGGTAGTAAAGCGGTCTGTTCAAAGCCCTGCCATCGATGGGACTTTTGCGTTAGGCATAAAAAAAGCCCGAGCTTCACAGCTGGGGCCGTTCTTACACGCATTTCGCCTCTCTTAAGCATTGGCATTCTCCAGCTTTGGAGCAACACTTGGCCACGAGGACTTTAGCTGCCAATGCCTGAACCACATTAGGCAACGTAGTAGACGATCTCTCGAGCTTGCAAGGTGTGTCTAGGCTCATTCATATAAGCAAAAAAACCCCGCTCGTAAGCGGGAAGTGTGGAAAGCCCTGAACACGTAAGCTTTTTTTGTTACAGCCTACTGTCAGCAGATCCCATGGGTGATAGTGGTTTCAGCGGAATCAGTAGGCTCATATTTACTCTAGATCACAAAATGTTACTTTCAAGAAAATTTTCCTTGCCACCTCCCGTACCTACACCCGGCTTAGTGAGGTGACGCCGGCCTTTGAGCAGGACCTCGCTATGCCTGCCCATGCTCCAACCATAGCCCAGCGAATAACCGGTCTATTACTGCCTTGGCTGTTGCTGTCAGTATGGGGCATTGGCCGCTGGGCTCTAGGTGGAGGGTGAACCACTTTGTAGCCAATGTTGAGTGTCGCCGGCTACTCAGAAGGCCAGTAAGCCTTCCTCCAAGCCTGCCGATTCAACTCATTGGCCTTGGTTTCTGCTTCTAGGTAGGTCTTAAAGCTCTCGCTCAAAAGACGACAATTATCGTCCTCTGGATCACACATCAAAATGCCCCATCGATGCATGCTCGGGGCAGTCCGGTTGGCGAGGGCTGTCGGATGGTAGGTGATATTCAAGCGGCTTCCTTCAAGGTGAGGAAGCAGGGTATCAAATCCGTTCGTGGGCCAACCTTTGATGAACCCTTGAAAAGCATTGTTTTTCGCGGCACATAGTGATGCGCCGTTTGAGCTATGGCAGCGAATTGACGACCTCAGCTATATGCAGCATTGCTATCGATTGTTATTACTTTGGAGCGGAACGAGGCAGTGCTGCGTGTAAATATTGATCAGCCACTTGGTGGGTAAGGATCATTTCCGTAGCTGTTCTTGTCTCGAATCATCCCGTCCTCGCCTTGGATTAGCAGCTCTACTCCTAACTGCTTCGCCATTTCACGGCCAGCCTCGATAGCCTCTTCCTGCGTTTTGGTGATCTGCGCTGGCTGCTTGCTGCTTTCTTTGCGTACGGCCCACTCGGTATCACCGTGTACTACTACCCAGATATTGTCAGCCACGAAGCGCTCTCCTGCTCGATGAATGCTCTGTCAGCATCGTATCTATGAGAGCGATGCGCAAACCGCGAGGAGGTAGCCATGCAGCTTGCCACCAACATCGAGCTGCAAGGCGTCGAAGAGCTTCGCCAGCAGCCCGCCCGCCCATGTACAGGATCAAATCCCGTTCGCGAATGCGTTGGCGCTGATGAGTGCCGCTCATTGACGCGTCGGCGAGATAATCACGGGTCCTTTCCAAGACTATGTCTAGCCCACGGGGGCGCAGACTCCCGGTTGTTGGCAAATTTTTGAGCTTCTTAGATGCTCCACCACAGGTAGTAAGGATGCCTAGTGGTTGAGCGGTTCGTGACCTGAGCGACTTGTACATCGGGAACATCATTTCGGGCCGTTTCATGTACAGGTCAAAACGGGGGTGGCTGAGCGTATGAGGTAGGCATCATGGGTGAAGTCATTGACCGACAGGATGCCTACATCTGGTCCATTAGCCGGATCGCCGAGGCGTTTCGCATGGATCGCCGTACAGTGACCAAACGGCTCCAGGATGCCGGGGTGACTCCGGCCGGGAAAAAGCGTGGCAATCCGGTCTACTCCCTAGCCGATGCCGGCCCGGCGTTATACCAAGAGCGAGGCGAGGTGGGCGGGGGGCTCGATCTCGACCAGTTTCCTGACATGCGCAAGGCTTGGTACCAATCAGAGAACGAGCGCCTCAAATACGAGAAAGAGATCCGGCGCTTGATCCCCGATGACGAGTTTGCACGTGAGCTCAGCACGCTGGCCAAAACGGTCGCGGCGGGGCTGGACTCGCTGCCTGACATGCTTGAGCGCGACGCAGGTCTGTCTCCGGAAGCGCTCGAGCGGGTCCAGGCCACGATCGATACGTTGCGCGAGCAGATGTACCAGGCCGCGGTAACGGATGCTGAGGGGGACGATCATGAATAGCACTGCCGATGCAGCCGCTATTCGCCGGGACATCGCCACGCTTCTGCGACCACCCCGGCGCGTCAAGGTCAGCGATGCGGTAGCCGAGTCGATGTATGTGGTTCACGGCAACGGAACCAAGTCGCTATGGGACCCCAAGAAAGCTCCCTATGTCATCGAGCCAATGGACTGCCTGGGCTCACGTCGGTATGACGCCGTGGTCTTCGTCGGACCCGCACGTACCGGTAAGACGATCGGCCTGATCGATGGCTTCGTTTGCTACAAGATCATCAACGACCCAGGTGATGGGCTGATCGTTCAGATCAGTGAAGAGAAAGCCAGGGAGTACAGCAAGAAGCGCCTTGAGCGAGCCTTCAACGCCTCGCCCGATATTGCCAGCCGGTTGAGCCCCCGCGGCCACGACAATAATGTTCACGACAAGACGTTTCGAGCAGGCAACTATCTGGCCATCAAATGGCCCTCTAAGAATGTTTTCGCCAGTTCGGATTACCAGTTCGTATTGCTGACCGACTACGACCGCATGGTCGAGAACGTTGGCGGTGAAGGGTCGGGCTGGGTGCTCGCTAGTAAGCGTACCCAGTCGTTCGGTTCAACCGGCATGACCTTGGTCGAATCCTCTCCAGGACGGCTAATCATCGACCCGGACTGGCGACAGCCCAGTGATGAACCGCATCGGGCACCACCGACCACCGGCATCCTCGACATCTACAACCAGGGCGACCGCCGCCGCTGGTATTGGCAATGTCCGCAGCCACGCTGCCGGCACTGGTTCATGCCGATCAAGGAGAACTTCAACATGCAACGCGGTCACGTCTTCTGTCCGCACTGTTCAGCCGAGCTGGAGCATACCCAGAAGCGCAGCCTCAACATACATGGCCGGTGGGTGCCGGAGGGCTGCGAGCTCACTATCGATGGCGAACTGATCGGCACTCCCCGCGAGACACGCATCGCCTCATTCTGGATGGAGGGGCCGGCGGCGGCACTGCAAACGTGGCAGTCCCTGCTGACCAAGCTCAAGGCGGCCGAAGAGACGTTCGAAGTCACCGGCAATCAGAAAGATCTTCAGTCAGTCACTAACGTCGACTGGGGCCGTCCGTACCTGAACAAGGTCACGACTTCCCAGCGTTCGAGCCTGCATCTGCTGGAGCGGTCCGAGGACGTCGAGCGGCGTACCGTGCCGCATGGCGTGCGCTTTCTGACGGCGGCCGTCGACGTGCAGGGTGGCAAAAACCGGCGCTTCGTGGTGCAGGTTCATGGCTGGGGCCGAAATCGCGAGATGTGGGTCATCGACCGTTTCAACATCAGCGAGGATCGCGGCTCGGACAACGATCAGGAGCCCCGACCGATCAACCCGGCGACCCGTCCCGAGGATTGGGACCTGCTGACCCGCGATGTCCTGAACCGGTCGTATCGGCTCGCCGACGGCAGCGGTCGCAGGATGCCCATTACTGCCATGGCGGTGGATACCGGTGGCGAATCCGATGGCGACGAGTCAGTCACCTCGCAGGCCTATGACTGGTACAGACGGCTGCGCCGCGATGGCCTGCAATCGCGTGCCTATCTGGTCAAGGGAGGCAGCTCCAAGACAGCCAACCGGGTCTCCAAGACATGGCCCGACAACACCAGCCGCAAATCGCGCCGCTCCCGTGCCCGGGGCGATGTGCCGCTGTACATCCTCGGTACTGACCTGCTCAAGGATACCGTCGTCGGGATGATGGATCGTGACGATCCCGGTGCGGGCTACATGCACACGCCCAACTGGCTGGGACGGTGGTGGTTCGACGAACTGACCTACGAGGTGCGCGACCCAGCCACGGGCAAGTGGAGCAAACCCGGCAAGCGCCCCAACGAGGCCTTCGATCTCTGCGTCTACAACCTGACGGTGTTCATCCTGCTTGGCGCGGAAAAGTTCGTCTGGGATAACCCACCGCCCTGGGCCATGGAGTGGGAGCGCAACGCTCTGCTGTTTTATCCGGATGGCGACAGCGAAGCCTCTGATGTCCTGCCACCACCCAAGGTGGCTCCAAGGAAGCGCCGCCGGCGCGTCGCCAAACCCCGTATCTAGGAGAATCCCATGGCCTACACCGCAGACGACCTGGCGAGCATTCGCCGGGCCATCGTCGAGCTGGCGCGTGGCCAGCGGGTGACGACGGTCACCCATAACGGCCGCACCGTTCAATACGCCCAGTCCGACATCGATGCGCTGCGCGACCTGGCACGCGAGATCGCCCTCGAACTCAAGCATGCCGGAGGCCGGCGTCGCTCACGCACACACTATGTGACCACTTCGAAGGGGCTCTGATGACCACGACAACCAGTAAGCCCCGCATGCGCATGACGATGCGCGGCGGTCAGCTCGTACCCGTCAGAGCCCAGTCCTACGAGGGTGGTTCGGCCAGTCACCGCATGGCCGGCAAGGGTGCTGTGGCGAGTGGGCCGAATGCGCCGATCGCTCGCTCGTTGCCGCTGCTGCAGTCGCGCAGCCACAACGCCATTCGCAACAACGCCTACGCACGCAAGGCGAAAGAGGCCTACATCTCCAACCTGGTTGGCACCGGCATCAAGCCACAGTGGGGCGATCCCACGACCCAGGCGCTGTGGGATCGCTGGGTGGGAGAGTGCGACTCTGATGGAGTCGATGACTTCTACGGTCTGCAATCGCTAGCGGCGGGGTCCCAGTTTGAAGCTGGCGAGGCGTTGGGACGCTTTCGCTATCGCCGCGTATCGGATGGCCTCTCCGTCCCGCTGCAGCTGCAGGTGATCGAGTCCGAGCATCTCGATCCAGCCTATTCGCAGGCCTTCGGCGGCCGATTGATCAAGATGGGTATCGAGTTCGGTCCCATCGGTCAGCGTACCGCTTACCACCTTTGGCGGTACCACCCGCACGAAAAGCTGACCAGCGAGCTCAACACGCGGGTACCGGTACCGGCCGACAGCGTGGTGCACATGTTTCGTCGCCAGCGCCCGGGGCAGTTGCGCGGCGTTCCGGAGCTCACCTCAGTCATCGTGCGCCTGTACGAAATCGACGAGATGCAGGATGCGCTGCTCGCTCGGCAGAAGCTGGCCCAACTGTTCGGTGCCTTCGTCAAGCGAAAGACCAACCCGGACATCGAGGACGACACGCCCGAGTTCGGCACGCTGGTCACCATGGCCAGCGAAGACGGTGTAGAGCAACTCAATGAATTTACGCCGGGTGGCATTCACTACCTCGAGGACGACGAGGAGGTCTCGTTTTCTAATCCGCCGGACATCGGCGGCAACTACACCGAGTGGCTGCGTAGCGAGCTGCTCGCCGTGGCCGCCGGGTCCGGCATCACCTACGAGCAAATGACCGGCGACCTCAAGGGCGTTAATTACTCCAGTATCCGCGCCGGCCTGCTGGAGTTCCGCCGCCGGGTCGAGGCCCTGCAGGCCCAACTGATGGTCCACCAGTGGTGCCGTCGTATCGCTGCCAAGTGGCTCGATGTGGCCGTGACGTCCGGGGCCCTGGTCATTCCCGATTACTGGGCGCGTCGTGCCGGGCTGCTGGCCATCGACTGGATCGCATCCAAGTGGCAATGGGTCGATCCACTCAAGGAAGTCACCGCCGACCTGCTGGAGGTCCGTGCCGGTTTCAAGCCACGCACTGAGGCGGCAGCCGAGCGCAGCTGGTCGATCGATCAGCTCGATGCCGAAATCTCCAAGGGTAACGCTAGCGCCGACCACCATGGTCTGGTGCTCGACTCCGATCCCCGCACGACCGCTAAGAACGGCGCTTTGCATCAGGCCCTTGAGGGGCTGGCCAACGATCCAGACAGTGAGGATGAAGACGCATGAAATGGTTTACCGCCAAGGCTGCAGCAGGGGACACCCGCCGGGCGCAGGTCGTCATCGACAAGCCCATCGGTAGCGACTGGGCACCGGACTGGATAAACGACCTGATGGGTGACAAGCCAGCCCGTGAGTTCATCGATGAGATCGAGGCGTTGGGTGAGCTCGACGATATTGATCTCGAAATCAACAGCCCAGGAGGCGACGTCGCCTCGGGGATTCGCATCTACAACTATCTGCGCAATCACCGGGCGAATGTTCACGTTCGGATCACCGGCATGGCGGCGAGCATCGCTACCGTGATCATGATGGCTGGGGATACCCGCACCATGGGGGTCGGCGCAACGATCATGACCCATCGTGCAGCCTCCCTAATGATTGGATTCTTTACCGCCCAGGAAATCAAGGACTACGCCCAGAACATCGATGTAATCGACGCAGCGATGGTCGATGCCTACGTCGCGGCTACCGGCAAGACGGCCGAGGAAATCGCCGAATTACTCGATCGGGGCGACACCTTTATGGGCGCTGACGAGGCGATCGGATGGGGATTCGCCACGGACAAGGACGCCAAGCTGAAATCGGTGGCCTGTGCCGATCCCAAGCTGTTTCAGAGCCAGATTCAGCAGCAGGGCAAAATTCGCCAACTCGAGGCGCAGCTTGCCGCGCTAGGCGGCTCGAACCAGACCATGACGGCCTCAGGCGCGCTGGCGCTGGCCTTCGATATCACCCCAGAGGAGGCCGAGGCACAGGCCGCTGACCTGGGTGACCGGATCATTGCGTTGCGGCGGCAGTCGCCCACGAGTGCTGAGGGTAGCCCGCTAGCATTGGTTGCCAAGGCGCTGGATCTCGACGTCGAGGCCATCCAGGCGTCACCTGAGACTGCAGTGCAGGTCATTCAGTCGCTGCGCAGCGCCGAGCCCGGACAGGCCGTCAATGCCGAGCGCTCGCGCATCGTGACGATCGTCAAGGCATGCCAGACCACCGGTCAGAATCAGCTCCTCGAGAAGCTCATCGACAATGGCATGGCCGAGGCGCAGGCCAGCGAATACATCTACGACGTCGCGGCGGCCAGCGGCAACAAGCAGCACATCAACGGCTCCCATTCGCCCGAAGGCGGGCACCGTGTCGGCATCGATCACAACAAGATCTATGCCCGGCTCAACCGCAAGACCCCAGCCAACTAAGGAGACTGATCCATGGCGATCCACAAAGAACCCCGTCGAGCCGGCGAACATGTCGTATCCGAGGCCAATGGAGCCCGCTCCCGTGAACAGGCCACGCTGGCAGCCGGCAACTGTGCCGCTGGCACCGTGCTGGCCCTGAACGCGACCGGTGATTACGTCCCGCTCGACCCGGTGGCGACCGACGGCACCCAGACCGCCAAGGCCGTGCTGTATGCCCCGGTGGATGCCAGCACGGCGCCGCAGCCCTGCGTCGTGCATGTTCGGGCTTGCGAAGTTCATGAAGAGGCCCTGACCTGGCCGGACGGTGCCAGCCAGGCTCAAATCGACACGGCCACCAACGACTTGGTCGGTCTCGGTGTGATCGTCCGCTAATCCCCTCCAGTAGCTGCCCGTCAGGGCGAAAACACCCGTTCCGAAACCTGTAGAGAGAGGCCAATCATGGGCATCTTTGACTCCGATATTTTCACCCTTTCGTCCCTGACGGCTGCCATCAACGAGGTCCAGTACGTTCCCAACCAGATCGGCGGCATGGGGTTGTTCGAGGCTGAGGGGATCAGCACGACCAGCCTTGTCATCGAAAAGGACGGTGACACCCTCGGCCTGGTAGAGAGCAAACCGCGCGGTGCGCCTGGCACTGTCGTTGGCGGCAGCAAGCGCACCGGTGTGTCATTCCAGACTGCACACTTGCCGACGACAGCGACCGTTCTGGCCGATGAGGTACAGGGGGTTCGCGCCTTTGGTGCCGAGGACCAGCAACAGGCGGTGCAGGCCGTGGTCAACAAGCGTTTGGCCAAGATGGCTCAGCGCATCGACATGACTCATGAGTACCATCGGCTGGGCGCTATCCAAGGCAAGGTACTCGATTCCGACGGTAACACCGTACTGTACGATCTGTTCCAGGCATTCGGCATGACGCAGAAGACCGTCGAGATGAAGCTGGACACCGCCACCACCGACGTGCAGAGCATCTGCCTCGACATCCACGAAGGCATTGAAGATGCCCTGGGCGGCTTGTCTTACACCGGGGTAACGGTGTTATGCGGCAAGAGCCTCTGGCGTAAGTTCATTACCCATAAAGCGGTGAAAGAAGCCTACGAGCGCTGGGAAGCTGGGGCGCGGCTGCGTGCCGATCCACGGGAGGGCTTCTACTTCGGTGGATGCTACTGGGAACGTTACCGCGGTGGTGGTCAGGTCAAGATCGGTGACAAGGAAGCTTATGCCGAGCCTTCCGGTGTGCTGGATCTGTTCATTACCCGCTTCGCGCCGGGCGATTACATGGATACCGTGAACACCCTCGGTCTGCCGTTCTACAGCTCATCCAAGCTGCTCGACCACAACAAGGGCGTGGAACTCGAAGCGCAGTCCAACCCTGCGCACCTCTGCACCCGGCCCAAGGCCATCATCAAACTGCTCGAGAACACGGCATGAGTTTCGCCGATCTGACCGGCCGCCTCGATGAGGCGGTCATGTCTCATTTGGCCGACTCTGCTTCAGCCACCTACACCCCGCAGGACGTCGAACCGCTCACGGTCAGCGTCATCATTGATCGTGATGTGGAGCGTGTCGTGGGGGGCATGCAATCCGGCACCATGGAGCGACGCACCGAACTCACCGGCTATAGCCGCGAATTGGGCGAGGGTAAGCGTGGCGAGACGGTGAGCCTGGGGCGCGAGACGTGGCGCCTGGTAAGCAAGTCCACCGATGACGGCCACCTGGTCACGTGGATCGTAACGGGAGGGTAGATCATGGCACAGATCGACACGCAGTCTCTGCATATCCGTATCGACCGCAGCGGCGTGCGCCGGGTGCAGTCCGATCTGGCGCATATCAGGAACGGCTATGAGCAGGCGATGGCGCGAGCCATCAACCATACCCTGACGGTGACCCGCACCGAGGCTGGCCAAGCCATCCGCAAGCAGGTGAAGCTGAAAGCTGGCTATGTCCGCGAGCGCTTGAAGGTCAGCAAGGCCACCCGGAGCAAGCCGACCGGCAGCCTGGCCACGCCGAGCCGGGGAGTTCTGCTGACCCGCTATGCGCATCGCCAGTACGCCAACGGCGACATCGGCGTGAAGGTGAAGCCGACCGGCGGCTACAAGCGGATGCCGGGCGCGTTCTTTATCGGTCCGCTGAAGCACAGCGGCGCCACGGCCATTGCTTTTCGTAACCAGTATGGCCCCGGCCTGGGGCGCACCGAGGGGCTGCGTATCACCTACGGTCCCTCCGTCAGTCAGGTATTCACGGACGTGAAAGATGACTTGCACGCTCTTGGTGGCAACCGGCTGATGCAGCGTCTGCAACACGAAGCTGAGCGCCTGCTGGCACGCTAAAGGATCCCCGATGCCAACCATTCGTGAGCAGGTGATTGCTGCGCTGGCGCAACGCCTGGGCGCGCAGCGCGCCAATACCGTGATCGAAGCCTTGCCCGCGCGATCGCTATGGGATTCCAACGACAGTGACGTGGAACGTGCCGATTTCGGACAGATGGCCGTGACCATGACACTGACCCTGGAAACCGTACACCAGGCGGACAACGACCCGGGACGCTGGAGCGAACAGGGCAACGCCATCCTCGGTCAACTGATCATCGATGCCACCGGCCAGGACGTCACGCTGAGCGGACTGTGCGACGACATCGCCTATGCCGGTGGCACGATCTACTACCCCGAAGACGGCAGCGAGGTCATCGGCGTCGACATCAATTTGGCCGTGCGCTTCCGTTTCGATGTCGGTGATCCCTTCACCAATAGCATGTAGGCCCTTGGCTGGGCCGCCCATCAACCCCGGGGCGGATACCCGTTCCATCCCAGACCATCATCTTAGGAGGATGCCCCATGGCCATCACTCGCAACCCCTTGCTGCAATACGAATCCGGCCAGGCGTTCAACGACTGGGAGCCCATGAGCGATGCCGGCGATGACACCACGTTCTCGGCTACTTTTGCGCCCTGGTCGGGGCGCGCAGGTTTCGAAACGGACGTGCGCCCGTTCGGCCTGGCCACGGGAGGGACGATCAGCGCCGGTAGCGGCAACGATGCCGTTAGCGTGGCTTCCCTGACCGCCTACATGCCAACCGTGGCAGGTGCCGACAGCACGGGCCTGGTAGTCGTGGCGTCGGGTTCCGTCAGCGTGACCCGTGCCTCGACCAGCACTCACATCATCAACTCCATCATCGTGGACGCCTCGGGCGCCCTGGTGGCGGTGCAGGGCAGCGAGGGTACCGCGTTCACCGAGACGCGCGGCGAAGCCGGCGGCCCCCCGTTCATCCCGGTGGATTCCGTGGAAATCGGCCAGGTGCGCCTGGCGACCAGCGCCGCCGCCCCGGTGTCCGATACCGAGATTTTCCAAGTGGTCGGTACGCACCGCGAGCGCTACGACCAGCCGGTATGGCATACCGACCCGGCCAGCGGTGACGTGACCTTTGCCAGCGAGCTGCCCGGCATTCACACCGGGGGCGCACCCAAAAAAGTCATGGTGCGCGGTTATACGCCCATCTTCGCCGAGCTGCCCCGCGTGGCCGCCTTCGTGCCGGCTGACGAGTCCAATACGGTCAACTCGACGCAGATTTACGGCGGCACCCTGGGCAGCGTGTCCAGCTCGCTAAGCCAGGCGTCATTCACCCACTACGGCAACGATGGCATCACCGACCCGATTATCAAGCTGAAAGGGGAAAAGCTCTGGTTCAAGTGGTTTCAGGACAAGTCGAAGCTGGCCCACTCGCTGACGCAGGGCATCGTCGGGGTTGCACGCACCTACCCGGCGGGCGATCACGTCAATATCGCCGTCACGGTCAGCGCCGAGCAGGCTACCGTGGACTTCGACGAATAACCCTGCCTGTCACTCTTTGTTCACCTACCACGTGAGCCTCGGGCTGTACTGGCATCATATGGAGGAGTGCCTCAGCGCAGTGCGATTCCATCACCATGCTGCGCTGACATCTGCAACAAGTTCTTATGAGAGCCTTGCATATTAGGTGTCGTTATTTGTGACATGGCGGCTTTAATCAAAGCGATGTGAAAAACCTTGGCAGGTAATAAAATTGTTCATTAATACCAATGACTAATGAGTTTTTTTGTTGGGCTGTCCTATGGCTGGCTGTTTTTAGTAAGTGTTAGCATCCTCTGTTCAGTTGTGGTTGTAGAAGTGAAAAACTTCTTCGTCCATGAAGTTGTGATTAGCAATAAACTTTGTGTGGTAATAAGGGGTAATAAAAAATATTTTTTTTATTGCCTCGAAGCATGATTGGGAATATTGTGATCATGTATTCCTTCAAGAGTCATATTTATGACAAACACGAAACTGAAAACTACTTCGCTAAAACTTAAGTCCCCTTCGTTAGAACAGCTTAGCTCCACTTCATTTAATAACGAAGTTCTAGATTTCTGGGCCGAGCGAGCGCGGATGCAACTGACTGCGATGCGCGCAATATCTGACTATCTTGGCTGAGCCGTCCGGCTGCCTGAAAGAGTCGTTAAATCAACTGATATACACCGCTGCTAATGAACTAGAAATAGGTTTCTGCGATAGGGAAGTATTGAGGTAATGAATATTCGGCCTCGTAAATCGGTTCTCTATGCTTTGACCGATGCAGAAGCACCCACCTTCATGGTCTGACAGACACAGCGTCGATGTAGTCATTTGCAGCAACCATATAGATTAAGGCCGATGTGATAGCTGACAAGGATGCGTAATCAGGTAACCCTAACCTATCCGTAAGCCCCGCCAAGTGCGGGGCTTTTTGTTGCTTATTCTGAGGTATTAGCCATGGAATTCGATATTCAGAAGTTCACCGGCACGGTGTTCCGGGCGCGTGAGGAAGACGTGGAAGTGCCCGACCTGGCGCCGTACTTCAAAGGCCTGGGCGACCAGGGTAAGCCGGTGTGGCGGGTGCGTGGCTTGACCGGCGCGGAGCTGGCCAAGGTCAACGAAGCCAAGGAGCGCAACCGTGCCCGCTCAGCGATTGCCGATGGGCTGTTATCCAGCCAGGGCGAGGCCGTTACGGCTGCCGTGCGCGAATTGCTGGGCGAGGGCGACGCCGTGCCCGATGACCTGGCCAAACGCATCGAAATGCTGGTGATCGGTAGCGTGGCGCCCGAGTGTACCCACCAGCTCGCCACCAAACTGGCCGGCGCCTTTCCGGTGGAGTTCTACCAGCTCACCACCAAGATTACCCAACTCACCGGCATGGGTGGCGAGCCGGGAAAGCCGAAGCGCTCTTCAAGCAAGGCGACATCCGCACCGCCCTCCAGCTCTGCCACTTGAAGGGCGAATTCCTGTACCGGGTGCGCCCCGATCTTTTCCCCGTTGCCATGCTGACCCCGCTTGAAACCGAGCTATGGGGGCTGTTTTTCGAGGAACAGAAGGCGCGGCAAGAGCAATCATCGTAGGAGCCTGGCATGGCCTCGCTGGAAAATACCGTTTCGATCATCTTTGAAGGCGTGGACCGCATGGGCGCGGGCATCGACTCCGCCACTCGGCGCATCGACAGCCTGACCGGCTCGGTGGAGCGCATGGCCACGCCGCTGGCCACGGTCACGAAAGGCCTGCTGGTCGCCGAAGGCGCCGCCATCGCGCTGGGCGTAGCTTATGCCACCAAGGCCTACCAGGCGTCGGTGGCTTTCGAGTCCGCGCAGAAAGACCTGGCCAAGACCCTGGACGACGCCGATGGCCCGGTGGAGCAATTCACCCGGCGCGTTACCGAGCTGTCCAACACCTACGGCGAGTCGGCAACCAATATCCTGCAAGCCATGGCCAACTACCGCCAGGCCGGCTTTACCGCGCAGGAGTCAAGCCAGCTCGTCAAGAATGGCCTGGACCTGGTCATTGCCGGCGACGTGGAGGCCGCCCAAGCCAGCGAGTACCTGGTGGCCATTCTGAAAGGCTTCCGGGCACCGGCCAGCGAAGCCGGCAACATCATGGAAGTGCTGAATGCCACCAGTAACACCTACGCCACCAGCGTGGGCGAGCTGGCCAAGGGCATGGCGGGCATTTCCCCGATTGCTAAGGCCATGGGCCTGGATTTCATCGAAACGTCCGAAGTGCTGACGCCGATAATCGAGGTGTTCCGCTCGGGCGATGAGGCGGCAACCGCGCTCAAGACCGGCCTGTTGAAACTGCTGGACGATTCCAAGCCGGTGCAGGAAGCCCTGGCCTCCATCGGCGTGTCACAGCGCGACTCCAACGGGGCGCTGCGCGAGGGCAAGGACATACTGGCGGACGTAGCCGCCGAATTCGGCAGCCTGGACGAGTCGCAGAAGCTGGCCTTCAGTTCCCAGCTATTCGGCATCGATCAATCGGCGCGCATGGTCACGGTCATGGAATCGCTGGCCAATAACACGGCGGACGTAAACAAGGCGCTGGCCAATTCCACCACTGTGGCCGAGGAAGTGGCCATCAAGCTGAACAGCGCCGAGGGCGCCGGCAAGCGCATGAGCGCGACCTACGAAAACCTGGCGCGCACGCTGGGCACTCAGTTCCGCGACCAGTTCGCGGGCATCGTGTCCGGCATGGCCGAGGTATTCGAGGTCATGGAGGCTGAGGCGGACGGCGGGGCGTTTGACGCCCTGTTCGATTCGATCAACCCCAAGCTGGCCGAGATCGAGCGCCTGGCCCGCGAAGTGGCCGCCGCGCTACCCGACGCCCTGGCCAATGCCGACTACAGCGGCTTTACCGAAGGCCTGGACGCCCTGTTGGGCAACCTGGACGAGCTGAGTATCGACGCCAGCGACTTGCAGGCGGTCATCGAAGGCCTGGGCGAAACCTTCAATACCCTATCCAACTTCACCGCCGGGGTTGGCGAAGTGGTTGCCGGCGTCATGGCCGTGGTGCGTCCGCTGGTCGAGGCGTTCCTGGACATGGATGCCGACACGCAACGCCTGATCGGCACCGTGGGCGCGCTGTCCTCCGCCGCCGTGATCGTGGCACCGGCCATCAGCGGCATCACCGCTGCCATTTCCGGCCTGGCCGGGTCGGGCGGCGTCATCCCTGGCGTGGTTACAGCGCTGGGCCGTCTGTTGCCCCTGCTGGCTGGCCCGGCGGGGCTAGCCATTGCCGCCGCCACCGCCGGGCCTGCCGTGGCGGACCTGGCCGCGTCAATGCTGGGCTTCGATACCCGCGCCGAGCGCATGGCCAAGGCGCAGGACGGCCTGGCGGAAGCGACCGCCGGGCTGAATCGCCAAGTGTCTACTTGGGGCGAGCTTAACGAGCTGATCGAATCCGGGGCGGTGACGTGGGACTACGCCTCGGGTCGATACGTCGATGCCTCGGACGCCGTGGTAACGGCCACCGACCATATCAATCGCGTCATGGAGGAAAACCAGGCACAGCTCGACGTGGTGCCCAACCGGCTGCGCGAAATCTACGCCAACCTGGAATCCACCAGCGGCGCCTTGCAGGACGGCACCGGCCAGTGGCAGGCCAATGCCGAGGGCGTGGAGGCGTGGAACCAGGCCGTTGCGGGGGCGTTCAAGCAAACCGAGGAATACAGCCAGGCGGTCATCGACAACAGCCAGGCCTTGCTCGACCAGGCGGCAGTGACGGACAAATCCGCCGGCTCGTGGAAGAAGGTTGCCGATGGTGTCTATGAGCAGCGCGACGCCTTCGCCAACGTCAACGATGTGCTGGCCGAGTACCGCGACCAACTGGCCAACGGGCTAATCACCCAAGAGCAGTTCGATGCCATCGAGAAGTACGCCAGCACCTTGAAGGGCGGCAGCGAGACGGCGGCCAAGTCGATGGATACGGCCACCGAGGCTGTGAAGAAGACCGACACCGCGCTGGGCGGTGCCGCCGACAAGGCCGAGGAATTCGCGCTCAAGTGGGAAGAACTGGCCAGCAACGAGCGGCTAAAGACCCTGGAGCTGGGCGCTGAGATCCAGGTGGCCGAGATCGATGCGCAGGTGCGCCAGGTCGAGGCCGTTTTCGATTCGCTGAACACCACCATCACCAGCACGGGCGATACCCTGACCGGCCTCTATGCGGCGCTGGATAGCGACAACCTATCCATGTCGCAGGAATGGGCCCTGGAGCGCGTGTTGAAAGAGGAAAACGAACGCCGCGCCGAAGCCGTGCGCCTGCAAAACGAGCTGACACAGGCACAGATCGACCAGCTACGGGCCAAGACCAACGCGCTGCGCTCGGGTGACGGGTTAATCCGTATCAGCTCGGACGGCCTGGAGCCGGCCCTGGAGACGGTCATGTGGCAGATCATCGAAAAGGTGCAGCTACGCGCCAACGCCGAAGGCGCCGAGTTCCTGCTGGGACTGTAACGAGGATTCCCCATGCACTACCAGATTGGCCTGGCCGCCCTGACGTTTGACCCCGAGGGCGCCTTACTGGTGCCTTGGCGCGACGGCACCGAAACCGATTCGATCAGCCGCCGCATCACGCGCACCGCCACGCTAGACGGCGGGGCCGCGATTTCCAACCGGGGCTATAGCCCCGCTGACCGCACCATAACGCTCTCGCTCGACGGCCTGCCGCTGGCCCTGGTGGACCGTGCCCGCCGGCTGCTGCGTCTACACGGCAACCTGACCGTCTCGCTGCGCGAGGGCACCTTTGCCGGCGTGCCCAGCGAGTACAACGAGAAACAGCAAACCCTGACCATCTTGCTAACCGCCGCGCTGTAGCGGCTACGGGGCCGATATGAATTTCGATTTCATCAACAATTTCTCGACCCAGCTTGCCAGCGCCGTGGCGACTGGCGACACCACCCTGACCCTTCAGCAAGGCGGCGCCAGTTTCTCGGAGGCCACCGCTGACAAGCGCTTTGCGCTGACCCTGACCAACACCGAGGGCGCGCTCGAGATCGTCTATGTGACCGGGGCCAGTGGCAACACGCTGGCCGTGGAGCGTGGACGCGAGGGCACCACCGTGGCGGCCTGGGCATCCGGTGATACGGTAGAGGCGCGCCCCACGGCGGGCACTATCCAGGCGGGCATGGTGCAATGGGGTGTGCTGGGCAAAGACCAGGTGCTACTGTCAGGCGGCGACCGCGAGGTGCATGGCGGCAGCCTGGCCGATGATTTGAGCATTGGCCACGTCTGGCCCGAGCCGGTGAGCTGGATTGAGCTTGCTACCAGCGCGGGCACCAACCTGGTGAACCGCCTGGTAAAGTCACCTGACGAGCAATACGTGGTCATCCTGGGCGGCGGCGGTTCCTCGCAGGTGGGTGCCTTGGTATTCGACACTACTAACTCAAGCCGAGTGGCGGTGCTGGATGACGGCGCCGGCAACGCGCCGGTTACCGCCGTGTTTTCGCCCGATGGTACGCGCCTGGCCATCAGTTACGACACCAGCTATCAGGCTTTGATCTACGACACGGCCACCTGGACAGTGGCGCAAACCATCGACTCTGCCGCCATCACCGCCAGCGGTGAGTTCGCAACCAGCAACTTCGCGCCGCAAAGCCTGACGTTTACAGGAGACGGGGCGCAACTGGTCATCGTCACCGAAGGCGGCACCGTCACGCGGGCGGCCGATTCGACCGTGTGCCCGGTGGTGGTGTATACCCTGGCTGACGCCAGCGTGTCAGCGCCCACCCTTACCGGCGTTGATTTCAGCGCTATCACGTCGCGCGAGGTGGTCCTGGTGCCGTCGCGCAACAAGGCGATAGTGTCGTGCTTTTGGCCAGGGTACACCTACCCGGTGGCCGTGTTTGACTATGACACCCTGGCCGGCACCTGGACACTGGACGCCACGGTGGCCAATGCCCTGGCGGACGCCGTCGATGAGCAGGATGGCGGCGGTATCGCCGTGCAGGCGCAGCGCTATGTTTGGGTTCCGACCATGGGCGGCATTTGGAGCGGCGTGCCGCTGTATCGCGTCATCGACCTGGAAACCGGCGAGGTGTTCTTTGATGATGCGCTGACCGCGCAGAACCTGGATACCGCCTATCACTCCATTGCCCACGACACTGCCCGAAACTGGCTATGGTTGGGAACGCGGAGTTATGTCGTGGTCGTGGATATGGTGACCCGAGAGGTGGTGTCGCAAACCTATAACCCGACGATCAAGGCCACCAATCTGGAGTCATCGCCGCAATGGTCGTTTTCGCTGTACCTGGAGAAGTACGGACGACTGTGGGTATCGACCCGCCAATTAAACCGTGTGTATACGGTAGACCTGGAGTGGCGGTTAGGGCTGGGCGGTCAGGCCAAGGCCGTGATTGGCGACCTGACCGGCACGGGGCTGCGCATCGGTGGCAATGCCACCAGGAATACCACGAACAGTACGGCCATCGGTGAGAGCGCGGCGGTAAGGTACAACAGCCAAGGCGCGATTGCGCTAGGCAACGCCACGGTAGACAGCTACGCACCATATGCGCTGGCCGTGGGCGAGGGCGCCATGGCCGACGCCCCTTATGCGGTGGCCATTGGCCGTGACGTGACCGTGACCGTGCCAGGCGGCAAGCGGGTCAATGCCATTGACTACCTGCCCGACACCGTGACAGACCCCGCCTCCAACGGCGCGGCAAACGCCACTCGCCGCGCGGCGTCTCAGCAAGTCGTGGCCAGCGACGCGCTCAACCTGGGCATGAGTGGGGCCACTACGTCCCTGGACTTTCCCGCCGGCACGCTGTTTTTCCCCGAGGCCGTCGATGTAGTGGGGGTGGTGAATGCCGTCTTCACTGCCTCGCCCAGCGGACGCAGCGCCGTGAACACTAGCAACTCAATCGCGGTGCAGTTCAGTCCTGACGGCAGCCTGTTGGCGATGACCCATGATGCCGGCACGACAACCAAGTATGTCATGGTGCAATCGACGGCGGATTGGAGCCAGGTTGCCGACCTGGCGACGGATGGATTTGTCGAAGCCATAGCCTTTAGTGCCGATGGCAGCCTACTGGCCGTCACCACCACCGCTAGCCACCTGTACGTGTTCAATACCGCCGACTGGACGCAGGTGGTGGACATCACGCTGATGGCTGGCTCGCAGGCCAACGCCCTGGCATTCAGCCCTGATGGCACGATGTTGGCGGTGGGTATCTATGACCCTGCCATCACCCTGTACGAAACAAGCGGGTGGACGCTAGTGGCCGGCACGCCCACGCTCGCCAGCGGCGATTATGTGACCGCGATCACCTTTAGCCCGGACGGTAAGCAGTTGGCGGTGGGGCATTCCAGTTCGCCACGCCTCACGCTATACAACGTTGCCGATTGGACGAAGGTTACGGGGGTGCCGTCACAGGAGGCGCGCGTCCCTTCGCTGGCCTACAGTCCTGATGGTCAATTCCTGGCGGTAGGCGTGACCAGCAACCCTTACTTGCGTGCCTATGAGGTGGTTACCTGGGCCAAGGTGTACGAGGAATCCACCGTGGGCGCTAACGTTGTCGATCTGGAGTTCACGGCAGACGGGGCCACTCTGTTCGCAGTGCAATCCTACAATGGTGCGCTCATGCTCGACGCGACCAGTTGGGTGGAGCTGTCCGGCAGTCGCATATCGGGCAACTTTACCTCCGGCAGCATTGCACCCAATGGGACAATGGTGGCGGCAGGCGGCCAGTACGACCCTGAAAAAGTCATGCTCGTGGATTCCCCTGATCTGCCCTGGCCAACCCTGAATATCGGCACAAGCTCCGCCGCCCCCGACACGCTGGCTGCAGCCCATACGGTAGGGCCGGGTAGCTTTCGCCGGGGTGCGCGCTCACGCATCGCCCTGGAGCCAGGCAAGGGGGTAGCTGGCCTTTACGCCACGCCCGCCGAGACAGTAGGGCTGGGCGCCGAGGTGAAGCTGGTCTTCCACGGGTATGTGATGGAGCTGTGACATGCTCAATAGTCAGCCGCTCAACACGGCGGTACTCAACGGCGGGGCCGATAGCGGCCCCGACCTGGGCAGCGATTGGGAGCGATACGCCCCCATCGAGCGCCAAACCATCTATGTGCTGGACGTGGGCGAGACGCGCATTCCGATCAGTAGCGTGCAGGCCACCATGCGCACCACCGGGCAGTCGTACCTGCAAGCCGTCATCCCCAGCGGCAACGCCTGGGCGGCCACCCTGGAAGGCTTGCGCGGCCAGGTCATGCAGCTACGCAAGGGCTACCGCTACAAGGACGGCTCACTATCCCCCCTGGAAATAATCGCCGCCGCGCCCTTCGACAATGCACGCGGTGACCATGGCCCCACCAGTGACAGCCTAACCATCTCGGGGTATGGCGCGTTTACGGTGGTCACCACCCTGGAGCGCACCTTGAGGGCGGTGCGCTACCGCAGCTTGCAGGACGGCGTGAGGCGGGTACGGGCCGGCGTCGACCTGTTCTTGCGGCCTGGGCATACCGCCATCGACAGCGACGGCACAGTGTTCCCTGTGGCCACCATCCAGTATTTCATCAATGGCCAGACCGAATTCATGGAGGTGCTGGAAGATGGGTAAGGGCCGCATCGTGGCGTCGCTGGGGGAGGGGCGCTACACCGTCGAGCTGCTGGAAGATCGCACCCGCGCCATGACGGCGCGGGCCAGGGCGCAGGACCGCCTAGCGCAGATCGAGGTAGACCTGGCCAGCATGGAAGACCAGGCCCAAGCCGCGCAGCTCGGCGTTGACCAGGCCGCCAATGACCAGGACCGGGCTATTGCGCGTTATCAGCAAGAGATTGCCGAGGATGGCACGTCTACGGTGGGCCTGGCGGCAACCAGCGAGGCATTGCTGGCCGCTACCAGCCAGCGCGACGCCATACGCTTGGCCATTGGCCAGCTCAAGGCGCAACGCCTGGCGGCGCAAGCCCTGATAGCGCGCATCGATGTGCTGCCGGCGCAACGCGAGGTCGATGCCTGGTGCGCCGACTTCACCGACGACCTGGCCGGCGAGGTGGCCACCGCCGAGGTGCCCGGTGAGGCAAAGGCCGTCATGATTCGGCCCGGCTTTGACGGCGGGGCAGCGTGGAACGGTGCCCGCGATGGTGCCTTGCAGCCCGCCCTGGCCGGCACCTCGGCCAGCGTGTTTTATAACCTGGCCATGTTGCCTGGCTGGCAAAAGTGGCGCCCCACCTATCGCCTGGCCACGATCACCGCGATTAACTACGAACTGAACACTTGCAGCATTGAGCTGGACGCAGCGACAAGTAGCGCCCAAGCATTAAACGTGAATGCTCAGCGCCACTATAGTTCCGTGCCGTGCCAGTATATGTATTGCCATGTGGCGGTATTTGAAGTGGGCGACCGGGTATTAGTGACGTTCGACCAAGACGCGACAGCGCCACGCATCATTGGTTTCGAAAGCAACCCGCGTCCGTGCTTGCTGTTGTCTGGTGGTGGCTCGATTGGTTGGCCTAATCCAGATATAAATAACGCGATTGATAGCGTGGCTACCGCCAGCGACTACTGTTCACCTTTTGATGGCATTAGGCACGATTACGAGGATTCGGATCATTACCCCAATCCTTATCAGTATAAATACTTTGGGGTACATGACGGAATGCATTATTACCGCTCAACCGTACATGGCCCCTGGCCTTACACCCTTTCCCAAGAAGTGGATTACCCCAATGAAAGCGAAGGGACTAGCCGCACCGATACGTATTCGCTGACCTATGGCACGGATGGCGACACCTTGACAGGTAGCCGGTACGGTGGGCGCTCGTTCTACGATGTGTCTTTCCGTGCACCGTACACGCTAAACGGTGAAGCCAAAGAAATCAGCGTAGTATTGCATTATGAAAGTAACGCGTCGGTCAGTTGGCGTTTGGTTGAAGAGGGCGAGCGGACATATGCTATTTCCACCATCGAAAGCTGGACAATAGAGAACACGCTGACGGTGAATGGTGTCGTTTTCGATTTAGTCAACGACGCCCGGCGAACCTCACTTAATCCGTCACGGCCCCGTGTTTGGCCTGAAACTTCAGATGCTCTTGGTCACAAGGAAGAAATCATACTTATCCAAGTGGCGGATGCCGATTTCACATTTCAATACCACTCAGAGAATCGCGGCATTTATATAAGGGTAGGATTCTACGGCACAACAATTAACAGCATTGAAGCGCGCAACTATGGCAGTCATGGCGATAACTACGCGGCGCATCACGATCTGTATTATGTGGCGTTTTTGGTAGCGCATGACGGCAGCGTGTCGCAAGTCCCGGTCGAAGACTTGCCCGAGGACGCGCTAGAAATTACGATCATGTCCGCTGGTTAATCCATTGAGCTAGCGGCCAGCTATTCTGCGCGGCAGTTAGGGCCGCCCTGTTCGTAAGTATCACCCTCCGCCGCGCCAAGCTTTCGGGAGGGCCGTTGGAGACGCCGCACCACCTGCCCCGCCACCTGATTCTGCGTCCTCCGCCACACCGCTTCCTCAACCTCGAATAGCCACTTGATCAGGTAGACATGCGTCCCTAGCTGCCACCAGTCGAGCATATCGCAGTCGCTCAGGCGGCAGCGCCCCGACCAGATCTGGCCCTGCCAGACTGCGTGATACTCGATCCAGTCGCTATGGGTCGCGGGGAAGCGCTTAGCATTCTTCCAGCCCTTGCGCTCAAGACGCTTGCGCCATTGAGTGACTTCGTAGCGGGTAGACACGGATGTGTTCGTGCTGCTTGAAGCTGCTAGGCTAATTTAAACATGAGAATGCTTCAGAACGAGCGTTATATATTATGCTCGTTGCGCTATACTCCCAGTCAACCCGATTGGCCTTAATGTAGCTTGCTACTACCTGATGAATCTACTGTCTGGTAGGCCTCTCCAGCGGACATCAACTATCGAGGCATAGCAAGGCCGGCAATTGCCGGCCCCTTACTTCCACCTTGGCTTAGAAGTGGTAGTTCATGCCCAAGCTAACAGCGGTTACTTCGTAGTCTGACTTGTCCAAGTAAGACACATACTCAAGGTTAGCTGAAATCTGGCGAGTGAAATGCCCTTCAATACCTACGCCGTAAGAAAAACCGGAGTCACTTTCGCTTGCCTCAACCCCATATCCCGGGGCAGAAAGAGTAGCCTCCCCCTGGGTGAAGCCGACGAGGCCGTACAGTGATACCGGTGAGTCTCCCAGCGGCAGGTAGCCAACGCCATATGCGCCGATCAGGTGGTCAATCTCACCTTCCACGTCGATACCTGACACACTAACGGTATCATCGGCGATCCCGGTGCCGACGCGACCTTCAAGGGCGAAGTTGTCCACTACGAAGTGGCCGAAGCGAGCAACGATAGCAGCGGGTTCTACGTCGATTGACGTGCCACTTTCATCGTAGGTGGCCCATGCGTACTGACCGCCAGCATAAGAACTGCCCGCTTGAACGTCGGCCAGTGCGGAAGATGAGACAAATACGGCGGCAGCAGCAACTAGATACTTTGCGTTCATGAGACATCCCTTGCTATTTATGATTAGCTTGCTAATACAGCGGGATGAAATTAACATTTCCTAATTAAAATTAATATACACGAAGAAGGTGTACTGATGCATATCGAGGCTATATGCCGCATGATTGCGCCAGCGTAAGACATCGCCTACAGAAAGTATCGACGATGTCTCGCATCGTTTCACTGCCCCCTGCCAGGATGGCGGGGCCCCTTCTAACTGCCGCACCAGGCTTCCCCGCCCAGCCCTTCTTCATACGAGATAGCCCGGCCGGCATTGATCATCTCATCGCCCAGGCTCAGCTCGAGCACATAGACCTCAGCAATCAGCCGGAAGAATGAGCCACGTTCTATCTTGCGTAGCTGCTCTACGGCGAAGATGCGGGCCTGCGATGCCATTTCCTTCTCCCGCCTTTCTCGGCTTCCGTATCGCAGCGTGAACGACGCTCCGGCGCCTGGATGCCATTACTTGATACGCTCGCCTATGACGGGCGGCCACTCATCGACGTTAGCCGTAAAGGCGTCGCTATCGTACACAGCGAGAACATCGCTCACCGTGGCGCTGCCGTATTCATTTTGGGCTACAGCGCACAGGGACATTGCTAGCAATAAGCCAGCGACCATAGCTTGCATAGCGCAAACAAGGCCTTTTGTGGAGAATGGGCCCTGTCGTTCTCTAATTACAAGCTTTCTCAATGAAATCCACTGAAGTCACTCAAGTATTGAAAAGCGCTATCGCTATCACCAAAGGGAAGGGTGTTGAGCACGTAGCTATAGCAGATCTGGAAGCCTATGCCGATATGTTACAAGAGACAGTAGCCAGTTCTCCAGAGGGCATAGCCCTTGGAGAAGCGGCTCTGGAAGAGTACAAGGCCAATCTCTCTTCCTGGGTATCCTCGAGCCAGCAAAGGCATGAGATGGACTTAGAAATGCTGAGGGCGATCATTACCGTCGGCCAATCGGCATTAAAAGGCGCGCTGCTTATAAACGGTGGTGCTGCCGTAGCACTACTCGCATTCATAGGCAAAATATGGGGAAATACCGACACTCAGCCAACACTTATCGCTTTATCCGCTGCGCTTCTGAGCTATGTCTTCGGCGTGCTCTCTGCAGCAATGGCCGCTGGGGCCACCTACTTTGCCCAGGCAGGCTATGCGAATGAGTTCGGCCGCTTTAGCCAAGGAGTTGGCCGCGCGGGGCATATCGCTGCCATAGGCTTTGTTTTTGGCGCGTACTATCTATTTGCGCAAGGGTCGTGGATGGCATTCAAAGCTATTGGGGTTGGTTAACTAGACCAGTAAGCAGGCAGCTAGCGTAAGCGACCTTTCGGAGCAGGGGAGGACAAAGCGCATCTACTCCCCCTCCTTTAAATCGAACATCCCTACCTGCTTACACCCTCTGCACCTAATCACCAGCAGCGCATTATCGAACACGGCTACCGAGAAATGCTCGGTGCTCTGCGTGCTGTCTCGCTGCCACACGTCTCTCTTACTACATGCTCGGCATATGAGTACTAGGCCGGCGTCGGTGTCGATGAATTCGGGCGATGGTTTCATGCGTGCAGAATACCACCTGGCACCGTTGATATGCCGCGTGATGCTCATCGGTCGCAGTTTGGTCGCAAAATGGTAGGTATAGATGCGGCCATTAGAAACATCGGTAGCTGCTCAACGGCTTCTTCCGGATCCTCTGCTCGGGCACTAAATGGCGGGCTTTGCCCAATCGCTTCGGTCCTTAAACGCTTAGAAGGGGACCTACAGCGCTTTCGACAGTGGCGAGACGATGGCGCACTCGAATGCATCCTGTCACGGGCAATGGTGTTGCTAGTACCATTCTTTATTAGTTAAACATATAGTGAAATATTTGAAATGTTTTGTGCTGCAGTTTGTTTACATTCTCGGTGTGAGCTAAGCGAAACAAAGCGCAGCAGATGCTGTGTTTGCATAATCCTTAATTCAAGCTATCTTGAAATTATCTGGCGCGTAGCGCTAGTGTTGGTTGCTTACGTATAGTCTACTTAAAGCATCCAGCATAAACGGAGTTACCATGATTTAATAACAGGAGGTTTATCATGGCTGATAAACGCAAAGATGAAGGGATGTCCGTGAACGAGGCGGGTCAGAAAGGTGGCAAGGCGAACGCTGAGAGCCATGACCGCGAGCACTTTGAAGAGATCGGTAGCAAGGGCGGCCAGAATAGTGGCGGTAACTTCGCAAATGACCCTGAGAGAGCTTCTGAAGCTGGGCAGAAGGGCGGTCAGCATAGCGGGGGGAACTTCGCTAATGATCCCGAGAAGGCCTCTGAAGCAGGCCAGAAGGGCGGCAAGCATAGCGGGGGAAATTTCGCTAACGATCCGGAAAAAGCCTCGGAAGCTGGTAAGAAAGGTGGGCAAAACAGCAACAGCGGTGGCCGTAATTCCTAATCGTTCGGCTATCAATAAGAGCTGTTAACGTAGCAGCGAGCTGGCAACAGGGGCAGATATTTTTATCTGCCCCTGTTGCTTCTCCAGTAGCACTGATAATAATTACTCAGCTTCTCCTATCCCTTTCATAACGCCTGCCATATCCTCGTATTGCTCGTCTGGCATGTTTCGAATCACTTCGAGAACGTCTTCTTCTGCGCCGTTATCCTTGGCCTGTTTTTCAAGGTCCGCCCGCGATGCAGGAAAGTTGGTGCCTTTTAGATGATGAGTCACGTTTGCAGGTGAATGCCCTCCGACGCCTCGGGTCATATCTGCCTCCTT
>NZ_KB900007.1 GCF_000378505.1 Modicisalibacter luteus DSM 23508 | reverse complement strand
GGCCTTGAGAGGCCCGGGTAGTGGTCGCCACGACATACGGATACGCGAGTCGTATCGCCAGTCAGCTTGATCACGTTGTAAAGTGCACCGTTTCCGGGTGCTGCGCCACGCGCAGCATGCCACAGTTACGCCTGACGACCATAGCGAGCGGGTCCCACCTGACCCCATGCCGAACTCAGCAGTGAAACCGCTCAGCGCCGATGGTAGTGTGGGGCCTCCCCATGCGAGAGTAGGTCATCGTCAGGCATCTTTTCGAAAACCCCAGCCAATCGGCTGGGGTTTTTTCGTTGGGGCAGGGAAAATCACGAAAAGCCCAGCGCAAGGCTGGGCTTTAGAGCGCCGGCTCCGGATGGCCGGCCCGAACATCGACTGGCGCCTTCCCGACGACCCCAGCTGAACCGACTGGGGTTTTTGGTCTGTAGGGCAACGCTAAGGAAACCTGGTGATAGCCATCTCTATTAACTCCACTTTGGTCGCTATCGTTCCCGTCAGGTAGGCGCTTCCGCTAGAATGGCGGTTTTTCGACGGGACGGAAGACATGACGATTGGTGAGTTGATCCGTCTGCTTAGTGATGGCGGTTACCATTCCGGGGAACAGTTGGGGGAACGCCTTGGCGTGACCCGGACGGCGGTATGGAAACAGCTGAAAAAGCTCGAAGCTATGGATATTCCGCTCGAGGCGGTAAAAGGGCGAGGGTATCGGCTGGCTTCGCCCATAGAGCTGCTGGACGGTCCGGCCATCGTTGCTTCGCTGTCACGCGAATCTCGTCGCCATCTTGCAAGGCTTTTTATCGAAGAGACGCTGCCATCGACCAACGGATTTCTGCGGGATCGGTTTCTACACGGGGCAGGTCATGCCGAAGTGTGCCTGGCTGAGAGCCAAACGGCAGGCAAAGGAAGGCGAGGGCGACAATGGGTGAGCCCTTGGGGGCGCAGCCTGCTCCTATCGATTGGTTGGCGGTTTCAGGGAGGTGCCTCTGTTCTCGAAGGCCTGAGCCTAGCGGTCGGGGTGGTGATCGCCCGGGTGCTGGAGAGGCATGGCGTAAACGTAGCGCTGAAGTGGCCGAACGATGTATTGCTTGAGACCGGGCAAAGCTATAGCAAACTGGCCGGAATTCTACTGGAGCTCAGCGGCGATGCTGAGGGGCCCTGTGAAGTGGTGGTAGGCATAGGGCTTAACGTTGCGTTGCCCGAGTCATTGCGCGCTGGCATCGATCAGCCTGTCGCTGCCGTCTTGGACCAAGCCCCCGGCGTGTCTCGCAATAGCCTGGCGACCGAACTGATTGAAGAGTTGCTCGATCTGCTTTCTGGATTCGAGAATTCTGGCTTTGGGCCATGGCGAGAAGCCTGGAACGAACGGAATGCCTATGCAGGGCAAGACGTGGATATCATTCAGGGTGCACGTCGCTATGTGGCGGTTGCCGATGGTGTTGACGTGGCGGGCAACCTGATCGTAAGGCGCGATGATGAAGTGCTACGTCTCGTCGGAGGAGAAATCAGCGTGCGTGTGCGTCCATGATCCTTGATCTCGATATTGGCAATACGCTATCCAAGTGGCGACTCAAAGACGTTATCAGCAGCGAGATCCGTTCGCGAGGCGCCGTATGGACGCGAGAGGAGTGGCGCCCAGGAGCCGATATCCCCGATCTGGATGTGGTGAGTGCCGTGCGAATTTCCAGTGTGGCGAGACGCGCTGTGCTGGAGGATACCGTAGCGCTGCTCCAGCGCCGTGTGGGAGTGGTGCATGTCGCCCGCTCGGGCCGAGAGGCACTGGGAGTGACAAGTGGCTACGAGGAACCCGGGCGTCTCGGAGTTGATCGGTGGATGGGGGCGCTGGCCGGTTACCAGCTGACGGGAGGCTGCTGCAGTGTCGATTGTGGCAGTGCCATTACGATTGATTTCGTGCTGCCTGGAGGCCGCCACCTTGGAGGCTATATCATCCCTGGTTTGCGCTTGATGAAAGAAAGCCTGAAGTTGGGTACGCGCAATGTGGCGATTGACCCCGATAGTGAGGCTGACGAACTGCTGGCTCCTGGCAAGAATACTGTAGAAGCCGTGAATCATGGCATTTACATGGCGGCAGTGAGTGCGGTCAATCGCATCTATGCCGAGGTTTGCGATCGGGAGGGAGTCGCTCTGCCTTTGCTTCTTACGGGTGGAGATGCAAGGGTTGTATCGAGAGGAATTCGGGTGCCCCATGCCATCTGGCCCGATATGGTCTATGCCGGGCTTGAGGCGTGTTACCCGCTGACCGCTGCGGAGCGTGCAGGCAAGATGGCGGGGGCTCCGCATGTCCCTTTGCCGGCGCCTCTGGAAAGAATTCGTGCAGGGCTTGCATTCTCGACGCTGCTTTGACACAATGCGCCGCGTCTTGAGGCCTTGGGCCGGCACTGCAAGCGCTGAAGAAACAAGCACTTGACAGATTGTCTCAGGATGGTATGATTTGCCGCCACGTTGGAGGGGTTCCCGAGTGGCCAAAGGGAGCAGACTGTAAATCTGCCGCGAAAGCTTCGAAGGTTCGAATCCTTCCCCCTCCACCAGTTTCAGTGTCGCCGTGCTATACGTCGATAGAAAGAGTAGGGCAGGCGGGCATAGTTCAATGGTAGAACCTCAGCCTTCCAAGCTGATGATGCGGGTTCGATCCCCGCTGCCCGCTCCAGGTTGTAAGCTCATGTAGCTCAGGGGTAGAGCACACCCTTGGTAAGGGTGAGGTCGACGGTTCAAATCCGTCCATGAGCTCCAGTTTGAAGGCGAGCCGAGGCTCGCCTTTTCTTTCTGCAGTGGTGAGTGAGCAAGGGGTTGTAAGAGCGGATTCAATCCGTTATTATCTTGCCCGCTGTTGCATGGCCGCCTGCAAGAGGTGGTAGCAAAGTGTTCCAGGCCAGTAGCTCAATTGGCAGAGCAGCGGTCTCCAAAACCGCAGGTTGGGGGTTCGATTCCCTCCTGGCCTGCCAGTCTTCCCCAGACTGGCTTTTTCTCATATAATTCCGTCTTTTCGATTGCCGCGCCTTGAGGAGTCCCACGTCATGAAACATAACGCCGAGGTGCAGGAATCGCGCCACGACGGGATCAAGTGGGCGGTTGTCGTCATTCTTGTTGCGTTGGCTGTGGTCGGTAATGGTTATTTTGCCGATCAGGCTCTGCTTTATCGCGTCCTGGGCGTGGTGGCCTTGAGTGCCGCAGCCGCAGCGGTAGCGCTTACGACTGCCAAAGGGCGAAGCCTCATCGAGCTTTCCCGAAGTGCACGCAAGGAGATCCAGCGTGTCGTCTGGCCGACTCGTCAGGAAACCATCCAGACAACGGCGATCGTGCTGGTGGCAGTGTTGCTGGTCGGTTTGATGCTGTGGCTGATCGACACCGTTCTGGGCTGGGCGATGTCCGGCATCATAGGTTAGGAGAATCCATGTCCAAGCGTTGGTACGTCGTTCACGCCTATTCCGGCTTCGAGAAGCATGTCATGCGCTCGTTGATCGAGCGCGTGAAGCTTTATGGCATGGAGGATCAGTTTGGTGAGATCCTGGTGCCGACCGAAGAAGTCGTCGAAATGCGTGACGGCAAACGCCGTAAGAGCGAGCGCAAGTTTTACCCTGGCTACGTGCTGGTCGAAATGGAAATGAATGATCAGACCTGGCACCTGGTCAATGAAACGCCTCGGGTTATGGGTTTCATTGGCGGGACGCCGGAAAAGCCGGCACCGATTACCAAGAAGGAGGCTGATGCCATCCTTCGCCGAGTCGAGTCGGGGGCAGAGAAGCCACGTCCGAAGACCTTGTTCGAGCCGGGCGAGGTGGTGCGCGTTACCGATGGGCCGTTTGCCGATTTCAATGGCGTCGTCGAAGAAGTCAACTACGAAAAGAGCCGTCTGCAGGTAAGCGTGCTGATTTTCGGTCGCGCTACGCCGGTCGAGCTCGAGTTCGCGCAAGTCGAGAAAGATTGATTCGCTAGCCTGGGGACAGGCTGGCGAGCTATTCACCGAGCCTGTGAAAGGGCCCGTTAATCCGGGGAGCCGCAAGGCGCTATTACCCAACTGGAGTGCATTATGGCTAAGAAAGTTCAGGCCTATATCAAGCTGCAAGTTGCAGCTGGCAAGGCCAACCCGAGTCCCCCCGTGGGGCCCGCTTTGGGTCAGCACGGCGTCAATATCATGGAGTTCTGTAAGGCGTTCAATGCCGAGACTCAGGATATCGAGCCGGGCCTGCCGACCCCCGTGGTCATTACCGTCTATTCCGATCGTAGCTTCACCTTCATCACCAAGACGCCGCCCGCCGCCGTCCTGCTGAAGAAGGCAGCTGGTATCAAGTCCGGTTCTGGTGAGCCGAACAAGAACAAGGTCGGGACTGTGACCCGTGAGCAATTGGAAGAGATCGCCAAGACCAAAGAGCCGGACCTGACGGCTGCCGATCTCGACGCCGCCGTGCGTACCATTGCCGGTAGCGCCCGTAGTATGGGCCTCAATGTGGAGGGTCTCTGATCATGGCTAAACTGTCCAAGCGCGCACAGATGATCCGCGAGAAGGTCGATTCCTCCAAGGTTTATAGTATCGAGGAAGCGGTCTCACTGCTCGGTGAGCTGTCCAAGGTCAAGTTCAAGGAATCCCTTGACGTCGCCATTAACCTGGGCGTCGATCCGCGTAAATCCGACCAGGTAGTGCGTGGCGCAACCGTTATGCCCAACGGTACCGGTAAAGATGTACGTGTTGCCGTCTTTACCCAAGGTGCCAATGCCGATGCGGCCAAGGAAGCCGGTGCCGATATCATCGGCATGGATGATCTGGCTGAGCAGGTGAAGAAGGGCAATCTGGACTTCGATGTCGTAATTGCCTCGCCTGATGCCATGCGTGTTGTCGGTCAGCTGGGCCAGATTCTTGGTCCGCGCGGCCTGATGCCCAACCCGAAAGTGGGTACAGTAACGCCCGACGTCGCTACCGCGGTCAAGAATGCCAAGGCGGGCCAGGTGCGTTTCCGTACCGACAAGAACGGCATCATCCACACCACGCTGGGTAAGGTCGACTTCTCGTCTGACGCGATTCGCGGCAACCTCGAGGCGCTGGTCAACGACCTTAAGCGCCTCAAGCCCAGCACATCCAAGGGTGTGTATTTCAAGAAGATGACCCTGTCCACAACCATGGGCCCGGGTATCACCGTCGACCACAGCGCATTCGTGTGATCGGCGGGAAACAGGCAGTAACTTTGCGGTCCCCGTGCCAAGCGGGCGGGGCATCGTCAAAGACCGCAGGCGTCGTCTGAAGGCGGCTTAATGGTTCGGCATTTCATATTGCGATGAACCGCCTGCGCAGATGGTGTACCCCGCCAGTACGCTGGTGAGCACCATCAACCTAAGCCTCCCTTGCCGAACGGTAATGGAGAGATGGTAACCACCGGGACATTCTCGGATGTTCCGGCACGAAGGAGTGAACACTGTGCCACTAGGTCTCGAAGGCAAGAAAGCGATAGTTGCTGAGGTCAGTGAAGCCGCTCAGGCTGCTCTCTCCGTCGTTGTTGCCGATTCTCGCGGTGTGTCTGTCAGTGCAATGACCGATTTGCGCAAGCAGGCTCGTGAGAATGGCGTCCAGATCCGTGTTGTCCGCAACACCCTGGCACGTCGCGCTCTGTCCGGAACTCCTTGGGAGATTCTGGACGAGACTTTCGCTGGTCCGACTCTGCTGGCCTTTTCCTATGAGCATCCGGGCGCTGCCGCTCGCCTGTTCAAGGAGTTCGCCAAGGGGCAAAAGGACTTCGAAGTCAAGGCGCTGGCCTACGAAGGCGAGTTGATTCCGGCTTCTGATCTTGATCGTCTGGCAACACTGCCGACGTACGACGAGGCGATCGCCAAGCTGATGTCCGTCATGAAGGAAGCTTCTGCCGGCAAGCTGGTACGTACCCTCGCCGCTCTGCGCGACCAGAAGCAGGAAGAAGCCGCATAAGCGACTCTTTCCAGCTCGTCGCCTGAACCGTCAACCCAGTTATAGAGCGCAAACACTCCAGGGCGCGCTCCGCAAAGTTTAGGAAAGCAATCATGGCACTGACCAAAGAAGACATCATCAACGCCGTCGCCGACATGTCCGTGATGGAAGTCGTTGAGCTGATCGAAGCGATGGAAGAGAAGTTCGGCGTTTCTGCTGCTGCCGCTGTCGTGGCTGGCCCGGGTGCCGGTGGCGATGCTGCCGCTGCTGAAGAGCAGACCGAGTTCGACCTGGTTCTGACCGCCGCTGGTGACAAGAAAGTTAACGTCATCAAGGTTGTCCGTGAGATCACCGGTCTCGGCCTGAAGGAAGCCAAGGGAGCCGTAGACGGCGCTCCGGCGACCATCAAGGAAGCCATGTCCAAGGACGACGCTGAAGAAGCCAAGAAGAAATTGGAAGAAGCCGGCGCTTCTGTGGAGCTCAAGTAACCCTTGTGCCCCATGGCTTCACGCGCTGCGTAAGCTTCCACGGCTGGTGGCGGGATGCCCGCTGCCGGCCTTTTTCTGTTGTCACTAGCGTTCTATCGTGAAAGTCATCGCTTGGATAAGACGCTAGACGAATTCCGACGGCGAGCCTCTACCGGGGCTTGCCGTCAGCGCCTGACGAGGATGCCTCGTCGGGTGGCGCCGACCACGCATCGGTCACCCATGGTGAACAAGCTGGGGAATACAGATGGCTTACTCATACACTGAGAAAAAACGCATCCGCAAGGATTTCGGCAAACTGCCCCAAGTAATGGATGTGCCTTACCTGCTGGCCATCCAGCTTGACTCCTACTACGATTTCCTCCAGCAGGACCGGGCGCCGAAATCGCGTCTGGATGTCGGCCTGCACGCCGCCTTCAAGTCCGTATTCCCGATCGAGAGCTTCTCCGGTAATGCCGCGCTCGAGTATGTCAGCTACCGTTTCGGCACCCCGGCGTTCGACGTCAAGGAGTGTCAGCTGCGTGGCGTCACCTATTCGGCACCGCTGCGGGTCAAGGTTCGCCTGATCATCTACGACAAGGAATCCTCGAACAAGGCCATCAAGGACATCAAGGAGCAGGAAGTCTACATGGGGGAAATCCCCCTGATGACCGAGAACGGCACCTTCGTTGTCAACGGCACAGAGCGTGTCATCGTTTCCCAGCTGCATCGCTCGCCGGGCGTGTTCTTTGACCATGATAAGGGCAAGAGTCACTCTTCGGGCAAACTGCTGTATTCCGCTCGGGTCATTCCTTACCGTGGTTCCTGGTTGGATTTCGAGTTCGACCCGAAGGATAACGTCTTTGTGCGCATCGATCGTCGCCGCAAGCTGCCGGCCACGGTACTGTTGCGTGCGCTGGGTATGAGCGCCGAGGAGGTTCTCGATACCTTCTTCGATACCAGCACGTTCCACATCGAGAAGTCCGGCTTCTCTGTGGACCTGGTTCCGTCGCGCCTGCGCGGTGAAACCGCCACCTTCGATATCAAGGATGTCGACGGCAGCGTTATCGTCGAAGAGGGTCGACGGATCACGCAGAAGCATATCCGGCAGATGGAAAAGTCGGGCCTTGAGCGTCTCGAGGTGCCGATGGAATACCTTTTCGGCAAGACGCTGGCCAAGGATCAGGTCGATCCCAATACCGGCGAGCTGATCTGCGAATGCAATAGCGAGATCACGCCAGACCTGCTCGAGAAACTGGGGCAGGCGGGTATCAAAACGCTTGAGACGTTGTACACCAACGATCTCGATTGCGGCTCGTTTATCTCCGACACCCTGAAGCTGGACACTACACGCTCTCAGCTCGAGGCGTTGGTCGAGATCTATCGCATGATGCGTCCCGGCGAGCCGCCTACCAAGGAAGCGGCCGAGACGCTGTTCCACAATCTGTTCTTCACCGAGGACCGCTACGACCTCTCCGGTGTCGGTCGCATGAAGTTCAACCGTCGTCTGCGCCGCGATTCAGATACCGGACCGGGCGTCCTCGACAATGCCGATATCCTTGACGTGCTCAAGGAGCTTATCGCCATTCGTAACGGTTTCGGTGACGTTGATGATATCGATCACCTGGGCAACCGTCGCATTCGCTGTGTCGGCGAGATGGCCGAAAACCAGTTCCGCGTTGGGCTGGTGCGTGTCGAGCGCGCGGTCAAGGAACGCTTGTCCATGGCGGAAAGCGAAGGCTTGATGCCGCAGGATCTGATCAATGCCAAGCCAGTGGCGGCAGCGGTCAAGGAGTTCTTCGGTTCCAGCCAGTTGTCCCAGTTCATGGACCAGAACAACCCGCTCTCCGAGGTGACCCACAAGCGTCGCGTCTCGGCACTCGGCCCGGGTGGCCTGACCCGCGAGCGCGCCGGCTTCGAGGTGCGTGACGTTCACGCCACTCACTATGGCCGTCTGTGCCCGATCGAGACGCCGGAAGGCCCGAACATCGGCTTGATCAACTCGCTGGCAACCTACAGCCACACCAACAGCTACGGCTTCCTCGAGACTCCGTACCGTAAGGTCGTGGATCGTCAAGTTACCGACGAGGTGGTGCACTTGTCGGCAATCGAGGAAGGCGACTTCGTCATCGCTCAGGCCTCGGCGACTGTCGACGACTCTGGCAAGCTGGTTGATGATCTGGTGCAGGTCCGACATCGTGGGGAAACCACGTTCATGGCGCCTGACAAGGTGACCTTGATGGATGTGTCTCCGCGCCAGGTGGTATCCGTGGCTGCAGCGCTGATTCCTTTCCTCGAACACGATGACGCCAACCGTGCCTTGATGGGTTCGAACATGCAGCGTCAGGCCGTACCGACCCTGCGTGCTGACAAGCCGCTGGTGGGTACCGGCATGGAGCGCTTCGTGGCACGCGATTCTGGCGTCTGTGCCGTGGCACGCCGTGGCGGGGTGATCGACTCGGTCGATGCCAAGCGAATCGTGGTACGTATCAACGAGGACGAGATCATCGGCGGTGAGGCTGGTGTCGATATCTACAACCTGACCAAGTACGTGCGCTCGAACCAGAACACGTGCATGAACCAGCGGCCCATCGTGCGCCCGGGCGACGCCGTCGCGCGTGGTGACATCCTGGCCGACGGCCCGTCCGTCGACATGGGCGACCTGGCCTTGGGTCAGAACATGCGCATCGCGTTCATGCCCTGGAACGGTTACAACTTCGAGGACTCGATCCTGGTCTCGGAGCGTGTAGTTCAGGAAGATCGCTTCACCACCATCCACATCCAGGAACTGACCTGTGTGTCGCGCGACACCAAGCTGGGGGCTGAGGAAATTACCTCGGATATTCCCAACGTTGGCGAGTCCGCGCTGTCCAAGCTGGATGAGGCCGGTGTGGTCTACATCGGTGCCGAAGTGGGGCCCGGTGATATTCTGGTCGGTAAGGTCACGCCCAAGGGCGAGACCCAGCTGACACCGGAAGAGAAGCTGCTGCGTGCGATCTTCGGCGAGAAGGCGTCCGACGTGAAGGACACCTCGCTGCGTGCCCCGACTGGCATGAAGGGCACTGTTATCGACGTCCAGGTATTTACCCGTGACGGCGTCGAGAAGGATTCGCGTGCATTGTCCATCGAGCAAATGCAGCTTGACGAAGTGCGCAAGGATCTGCAGGAGACTTACCGCATCGCTGAGGATGCCACGTTCGAGCGTCTCAAGCGTCAGTTGTCAGGTCAGGCAGTCAATGGCGGGCCTAAGCTCAAGAAGGACGATGAGCTCACCGATGAGTATCTCGATGAGCTGCCGCGTCAGCAGTGGTTCAAGCTGCGCCTGCAGGATGAGGCGCTCAACGAACTACTGGCCCAGGCCGACGAGCAACTCGAGAACCGTCGCAAGGAAATGGACGAACGCTTCGAGGACAAAAAGCGTAAGCTCACCCAGGGCGACGACCTGGCGCCGGGCGTGCTCAAGATCGTCAAGGTCTATCTGGCGGTCAAGCGTCGCATTCAGCCGGGTGACAAGATGGCCGGGCGCCACGGTAACAAGGGTGTCATTTCGGCGATCATGCCGATCGAGGACATGCCGTTCGACGATCAAGGTGAGCCGGTCGATGTTGTCCTTAATCCGTTGGGCGTGCCTTCGCGCATGAACGTCGGCCAGATCCTCGAGACCCACCTGGGTATGGCCGCCCGTGGTCTTGGCATGAAGATCGATGCCATGCTGCGCGACGCCCGTGACCAGCAGGTCGCCGAGATCCGCGAGTTCCTCGGTAAGGTCTATAACACCGCGGGCACCCGCCAGGAAGACATTGACTCGTTGAGTGACGAGGAAGTGATTGCCCTGGCCAAAAACCTGCGCGGTGGTGTACCGATGGCTTCGCCGGTCTTCGATGGTGCCAAGGAGCAAGAGATCAAGGGCCTTCTCACGTTGGCTGATCTGCCCGAGTCGGGCCAGATGGATCTCTACGACGGCCGTACTGGCGAGAAGTTCGACCGTCCGGTCACCGTAGGTTACATGTACATGCTCAAGCTCAACCACTTGGTGGACGACAAGATGCACGCACGTTCCACCGGTTCCTACTCGCTGGTCACTCAGCAGCCGCTGGGCGGTAAAGCGCAGTTCGGTGGACAGCGCTTTGGTGAGATGGAGGTGTGGGCGCTCGAGGCGTATGGCGCCGCCTATACGCTCCAGGAGATGCTCACCGTCAAGTCCGACGACGTGGAAGGGCGTACCCGCATGTACAAGAACATCGTCGACGGCGATCACTCCATGCAGGCAGGCATGCCGGAGTCCTTCAACGTACTGGTGAAGGAAATCCGCTCGCTGGGCATTGATATCGAGCTGGAAGGCTAAACGCCGGACGCTGAAGAATGACGGTCCGCGGGACCCGGTGTTTCGGGTCCCGCTCATGACAACTCCGCAACGGAGCCGACCCCATGAAAGATTTGGTGAAAGTCCTCAAATCGCAGGCACAGTCCGAAGAGTTCGACGCGATCAAGATTACGCTCGCGTCGCCGGACATGATCCGCTCCTGGTCCTATGGTGAGGTCAAGAAGCCGGAAACCATTAACTACCGTACCTTTAAGCCCGAGCGTGATGGCCTGTTCTGCGCCAAGATCTTCGGTCCGGTGAAGGATTACGAGTGCTTGTGCGGTAAGTACAAGCGCATGAAGCACCGCGGCATCATCTGCGAAAAGTGCGGCGTCGAAGTCACCAAGGCTGCGGTTCGCCGCGAGCGCATGGGCCACATTGAACTGGCCTCGCCAGTGGCGCACATCTGGTTCTTGAAGTCGCTGCCGTCGCGCATTGGCATGTTCCTGGACATGACGCTGCGTGATATCGAGCGTGTGCTGTATTTCGAAAGTTTCGTGGTTATTGACCCGGGCATGACTACGCTTGAGCGTGGCCAGCTACTCAACGATGAGCAGTACTTCGAGGCTCTCGAAGAGTTCGGCGACGATTTCGATGCCCGCATGGGTGCCGAGGCGATTCAGGCGCTGCTCAAGGACATCGATCTGGGCGAGGAGATCGAGCGTCTGCGCGAGGAGATTCCGCAGACCAACTCCGAGACCAAGATCAAGAAGCTTTCCAAGCGGTTGAAGCTGTTGGAAGCCTTCTACAACTCCGGCAATGCTCCGGAGTGGATGGTCATGGAAGTACTGCCGGTGCTGCCTCCGGATCTGCGTCCGTTGGTTCCGCTCGACGGCGGCCGCTTCGCGACTTCGGATCTTAACGACCTGTATCGTCGCGTGATCAACCGTAATAACCGCCTCAAGCGGCTGCTCGATCTCAACGCGCCCGATATTATCGTGCGCAACGAGAAGCGTATGCTACAGGAATCGGTCGATGCGCTTCTCGATAATGGCCGTCGCGGTCGGGCTATCACCGGCTCGAACAAGCGTCCGCTGAAGTCGCTGGCCGACATGATCAAGGGTAAGCAGGGGCGTTTCCGTCAAAACCTGCTAGGCAAGCGCGTCGACTATTCCGGTCGTTCGGTCATTACCGTAGGCCCGACCTTGCGCCTGCACCAGTGCGGCTTGCCCAAAAAGATGGCGCTTGAGCTGTTCAAGCCCTTCATCTATTCGAAGCTGCAGTCGCAGGGGTACGCCTCGACGATCAAGGCTGCCAAGAAGATGGTCGAGCGTGAACTGCCCGAAGTCTGGGACATTCTCGCCGATGTCATTCGTGAGCACCCGGTATTGCTCAACCGTGCGCCGACACTGCACCGTCTGGGCATTCAGGCCTTCGAGCCGATGCTCATCGAGGGCAAGGCGATACAGCTGCATCCGCTGGTGTGTGCTGCGTACAATGCTGACTTCGACGGTGATCAGATGGCCGTCCACGTGCCCTTGACGCTGGAAGCTCAGCTTGAGGCGCGTGCGCTGATGATGGCCACTAACAATGTGCTGTCACCGGCCAACGGCGAGCCGATTATCGTACCGTCGCAGGACGTCGTTCTGGGGCTGTACTACATGACCCGTGAGCGTATCGGTGCCAAGGGTGAAGGCATGGTGTTCGCCAACCTCAACGAGGTCGAGCGCGCCTTCGGTACCCAGAGTGTGTCGCTGCATGCTCGCGTCAAGGTTCGTCTGACCGAGTACCTGGCCGAGGAAGAGGATGGCGCGCTGGTCGAGAAGCGGTCCATTTTCGATACCACGGTAGGTCGAGCCATGCTGTTCCGCATCCTGCCCAAGGGTGTGCCGTTCGAGCTGGTCGACCAGCCTATGAAGAAAAAGGCGATTTCACGCCTGATCAACGAGGTTTATCGCCGCAGCGGTCTGAAAGATGCGGTAATTTTTGCCGACCAGTTGATGTATACCGGCTTCCGGCTGGCAACGTGGTCTGGCGCTTCCATCGGCGTCAATGATTTCGTTATTCCCGACGAGAAGAAGGCGATCGTCGACGCGGCCGAGGATGAAGTGAAGGAAATCGAGGATCAGTTCTCCTCCGGCCTCGTGACAGCAGGTGAGAAGTACAACAAGGTCATCGACATCTGGTCCAAGGCCAATGACAAGGTGGCCAAGGCGATGATGGCGGGTATCTCCCGGGAGACCGTGGTCAATCGCCAGGGTGAAGAAGTCGAGCAGGACTCGTTCAACAGCGTGTTCATCATGGCGGACTCCGGGGCACGTGGTAGTGCGGCCCAGATTCGTCAGCTCGCGGGCATGCGTGGCCTGATGGCCAAGCCGGATGGCTCGATCATCGAGACGCCGATCGTGGCTAACTTCCGCGAAGGCCTTAACGTTCTGCAGTACTTCATCTCGACTCACGGCGCACGTAAGGGGCTCGCGGATACGGCACTCAAGACCGCCAACTCCGGTTACCTAACGCGTCGTCTTGTCGATGTGGCACAGGATCTGGTCATCACTCAGCCCGATTGTGGCACCGAGGAAGGCTTGACGCTGCATCCGGTCATCGAGGGTGGCGACATTATTGTCTCCCTGGCTCAGCGTGTTCTGGGCCGCGTGGTGGCGCAGGATGTCACTGATCCGGCAACCGGGGAAGTGCTGATTCCGCGCGACACGCTGCTCGACGAAGAGTGGTGCGAGCAGCTCGATACCATGGGTGTCGATGAAATCGTGGTTCGTAGCACCATTGCCTGTGAAACGCCGCATGGGGTGTGCTCAGCTTGTTACGGGCGTGATCTAGCGCGTGGCCATCAGGTCAACACAGGTGAAGCCGTGGGCGTTATCGCTGCACAGTCGATCGGTGAGCCGGGTACCCAGCTGACCATGCGTACGTTCCACATCGGTGGGGCGGCCTCGCGGGCGTCGGCGGTGGATAGTGTTCAGGTCAAGCATGGTGGCAGGGTGCGCCTGCACAACATCAAGCACGTCGAGCGTGCCGACGGCAAGTTGGTGGTAGTGTCTCGCTCCAGTGCGCTGGCAGTCGCCGACGATCACGGTCGTGAGCGCGAGTACTACAAGCTGCCCTACGGCGCCGAGCTGTCTATCAAGGACGGCGACCATGTCGAAGCAGGCCAGGCCGTGGCCAAGTGGGATCCGCACACTCACCCGGTCGTCGCCGAAGTGCAGGGCAAGGCGCAGTTCATCGATATGGACGAAGGTATTACCATCCACCGCAGCGTGGATGAGATGACCGGCCTGTCGTCCATTGAAGTGATCGAGTCGGCCTCTCGGCCAGCGGCAGGTCGCGAGAAGCGTCCGATGATCATGCTGACCGATGAAGCCGGAGAGCACGTTACGTTGCCGGGCTCCAATACGCCGGTACAGTACCTGCTGCCTGGCCGCGCCATTGTCTCGGCAGAGAACGGTGCCAAAATCGGGGTCGGTGAGGTCATAGCGCGTATTCCTGTCGAGGCGTCGAGCAACAAGGATATAACCGGGGGGCTGCCGCGCGTTGCCGATCTGTTCGAAGCGCGCAAACCGAAGGAGCCGGCGATCCTGGCGGAAATCAGCGGGGTGGTCAGCTTCGGCAAGGAAACCAAGGGCAAGCGTCGCCTGACGATTACGCCGGAGTCTGGCGATCCGTTCGAGATGCTGATCCCCAAGTGGCGCCAGATCGCGGTGTTCGAGGGTGAGAGCGTCGAGAAGGGCGAGGTGATCTCGGATGGGCCGAGCAACCCGCACGACATCCTGCGTCTGCTGGGTGTAGCGGAGCTGGCCAAGTACATCACCACCGAGATTCAAGAGGTCTATCGCCTCCAGGGCGTAGGCATCAACGACAAGCACATCGAGGTTATCGTGCGTCAGATGCTGCGCAAGGTGGAGATCACCGATTCCGGCGATTCCAGCTTCATCCCTGGGGATCAGGTCGAGCTGGTGCGTGTACTCGAGGAGAACGCGCGCTTGGCCGAGCAAGACAAGTTCCCGGCCAAGTACGAGCGTGTCCTGTTGGGTATCACCAAAGCGTCTCTGGCGACCGAGTCATTCATATCCGCAGCCTCGTTCCAGGAAACGACGCGCGTACTGACTGAAGCGGCAGTCACTGGCAAGCGTGATTACCTGCGTGGCCTGAAGGAAAACGTGGTGGTGGGACGTCTTATCCCGGCCGGTACCGGCCTGACCCATCACGCGGAGCGTCGTCGCAAGCGCGAAGAAGCCAAGCGCACGCTCCATCCGTCGGCATACGACGTCGAAGCGGAACTGGGCGCTCAGCTCACCGCTCTCGATGCGGATGACGACGAGTTGTAAGGCGAGCCGTTCACGTGTCCTGGCCGGCCCTTGATGAGGGTCGGCCTTGACGTCGCTTGCGACCAGACATTAGAATGCGCAGCCTTTAATAGTGGGGCGGGTGCGCCCCTATGCGTTACATGACGCAGAAGCAAGGCAACCATTGGAGTCAGCTACAGACTATGGCAACGATCAACCAGCTCGTGCGCAAGCCGCGCAAGCGCCCGGTCGCCAAGAGCGACGTGCCGGCGCTGCAGGCCTGTCCGCAGCGTCGCGGGGTTTGTACCCGCGTCTACACCACTACCCCGAAGAAGCCGAACTCCGCACTACGTAAGGTGTGCCGTGTTCGCCTGACCAACGGGTACGAAGTCACATCCTATATCGGCGGTGAAGGCCACAACCTGCAGGAACACTCCGTGGTCCTGATTCGTGGCGGCCGTGTCAAGGACTTGCCTGGTGTGCGTTATCACACTGTGCGTGGCGCCTTGGACACCTCCGGTGTACAAAATCGTAAGCAGGGCCGTTCCAAGTACGGTACCAAGCGTCCCAAGGCCTAATGCCGGACGCCGTTTACTCCTACGTAACAATGGTCAGATAAGAGTAAGGTCGAGCGTCACTTGCGTGGCGAGTGAGAGTCTCGGGTTTACCTGAAGGACCCTTCAACCGAGGGCTTATCATGCCTAGAAGAAGAGTTGCTGCTAAGCGCGAGATCCTTCCGGATCCTAAGTTCGGAAGTGAGCGCCTGGCTAAGTTCATGAACCACCTGATGATCAGCGGCAAGAAGTCTGTAGCCGAGCGCATCGTTTACGGTGCACTCGACCGGGTTGCCGAACGTGGAAAAGACGAGCCGCTGGACATCTTTGACAAGGCGCTGGAAGCCATCCAGCCGATGGTCGAGGTCAAGTCCCGCCGTGTCGGTGGTGCGACCTACCAGGTGCCCGTGGAAGTACGTCCGTCGCGTCGTCAGGCGCTGGCCATGCGCTGGCTGGTCGATGCTGCCCGTAACCGTGGTGAAAAAACCATGGTACAGCGTCTCGCCGGCGAGATGCTGGACGCCTCCGAAGGCAAGGGCGCTGCTGTGAAGAAGCGTGAAGACGTGCATCGCATGGCAGAAGCCAACAAGGCCTTCTCACACTACCGCTTCTAACCAACGGGGAATTCCATCGTGGCACGCAAGACTCCGCTTAAGCGTTACCGCAATATCGGTATCGTTGCTCACGTCGACGCCGGGAAGACCACCACTACCGAGCGTGTCCTGTTCTATACCGGCCTGTCTCACAAGGTTGGCGAGGTCCATGAAGGCGCAGCCACCATGGACTGGATGGAGCAGGAGCAAGAGCGTGGTATCACTATCACCTCTGCGGCAACCACCTGCTTCTGGCAGGGCATGAGCAAGCAGTTCGACGAGCATCGTATCAACATTATCGATACACCAGGGCACGTCGACTTCACCATCGAAGTCGAGCGTTCGCTGCGTGTCCTCGATGGTGCCGTGGTCGTTCTGTGTGGTTCTTCCGGTGTGCAGCCGCAAACGGAAACTGTTTGGCGCCAGGCCAATAAGTATGAAGTTCCGCGCATGGTCTTCGTCAACAAGATGGACCGTGCCGGTGCAGACTTCTTCATGGTTGTCGAACAGCTCAAGGAGCGCCTGGGCGCCAATGCCGTGCCGATCCAGATCAACTGGGGTGCGGAAGAGGACTTCAAGGGCGTCATTGACCTGATCGAGATGAAGGCCATCCTTTGGGATGAAGATAATTTCGGTATGAATTACGAGCTCGTCGATATTCCGGCTGAGCTGCAAGAGACTGCCGAAAAATATCGCGAAGAGATGGTCGAAGCTGCTGCCGAGGCGTCCGAAGAGCTCATGGATAAGTACCTCGAAGGGGGTGAGCTCACCAAAGAAGACATCAAGGCCGGCCTGCGTCGCCGTACACTCGACAATGAAATCGTTCTGATCACCTGTGGTTCCGCGTTCAAGAACAAGGGCGTGCAGGCAGTGTTGGACGGTGTTATCGAGTACATGCCGTCTCCCACCGAAGTCAAGGCCATCGAAGGTGAGCTGGACGACAAGGAAGGTACCATTGCGACGCGTGAGGCCGACGATAGTGCGCCTTTCGCTGCTCTGGCCTTCAAGATCGCCACTGACCCGTTCGTTGGTACCCTGACCTTTATCCGGGTTTACTCTGGTGTGCTGAAGTCTGGTGACAGCGTTTACAACTCTGTCAAGCAGAAGAAAGAGCGTGTCGGTCGTATCGTTCAGATGCATGCCAACTCCCGTGAAGAGATCAAAGAAGTCCTGGCGGGTGACATTGCGGCCTGTATCGGCCTGAAGGATGTCACCACGGGCGATACGCTTTGCGACATCAACGAGAAAATCGTTCTGGAGCGCATGGAGTTTCCGGATCCGGTTATCTCCGTGGCGGTAGAGCCGAAGTCCAAGGCTGACCAGGAGAAGATGGGCGTCGCACTGGGCAAGCTGGCTCAGGAAGACCCGTCATTCCGCGTCAAGACAGACGAGGAAACCGGGCAGACTATCATCTCCGGTATGGGTGAGCTGCACCTCGATATCATCGTCGACCGTATGCGTCGCGAGTTTAAGGTCGAGGCCAACATCGGCAAGCCGCAGGTTGCCTATCGCGAGACCATTCGTCACTCGGTCGAGCAGGAAGGCAAGTTCGTACGTCAGTCGGGCGGTCGCGGTCAGTACGGTCACGTACACCTGCGTATCGAGCCGTTGACGGCCGAAGATAAGGGCGAGGACGAGGAGATGCACTTCAAGTTCGCGTCCGAGATCGTCGGTGGCGTGGTTCCCAAGGAATACGTGCCGGCCGTCGAGAAAGGGGCCTATGAGCAGCTGCAGAACGGTGTCATCGCGGGTTACCCGATGATTGACGTCAAGGTTACGCTGTTCGACGGTTCCTACCACGACGTGGACTCTAACGAGACCGCGTTCAAGATCGCCTCTTCCATGGCGATCAAGGAAGGTGCTCGCAAGGCCAAGGCAGTCCTGCTTGAGCCGGTGATGAAGGTGGAAGTCGTGACCCCCGAGGAGTTTATGGGTGATGTCATGGGTGACCTGAACCGCCGTCGTGGCCTTGTGCAGGGTATGGATGACTCATCTTCTGGCAAGATCATCCGTGCCACGGTTCCGTTGGCTGAGATGTTCGGTTATGCGACCGATCTGCGTTCTCAGACCCAGGGCCGCGCAAGCTACACTATGGAGTTTGCGAATTACGAAGAGGCGCCGTCCAGCGTCGTCGAAGCCGTCATCAACCAGAACGGTTAACCGTTAGCTAACGTAAAGAGGTTATAGCAGTGGCTAAGGAAAAATTTGAGCGTTCCAAACCGCACGTCAACGTCGGTACCATCGGTCACGTCGACCACGGCAAGACCACGCTGACTGCAGCTCTGACCCGTGTTTCCGCCGAAGTATTCGGTGGTGACTGGCGCGCCTTCGATACCATCGACAACGCTCCGGAAGAGCGTGAGCGTGGTATCACCATCGCGACTGCTCACGTCGAGTATCAGTCCGAGGCGCGCCACTATGCCCACGTCGACTGCCCGGGGCACGCTGACTACGTCAAGAACATGATCACCGGTGCTGCCCAGATGGACGGCGCTATTCTGGTCTGTTCTGCCGCTGACGGCCCCATGCCGCAGACTCGCGAGCACATCCTGCTGTCTCGCCAGGTTGGCGTTCCCTACATCGTCGTGTTCTTGAACAAGGCCGATATGGTCGACGATGAAGAGCTGCTCGAACTGGTCGAGATGGAAGTTCGTGAACTCCTCAGCGAGTACGACTTCCCGGGCGACGACACTCCGATCATCATCGGTTCTGCGCTGATGGCTCTGGAAGGCAAGGACGACAATGGCATGGGTACTACCGCCGTTGCCAACCTGATCAAGGCTCTCGACGAGTACATCCCTGAGCCGGAGCGTGCTATCGACCAGCCGTTCCTGATGCCGATCGAAGATGTCTTCTCCATTTCCGGTCGTGGTACCGTTGTAACCGGTCGTGTCGAGCGCGGTATCGTTCGCACAGGCGACGAAGTCGAGATCGTCGGTCTCAAGGACACCACCAAGACTACCGTTACCGGTGTCGAGATGTTCCGCAAGCTGCTTGACGAAGGTCGTGCTGGCGAGAACATCGGTGCTCTGCTGCGTGGTACCAAGCGTGATGACGTCGAGCGTGGTCAGGTCCTGGCCAAGCCGGGCTCCATTACCCCGCACACCGTCTTCGAATCCGAAGTCTATATCCTGTCCAAAGAAGAAGGTGGTCGTCATACTCCGTTCTTCAAGGGCTATCGTCCGCAGTTCTACTTCCGTACCACTGACGTAACTGGTACCTGTGAGCTGCCGGAAGGCGTCGAGATGGTTATGCCGGGCGACAACGTCCAGATGACTGTCACGCTGATTGCACCGATCGCCATGGAAGACGGCCTGCGCTTCGCTATTCGCGAAGGTGGTCGTACCGTTGGCGCCGGTGTTGTCGCCAAGATCATCCAGTAAGTCCTGGGCTTCAGATGATCGAAGGGGGCTCCGCAAGGAGCCCCCTTTCTGCGCATGTTTGACTCTGCAAGTCTGCATGCCTATAATGCGCATCCTTTAAATGCGTGGGTAGGCGGCGAAAGGCCGTCGACATCCATTGGAGTTTAGGGCTAATGCAGAACCAGAAGATTCGCATTCGGTTGAAAGCCTTCGACCACCGCCTGATTGATCAGTCCGCCCAAGAAATCGTGGATACCGCGAAGCGGACTGGGGCTCAGGTACGTGGACCGATTCCGCTGCCGACCAATCGTGAGCGTTATACAGTGCTGATTTCACCGCACGTCAACAAGGACGCGCGTGACCAGTACGAAATTCGCACTCACAAGCGTGTGCTCGATATCGTCGAGCCGACGGAAAAGACCGTCGATGCGCTGATGAAACTCGACCTCGCCGCTGGCGTGGACGTACAGATCAAGCTCGATTAACTCACACTAGACACTTGCGGCAGGCTGCCTAGAGGTAGCATGGTCGCCACGCCGAGACGGCGTCACACAATGTGCTAGTGGAATGCTCTGGAAAGGGCAGCCATAGCGGGTGATAGCCCCGTACACTATAGGAGACTGAACATGACTATCGGTTTGGTCGGTAAGAAGAGCGGTATGACCCGTATCTTCACCGAAGATGGCGCATCCGTGCCCGTAACCGTTATCGAGGTTGAGCCTAATCGCGTGACTCGCGTAAAGAACGTCGAAACTGACGGTTATAGCGCGATTCAGGTAACAGCCGGCTCCCGCAAGTCCAAGCACCTGAGCAAGGCGGCTGCAGGCCAGTACGCCAAGGCAGGTGTTGAGGCTGGCCGTTCACTGATGGAGTTTCGTCTGTCTGAAGGCGAAGAAGCTCCGGAAGTGGGTGGCGAACTCACCGTATCCCTCTTTGAAGCTGGTCAGAAGATTGATGTGACCGGCACCTCCAAGGGTAAAGGTTATCAAGGCGCTGTTAAGCGCTGGAATTTCCGTACCCAGGACATGACCCACGGCAACTCTCTGTCCCACCGTGCGCCTGGTTCTATTGGCCAGTGTCAGACTCCCGGCCGCGTATTCAAGGGCAAGAAGATGGCAGGTCAGCTCGGCAACGAGCGTGTGACCGTGCAGAGCCTGGAAGTCGTGCGCGTCGATGCTGAACGTAATCTGCTGCTCGTCAAGGGCGCTGTTCCTGGTGCGCCGGGCAGCGACGTGATCGTTCGCAGTGCCGTGAAAGCTCGCTGAGGGGTAATTACCAATGAATCTGAATCTTGCAGGTGCTGGCGGTACCGTCGAAGTCGCCGACGCAACCTTTGGCAAAGAATTCAATGAAGCGCTGGTTCACCAGGTGGTCACTGCTTATCTGGCAGGTGGTCGTCAAGGGACTCGTGCTCAGAAGACCCGCTCTGAAGTCAGTGGTGGTGGTAAGAAGCCGTGGCGTCAGAAGGGTACTGGCCGTGCTCGTGCCGGTACCATCCGTTCGCCGCTTTGGCGCAGCGGTGGTGTGACCTTCGCAGCTCGTCCGCAAGACTATACCCAGAAGGTCAACCGCAAGATGTATCGTGCGGCAATGCGTTCGATCCTCTCGGAGCTGGTTCGCCAGGAACGCCTGGTAGCCGTCGACGAGTTCGCTGTCGATGCACCTAAGACCAAACAGTTGGTTGCCAAGCTCAAGGAGCTCGGTCTGGAGAAGGTGCTGATCGTCACTGAGGAAGTTGACGAGAAGCTTTACCTGGCTGCACGCAATATTCCCAACGTAGATGTTGTGGATGTCGCCGCTGCCGATCCGGTGAGTCTGGTTGCCTTTGATAAGGTACTGGTCACCGTCTCCGCTCTGCGCAAATTCGAGGAGAAGTTGGCATGAACCAGGAACGCGTATTCAAGGTTCTGCTCGGCCCGCACATGACCGAGAAGGCCGCATTCGCCGCCGAAAACAACCAGTACGTGTTCAAGGTGGCCCAGGACGCAACCAAGCCCGAGATCAAGAAGGCCGTCGAGGCACTCTTCGGCAAAAAGGTTGATCGGGTTCAGGTCCTGAACATGAAGGGCAAGACCAAGCGCACCGTGCATGGCACGGGTCTGCGCAAGGGCTACCGCAAGGCCTACGTTACGCTGGCAGCGGGTGAGACCCTCGAAGACTTCTCTGGCGCCGAATAAGGGCAGGAGTACGGATCATGGCAGTAGTTAAGACCAAACCAACATCCGCCGGTCGTCGCCACGTCGTCAAGATCGTCGGCGAGGAGCTGTACAAGGGCCGCGCATACGCGCCGCTGCTTGAAAAACAGTCCAAGTCCGGTGGCCGTAACAACAACGGTCGCATCACCACACGTCACGTGGGCGGTGGGCACCGTCAGCACTATCGTCTGGTTGACTTCAAGCGCAACAAGGACGGCGTACCTGCTGTCGTAGAGCGTCTGGAATACGACCCGAACCGCAGCGCACATATCGCACTGCTGAAGTACCTGGATGGCGAGCGCCGCTACATCATCGCGCCCAAGGGCGTGAGTGCAGGCGATACTCTCGAGTCCGGTGTCAATGCAGCGATCAAGAAGGGCAACTGCCTGCCGCTGCGCAACATCCCGGTGGGCTCCACCGTACACTGCATCGAGCTCAAGCCCGGCAAGGGCGCGCAGATTGCTCGCAGTGCCGGTGCCAGCGCCCAGCTGGTCGCTCGCGAAGGTAACTATGCCACCCTGCGTCTACGCTCCGGCGAGATGCGCAAGGTGCTGGCAGAGTGCCGCGCCACCCTCGGCGAAGTGAGCAACTCTGAGCACAGCCTCCGTCAACTGGGCAAGGCCGGTGCCAAACGCTGGCGCGGTGTGCGCCCGACTGTTCGTGGTGTCGCGATGAACCCGGTGGATCACCCGCATGGTGGCGGTGAAGGCCGTACCAGTGGTGGTCGTCACCCGGTCACGCCCTGGGGCGTTCCGACCAAGGGCCACAAGACACGCAAGAACAAGCGCACCGATAAGCTGATCGTTCGTCGCCGCAAGGCCAAGTAACAGACATTAAGAGGTAACGGCTGTGCCACGTTCACTGAAGAAAGGTCCTTTTATTGACCTTCATCTGCTGAGGAAGGTTGAGACTGCAGTGGAGAAGAACGACCGCAAACCGATCAAGACCTGGTCGCGTCGTTCCATGATCCTGCCCAACATGGTCGGGCTCACCATTGCGGTCCATAACGGTCGCCAACATGTCCCGGTGCATGTCTCCGAGGAAATGGTTGGCCACAAGCTGGGCGAATTCGCTGCTACCCGCACCTACCGCGGCCATGCGGCGGACAAGAAAGCCAAACGGTAAGCCAGAGAGGATTGAGAGATGGAAGTCACAGCTAAGCTGCGTGGCGCTCGTTTATCCGCCCAGAAGGCCCGTTTGGTGGCTGACCAGGTGCGCGGTAAACCGGTCGCCGAGGCGCTCGACCTGCTGGCCTTCTCACCGAAGAAGGCTGCCAAGCTGGTCAAAAAAGTGCTTCAGTCCGCCATTGCTAACGCGGAAGAAAATAACGGCATGGACATTGACGAGCTGCGTGTCTCGACCATCTGCGTCGATGAGGGCATGACGCTCAAGCGCATCCAGCCGCGCGCCAAGGGCCGTGCGGATCGCATTTTGAAGCGCACTTGCCACATCACCGTCAAGGTAGCCGAGAAGTAGGAGTCGACCAGATGGGTCAAAAAGTAAATCCGACAGGCATTCGTCTCGGTATCGTCAAGGACCATACCTCGGTCTGGTATGCCGAGCGCGGTGCTTATGCCGACAAGCTGAATAACGATCTCGAAGTGCGTCGCTTCCTGGAGCAGCGTCTCAAGAACGCCTCCGTGAGCCGCATCACTATCGAGCGCCCCGCTAACAATGCGCGCATCACTATCCATACGGCTCGTCCGGGGATCGTGATCGGCAAGAAGGGTGAGGACGTCGATCGTCTGCGCCGCGAAGTTACCGAGATGATGGGCGTGCCTGTTCACGTCAACATCGAAGAAGTTCGCAAGCCGGAACTCGATGCAGCGCTCGTCGCTCAGAACATCGCAGGTCAGCTGGAACGCCGCGTGATGTTCCGTCGCGCCATGAAGCGTGCCGTCCAGAACGCTATGCGTTTGGGGGCGGGCGGTATCAAGGTGCAGTTGTCCGGTCGTCTCGGTGGTGCTGAAATCGCACGTACTGAGTGGTATCGCGAAGGTCGTGTGCCGCTGCACACCCTGCGCGCGGACATCGACTACGCGACCTATGAAGCGCACACCACCTACGGCGTCATCGGCGTCAAGGTGTGGGTCTTCAAGGGTGAAATCCTCGGGGGCATCGAAGAGGTGCGTGCTAAGCAGAAGCAGCCGCAAGGCCAGCCCGCGCCCAAGAAGAAAGGTTCCAAGTAAGGGGAGATGTAGTCGATGTTGCAACCCAAGCGTACTAAATTCCGCAAGATGCAGAAGGGCCGCAACCGTGGCCTGGCGCATCGCGGAAGCAAGGTGAGCTTCGGCGAGTACGGTCTCAAGGCCACGGGTCGCGGTCGTATCACCGCCCGCCAGATTGAAGCCGGCCGTCGTGCCATTACTCGTCACGTCAAGCGTGGCGGCAAGATCTGGATCCGTGTCTTCCCGGACAAGCCGATTACCAACAAGCCGTTGGAAGTCCGTATGGGTAAGGGTAAGGGCTCCGTCGAGTACTGGGTCGCCCAGATTCAGCCGGGCAAGGTGCTTTACGAAATCGAGGGCGTTTCTGAGGAGCTTGCGCGCGAAGCCTTCTCCTTGGCGGCGCAGAAGATGCCCGTATCCACCACCTTTGTGAAACGGACGGTGATGTGATGAAAGCCCAGGAAATCCGTGAAAAGTCAGTCGAAGCGCTGCAGGAGCAGCTTTTCGAGCTCCTCCGCGAGCAGTTCAACCTGCGCATGCAGAAGGCCACCGGCCAACTGAGCCAGACTCATCTGCTCAAGCAGGTACGCCGGGATATCGCCCGCGTGAAGACTGTGCTCAACGAGAAGGCAGGTGACTGAGATGGCCGAAGAGAAGAAAGCCCGTACGCTCACCGGCAAGGTGGTGAGCGACAAGATGGACAAGTCCATCGTGGTAATGATCGAGCGCCGCGAGCGTCATCCGATCTATGGCAAGTACGTGAAGCGCTCCACCAAGCTGCACGCCCATGACGAGGCGAACCAGGCGAAGCAGGGCGATACGGTGTCCATCGCGGAATGCCGCCCGCTGTCGAAGAAAAAGGCCTGGACGCTGGTCGAGGTGGTCGAACAGTCCAAGGGCTGAGTTCGAGACACGCCTCAAGAGCCAGTGCAGCCAGATTAGGTTTGGAGAAAACCGATGATTCAGACACAGACAATGCTGGATGTCGCCGACAACAGCGGCGCGCGCCGGGTGCAGTGCATCAAGGTGCTCGGCGGTTCACATCGCCGCTACGCTCGCGTAGGTGACATCATTAAGGTAACAGTGAAGGAAGCCATTCCGCGTGGCAAGGTCAAGAAAGGCCAGGTCATGAAAGCGGTCGTGGTGCGCACGCGCAGCGGTATCCGTCGTCCCGACGGCTCGCTGATTCGCTTCGATGGAAATGCGGCGGTTTTGTTGAACAACACCAACGAACAGCCGGTCGGTACCCGTATCTTCGGGCCGGTCACTCGTGAGCTTCGTACCGAGAAGTTCATGAAGATCATTTCCTTGGCGCCTGAAGTGCTGTAAGGAGCGAGGCGGATATGCAAAAGATCAAACGTGACGATGAAGTGATCGTCATTGCCGGCAAGGACAAGGGCAAGCGTGGCACGATTAAGCGAGTCCTCCAGGACGGTCGCTATGTCGTGTCAGGTGTGAACATGATCAAGCGTCACACTAAGCCCAACCCCATGCTGGGCAACCAGGGGGGTATCGTCGAGCGCGAGGCTCCGATTCACGCGTCCAACGTGGCCATCTTCAATTCGGAGACCGGCAAAGCGGATCGCGTCGGCTTCCAGATTTCGGAAGACGGTACCAAGGTACGTATCTACAAGTCGACGCAGAAGCAGATCGACGCCTAACGCGAGTCGGATAGCAAAATGGCGAACTTGAAAGAACGTTATCAAAACGAGGTGGTGGCTCAACTCCAAGAGCAGTTCAGCTACGCCAACGTGATGCAGGTACCCCGGATCACTAAGGTGACCCTGAACATGGGTATCGGCGAAGCGACCAGCGACAAGAAGCTGATCGACAATGCCATCGGCGACCTGGAGAAGCTTTCCGGTCAGAAGCCGATGGTGACCAAGGCGCGCAAGTCCATCGCTGGCTTCAAGGTCCGCGAAGGATGGCCGATCGGCATCAAGGTGACCCTGCGCAGCGAGCGCATGTGGGACTTCCTGGATCGCCTGGTCAACATCGCGATTCCCCGTGTACGCGACTTCCGCGGTCTGAACCCGAAGTCGTTCGACGGGCGTGGCAACTATTCAATGGGTGTGCGTGAGCAGATCATCTTCCCCGAGCTCGAGTATGATAAGATCGATCGGATTCGTGGATTGGATGTCACCATCACCACTACTGCCAACAGCGATGAAGAAGGCCGTGCGCTGCTGAGCGCGCTGAACTTCCCGTTCAAGAAATAAGGGTGGGATCATGGCAAAGAAAAGCATGATAGAGCGTGAGCTCAAGCGCGCGAAGCTGGTCGACAAATATGCCGCCAAGCGTGCCGAGCTCAAAGCCACTATCAATAGCGTTGAAACTTCTGATGAAGAGCGCTTCGACGCCCAGCTTAAGCTGCAGTCGTTGCCGCGCGACTCCAGTCCGGTTCGTCGGCGCAACCGCTGCCGCATTACCGGCCGTCCGCACGGCTTCTACAACAAGTTCGGGCTAGCCCGTAATAAGCTGCGTGAAGCCGCCATGCGTGGCGACGTTCCCGGACTCAAGAAGTCCAGCTGGTAACGCCACGTCGAGAATCAGGAGCGCAACGTAATGAGCATGCAAGACACTCTGGCGGATATGTTTACCCGTATCCGCAATGCGCAGATGGCCACCAAGGAGACGGTTTCCATGCCGTCTTCCAAGCTCAAGGTAGAAGTGGCCCGCGTACTTAAGGAAGAGGGCTACATCAGCGACTATTCCGTCGCCGAAGGTGCCAAGCCCGAACTGTCCGTAACCCTCAAATATTTTGAGGGTAAGCCGGTCATCGAGCACATCCAGCGTATGTCTAAGCCTTCCCTGCGTCAGTACAAGGGCAAGGATGCGCTGCCGAAAGTCGCCGATGGTCTGGGTGTCGCGATCGTTTCCACCTCCAAGGGCGTGATGACCGATCGTGCGGCGCGTCATGCTGGGGTCGGTGGTGAAGTCCTCTGCACCGTATTCTAGGAGTTTGGAATGTCCCGCGTAGCCAAATATCCGGTTAAATTGCCGAACGGCGTCGAGGCCAAGCTCGACGGCGATCAGCTCACCGTCAAGGGTGGTCAAGGCTCGCTGAGCATGACCGTTCACCCTGACGTGGTGATCGGCCAGGAAGAAGGTCAGCTGACCTTCAACCCGAGTGAATCCGCCAAGAGCTGGGCAATGGTCGGTACCTCACGTGCACTGGTCCAGAACATGGTGACCGGTGTCTCCGAGGGCTTTACTAAGTCTCTCGAGATTAATGGCGTCGGCTATCGTGCCCAGGCAAGTGGCAAGACGCTCAACCTGACACTCGGCTTCTCGCACCCGGTCGAATATACGCTGCCTGAAGGTGTCACGGCGGAAACGCCCAAGAACACCGTTATCGTGCTCAAGAGCTCGAACAAGCAGCAGCTCGGCCAGGTCGCGGCAGAAATTCGCGCCTTCCGTCCGCCCGAGCCCTATAAGGGCAAGGGTATCCGGTACGGCGACGAACAGGTCCGCCGCAAAGAAGCCAAGAAGAAGTAAGGCAGGGTTATGAACGCGAAGAAAGAATCTCGTCTCCGTCGTGCCCGCCGTGCTCGCGCCAAGATCCGCGAGCTGGGCGTGTATCGCCTGTGCGTCAACCGTACCCCGCGTCACATCTACGCGCAGATCATCTCTCCGGATGGTGGCAAGGTGCTCGCCAGCGCTTCCACGCTGGACAAGAGCCTGCGTGAAGGTGGTACCGGTAACGCCGACGCCGCCGCCAAGGTGGGTGCGCTGATTGCTGAGCGCGCCAAGGAAGCAGGCATCACTCAGGTAGCCTTCGATCGTGCCGGGTTCAAGTACCATGGCCGAGTCAAGGCCCTGGCCGACGCCGCTCGTGAAGGCGGCCTGGAATTCTAAAGGGTTTTACGATGGCGAAGAACGAACAGAACGGCGGAGATCTGCAAGAGAAACTGGTGCAGGTCAACCGTGTCGCCAAGGTGGTCAAGGGTGGCCGTATTTTCGGCTTCACCGCTCTGACCGTCGTTGGTGACGGTAATGGTCGTGTTGGCTTCGGTCGTGGCAAGGCGCGCGAAGTGCCGGTTGCGATCCAGAAAGCCATGGACCAGGCGCGTCGCAACATGGTCAAGGTCAGCCTCAAGGGCAGCACGCTGCAGTATCCGGTTAAGGCCCGTCACGGTGCCTCCAAGGTTTACATGCAGCCTGCCTCCGAAGGTACCGGGATCATTGCCGGTGGCGCCATGCGCTCCGTACTCGAACTGGCTGGCGTCCATGACGTTCTGGCCAAGTGCTACGGTTCTACCAACCCGGTGAACGTGGTGCGTGCGACCATCAATGGTCTCTCGTCCATGCAGTCTCCGGATGACATCGCCGCCAAGCGCGGCCTGTCCGTCGAAGAGCTCGCGGGGTAAGGCACCATGGCAGCAAAGATCAAGGTCACTCAGACCCGTAGTACCATCGGCGTCCTGGAAAAGCACAAGGCCACTATGAAAGGTCTTGGCCTGCGCCGTATCGGTCATACGGTCGAACTGGAAGACACCCCTGCCGTGCGCGGTATGGTGAACAAGGTCAACTACCTTGTGCGTGTTGAGGGAGAGTAATCCATGAAACTCAATAGCCTGAGCCCGGCACCGGGCTCCAAACACGCTGAGAAGCGTGTCGGTCGCGGCATTGGTTCTGGCCTGGGCAAGACCGGCGGTCGCGGTCACAAGGGCCAGAAATCCCGCGCCGGCGGCGGCGTTAAGCCAGGCTTCGAGGGTGGTCAGATGCCGCTGCAGCGTCGTCTGCCCAAGTTCGGCTTCACTTCCATGAAGTCGCTGGTGTCCGAAGAAGTACGCCTGGCCGAGCTGGCCAAGGTGGAAGGCGATGTTGCCGATTTGGACACGCTCAAGCAGGCCAACGTGCTCAAGGATGCCACGCAGTACGCGAAGGTAATCCTCTCCGGCGAACTGAACAAGGCGGTCACCGTTCGTGGTCTCAAGGTCACCAAAGGTGCCCGTGCCGCGATTGAAGCTGCTGGCGGCAAGGTAGAGGAATAATGGCTAAGTCAGGAAACATGCCGGCCATGGGAAGCGGGCTGAGTGAACTCTGGGCGCGCTTGCGCTTCGTGTTCCTTGCTATCGTCGTGTACCGTATTGGCGCACATATCCCCGTGCCTGGCATCAATCCTGACCAGCTCGCTGCCTTATTCAGGGAAAATCAGGGCACCATCCTGAGCCTGTTCAACATGTTCTCGGGTGGTGCGCTGGAGCGCATGAGTATCCTCGCCTTGGGCATCATGCCTTATATTTCCGCGTCGATTATCATGCAGCTCCTGACTGCGACCTCGCCTCAGCTCGAGCAGCTGAAGAAGGAAGGTGAGGCCGGCCGTCGCAAGATCAGCCAGTACACACGCTATGGCACGGTGGTGCTGGCACTGATTCAGGCGACAGGCATGGCAGTTGGTCTGGTCGGGCAAGGCGTGACCTATACCAGCGATTTCAGCTTCTACTTCACGGCGATCGTGTCTTTCGTCGCCGGTGCGGTGTTCCTGATGTGGCTGGGTGAGCAGATCACCGAAAAAGGGATCGGCAACGGCATTTCCCTGATCATTTTTGCGGGTATCGTTGCAGGGTTGCCCAGTGCGATCGGACAATCTTTCGAGCTGGCCCGTAACGATGGTGCATGGAATATATTGCCGCTGCTGGCACTGACAGTACTGGCGATCGCCACTGTAGCGTTCGTGGTGTTTATCGAACGCGGCCAACGCCGCATCACGGTGAACTATCCGCGTCGTCAGGTGGGCAACAAGATGTATGCTGGGCAAAGCAGCTACCTGCCGCTCAAGGTTAATATGGCCGGTGTCATTCCGGCGATTTTCGCCTCGAGCATCCTGCTGTTTCCAGCGTCGATTGGCCAATGGGTCGGATCGGCTGACGGCTTTCAATGGTTGCAAGCGGCCTCGCAGTCACTAGCACCTGGACAGCCGTTGTATATCTTGCTTTTCGCTGCGGCGGTGGTATTCTTCTGCTTCTTTTACACAGCGCTGGTCTTCAACCCCAAGGATGTGGCCGACAATCTCAAGAAGTCGGGCGCCTTCCTCCCGGGTATCCGTCCTGGTGAGCAGACTGCTCGCTATGTCGACAAGGTCATGACCCGTCTGACACTGTTCGGTGCCCTCTATATCACCGCGGTTTCCTTGATGCCTCAGTTCCTCGTTGTGGCTTGGCAGGTACCCTTCTACTTCGGAGGTACTTCCCTGCTCATCGTGGTCGTGGTCATCATGGATTTCATGGCTCAGGTGCAGTCGCATCTCATGTCGCACCAGTACGAGTCGGTGATGAAGAAGTCCAACCTGAAAGGCTACGGTAGCGGCGGCATCATGCGCTAAGGCGCAGCCGGCCGCGTAATGGAGAGAACGATGAAAGTTCGAGCTTCCGTCAAGAAAATGTGCCGTAACTGCAAGATTATTCGACGTAATGGCGCTGTACGCGTCATCTGCATCGAACCGCGGCACAAACAGCGTCAGGGCTAAGCCCTGACCTGAAGCGGGCGCCGGCATACCCCCTTGTCCCCATTGGGACAAAGGGGTATGCTATTGCGCCTTTTGTAGATGACCAATCGAGCAAGCCGCTCAAATTTCGGAGTAAGCTGATGGCCCGTATTGCAGGCGTCAATATCCCGGACAACAAGCATGCGGCGATCTCGCTGACCTATATCTTCGGGATTGGCCGTACTCGCGCGCAGGAAGTCTGTGCCGCAGCCGGCATTGCGCCGACCACCAAAATTCAGGACCTGTCCAGTGATGAGCTGGATACGCTGCGTACTGAAGTCGGCAAATATACCGTAGAAGGCGACCTTCGTCGTGATGTGACCTTGAACATCAAGCGTCTCATGGACTTGGGTTGCTACCGTGGTCTGCGCCATCGTCGTGGTCTTCCGCTGCGTGGTCAGCGTACCAAGACCAACGCGCGCACCCGTAAGGGACCGCGTAAGCCGATTCGTAAATAACACGCACGTTCTGGCGTTTAGACAGGAAGATACATCAACATGGCTAACCCGCGTAGTAACCGTAAAAAGGTGAAAAAGCAGGTGGTGGATGCGGTTGCCCACATCCATGCCTCTTTTAACAACACGATCGTGACGATCACAGACCGCCAGGGCAACGCTCTCTCATGGGCGACTGCCGGTGGTTCGGGTTTTCGTGGTTCTCGTAAGAGCACCCCGTTCGCTGCCCAAGTGGCAAGCGAGCGTGCAGCAACTGCTGCAGCCGAGTATGGTGTGAAAAACGTAGACGTGCTGGTCAAGGGCCCCGGTCCTGGCCGTGAGTCCGCCGTGCGTGCCTTGAATGCCGCCGGCTTCCGCGTGCAAAGCATCACCGACGCGACGCCCGTTCCCCACAACGGCTGCCGTCCGCCGAAGAAACGCCGCGTTTAAGGAGACAGACTCATGGCTCGTTATATTGGACCGAAGTGCAAACTGTCTCGTCGTGAGGGTACCGACCTCTTTTTGAAGAGCGGTGTTACTCCCTTCGAGAAAAAGTGCAAATCCGAACAGATTCCGGGTGTGCACGGCCAGCGTCGTCAGCGTCTTTCCGACTACGGCTTGCAGCTTCGTGAGAAGCAGAAAGTACGTCGTATGTATGGCGTACTCGAGAAGCAGTTCCGCAACTACTACAAGGAAGCAGCCCGCATGAAGGGCGCTACCGGCGAGTTGTTGCTACAGCTTCTCGAATCCCGACTGGACAATGTCGTCTATCGCATGGGGTTTGGCACCACTCGTGCAGAAGCACGTCAGTTGGTCAGCCACAAGGCGATTACCGTCAACGGGCGCTCCGTCAATGTGGCGTCTTACCAGGTCAAGCCTGGTGACGTCGTTGCGGTGCGTGAAAAGGCCAAGAACCAGGCGCGTATCCAACACGCCCTGCAACTGGCTGGCCAGCGTGGTGATGTCGCCTGGATCGATGTCGATTCCAAGAAGATGGAAGGCACTTTCAAGGCTGTCCCGGAACGCGGCGATTTGTCTGCCGACATCAACGAAAACCTGATTGTCGAGCTGTACTCGAAATAATCACGCCGCCGCGTGATGCCGGGCCCGATTCATGGGCCCGGCCAAGAGTACCGAGTATCCGTTTGGCAGCCTGAAAGGTGTACATATGCAGCGTTCAGTGACAGAGTTTCTCCGTCCTCGCGACATCAAGGTCGAAGAGATCAACGCGCACCACGCGAAGATCGTGCTCGAGCCGTTCGAGCGCGGCTTCGGTCACACCCTGGGGAATGCTCTGCGTCGCATCCTGTTGTCTTCCATGCCCGGCTGTGCGGTAGTGGAAGCGGAGATCGCCGGTGTCGATCACGAATACAGTGCGATCGAGGGCGTGCAGGAAGATGTTATCGAGATCCTCCTGAATCTCAAGGACGTGGCTATCAAGATGCATAGCCGCGACGAGGCCGTGCTGACGCTGAACAAGCAAGGCCCTAGTGTCGTGACCGCTGGCGATATCGCTACCGACCACGACGTGGAAATCGTTAATCCCGAGCACGTGATTGCCCACGTCAACGAAGGCGCCGAGCTGAAAATGCAGCTCAAGGTGGCCCGTGGCCGCGGCTACGAGCCTGCGGATACCCGTGCCGACGCGGAAGACGAAACCCGGGCCATCGGCCGCCTGCAGCTTGATGCGACCTTCAGCCCCGTACGTCGCGTTTCCTATGCCGTCGAAGCGGCGCGTGTCGAACAGCGCACCGACCTCGACAAGCTGGTCATCGACCTGGAGACAGACGGTACCCTGGATCCCGAAGAGGCTATTCGCCGCAGCGCCACCATCCTGCAAGAGCAGCTGGCAGCGTTCGTCGATCTTGAAGCCGACAAGGAACAGGAAATCGAGGAGGAAGAGGATCACATCGATCCCATCCTGCTGCGCCCCGTAGACGATCTCGAGTTGACCGTCCGCAGCGCCAACTGCCTTAAGGCCGAGAATATCTACTACATCGGTGATCTGATTCAGCGTACCGAAGTCGAGCTGTTGAAGACCCCGAATCTCGGCAAGAAGTCCCTGAACGAAATCAAGGACGTACTGGCAGCACGTGGTTTGTCCCTGGGCATGCGGCTTGAAAACTGGCCGCCCTCAAGCCTGAAGGACGACAAGGCCTCTGCGTGAGCGTCGACTCGAGTCCCAGTTTGGTAAGGAACTACAACCATGCGTCATCGTAAGAGTGGTCGTCATCTGAATCGTACCAGCTCGCACCGCCAAGCCATGTTCAAGAACATGTGCGTGTCGCTGGTCGAGCATGAAGTTATCAAGACTACCCTGCCCAAGGCCAAGGAGCTGCGTCGTCACATCGAGCCGCTGATTACCTTGTCCAAGCAGGACAGCGTCGCCAACCGTCGTCTCGCTTTCAGCCGCACCCGCTCCAAGGAAACGGTCGGCAAGCTCTTCAATGAGCTGGGCCCGCGCTACGCCAACCGTCCCGGTGGCTATGTACGTGTCCTGAAGTGTGGCTATCGTACTGGCGATAACGCTCCTATGGCATATGTCGAGTTGGTCGACCGTCCGGTCGCCGACGAGGCAGCCAGCGAGGATTAATCCTCGATCTGCCTGGTGTTCTCAGTGCAGTACCAAAGCCGGCCTTTAGGTCGGCTTTTTTTTGGCTGTTTTCAGCAATAAGACAGAGGCTGGAACTTAATGGTTGGTTTTGTGAAGACTTACCTGATGTTTCATTAAGTTACCATGAGGCGAAATTTTTCCAGTGTGCCGCCAAGTCTCGTAGTGCCAACGTTTGATAAGCTATTGGTTGCTTTACAGGACACGAGTGCTTAGCAGCAAGTACGGAGATCGAGGAATCATGACGGAGCTCGAGCAGGAAGAGGCACGGCTGGCCGGCACCGATGCCGAAGCGTATCTACGGTTAGCCAATGCGATGAGCGATGCCGGCATCACCTCGGTGACACCGGCCTATCTGCGTAAGCTGGCCGAGAAGCTGCGCCGGGAAAGCGAGCAGCAGGCAGACTGAACGGAGACCGACGAGCCCGCAGCGGGCTTGTTGGCGCGTATTCGAGGCCGCTATTATCGCATTCGAGCCGGCGTAGCTCAGCTGGTAGAGCAACGCACTCGTAATGCGTAGGTCGGTGGTTCGAGTCCACTCGCCGGCACCAGGTATCAATATTCCGCTGAAAGGATCGGTTGATCCGCCCAGCGGTTTTTTTGTTTTCATCTCTCAGTTGTTGATCAGCCCTCCAGCATTAGGCGTATTGGGCAATTGACACATGTATGTCATACCTGAACTATATATATGTTCTGGCATATATATGGGTAGGGTTCGTGCTGTGACTTACGCATTTCTTCGACATGCTTTGCTCTGTAAATGCGAAGAGATGCTTCAGTACTGGCACAGGTTGGGCTTCGTCGCAGATGCTGGGCTTTGCGGCAGATTGTACGCTTGCAGCGCAGTCAGATAAGACATACGACATTCTTCATCAGGTGATGCTTTGGCTTCGTTGGCTTCCACTCAGTTTTTCAAATGCCTCAGTGACGAGACCCGGTTGACTCTGATGCTGCTCGTATATGCTGAAGGTGAGCTCTGTGTTTGTGAGATGACACATGCCCTTGATCAGTCCCAGCCCAAGATATCCCGTCATCTCGCTCAGTTGCGTGCTTGTGGGCTTCTTGCGGACCGCCGGCAGGGGCAGTGGGTCTTCTATCGTTTAATGCCGGACTTGCCACGCTGGGCTCGGGAAGTGCTAGAGGCAACAGTACAGGGGGCTGAGTTGCAAATACGCAGTTCACGCCAACGACTTGCTTCCATGGGCAACCGTCCAGAACGCCAAATCACATGCTGCTGAGCGGCTGTGGCGCAATCTTTGAAATGCCAAGGAGTAATCATGTCGCTTCGAATCGGCATCAACGGCTTCGGCCGTATCGGCCGCCTCGCATTGCGTAGCCTCTGGTCGCATCGTAAATCGCATCCCATTGAAATCGCTAGGATCAATGACCCCGGTGGCAGCGCCGATATCTTCGCCCATCTGCTTGAGTTCGACTCGGTGCATGGCCACTGGGCTCCAGGTGCTGGCATCGTAGCAGGTGAGGATGCCATTACTGTCGATGGCATCGCGATTCCTTTCAGCAGCAATCGCGAAATAGCCGACAGCGATTGGTCGCAATGTGATCTCGTCATCGAAGCGTCAGGTGTCATGAAAACTACCAGCCGACTGCAGGCCTACCTCGATCAAGGCGTCGGTCGAGTCGTGGTGTCGGCGCCTATCAAGGATGCTGGCGTGCTTAATGTAGTCATGGGAGTCAATGACGATGAATATGATCCCGATGTTCATCGCATCGTTACTGCTGCAAGCTGTACGACGAATTGCCTGGCACCGGTGGTCAAGGTTATTCACGAGACTTTCGGGATTCGGCATGGCTCGATGACTACCGTGCATGATTTGACCAATACCCAGTCCATTCTCGATTCGCCACATAAGGATCTACGCCGCGCCCGGGCCAGCGGCATGAGCCTGATCCCGACTACCACGGGTTCGGCCAAGGCGATTACTGCAATCTTTCCCGAACTCGAGGGCAAGCTGAACGGCCACGCCATTCGAGTGCCCCTTGCCAATGCTTCGTTGACCGATATGGTCTTTGAGGTCGAGCGCGAGACTACGGTCGACGAGGTGAACGCCGCTCTTGAGAAGGCGGCGCAGGGCCCGCTGGCAGGCATCCTCGGTTTTGAGACGCGCCCGCTGGTGTCGATTGATTACCGTACCGACCCGCGAAGCGCCATCGTCGATGCATTGTCGACGCTGGTCGTAAACGGCTCTCATGTAAAGATCTATGCTTGGTACGACAATGAGTGGGGCTACACCAACCGGACTGTGGAACTGGCCCTTAAGGTCGGGCGCGGCTAACGAGGGCGGGGCATGTCACTATCCAGGCGGCTGCATGGCTTGCCGTTCGAGGTGCGTCAGTATCTGTTGGTGACTGGCAATTATTGGGCATTCACACTGACCGACGGTGCACTTCGCATGTTGGTGGTGCTGCATTTTCACCAGCTTGGCTATTCACCGCTGGAAGTGGCGATGCTGTTCCTGTTCTACGAGGCCTTTGGTGTGGTCACCAACTTCGTTGGTGGCTGGCTGGGCGCGCGTCAGGGACTCAACCGCACCATGAATGTAGGGCTGGGGCTGCAGCTCGTTGCCCTGGGCATGCTTCTGGTCCCTGCCGCGGCATTGTCGGTGCCTTGGGTGATGGCAGCCCAGGCATTGTCCGGTATCGCCAAGGACCTCAACAAGATGAGTGCTAAGAGTGCGGTCAAGGTGCTGGTGCCTAAAGACAGCAGCAACGCACAGGGCGCGCTGTATCGCTGGGTGGCCATCCTCACTGGCTCGAAGAATGCACTCAAGGGAGCCGGCTTCTTCGTCGGTGGCTTGTTGCTGACGCTGGTCGGCTTCCGTGGTGCCATGCTGGCAATGCTGATCATGCTGGGGATTGTGCTTGCCCTATCCTTGTGGCGGCTGCGTGCCGACTTGGGGCGCGCCAAGACCAAGCCCAAGTTTCGAGAGGTTTTTTCGACCTCTCGTGCCGTGAATATGTTGGCCGCAGCAAGGCTATGCCTGTTTGCCTCACGCGACGTATGGTTCGTGGTGGCACTACCGGTATTTCTCTACGACCAGTATGGGTGGGATCATTGGGCGGTCGGCACGATGCTGGCTGCCTGGGTGATCGGCTACGGTGGCGTGCAGACCCAGGCGCCACGAGTCACCCGTCTCGTGCACGGCAGTGTGCGTGGCATCACCGTTGGCTGGGCCCTAGCCCTGGCCGTGCTGCCGGCCATCCTGGCCCTAATGCCTCTGGGCGATGCGGCAACTTGGCTGGTGGCGGGATTGCTGGCCTTCGGCCTCGTCTTCGCCATCAACTCAAGTTGGCACAGCTATTTGATTGTGCGCTTTGCCCGGGCTGAGGGCGTGTCGATGGATGTCGGCTTTTATTACATGGCCAACGCCATGGGGCGGCTGCTGGGTACGGTATTGTCTGGTTGGTTATATCAATCGCAGGGCTTGGCGGCGTGCCTATGGGTGTCGGCGGCGCTGGTAGCGCTTAGCGCCTTGATGGCCTTGGCGTTGCCACGTGATAGCGCTGCAGCCATGTCGGTAAATTGATAGGCTGACAGCGGATTCCGTCCGGAGTTATTCAATGCCCACGCCCCTGATCTATCTTGCCGCTGCCCTCGCCGAGATTGCTGGCTGTTTCGCCTTCTGGGGGTGGTGGCGCCTGGATAGGTCAATCGGCTGGCTAGTTCCGGGGATGGCGAGCCTGGCCTTGTTCGCCTGGCTGTTGAGTCTAGTAGAGACGGACTATGCAGGGCGCGCTTATGCCGCCTATGGCGGCGTCTATATTGCGACCTCTTTGCTCTGGTTATGGTTGATCGAGAATCGTCAGCCCGACCGTTGGGATCTGCTCGGGGCAGGGGTATGTCTGGTCGGAGCTGGAATGATTCTTTTTGGGCCGAGGGGTAGCTGAAGACCGGTCAAGTCGAGCGCTGATTCACCCGTTTCGACACCTCTACAGGATTCTCCTTGCGCTCAGAGTACCGATCGGTCAGGTAATCGCTGCGGTCGCGCACCAGCAGCGTGAACTTGACCAGTTCTTCCATCACATCGACGATACGGTCATAGAAGGGAGACGGCTTCATGCGGTCGTTGTCGTCGAATTCCATGAAGGCCTTGGGGACGGATGATTGGTTGGGGATGGTCAGCATACGCATCCAGCGACCCAGTATCCGCAGTTGGCTGACTGCGTTGAACGATTGCGAGCCACCACAGACCTGCATGACGGCCAGTGTCTTTCCCTGGGTGGGGCGCACGCCGCCGAGGGACAGGGGGATCCAGTCGATTTGCGCCTTCATGATACCCGTCATGGCCCCATGACGTTCCGGTGAACACCACACCATGCCTTCCGACCATTCAGCGAGTTTTCGTAGCTCCGCCACCTTGGGATGTTCGGCGGGCTCGGCATCGGGTAGTGGCAAGCCGCGTGGATCGAAGATCCGCGTCTCGGCGCCCATGGTCTCCAGCAGGCGCGCGGCTTCTTCCACGACCAAGCGGCTGAATGAGCGCTGTCGCAGCGAGCCATAGAGCAGCAGAATCCGCGGCCGGTGCGTGGAAGGCTTGGCGTCGAACACGCGGTTAGCGCTGGGGATATCAAACAGGTCTGAGACGATATTGGGCAAATCGTTCATGATGAAGCCTCGCTGGGAGAGAAATCAGACGAACCAGTGACGGGTGCGGTTGGCGAACCACACTAGCGACAGCATGACCGGTACTTCGACCAGCACACCGACCACGGTGGCCAGCGCTGCGCCGGAATGCAGACCGAACAATGAGATGGCCACTGCCACGGCGAGCTCGAAAAAGTTGGACGTCCCGATCATGCAGGCCGGCGCAGCAATGCTGTGAGGCAGACGAAGCCATTTGGCACCGGCATAGGCGATGGCAAAGATGCCATAGGTCTGGATCAGTAGCGGAATGGCAATCAGACCGATAGCGGTAGGACGGGCCAGTATCGTCTCGGCCTGGAATCCGAACAGGAGAATTACCGTGCCTACCAGGCCAAGAATGACCCATGGCTTGAGGTGGGCAGTAAAGGCCTCGACTCGGGATGCGCCTCCCAGACGGGTCAGGGTACGACGGGTCAGAAAACCGACGAGCAGTGGCAGCACGATATACAGCGCTACCGATAACAGCAGTGTTTGCCACGGTACGGCGATGTCCGTGGCACCGAGCAGGAAAGCGGCGATGGGGGCAAAGGCGAAGATCATGATCAGGTCGTTCACCGAGACCTGGACCAGGGTGTAGTTGGCGTCCCCCTTGGTGAGCTGGCTCCAGATGAAGACCATGGCCGTGCACGGTGCGACACCCAGCAGAATCATGCCGGCAATATATTCATTGGCCGACTGTGGGTCGACGAAAGGGGCAAACAGATGGTGGAAGAACAGCACGCCCAACCCGGCCATGGTGAAGGGCTTGATCAGCCAATTCACGGCCAGGGTTAGCAGCAGCCCCTTGGGACGTTTGCCAACGTCCCTGATCGACGCGAAATCGACCTGAATCATCATCGGGTAAATCATGATCCAGATAAGCACCGCCACCACCAGGTTGACGTGGGCAAACTCGATGCCGGCCAGTGCCTGGAACAGTCCCGGTAAGAGGCTGCCGAGTAGAACCCCGGCAATGATACCCAAGCCTACCCAAACGGAAAGAAAGCGTTCAAAGATTCCCATGGAGCCGATCTCTTGGTGATTTCATGCATGAAGGAGAAAGGTGAGGCGCTGATATGGCGATATATATGGAGATCCATATATGCTAATCGCGCTTTGTGAATTCCTCAAGGGAGGCTGGTTGCCGCCAATCGAAAGAAAGCGCTATGCCACGCCTAGTCCAGCAAGCGCCAGGCCAGCCAGCGGTGCGATGATCACCACGGCCCACAACGGTAGTCGGAGCACATGCAACAGGGCCCACAGGAACACGACGGTAGCCATGGAGGCAGGGCTGGTCACGGCGGATACGAACACCGGCGCGTACAGCGCGGCCAGGAGCAAACCGACGGTGGCTGCAACGACCCATGCCAGGGCACCCGCGAGTCGCGGGTTTTGCCGCAGGCGTGCCCAGATCGGCAGAACGGCCATGAGCAGCAGCCAGCCAGGCAGGAAAATGGCACTCAAGGCAACCAGGCCCGAGAGCAAAGAGCCTTGGAGGGCGCTGCCGAGGTATGCGGCAAACGAGAACATCGGTCCAGGAACGGCTTGTGCCAGGCTATAGCCGGCCAGGAAGGTATTCTCGCTCATGCCGTCGCGGATGAGGGGTTGGGCATCGAGGAGCGGCAGCACGACATGTCCGCCACCGAATACCAGGGCGCCGGCACGGTAGAAGGCATCGAAGACCGATAGCAACCCTCCGGTATCCAGCCAGGGCAGGATCAGCAGCAGTCCGGCAAACACAATCAGGAATAGGGAGCCGAAGCCGGATATGCCATGGGAAGAAGTACGCTGCGGCATTGGCTCGCTGGATCTCGATGTGCCGATCACGGCAGCCAAGGTGATGGCCGCGAGTTGCGATACCATGCCTGGCCACAGCCATATCGTCGCTGCCGTAAGTAGCGCCATGCCTTGACGGGGGCGATCGGGACACGCGCTGGTATATAGCTTGGCGACGGCATCCGCGACCACAGCGACAGCGAGCAGTTTCAGGCCATGAAGCGCCGCAGTGGTGGCGTCGTTCATCTCCGTGTGGGCTAGCCATAGGCCAGCGGTCAGCATCAGTAGCGCGGAGGGCAGGGTGAAGCCGAAAAACGCTGCGAGACTTCCAGTCACTCCTGCCTGTCGGTAGCCGATCGCCATGCCCAACTGGCTGCTGGCCGGGCCGGGGAGAAACTGGCAGAGCGCCATCAGTTCCGCATAGTCTCTGGCTTCGACCCAGCAAATCTCATCAACGAAGCGGCGATGAAAATAGCCCATGTGGGCTGCGGGGCCGCCAAAGCTCATGCAGCCAAGCTTGAGAAATTCGATAAAGATTCTAACGATGGGCATATGGCTCGCCGGTTGGCCTGGGGTTGAAAAAGTCGTGCCAAGATCGCATAGGTATATTGCAATCAGGTGCGCTGCGCCTGGTTGCAAATTCCTATTTGTCATTTAGGATGAATATCGCCTTAAGCAACAGGATCCTCTATATAAGCAAGACACGGCAGACCATGGCACCCTATGAACACTGCTGGTAAAGCGAAGTTCGCCAGTGCGCTTTTCCTAGCGTGCCGAATGCCGGACTGGATCTGAACCTGATCACAAACTTCTTGGAGGTGATTGGATGTCAGTACAGACCGCATCCCCGACCCGGGTTACCACAGCACCCGACCGACGTGACAGCTACCCCACCCGTCTAGCACGCCCCATGGACCTGCCATGGATCCATCGTCAGGAAGCGGTGGTCAAGGGCAAGCCCGAAGACGGGCCGCTCAGCCAGGAGAAGCTCGACGATTTCGAACGCAACGGCTTTCTGTTCGAGCCGAACTTCCTTTCGGCCGACGAAGTTGCTGAATTGCGCGACGAGCTCAAGATTCTTCTGGATAACGATACCTATCGCGGCAAGGACTTCAGCATCACCGAGCCCGACAGCCAAGAGATTCGTTCGCTGTTCGCCGTGCATTTTCTGTCGCAGCGGTTTGCCCGCTTGGCCAACGATGAGCGCCTGACCGGCCGTGTCCGCCAGATCCTCGGGGGTGAAACCTACGTTCACCAGTCTCGTATCAACTACAAGCCGGGCTTCCAGGGCAAGGGCTTCAACTGGCACTCGGACTTCGAAACCTGGCATGCCGAGGACGGTATGCCGGCCATGCACGCCGTGAGCGCCTCCATCGTGTTGACCGACAACCATCACTACAACGGTCCACTGATGCTGGTCCCCGGATCGCACAAGGTCTTCGTGCCTTGCCTGGGCGAAACGCCGGACGATCATCACAAGCAGTCCCTAAAGACTCAGGAGTTTGGCGTGCCCAGTCCCGAGGCGCTCGAACGCCTGATCGAAGCCAACGGCATCGAGGCGCCAACCGGTGCCGCTGGCGGGCTGCTGTTGTTCGACTGCAATACCCTGCATGGCTCCAATGCCAACATGTCTCCCGATCCGCGCAGCAACGTGTTCTTCGTCTATAACCGCGTGGACAACGTATGTGGCGAGCCCTTCGGCGCGCGCCGCCGGCGGCCAGCCTTCCTGGCCCATGCACCGGGGCAGGAGTGGAAACCCGAATAGCGAAGCAGTAATCGGCGCATGACCTGCTACGGCCCCAGGATGGGGCCGTAGACGTTTCTGGCCAAGGCGCTTCTGCATGGCAGGTCATGTATGGGGTAGACTCTTCTGACCCTACTGGCACAGTCGCTCAAGGAGACCCGAATGTCGTTCGTTCCGCGCTTTACCGATGGCCAGCTGATGGGCCAACCGCTGGGCAAGATCGTGTGTGTTGGTCGCAACTATGCCGAGCACGCCAAGGAGCTCAATAACCCGGTGCCCAGTGCGCCGATTCTGTTCATCAAGCCGGCAACCAGCGCCACGGTACTGGAGGAAACCATCGAGGCCCCATTTGCGCGGGGCGACGTTCATTTCGAAGCTGAACTGGCTCTATTGATCGGCGAGACGCTCAAAGACGTCACGCCGGAAGCAGCCGGGCGGGCCGTGGTCGGGCTCGGAGTGGCGATGGATCTGACCCTTCGCGACGTTCAGTCACGCCTCAAGGAAAAGGGGCATCCGTGGGAAATTGCCAAGGGCTTCGATGGTGCCTGCCCGCTGTCTTCATTTGCCGTGCTGCGCGACGCGCCCGACTGGCGCAATCTCCAGTTCAGCCTGGACATCGATGGTGAGCGCCGCCAGACCGGCAACAGTGGCGACATGCTGTTCGCCGTTCCCGAGCTGCTCGCCGAGATGAGTCAGCATTTCACGCTGGCGCCGGGCGATGTCGTATTGACGGGCACGCCGGCAGGAGTTGGCCCGCTGCCTCGCAACGCCGAACTGCATTTCACGTTGCAGGCTGGTAGCAGTCACGCTGGGCTGGATTTCGTGACCCATACCGGCGAATGACGCGGCCTTTTGCCATGTCGCAAACGTAAGCGCCGCCTGAGAGGGGCGGCGCTTTACATAGCGTGTCCGGGCTACGTCACTCCAGGTAAGTATACCCTTCAAGCCCGGCAGCCAAGTCGTCGAGGAACTCGGCATGCTCTTCACGACTCAGACCGCTGCCGTCGAGCTGGGCCTTGAGGCGCTCACGAAGCACATCGGCATCGAAGTTCACGTAGCGCAGTACGTCGCCAACGCTGTCGCCATGCTGAAGGTTGGTCAGGCGCCATTGCCCGTCTTCACCGAGCGCGGCATCCACCGAGTCGGTATCGCCGAACAGGTTATGCAGATCGCCTAGAATTTCCTGATACGCACCGACCAGGAACATGCCCAGCAGCTTGTCATCGTTGTCGTCCCACTCCGGCAGCGGCAGAGTCGTCTCCAGCCCCTGACCATCGACATAGTTGTCGATACGGCCGTCCGAGTCACAGGTGATGTCCTGGATTACGCCACGCCGGGTCGGGTCGCGGTCCAACCCGGTCAATGGCAGCACCGGGAAGACCTGCTTGATGCCCCATACGTCGGGAACCGACTGGAATAGCGAAAAGTTGACGAATAGCTTGTCGGCTAGTTTTTCGGCCAGCTCGTCGGCGATATCGCGGTGGGCACGGTTGCGGCTGTCAAGGCGTGAGCGTAGACGCTGGCAGGCGGCGAAGTAGACCGATTCACCTTCGGCACGGGCGTCCAGGTCGGCCAAGCCCATCACGAAGCGCTCCTGCAGCTCGCCGATCGCCTGGACCAGGTCATGGTAGGCCTCGACCTGGCCACGCGGCTCTTGCATGGTCTCGAGACGGTCGTAGACGCGCCACAGCTCGTCGACCTGTGGGTCGTCCTCGGCTCGCCGGCGCGTGGGGGCGGTCTCGCCGACATGCTCCTCGTCGATGACGTTGGTGATCAGTACCGCATGATGTGCGGTCAGAGCCCGGCCCGACTCGGAAATCAGGTGCGGATGCGGAAGGCCCTCAGCCTCGCAGGCCTGGCTGAAGGCCCACACCACATTGCTGGCATACTCGCGCATCGAATAGTTGATCGAACAGAAGCTGCGCGAGCGGGTGCCTTCATAATCCACGCCCAGGCCGCCCCCGACATCAACGGTATCGATCGGCGCGCCCATCTCGCGCAGGCCCTGATAGAAGCGTGCACACTCACGCAAGCCGCGCTGAATGTCACGGATGTTGGCGATCTGCGAGCCGAGGTGAAAGTGCACCAGCTGCAGGCTGTCGAGTGCATTTGCGCTGCGCAGCCGCTCGACCACGTCGATGACCTGCGTCGCGGTCAGGCCGAACTTGGATTTCTCGCCCCCCGAGTCCTGCCACTTGCCCTTGCCTACCGAGGCCAGGCGTGCACGCAGGCCAATGCGCGGCTTAACACCGAGACGCTGGGCCTCCTCGAGGATCAGGTTGAGCTCCGAAAACTTTTCCACCACCAGATAGACCCGGTGGCCGAGCTTTTCGCCCATCAGTGCCAGGCGAACGTATTCGCGATCCTTGTAGCCGTTGCAGACGATCAGTGACGAGCCATCGGCGGACAGGGCGAGCACGGCCAACAACTCGGGCTTGCTGCCAGCCTCCAGGCCGACACGGCCATGGCCGCGTTCTTGCGTAGCAAGGATTTCCTCGACTACGCGGCGCTGTTGATTGACCTTGATCGGATACACCGCGGTGTATCCGCCCTGGTAGGCCTCTTCCTGCATCGCGGCATCGAAGGCGGCACACAGCTGTTCGACACGATCATGCAAGATGTCGGTGAAGCGTACCAGCACCGGCAAGCGCAGGCCGGCTTCGCGAATCTGGTCGACTAGGGCATCGAGAGGAAGCAGTGGGCCCTCGATCTCGCTGCCCAGGGGGCGGACCATGGTGTGCCCCTGGTCGTCGACGTCGAAGTAACCACTGCCCCATTGGTCGATATTGTACGTGCGACGTGCCTTGGCGGCGGGTGAACTCATGGCGCTCTCTCCTGCGCAGTCTTCTGGGTCGAAAACGGGGCCGCATTATGCGGCCCGTGTCATTCCATGACTAGAGGGTACTGTCGTAGAGCCTAATGCATCGGGCGCCTGGGTAAAAATTCCCTAGGCCGGCAACGGCAGGGCGCCATCCGTGATGCGCCGATTGAGAATGGTTCGAAACTGCTCGGGGTTGTGCGGCGTCAACTCATGGGCCGGCGGATCGACGTAAACCACCAGTAGGCGTGAAAGCCAGTAGCGTAGCGCGGTCATGCGCAGCATCAGCGGCCAGCATTGGCGTTCGGCCTCGGTCAGTGGGCGCCGTGCCAGATAGGCGCGCAACAGCGCATCGTGGCGCTCGCGGTTGAGGCTGCCATCGGCATCGCTGGCCCAGTCGTTGATCACGATCGCCAGATCGAACAATAGATCCCCGGTGCAGCCGTTATAGAAATCGATGATGCCACCGAGACGGTCGCCGTCGAACAGCGTGTTATCACGGAACAGGTCACCGTGAATCGCCCCCTGGGGCAGCGTGTCGGCGTTCTCGAACGCTCCCTGGTAGGTGTCGATCTCATCACTCATCAGGGCCTGGTCGCTCGGCGAGAGATAGCTCAGCACCTGGTGATGGGTCGCCAGCAGCCAGTGCAGGTCGCGCGGGTTGGGACGGTGTCCCTCGAAGCGTTGCGAGACGAAGTGCATGTGACCCAGGGCATCGCCGAGCGCTTCGCACTGGGCCAGGCTAGGATGCTTGGGAAACTTGCCGGGCAGCCGCGGAAACAATAATGCCGGCTTGCCAGCCAGGCTCTGAAGCGCGACGCCCTGGCGATCGTGGACCGGCCCGGGCACCGGCAGGCGGTGCTCGGCGAGATAGTCGAGCAGGTCGACGAAGAACGGTAACTCGTCGTGTTCGCCCTGTTCGAATAGCGTCAGGACCAGCGGTGCCCGATCGGTAGTAACGAAGAAGGTGGTGTTCTCGGTGCCGCTGGCAACCCCTTCGAAAGAGGCCAGGTTGCCCACGTCGAAGCGCTCGAGGAAGCTGGACACTTGAGCGTCGTTCAGCGGAGTGAATACGGCCATGTTGTTCTCGCCCTGAGGTTCAAGCGCGCTATTGTAGCGGCTTGCGGCTTGGCCTTGCAGGGGCGTCGTCGATGCCGGCCCAGAAAAAGCCGGCATCGGCATGTCACCAGGAGATCAGCACCCAACTGGGGATGACGATACGCTCGTTGTCGCTGCGTCGGAAATCGCCGTCACCATCGTCGTCGACCAGGAAATAGGAGGGGCCGGCCTTGGGTTTGATCTCGATGGCGTAGAGCTGGCCGTTGACACGGTATTCACGCACGGTGCGATCTTCTTCCTGACGGACGGTGATGTCCGGTTCAACGGCGTTGTCCTGCTGTGCCAGGGCCAGCAGCGGGGTGCCCAGCAGGACGAGGCCGAGTAGCATGGCCTGGGCGGGACGGAATACATTCATGACCACCTCCGAGCGTCTCAAGCGACGTGATACCCGCAGTGTATGCGCAAATTCGGTGTGCTTGCACTCACTGCGACAATTGCGACTCGGCGATGGGGCGCTGTGCCAGGAACCAGCCGAGGACAATGAAAACGAGCATGCCGGCGAGGATGGCACGGAAATCGACACCGGCATCCACCAGCAGGCCGAGCAGGGCCGGCGCGATACCGGTGGAGAAGACCATGCAGGCACTAAGGGGGGCGCGTACCCGGCCGAGGTTCTCGCTACCCCAAAGATTGACCAGCAGTCCCGTGGCGATGATCTCCTGCATGCCCATTCCCAGGCCACCGCGGTTCATGCTGAACTCGCGCCCTGTCAGGGTATTGCCCAAATGGGTAAACAGGCCCTGGCCGCACAGACGTACCAATCCCAGGCCGAGCAGGGCGGTTGCTGCCCAGGGGGCCAGGGTCAGTAGCGCGATTCCGGTCAGCAGGCCAGCGAGCACCAGCATCGCGAAGCGGCGTGGGGCGATCCAGTCGATACTGGGACCGAAATGCAGCATCACGAAGCCGGCAATCAGCGTGACACTGGAATAGGCGATGCCGAACTCGCCGGCGCTGATCGCCAGGCGTTCGGCAATTGGCCTGGAACAGGCCGATGAAGTAGCTTTGGCCGAGGCTGCTGGATAGCATTGCAAGCAAGCCGATGCTCAGCAGGCCGCGATGCTGGCGCAGTAGTGAAAGATAGCTCATGCATATTCCTAGTTCCTAGCCAAGCGGCACGCGTTGCGTACCGCGTAGTTCATGATCGGCCGGTCAGGATAAGCGCGGCCATTCCCGGGATTCGGGACGACGCAGGAGAGTGGCCAGAGTCCCTTGGGCAAGGAGCCAACTGCCGACCAGCAGAACTAGCATGCCACCGAGCAGGCTTGAGAAGTCGATGCCCAGATCGAGCAGAATGCCGAACACGGCAGGTGACAACCCGGTGGCGAACACGATGCTGGCGCTCATGGCGGACCGGGCCCGCCCCAAATGCTCGCTGCCCCATAGGCTGACCATCAGGCTGTTGGCGACGGGCTCCTGCATGCCAACCACCAGGCCGCCGCCCAGCATCAGCGCCCAGATGGCGATGTCGCCACCCAAGGTCAGCGCAATGACCAAGGCCAGGGCAAAGGGCAACTGGTACCAACGCCCCAGGCGCTGCTCGCCGAGTTGATCGACCCAACGTCCTCCCATCAATGCTCCGGGCATGCGGGCCAGCCCCTTGCCAGCCAAGGCCATGGCGTACGTCGCCGCCGCGGCACCCAGGTCCTCGGTCATCTGCGCCTGGTAGAGGAAGATGCCGGTCATGGTCACAGGCAGCAGCAGCAACAACGGCAATAGCCGCCAGAAGCGCACATCACGCAACGGTCGCACCGTCGGCGTCTTGGCCTCGCCGGCTGGCACCTGAGGCGGCGATGGCCAGTCGACTCGAGACGCCAGGATAAGCCAGGCGAAGATCAGGACCAGGGCAAACAGCCACCAGGCTTCCCGCCAGCCCAGCCATACCAGCAACAGAGCTACCGCTGGTGTCAGCACGATCTCGCCCAACGGCATCCCCAGGCTAGCCACGCCAACCGCCCGGCCGCGCTGCGCACCGAACTCGCGGCCGGCCAGCGTAAAGCCCAGATGCACCAGCAGACCCTGACCGCACAATCTGACCAGCCCCAGCCCCAATACAGCGGCGATAAGCCATGGCGAAAGGGTCATAAGCAGCACGCCGGCGAACAGGCCGGTCAGTACCGCCAGCGCAAAACGGCGTGGCGACATCCAGTCGAGGCTGGGGCCCAGGTGCAGGACAAGGAACCCGGCTATCAATGAGACCAACGAGTACAGCGTACCGAACGTACCGGCACTGATTTCCAGATGTTGCGTAAGCGGACGCTGGAACAGGCCGATGAAGAAACTCTGGCCCATGTTGCCCGAAAACACGGCGAGAAAGGCAATGCCCAGCAAGCCGCAGCGATCCCTGAGCAGGCGGCGATAGCTCATCCGTTCCTCCCTGACGGTATGACTCCAGTCTAGCGACTTGCCCGGCGACAGCGACTGACGCTCAACGTCACCTTGCGTATCATGGGGGCATCGTCTGTCTTTCGTTTCCCAGGGATGCCTTATCCATGGCCGCTACCCCCATCGTTCTCGTCGACGGTTCATCCTACCTCTATCGAGCCTTTCATGCCCTACCGCCGCTGACCACCTCCAAGGGCAAGCCCACCGGGGCGGTCAAGGGCGTGCTCAACATGCTCAAGAGCCTGATCAGGCAATATCCGGACAGTCCCATGGCGGTGGTCTTCGATGCCAAGGGCAAGACCTTCCGTGACGAAATCTTCGAGCAGTACAAGGCGCACCGGCCGCCGATGCCCGACGATCTGCGCGAGCAGGTCGAGCCGCTACACGCCTGCGTACGTGCGCTGGGCCTGCCGCTGCTGTGCGTGGAAGGGGTCGAGGCCGATGACGTCATCGGTACGCTGGCGCGCCATGCCACCGAGGCAGGCCGCGACGCGGTGATCTCCACAGGAGATAAGGATATGGCTCAGCTGGTCAATGGCCATATCACCTTGGTCAATACCATGAAGAACGAAACGCTCGATATCGAGGGCGTCACCGCCAAGTTCGGCTTGCCGCCGGAGCTGATCATCGACTTCCTGGCCCTGATGGGCGATAAAGTCGACAATATTCCTGGTGTGCCCGGGGTCGGCGAGAAGACTGCGCTTGGCTTGTTACAAGGGATTGGCGGATTGGATGCGATCTATGCCGATCTCGACAAGGTCACTACGCTGAGCATTCGGGGCGCCAAGTCGTTGCCCAAGAAGCTCGAGGAAAACCGCGAACAGGCCTACCTGTCGTATCGGCTGGCCACCATCAAGACCGATTGCGACCTACCTGTGGGCCTCGACGACCTGGATATCGCCCATCCCGATCGCGAGGCCCTGCTTGAACTCTACCGCGAGCTCGAGTTCAAGGCCTGGCTATCCGAGTTGCTGGCTGGCCAGGATAAAGGCGTCGATGATGTCGCGGATGGCGCGTCGGCCGGTGCGTCGAAGCATGGATCGCCATCGGCAGGCGAAAACGCCGTGGAAGAGCCGGTCACGCTGGCCAAGCCAGATCGCAATGATCACACCCTACTGACCCAGGATGAATTTGACGCTTGGCTGGCGCGCCTCGAGGAAGCCGAGGTGTTCTGCTTCGATCTCGAGACCAACAGCCTCAACTATATGGAAGCCGAGATCGTCGGAGTCGGCCTGGCCCTGGAGCCCGGCGAGGCAGCCTATATCCCGTTGGCCCACGATTACTTGGATGCGCCTGCACAGCTCGAGCGTGACGCCGTGCTCGCCGCGCTCAAACCGTTGCTCGAAGATCCTGCCAAGGGCAAGATCGGCCAGAACCTCAAGTACGACATCTCGGTGCTGGCGCGCTACGATATCCGTGTCGCGGGGGCGCTGACCGACACCATGCTCGAGTCCTACGTGCTCAATTCCACGGCGACGCGTCACGACATGGACTCTCTGGCGCTCAAGTATCTCGGCGAGAAAACCATCTCGTTCGAGGAGGTCGCCGGCAAGGGCGCCAAGCAGCTCACCTTCAATCAGATCGCCCTCGAGCAGGCCGTGCCCTACGCCTGCGAAGACGTCGACGTCACTCTGCGCCTGCATCGCGAGTTACGGCCGCGCATCGAGGCGGAAGGGCGCCTGAGCGAGGTGCTGGATACCATCGAAAGGCCGATGATTCCGGTGCTCTCGCGCATGGAGCGTACAGGTGTGGCACTCGATGCCGAGCGTTTGCACCGCCAGAGCCAGGAGCTCGAGACGCGCATCCGCGAGTTGGAGAAGGACGCCTTCGACATCGCCGGGCGCGAGTTCAACCTCGGCTCGCCCAAACAGCTCTGCGATATCCTCTTCGAGGAACAGAAGGTCCCGGTGATCAAGAAAACACCCAAGGGTGCGCCATCCACCGCCGAGGCGGTGCTCGAGGAGCTGGCGCTGGACTATCCGCTGCCCAAGGTGATCATGTCCCATCGTGGGCTGACCAAGCTCAAATCGACTTACACAGATAAGCTGCCGCAACTGATCAACAAGGCCACGGGGCGAATCCACACCAGTTACCACCAGGCGGTGACCGCAACCGGTCGGCTGTCATCCAGCGATCCCAACCTGCAGAATATTCCTATCCGTACCGAGGAAGGGCGCAAGATTCGTCAAGCGTTCATCGCCCGGCCGGGCTACCGGATCGTCGCTGCCGACTACTCCCAGATCGAGCTGCGCATCATGGCGCACCTATCCGAGGACAAGGGGCTTCTGGAGGCCTTTGCCGAGGAGCGAGACATTCACACCGCTACCGCCGCTGAGGTGTTCGGCGTGGCGCTTGAGAACGTGCTGCCCGACCAGCGGCGCAGTGCCAAGGCCATCAACTTCGGGTTGATCTACGGCATGAGCGCCTGGGGACTGAGTAAGCAACTCAGGGTCGAGCGCAACCAGGCACAGACCTATATCGATCGCTACTTCGACCGTTACCCCGGTGTGGCGCGCTTCATGAACGATATCCGATCACAAGCTGCCGAAGATGGTTTCGTCGAAACCGTGTTCGGGCGGCGGTTGTACCTCCCCGAGATCAATTCCCGTCAGCATGCCCGGCGTCAGGCCGCCGAGCGTACGGCGATCAACGCACCGATGCAGGGCACGGCCGCCGATATCATCAAGCGTGCGATGATCGATGTAGACAACTGGCTGAACCCGCGCGAGGGCGATGCCGAGTTCGATGCCTGGATGGTCATGCAGGTGCACGACGAGCTGGTCTTCGAGGTTCGCGAGTCGCAAGTCGAGGACTTTATCGGGGCGGTCAAGCAGCGCATGCAGAACGCAGCCGAGCTGCGTGTACCGCTGATCGTCGAGGCGCAGGCGGGGGAGAACTGGGACGAGGCGCACTAAAAGCGTATTGAGGACGTAAAACGGCCCGCGGCATTGCCGCGGGCCGTTGTGCATCCCGGTGCAGTTGGGCTCAGCGCCAGCCGACGCGGTCGAAGATACGGATCGCCTCGGGGTTGTTCTCGCCGAGTGCGCTGACGTTGAGGTCATCCGTCTTGAAGTCGCCCAGGGAATCCAGTACCGGATCCTTGGCCGCGCCCTTGACCACCGGATATTCGTGGTTGCCCTCGACAAACAATGCCTGGGCCTCATCGGAGGCGAGGAACTCGAGGAAGCGGGTGGCGTTCTCGTGATGCGGTGCATTGCGGACCGCGCCGGCGCCACCGATGTTGACGTGGGCGCCACGGCCGTCCTGGTTGGGGAACAGAACCTGGACCTTCTCGGCTGCCGCACGCTCCTCCGGATCGTCTGATTCGAGCAGGCGCGCATAATAGTAGTGGTTGGCCACGGCGATGTTGCACTCGCCGCTGGCCACGCCGAGGATCTGGTCGGTGTCGCCGCCTTCCGGGTCGCGGGCCATGTTGTCGACCACACCTTGTGCCCACGCCTCGGCTTCTTCCTTGCCATGATGAGCGATCAACGAGGCCAGCAACGACTGGTTGTAGATGTTGTTCGACGAGCGGATGCAGATCTCGCCCTTGAAGCGCGGATCGGCCAGATCCTCGTAGGATTTGAGGTTGGCCGGATCGATGTCGTTGGGATCGTAGAAGATCGCTCGTACCCGCTGGCTGAAGCCGAACCACTTGTTCTCGGGATGACGCATGGCAGCGGGTACACGCTCGTCGAGTACCGGGGACTCGATGCTTTGGAAGACTCCTTCCTGTTCGGCTCGCCACAGGCGCCCGGCATCGACGGTCATCATCACGTCGGCGGGGCTGGCTGCTCCCTCGCGCTTGATACGCTCGATAAGTTGATCGGAGCTGCCTTCCAGTACGTTAACCTCGATGCCGGTCTTTTCTGTAAAGGCGTCATAAAGTGCCTGGTCGGAGTCGTAGTGGCGGGCCGAATAGATGTTGACTTCCTCGGCGCTGGCAGTGCCGATACCGGCGAAGCCGGCGGCGAGCATCGCTAGCGGCGCGGCGAGGCGACGTGCGGGCATGGAGATTCCTCGAAGCTGTATTTTAATGAGAATACGTTGCATTATTTGCTGTATTCAAGCCTGTTGGCCGACCGACGTCAATTCCCGTGCGGGGCAATCCAACCACAGAGACCGTGCCATCGACCATGACTACCAACTTTTCGCCGACCGATGCTGTCCGAGGTGCCCAGGCGCGCCACGGCAGTCTGCTGACCCTGAGCCATGTCAGTCACACCTACGATGATCACCTGGCCGTCGATGACGTCAGCCTGACGGTGGGCGCAGGTGAGGTAGTGTGTCTGCTGGGGCCGTCCGGATGCGGCAAAACGACGTTGCTGCGCATTGCTGCTGGGCTCGAGGTTCTGCAGCACGGCGAGTTGAGGCTGCGCGGTGAGCCGCTCAGCGTGCCTGGCGATCGGCACGTGCCGCCTGAAAAACGCAGCGTGGGGCTGGCATTTCAGGAGTCGGCGCTATTTCCGCACTTGCGGGTACTGGAAAACGTCGGCTTCGGCCTGGAGTCGTTGCCCGCTGCCGAGCGTCGCGAGCGTGCCCTGGCTCTACTCGAGCAGCTGGGCATGGCGGCACATGCCCGGGCCTATCCACATCAGCTGTCCGGTGGTCAGCAGCAGCGAGTGGCGCTGGCCCGGGCGTTGGCACCGTCACCGGACCTGATGCTGCTCGACGAGCCGTTTTCCAGCCTCGATGCCCGGTTGCGCGAACAGATCCGCGACGACACCCTGCAGGTACTCAAGCGCGTAGGTGCCGGCACCCTGCTGGTAACCCACGATCCCGAGGAGGCGATGTTCATGGCCGATCGCATCGCTCTGATGCGCGACGGGCGCATCGTGCAGATGGGGACGCCCCGCGAGCTTTACTGCGAGCCCTGCCACCCATTCGTGGTGTCGTTCTTCGGGGCGGTCAACGAGTGGCGCGGTACGGTACAGGGCGGCCGGGTAGCAACCCCGGTGGGGCCGGTCGCCACGCCAGGGCTTGCCGAGGGCACACGGGCACGGGTGATGATCCGTCCCGAGGCGCTACGCGTCACCCCTGTCGAAGTGCCGGACGACGAACGTCGTGAGATGCCGGCACAGCGTAGCCAAGTGATCATGTCCAAGCTGCTGGGACGCAGCAGCCTGTTGCGGTTGCATGCGCAGGGCGCGGATGGCAGCGAGGCCAACCTGCAGGCCCAGGTGCCGGGCGTCTTCCTGCCCGAGCCGGGCCAGTCGGTCGCTCTCGAGCTCGACCCGTCACAGACGTTTGTATTCCCCCTCGGCGCCGGGGCGTGAGCGGCGGATTGCCCGGCTGAGCAGGATCACCGGGATCACCCCGACCAGCACAATGGTCAGCGAGGAAGCAGCGGCCTCGGCCAGCCTTTCGTCGGCAGCCAGGTTGTGGGCGCGCACCGCCAGGGTGTCGAAGTTAAAGGGGCGCAGTATCACCGTCGCCGGCAGCTCCTTCATCACATCGACGAACACCAGCAGAGCGGCGGCCAGCAGGCTGCCGCGCATCAACGGGGTATGCACCCGGCGCAGAGTGCCGCCGGCACTCTGGCCAAGGGTGCGTGCGGCGGCATCCATGCTCGGAGTCACCTTGGACAGGCTGGCCTCCACGGTATTGAACGACACCGCTAGAAAGCGCACCACGTAGGCATAGACGAGGATGAAGGCCGAGCCGCTCAGCAGCAGTCCGGGCCGGGTGCCGAACCATGTATCCAGCCAAGCGTTGAGTTGCAGGTCCAGCCAGGTGAAGGGGATCAGGATGCCCACTGCCACCACCGAGCCGGGTACGGCATAGCCCATGGCGGCGATACGGGTGGCCAGGCGCGGTACTCGCCCAGGATGCAGGCGCACACCGTAGCTCAGAGCGACGGCCAGGCAGACCGCGACGCCTGCGGCCAGCGTCGCCAACGTCAGGCTATTGCCGACGAATTCGAGAAAGCGCGCGCCGAGTACGCTGTCTCCTTGCTCGTATGCCATGTCGGCGAGGATCGCGCCGGGAATCACAAAACCTACCAGTACCGGCAGGCTGCAGGCTGCCATGGCGGCCCAGGCGCGTGCACCGTGCAGGCGGAACTCGGGCAACTGGCGATAGCGTCCGGTGGTATGAAAGTACCGGCGCTTGCCGCGCGAGGCGCGCTCCAGCAGTACCGCCAGCATCACGAACAATAGCAGGCAGGCGGCCAGTTGCGCTGCCGCCACCTGCTCGCCCATGCCGAACCAGGTGCGGTAGATGCCGGTGGTGAAGGTATCCACCCCGAAGTACTGGACCGCACCGAACTCGTTGAGGGTTTCCATCAGTACCAGCGAAACGCCGCCGACGATGGCCGGGCGGGCCAACGGCACGGCAATGGTGGGAAACAGCCGCCAGGGGCCGCGCCCCAGGGTTCGGCCCACGTCCAGCACGCACACCGACTGCTCGAGGAAGGACGCTCGGGCGAGCAGGTAAACGTAGGGATAGAGCACCAGGGTGATCAGTACCACTGCGCCGCCCAGCGAGCGGATATCGGGAAAGGCGTAGTCGTCGTACTCCCAGCCGAACAGGGCGCGCAGTTCGCTCTGCAGCGGCCCCGAATATTGCAGGAAATCCGTGTAGGCATAAGCGATTACGTAGGTGGGCATGGCGAGAGGCAGCAGCAGGGCCCACTCGAACAGCCGACGGCCCGGGAAGCGGCACATCGCCACCAGCCAGGCCGTCCCGGTACCGATGACTGCCGTGCCCAGGCCTACGCCAAGGGCGAGCACCAACGTATTGACGAGATAGCGTCCGAGCACCGTGTCGGCCAGGTGAGCCCAGACCTCGCGGCTCGGCATCAGAACATGGGCCAATACCACGAGTACCGGCACGGCCACCGCCAGGGCAATGGCGAGGGTAAGGAGCGTCCAGGGGGCGAGGCGCCGCCGGTTGCGCGGAACGGCCGACCGGATCGTGGCGGAGAGGGGCACGCGAGACTCCTTCGCTAGAGATGATGTCTGGCCAGGGCGGGAAGCCCGTCCGCGGCGGATCATAGCAATTTGTCTGGCTTCTCGCAGTGTCGAAGGGATGTCTTGGGCGACGACACGCCTCGCTATACCAAAGCCTCGCTGCAAGCCGTCCCAAGGGACAGGCCTAGCGCTGCCCGGTCATCAGTCGACAGTAAACGCCATGGTCGCCTGCACGGCCTGACGCCAGCCCTTGTAGAGCCGCTCGCGAACGTCTTCTGGCATCGTTGGCTCGAAGCGTCGGTCGGTGGCCCACTGGCGTGCAATATCTTCGCAGTTTTCCCAGAACCCGGTAGCCAAGCCGGCCAGGTAGGCTGCCCCCAGTGCTGTGGTCTCAGTCTCACGCGGTCGGCACACCGGCACACCGAGGATGTCGCTCTGGAACTGCATCACGAAATCGTTGGCCACGGCGCCACCGTCGGCGCGCAGCTCCTTCAGCTGCAGGCCGGCATCGGCTTCCATGGCGGCGAGCACGTCTCGGGTCTGATAGGCCATCGATTCCAGCGCCGCTCGGATGAACTGCTCCTTGGAGGTGCCGCGCGACAGACCGAACACGGCACCGCGTACGTCGCTGCGCCAGTAGGGAGCCCCCAGGCCCACGAAGGCCGGCACCATGTAGACTTCCTCGTTGTGCCCGGCGCGCTCGGCATAAGCCTGCGAGTCGCTGGCCTTGCCGAGCATGCGCAGGCCGTCGCGCAACCACTGCACCACCGAGCCTGACACGAAGATGCTGCCTTCCAGCGCGTACTCCACCCTGCCATTGCGACTGCAGGCGATGGTGGTGATCAGGCCGTTTTGCGACTGGACGGCCTTGTCGCCGGTGTTCATCAGCATGAAGCATCCGGTGCCATAAGTGTTCTTGACCATGCCCGGCTCAAAGCAGGCCTGACCGAACAGGGCCGCCTGCTGATCGCCTGCCACCCCGGCAATGGGTACCTCGCTGCCGAAGAAATGCTGGGGTAACGTGTAGCCGTAGATCTCGCTGGACGAGCGTACCTCGGGCAGCATGGCACGAGGCACGTCGAGCATGGCCAGCAGTTCGTCATCCCAGTGCAGCTTGTGGATGTCGTACAACATGGTCCGCGAGGCGTTGGTGTAGTCGGTGACATGCGCCTTGCCGCCGGTCAGATTCCAGATCAGCCAGGTGTCGATGGTGCCGAACAGCAGTTCACCGCGGCTGGCGCGTTCGCGGGCCCCCTCGACATGATCGAGTATCCATTTGACTTTGGTGCCGGCGAAGTAGGGATCGATCAGCAGGCCGGTCTTCTCGCGAACCAGCGACTCGAAGCCTTCGCTGCTGAGCTGATCGCAAATGTCCTTGGTCTGGCGCGATTGCCAGACGATGGCATTATGGATCGGCTGTCCGGTCTGGCGATCCCAGACCACTGCCGTCTCGCGCTGGTTGGTAATGCCGATGCCGGCGATCTCCGCCACATCGATCTGGGAGTTCTTGATGACCTCGGTGGCGGTCACCAGCACGCTGGTTAGGATGGCGCGGGGGTTGTGCTCGACCCAGCCCGGTTGGGGAAAAATCTGTTCGAATTCGCGCTGTGCCGAGTCGATGGTGTGGCCTTCCCGGTCGAACAGGATGGCGCGTGAGCTGGTCGTGCCTTGATCGATGGCCAGGATGTATTTCTTGTTCATAAAGCTCCTTGGTCTTCGTCGGTCACGATCCGGCACGGGGCGGCGGTCGTTGCCTGCCGTTTAACGACGCGGGTGGCAGGCGCCGCTCCTGGGCCGGAATGTCTTGATCGGCCAACGAAAGGTAGAATGCCATGTCCGCTACCCGGAAGGGGGCGTAGCGCGTCGCGGAATGACTTTTTCGTTATCGAACATTTGCAAGGTATTCGCCCCACTCGTCTATTACAATCGAATTGGGTACCGCTGGCCTTAGACCATGGTCCAACGCCTCGGGGCCTATCGCGAGGTGAGGCCTGTTTTTCATCCTGATCGATCGCCAGGACACAACAATGCCCCAGCATCATCGCCACAGCGCCATTCTCGAACTGATCAAGCATCAGGGATACGCCTCCATCGAGCAGTTGACGAAGCATTTCGATGTGACGCCACAGACCATCCGTCGCGATCTCAATCAGCTCGCCGAGGACAATCTGATCCGCCGGGTTCACGGTGGGGCAGGACTGGTCGATTCAAGCACCGTCAATGCCTCCTACAGCACGCGCAAGACGCTCAACCTCGAGGCCAAGCAGCGTATTGCCCGCTGTGTAGCCGAACATATCCCCGACCACAGCTCCTTGTTCATCAATATCGGAACGACAACCGAACTGGCCGCCGAGGCACTGCTCGAGCATCGCGGGCTGGAAGTGATCACCAACAACCTCAACGTAGCCGCCATCCTTCAGCGCAAGGAGGATTTCAACATCATCGTCGCTGGCGGTGTGGTGCGTTCTCGGGACGGCGGAATCATCGGTGAGGCCACCATCGACTTCATCCGCCAGTTCAAGGTCGACTTCGGCATCATCGGCATCAGTGGCATTGATGAGGATGGTTCGCTGCTCGAGTTCGACTACCAGGAAGTGCGGGTCGCCCAGGCAATCATAGAGAATTCACGCCAGGTTCTGCTCGCGGCCGATCATTCCAAGTTCTCGCGCAATGCCGTAGTGCGCCAGGGCAACCTCAGCCAGGTCAATGCGCTGTTCACCGACCGTCAGCCACCGCAACCGATCCGGGAGCTGATGCGCGCCCACGATGTAGAGTTGTATGTCGTCGACGAATGAGTCGGTGCGCCTGCGTGCAAGCAAAATTTTCGCTTGATGTTCGTTTGCGTGTTGTTTATGTTCGATACAGAACATTTATGGCGCATCAGAGCGTAATGCAGCGGTAAGCGAAAGGCTTGCCTGCGAGCCGCTGCATTTCCCTGACTCGCGACTTCAGCGGAGCGGCTCATGCATTCCCAGCGTCCAGACATCCTTGACCTTTTCGTGATTGGTGGCGGCATCAATGGCACCGGTATCGCCAACGACGCTGCGGGACGCGGTCTGCGCGTAGGACTTTGCGAACAGGGAGACCTTGCTGGCGCCACTTCGTCGGCTTCCAGCAAGCTGATCCATGGCGGTTTGCGCTATCTGGAATACTACGAGTTTCGCCTGGTGCGAGAGGCGTTGCGTGAGCGTGAGGTACTGCTGAAGAAGGCGCCACATATCGTCTGGCCGCTGCGCTTCATCCTGCCGCATCGGCCTCACCTGCGGCCGGCCTGGATGCTACGCGCCGGGCTGTTCCTTTACGATCACCTGAGTCGGCGCAACGACCTGCCAGGAGCAAGGTCACTGCGTTTCGATGCTGACAGTCCGCTGAAGCCGGATATTCGCCAAGGCTTCGAGTATTCCGACTGCTGGGTCGACGACGCGCGTCTGGTTGTACTCAACGCCATGCAGGCTCGCGAGGCCGGGGCGGAGATCCTGGTGCGCACTCGCTGTGTCGACGCGGTGGAGGAGAATGGCATCTGGACGATCACGCTCATGGCTCTTCATGGCAGAACGACCTTCACACGCCGTGCACGAACGCTGGTCAACGCGGCAGGGCCCTGGGTCGAGTCCTTCATTCGTGGGCATACACGACGCTCGTCGCGCTATGTCATAAACATGATCAAGGGTAGCCACATCATTACCCGTCGCATCAATACCGATGAGCGAGCCTATATCCTGCAGAATCGCGACAACCGCATCGTCTTCGTGTTGCCCTATCAGCGGGACTACAGCCTGATCGGCACCACGGACATCGGTTATCAGGGCGATCCGGCCGACATCGCCATCAGCAATGCGGAGATCGACTATCTGCTCGACGTGATCAATGAACATTTTCGCGATACCGTCACCCGTGAAGATATCGTAGCGAGCTATGCTGGCGTGCGTCCGCTGTGCGATGACGAGTCCGACAATCCCTCCGCCATGACCCGCGACTACACATTGAGCCTGGACCGGGGCAAGGACAGCCGAGGCGCGCCTATGCTGTCGGTATTCGGCGGCAAGATCACTACCTACCGCAAGCTCGCCGAAACGGCGTTGGCGCAATTGGCGCCACATTTGCCTGCCATGGGACGTCCCTGGACCAGCGAGGTGCACCTGCCGGGTGGTGACATCCCGGGCCGGCTGGCGTATGCCGACGAGTTGGAGCAGCGCTACCCCTTTCTTGGGCGCGCGCGTGCCGAACGCTTCGCTTCCAGCTACGGGCGCCTGTGCGAGCGCTTCCTGGCGGACAAGCAATCGGCCGACGAGCTAGGTGAGGATTTTGGCGCGGGACTGAGCCGCGCAGAAGTCGATTATCTGATCGACCACGAGTGGGCCTGCGAATCACGGGATATCCTATGGCGACGCACCAAGCTGGACCTGCAGCTGACCGATGTCCAGAAGCGGCACTTGGATGATTACCTGCAATGTCGTCAGCGGACTTCGTCAGCATTTTCCGCCGAGGCCGAGCCGGTCGCTGTGCGCAAGTAGCCTGCGTATCGACTCGAGACATGCAATCGGTCAATGGCCCCGATAGTTTGCTTGGCACTGCGGTCAGCCTCGAAGATCACTATGATGAGATGAATACTACTTTCCATCATGGTAACTACCCGGAGGAATGCCGTGTCGCAAGCCCCCCAGAACGCCAAGCCGATGCCGGACGAAGAAACCATTGAGCTTGCCACCAAGCTGTTCAATTGCGCCCGGATCGGTGATACCGAGACCTTCCGAGAGTGGTTACCCCAGGGGCTCCCACCCAACCTTTGCAATCAGAAAGGCGACAGTCTGGTCATGTTGGCCAGCTATCATGGCCACATGGAAACTACGCGCGTGCTGCTTGAGTACGGCGCCGACCCGGAAATGCGCAACGATCATGGCCAGAATCCCCTCGCGGGTGCCGCCTATAAAGGCAACCTGCCGATGGTCAAGCTATTGCTGGAACATGGCGCCGAAGTCGATGGCTGTTCGCCGGACGGCAAGACGGCGCTGATGTTCGCTGCCATGTTCAATCATGTCGATATCGTCGATTTCCTGCTTGCCCATGGGGCCAATCCGCAGGCCACCGAAAGCCGTGGCATGACCGCTCGCGACCTTGCCCTGGCCATGGGCGCCGAGGATACCGCCGCCCGCCTGGCTGGGTGATCAGCCCGTCGGGCGGGAGGCTGTCGACTGTCGAAGCGGCTCGTTGGACTGCGCCAACCCGCCATCCAGATACTTGCCGTCGAATTCTGCAACACAGGCGAGGGCATGGACATCGGGTATTTCCACCCATCGCCGATGCCGGAACACCAATCCTTGTTCGCGAAACACGGCGAAGGTGCGGGAGATATGGACCGTGGAGATGCCCAGCAAGTCGGCCAACAACTGCTGGGACAAGGGCAGTTCGATACGGTTCTCGTTGTAGGAGCCGATTCGCTGCATTCGCTGCTGAGTCTCATAGAGGAAATGCGCCAGCTTTTGCTGGGCGTTGCGGCGGGCCATGTTGATCAGCCGTTCGGTGATCAGGGCCTGATGCTGACCGGCGATGGTGAAAAACAGCGAGGTCAGCGTCGAGGACTCCTCGAACACCTGTTGCAGGTGTTTGTGCGGAAAGTAGCAGATCTCGCCTCTGGTGAGCATGACTACCGTGTTCAGACGATGATGGCAGGCGTACTCCCCGAGCCCGATCACGTCGCCTGGAATATGAATATCGAGAATCTGACGCGTGCCGTCTTCCATGTAGCGGCAGGAATATGCCCAGCCTTGCGAGAGAACGCCAAAGCGGCCGGCGGGGTCGCCGGTTTCCCATAGTGTGGTTCCGGCATCCACTTCGATCGGGTTGTTCTCGAGTGTCTTGAGTAAGTGCTTGTCCTTGTCGGACAACGGGGCAAAATGGCTGAGCTGGCGTATAAAACAGCTATCCGAAGGGCTCACATCCTGGCTCCTGTGTCGTTTGACGGGCTAGCAAGCTGCACTTCACTACTGAATCCTTCAGAATAATTATCGTGACATATCCAGCCTCGGATTGCTTCTTCACGTTGTCACGCCCTCTTTCCCACTTCGCCCAAGGTCGCCTTGCTGTGCCTATCGTTCCCCGCAATGCTGGGGCGACACGCTTCTTGCAGGAAACGTCACCATGGGTAACGCACTGTTTTCCTCAGAGCCGGCACAGGCAATGGCCTCGCCGCTGCTATTGCACGGCCTCGATGCCATGGGTGAGTGGCTGGTGGTGGTCGACAAAGAGGCGCGTATTGTCTATCTCAACGCGCCTTACGCCGCTTTCCTCGAGGTGGATCCGCTGACCGTCATCGGGCGCCCGGTTGCCGAAATCATCGAGAATACGCGCATGCCCGAAGTGCTGGCTTCGGGCAAGGCCGAGCTGGCACGGCTCCAGAAGGTTCGCGGACATCACATGATTGCCCACCGTTACCCGATCCGGGTGGACGGCAAGGTGGTGGGGGCCGTCGGCACGGTGATCTATCACGACACCTGGGAATGGCGGCAGATGAATACGCAGGTCAAGGCGCTCGAGGCCGAGGTGGACTACTACCGCCAAGCGCTGGACTCGCGTGCCGGCACCCGCTGGCAGCTGGCTGATGTCGTCGGCGAGAGCGAGGCAATCCTCACCCTCAACGACAAGGTCCGCAAGATCGCGCCGGGCGATGCCTCGGTACTGATCCGGGGCGAGTCGGGCACCGGCAAGGAACTCTACGCCCATGCCCTGCACCGGCTATCGGAACGGGCCAAGGGACCGTTTATCAAGCTCAACTGTGCGGCGATTCCTGAGCATTTGCTCGAGGCCGAGCTGTTCGGCTACGAGGAAGGGGCCTTCACCGGGGCGCGCAAGGGCGGCAAGCCGGGCAAATTCCAACTCGCTCATGGTGGCACGCTATTCCTCGACGAGATCGGCGACATGCCGTTAGCGATGCAGGTCAAACTGCTGCGAGTGCTGCAGGACCGTGAGGTCGAGGCGGTCGGCGCCACGCGGCTAGTGACAGTGGATGTGCGGGTCATTGCCGCGACCCATCGCCCTTTGGAAAGCCTGGTCGAACGCGGTGAGTTCCGTGAGGATCTCTTCTACCGCATCAATGTCGTGCCATTGACGATTCCTCCCCTGCGCGAGCGTCGCGAGGACATCCCCGGTCTGGCCCGCCACCTGCTGGCCCGCCTCGCCGAACGGCGCGGGCGACGCTGCCCAGCGCTCAGCGAGGAAGCATTAGCTTGTCTATGTCGCTATCACTGGCCGGGCAACGTGCGCGAACTCGAAAACGTGCTCGAGGCAGCATTCTATCTGGGCGGTACCCGTCTCGACGTCGGCGATCTGCCCGAGACACTTCGTTGCGAGCCGGTAGTTTCCTCGGCGCTGGGGGAGTCGCTCAAGGCAACTCTGGCGCGTGCCGAACGCGATGCCCTGAAGCATGCACTGGCCGAGAGTGCCGGTAATCGTACCCGGGCCGCTCGGCGCCTGGGTATTGCCAAGTCTTCATTCTACGAGAAGCTGGCGCGCCATGGCCTCGATAATGTTACTTCGGCCGAGGGTGTCCGGTAAGCCGGACGACGACCGGATTTCCGGACAGTTCCGTAAGGGGCTGCTGGGCCGCTTCGATCTCCGGCGTACGGATTTCCGGACGCTTACTGTACCGCTGCGCAAACCTTGACCTCGGCCTGTCCGCTTTTCCGTCGACATGGTGCGATAAAAGGCTGATATGGCGGTTTTTTCTTTAGTTTGGCGGTGTCCTTGCTTGTGGCAGGTCAGCCCTTCGGGCCGGACAAGAACAACAGCAAGGAGACAGTCATGCCAAGCAATCCAAGCCATACCTTCGCTCGCTCACTGGTCGCCGTCGGGATCGGCGCGGCAGTGACCGCGTCGCTGAGCGCTCCGGCGCTGGCCGAAGGTCCCAAGCGTCTCGATGTGGCGAGTACCTTCTCGACCCAAAACTTTCTGGGCGAAGGTGCCGTGCATCTGTCCGAGGAACTCGAGAAGGCCACCGGTGGTGAAGTCTCGCTGCGTGTCCATGAGCCGGGTGATCTGGTGCCCGCCTTCGAGGTTTTCAATTCGGTGTCGTCGGGGGCCATCCAGGCCGGTTGGGACTGGATCGGTTACTGGGCCGGCACGGTACCCATCACCAACCTCTACGGCGCGTTGCCGTTCGGCCCCACGCCGGAAGCATTCATGTCGTGGATGTGGGCTGACGAGGGCACCGAGCTGCTGCAGAAAGCCTACGATCCCTATGGAGTGAAGGTGTTGCCGTGCTTCATCTCTCCACAGGAAACCGGTGGCTGGTACAACAAGGAGATCAACAAGCCCGAGGACTTCCAGGGGCTGTCGATGCGTATTTCCGGTCTCGGGGCCAAGGTACTCAACAAGCTGGGAGCATCGACGCAGTTGGTACCGGGCGGTGAGATCTACCTGGCGCTGGAGCGTGGCCGTGTCGATGCCACCGAATTCTCGGTTCCTCAGGTCGATGCCGCCATGGGCTTCGACGAGGTCGCCGAATACTACTACTTCCCAGGATGGCACCAGAGCGCGAGCTGGTTCTCGCTGCTGATCAACCAGCAGGTCTGGGACCAGTACAGCGACGAACGCAAGGCGCAGTTCGAGACCGCCTGCCGCTCCACCCTGCAGTGGGCCATGGCCGAGGCGCCCCCGGAGCAGGTGCGGACCATTCATGAGCTCGAGGAAAAGGGCGTCAAGGTACGTCGCTTCCCCGACGAGGTCATCAGTGCGCTGCAGGACGCCTGGGTCGAGGTGCGTCAGGAAGAGATGCAGAACAACCCGGCGTTCAAGGAAGCCTACGAGTCACTGATGAAGCACGTTCAGCTCATCGACGAGTGGTATGAGCTGCAAGCGCTGCCAGCACCCAAGGCGATCCAGGGTGAGAGCCAGCCCACGCCAGTCAAGGGTGAAGGAGACGCCTGATGCCCTACGCCCGCCTTGCGCCC
>NZ_KB900006.1 GCF_000378505.1 Modicisalibacter luteus DSM 23508 | reverse complement strand
TAAACGGTTGTCGAAGCTGAGGAAGGCTTCGGGCTCATAGTTGGTCTCGCGAAAAGGTGATGACGCTTCGGAGTTGTAAGCTTGCCACCAACTGCGCTGGGTATAGGCGAAATATAGATCGCCGTTGTTGCCCACCAGATCGTCGAAGACCTTGACCTTGAGGCTGATCTGAAACTTGAGTTCGGCCTTGTCAGCATCGCTGTCATCGCTGATGCCGTCGAAATCCGCTTGGTTGGGGTTGGTATTATATGACCAGGGCAACAGGTAGTTGCGACGATATACCGTTATCGCCAAGGGATTGCTTTCCGAATCTCGTTCCAACTCACGCCGGGTGTCGGCCTGCTCTACGGCTGACTGCGCCGCCTCGTCACGGGCGGTCAGGCCGGAAGTGTCCTCCTGGGCCTGGGCCTGGGCGGCGACCAGCGCCAATGAGCAGAGACTTAGACGCATCACACGCAAGGGGGCGGGCCATGCCATATCAGTATCCTATAGAAGGCAGCAAACGTGTCTTTCTACCATGCCGTCCAGCTAAGTCAAATCGTCTCAGGGGGAAGATTGCCAACGCGCCGGGTCGGGCACACAATGCGCGACGAAATGGCGCTGGGTAAGCGATCGATACGAGGATGGTGGTAGTGGCGCGAACAGGGAATACCGGGTGGTTGGTAATAACGTTGGTGTGGCTGTGGCTAATGGCAGTCGCTATGCCCACCTTGGCACAGGAATCGTTGCCTGAAAAGGACGTGCTCAGTCAGCGCCTGGAAACGTTGACGTCTATCGAGAAGCCCGATACTAGCCAGAAAGAGGAAATCGATGCGTTACGGGCCACTCTCGAGGCGGTCGGGAATCTGGCCACGATCGAAAAACAGCGTAGCGAGTTGGAAAAGCGACTCGAACAAGCCCCCGAGGAAATGCAGCGCCTTGAACGTCAGGCTCGCCAGTATGTTGAACGCGACGAGATCCCCAGCGCAACGACGCTTGAGAAAATCGGCCAGGATGAACTCGAGGAGCGGGTGACCGAAGCCCTCAACGAGTTGAAGTCGCTTCAAGACCGCCTGGCAGCGACCAACTCGCAATTGATCGAAGCGCAAACGTTGCCCGAGCGGGCTCAGGCGGATATTACGGAAGCGCTGAAGCGCATCGAGGCACTGCGCTCAAGTCTGGACGATCATACAGGCGCCAAGGATGATCCGGCGTATTGGAAGTTGCTCAGCGAACTGCAACTGGCCGAGAGCCGGCTGGCCCTGAAACGCCGCCAGTTGGCGACCAATACCCGTTTGTACGAGCTGGCGAAGCTGGAACGCGACGTCCTGAACAGCCGGATCGATAATGTCCAGGATCGTTTGACCCTGATGCAGGCGGTGCTCGATCAGAAACGTCGCGAAAAACTCGAAAATGCCGTCAATGACTCGGCGCGCCATGATCCCGTGGCGGCTGGTCATCCGGTGGTGGCTCGTGCACAAACCCTCAATCGCGACCTGAACTCGGAGCTGTTACGGATCATTGATCGTAACAACACCTTGGAGCGCGAGGGGATCAAGGTGCGCACGCAGTTGGATCGGGTGCGCCAGGTCCAGCGTACTCTCAACGAGCAAATCGAGGCGATACGTGGCAGTTTGTTGCTGTCGCGGATACTTCGCGAGCAGCGCAGTGCCTTGCCCAAGGTCGATGCTGTCAAAGGGTTGCAGGAAGAAATTGCCGATATTCGCCTCAAGCAGTTCGATCTGGGGCGTCAGCGGGAAGACCTGCGCGATATCGAGCAATTGGCCCAAGCCCGGCTTGCCGAGGCTGGTGTCGAAGCGACGCCGGCATTGGTCGATTCGCTAACCCGCCTGTACCGTTCACGTCGTGAGCAGGTGGATCAGCTTGAGCAGGAGTATGGTGAGCTTCTCACGACCGCCATCGATCTTCAGCTCAACCAGCAGCAACTTCTGGATATCAGCAAGAGCCTGCGCGCCACGATTGAAGAGCAACTGTTCTGGGTCGCCAACCGGCGTTTGCTGGACCTGACGTGGTTACGCCAATTGCCCGCGTTGACCATGGCACAACTTGCCGAGGGTGAATGGCGGCGAATCGTCACGGGGCTGGGTCAGACACCACGACCTGCAGCACTCTGGGCGCTGGTGCCGTTGTTGCTGGCTGCGTTGTTGCTATTACGACGCTGGCGCATCAAGGCGCATTTGCTCACTCTTCATGAACAGATCGGGCGGCTCAAGCGCGATACCCAGATGCATACCCCTCGTGCCATCCTGCTCAATGCGCTACTGGCAGCGCCCGGGCCATTGACGCTAGCGGCGGTGGGAGTGGCCTTGTCTACAGGGTGGCAGGGGCTCGTGGCCACCTTCGGCGGGGCACTGCTTCAGCTGGCGCTCGCCTGGGGCGTGGTGGCGTTGGCCCGGCGCCTGTTGGTACCTGATGGTGTGGCAATCCGCCATTTCCATTGGCCGACAGCCTACGCATCGCGGTTACGTCACCTGCTTTGGTGGCTGGGGGTCGCACTGATACCTATCCTCCTGATCGGCACCATCGCGCGTGGAGACGAGGCCTCTCTGGCTGAGCGCCCGCTTTCGCTACTGCTGTTGCTGGGTGGCCTGCTGGCGATGAGTGTGCTTATTGCTCGCTTGATCATGGCGCATATTCCGCATTTCGGAACCAATCCCTTCCGCCTGGCCCTGGGACTGACCTTATCGGCTGCGACGCTCACGCTGTGTGTGCTGATTGTGATGGGCTATGAATATACCGCCTTGCAACTGATCAACCGTTTCGTGATCAGCCTCTATATTTTTGGCTCTTGGATACTTATCGAGGCCGCGGTCGTGCGCGGCCTGGCAGTGGCGGCGCGGCGCCTGGCCTATCGGCGTGCTGTGGCACGACGCCGAGCGCAGGTGCAGGAGGGCGCGGAAGGCGGGCTTGAAGTTGTAGAAGAACCTCCGCTGGACCTCGATCAGGTCAACCAGCAATCGCTGCGCCTGTCCAAGTTGATCCTGTTTCTGGGGTTCTCGCTGGTTCTGTACCTGGTATGGGCAGACTTGCTGGCGGTACTGTCTTACCTCGATAACGTGAGGGTATGGTCGATCACGCGGGGTGAGGGCGAGAGCCTGACCCAGGCACCGATTACTGTTGCTGATCTCATGACGGGGTTGGCCATTGTGGTGCTGACGTTCGTCATGGCTCGCAACCTGCCGGGGCTACTCGAGGTCATGGTCCTGTCAAGGCTGTCGCTCAAGCAGGGCAGTGCCTATGCTATTTCCTCGTTGCTGTCGTACACCATCGTGGGCGTTGGCATCGTGGTGTCGCTGGGCACGATGGGGGTGTCGTGGGGCAAGTTGCAATGGCTCGTCGCGGCTCTGGGGGTGGGGCTGGGGTTCGGCCTGCAGGAAATTTTTGCCAATTTCATTTCTGGCCTGATTATCCTGTTCGAGCGTCCGATACGCATTGGTGACACCATCACGCTAGGCAATCTGCACGGTACTGTCAGCCGTATCCGCATTCGTGCCACGACCGTGACCGACTTCGATCGCAAGGAAATCATCATCCCCAATAAAACCTTTGTGACGGATCAGCTCATCAACTGGTCGCTATCTGACAATATCACTCGCGTCGTACTCAATTACGGTGTGGCCCATGGCTCCGATCTGGATACCGTGCATCGATTGTTGCGTGATGCGGCGGTGAATAACCCGCGGGTGCTCAAGGATCCTGAGCCACAGGTTTTCTGCACTAGCTATGGGGCGACCGCCTTCAACTTCGAGCTGCGCATCTTCGTCAACGATTTGCTCGACCGGTTGTATGCCGCTGATGAAATCAACCGGCGGCTCGATGTGCTGTTTCGCGAACACGGCATTCGCATTGCCTTCAATCAGATGGATGTCTGGCTACACAATGCCGATGGCCAGGCGGCGAAGGTACTGTCGCAGCCCGAGGGGAAACCGATGGGCGGCGCTAGCTAGCCGCCCGGACCCTTTCGCGCATAGAGCAGGAATTCGCGGTTACCATCGCCGCCCAGGATTGGACTGTCTCGCCAGGCTAGAATCTCGAAGCCATGCTCGGCACAGCATGCGCGTATACGCCGCTCCACCTCGCTGTAAAGCGTTGGGTCGCTGACGATCCCTCGCGGGTCCACCTTGCCAGGCCCCACCTCGAACTGGGGCTTGACCAGGGTTAGCAGCTCGGTACCGGGCATTAGCAGGCGGCCCAGTTCGGGCAGGATCAGGGTTTGGGAAATGAACGAGACGTCCATGACGGCGACCGAGATCTGGTTTGGCTTCTGGGCGCCGAGCGCGGCCTGCAGATGCGGATCATCGGCCATGGCGCGCGCATTGAGCCCTTCCAGGCAGGTAACGCGCGGGTCCTGGCGAAGCTCGGCATCCAGTTGGCCATGGCCGACTTCGACGCCGATGACATGGACGGCGCCGTAACGTAGAGCACAATCGGTGAAGCCCCCGGTAGACTGCCCGACGTCGAGGACCAACCGGTTGTCCAGCCGCAACTGGAGGGACTCGAGCAACGCTTCCAGCTTGAGGCCTGCCCGCGATACGTAGCGCTCCTCGGCATCGTCGGCGACGATAAGCAGCGCATCATCGGGCACTTTTTCTCCTGGCTTGGTCAGCTTGCGGGTGGGGGCATCGGCCAGGCTAACCCGGCCATGGCGGATGAGACGCTGGGCTCGGGTGCGTGAACGCACCAGGCCCTGCGCGACCAGCAACTGGTCGAGTCGCATCATGGCGCTGTCTCTTCTGATAGGGGTGTATCGGCTGGTGTCGAGGGGCGGTGGAACTCGCGGTTCCAGCGGGCCAGTAGCGCTTCTCGCTTGAGCTTATCGAGTGTCGCCAGTAATCCTGGCCCAAGGCGTATCGGGCGTAGCGCCTCACCTAGCTGAGCACGCAGCGCGCTGGCACTGCCGGGCCCCTCCAGGGCCGGGTGAACGGCACCGAGCGGTGTCTGTTCGCTGATTACGCGCTGGCCATGTTCACTTAGCAGGTAGTCGAAGAAACGCCGTGCTGCCTCGGGGTTGTCTGCCGAGCGTGGCAGGAACGCCAGACGCTGCATGACCAGGGCGTAATCGCTCGGTATGACGATTTCCAGTTCCGGGTGTTCCTCGGCGAAGCCGTGAGCGTAGCTGCCCAGCAGGTTGTAGCCGATCAGGTAGCGGCCCTCGGCCAGGCCATCGAGCATCTCCTGCGTTGTTCCCACCAGGTCGGCTTCGACGCCGCCCAGGGCGGCAACCAGCTCCCAGTAACGGGGTGACAGGCGTGCTTCTTCGACCGCATAGGTGTAGCCGGCGCCGCTACGGGCCGGATCATAGGTCACTACGCGGCCTCTCAGAGCCTCGCGTTCGCGCTCGAGCAGCGACAACAGCTCGGCATGGCTATTGATTTTTCCATAGTGGTCGGCCAACGCCTTGCGATAGACGATGACCACCGGCTCGAAGGTGATGCCGAACAATTCCTGACGCCAGCGGGCCCAGGTCGGCCAGCGTTCGGCGTTGTCCAGTTCGAGAGGGCGAGCGTAACCGTTGTTGGCCAGTTGGTATTGCCAAGGCATGGCAGACGACATGACAACGTCGGACTGGGGGTTTTCGTTGCCGTCGATAAAGGTCCGATAGACCTCCAAGGTGGTGAGGTTGCGGTAGGTAAGGGCAATGTCTGGATTCAATCGATGGAAGTCTTCCAGTACGGGCGCGATGAGCGGCGTATCCACCGCTCCCGAGATATCCAGCTGGGAGTTGTCGACGGTACCTTGCTGGGCGGGGTAGTGCAGCAGTTGAGCCGCCTGGGCCGCATGAAGGGGGGAGAGCTCGAGTCCCAGCATGACGCTCAGTGCAAGCAGGAGTCGTAGCATCATGAACGATCCCCCGTGAAGCGCATTGACACGCGCAGTCCGTGGCCGTCACTGGCATCGTGCAGGGTCAGACGGGCATGGTGAGCACGGGCGATGCTGTCGACGATGGCCAGGCCGAGACCAGAACCTTCGCCCGTGTCGCTACCGCGGAAAAAAGGCCGAAGCACCATTAACCGTAACTCGGCAGGAATACCGGGTCCATCATCCTCCACTTCCAGCGTGGGAGGTTCGGTCAGCACGCGCACGGTGATTCGGCGGGCACCATAGCGGCGTGCATTGTCGATCAAATTGACCAGGCACTCTTCCAGTTGCCAGCTAACACCATGGATCAGGGTTTCCTCTTCGGGCGCTTCCACGCCGAGGTCGATGCCGTCGCGGTGGCAGGCGCCCAGAGCCCCAAGCGTAGCGGTACGGGCCACTTGGTTCAGGTCCAGCGGGACAAGCTCGGGGCTGGTCTCGGGATTGTTGAGTCGTGTCATCGATAGCAGCTGTACTGCCAGGCGAGCCGTGCTGGCGCTGGTGGCCTGCATGGCCTTCAGAGCATCGCGCCAGAGGGAGGGATTTTCCTGGCGCAAGGCGAGTTCGGCGCGAGCCGAAAGGCCGGCTAGCGGTGTGCGCAACTGGTGCGAGGCATCCCCGATGAACCGCTCCTGGTTGGCACGCACTCGGCGCATGCGCGCCAGGAGCTCGTTCAGCGTCTCGCGCAGCTCGGCGAGTTCACGAGGCAGGTCGAGTTCCAGCGGTGCCAGTGTGCGAGGGTCACGCTCGCGAATGGCGCGACGCAGCCGGGTCAGGGGCGACAAGGCAAAGCGAATGGTCAGCACGAGTGTGCATGCGGCCAGCAGCGCCATGATTGCAACCCGTACCAGGCTGCCTTGAAAGAGGTCTTGAGTGAGGCGTTCGCGGCCTTCACGGGTGTGTGCGACGCGAACCTCGAAGCGCTCCCGCTGGCTCCAGTCTTCTAGGCGGGCTTCCCGAACCCCTACGCGCAAGTGCTGGCCATTCCAGGTCACGTTGTCGTAATACAGCGATTGCTCGTCGCTGGCGCTCAGGCCGGGTAGGTTGGCGTTACCGGTAATGAACTCACCTTGGGCGTTGTAGAGTGCGTAGAAGACTCGCTCTTCAGCGTCGGTTGCCAGCATTTCCAGTGCGGCAGGTGCTAGGTCGAGCCATAGGCTTTCGTCCTGCCATTTGACCTGTTCCGCGATCGCTAGCGACGAGGCTTCCAACAGTCGATCGAACGCACGGTCGGCGGTATCGCGGGCGCCCAAGTAAGCTTGAAACAACATCAAGGCGCCCAAGCCTAGCAATGGCAGGAGCAACCACACCAACAAGCGTCGATAGAGACTGTCCTGGGCGCTCACACCGACTCCAGCAAATAACCCAAGCCACGAATCGTGCGCACTTCGACGCCACTGCCGCTAAGGCGGCGGCGTAGCCGGTGTACGTAAACCTCGATGGCGTTGCCGCCCATGGCTTCGCCGGCAAAGGCCTCCTCCGCGAGACGTGCCTTGTCGACGGGCTCGCCAGCGTGGCGCATCAGGTAGCCGAGCAGTCGCTGTTCTCGGGGCGGCAGATTGAGCCTCTCGCCATTCAGGGTAAAGCATTGGGTCAAGCTATCGAAATCGAGACTACCGACTTGCAGGGCCGTACTTCGGGCATGGCGACGGAGCAGGGCCCGCACGCGTGCTTCGAGTTCGTCCAGCGCAAACGGTTTGGCCAGATAGTCGTCTGCGCCGAGATCTAGGCCATGGACCCGGTCCTCTATAGCGCCACGGGCGGTCAGAATCAGTACAGGCGTTTCCTTGTCGTGCTGGCGTAGAGCCGCGAGAACCTCTAGGCCGTTGCACCCCGGTAGATTGAGGTCGAGCAGAACGAGATCCTGGCCATGACCCGGAAAGGACAATAGGCGGCGTGCCTCGTTGCCCTCGGCGATCGCCGTGACGTGATGACTATCCAGTCGCAGGACGTCGGATAGCGTTTCGGCAAGCAGTGCATCGTCCTCGACGAGTAGCAGTTGCATGGGAACCTCGCTTAGCGCTCGGCCGGGCGCCGTTTCAACTCGGCCAGGGCAACATTCAGGTGCCTGTCGGCCAGGGCGGGCGTGAGCCGGCTGCTCGGCCCCGAGAGGGTCAGCCAGAGCGGCGGCATCTCTTCGGCATGGGTTATTTGACGACAAACCATGATACCACCCGGGAAGTCCCAGGCAGGAGAGACCTCATGCTCAACACGCCAACGTTGGCCGGGGCGCAATTCATGACGCAGCGGGCTGTCGGAAACCGAGGCTAGCCGGCATTCGGCATGGCTGCCTGTGACCTCGACGAGCGCAGCGGTTTCTCCGCTGGCCTGTGCGAGCGACTCGAGTATCGGCTGTATCCAGGCCTCGAGTTGACGAGTGGGCAGGTGGCGGCGAGCCAGTCGCACCGGAGCGTGTCCCAGCCGATAGCAGCCGTCCTGGCCACGTTGCACATAATCGAAGCGCTCCAGCGAACTCAGCAAACGCAGCAAGGTGCTCTTGTAGTAGCCCGTCGCACTGGCCAGTTCAGCAAGCGTGAAGCGATCCTGAGTCGAGTCGAAGACATCGAGAACGGTTAGGGCGCGCTCTACGGATTCCACGCGATCCTGTGCCATTTTTAGGGCCTCAGTGACAAAAAAGACGGAACGATAACCTTGTTCAACTTTGGTCTAAGCAGGCCTGTTAAGCGTTGACGCCGGTAGGCAATGTCCCTAGCTTTCCACTCCAGGGAACGGAGTTCTGCCTTACAGAATTGTAAGGTTGCTGTCAGTTCCTGGCAAGCCAAGCGTCTTGTCATCGTTCGTTGCAACACACTTCGCAGATTGGGGAACGACAATGTCAATGAAAACGCCACTCAAATTTTTGGCCGCAGCGACCTTAACGCTCGGCACCAGCATGGCCATGGCTTTCGAGCCAACAGGCAAGGTGGAATGTATCGCTCCGTCAGATCCAGGCGGCGGTTGGGACTTCACCTGCCGGAGTGTGGGTAATGTACTGGAAGAGCTCGACCTGGTACCGGCCAGTGTCCAGACCATCAACATGGCCGGTGCCGGTGGCGGTGTTGCCTACGCTCACACCGTCAGCAAGCGAGCCGGTAACGAGAAGTTGCTGGTCGCAGCGTCTACCGCGACCACTACACGCCTTGCCCAGGGTCAGTTCCAGGGCCTGGATGCCGACATGGTCAACTGGATCGGTGCGCTGGGTGCAGATTATGGCGTCATTGCCGTATCCAAGGATTCCAAGTACCAGGATCTACCGTCGCTGATGAACGCGCTGAAGGAAGACCCGCGTAGCGTCAAGTTCGCCGGGGGTAGCGCCAAGGGTGGCTGGGATCACCTGAAAGTATTGATTGCTGCCAAGTCCGCTGGTGTCGATAGTCTGCCGCGCATTCCCTACCTGTCGTACAACAACGGCGGTGAGGCCATGACTCAGGTGGTCGGCGGTCACGTCGATGCTTTCACTGGCGACATCACGGAAGCCCAGGGTTTCATGGAGTCCGGTGACCTGCGCGTCCTGGCCGTCCTCGCCGATGAGCGCCTGCCTGGCGACTTCAGTGATATCCCGACTGCCAAGGAGCAGGGGATCGATGCTGTCGGTCCGAACTGGCGCGGCTTCTACATGCCGGCGGATATCTCGGATGATGCCAAGCAGTACTGGATCAACGCGATGGACACCGTCTACCAGAGCGAAGAGTGGAAGAACGTCATGCAGAACAATGGCCTGATGCCGTTCCACGCTACCGGTGCCGAGTTCGAAGATTTCGTCAAGAATCAGATCAACGATATTGAGTCGCTTTCCAAAGAAATCGGGTTGATCAAGTAATGACACTTAACGACCGCATCTTCGGAATACTGATGCTCGTCCTGGCCGTCGCGTACGGCTGGGGCGCCACGCAGTTCCCGGAGCCATTCGGTGGGGCCGAGTCGGTCGGCCCCGAAACCTTTCCCAAGGTAATCGCGGTAGTGCTGGCGCTGTCCAGCCTCTACCTGATCGTCAAGCCGGACCCCGACAATGCCTGGCCCAAGGGGCGCATCGTCCTGGAACTGGTCATCGCCGTGCTGGTGCTGATTGCCTACACGCTGCTGCTGGAGCCGCTCGGCTTCATCGTGTCCACCCTGCTGGCGGTGGGGACGCTGTGCTGGCGCATGGGCGCCGCACCGGTGCGTGCGTTTGTCACCGGGGGCGTGGCGGGTGTCGTGGTCTTTCTACTGTTTACCTACGCACTCGATCTGGCGTTGCCACTGGGTGTGCTTAGCGTGCTGGAGGGAAGTTGATGGAAACCCTCGGGTATCTGATGGACGGGTTCGGCGTTGCCCTGCAGCCGCACAACCTGATGTTCGCGCTGATGGGGGCCTTCCTGGGTACCCTGATCGGCGCATTGCCCGGTCTCGGGCCGGCCAACGGGGTCGCCATTCTGATTCCGCTGGCCTTCACCCTGGGGCTGAAGCCGGAAACGGCGCTGATCATGCTCACGGCGGTATACGCCGGGGCGATGTACGGCGGGCGTATCTCCTCGATTCTTCTGAATATCCCCGGTGACGAGCCGGCGATGATGACCTGCCTCGACGGCTACCCGATGGCCCAGAAGGGCAAGGCGGCCGAAGCGCTGGCGATTTCGGCGATCGCTTCGTTCATGGGCAGCCTGATCGCCACGGTCGGCCTGATCATGCTGGCGCCGCTGCTGGCCAGGTTCGCGCTGACCTTCGGGGCGGCGGAGTATTTCGCGCTGTTTGTGCTGGCCTTTGCCACGCTGGGCGGCATCACTGGCAAGAACCCGGTCAAGACCATTCTGGCCGCCGCGATTGGCCTGATGATCGCCACTGTGGGCATCGATTCCACCGGCACGCAGCGCTACACCTTCGGCTCGCTGCATCTCTACGAAGGCATCGATTTCATTATCGCCATCGTCGGTCTGTTCGCGATCTCCGAGCTGCTGTTCTTCATCGAGGACCGCGCTGGCGGCGGCAAGGGCCCGATGATCGTCAACAAGCTCAAGCTCTCCTGGCGGGAGGTCCTCGCGATCATGCCGACCAGCATCCGTGGTGGGGTTCTCGGCTTCATCGCCGGGGTGCTGCCGGGGGCCGGGGCCTCGCTGGGCAGCTTCATCAGCTACACGCTGGAGAAGAAGATCCTCGGCAAGAAGGGCAGCTTCGGTGAAGGCGACCCGCGCGGCGTGGCGGCGCCCGAGGCCGGTAACAACGGGGCGTCTTCCGGGGCATTGGTGCCCATGCTGACCCTCGGCGTGCCGGGTAGTGGCACCACTGCCGTCCTGCTGGCACTGCTGATCTCGATGAACATTACCCCCGGGCCGTTGATGTTCACCCAGAACGCCGACATCGTCTGGGGCGTGATCGCGGCGCTGCTGATCGGCAACTTCCTGCTGCTGTTGCTCAACATTCCGATGGTGGGCATCTTCGTCAAGCTGCTGTCGGTACCGCCGATGTACCTGCTGCCGATCGTGACCATGGTGGCCTTCGTGGGCATCTACTCGATCAGCAACTCGGCGTTCGACCTGTACTTCATGGTGGCCTTCGGGGTACTCGGCTACTTCCTGCGCAAGCTGGAGATTCCGCTGGTGCCGATCATCCTCGGGTTGCTGCTGGGGCCGGAGATGGAGAAGAACCTGCGTCACACGCTGGACATCGCCGATGGCGACTGGACGGCGCTGTGGGACAGCGGTCTGGCCATCGGGCTGTGGGTCGTGGCGATCGTCGGATTGATCCTGCCGGTCATCGTCGGGCCGATCCTGCGTCGTCGCATGCAGGCGGCGGCCGGGCACGGCAACCAGACAGACTGAGTCGGTAGTCGAGCCGGCTAGCCTGGCCTGCGAGGCGAATCCCCCGGTAGCGCAAGCTATCGGGGGATTCACGTTTAGGGACTCAAGTCTCGCCTGTGCTTGCCTGCAATCCACCGGGTGGTTGACGGTCGGCGCCCCAGCTTCGCTGGATCTTGCCAATTACGGTCTCGATGCTTTGGGGGTCGATGTTCGTGGGCGTACCGGGTTCGAGTGGATCATAGTGGAAAATGTACAGGCGCGAAGCGAAGTCCTCAAAGGGGAGTGAAGCTTCGCCGAAACGTTCTCCATTGCCTGAGGTGCTGACGACGACCCCATCCCCCCAATCCTGACCGCTGTCGTTATTGGGGTTGAAGAAATACATCCGCATGACCTGCTGGGGGTCAAGGCTGACTCGTAGCAGCGTGATGGCATGCCAGCCGATAAAGCGGGCGGCGCTGTCGGTGATGGCGATGCCCGCCGGTTGTGGGTGAATCAACGGCTGATTGCCGTTATAGAAAGGATGATAACTGGCATAAAAGTAGCGCAGGAAGTCATCGAGGCCATGCAATTGCCCGGTGGCGATATCAACGGCGATGCGGAAGCCGCGCCCGGCCCACCAGCCATGGAACTCCGGGTTGATCCAGCGATGGGGATCCTCGTCCCGTCCGATACAGCGCCGGCCCATTTCCGCATAGATGCGATCTAGGTGTGGCACCACCAACAGGGATACTGGGTCCAGATCGATAGGTAGCTGCTTGGCGACACCATCGGGGTTTTCCCGTGATGAGACTGGCTGACCTTCGAAATGCATGATGATTTCATCGTCTCGTGCAGCCCAGGCCACCATCTGCAGCAGATAGTCGGGGTCGTTGTAGGCCCACATCGACAATGCACGTGCTGACTGGCAGGTTGGGTTGTTGCCTTGGCCGACACCCAATGGCTGGCCGAGCATGCACAGAACGCCTTCCATGAGGCGAGCGGCAGGGGAGAGCGTATCACCGAACGCGATATGTAGGCGTTGCTGCGAATAAGGGGATAGCGGCAGAGCGACTTGGCGCCACAGAGCGGGAGCGACCGGAGGCTGGTAGAGAATGCCTCGCTCAAGCAACAGAGCGAGGCCATAGATGGCCTGTGGCGACTGTGGGTGCACGGCAAGGTCGATCATGGCATGTACCAGTTCCCGGTAGCACAGCAGGCAGTCGCGTCCGGTGCTGGAGAGCCCCATGGCCTCGCTCAACAAATGATCGCCCCGTTCAAGCAAGAAACGCATCAACTGCGAGTGATAGGGGGAGACCAGGCCGGTATCATGCATTGCCCGGGCAAAGCCGGTGGCCTCGTATTGCAGGGCCGCGTTGTCCATCGATTCGAGGCGTTGCTGGTAGGTATCGAGCCCCGGATCCTCCCGACAGCCGTTGGTTGTCCCGAACAGGCTGCTGATTAAGCGATCCGCTCCTTGTCCACTGCTACCCAGTTCGATGGCAGGGTTAGCCTGGCAGGCGGCAATTTGCAGGATCATTTGCTTTACGGCATCCACCTGGATGGGACGCTGCTCAAGGATGCGCCAGATCTCGTCGATCAGCTTGTCGACGATGTGTTCGTAGCCGATGCCATCGGCTAGATACTGGAACAAGCGTCGAGTCAGCAGTGCCAGGCTGCCCTGGCGCGTCCGCTCAGCCTCGCTGGGCGGCATGAAAAGAAGGTCCAGGTTAAGCGCAAGAACCTGGGTCAGGTGATGGTGGGCCTGCTGTTGTGAAATCGAGGGGTGAATGTAGTTGCCCCGAGCGACAGCCAGCATTCGCAGTTCGCTCAAGGCTTCCAGCATGACAGTTTCGGTCGCAGGTGCTGTAAGGGAGTATTTGGCCAAGGCAGGCAAAAGAATTTGCGGCTGCGACCAATCCGAACCTTCGAAAATTCCGGCGCTTTCCAGCGAGGGCATGCGGCTTTCTAGAGCCTCGCAGCCACCTTCGACCATAACCACACGCCTTGCTGCGTGCAGGACACGCCCGCTCTTGAGCGACTTGGCGAATGAGCTGGTCTGGGCCAGGGCTTGTGCAGCATCGTCCAGCTTGGCCAGTAGTGGGGGCAGCTCGCCCCCACTGTCGGTACGGTCTTCGGTAGTCAAACAGGTTCCTTTTTTCACCAATGGTCAGACATAGAAATCAAGTTCTTCCTGACGCTTGAGGAGATCGCGCATCTTGTGCGGCTCGTCACCGAAGAAATATATCAGACCCCAGTGTGTTCCGAAGGCCGTACGTTTGGTGACGGTTTCCTCGAGGGGGGTGGTGAGTTCGTGGGATTCGAAATACTCGTGCTGCTCGGTTTCCTCGGGAATTTCCAGTCGGCTGACGACACGCCGCCGAGGGTAGACCCCGAAGCATCCTGCATAGCCCTTGGCATCGACCACTTCGCGCGGGAAGAAGGCGGTGATCTCCTCCTCGGTAGTCTTGGGATCGAACATCAATACCATCGCCTGGTAGGCGTTGAAGCCATAGGCACGCTCGAGGAGTTCGAAGACCTTGAATCCAGGTGGCCGGTAGGCGACTTCGCCGAAGTACATTTCGCCATCGCTAGTGACGAAGTATTCAGGATGGATGAAGCCGAACTGAATATCGAACGTCTTGATCAGCTTTTCGATCTGAGCCGTGATCTGCGGACGGTACTTCTCTAGCTCCGGGGTGGCGGGAACGAATACCGAATAGCCCAGCGTCACGTACTCGGAAATGTTGAGGAAGCGAATCTTGCCGTCATGAATCCAAGCCTCGACGGCGAATTCCCACCCATCCAGGTGACTCTCCATCAAGACAGGAAACTCTTCCTCGGGAATCATGTCGATCTCGTCGGGGGTGCGAATGACACGGTGTCCCAGACAGCCCGCCTTGTCGAAGGCTTTAAGGTGAATCGGGTCGTTAGGATCGCCGTCGAGTTTGAGCAGGGTCTGGTTGACGCGTTTGAGGAAACGCACCACATCCTCACGATCATGAGCTTCCTCAAAGATGCCGACACGAATGCCGCCCAACTGGGCACGACGTTTCATCAATGCCTTGTCGCGGAACAGGATGGACTGACCATACAGGCGTGGATTGTCCATGAGTACCGAGTTAATGGCGCCGGCCCACTCTACGGTCTCCTCGAATAGCGGAATGGCAACGTCGACTTGCATATCCTTTAGCGTCTCGGCAATTTCCATTGAACGGTCATTGAGACGCTCAAAATTCCAAGGAATATAAGGAATATTATGTTGTTCGCAATATTCCTGTGCCCAGTCGGGGGCCACGATGACGTAGCGACGATCAAACCTTTCTAGAGCCTCAATGGCGTTGAGACTCCAGCCGAGCATAGCGATGTAGCCTTTGTTCGGATCCTTGTCCATCAGTTCGCTCCTGTTTAGTTAATATTATAAAAAGCAGAAATATTCCGTGCTTTTTAATAATAAGATAAGGGTAGCAGTCGCGAAGATGAATAAAGTGTCAAACTTATAGTTATTTATATCTAATATCAGTTTTTCGTATGTTTACCGAGGATACAGCCTGTCTTATCGAGAAGGGGGGAGGGATGCTTGATGCGCCTCCTCTGTACTGGTATAGTGCTGCCTCGTTCCACAACGCATTGATGCACAAGCGCTTGTGGGGCTTGTCTCGCCGAAACGCGTTTTCGTGCAGGCATGTTTGTGGTGGCCCATCGGTCCTCCCGCAACGCTAAACCGCGAACCCCGCCAGGCCCGGAAGGGAGCAACGGTAGTGGTGGCTGCGTGTGCCGGGATGTGGCTGGTGGGCCGCCTCCATTTCTGGCCGCTTCCTACCTGGCCATGCTTTTCGCCTCTCCCCAAGCCGTTTAGAATAGTGCGTTTCGTTCACTATCATTGATGGGCTGCCGTTGGCATGCCTGGTCCAAGAGCCGAGGACATTCCTGCCGCATGAGCTATCAGGTACTGGCCCGCAAGTGGCGCCCGCGCACCTTTCACGAACTAGTCGGTCAGGAGCATGTACAACGTGCGCTGGTCAATGCGCTTGACCAGGGGCGGTTGCATCACGCCTATCTGTTCACCGGCACGCGGGGGGTGGGCAAAACTACGTTGGCGCGTATCCTCGCCAAGTGCCTCAACTGTGAAAGCGGCGTCACCTCTTCACCTTGCGGCCAATGCAGCACCTGTCGTGAAATCGACGATGGCCGTTTCGTCGATCTGATCGAAGTCGATGCGGCATCACGCACCAAAGTCGAAGATACCCGAGAGCTGCTCGATAACGTGCAGTACGCGCCAACGCACGGTCGCTACAAGGTGTACCTCATCGATGAGGTACACATGCTTTCGACCCATAGTTTCAACGCGCTGCTGAAGACGCTTGAGGAGCCGCCACCCCACGTCAAGTTCCTGCTGGCGACCACCGATCCGCAGAAGCTGCCGGTCACGGTGCTGTCGCGTTGTCTGCAGTTCACGCTCAAGAACATGCCGCCCGAGCGAATCGTGGAGCATCTGGCCAAGGTGCTCCAGGTGGAAGGGGTGCCGTTCGATGAGAGTGCCCTGTGGTTGCTCGGCAAGGCCGCTGACGGTTCCATGCGTGACGCCATGAGTCTCACCGATCAGGCGATTGCCTTTGGCCAGGGGGAAATTGCACGCGCCGACGTCGCTGCCATGCTTGGCACGCTTGACCATCGCCATATGCTGGCATTGGTCGAGGCGTTGGCCGAGGTCGATGCGGCACGTGTGTTGTCGGAAATCGCGAGCCTGGCCGAGCAAGGGCCGGACTTTGCCGGCGTGCTCGATGACTTGACTGGCGTATTTCATCGTCTGGCCATAGCTCAGATGGTGCCAGAGGCTCTCGATAACGGTCACGGTGACCGGGACGAGTTGTTGGCGCTGGCAACCCGTTTCACGGCCGAGGATGTGCAGCTATACTACCAGATTGGGTTGCAAGGGCGCGCCGATATGGAGAGTGCCCCTGATGCGCGTACGGCATTGGAAATGACGTTGCTGCGCATGCTGGCCTTTCGCCCACAAGGCGTACCCAAGCCAGCCCAGACGCCATTGCCTCTGCGAGGGCAGCCGCAGGAAACGCCGCCGCGCGATGGTGCCAGCGTTGCGGAGCGCCCGTCTGTCCAGGGTTCTCAGCCTGCTCAGGCAGCCCCGGACCCTTCGCAGGCTACACCGGATGCGCCGGTATCGGAGTCAACGCAGACTAGCGTTCGGGAAGTGCGCCAGCCCGTGCCTGAGAGCAAGCCAGTTGCGAGTGATGAGTTGTCCGATGGCCGTGCTGAGGAACCTCCACCGTGGGAATACGCTGAAGAGGTCGAAACAGACCCTCCATCACATGAATGGAGCAATCCCAGCGCCGAAGATCAGTCAGCGGTTGCCGTAGCCGAGGCGGCGCCTGTCGCAGAAACACCGGTTCCAGTAACGCCGGTTCCCGAGGAAGCTGTGCCGTCACCCCCGCCGGCGGAAGTGGCATTAGGCTCATCGGAAGCCGCGACGATGGCCACCGCACCTGCTTCGTCCACAGCTTCTAAGCCGCAGGGAGTCACCCAGCTATCCGGACCGGGGTTGCTCGATCATGCCGCTTGGCTCGACCTGTTTCCGCGTCTGAGCCTGGCCGGGCTGACCCGCAATCTGGCAGCGCACTGCATTGTCGACCATGATGACGGCCAGGTCTTGCAGTTGCGCCTGGCGCCGAGTCAGGCGGCGATGAATGCCGAGGTACATGTCGAGCGGGTTCGACAGGCTCTGGCCAATGCTGGTCTGGAGCGACGCGTGCTCATTGAGCCCGCCGAGCTTCCCGAGGGCATCGAGACCCCCAAGGCGCGCAGTGATCGAGAGGCTACCGAGCGTCATGCTGCAGCGGTTGAAGCGTTGCGTGATGACCCGCATATCCAGCAGCTGGAACAGGCTTTCGGTGCGCGCCTGCTCGTACAGACCGTTTCGCCCCAAGGGCAAGCGGAGTGATCCATGACACTAACGAGGTGACAGCATGTTCAAGGGCGGAATGGGCAATCTGATGAAGCAGGCCCAGGAAATGCAGGAAAAGATGCAGAAAGTGCAGGAGGAGATCGCCCAGTCCGAAGTGACGGGTGAGGCCGGAGCCGGCATGATCAAGGTGGTAATGAATGGCCGTCACGATGTCAGCAAGGTCGAGATCGACCCTGGTATCATGGACGAAGACAAGGAAATGCTAGAAGACCTGCTGGCGGCAGCAGTCAACGACGCGGTGCGTAAGGTGGAGACCAGTTCACGGGCCAAGATGGAAGAGGCCACGGCCGGGCTCAATCTGCCGCCTGGTTTCAAGATGCCGTTCTAATGAGCTTTTCACCTCTTGTCGACCGATTGCTCGAATCGTTGCGGGTGTTGCCGGGAGTTGGGCCTAAGACCGCCCAGCGTATGGCCCTGCATCTCCTCGAGCGGGACAGGGAAGGTGGGCGCCGGCTAGCCAGCGTGCTTGAACAAGCATTGGAGCGTGTCGGCTATTGCCGCCGTTGCCGCACCTTGACCGAGGAAGCGCTGTGCTCAATCTGCAGCAGCTCCCGGCGTGACGCCTCGTTGCTGTGTATAGTCGAGTCGCCAGCCGACTTGCTGGCCATCGAAGATGCCGGTGGGTATCGCGGTTACTATTATGTTCTGCATGGCCACTTGTCTCCCCTGGATGGAATCGGGCCCGAGGATATCGGGCTCGATCAGCTCGATGCCCGCCTCGACGAAGGAGGCATCGAAGAAGTGATACTCGCCACCAACCCGACTGTCGAAGGTGAAGCGACGGCACACTATATTGCTGAGCAGATACGCGAGCGTGGCTTGCGGCTGTCACGACTGGCCTATGGCTTGCCCATGGGGGGTGAGCTGGAGTATGTCGATGGCGGTACGCTGAGCCGGGCCTTCAATGGGCGCCAGCCGTTTCTTGGCGACTGATGCGCTGCAACAAGAACCGAACCAGACGATGACGCGATGCCTGTTGAACCCGAAATACAGTGGGTGGATACCCCCGACACCTTGAGCCATGCCTGCGACGAGCTAGCGAAGGCATCGTACTTGGCCATGGACACGGAGTTCATTCGCGAGTCGAGTTTCCATCCAATTCCTGCCCTGATCCAACTGACGGGGGGCGGCAAGGTCTACCTGATCGATCCTCAGGCACTGGAAGCGAGCGATGCCGTGCGCCACCTGTTGGGTCAGGAAGGGCCGGTTAAGTTATTGCATGCTTGTAGCGAGGATCTGGAAGTCCTGTCCAAGTGGTCCGGTGTCATCGTGCAGCCGATAATCGATACCCAGCTTGCCCAAGGCATGCTGGGTGAAACGCCGTCCATGGGATACCAGCGCTTGGTTGAGCACTGGACAGGGGACGTGCTGCCGAAGGATGAGACCCGTTCCGACTGGCTGGAGCGGCCATTGAGCGAGGCCCAATGCCGCTATGCGGCTTTGGATGTCGTTTACCTGTTGCCGATCTGGCAGTTGCAGCGTCAGGCGTTGGAAACCAAGGGCCGCCTGGCATGGCTACAGGCCGATTGCGATGAACTCGTGAGCCAGGCTCAGCGTAGCGCCGAGAACGACGGTGAATGGTATCGCCGACACCGTCAGTTGTGGCGGCTGGACCCTCGCTCGATTGCTGCCTATCAGCGGCTGACGGCCTGGCGAGAGGGGGAAGTGCGCCACCGCGATATGCCCCGCAACTGGCTGGTCAGCGACAAGGTGCTGTTTTCCATCGCCGAGGCCTTGCCGGCCAATCGCTATGAGTTATCGCAGGTCGAAGGCGTCAAGCCCAGCCTGATCAAGCGCGAGGGTGACGCGCTGCTGGCCATTTTACGTGATGTGATCCATCTCGAGCCGGAACAGTTACCGGCGGCCTTGCCCTCGCCGATGTCGGGAGCGTTCAAGCGTCGTCTCAAGGCGCTCAAGGGTTGTGTCAGTGAGGCGGCGGAACGGCTGGGGGTTGCGCCGGAGCTATTGGCGCGTCGACGCGACCTGGAAGCCTTGGTCGTGGCTGATCTGGAGCAACTGCCGCTGCCGTTACCTGACGGATGGCGGGGCGATCTGCTTGTTGAACCGTTCGAGAAGGCGCTGGGCGCCTTGGCCACTGAGGCCGAAAGGAACTGACATGCGCAAGATGCTGTGTGAAATCTTCAAGAGTCCCTTGAAGGACGAGATGTATCTGTACATTGACAAGCGACGCGGTCTGGAAGACGTGCCGGAGGCGTTGCTCGAGCGATTTGGCCGGCCAGTGTCAGTAGTGACCATGATCCTGACCGAAGATAAGGCGCTGGCACGTGCCGACGCGAGAAAAGTCATTGCAGCAATCGATGAGCAAGGATTTTACCTGCAAATGCCGCCAGCCAAGGAAGACTATCTGCTGGATCTGTATCGCACTCCGACGCAGGCCAAGTATTGATGCGTGAGCGATTCTGGGAACGTTATTCTTTAACGGAACTGAGCGATAGTGAGTGGGAGGCGCTATGTGATGGCTGCGGTCAGTGCTGTCTACTCAAGCTCGAGGATGAGGATAGCGGTGAAATCGTAACCCTTGACTTGGCGTGTCGGCTACTTGATATACGGCAATGTCGCTGTAGCGATTATTCAAACCGTTTCGCACGTGTACCGGGCTGTACCAAGCTCAGTCTGGACAATTTGCCGGCCTTTCGCTGGCTCCCTGAGACCTGTGCTTACCGACGGCTGCATGAAGGGCGTGGGCTGGCGGATTGGCATCCTCTGGTTTCAGGTGATTCAGGTAGCGTACAGCGTGCGGGCGTCGGTGTGGCACGCTTCGCCATTCCCGAAGAAAGCGTGCCCGATGAAGAACTCGAAGACCATATCATCGCTGTCTTGCCTATTGGCGACTGACTGAGTCCACGAGGGGGCTCACCCATTCAGCATGGGTGAGCCAGTGGTTCACGATACTTTTAAAGTGCCTGTTCAGCCTTTCCCAGAGCCCATAGCACGAAGGCGTCCTGACGGGCGACATCGCGCCATGCCTTGAAGCGCCCCGACGCACCACCGTGTCCGGCGGCCATATCAGTGTGCAGCAGAACCGGCCCTCTTGCCGTTCCTAGTTCGGTCAGACGGGCATAAAGCTTGGCGGGCTCCCAGTAGGGTACTCGAGAGTCATGCCAACTTCCTTGTAGGAAGACACTGGGGTAGGGGCGGGCTGCCAGGTTGTCGAGTGGGGAATAGTCACGAATGCGGCGACGTGCAGCAGGCTCGTCGGGATTGCCCCATTCGGTGTATTCCGCAGTGGTCAGCGGCAGGTCAGGATTCTCCATGGTGCGCAGAACATCGACGAAAGGAACGTCAAGTATCGCAGCGCAGAAGGCTTGGGGATCGAGGTTGAGGCTGGCGCCGACCAGTAGCCCGCCGGCACTGGCACCGTAAGCAGCAATGCGTTGATCGTCGGCTAGGCCGGTATCGACCAGGGCGTCACGAGCGGAAAGAAAGTCGCGAAAACTGTTCTCCTTGTGCTCGAGTTTTCCCGCTAGGTACCAAGGTTCGCCACGATCGCCGCCACCGCGGACATGGGCGACGGCAAATGCGATGCCGCGCTTGAGTAGCTCGAGACGCGCCACTGAAAACCAGGGGTCAAGAACCTCGCCATAGGCGCCATAACCGTAAAGCAGCGTGGGCAAGGGGTGCTTGCCTAGTAAATCGGCGCGGGCCACGACCGAGACCGGGATGCGCTCGCCATCGTGCGATGTCGCCCAGATGCGCTGACAGACGAGTGCTTCGGGAAGGAGGTCGCCATGGATCGGCATGCGCTTCAGTACTTTGCGTGTATCGCTATTCAGGTCATGTTCGACCCAGCGTACCGGGAGAGTGAATGACTCTTCGCGAAGACGCAGTCGCCGAGACGAAAAGTCGGGTGTGTCGCCCAGCATCAGGCTGCACGGTGTATCGGCCAACGGCAAATAGCGATCTCCGTGTATGCCATGCTGGTCGTCGATCTCGATGACACGCAGCAGTACCTGAGCCTGTTCGTGGTCGCGCTCGGTGAGGACCAGGCCCCAGTCGAAGGCATCAATGCCCTCCAGGGTGTGATCGTGTCGATGATCGATTAAGGGCTGCCAGTGACCGGGCGTATCTTCGTCGGCGATGTCGAGCTGAAAATGTGGAGCGGCGCGGTTGTGGATGACGTAAAAATACCCAGGCCGGTGCTCGATGCTGTATTCCACGCCACTTTCGCGGGGGCGAATGCAGCGAGGAGAAGTGGCTGGCGAACGCGCTGGGATCAGGTGACATTCCGAGGTGTCTTTGGACGCAGTCTCGAGAACCAGCCAGGCTTTCGAGCGAGTCTTGCCCAGCCCGACCCAGAACTCCGGGTCGGCCTCTTCAAAAATACACACGGGATCCCTGTCGTCTCGTGTCAAACGCCAGACACTCGAGGGGCGCTGTGTGGCATCGTAACGCGTGAAGAATAGGGTGCGGTTATCCTCGGCCCACGTCAGATCGGGGCCGATGTCGGTCATTATTCGCTGCGGCTCGCCCTCGGGCAGACGACGCAGATAGAGTTCGAAGTATTCGTCGCCTCGGCGATCTTCGGTCCACGCCAGCCAGCCTTCATCCGGTGAAATGGCCAGGTCGCCGAGCTCCAGATAGTGATGCTCGCTGGAGCGCTGCTCGAGATCGAGCAGGCACTCCCTCTGGTCAGGGGACTGGTTGGGGTGACGCCACCAGATCGGATAGTCGGCATCCGCCGCAGTCTCGCTCCAGTAGGTGTAGCGCTCCAGTGGCGTCCGCAATCCTTCGACGGCCAGTTCGCGACGTGCCAGATGGCCTTGGTAAAGCGCTTCCATCAGGGGCTCGAGTGGCCTCAGCGCCTGATCGCTCTCTACGTTGGCGGCTTCTAGAAAACGTCTGACTTCGGGATCGTCCCTGTTTTCCAGCCAGTGCCAGTCGGGATCGTCGGCACGCGCGAAGCGAGCTACAGGAGATTCGTGATTCGACGAAATGATCGGCGGCTGTGCTTTCATTGGGTGCGGTGTACCATGATGGGCAAATGAGTTAAGGAAATAAGCAAATGCTGATATCCGATTCCATACCATTACTATGGCTGTGCTATGTGGCATTGTCGCTCGTCGTCCTGGGGACTGGCTACCTTGCCATTCGCTGGTTACCTCGATTGCCGAAATTTATCATTACCGGAGTGGTGGCTGGTCTGGTGTGGATGCCTGCCGGTTTCACGTTGACCCGGTTGGAGGGAGATTCCTCCTACAACGGGCTTGCACCAGCCATCGTAGTGGCCAGTGTGGCATTCCTGCAGCATGACGGCGAGGCCGTACGTAATGCGCTGGCTTTTTTGCTACTGGGTGCCGGTATCGGTGCCGCGTTAGGCGCGATGCTGTGGGTATGGCTGAGACGTCGCGATGCCGTCGCTAATGATGCCGCAGGGGATAGCGAAGATCCGGTGGGGGCCGTTCAGGATCGCCGAGAGCCGGTGATAAGGTAAGGATATTCGATGCGAAGATTGATCGCTGCGATAGTCATCTCGTTGCTGGCTTGGGCCGGCCAGGGGTGGGCTCAGGAACGACCAGATGTCCGCTTGGTGGTGGATGTCTCGGGTAGCATGAAACAGAACGATCCCAACCGTCTGAGCGGCAGCGCACTGGAGTTGCTGGTTTCCTTGATGCCGTCGGGAGCGAGTAGCGGTCTGTGGACCTTCGGCAGCGATGTGTCCAATATCCTGCCTACATCCAGGGTCGACGAAAGCTGGCGTCGGCGAGCCTTGGCGTTGAAGCCGGCGCTGGTCGACTACCAGCAGTATACGGATATCGAGCAAGCTATCCGCACGGCCGCCCAAGCCGATCCTGCGTCGGGGGAAAGGCATCTGATCCTGTTGACCGATGGCGTGGTCGATGTTCCCGCGCCACGAGGCGACAAGCAAGCGGCTGATGCCGCCTCACGGCGGCGCTTGCTTGAAGAGCTAGCGCCTGAACTGGCCAATCGGGGCGTAGTGATACATACGATCGCCTTCTCTCCGGGTGTCGACATGTCGCTGGTCGAGCAACTGGCTACCATGACCAGTGGACTTGCCACCGTGGCGGAAAATCCCGAAGCCCTGTTGCGTGCTTTTCTCGATGTACTCGACCGCATCTTTCCGGTCGACCAAGTGCCGTTGCAGGAAGGTCGCTTCACCATCGACGATAAGGTCGACTCCTTTTCCGCCTTGCTATTTCATGAGCCTGACGCGCCTGCGTTAACGCTAATCGGACCAGACGGCCAGCGATATACCGCCAAGGATCATCCCGATACGATCCAGTGGCAGGCTCAGGATCGTTTTGACGTGATTACCGTGCCTTCTCCCGGCGCGGGCGAGTGGCGCATCGAAGGCAATATCGGAGGTGACAGTCGCATCAATATCGACTCATCCCTGACGCTGCGTACGAGCGAAATGCCGACCACCCTCTACCAGGGCTTTCAAACGCCGATCGAAGCCTGGATGGAATCTCGGGGTGCCCCGCTGACTGAGGAGGAAGCTGACGGTCTCGATATCACTGCCGAGTTGCGCACAACAGAAGATAAGGTCATCGAGTCGGTGCCGCTGGAGCGGGAAGGTAGCCATTACCAAGGTTCGCTGCCTGCATTGGAAACCTTGGGCAATGCACGTCTATCGGTAACTGCCCAGGGGCGCGGGTACGTCCGGCAGATGCATCAAGCGGTCAATATTCTACCGGCCATCGATGCCCAGCTTGATGAAGACGTCGGACGTATCAGCCTGCGCTCCGAACACCCACGTATCGGAGTGGATAATACTCAGATCGAGGCGCAGCTTCAGGGAGAGTTGCTCGAAGTCGCTCCGGTCGGCGACAAGCGCTGGCGTATCGATCTGCCTCAGATCGATCCCAATGTCAGCGTTCCAGTCACGCTCTCGGCCCGCGTAGAGCTCGACGGAGAAACGCGTATCCTGACGTTGCCCAACTTACAGCTCAACGCCGATGCCAGTACCGGCCTGGAAAGCGTCGGTTTCGACAATGGCCTGAATGGCCAAGCGCTGCCGGGGGAGGAGGCGCTGGCTCCCGAGCAGCCATCATTGGCGGACCGCTTCAATACGCTGCTGAGTCGGGCGGCCAATGCGTTGCCACAACAGGCGCAGGATTTCTGGGAAGAGAATCCCAGGTTACAACAATACTTTCAGGAACACCGTCTGGCCCCTTGGTTCTGGCTACTGGCCGTGATCGTTGTCATAGTGCTGCTGATCGTTCGGCGTCGGCGCGTGTCCCAGCGGCGCCGGACCACTCATCGGGAGGAGCCGCATGTGTGAGCTGCTGGGCATGAGCGCCAATGTGCCCACCGATATCTGCTTCAGTCTGACCGGCTTCCTGCATCGTGGGGGTGGCACCGGCCCGCATCGTGACGGATGGGGAATCGCCTTTTACGAAGAAGGCGGCTACCGTGATTTTCGCGATCCGCACCCGTCGGTCGACTCGCCGATTGCCCGCTTGATTCGTGATTACCCCATCAAGTCCCATGTCGTAATCAGCCATATTCGGCAGGCCAACGTGGGCGGAGTGCGCCTGGCCAATACGCATCCTTTTACACGCGAAATGTGGGGGCGGCAGTGGTGCTATGCGCACAATGGCCAGCTAAATGGCTGGGAAACGCTTGGCCTGCCGTTCTATGCTCCGGTTGGCACGACTGATAGCGAACATGCATTCTGCTGGTTGATGGGTGAATTGAGGCAGCGCTTTCCCTCGCCGCCGGAGCAACCCGAGCGGCTCTGGGAGGCGCTGCATGAGCTTTGTGAATATCTGCGGACATTAGGCGTCTTCAATCTGCTGCTGTCGGATGGGCATTACCTGTATTGCTACTGCTCGACAAAACTGGCCCATATCACGCGGCGAGCCCCATTCGGCAAGGCGCAACTCAGTGATACCGAGTTGGTGGTCGATTTCATCGAACATACCAGCTGCCATGATGTCGTTTCGGTGATTGCCACCGAGCCGCTGACCGATAATGAGCGTTGGACCCGTATGGAGCCTGGCGAGATGCTGGTATGGAGGCATGGTGAGATCCAGGCACGCTTGACAACCCGTGTGGAGGATTCTCCCTTGGTTGCCAGGTGAACGGGCGTTTCAATCGTTTGTTTTACAGCGGGTCGGCCCTGTTATAAGGTGCGATCAGCACTTTGGATTCGCTTTCAAGCGAACAGCGCTGTCAGACACTGACGCTCAAGATAACAAGAAACCGGTACCGATCGGTTCACTGCGGAGATAAAAGTCCATGAGCCAGCACGCCACTGCTCCCATCCTTTCTGGACCCGCCCTCGCCGGGCTGGAGGATTACGCCTCGGTCATGGATGTGTTCCATGCCTCGGTCAGGCGTTTCGCCGACAAGCCGGCCTTTAGCTGCATGGGGCGTACGCTGACCTATGCCGAGCTGGATCGACTGTCCGCTGATTTCGCTGCGTGGCTACAGCACGAGACCGACCTCGAGCCCGGCGATCGTATCGCCATACAATTACCCAACCTGCTGCAGTTTCCGATTGCCGTTTTCGGCGCCCTGCGGGCCGGCCTGGTAATCGTCAATACCAACCCGCTCTATACCGAGCGAGAGATGCAGCATCAGTTCAAGGATTCGGGGGCCAAGGCCATCGTGATCCTGGCCAACATGGCCGATAAGCTGGAGCGAATCATCGCGCGCACCGACATACGCCATGTGCTAGTGACGCAAATTGGCGATATTCATGGCTTTCCCAAGCGCCTGGTGATCAATGCGGCGGTCAAGTACATAAAGAAGATGGTGCCACGCTATTCGATACCGGGCGCGGTCGACTTTCGACAGGCGCTAGCCAAAGGGCACGGCCTGGACCACCGGGAGACCGTTCGACAGCAGGGCGATGTAGCCGCGTTGCAATATACCGGGGGGACGACCGGTCTGGCCAAGGGAACGATGCTCACTCACTGCAATCTTGTCGCTAACATGCTGCAGTCGCGTGCGGTAATCTCCGATGTACTGGGTGAAGGCTGCGAGACGGTAGTTGCGCCGTTGCCGGTTTACCATATCTACACCTTTACCGTGAATTGCCTGTTCATGATGGAAACCGGCAACCACACGATCCTTATACCTAATCCGCGCGACATCGATGGCTTCATCAAAACGTTGAAGACCGTGAAATATACCGGTTTCGTGGGTCTCAATACGCTCTTTAACGCATTATGCAATCGCGAAGACTTTCGCGCCCTGGATTTCTCCTCGCTAAAGTTGACGATTTCGGGAGGTATGGCTCTGACCAAGCCCGTGGCCAAGCGCTGGGAGGAGGTGACCGGATGCCCGGTGGCTGAAGGCTATGGCATGACTGAAACCTCACCGGTGGTGTCGTTCAATCCACCACGTGCGATCCAGTTGGGCACTATCGGCAAACCGGTGCCAGGCACCTCGGTAAAGGTTGTCGATAGTGATGGTGAAGCGTTGCCTTACGGTGAGCCCGGAGAGCTGTGCGTCAAAGGCCCGCAGGTCATGAAGGGCTACTGGAACCGCCCCGAGGATACGGCGGTGACCCTTGATGCCGAGGGCTGGATACGGACCGGTGATATTGCTGTGCTGCAGGAAGATGGCTACATACGTATTGTGGATCGCAAGAAGGATATGATCATCGTTTCGGGGTTTAATGTTTACCCCAACGAGATCGAGGATGTGATGGCTGGCCACCCCGACGTGATCGAAGCCTGCGCCGTCGGCGTGCCCGACGAAACCAATGGCGAAGCGATCAAGCTCTTTGTCGTGTCGCGCAATGAAGCACTGGATGCCGAAACGCTGCGCCAATGGTGTCGCAAGCAACTGACCGCCTACAAGGTGCCCAAGTTGATCGAGTTCCGTGACGAGTTGCCCAAGACCAATGTCGGCAAGGTTCTGCGCCGCGAGCTTCGCGACAGCTGAGCGTCGATTGGCCGCGAGCGCGGCGATGGCGGTACAATAGCCTGTCCGCCCCGGTGACCCGGGGCGGACAGGCTATTTTTACGATGCGAGGATGAATTGAGCCCGACCTCACCCCCGACCCAAGTCCTGAAGGAACTTGAACAGCGTCGCTCGCGCCTCGATGCGTGCCTGCTTCGCGATGCCCACGATCAGGCTCGTCGCATTGCACGCCTGCGGCAGCGAGCGCGTGCCGGCAAGCCGATCGATCGGGCACTACGCGATATCGATGCACGAGTGTCGTCTTCACAGGCAGCATTGGAAGCTCGTCGGCAATTGCCAGTGACCCTGCGCTATCCCGAATCGCTGCCGGTCGCGGAAAAACGCGAGGACATTCTCGCTGCGCTCCGCGAGCATCAGGTCGTGGTGGTAGCCGGCGAGACCGGATCGGGAAAGACGACTCAGTTACCTAAACTCTGTCTGGAACTCGGATTGGGCCGGCGTGGCCTGATCGGCCATACCCAGCCGCGCCGTCTGGCGGCACGCTCGGTAGCCACCCGCCTGGCCGAGGAGCTCGAAGTGCCGCTGGGTGGTCAGGTCGGCTATCAGGTTCGCTTTACCGATCAGACCAACGAGCGCACGCTGGTCAAGCTGATGACTGACGGTATCCTGCTAGCCGAGACACAGCACGACCCTGATCTTGAACGCTACGAGGCAATCATCATCGACGAGGCCCACGAACGTAGCCTCAACATCGATTTTCTGTTGGGTTATCTCAAGCGCCTCATCGAGCGTCGTCCCGACCTCAAGATCATCATCACATCGGCGACCATCGATGTGGAGCGTTTCGCGGCGCATTTCGCCATGTCAGACGGAGAAGGCGAACGCCGCCCGGCTCCTGTGATTCAGGTTTCGGGACGAACCTATCCCGTCGAGGTGCGCTACCGGCCACTGGTGCGCGAGGTGGACGACGAGGAAGACCGTACCCTGCAGGAAGGGATCCTTCACGCCATGGAGGAAATCGAGGCCATCGAGCGCGAGAAGCGCTGGTTCAGTGGGCCTCGCGACGTGCTGGTGTTCCTGCCGGGTGAGCGCGAGATTCGCGAGACGGCCGATACCTTGCGGCGGGCCGACCTGAAGCACACCGAAATCCTCCCGCTGTATGCGCGGCTCTCCAACGCCGAGCAGAATCGCGTGTTCCAGACACATAGCGGACGCCGCATCGTGCTGTCGACCAACGTCGCCGAAACCTCGCTGACGGTGCCGGGCATCCGCTATGTCATCGATCCTGGCCTGGTTCGCATCAGCCGCTATAGCTACCGGGCCAAGGTCCAGCGTCTGCCCATCGAGCCGGTGAGTCAGGCCAGTGCCGATCAGCGTAAGGGGCGCTGCGGTCGCGTCGCCGAAGGGTTGTGTATTCGTCTTTACAGCGAAGAGGATTTTCTCTCCCGTCCCGAATTCACCGAACCTGAGATACAGCGTACCAACCTGGCCTCGGTCATTTTGTCCATGCTCTCGCTCAAGCTGGGGGACATTGAGGAATTCCCGTTCGTCGATGCGCCGGACTCTCGGTTCATCAAGGATGGTTTTCGTCTGCTGTTCGAGCTTGGTGCCGTAGACGAGGGTAACCGGCTGACAACCACCGGGCGTCGGTTGGCACGGCTACCCATCGATCCTCGGCTGGCGCGGATGGTGCTGGCCGGGGCCGAGCGTGACTGCCTGCGTGATGTCCTGATCATCGTCAGTGCCTTGTCGGTACAGGACCCGCGTGAGCGTCCAGCTGAGAAGCGACAGGCAGCCGACCAAGCTCACAAGCGCTGGGATGATGTCGACTCGGATTTTGTCGCCTGGCTCAATCTCTGGATAGGCTTTGAATTGGCCCGGGACGAGTTGTCAGGTAACCAGCTGCGCCGGTGGTGTCGTGATAATTACATCAATTATCTACGTGTTCGTGAATGGCACGACACCTACCGGCAGTTGCGCCAGCTTTTGCGTGACATGGACATCGAGGTGCCTTCGGCACCGCCAGCGAATGAGCGGGCCGAACCTGACGAAGCGGTTTCTCCCGATCAACGGCGTCATCATTATGGTCAGCTACACCAGGCCTTGCTGACAGGCCTATTATCGAATATTGGCCAGTTCATCGAGAATCGTGAATACCTTGGAGCACGTAACCGGCGCTTCATGATTCACCCGGGCTCCGGGCTGGCCAAAAAGACACCTAAGTGGCTCATGGCGGGGGAGCTCGTGGAAACCACCCGGCTGTTTGCCCGTGAAGTGGCACGTATCCAACCGGAGTGGATCGAGCCATTGGCCACCCACCTGACCAAACGATCCTACAGTGAGCCACACTGGGAAATGAAGCGTGCCCAGGTCGTCGCCTATGAACAGGTCACCTTGTTCGGCCTGCCGATCGTGGCGCGGCGAAAGATCCATTACGGGCCGGTGGCACCCAGTGAGGCACGGACAATTTTCATCCGACGGGCACTGGTGGAAGGGGAGTACCGCACCAATGCCCAGTTCTTCTCCCACAACCGGGACCTGATCGATGAGGTGGAAAACCTTGAAGATCGAGCCCGCAAGCGCGATATTCTAGTTGATGAGGAAACGCTGTTCGATTTCTATGACCAGCGCTTGCCCGAAGACATCATCAACGGCAAGGGGTTCGAGCATTGGCGTCAGCAGGCCGAGCGTGATGACCCGGATATATTGAAGTTCGACAAGGCGGCGCTGATGGCGCGTAGCGCCGAAGATATCAGTGCCGTCCAGTATCCTGACGAGCTGGTGCTGAGTGGCGTTCGCTATCCCTTGAGTTATCACTTTGCGCCAGGGGCTGAAGACGATGGGGTGACGATGACCGTGCCGGCTGCCATGCTGCCGCAGCTGCCACGCTACCGTCTCGAGTGGCTGGTGCCGGGGCTGTTGCGTGAAAAGTGCATAGCGCTGCTCAAGTCGTTGCCCAAGTCGGTGCGGCGCCAGGTGGTGCCGATTCCCGACTGGGTCGATGCGGCGCTGGAAGCGCTGTCTCCTGGCAATGTGCCCCTGACCGAGGCGCTGGGAGAGTTCCTGCGTATCAAGACGGGGTTACGCCTATCGGGTGACGATTGGCGAACCGAACACCTCGAGCCGCATCTGCGCATGAACCTGCGCGTGGTATATCATACCGGCAAGGTGCTCGGTCAAGGGCGCGATCCGGCTGCGCTGGAGCGGCGTTTCAGCGCCGAGGCGAGTGCCGGCGCGCAGGCGTTGGGCGAGACTGTGGATGCCCGTCAGGATGTCGATGATCTGCCTGAAACGCCCTTGGCCGAATCCAGCACTACCAGCCAGGCCGGCATTCGTGTCAAGGCGTACCCTGCCTTGGTGAAGCATGACAAGGGCGCGAGCTTGTCGATACGCCTGTTCGATCATCCCGACAAGGCACGCGAGATGCATCGACAGGGCATCAAGTGTTTAGCGATACAGCGCCTGCCGGGTCAGGCCAAGGCGATCAGGCAACTTAAGGGCGTGGACCGCTGCGCACTGTTGTTCACCAAGGTAGGCAGCAAGACACAATTGCTCGACGATCTGGTCTCAGCGGCGTTCCTGCATGAGATCGCTTTCGATCCGCTACCGCGTTCGCGCGATGACTTCATTCAGCGGCTGGATGAACGGCGCGCTGACTTGGTGCCTTATGCCGAGACGCTGGTCGAGACGCTGCTCAAGGCGCTGGAAGGGCACTTGGCAGTGACACAGGCGTTGAAAGGTAATCTGAATCTTGCACTGGCCTTGGTATACAGTGATTTGAAGGCCCAGATGCAGCGCCTGGTTCATCCTGGCTTCATCAGTGAAGCCGGGGAATGGCTCAAGGAATACCCACGCTACATGGAAGCGGCAAAGATTCGACTGGATAAGGCGCCGCGTGAGCGCATGCGCGACCAGATGCTAATGCAGGAAATCCACGGTTTCGAGACGCGCTGGAATGACCGCCGGCAAAGCGAGCAACGCAGCGGCTGGGAGGATCCGGCACTGGTTGAATTCGGCTGGTGGCTGGAAGAGTTTCGCGTATCGCTATTCGCACAGCAGCTGGGAACGCGTTTTCCCGTGTCCGCCAAGCGCCTGGAACGGCGTTGGGCGGAGATTGCCGGGCGACGCAGCGAATGACGTCTGGTAAGACGTGGCGGGTGGCAACAACCACCGCGAGGAGATAACCATGACAAACGCTGTGATTACCGGCACGGGCCTTTACACGCCGGAGCACGCTATCGATAACGATACCCTGGTGGCGGCGTTCAATGCCTGGGTGGACCGGGAAAATACCCATCACGCCGATGCTATCGCGCGGGGAGACAGAGAACCGCTGGCTTATTCCAGCAGTGAGTTCATCGTCAAGGCTTCGGGTATCCATAGCCGGTATGTGCTCGACGCCAAGGGTATCCTCGATCCAGAAAGAATGCGGCCGTGTCTGCCTCAGCGCCGCAACGATGAAATGTCGATCCAGGGCGAGATGGGAGTTGCCGCCGCCCGGGCGGCACTGGATCGTGCCCGGGTGGATCCTGCCGAGATCGACATGCTGATTGTCGCATGCTCCAATCTCGAGCGGCCTTACCCCGCCATGGCAGTAGAATTGCAGGCGGCCCTGGGAACGGGGGGCTATGCTTTCGACATGAACGTTGCCTGCAGTTCTGCTACGTTTGCCATCGAAGCTGCCAACAATGCTATTGCCAGCGGTAGCATACAGCGTGCATTGATCGTCAGCCCGGAAGTCTGTTCTGCGCATCTCAACTTTCGCGATCGCGATAGCCATTTCATCTTCGGTGATGCATGCACCGCCATGGTCATCGAAGCACGTGACCAGGTCAGGGCCGACATCGGTTATGAAATTCTGGGCACCCGCTTGTTGACCCGCTTTTCCAACGCCATTCGCAACAACGCTGGTTTTCTCAATCGTGTTACCGACAGCGATCCGCTAGCGCAGGACAAGCTATTCGTGCAAGAAGGCCGCCGGGTCTTCAAGGAAGTCTGTCCTTTGGTAGCGCAGCTCATTACGGAGCATCTGGAAACCCTGCGGCTATCAGGTAATGATCTGGATAGGTTGTGGCTGCATCAGGCAAACCGGCACATGAACGATCTGATCGCCCGCAAGGTGCTGGGCTTTGGCCCCTCGGAGTCACAGGCGCCGGTCATTCTCGACCGGTACGCCAATACCAGTTCGGCGGGCTCGATTATAGCCTTCCATTTACACCGTGATGATCTCCCGCCGGGCGCGTTGGGCGTGATTTGCTCATTTGGTGCCGGCTACAGTGCCGGCAATGTGATCGTACGCAGGATGAACGAATGAAAACGTTAGCAGTGGCCGTCGCGGCCGGCTTGATGCTGGGCGGCTGCGCCGGCCAGGCCCAACAGACCGCCGCCAACCCCATCGATCCCTGGGAGCCCTTCAATCGGCAGGTGTTTGCGTTCAATGATGCGCTAGATCGCTATGCGCTCAAGCCGGTGGCACAGGGCTATGACACGATCACCCCCGAGCCGGTGCAGACCGGCGTCGGCAATTTTTTTACGAATCTTGGCGAGATACGCACCATTGCCAACAGCGTACTGCAGTGGAAATGGGCGAATGCGGGGGTGGCCTCGAAGCGCTTCGTGCTTAATACGACGTTAGGACTTGGCGGGTTGCTGGATCCTGCCACGGAACTGGGCTGGACGGCGCGAGAGGAGGATTTCGGCCAGACTCTCGCAACCTGGGGGGTGGGCGAAGGTCCCTTTGTCGTGCTGCCGATCCTGGGTGGGCGTACCCTGCGTCATGCCGGTGGCCTGCCGGCCGACTGGTATGCCGATCCGGTGACCTATGTCGAAGAGGATGCTGTACGTTATGGTGCGCGCGGGCTTGAACTGATCAACTACCGAGCCAGCGTCCTGGACGAAGAGGCATTGATTCGCGGGGATCGTTACAGCTTCCTGCGCGATACTTACTTGCAGACACGTCGCTTTGAGGTCAACGATGGCGAAATGGGAGCGGATCCGTTCGCGAGTGACGATTTCGAATTCGATGACAGCGACTTCGCCGAATAGAGGCCTGCCGACATGGCCAGTTCGCGCACCCTGATCGGCTTGCTTGACTTGCCCGGCGAAGAGCGAGATGCCTTGGCCGAGGCCATTGCCAAGGGGGGACTCTCGGTTGCTGTCGCCGATCGTGTCGACGCATTGCCGGCCGAGACTACGTTGATCGTGGCGCATGTGCGTGCGGTACCCGCACAGGACTGGCCGACATTGTCCCGGCGCCTGCCCACGGTCGTGGTCAGTGAGATGCGTCTCGACGGGGATTTGCTTACGGCAGTGGATGCGGGGTTGGTGGATTATCTGGTCCACCCTCTGCAACATAGTGACGTGCTGCGTCGGCTCATTATGCGTACTCTGGAGCATCACCAGTTGGCGGAAGAGCATGCTCGTGACCGAGCTAGGCTCGCCGAACTCAACGAGAATCTGGAGACGCATCTGGCCATGCTGCGGCTCGACCAGCAGGGCGGTAGTCAGATCCAGCGCCGATTGCTCCCGCCGCAGCCGTTAAAGATCAATGGTGTCGAATGTGAGTACTGGCTGGCGCCATCGTTGTATTTGTCGGGCGATTTTCTCGATTATCAACGCTTCGATGACCGGTATAGCGTGTTTTACTTCGCGGATGTGTCGGGCCATGGCGCCTCGTCGGCCTTCGTGACGGTTCTGCTGAAATACCTGAGTAATCGATGGTTGAGCGAGTGGGATGGGATGTCGCCCGAAACACTGGCCTCACGTTGGTTGGCCCAGCTCAATAATGAGCTTATCGAGACTAGTATTGGCAAGCACGCCACCCTGTTCGTGGGAGTCATCGACCGTGAATGCCAGCATATGTATTACTCCTTGGGCGCGCAGATGCCCATGCCCCTCTTGATGTCTGGCGATAGCTTCCAGGTAATCGAAGGGGAAGGAATGCCGGTCGGTTTGTTTCCTAAAGTTACTTATCCTGCCTATGATGTTACGCTGCCAGAGAACTTCCGGCTTTGGCTGTGTTCGGACGGGGTATTGGAATGTCTGCCGGGTGGCACGTTGGATGAGCGACTCGTTGAGCTGCGACAGCGCGTAGCCCAGTGCCAGGATGTTGCGGCCTTGCGGACCAGCCTGGCCGTGGACCGCTCGGTGGACGATGAAGATACGGAACGTCAAGAACTGCCGGATGATTTGACCATCATGTTATTGAGCGGATTTGACCATGACGAGCGGTGAGGGACGAATCAAGGCGGCGTACGAAGCCGGTGTGTTCGTGCTCAAGCTGTGCGGTGACGTACGACTCACGCTATGCGCAACGCTGGACAACGAGGCGCAGCGTTTGGCCGATATGCCTGGCTTGAAAGCGGTAATCGTTGATCTGCGTGAAGCCACCAACGTCGATTCCACCGCGCTGGGCTTTCTTGCCAAGGTAGCCATGGCAGTCCAGGGTCGCCTATCTCACCCTCCGACCATAGTGGCCGACCATCCCGATGTTCGCCGTATGTTGGATGTCATGGGCTTCTCACGCTACTTTACGCTGGTACGTGCCCCGCTCGTCGAGCCATCCGAACTGGATGAACTACCTCGGGTACAAGCTGACGAAACGGGGATGCAGCAACGCATACTTGAGGCGCACCGGATTCTGATGCGCATGAACGAACATAATCGCGAACAGTTTCAGCCATTGGTGGAACTGCTCGAGGCTCAGGAAAGCAAACCGACGCACTGAAGCAGCGCAAGACGCGCAAAAAACGCCCGGCTGAAGCCGGGCGTTTTTTGGTTTGGCAGGGCAAGAATAAGCCTTGCCTGGCTAGCGGCGTAGCTCGGCCAGCAACTCTTCGAGCTTGCGCTGATCGCCCATGAACTTGCGTATGCCTTCGGCCAGTTTCTCCGTGGCCATGGCGTCCTCGTTCATTTCCCAGCGAAATTCACTTTCAACGAAGGGTTCGGGGGGAGAGGTCTCGGCTTCCAGTGCCGTGAGCTGCCGTTCCAGTGTTCCCTCACTCGTGGCTAATTCCTCGAGCAGTTGCGGCGAGATGGTCAGTCGGTCGCAGCCTGCCAGTGCTTCGATCTCTCCGCTGTTGCGGAAGCTTGCTCCCATGACCACTGTCTTGTAGCCATGCCCCTTGTAGTGCTCATAAATGCGCTTGACCGACTGGACACCTGGATCGTACTGGCCGGTGAAATCGGCGTTGGGCTCCTTTACCTTATACCAGTCGAGAATGCGCCCAACGAACGGCGAGATCAGAGTAACGCCCGCGTCGGCGCAAGCTTGGGCCTGAGCAAAGCTGAACAGGAGAGTAAGGTTGGTGTGAATGCCTTCGCGCTCAAGTTGCTCGGCGGCTCGGATGCCTTCCCAAGTGGAAGCGACCTTGATCAGGATACGATCCCGCGAGATGTCGCGTCGTTCATAACGCTCGATCAGCGAGTGGGCACGAGCCAAGGTAGCCTGGGTATCGAAGGAGAGTCGGGCACTCACTTCCGTCGAGACGTAGCCTGGCACCAGCTCGCTGATCTCGGCCCCGACCTCGACGGCCACGGCATCGACGGCATCGTCGATATCGGTGCTTTCGCGTGCCAGCTCGGCCATCCTTGCGCGCCGGCTCTCATGCTGAGCGGCCTGCAGAATCAGCGACGGGTTGGTTGTGGCGTCGGTGGGTGAGAAGCGCCGAATGGCGTCCAGATCGCCGGTGTCTGCGACGACTGTAGTCATCGATTTGAGTTGGCTCAGCTTGTCCTTTGCCATGTCTTGCAGTTCCTTGGTTCGTGACGGTCACTCACTTTATCAAGCGTGTCACGGTGCGCCTAGCAGTCAGGCGTAGGTCAACATCGGCGATTCCGAGTCTCGGGGTTCGTCGGTACTGCCAAGTAGCCTTTGGCTCGGCGAAGCCAGCTCGTTACGGGATGTACCCTCGCTATCGGCGCTTCGCTCGGCCAGCCGGAAGTGGGCCACACTATCTCGCATTGCGATGGCAGATTGCTCCAGGGCCTGTGATGCTTCGGCGGCTTCCAGCACCAATCGGGTATTCTGCTGGGTGACACGCTCCATCTGATCGATGGCCTGGTTGACCTGAGCGATGCCGTGACTCTGTTCGGATGATGCGTTGGCGATTTCTTCCATGATGTCGTTGACGCGCTGGATCTCGGCCACGATGTCTTCCATGGTATTCCCGGCCCGATCCACCAAGGCTGTACCATTTGCCACCTTTTCGGAGGAAGCTTGAATCAGTTCGCGAACCTGGCTGGCCGCAGTGGCGCTGCGTCCAGCCAATTCACGCACCTCACCGGCGACGACGGCAAATCCACGTCCTTGTTCCCCGGCGCGGGCTGCCTCGACAGAGGCATTGAGTGCCAGAATATTGGTGTGGAAGGCAATTTCGTCGATGACGCCAATGATCTCGGCCACTTGCCGTGCGCTGTGGTTGATGTCTCGCATGGTATCGACGACGTTGCTCATGACGTTACCGCCTTGTCGCGCTGTATGAGCGGCATTGGCGGCCAGCCGGCTGGCCTGGCGTGCGTTCTCGGCATTCTGAGTTACCGTTGAGGTCAGCTCGTCCATGCTGCTGGCCGTCTCCACCAGGGCGGCCGACTGCTGTTCGGTGCGCGACGAGAGATCGTTGTTGCCGCTAGCGATGTGGTAGGCACCGTCATGCACCTCCTGGCTGCTATGGCGTATATGGGCCACCGTCTCGGCCAGGCTATGCTGCATGGCGCTGAGGCCCTGATAGAGCTTGCCGATCTCGTTGTGGCCTCGGTGCTCCACCACCTCGGACAGATCGCCGTTTGCCATACGCTCGAAATGGTCTCCGACCCGGCGCAGGGGGCGGATTACGTTACTGGTTACGCCCCAGAGCACCAAGCCCATCAGTGCGAGAGCGAGAGCAACGGCAACGGCAATGGCGCGATCCATCCAGCCACTGGATTGATGGAATTGATCAACCAGCGCATTGCCACTGAGTTGAGAAGCAAGAACGAACTCGTCGGCACTTTCCATAAAGGCCTGGCTCATCTCGCTGACTCGGGATTGTCCTGAGCGATACCCGGAGAAGTCACCGTCCTCGAGGACCATGAGTTGTAGAGAAAGGCCAGTATTCAGCAGTGACTGGAAGCGTTGGGTCAGTGTGTCGATGGCCTCTAGCTGGCTTTGTTGAGCTGGTACGGACAAGAATCGCTCGAAAGCGGCATCGGCACTTTGCATTAACGACTCGGCGTGTTTGATAACCGGCCCGGGTTGGTCGAACGAAGGTACGCGAATCAGCTCGGCAGCACGATCCATCTCCACTCGGGCGCGGAGCATGTCGATGTAGGCGTGATTGAGCGCTGTGGTCTGCTCGACATTGAGCTGGTTCAGTGTGCCGAACGCCTGGCGACTGAAGTGATTCGAGTAGAGGCCCATAGCGCCGACAATAATCAATAGCAAGCTGAACGTTGCCAGAATCAGTGTCCAACTGAAACGAACAGACATGTTGTCGAGTGCTTTCATTATATTCCCCGCGTGGTTTCTTATTGTCTGCCATGGCATGGTTGTCATGGTTGAGACATGTGTTTTTCATGTCTAGCAAAGGTTTATTGCACTTTGAGGAAACCCACGGAGTCCAAATGGAGCCAATATCGTTTGGATGTGTTGCCGGTATGTCACAATGCCGGACACGACTGCTCAGATAAGTAGGTAATCAACCCGTGTCGTCAACCGATCACGACGTCCGACAGAACTTGTCAGCGAGGCTTTTCTGTAATGAGGGCGAGCTCGCGCAATGTTGTCGCGAAAAATCATGGACGCAGACACTTCTGGGCCCAGTAGAAAACTGGTCGATGAGTTTGCGTACCACTGCCGGGCTTGTCGTCGCATCGCCAACGCCCATGATCCTGCTCTGGGGTTCGCAGCTCGTGCAGATTTATAACGATGGCTATCGCGAGGTCATGGGCAACAAGCATCCACGGGGGCTGGGGCAGCCAAGACGGGAGTGCTGGCCCGAGATATGGGAATTCAATGCCCCTATTTTCGAAAAAGTGTTTGAGCGTGGGGAGTCGCTCACGTTCGAGAATCAACGATTGGTGCTTGAGCGAAACGACACTCCTGAAGAAGCGTACTTTACGCTGTCGTTCAGTCCTGTTCTTGATGATAACGGCGATATTGGTGGGGTATTGGCCACGGTACTTGAGACAACCGCCCAGATGAAACGTGCAAGGGTGGAGGAAGCGCTACGTGAAAGCGACGAGCGCTATCGCCTTGTTGGGCGCGCAACCAACGATATTATCTGGGACTGGAACCTGAAGGATGACAGCCTCGAATGGAACGAGGCCATCGTTTCCCGGCTTGGTTATTCAAAGGCGGAGCTTGGGTCGACCATCGAGTGGTGGTACGAAAACATTCATCCTGAGGATCGCAGCCAAGTCTTACGGGGTATCCATGCCGCCATCGACGGTGGCATGGAAACTTGGAGCGACGAATATCGCTTTCGAAACCAGGACGGCACGTACGGGGCATTTCTTGATCGCGGCTACATCGCCCGGAACAGTGCCGGCCACGCCTATCGCATGATCGGCTCCATGCTTGACCTCACCGAGCGACGCCGAATGGAAGAAGCGTTGCGTGACAGTGAACGGCGAATTGCGCGTGTGCTAAAAATCGAGACGGTCGGTGTGCTGTTCTTCGATATGCAAAGCACCTTCCTCGAAGCCAATGACACGTTTCTGCGTATGACCGGGCTGCGACGTGAGGCCTTGCAACGTGGCGAATTGAGCTCAGAACTTATCACCTTACCTGAATGGATGCCTCGAACTTTGCAGGCCTTCAAAGAACTGAAGGCCAATGGTCGTTTTACACCCTATGAAAAAGAGCTGGTGCGCCCTGATGGAACGCGCTGGTGGGGCTTGTTTGCAGGGGCACAGCTCAGCGAGAACGAGTGCGTAGAGTTCGTGATCGATATCACGGCGCACAAGCACGCCGAACAGGCACGCTATGAAAGCGAAACCCGCTTTCATGCCATTGCCGATCTGGCCCCCGATATGCTCTGGCAGGCTGATCCCGGTGGGCAACGAGTGTGGGTCAATCGTCGCTGGACGGAATATACCGGCCAGTCATCCCAGGAGGCGAATGGTTATGGCTGGATGGAGGCTATCCATCCGTATGATCGGAACGCTGTTCTGGATAAGTATCGGCATGCGGTAGAGACTGGCATGCGCTTTCGCGATGAACATCGTATGCGTCGTTCCGATGGCAGCTACGGGTGGTTTCTGGTCGAGGCTGTGCCGATATGCAACGACGATGGCGATATTACCCACTGGTTCGGATCGGCCAACGATATTCATGACCAGCGCATGACGATGGACCGGCTTGAGGAGCTGGTTGCCGAAAGAACGCAGTCCCTTGCCGAAAGTGAAGAACGTTTCCGTCTGCTGGTGACTACCTCTGCACAAATCATCTGGAGTACCGATGCCACGGGACGCAAGGCCGAGGACTCGCCTTCCTGGCGAGCTTTTACTGGACAAGATGCTGAGAGCTGGCTGAAGGGGGACTGGAAGCGTGTAGTTCACCCGGACGATGTGGCATCGATTGAACGAGCTTGGCAGCGTTCCACCCGCTCTGGACAGCCCTACTTAGTGGAGTATCGCCTTTGGCATGCGCGCAGCGACAATTGGCGCTGGGTTGCGGCCCGTGGTATTCCCCTTCGTGACGGTGTAGGCAAGATCGTGGGTTGGTTTGGCACGAATACTGATATCGACGAACGCAAGCGGGCGGAAGAAGAAGTACGTCGTATGGCATACAGCCTAACGATGGCTGAGCAGGAGGAGCGTCGCCGGGTATCGCAGATTCTCCACGACGACCTGCAACAATTACTGTATGCCTTGCAGATGAAGTTGCGTATGGTCAGCAACCGGCTGACCCTTGACCGGCAGATGGCGTTTGCAGACATGGTTGAGGAAACGCGGGAACTCATCAAGCAGGCGATTGGTACCACGCGTCAGTTGACCGTGGACCTCAGCCCCCCGATTCTCAAGACAGAAGGCTTGGCCGATGCTCTGGAGTGGCTGCAACGACAGATGCTTGAGTTGCACGGCCTCGACGTTGAACTGATAACCGGGCGTACCATGCCCGCTCTCGACGAGGATCTTCGCGTGCTGCTCTTCCAGGTCGTGCGAGAGTTACTGTTCAACGTAAAAAAGCATGCCGGTGTTGATCGCGCTACCGTTGAGCTGAAACAGACTCAGCAGGACCTGATCATCCGTGTCGAAGATCAAGGGCTGGGGATGCACAAAGCAACGGGGGCTGAACGTCAGGGAACCGGCTTCGGATTGTCGAGCGTGCGGGAGCGGCTACGTCAGGTCGGGGGGCGTATGTACATCGAGTCCTCTTTAGGCAGGGGGATGCAGGTGATCATTCGCGTGCCCTGTAACACGCTAAGTGTCGGCAACATCAAGGAGTGATTATGGCTCGGATTTTCGTGGTTGAAGACAATCCGCTGATGCGGGATATGTTGACCGAATTCCTCGCGCTGGAGGCGTCTCTTGAGGTGGTGGGTGTTGTTGAAAGCGCAGAAGCTGCCCTCGAGCGATTTCCTGTCCCTTCACCGGACCTGGTGCTCATTGACATGTCACTGCCAGGCATGAGCGGCATGGAGTTGATCAGAAAACTTCATGAGCAGCAGCCTGGCTTGCCTTGCGCCATGCTGTCGGGACATGGAGAAAAACACTACGTCGAGCAGGCGTTCGATGCCGGTGCCAGCGGCTACATTCTCAAGGGGGAGCCGGATGAACTGCCGCTGGCAATCCAGCAGATACTCGCTGGCGAAGCGTTCGTCAGCCAAGAGCTACAGCGTTAGCCCCAGGGGTCGCTTCGCGTTCTCTACGTGCTTTCATGGCCCTAGTCCTTTTTTGAAGCCCCGTTGCCTTGGGTTTCTTCCTGTTTGCCGTGTGCAAGGGGGGGGGTGGTACGCGCGCCCTGACATCTTCGCTGTTATGATTAGCCCCCTTATGGTCTTGGTTCCTGTCGCTGGACCAGCAAGGAGGCTTATGCATCAGTTTGATTCTCGACGCATCGCATTACTGGTCGCGGCAAACACGGCTCTCGCGCCGCTGGCTATCGATGCCTATCTTCCGGCAATTCCGGCGCTCGCCGAAAGCGTAGGTGCCAGTGTTCACCTTACCGAGTTATCGGTCAGTGTCTTCCTGTTCGGTTTCGCATTGGGTCAACTTGTCTTCGGGCCTTTGTCCGACCGGGTAGGACGACGGCCGGTTCTTTTTGGAGGCATTCTGACGTTCATGCTTGCCAGCCTGGCCATCACCCAGGTCGAGTCGCTGGAAATGCTTTGGGCGTTACGTTTCATTCAGGCCTTGGGGGGAGGGGCCTCGGTGGTCAACTCCTCGGCTATCGTGCGTGACTGCTTTAGTGGGCGCGAGGCTGCCAAGGTCTTCTCGACCATGGTAATGATCATGTTGCTGGCGCCTCTGGTGGCCCCAGCCTTGGGCAGCGCGCTGCTGTATCTGGCCGATTGGTGGCTGATCTTTGCCTTTCTTAGTGCATATGCTGCATTCGTACTGTGGCTGCTTAGCCGCTATCTTCCCGAAACGCGTAGCGCCGATGCCGAGGTCGCCGGGCCAAGGCAGATATTGGCCAATTATCTCGCCGTACTTCGCCACCGTGAAGCAATGGGTTACATCAGTGCCGTGGCCATGTCGTTTGCCGGAATGTTTGCCTTCATTACCGGGTCGCCGTTTCTCTACATGGACTACTACGGGGTATCGCCGGCTGTTTATCCCTTCATCTTCGGTGCCAATATTATCGTCATGGCTGCGTCGAACCGGCTGAACATTCGGCTGCTCAAGCGGCGCGCCCCACAGCAGAACCTATTGTGGGGGCTGGGCATCCAACTGGTGACCGGGCTTCTGCTGGTACTGGTGTTTGCTACCGGACTCGATGCGCTGGCCGTTGTCGTACCGCTGATGACACTCTTTGTTGGTATGCAGGGGTTGATCAGCCCGAACGCCATGTCTTCCATGCTGGATAATTTTCCTGGAATGAGCGCCACGGCAACTGCATTGATGGGCAGTATCCAGTTTTCCTGCGGCGCATTGGCTGGGGTGCTGGTCGGTGCGTTCGAGATTCCCAGTGCCTGGCCAATGGTACTTACCATGCTGGGGGCCGCCCTGTTGGGTAATTTTAGTGTCCGGGTTCTTTCGGGATCGGCGTTGCGTGGCTGAGTGGATAGGTGTGTCTGGCTGGGTCTGGCTCGGGTGCGCAGGCAGTCTGTTCCTGGGGGCCTTTGTTCAGCGGGCTACCGGGTTCGGCCTGGCGGTTATTGGCACTCCCTTGATTCTAATGATGGAGCCGCGCCTGGTGCCGACCGTTCTCGTCATGTTCGGTCTACTTGTAGCGCTAATGATGATCGGGGCCTATCGACGGGAAATCCGCCTGAATGCGGTGGGGATGGCATTGGTGGGGCGAGTGCCAGGTACCGCACTGGGCGTCTGTCTGCTGTTGGTGGCTCCACTGGCTGTTCTGGAAAAGCTTATCGCCTTGATCGTATTGTCGTCAGTGGCAGTCAGTCTGCTTAATGTCAGCCTGCCCTTGAACCGGCTTAACCTGTTCGTCGCTGGCATCGTCTCGGGCATCTTCGGAACCGTGTCGGCCATCGGCGGGCCGCCTATCGCACTGCTTATGCATCGTCTGCCTGCGGATTCGGCGCGTGCAAACCTGTCGGCGTTCTTCATCGTAAGTGCCACGATGACATTATTGGCCTTGCTTCTTGCCGGCAGAATTCAGCTTTGGCATTTGGGAATGGCAGCTAGCTTCTTGCCTGCTGTGGTGCTAGGTAACTTGCTGGCGTCACGTATGGCTCATCGCCTCGATCGGAATACCCTCCAGTGGTCTTCGCTAATATTGAGCATCATCGCAGCCTTGGGTCTACTCTTTTGACTAGGCTGTTCGTAGCGGCTGTCATAAAGCTGTCATCTTCATTGGGCATCTTGTGTCTCGCGAAGGTTGATCACTCTCATCGACAGGAGTTACCCGCATGAATCGCATCCTCAAGACTACCGCTGTCGCTGCCGCCGTGATGGGCGTCATCGGGGTCGCACAAGCGCGTGAGCAGGTCCGTATCGTCGGTTCCAGTACGGTGTATCCGTTCGCCAGCTACGTTGCCGAGGAATTTGGCGCTACCACGCAGTATCCCACGCCGGTCATCGAGTCGACCGGTTCCGGTGGCGGCCTGCGTCTGTTCTGTAACGGTGTCGGTGAAGGTACCCCGGATATCACCAACGCCTCGCGTCGCATGAAAACGTCCGAGTTCGAGCGTTGTCAGGAAAATGGGGTGACCGACATTACCGAAGCCAAGATTGGCTACGACGGTATCGCCTTCGCCCAGTCCAACAGCAACGAGCAGATCAACCTGACTCGTGAACAGATCTTCAAGGCCTTGGCTGCGAAGGTGCCGCAGGATGGTCAGCTCGTCGACAATCCCTACAAGAACTGGAGCGATATCGACTCCTCACTGCCTGACCGCAAGATCACTGTGTACGGTCCGCCGACCACTTCCGGCACGCGTGATGCGTTTGAAGAGCTGGTCATGGAAGCGGCATCCGAGGATATGGAAGCTTACGGTGGCGAAGCGTATACCGATATCCGTTCCGACGGTGCCTATATCGATGCCGGTGAAAACGACAACCTGATCGTGCAGCGCCTCACGGAAAACACCGATGCCTTCGGTATCTTCGGTTACTCCTTCCTGGAAGAGAATGCCGACTCCCTGAGCGGGGCTTCCGTCGATGGCGTTGCTCCGGAGCCTGAAGCGATCAGCTCTGGCGACTATCCGGTGTCACGCTCCATGTTCTTCTATATCAAGAACCAGCATGCCGAAGAAGTGCCGCCGATGCATGAGTACGCCAACTTGTTCATGAGCGAGCAGATGATCGGTCCGATGGGCTACCTGAAAGGCATCGGCTTGATTCCGTTGCCGGAAGAGGATCGTGCCGAAGCACGTCAGGAAGTCGAGAGTCACGCTAAGCTAGAGCTGTCCGACCTTAAGTAATCGGAAAACAGTGATGACCGGGCCGGTAGCGTACGCTGCCGGCCTGAACCTGTAGCTAGGTGTTGGCGGCTATCGCAGCTCATTGCAGGCCGCTTCACTTCAAGAGAGTTCAGATGCAGACCAACCAGATTTTCCTGCTGTTCTGTGGGGTGCTGCTCGCCCTGGGGTTGGCCGCCTTTTTCATGGCCCGCGCCAAGGCGACGCGTACGCGCGCCAGCGGAACGGCAATGTATGCCCAGCCTGACCAGTACGCTTGGTTTTCGGTGCTCATCACGGCGGGCCCCGCCGTGTTGGTTAGCGCCGTAGGCGCCTTTGCCATGCTGTTGCTTGGTGCTGAAATTCCCACGCTTTATCTCCTTGCGTCCAGTCTCGCCATCGCTGCGATCGGCCTGTTGCTAGGATTGAAGCAGGTTCGCCCGGACTTCCATGCGCGTCAGGCGATCGAACGTGTGATCCAGGGCATCCTGGCGGCTGCCGCCATGGTGTCGATCATCACAACGCTAGGCATCCTTCTGTCGATCGTCTTCGAGGCGGTACGCTTTTTTCAGATGCAGAGTTTCTGGGAATTCATCACCGGAACGATCTGGAACCCGGGAGCCAGCTTTCTAGCGGCGGCAGGCCGTGGGGATGAGGCCGGCAGCGCGGCTCAGTTCGGTTCGGTGCCGCTCTTTGTCGGTACCTTCATCATTACCTTGATTGCCATGATGGTGGCGATACCGGTCGGGCTTTTTTCGGCGATTTACATGGCAGAGTTCGCGCCGGATCGTATTCGCACCCTGGCCAAGCCGGTCCTTGAAGTGCTGGCCGGCATTCCGACGGTCGTTTATGGATTCTTCGCTGCAATTACCGTGGCACCCATCGTAGTGGATATCGCTGGCGTGCTGGGGCTGGACGCTTCGTACAGCAATGCCCTGGCTCCCGGCCTGGTCATGGGAATCATGATCATCCCGTTCATCTCGTCGCTGTCCGACGATGTCATTACCGCTGTGCCTGACAGTATGCGCCAAGGCTCGCTAGCGCTGGGTATGACCAAGGCGGAAACCATCAAGAGCGTCGTGCTGCCTGCCTCGCTGCCCGGCATCATCTCTGCCTCGCTACTGGCCGTATCCCGTGCCTTGGGTGAGACCATGATTGTAGTCATGGCGGCGGGCATGCGTCCCAACCTGACGGCAAACCCGCTAGAAGACATGACCACCGTGACGGTGCGGATCGTGGCGGCACTTACCGGTGATCAGGAGTTCGAAAGTGCCGAGACGCTGTCGGCCTTTGCGCTTGGGCTAGTGCTGTTCGTGGTGACCCTTGCCCTGAATATGGTGTCGGTGATCATGATTCGCCGTTTCCGTGAAAAGTATCGTTCCAATAACCTGTGACACCGGAGTGGGTCCAAACGCATGAGTCAATCCTTCGACGAGATCACAGCCCAGCTTAAGCGGCGTCATCGTAAGTCGGCCCGTTTGAAGTGGATGTCGATGGGAGCGCTGATCCTGGCAGCGACGTTTCTGGTCGTTTTCATCGGCGATATGCTGGTCAAGGGACTGCCAGCCTTTCAGCAGGCGCAGATCCAGGTAGAGGTCAGCTACACCGAGCAGTCGATGCAGATCCCCCCGGCGGCAGTCAGCGACGAGGCGCGCAGCTTGGTCAGCCGAGGTTATCTGCGCCTGATTCCCGGACGGATGCGTGACAACCCCGAGCTGATGGGGACGACACGCATGGAGTGGGTGCTGGCGGATTCCGAGGTGGATCAGTACCTCAAGGGGCATTACACGCGGCTGAGTGAGAGCCATAAACGTGCCGTGGACCGGCTTAAGGAAGCCGGCCGGGCGGAGCTCAAGTTCAATACCCGCTTCTTCACTTCGGGTGACTCAAAGATGCCCGAACTGGCCGGCATTGCATCTGCCGCGGTGGGGACTGTATTGACCCTTATCGTCACCATGGCTGTGTGTTTTCCGATCGGGGTCATGACCGCAGTTTACCTGGAGGAGTTTGCCCCGGATAACCGCCTCACTCAAATCATCGAGATAAATATCAACAACCTGGCTGCCGTACCGTCGATCCTGTTCGGCCTGCTGGGCTTGGCCATTTATATCAATTTCTTCGGGGTGCCACGCTCCACACCGTTAGTGGGTGGTCTGACTCTGGCCCTGATGACGTTGCCGGTCATTATCATTGCCACACGCACCGCGCTGCGTAGTGTGCCGGATACCATTCGTCAGGCGGCGTTCGGTGTCGGTTGTTCCCGCTGGCAGGTGGTGCGCGATCACGTCCTGCCGTTGTCCTTGCCGGGCATCATGACCGGCTCGATCATCGGGTTGGCCCAAGCGATGGGAGAGACCGCTCCGTTGATCATTATCGGTATGGTGGCATTCATTCCGGACGTGTCGACGTCATTCTCCAATGCAGCGACGGTCATGCCCGCCCAGATATTTACATGGGCCGGTGAACCAGAGCGCGCTTTCACCGAAAAGACGGCGGGAGGCATTCTCGTATTGCTGGCCGTGCTGATCTCGCTGAACGCCTGCGCCGTCTGGATGCGCAAGAAATTCGAGCGTCGCTGGTAAGCCGGCGACCATTAACGGGATAAATACTGATGAATCAACAGACCGCCCAGATCGATGCGCACTCCGCGCCGAACCATGAGCGCTCCCCGGGGCAGCCGGTAAACCATAACGAGGATGCCAACCACGCCCTGAGCATTCGGGTCCGCGATCTCAACCTGTGGTATGGCAACAACCAGGCGCTCAAGAACATCAACATTGACATCTATCAGAAGAATGTCACGGCATTGATCGGCCCGTCGGGCTGTGGCAAGTCTACCTTCCTGCGTTGCCTGAATCGCATGAACGACCTGATCAGGAGCGTGAGAGTTCAAGGATTGGTCGAGATGGACGGGCGTGACGTCAATGACGCAAAGATGGACGAAGTCGCGCTGCGTCGGCGGGTTGGAATGGTCTTTCAGAAACCAAATCCGTTTCCCAAATCTATCTACGAGAACATCGCTTACGCACCGCGCATGCATGACCTGGTGAGCCGCAAGGCGGAACAGGACGAGCTGGTGGAGCAGGCATTGCGAGATGCCGGACTGTGGAACGAGGTCAAGGACAAGCTGCAGGAGCCAGGCACATCACTGTCGGGTGGGCAGCAGCAGCGCCTGTGTATCGCACGTGCAATCGCCGTGAAGCCCGATGTGATTCTAATGGACGAACCGACATCGGCGCTCGATCCGATCTCTACGGCGACCATTGAAGATTTGATGGACAAGCTCAAGAAACAGTTCACCATTATTACGGTGACCCACAATATGCAGCAGGCGGCGCGGGTCGCAGACTACACGGCATTTTTCCATCTTGGCGAAATGATCGAGTACAACGACACGCGAATGATGTTCTCCAACCCCCACACCAAGAAGGCCGAGGATTACATCACTGGCCGATACGGTTGAGGTGCAGAAAGGCCGGCAATATGCCGGCCTTGTTATTGTTGCCTTGCGTGACGCTTGTGATGCGAAGATGAACATCCAGGATTCGGTCACTCAAGCAATTCAATCGCCACGGCTGTTGCTTCGCCACCGCCAATACACAGGCTGGCGATACCACGCTTACCGCCACGCTGGCGAAGCGCATTGAGCAGGGTGACAATGATTCTTGAACCCGTCGAGCCGATCGGATGCCCTTGGGCGCAGGCGCCACCAAAGACATTGACCTTGTCATGAGGGATACGGAGATCATCTATGGCCATTAATGTCACGACGGCAAAGGCTTCGTTGATTTCGAACAGGTCGACGTCATCCACGTGCCAGCCGAGGCGCGTCATTAGCTTGCCAATGGCATCGACCGGGGCGATGGTAAACTCGTTGGGGTGCCGGGAGTGCGTGGCATGGCCGAGAATGCGGGCCAATGGCGTGGCGCCTTGGGTCTCGGCGGCGGCCTGACTGGCCAGGATCAGGGCCGAGGCGCCGTCAGATATTGAACTGGCGTTGGCCGCCGTGATCGTGCCGTCCTTGGCAAAAGCCGGGCGCAGTGTTCGAATCTTGTCCAGACGGGCGGAGAAAGGCTGTTCGTCATGGTCGACCACATTCTCACCCGCGCGCGTGGTCACCGCGGCCGGGCTCATTTCCGCTTCGAGTAATCCCTTTTCCTGTGCAGTCATGGCGCGTTCCAGCGAGGCGATGGCGAAATCATCCATACGATCCCGGGTGTAGCCGCGCTCGTCGGCAATATACTGGGCGAAAGAACCCATCAAGCGACCAGTCTCGGCATCTTCCAGGCCGTCGAGGAACATATGATCCTTGAGCTCGCCATGCCCCAGTCGGTAACCGCTGCGGGCCTTTGTTAGTACATGCGGGGCGTTGGACATCGACTCCATGCCCCCTGCAAGAAGGATACTACCGCTACCGGCGCGGATCAGGTCGTGGGCGAGCATGGTGGCCTTCATGCCCGAGCCGCACAGCTTGTTGATCGTGGTGGCACCGATGCTATCCGGAATTCCAGCTTGCCGCATGGCCTGGCGGGCGGGGCCTTGCTTAACGCCAGCGGGAAGGACACAGCCCAGGATACCCTCATCTATGGCATCGGCCGCGATACCGGCGCGTGCGATGGCGCTACGTATAGCGATTGCGCCCAGCTCGGGGGCGGTCAGGCTCGAAAGGTTACCCAACATTCCGCCCATTGGCGTGCGAGACCCGGAAAGGATGACGACATTGGAAGCATTAGTATTAGTCATGACTTTCTCCGGTCATTGTTCTTGATAGAGCGAGACCTTTCCAAGCGCGGGGGAGGGAGCACGCTCGATTGACCACGGCGTAGGGCTATGGTTTGCTCAGGGCTAACCAAGCAAGCGCTAGTGTTAATTCGATGACTTTAGTGAACGCCTCCAGCCGTCGCAAGGAACTGATCCGGATCGCTGCTCGTCTTTTCGTCGTAGAGGGCTTCGACCGGACGACGGTGCGAATGATGGCGAAAGACATGGGAATCAAGTCGGGAAGCCTGTTTCACCATTTCCGAGACAAGCAGGAAATACTCTGTGCAGTCATTGAAGAGGGTATGCATAACGCCTTGGCACTGGCGAATCATGCGTTGAGCGAAGCCCACGACACCCCTCGGGGAAGGCTCGATGCCATGGTGCGTGCGCATCTGGAAACCCTGCTCACGGATCGCAACGCCCATGTCGTGGCTCTTTATGAATGGCGGCGTCTCGATGATGAGTCACGATCCCATCTCGTTCACTTGCGCGATGCTTACGAAGCGTTATGGAAAGAGGTAATTGAAGACGCCTCGGAAGCCGGCTTGGTTTATGGTGATCCGTTATCGGCACGCCGTTTCGTTCTTGGGGCGCTCAACTGGACGGTACGTTGGTATGATCCTGAGGGACCGCGCTCTCCGGAATCACTGGCCCAAGAGCTGGTCACGATGATAACCCACTCTCCTGCATCGCCGGCCTGAGCTGAAGAGATGCCTTTCGCGTTCCATCCTGAAGATGAGATAGCGAGAGGATGCTGGAAAGAAGGCTAGCATTTACTTTACGTTAACGTAAACGATAGCTTGGCCAAGCGATATCTGCTTCTCACGGCTAAAGGTGAGTGGCACAGACCGCAGACAAGAGGGGAATGGAAATGCAGTTGGCAAACCATACATTTCTAGTAACGGGGGCGGCATCCGGACTGGGCGCCGCGACGGCAGAGCGATTGGTAGCCGGTGGTGCCAATGTCATACTCATTGACCTCAGTGAAGCCGTTGAGGATCAAGCGAGGCGCTTGGGCAGTTCCGCCGTGGCGATGCGCGGCGATGTGGTTAGCCCTGATGACATACAAGCGGCCGTGGATCGCGCCGTGGCCATGGGCGGACTGCATGGTGTAGTGCATTGTGCCGGCATAGTCAGTGTCGCTAAGTTACTCGATCGTGATGGCAATCCAGCCGAGTTGGAGGCGTTTTCACGAACGATCAGCATTAATCTCATAGGCACTTTTAACGTATTGCGGCTTGCGGCGGCGGCGATGGCAAAGAATGCGCCAGAAGACGACGATGGTGAGCGAGGAGTGATCATCAATACGGCATCGATTGCCGCCTACGATGGCCAGGTGGGACAGGCAGCCTATAGTGCTTCCAAGGCCGGCGTTGCCGGGATGACGCTCCCGTTGACCCGGGAACTGTCACGCCATGGTATCCGTGTCATGACGATTGCTCCCGGCATTTTTGAAACGCCCATGATGCAGGGCATTCCCGACGACGCGGTCGCCTCGCTGTCCTCGTTGGTGCCATTTCCCAAGCGGTTGGGCAAGGCGGGCGAGTTCGCAGCGTTGGCAGAGCACATCATCACCAACACTATGCTCAATGGCAGTGTGATCCGCCTCGACGGCGGTATTCGAATGCAGTAACCGGCTTACCAGGGGCAGGTAGGCGAGCAGATGAGCAGTTTCAAACGAACGCTTGACCTGAGGTGCCGTTTGGCCTAATTTCAAACGAATGTTTGAAGGCCGCGCGAGGCTGCCTTCCATGTCGAATGCCAGGAGAGATGACATGCCGAGTTATCAGGCCCCCTTGCGCGATATGCGTTTCGTGATGAACGAGATGCTCGATTACCCCGCTCATTATGCCCGCTTGCACAACGGCGAAGACGCGACTCCTGATGTAGTAGCGGCAATACTAGAGGAAGGGGGACGCTTCGCCCACGATGTACTCCTGCCGCTCAACCAAGTGGGGGATCGTGAGGGGTGTCTTCTCGAAGGAGGTGAAGTCAAGGCACCGAAAGGATTCAAGCAAGCCTATGCCCAGTATGTCGAAGGTGGATGGCCAAGCCTGGCGGCCGATCCCGCATATGGTGGCCAGGGTTTACCCCCCTCTTTGGGCATGGCGCTGTCTGAGATGATCTGTGCCAGTAACCTTGCCTGGGGCATGTACCCAGGGTTATCGCATGGTGCTGCCGATGCTCTGCGGCATCATGGCAGTGATGAACTGAAGACAGCCTATCTTGGCAAGCTGGTCGAAGGGGTATGGACGGGCACCATGTGCCTGACCGAATCGCACTGCGGTACCGACCTGGGGTTGATAAGGACACGAGCTACACCCAATGAAGATGGGGCTTATCGCATCACGGGAACCAAGATTTTCATTTCGGCTGGCGAGCATGATCTTGCCGAGAACATTGTTCATCTCGTGTTGGCCAAACTGCCGGATGCTCCCGAGGGGGCGCGAGGCATCTCGCTATTTGTGGTACCAAAATTTCTTCCCGATGCTCAGGGCAACCCTGGCGAGCGTAATGGTGTGGAGTGCGGTTCACTCGAGCACAAGATGGGCATTCACGGTAACGCCACGTGTGTCATGAACTTCGACGATGCCAAGGGCTTCTTGGTGGGCCCGCCCAACAAGGGCTTGGCCTGCATGTTCACAATGATGAACGTGGCGCGTATAGGTGTCGGTATTCAGGGTCTGGGCTTGATGGAAGCGAGTTTCCAAAATTCGCTGGCCTATGCACGTGACCGCTTGCAGATGCGCTCGCTCTCCGGTCCCAAGGCCACTGACAAGCCTGCCGACCCGATTATTGTGCATCCCGATGTACGTCGGATGCTGCTGACCCAGAAGGCGCTCGCCGAGGGCGGGCGCATGCTAGTGTTGTATACGGCGCAACTGGTCGACATCGTCGAGCAAGGCACGGATAGCGCCGAAAAGGAGCAGGCCGAATCCTTGCTGGGACTGCTGACTCCCATCGTTAAGGCCTTTCTCACAGAGTTGGGGTTCGAAGCGACCAACGAAGGCGTGCAAGTTTTCGGCGGGCATGGGTTCATCCAGGAATGGGGCATGGAGCAGTTTGTCCGCGATGCCAGGATTACTCGCCTTTATGAAGGCACTACCGGCATCCAGGCGTTGGATCTGCTCGGCCGCAAGATACTGATGAACCAAGGTGAAACATTGAAAGTGTTCACCAAGGAAATACATAAGTTCTGCCAGGCCGAAGCTGGCAACGCGTCCCTCAAGGAATTCATCGAACCATTGGCTCGCCTCAACGGGGAGTGGGGCGACCTCACCATGGCAGTGGGCATGAGGGCCATGAGTGACCGTGAAGAGGTGGGTGCTGCCAGTGTGGATTACCTGCTATATGCAGGGTATGTAACGTTGGCCTACTTCTGGGCACGCGCTGCACGAACAGCACAGCTAGCTCTGAAAGAGGGTAACGATGCATCCTCTGATTATTATCAGGCAAAGCTGGATACGGCACGCTTCTATTATCAGCGGCTGCTACCGCGGACGCGCGCCCATGCCGAAATGATCAGGGCGGGGGCCGAGCCACTGATGACTATGAAAGATGGGGCGTTTGGCTTGGGGTTTGAGGTTTGAAATACATCTAGTTCTCTCTGGGTCAGGTGCTCTGACCAGTCTCTTGCGGCGGGCCTTCGGCCCGCTTTTTTTACTGCTCCGTTCAGGGGCGATTGTAGTAACCTCGTCATGCCGTCATTATGCGGGTTAGAGTCATTTTGCCAGGAAGGCCTTCATGGACCATGATGTCGATCAAGAAAAGCGCGCCATTCCTTTTCATCTGCTACTGGCGCTGGCTGCGTTAGTTATTATCATTGCCGGGATGAAGCTGGGGGCCGAAATTCTGGTGCCCTTGGTGCTGTCGTTATTCATCGCCGTCATCTGTACGGCACCGGTACAGTGGTTGCATCGCCTGGGCTTGGGACGCAGCATGGCGGTGCTGGTTACACTTCTCATCCTCGGCTTGTGGGTAGTGCTGCTAGGGTCGTTGCTAGCAGGCAGCATTGCCACATTCATGGAGGTGCTGCCTAAACTCGAGGAGCAGTTACTCGCTCAGTACTACGCCTTGATAAGCTGGGCGCCAGAGCTTGGCGGATATCTTCAGCCGCATAGCATCACCAAATGGCTCGACATGTCGACCTTGTCGCAGTTTATTCCAACCGTGCTCGATAGTCTGGGCAGTCTTATTTCGCAGAGCTTACTAATCACCTTGTTGGTTGGCTTCATGCTGTTCGAGACCCTTCATTTCCGAGACAAAGTGCTGCTTGCCTTGGAAGACCCAGTGCCTAGCCTGATGCGGTTCAATGAGTTCAGTGCCAATCTCAAGCGATATTTGGCCATTAAAACGCTGATTAGCCTGGCGACAGGGGTGCTGATATTTCTTTCCTGTCTTGTGATCGGCGTCAGCTTCCCTCTACTGTGGGCCTCACTGGCGTTTTGCCTGAATTACATTCCCAACATTGGCTCAGCCTTGGCGGCGATCCCTGCTGTCTTATTGACCTTGGTCATGCCGGAAGGCGGGCCTTGGGATGCCTTCTTGCTGGCAATCGCTTACCTGGTTGTCAACTTTGTGATAGGTAACTTGATCGAGCCTCGTGTAATGGGCCATACATTGGGTCTTTCGACGCTGGTGGCTTTCCTATCCTTGGTTGTATGGGGCTGGATATTAGGGCCTGTAGGCATGTTGTTGTCTGTGCCACTGACCATGACATTGAAAATAGCGCTCAACAGCCATCCCGAAACACAGTGGTTGGCGCAGCTTTTAGGCGGAAGTTCAGAGCAGCGCCAAGCAAAACCTCGTTTTTTCAAACGGCAATGATGATTATTAAATATGGGCGGGGTTATATAGCCACAGGCAGTAGGAGGATAAGATCAAGCATAGATGGCTTTTCGTGTTGCCCATGGCCTGGTAAGCACGCTCGAATTGTTTTTGCTTTGAACTGCCCGGGGAGCTTTTATAATGTTCCAGAGCTATTGTCTAATGTTTAATGTTTAAAGGCTGTTGATTAAATGCTCGTTACCAAGCCGCCAAAAATAGGCCTGTTCTTCGTCGCTGACTTCGCTTCAGTATTTATTTGCAGTCATTTTGGGATTTGTAAGAGTTTTGGTTTTAAATGGAATAGCTGTGTTTAAAAGTGCTATTAATATTAGGTGCTTTTCGAGGGAGAAATGTGGCAGGGTAAAAACCAATATTTAATATTTGATCAAAAGCTTCATGACGGAAAAGCGAACGTCCTGTGTTAGGACGTTCGCTTTGTTTTATGGGATATAACGAGAGGATCAGGCGTTCTGGTCGATGAACTGGTTGAGCTGCGACTTCGACTGGGCGCCTACCAGCGAAGCGACCTTGGCACCAGACTTGAATAGCATGACGGTCGGGACACCGCGAACACCGTGTTCGGCTGCGATTTCCGGGGCATCGTCCACGTTGATGCTGACGACCTTGAGGTTGTCAGCTTTCTCGTCGGCCACCTCTTCGACGACCGGCGCCATCATCTTGCACGGACCGCACCAGGGTGCCCAGAATTTGAGCAGAACAGGCTTCTCAGCTTTGAGTACTTCCTGCTCGAAGTTGGCAGTAGTGACGTCGACATTGTTGGCCATGGGAAATCTCCAATTGCTTGCGCTTATCACTAGCGTAGTAGTGTAGTCGGCTGATGGTAGCGTTAGCCTGCCTGGCTGGCAAATGGACTCTACCAAGAAAGCCGATAGGTAGACGTTATTGCGGGTGCCTTGTATGGCGCCTCTTGCCGTCGGCCAGCGAGGCAGCTATGATGCTTTTATATTCCATTTTGTCATTATTTTCTAGTATTTTATTTCTTTTAAGAATTAAGGGCAGCTGCCAATCGGCTTTTTCGCCCTTGTGGAGTCAGCCGGCATGAAGTTACAGCAGCTACGTTATATTTGGGAGGTCACTAGGCATAATCTGAACGTCTCAGCTACGGCACAGAGCCTGTTCACGTCCCAGCCGGGCATTTCGAAGCAGATTCGCCTTCTCGAAGATGAACTCGGTGTTGAAATCTTCGCACGTAGTGGTAAGCATCTTACGCGAGTAACACCGGCGGGTCAGTCGATTATCGAGTTGGCAGGGGAAGTGCTGCGTACCGTCGATAATATCAAGCAGGTTGCCCAAGAGCATAGCGATGAACGGAAAGGAAGCCTTTCCATTGCGACAACCCACACCCAGGCCCGGTACGCGCTGCCGCCGCTGATCGGTGAGTTTACTCGCAAATATCCGGACGTAGCCTTGCATATGCAGCAGGGTACACCCAAGCAGATTGCTCAGATGGTAAGTGAAGGAGCAGCGGATTTTGCCATTTGTACCGAGTCGCTGGAGTTGTTCAACGACCTGGTGTTGTTGCCTTGCTATCGTTGGAATCGGTGCGTGCTGGTTCCCAAGGGGCATCCCTTGGCCGAACTTGAAGAATTGACCCTGGAAGCATTAGCCGAGTATCCCCTGGTGACTTACGTCTTTGGTTTTACAGGTCGCTCTCAGCTCGACGATGCCTTTCGTGGAAGGAACTTGACCCCTAATGTGGTCCTGACGGCGGCAGATGCTGACGTTATCAAAACCTATGTGCGTCTCGGGATGGGAGTCGGCATCGTAGCGCGCATGGCTATTGACCCCCAGGCGGACCAGGATCTGGTGCCTCTGGACGCTAGCCATCTCTTCGAAAGCTCGACAACCAAGATTGGCATTCGTCGGGGCACCTTCATGCGCAGTTTCATGTACGATTTCGTGGAGCGGTTCGCGCCTCACCTTACCCGTGACATCGTCGATGAAGCATTGGCGGCTGGCCCTCGACATGAGCAGGCGCTTTTTGCCGATATTGAATTGCCGGTACGTTAAGTGCACCCCAAAAGCCCTGCCATAGTCTAATGGCAGGGCTTTGGCCAAGCGCTGATATAAGCGTTAGTGCTGAAGGTGTAGGCCGCACTCGCGCTTCTCTTCCACCTTGGTGGGGTCGAAATAATCAAAGTTGTTGGGCAAGTCGTGTTTCTGCAGATACTGATACATTTCCTTGGCTGTCCAATGCAGCACCGGTGCCACCTTGATCAGACCATTATCGTTGACCGACACTGGCTGCATTTGAGCACGTTGCGCCGTGTCTTCAGCCCGAACTGCAGTAAACCAGACGTCAGGAGCCATTTCACGAAGGGCGCGTTCGAAAGGTTCGAGCTTAACTTCCTCGGTAAACGAGGCATGACGTGGGTCGTCGATTGTCGGTGCTGAACCCTCCAGTGCCTCACGATGGGCCCGCGAACGTCTAGGATGATAGATGCTCAGGTTCAGCGAGAGTCGCTTGGTAACGTCATCGGCAAACCGGTAAGTGGCTTCGGTGTTATAGCCGGAGTCCATCCAGACGATGGGAATGTCGGGCTGGACTCGGGTGACCATGTGCAGAATAACGGCCTCGAAGGGCCGAAAATTTGTTGTGCAGATGGCAAGTTTGCCGAGCCCCAGCGCCCAGCGCGTCAGAGCCTCGGGATCATTGCCGTATTGCTCATTGATTGAGTCGATGTTCAGGTCCATAAGCCCTCCAGAAGCGTGAGGGAAGCAGGCTTCCCAGAATGTGATTACCCTAGCAAAGGGCGTGCTTCTCGCCCCAATACTGTTTAGTTCGGTGCTTATATAGCTGGAATATAGGTGTCGAGAAGTTCTTAGTCAGAAATCTAATAAAAAAGCGGACGGTACCCATTCGGCCATAGCTACACATCTGAGAGAGCGTCCATCAGGCGTGCAATCTTGGCCAAGCTTTCCTGGTATTCCTCTTCTTCATCGGAATCGCTGACCACGCCTCCGCCGCCCCAGACATGGAGCTCCCCGCCATCCGCAATGATGGTTCGAATCGCGATTGAGGTATCCATCGTTCCCCGCCGATCGATGTAGCCAAGGCTGCCGCAGTAAGCGCTGCGTCGGCTGGGTTCTAGCTCATCAATAATCTGCATGGCACGCACTTTGGGAGCGCCGGTGATAGAGCCGCCGGGAAATGCGGCTGCCAGCAGGTCGACCGGTGAGGACGATGATTTCAGTTCCCCCGTGATCACGCTTACCAGATGATGCACATTGGCGTAACTTTCAAGCCCACAAAGCTGCGGTACCCTGACACTGCCTGCACGACATACGCGGCCTAGATCGTTACGCAGCAGGTCTACGATCATTACATTCTCGGCCCGGTCCTTAGTGCTAGTCGACAGTTCTGTAGCGAGCCGGGCGTCTTCTTCCGGTGTCTTGCCGCGCGGGCGGGTTCCCTTGATGGGACGAGTTTCCACTTGGCCTTGTCGGGTTTGCAGGAACCGCTCTGGAGATAGGGAGAGGATCGCCTTGTCATCCCAGGCCATGAAACCGGCAAAGGGAGTTGGGGTGGCGCGCCTCAAGGCCAGATAACCTTCCCAGACATCACCTTGGTAAGGTGCGCTGAAGCGCTGAGCCAAGTTGATCTGATAACAATCTCCCGCCTGAATATAGCGTTGTACTGATCGGAAGCGCTCGCCGTAACTCGCTTGATCCATTTCCGCGCGAAATGGCGCTGTAACGGAGAAGGCGGGTAACGTGAGTGGTGTGCGAGCCAGCCAGGCATCGACTTGCCGCCTGCGTTCCGGCGTGGCGACCAGCCACGCTTCCCGACGGACATGATCCTGGATCAAGGCCCAGTCGTAGAGACCCAGCCGGCTCCAGGGAAGCGAGGTCGTCACTTGGGTACGGTCCGGCAAAGTTTCCAGGACTCTACCAAGATCATAGCTCCAGTAGCCGATCAGCCCGCCAAGAAAGGGAAGATCGCTATCAGGCAGATCGACATCAAGACTTTCAAGTAGTGCCTGCTGAGCCTTGAACGGCTCCTGCGGCAAGCACAGGTCTTTATCGCAATGAACCTTGCCGTTAGTGTCGACTTCGAGCGTGGCGAGAGGGTCACTCGTCAGGATGTCGTAACGCCCGCCGGGCCCCTCCGGACGGCCGCTATCGAGGAGGACGGCGCCTTCTCGGTGCCGCAGGCGGGAAAAGCGTTCCAAAGGGTCGGCATGGTATGGCAGGGAAGCGATAACTAGTTTTGAGGTCATGCAAAGCGTTTCCTTCAGCAAGCGGAACATTCTAGGGGTCCAGGAAGAATTTGTCCGCCCCGCAGGTGAACGGGATAATGCCTAACTTTATTTGCCGATTGATCGATGGAACCTTTAGATGCATGCCGACTATCGCCTCGAACGTGGAAGACTCGAGCGCCAGGGCCAGTATGTGGCCTGGCGTCACCTGCATCGTAGTAATGGAGGTGGCCAGGGAACATTGCTTCTACTTCACGGCGCGGGAGTCGCCGGTGAATTGACATGGCAGCCCATGATTGGCCATCTCGAGTCATGGCGAGACATTATCGTGCCTGACTTACGAGGGATGGGGTTGACCCAAGACTCTGACGGTCAGGAGCGTGGTTTCACTTTAGAAGATGTCGCGACCGACATCGAAGCAGTGCTGCACGCTCGAGGCTGTGAGCGGCTGGATACCGTCGTTGGTTATTCATTTGGGGGGCTGGTCGCCATGCGTTTGAAACAGCGGATGGGAAGACGGATTGCACGCATGTGCCTTATCGAACCGGCTCTGCTCGAGCGTGAAGACCGTGCCAAGATGATCCAAGTACGTGAAGCTTACGCTGAGGCGGCGGAGCGGATCCGGCAAGCTGAGACGCCTGAAGCCGGCATCGTTGCCTTTCTCGATCTTATTGCTCCCAACCGCTCGCGTAATCCCCGGGCCGAGCGAATGTCGATTGCGCGCTTGGCCCACCGGCCGCTGGGGTTTGCCAATGCCCTGGACTGCGTGACACAAGCTGTACGGCACATGGATCGCGAGGCGCTCCTTAAAAATCAGGAGGCCGTTATCAGCATCGTTGGTGGCAAGAGTCCAGAAGCCATGAAAAATTATCATGCGCTATTGGCTAACTCACGTTCCGACTGGGTATATCGGGAGCTGCCTGGCACAGATCATTCCCTACCTTTCCAAAAGCCGCGACGCATCGCCTCACTGCTCATGGCGCATTTGACGCTAACGTAAAAGGATTGTCGACAACAGCTTGGTGGTTGCCACTTGCTTCTACGCCGAAAGGTGTAGAAGATCGGGAGCCAAGCGCTATTGACCGGTCAGCTAGTGCTGGCTAGAGTTCCCTCAATCACTTATTGTCGACAATCAATCATGAATTCCAATATGCAGGATGGTGTGCTTCCTGAAGTGCGAACCTTGGCTGAGCGGGTTTTCAATCAGCTCCAAGATGCCATCGTTCGCGGTGAGCTGGCACCAGGAACCAAGATTACCGAGCCGGGGCTGTCGAAAACGTACGGCATTTCTCGCGGTCCTCTTCGCGAGGCCATGCGACGGCTGGAAGCACATCGGCTGATCGAGCGCGTGCCTCATGTGGGAGCTCGGGTCGTCAAGCTGTCCATGAAAGAGTTACTTGAGCTTTTCGACGTGCGGGAGGCCATGGAAAGCATGGCGGCCAGGCTGGCCGCACGTCATATGAGTTCCGAAGAAATTGCGGGACTTCGCGAAGTGTTGGCATTTCATGAGCGGCAGGCCGACCTGCAGCGTGGTGAAGCCTACTATCAGCGGGAAGGGGATCTGGACTTCCACTATCGCATTGTTCTCGGCAGTCACAATCGCATGCTGATGACCATACTTTGCGACGATCTTTATTACTTGGTGCGTCTGTATCGTACCCAGTTCAGTGCCAGCGGCTCACGCCCGCAGCGCGCCTTTGTCGAGCACCATCGTATCGTCGATGCCATCGAAGCCGGAGATGAAGAGCTCGCCGAACTATTGATGCGTCGGCACGTAAGCGCCTCTCGAGAGAATGTGGCAGAGCGCTATGCCGAGGTGCTCAAGCAGGAAGAAGCCACGATCTCTCCCATCCAAAGGACAACCTCATGAACCAGCCCACGCCTGGGGCACGTTTTCGTGCCGCTCTCGATGCTCATCGCCCATTACCCATCGTAGGTACGATCAACGCCTACTCGGCCCTGATGGCTGAACAGGTAGGCCATCGGGCCATCTATCTTTCGGGGGGAGGGGTCGCCAATGCCTCGTTTGGCATGCCCGACCTGGGGATGACCACCATGAACGATGTCGTGGAGGATGCTCGCCGCATTACCGGAGCCAGCGAGCTGCCGCTGTTGGTGGACATCGATACCGGCTGGGGTGGTGCCTTCAATATCGCACGCACCATCAAGGAGATGGGGCGTGCCGGCGTCGCGGCCGTACATGTCGAAGATCAGGTAGCGCAGAAGCGATGCGGGCATCGCCCTAACAAGGCTATCGTGTCCAAGCAGGAAATGGTCGACCGCATCAAGGCGGCTGCCGATGCCAAGCTTGATCCTGACTTTTATCTGATCGCGCGCACCGATGCCTTTCAGAAAGAGGGGCTGAATGCGGCTATCGACCGTGCCAATGCATGTATCGAAGCGGGCGCCGATGCAATCTTTGCAGAGGCCGTGCACACGCTGGACGACTATCGCGCGTTTTGTGAAGGAGTTCATGCCCCAATCCTGGCGAACATCACCGAGTTCGGCGCTACACCGCTATTCTCGCAACAAGAACTCGGCGAGGTGGGGTGTCGTATGGTGCTGTATCCCCTGTCAGCGTTCCGGGCCATGAATGCTGCCGCTCTCCAGGTTTACCGCAGTATTCATGAAAAAGGCCATCAGCGGGAGGTGGTGGACCTTATGCAGACTCGTGACGAACTTTACGACTTTCTCGATTATCACGCCTTCGAGCGCAAACTCGATGCTCTATTTGCCGAGGAGAAAGGTACTGAGTAGCTGTCTGGCTGAACAACGATAACGACAAGCTCAACACGCCCATAGGAGACATGCCATGTCTGAGAAAGCGAACAACGGAGCCGGATTGCGCGGCCAGAGTGCCGGTAGCACGGCGCTATGCACGGTCGGCAAGAGTGGTTCGGGCTTGACCTACCGCGGTTACGATATTCATGACTTGGCAGAGCATGCCCGCTTTGAGGAGGTTGCCTACCTGCTTCTCAAGGGCAAGCTGCCCAATCGTCAGGAATTGAATGATTACGTTGCCAAGCTAAAAACGCTGCGTGGCCTGCCGACTGCGCTGAAAGCGGTATTGGAACAGATTCCTGCCGATGCCCACCCTATGGACGTGATGCGTACCGGGGCGTCGATGTTGGGTAATCTCGAGACAGAGGAAAGCTTCGGTGAGCAGCAGGATCGCAGCGATCGCATGCTGGCGGTATTTCCTTCCATCATCAATTACTGGTACCGCTATTCCCACGATGGCGTGCGTATCGAGACTGAAACTGACGATGAATCCATCGGCGGCCATTTCCTGCATCTACTGCATGGAAAACCGGCATCCGAGCTGCACGCCCGTGTCATGAATGTTTCATTGATCTTGTATGCCGAACATGAATTCAACGCCTCGACATTCACGGCCCGGGTCTGTGCCTCGACGCTTTCCGACATTCACAGTTGTGTCACTGGTGCCATCGGGTCGTTGAGAGGGCCGCTACATGGTGGTGCCAATGAAGCGGCGATGGCGATGATTGAGCACTGGCAATCGCCAGATGAGGCCGAGCGTGAAATTCTTGGCATGCTCGAGCGCAAGGAAAAGATCATGGGCTTCGGACATGCTATCTACCGTGAGTCCGATCCACGCAATGCCATTATCAAGCAATGGTCGCGGAATTTGGCTGAGGATGTCGGGGATGCACGCCTCTATCCGGTCTCCGAGCGTGTAGAGCAAGTCATGTGGCGCGAGAAGAAATTGTTCTGTAACGCCGACTTCTTCCATGCTAGTGCCTATTACTTCATGGGCATTCCTACCAAGCTATTCACACCGATTTTTGTCTGTTCACGCCTAACTGGCTGGTGTGCGCATGTTTTTGAGCAGCGCGCCAATAACCGCATCATCCGGCCAAGTGCCGACTACACCGGCCCCGACAAGCAACCCTGGTTGCCGATTGAGCAGCGCAACTGAGTTCGCCTGGGCCCGACACGTCGGGCCCATCGTCTAGCATCGATTCTTGTCTCAACTGATCGGCGGGTAGACACCGCCATACCAAGGAATGTTTTCGATGAGCGCCAATGTCGATATCAATCAACGCCCAGACTATGACATCGAGCTGCAGAAGATCGCTGACTATGTGCTTGGCTACAAGATAGAAAGCCAGGAAGCGCTGGATACGGCTCGTAACTGTCTGATGGATACGCTGGGCTGCGGTCTTCTTGCGCTACGCTTTCCGGAATGTACCAAGCACTTGGGGCCGGTGGTGGAAAACACGGTCGTGCCCCATGGGGCACGAGTGCCAGGCACTTCATTCCGGCTGGACCCGATGAAGGCTGCCTGGGATATCGGGTGCATCATCCGCTGGTTGGATTACAACGACACGTGGCTGGCCGCTGAGTGGGGGCATCCTTCGGATAATCTGGGTGGCATTCTTGCTGTCGCTGATCACCTGTCACAAAAGCGCATCGCATCGGGCAAGCCGCCGCTGACCATGCGTGACGTGCTCGAAGCCATGATCATGGCGCATGAGATTCAGGGTGTGCTGGCGCTGGAAAACTCCTTCAACCGTGTCGGGCTCGATCATGTCGTGCTCGTCAAGGTGGCTTCGACAGCTGTGGTCGCCAAGTTGATGGGGGCCGATAGGGAGCAACTCCTGTCCGCCTTGTCTCATGCCTGGGCTGATGGTCAGAGCCTGCGGACATACCGCCACGCGCCCAACGCGGGGTCCCGTAAGTCCTGGGCTGCTGGGGATGCGACGTCTCGCGGGGTACGGCTGGCCGATATCGCCATGCGTGGAGAGATGGGTATCCCGGGCGTGCTTACTGCACCGCAGTGGGGCTTCTACGATGTACTGTTTTCCAAGACCAATAAGGATCAGCAGATCAAGGATGAGAATGAGCGCAAGTTCAAGTTCACCCGTAATTACGGGACGTACGTTATGGAACACGTGCTGTTCAAGATTTCTTTCCCGGCGGAGTTCCATGCCCAGACAGCCTGTGAGGCGGCGGTCATACTGCATCCGCAGGTCAAGGACCGCTTGGACGAGATCGACCGTATCGTCATTACTACCCATGAATCCGCGATTCGCATCATTTCGAAGTCAGGCAAACTGGCCAACCCGGCAGACCGGGATCACTGTCTACAGTACATGGCGGCAGTACCCCTGGCATTCGGCAGCCTTGTGGCCGAACACTATGAAGATGAATTCCACTACGCCAACCCGATCATCGACGAGCTGCGCGAAAAGATGGAAGTTGTCGAGGACGAACGGTTTACCCGCGAGTACATGGAATCGGATAAACGTTCGATCGCCAACGCTATTCAAGTTTTCTTCAAAGACGGCTCGAGTACCGAGAATGTCGTGGTCGAATATCCGATCGGCCATCGTAGGCGCCGTCAGGACGGTATCCCTCTACTCGAGGCCAAGTTCAAGGCCAATCTGGCGACACGCTTCCCGGCCGGGCGTAGCCAAGCCATCTTTATGCTTTGCAAGGATCAGGCATTGCTAGAAGCCACACCGGTCAACGAGTTCATGGATATGTTCGTCATCTAACCCTGCTTCACCACGGCGGAGGCTTGGCACCCCCGCCGTGACAACAATATTAATTTTGCAGCTCGCATGGCAGGGCGTAATTGCTTGAACTACACTTTTTTTCTGCTGGGGGCTTGCCAGGTCACTTGGTGGGCCGTAAAGTACGCATCCGCTGCCAACGACGGGCATACGTGGTTGGCGGTGAAGGTGGCGCAAGGCGCTGTTTCTGTTGGGGTTTTTCTCGGTTCGCTGAGAAAGGGCAGTTGACAGACACGCCGCATTCGGTAGAATGCACCGCCACGGATCGGGGTTCGCCCGACAGGATCGAAGGCACGGGATTCAGGTGCTTCGGTTCGGCCAGCGCTCTTTAGAGATGATGGCCAACGGCGAAAACAGCGGCTTGACAGCGCGGCCCGGATCGGTAGAATACGCCCTCTCGCAACGAGGCAGCCCCGAGGGGTGAGGAAGTCAGCATGCAGTGCTCGCTTCCAGTTGCAACGCTCTTTAACAATCGATCAGGTAATTCATGTGGGCGCTTGTCGATGATGCGGTGACCAGTCACCGAAAATCAAGGCAAGCGACTCGTCAACAGATGAATTCGTTTGAACCTTGAGCCAAGTTTGGTCCGCTTAACGGACTATATGATTTTAAACTGAAGAGTT
>NZ_KB900005.1:3542-68750 GCF_000378505.1 Modicisalibacter luteus DSM 23508 | reverse complement strand
GCTCCCAGACACCCGCCTCCTGCCAGTCACGCAAGCGACGCCAGCAGGTGACGCCTGAGCCGCAGCCCATCTCCTGCGGCAGCATCTCCCAGGGGATGCCTGAGCGCAGGACGAACAGGATGCCTGTCAGGGCGGCGCGGTTGGAGACGGGAGGCCGGCCGCCACGCGGCTTGGGTTTCGGTGGTGGCAGCAGCGGCTCGACAATGGACCAGAGTTCATCGGATACGATCTGTTTAGCCATACTGAAAATCTAGGAATGGCTGATGCCGTTTTCAAGGTTTTGAAAGGCACTGTTAAAAGCCTGGAATGATAGGCTGGGAGTTCACACCTATCCCAACCTGTCAAAGAACCGCCAACCTAGAAATACCTGCTCGCTTCCATGCGTTCAGCAGTCTCGGCTAGGCCGTGTGCTTGAGAAACCAAGTACTCCCGGGGGTTCTCGCTAATCGCCGGCCATCGCGTGTGGCCAACCAGGAATCGCAAACGAAAACGCCACATAAGGTAGGGATGACGAACTGAGGTATCAGCGTTACGTCACCTTCAGCATGAATGATATACATTTGCACAAATTTCGCTTCAATGAGTCTATCATAGGGCGGTTGGATCGTTACAGCCATGGCTACTAGAGCAAGGAGAGCTGAGACTCGTCACTTTCACACGCTCTTGGTGTGTTTGGACGTAGGGTGGCCGAGGGGGCTGTGATGCACATATGTAGCGATAATACTGCTTTGAGAAGGGAAGATGCGCCATGAGCGCTGAAGCTATCACCGAGCCGACCGATTTGATGCTCCCGACACCCTCGATCAGTTCCTCACTGACCTGAAAGCTCGTGCACGGCAAGACAAGAAGCCCCACCATCAGCCCCAGGATGTTCTGCCGCGCTCCTGGTAGGGAGTTACAGACGCTGGCGGCCCGGGCATATGTTCATCATATGACCGTGAACCGAGCCCAGGGGTCCGAGAAGTTACAGGCTGCCTCCGGGTTGCAGTGCGAATCATGGGCGCCGCAGCTGACATAAATGGTAGCTATCAGGATGCCGCGTTCTGGTTCCGTAATGAGCCGATTGGCGCGTTTGACTACAGGCCACCAGAGCAACTGGTCAGTGAGGGGCGTGCGGAGGATCTGTTACGTTACGTTCTATCGTTAAGGGCAGGTGCAGCTGGATGACCCTCACCGAGCTGACAGCTCAGCCGGCCTGCCGAGTACATGGTCCCAAGTTGGGCGATCGCACCAGCCAGCGGTGCTGGTACAGAGCCTTTTGCGGAATATGATAATTGTATAACCAGCAATAGCGTTTCAGCATCTGTTCCTGGTCTTCGCTCGATTCGTACCGCCGAGTCGCAAGCACATCGCTGATGCGGCCATTGAAACTGTCAGCTATCTCTTACAAGCAAGATTAACCTGAATTACTTCATACCTAAGCATAGTCTGCTACACTTAGGGTCATTGGGCAGGAGGCCCAAGCAAGGAAGACGAGCACAGGGAAGGCTCAAGCGCCAAGGATGCACGGGCAGGACGCCTGTGAGGGAAGCATGGATATGCAGCGCTACGCAGCCCGGCCCTAGTGGTCGGGCTGTTTTTGTTGGTGAGTTTGCCGGGCCAGGGCGACAAGAGAAGTAACGGACTATTTCTCCGATCTACGTTACTGGTAGTGATGCTCGAGCTACACGTGCCTGACTCTAGGTTTCGTTCAAATAGTGCGTCACACAACTACGCCCTGCCATGTGCAGGGCTTTTTCGTTGGAGCTGACCCGATGGAAGTGAGCCATCAGCTACAGGAAGCCCTTAGCGTCAAGCCAGTAAACAGCGGTATCACCTATCACGTGATTCCGCGTCTCGAAAGGCGAGGTTTCCTTTATCAATCCGGGTGAGCTACGCCTGTTAGCCTATGGCTACAAATGGCCATAGAACGTAAGGCTTTTCTTAACTTTGGCGTCTGAACGCATCGGTATATTGGCTCCACGACGCCTTATTACGCGTGCCTTCGGGCTCGTCTGCAGTCCGCGTCACAAGCCTCGGCAAATAGCCGGGGCTTTTTCTTACACAGAACAGGGTAATTTCTCACGTCATCCCTAGGCATAGGCTTACTTGAGCCCTTTCGCTATCTGTCATAGTGGTGGCCGGGCACGAAGCTCTTGAGGAGTGCGGCTATGGATGGCCGCCCCAAGGATGGGCTTCTTGCTACACCACGCCTTACCGCCTTGTCCTTCCTCGCGGTATTACTAGTCCCGCCTGCATCAGCCTGTTATCAGGTTTACACCTCAGCCAGCACCCGATAGAAGTTGCCCCGCTCAGGGGGCGCAGCTGGATTTATGCGCGCTACGCAACGCCTCCGTGTACTGCTTGGCCTGCCTGGCCAGCGTCTTTTCCCTTTCCTTTTCTGCTTCCGTGCCGTATCGGCTACGAAGCTCCGGAGCATTGAGGGCTTGCCGATGATCGCGGCCAGCCTTCGACGTAGGCTCGGAACGTATCGGCATCATAGATGTTGGTGACCTCGGTAACTTTAGCGCTGCTGTAGTCGGCCAGGGCGAAGGAGTGAGAAGGCAGGCGGCAATCGCAGCCAGTGTCCGCTTTATTCTCGAGGTGTCCTTATGGTGTCTGTTTTCAGCTTGGCGGGGAAACGAGCCGTAGGCGGGCTTTTCCAAAGGCTCTGGAATGTGCTGGATGGCGCTCCCGATAGGGGGTGAACCAATACCTTTCCCTTATAAGGTGCGTAGTGACTATTCCTAATTACCCTTAATAACCCTGCCGGCAACACTTGCATGCCTTAGGCGTGGATGCCACGCTTGATTGTAACATTTGTAACAGCATAAGTAGGGATGGTAACTTATGAAGTCATTGACGCTTTCCGGCATCGTCATAACGCTGTGCTTCGCTGTTAGTGCGGATGCTAACGATCTCCCAAGCCTCGCTTCTGAAGGGTATTGTTTGGAAGCCGCTGAATATGAAGGTGGCAACGAAGAGGTATATGACGGCTGCATAGATATTGAAAAGGACGCTTACAAGCAGCTTATGGGGCATTGGGGTGGTATCCCTGAAGAAATAAAGAAGCATTGTGTAGCTGTCGCCATGTCTGGCGGAGAGAGCTATTCGGTACTTGAAGATTGTGTTGAATTAACCACAACAGAAACAATCGCTTCAGCTCCAAGACAAGAAGAGCATGAGTAATTTAATCGGAAACACATATAAAGCTTAGTCCTATCAGCTTACCTAATTATGCGTATTTTTAGCAAAACCTACTGATCAAAGTATTGCCGGATGGCTACAAAGGTTTGCATAAATACTAGGAATAATTTACGCAAGGGAGCGCGGCATGAGATTAAATAATGAAAAATTATTATTAGTCACCAATCCTAATCCTCAGTCTCGTATATTCACAGAATATGTGGGAGAGAAACTAGGCTTAGGGGTAATGATAGTAGCGCCAAGTAAAGTTTCTGATATTTACGATGTCGCACCCCAGATGGTACTACTCGACACAGACCATGTTAATGAAGCAGACTTGCAGCAGTGGCAAGAGCGTGTTGACGAGAGCCAGTCGATGATATTGGCTGCATTCAACTGTCGCGGCGAAGAGCATGCTGCTGATATGCTCGATTCGCTACGCCTGCGGGGCGTCTTCTACCGCCACGACAGTCCGGATATGATCTGCAAAGGAATTGGCGCACTTTTCAAGGGTGAGCTATGGATGTCGCGTGCGCTGATGACACGTTTGATCAAGTTCTACCGGCATCGACAGCTGAACAACTATCGCCCCGTCTGCGGACTGACTCAACGGGAACTAGAGATCATTGGTTTGCTCGGTTCCGGTGCGTCAAATATAATCATTGCCCATCGACTATTCATCAGCGAACACACAGTAAGATCGCATACCCAAAATATCTTTCGCAAGATCAAGGTGCGTAACCGCATCCAGGCAATGAACTGGGCCCGTCAGAATCTCGGCATTGCGCCCTTATGCCATAACCAGCACTAGGCCATCCCTCCGCGTACACATCGAATGCGTACTGACATGGGCGTTCGGCACCGCTGAACGCCTGCCTCGGTTACCCATCTCCCCATACCTCATGATGAGAAGCTACATATCCCTCAGGAGTGTCATGCCCGGTTCAGGGCCATTGTACGACACCCCAATGATCGCGAGGGATAACAATGCTCAAGGAGCCATAGTTATCAAGGAAGCTCTCAGCCAGGATAGCTCTTACAAGAGCTATGAAGTTTATCACAGCGATACCGAATCAAGCCTAGGCAATTACGACGTATAGAGAGGGCCGAAGCTGAAAGGCGAGATATGTAGTCTTCAGATGTAGCAGCGAAGAAAGGGGAAGCGAACTTAGACCCCATCAAGATAGCGTCCCGAGCCCATCCTGGCATCGATGGGGCGTTCACTGACTTGGAACAATATCATTCCCCCTCTGGCTCGGCCTCTGGAAGTGAGCCATAATCCCGCGCCTGAAATACGGATCAAATCAACCGAGCAGAGACACTGTGGCCATAAGCTTCATTCCTGTCTCAACAGGAGCGCAAGCATGATCGCAGGTTCTCATTTTCCCAATACCCTGATGATCCGCAAGCTGGAAACCATCTTCACCTTCGCCGACGAGGAGAAGCAGGCGCTCCTGAACTTGCCAATACAGGTTATAACCCTCAAGGCCGATCAAGACATCGTGCGCGTCGGTGACCGACCTTCCCAGTGCTGCTTGATTCTGGAGGGCTTCAGCTGTGTCTACAAGCTGACCTCCGAGGGCAAGCGCCAGATTATGGCCCTATATGTTCCTGGTGATATTCCTGACCTGCAAAGCCTACACCTAAAGGCCATGGACATCAGCATTGCCCCGATCAGCCCCTGCACGGTCGGGTTCATTCAGCATGATGACGTGCGCCACCTGTGCGAGCGCTACCCACGTATCGCCGCCGCCTTCTGGCGCGAGACGCTGGTAGATGGCTCGATCTTTCGGGAATGGCTGCTCAATGTCGGACGGCGCGAGGCCTACACCCGGATGGCCCATCTTCTCTGTGAGCTCCTGATTCGCCTGAAGGCGGTGGGGCTTGTAGAAGGCGGCATCTTCGATCTACCGATTACCCAAGCTGAGCTGGCGGACGCGATTGGGACCAGCTCGGTCCATATGAACCGGGTCCTTCAGGCGCTTCGTGCCGATGGTCTGGTCCAGACCAAGGGAAAACAGGTGATCGTCCCTGACTGGGAGAAGCTGAAGGAAGCGGGTGATTTCGATCCTTTCTACCTTCACCTGGAAGAGGCCGGTGTCGTATGACGCCCAGCAGTTGCCTCCCGAGCAGAGGCTGGGGGGCCAACATGTTGCCATAACAGTTTCTTAGCTGTACTGGGCTTGCTTGTTAACTGGTAACAGTACTGTCGACAGGGAGAGCGGATACGGAATACCTCCGGCCGATCACCAGACTCACCGCATCCGCCTTGAATTCATCGGAAAACCGACGTCGAGTCTTCTTGGTCATGAACACCTCCACTGCCTTTATTATGAGGCTTATCGAGGTTTCCGCTCCAATTGGACCACTTCAGAATCTTGACTGCTACCGGCCAAAGCAGGCGTATCTAGCTCGGTCCGGTGGGTACGGCCAGTAATGTTTGCACAGTCGCGAGCATGGCTGGTTAACACTACCGCCAAGGGGCGAGCAACAAAATCAGGGCGGGCCCCACCAGTGACGCTGGCAGCGCATACTCAAAATATCGCTGGAGTGACTAGCTGTCGGGGCCCGGGTGATTGATTACGCGCTTCCAAAATAATTCGGGCCGGTCCTTCTGCCATTGCTTCATTGCACCGACCGGCGTCTGATGATGCAAGGCCTTTTGATTGATGTGGTGGTTATAAAGCCAGTTGTAGCGTTTGAGTGTGGTTTCCAGATCTTCCCGCGAGTCGAACCGATGCGTATTCAGGATGTCGCTCACGCGGCCATTGAAACGCTCCACCATGCCATTGGTCTGTGGCCGGTAAGGCGGGATCAGCCGATGGTCGATGCCATGCTGGAGACAGAACCGGTCCACCCGGTGCTTGCCGCTGGGCTGCCGCTCACCCCCCGCGGCGAAGCGGTCGGTAAAGGTCTTGCCGTTGTCCGTCAGCAGGGTCCTGATCCTGAACGGCGCCCGCTCGCGAACGTGTTGCAGAAAGGCCTCGGCATCCTGTGCGGACTGATGCTGGCGAACCTCCAGGTAAACCCAGCGCGTCGCGCGGTCGATCGCCACGAAGAGGTAACGCTTGTGGTCTTCATCGGGCATTTGAGGCAGATGCTTGACGTCGACATGAACATAGCCCGGCTCATAGGCTTTGAAGGGCTTGTGAGACGATTGTTGAGCCGCTCTCTCCTGCTTTTCCAACGTCGCCAGGCTGGGCAGGCCCCGTCGCCTCAAGAGGCGTTGCAGCGCTGAGCGTGAGAGGTCGGGGTGAAGAAATTCCTTTGCCACGACCAGCAGGTCATCAACGCTCAGACGCAGGTAGTCGCGCAGAGCCACCACGATCTCTTCCTGGACGGGAGACAGCGTCGCGAGCAGGTTATGTCGCGTGTGGGGTCGGTCGTGTTGCGTGCTGCGATAACGCCACCGGGCAATGGTGGGACACGAGACATGATAACGCCGAGCCAGTTCGCTATCGCTGACCGAGGCGGGTGCCTGCTGGATCTCCTTGCGGATGCGCGGTGTGGTGGTCGCCGTCTTATGCAGTTTGATACCCATCTCGCTGCTCCTGGATGAATTGAGCAATGAGTTCACGCGCTGCCAGCAGAGGATAGCTCCTACGGCTTAATCCATCATCCGGCCTCTTACAACTAGCAGGCCCAACACTAAAAATAAACCAATCTGACTCAACCAGGCCAAGCCATCATGCACCGGAAGTATAAAGTTGAGATGCACTAGGCTGGTTGCCGATCATCAGGCCATATAAATAGATCGCCAAGTTACGTTTCCTCGGGACCACCGGATGGGCCGTTTGTCAGCAGCCATCAATGAGCTGCCGTGAAGCCGACAGCTGAACGGCCAAGGGCACTCCCTGACGATCGGTTAGGAGGTGGCGTTTTGTATCCGGTCTGCCTCGGTTTGTCGGGCTGGGGCCGATGTCCGAGCGCCTTTTGCCTGTATGTCAGCGCTATCCTCCTGACAGGGCTCCCCTTAAGGATGGAGGATGAAGAGATGCGCCATTTCGCTGCCAACGGCCATGTAGTTCACCTCTTATCCAAGGGAGGTGCGCCAAAGAAAATTGTTACGTTCATGCACAATGAGAAGAACTGGTGAGGAAATACCATCTATTTCTCCTTCTATACGGGGCTTACCTTTGCCTATGGCAGGCATATGATGCGCCATAGCCCTCAAGTCACGGACCTCAGTTATGACTAGTGCCTTGCCTCTCCTTGTTCAACCCCACGGATGCATTCTGATTGTCGACTACGAGCTGGCGCAGGTAATCCAGGCCAGTGCCAATGCGGAAGACATTATTGGAGTGCCGGCCGAACAGGCTATCGGGTCGCCGCTGATCGATGTGATCGGGAAGGAATGTCATTCCCGTCTACTGGGACAGCGCGAGGAGTCAAACGACGTTCTGATTGGAGAGTCTGTCGCCTATATAGCAGCGGTCAATGGCATGCAACGGGAACTGCATCTGGAGACCCGGCCCTGCGGCGACCGTTTGTTATTAGAGATCATGCCACTCTCGCAGCACTGTGATCGGCGCTTGCTCAGCGCCGTGAATCGCTGGCTTCGCAGGCTCACCCTGGCCCAACATCCTGACATACTGGCATCCGTGCTGCTGTCCGCGGTCCAGGATTTGATCGACTTTGACCGGGTCATGCTCTGTGCCTTCGACCCCCAGGGGCATGGCGCCATCATCGCCGAGAACAACGCCGGACGTATGGAGAGCCTGGAGGGCATGCGCTTTCCCGCCCACGGCTTCCCGCCCTATTTGATCGATCAGTTCCATAAGGTCTCGATGCGCTGGATTCATGACATCGAGGCGCATCCGGTACCGCTGAGGCCTGAAAGAGATTCGGCAACAGGTGAGCAGCCCGACCTTAGCTACACGCTACTTCGAACATTGCCGGACGAGCAGATACGCCATCTTCGAGCCATAAATACACGATCGCTGCTATCCATCCCGATCCACGGCCAGCACAATATCTGGGGGCTGGTCATTTGCTATGCTGCCGAGCCTCGGTACCTTTCCCCAGCCCTGCTGGATGCCATGCAGAGCATAGTGCGAATGGCCACGCAGCGGCTGCATCTGTTGAAGGCCCGGCTTGAGCGCGATTTTCGCCAACGCGTTCAGGACAGCCGCGAACTATTGAATGCCAAATTGAGTCTGTTGCCTTCTACAGCTAGCCTGCTATCGGATCATGGTCAGGAATGGTGCGAGCTTTTCCGAGCTAGAGGCTTGGCTATCGCTCAGCCCGACGGCACAGCACTGTATGGCGACACCCCGGGTCTGGTAACCCTGAAAGCCTTGGGCCATCGCCTCGAAAACCATACCAATCACCATGAACCTTGGTTCACCCAGCGCGCCCAGGAAGATCCTCTTGTTGAAGGATTCGCGCTTAGCGACCTTCCCGGCCTACTCGCTGCCCCCTTGCCTCTCGGCGGCAAGGCCTGCGGCTGGCTGCTGATATTCCGGGCTGAGCAAGCCGCGACGCATGCCTGGGCAGGGATGCCCGAGACAGCTCGCCAGCCTCGCAAGCCAGGCCAGTTGGCGACAGCCGTCGAGCTCCATGACCTTTGGCGCGAGGAAGTCGCCGGTTCTTGTGAGCCATGGGAAGATATTGAGGTTTCGACGGCGATGGATCTGGCTGAGGATCTGTCTGTGGTGTCCACGGCACAGCGGATCCAGGCACTCAATACGGAGCTTCAGAGAAACCAGGAAGCGCTGCGTGAGGCCAGCAAAAAATTGGCATTCCAAGCTCATCACGATGCCCTGACTGGTGCCCTGAATCGTTATCGACTGGAAGGCAAGCTGGACGAGGAAATCGCCGCCGCGGAACGCTACGACCGACCGCTATCTGTGCTGTTGTTCGACATCGATCACTTCAAGAATTTCAACGATACCTACGGGCATGAAGCGGGTGACGAAGTCCTGCAGACTGTCGCCAAGGCGGTTAAGGATACGCTTCGGCCTACAGACGCTCTCTGTCGCTGGGGCGGTGAAGAGTTCGTGATTCTTGCAGGGAGTACCGACGAAACCGATGCTTGCCGCCTGGGCGAACGACTCAACCGTATCGTGCGAGAGATTCGTCTCGAGGGGCTGCCCCCAGTCACGGTCAGCATAGGCATGACCGCCTGGCGTTCAGGGGATAACCGCAAGCGCTTTCTGGCACGAGCCGACGAGGCTATGTACGAAGCCAAGGATGCGGGGCGTGATCAACTCAAGCAGCGCTGATACGACTCAGAAACATGAACGACAGCAAGCCGACTGATCTGGAGCCCAGCCCCGGGCTATGGGGGGTTGGCGTGTTGGGGCTCTAGCAGACACTGCCGCCGGCTCTGAGCAGTAGTTCTGTCTGCAAGGGCTCTGTCTCCTTCTGCGCCGGCCCCTGCCCGTTTTTTGTGCCCTTGAATTGGTAGCCATGATCACTACCCAAGACCTTGATCGTGGGATCCCACTCTTCGCCAGGCTCGATAGCCTTGTCGGATGTAATCATGTAATCGCTACCGTTTACCTCATACGTCCCGCCCCATACCTCCTCGATAGCGGATGCCAGCGATAGTCGAACACTCAGGGGCTGTTTGCGTCCTGTCGTGTTTTTGACCCATGCCTCTAGAACCATGCCAGCATCCCATTCCGATTTCTCGCGGACACGAATGGGTAGGGGGGCTTCAGCCTGCTCTGGCTCGGGCGTAGATACCAACGCTGCTATCTCCAGTTCAGGAAATATCTTGCTCAACGCTGACTCCATGTGTCGTGCCTGTCCTTCGCTCTAGAAGCGAGCCAGCTGTTCGCTCCCTGTACGCTGAACGTCGTTCACTTCCAAGATATCCATGTCGCTCTCCTTTCGTTAGGCAGGAAAACCGCCCGCAGGCGGCATGGTCCTCAGGACAGGATCTTCGCTAGCCAGATCCCACTGCTGACCGCGGGCCACGCTCTCATCGCCGCGGACCGCCTTGATCTCCACTTGGTCGCCAAGTGCTAGCCAAGCCGGACGCTGACCGATGCCGGCAGCAAGCACTCTTGACGCTGCGCCGACAGCAGACGCTGACCATTCACTTCATGGACGAAGGCCTCGCTGCCGCGCCCAGCCGGGGCAATCCAGCCCATGCGCTTGGCTTCGACGCCACCTAACGGGCGGAAGCCCTGCTCCTGAAGCGCTTCGCCCAAGACGGGCAGGGCGAGGGTAACGGCATCATGGACGCGGTAGAGGTGTAGGGATTTGAACCACATGTTTTTCACCTGCTCGAAAGGAAGGATAAAAAATGCTTGAAAGACAAAAACTTAAGTTAAGGAGGGCTTTCTATGCGCCTGATATCATGTAGCGACATTGTGAGTAAGCAGGAAACCCCTATCCTTAATCGTTCTAGAAAAGTCTTTTGTCCAGAGTGCAGCGGAGCCAACTTCTGGGAAGGCGAACCCAAGCCGGCTGCCAGCCTTCATTGCCGGTACTGCCAAGCGTTTATATGCACATATGATGGCTATATTCGTGACGTGATCAGCTTTGAAGCAGGGCGACTGATCGCTGAATTTGCAGTCAGTGAGCCTACCCAAGCGGTGACTTACCAGAACGCTTCTTAAGCTCACCGTGAGCAGAGCGATCGAGGGCCTGTACGATGCCTTCGCTGGCACCGTCCCCCGGCAAGACTATCGACGACCAACTCGTGGGCGAACAGTCCTAGGCTCCGTTCCCTGTTTCTCCCTTGTGAAACGAGAAAGACCACCGCTTGGGTGGCCTTGAATCCTGTTCAATGCGAACTCATACAATGAGAGGTAGGTAAAATGCCCTGGTTCAAACTCGAGGCCACGAACGAGCAGGCGACAAGCACGTTTGAAGTCGAGCTGATGGCAGCATTTCAGCGGGCGTTTATGAGCAACAGAGGCCCGCGAGACATGGCAATGTTCAGCGAGTTCAACCATGAGCGGGGAGCGACCAACTACTATTTCACCCATGCAACGCAGAAATATGCTTCTGAGCTCCTTAACTGCATCGGGGCAAGCCTCTGCGAACTCCCCTCGTCAACCATGAGTCTGATTGCTGGCCATCATGAGGTAATCCCTCGATTCCCCCATGTGGAAGCGCTGGCCCAGTAATAACCTATCCGCTTCGCCCAGCTGTACGGCATCGTTGCGAAGGTAATAAATCAAGACGCAAAGGAGGCGCTTATGTCGGTCGAAGACTACCGGGATAAAATCGGGATACCTGACACCCATAAGCTGGTTATTCTCAACTGCACCTCTTGGGAGAAAGGGGGGCGAGATACAGGCTACTGTATCGTTGAACAGAGAGACAGCAAGGGGCGTGCGGTGGCTCAGTACGGAGTGATTGACGAACGCGAGACCTTTCCGCCACGCGAGAGAACGATCCACTATTCTAGAATCTAGCTTGATCGCCCCAATCGCTTCGCCCGCCGGCGCGCCCTGGCCGTAGCCGCGGCGCGCTGGTGTCGCTTCACGCTGCCGTAGCGGGGCTTCGGCGGTGGCTCATGTCTGGGTACGTGTAGCCCCATGCTTGTGACGTCTGGGAGAGCATGGCGATGATGACGTTTAGGCTTGCCCTGAAAAAAGACATTTCTATAATCCTGGCCTGGAAGGACGACTTTCCCCCATACAGGGCTTAAACTTCGGGACGCCCCGAGAGCTTGAGAGAGACCTCCATGTCTTGGTTAATCCTCAGTTTGGCCGGGCTGCTTGAAATCGTGTGGGCGTTAGCAATGAAGCAATCCCAAGGTTTCACGCGCCTAATGCCCACAGTCGTAATGTTGATCACGATGGCCGGATCATTCGGTTTGCTAGCGATCGCGATGCGAAGCTTGCCGCTTGGGACAGCCTATATGGTCTGGACCGGCATCGGTGCCGTGGGTGCCTTTATCGTTGGCGTCTGGTTCTTGGATGAAGCCATATCACCGCTTCGCGTTATTGCCGCGCTGCTGATAGTCGCAGGTATCGTTACGATGAAAGCTGCTACCTAATCGGGATAGAGCGGGGCCCAAGGAACTCTTGCATACAGGTATACAACCCGCCAGATGAATGCGTTTGCAGACCGAAGTCATGCGGCGCTAGGCATTCATGCGAGCCCGTGTCTTGAGGTCTGACATGTGCTTGAGCCGGGTCTCGATGCACTCGGCCATTAGCACATCAATCTGCCCCCCTTGCGCTTCCTCCAGCTTCGTCGCTCTTGTGGCATCAGGCCGGCTCACTATGCGCTACCTTAAGGAAAGCCGTCATGCAATGGGCGCCGCGCCCCGATTATCACTACGTTAGCGACAACGGGCACTACATAGTCAGCAAAGCGCAGCACGGCGAGGAAGCGCTCTATACGTTCTGGAACGTGAGCACGAGCATAGGTCACGGCCAAAGAAGCACAGACATCAGCAGGACGACACAGTGAGGGCAAGCGATGAGCTATATCGATCACAACCCGAGGTTGGCATGGGCGCAGGCCTTCGAAACCGAGCTTCATTCCCCAGGCTTGTGCAGATCTCGAGGAAGCCGTGCAGCCCAGCGGCGCGAAGAGTGGCGGCAGCCATAACGATCACTATGTGCCAGTGATCAAGTGCATGGAGAGGGAGCAGCCTTCCCTGGCGGCTATTGGCCACTGGCCGAGCATCAACGACACCGGAGAAACCAACCAGTACCTCGACGATGTAGTCGATATGTTGCTTACGCCGGAACGGCTGGGACAAGGTCTGGTCATTGCACGGAGAGCATCCTTTCCCAGCTTGAAAGCGAAGCCATGAGCCCTATTTCAGACATAGCTACCAATCAAATAGGCTGATGCGCAATTATCTTAAAAACGCCGCTTGACCAAATGAAGGCCGAAATATCAGCTCATTGTTAAGCTGCGCGAGGCTACGCCCTGAACAGCCTTAATTGTTCGAAGCCCTGCCTAAATGACGGGGCTTTTATATTGCTCTGCGTTTACGGCGCTGGGCAACACGAAGTGATCGCGTGTTAGCATCAAGGAGCCACCATGTAAGGAGACCCCTATGCTGAAACGGATTTTTTGTGTTGCGTTCGCCGCCCTCTCCGCAATGCCGGCCTGGGCACAGGAAGAGAAACAGGAACAGAAAGAGATCCGCGCGCCGGAGGATCATATTGAGGCGAGCGAGTCCGCCGACCAGGCACTGGATAAACATGAAGCCGCTGAAGAAAACGCCACGAAAGATCAGCAGCGCAAAGAGGCGGCACATGACGACAGCCACCACAAAGAGAAGGATCAAGGCGAGAAGAGAAAGTCTTGATAACTACGCTGATTGCTACAAAGCCCTGCCCTAACCGGCGGGGCTTTGTGCTGGGCAAAAGAAAAGCCCGAGCTGCACAGCTGGGGCCGTCTTTTCACACGCTGAGCTTGCCACAAGCATTAGCTTTCTCCGTCCTTGGAAACTGCCTGGCCACGAGGAGCCTGACTGCCAATGCCTGAGCGACATTAGGCAACGTAGTAGATAGCTCCTCACGCCATCAAGATTTAATAGCTTCCATTCCCGAGGTAACCCATCCAATTTCTCCGCGAAGTTCCCAGTTGGGGCAGGCTGCGTATACGCCTCAGCCGGTAAAATTTGCCTGTGGACAGAAGGTCGACGAGGAGTTCATCGACTATATCTTTGAATCGCCCCAGGTCTTGTAGACATCCGTCAGGCTCTGGAAGTAACGCCGTTCATACTCAACGGGTGATAGATCATCACTCGTCCCATGGCGGCTACGGCCACGGCCGGGGGCTGGGGCTGGGGCTGGGGCTGGGGCTGGGGCTGGGGCTGGGGCTGGGGCTGGGGCTGGGGCTGGGGCTGGGAAAATTATACGAGGCGCTGGCTTCCATGAGTGCCGTACGATAGCTTGATTATGTCGAGGCCTACTCCGAGCCCTACCGCCGCCGCAGCTTCACGCTCAGCGACATGTATATGGCGATCCTGCGTCTCTAGTACGTAGGCAGGCCAGGCGGGTCCGTTCTGTTCGATACCGGTATTGCCTATCGCCAGAACGCAAGGCTCAATGCCGACCAGAATGGCGCGATCACCAAGGTGAGGCGAGATCTAAGGTACATAACACGATTCTGGGGGCTGAAACCCGTTAACGTGCGGCCCGTCTGGCAGGGCGCCGGGTTCAAAGCCTATGACACTCGACCTCATCTGAGCCGCTATGCAAATCCCACTAGCTTTGCTCCTGGTATGGCGATGCTCGAAGGTGTGAGACACCATAACCGGGCGGATGTTCGACGCCCTGCTATTCTTGATCGCGTGTGGCACATGAATGATCGCCTGGCGTCTGGCCACGCTCGCTCTTTGCGATCCGGTATACTGGTCACCATGCTGCTGTCAGTACTAGCGACCAGTTGGGCAAACGAAAGGAAAGACAGGTTGGAGCAAGTCGAAGCCCTGCAGGCTCAGCTTGAGAGCAAGAGCGCCACCTACAAGCCTCAGGCTACGGCCTGTAATGCGCTGAGCTCGGAGCAAGCCAAGGCGGATCGCTCGAAGCTCAGAAAGGCTTCATTGTGGAGAAGCTAGGCGATAACCGTGGCTACGTGGATAATCTACTCATCCGAATCGCCTCGCTGGAAACGATGCTCGAGCAATGCTACACCATGAGCTGCATGCTCGGTGGCAACTGCCCCTCTGCCCCGTATGCGGGAACCAGCGATGCGTCAAAACAACGGATCAACACAATACCTGCACAGGAAGCAATGAGCCGGGCCAGGCAGTGCACACTGAGACCCTGCCCCATATGGGCAACTATAGGAGGTTCCGGATTCGCTCCTCCTTCTCAAATTTGTTTAACTCCGCAGCCTTGGCCTCTGCCTCTGGGTAGGTATCGAAAGCCTCTTTAGTCAGGCTGCCGGTCAAGTCACCGAGCATGACCATCACTCCCCAATACTGTGTGCTGACTTGGTAGTCAACGCGCTGACGCAGGAAAGCGGGATGATAAATCTTATTCAAACAAAAAATCTCACTTAACGGCGGGACAGGTTAGCAGTCCAGCTCGGCCGCAAATGCATAATCAGGGCCGCGAATAACCCTCTGTTTTCGCGGCTCATTATGAATCGCTCTTTCGATGAGGTAGGCATGGCCTACCCCTGCATGCGAGCGTGCAGCAGAGTGAGGCACCACCTTCCACAGACTGCGCACTAAAGCCACTCCACGCTTGGATCGGCGTCCGCACCGCCCTGCTTCGCCGCCTGGTCTGGAGATTCATGTGCCGCCGCTCCTCTTCGGCTCTTTCGAGGCTGTCTTAATTCCCGAGGCTTGATCCGGTATCGCTGCCGTAAAGCTCGTAGCTTTTATCTCAGTGCACATTCGCCAAGTCCTTCCAGCCGCTCCTATCGCAGCAATGAAAGGCTGGTAACCCAAGAGGCCCGAAGGTCACGGCATACTTCGTGACGAGAAGATACATATCCTCAGGAACAGCATGCCTGGCTCAGTGTCGTTACATGTTTGGTCCCGTGAAGTAATGTTCGTCATAAAACCTCTCGGGCTCTTTCTGCCATTGCTCAAGGATAAATCCAATCGGTGTTTTGCCCTGAGCGCCCTGAGTGGCCGGGCACTGTTATAGGCCCACAGGTAATCATCCAGGTGGGACTGGAGCTGACCCAGCGAGGTGTAATGGAACGCCCGGGTCGTTGCCTCCTTGATGGTGCGGTTCATCCGTTCCACCTGTCCGTTGGTCCAGGGGTGGAAGGGCTTCGTCAGCCGATGCTCGATACCGTGGCGGTAACAGACGACATCGAAGATATGTGGCTTGTAGGCTTCTGTCCCGGCCTTCTTCGCGAACTGCACCCCATTGTCCGTCAGCACCGTATGGACGCGGTAAGGCAAGGCCTGCAGCGTATCTTCGAGGAAGTCGGCGGCGATTTGCCTCGTCATTTGTCGATACAACTGGGCATGAACGAACCTGGAGGTCCGGTCCACGGCGACGAACAGGTAGGCCTTGCCCTCACCCGTGCGGATTTCACTGATATCGATGTGCAGGTAGCCGATCGGGTAACGCTTGAACGGCTTTTTCTCGCGTTTCTGGTCGCCAGCCCTTGGCAACTGGCTGATGCCGTGCCGCTGGTAGAGCCGGTGCAGGCTTGAGCGGGTTAGCGAAGGGATCTCTCGCTGAAGCGCATGCAGGCAGTCATCGAGGGGGTAACAGGGTCTTCTGCCGGAAAGTGACGGCAGCGGCTTCCTCTAGGGGCGTCAACGACGTGGAGCGAGGCGCCCTGGGTCCCATCCGGGTGTCCTCGACGGTATCCCGGCTGCGCCACTTTCGCACGGTCTTGGGGTTGATCCCGTAGCGCCGGCTCAACGTCGTGGCCGACTCCGTCGATCGCTGTATCTCTGCTCGAATGGCGTGCGTGGTCGTGGCGCGTTTATGAAGAATCTGAGCCATGGGTCATCCTCCGATAATGGTTCGTAAGATAATCCATTACTCTTCGGGACCACACAGGTAGGCTTGCCAGCCTAATGGAGAACCTAGCCGATCCGGCCTTTGTGCCTCAATGCGGCTAAAATTAAAACTGTCGCTTCTGAAAGAGCGTAGAAGCTTTCGGGCTCAAGCCTTCTCCATTTCTCTTATACCGAGCGACTGGTATGTGTCTCTTACGTGTCAATTAAATGACAGAATTAGCTCGATGATTTTCAACAACCTGATTTCATTACTTTCGAGAAGAATAGCTACCACAGATTACACTTTCTCTTTCTTGTAAATTTTCATCAAAAAGAAATTGTCTAGACAACTCATGTTCACATAACCGCGCCAGACTAGCGCCTACTAGATCAAGGAGGCGTTATGTCGCTGACCACTATCGCTGTTCAACAGCTCAGCAAGACGTTCGGCCATCATCCGGTTCTGCAGGATATCGGTTTCGAAATTCGCCAAGGTGAGCGAGTCGCTCTCATTGGCCCCTCCGGATCGGGCAAGTCCACCCTGATGCGTCACCTGGTCGGGCTCACGCGTGCCAACCGGCAAGGCAATAGCTGTGTTCATGCGCTGGGGCGCGATATCCAACGCCATGGAAAGCTCATCAGTGCCAGCCGTGCCGAGCGCTGCCGTACCGGCTACATCTTTCAGCAGTTCAACCTGGCCGGACGTCTCAGCGTCCTGACCAACGTATTGGTGGGTCGACTAGGTCGCATGCCCCGTTGGAGAGCCTTGCTGGGTCGTTTCTCTGCCGAGGAGCGAGCTATGGCTTTACATGCCTTAAAGCGTGTCGGCCTCGAAGAGCTTGCCGGCCAGCGCGCCAACACCCTATCGGGCGGTCAGATGCAGCGCGTCGCTATCGCTCGCGCTCTGATGCAGGACGCCGAGCTTATTCTCGCCGATGAGCCGATCGCCTCGCTCGATCCGCGCAGTGCGCGAGAAGTCATGGACATACTCAAGCGTATCAACGAAGAAGATGGCCGTACCGTCGTGATCACCCTCCACCAGGTTGATTACGCTCGCGAGTACTGCCAGCGAGCAATCGCACTCAGGCAGGGCCGGCTCTACTACGACGGTCCGATCACCCAGCTCACCGACGCCCGCCTGCAGGCACTGTACGAAAATGCGGGGCTCAACGAGCTCTATCAGCCGTCGGACGGATCCGTACAACCCGTGATGCTGCGCGCGGCTACGGGCTAGACCCGTCCTTAGGCCAGACAGGCCATCACACAACCCTTGATTAGTAGTCAACGACCCAGGAGCACGACCATGAAGCTGCGTTCCCTCAACCGTCTGGCCCTTCCTCTGATTGCCGGCCTTGGCCTGATGGCCCAACAGGCTTTGGCTGCCGACGACACGCTCAACTTCGGCATTATCTCCACGGAATCGAGCCAGAACCAAGCACCGCTGTGGAAGCCGTTCCTGGCCGACATGTCCGAAGCACTGGGTGTCGAGGTCAAGCCATTCTTCGCCACCGATTACGCCGCCGTGATCCAGGCCATGCGCTTCGACAAGATCGACCTAGCTTGGTATGGCAACAAGTCTGCGATGGAAGCGGTCGACCGCGCCAACGGGGAAATCTTTGCCCAGACCGTGCCGGAAAACGGCCAACCGGGCTACTGGAGCCTAATGATCGTGCACAAGGACAGCCCCTATGGCAGCGTTGACGAAATTCTCGCCAACGCCTCCGAGCTGACCTTCGGCAACGGCGATCCCAACTCCACCTCAGGCTATTTGGTGCCGGGCTACTACATCTTCGCCAAGAACGGCATCGACCCGACCCAGGCCTTCAAGCGCACGCTGAACTCCAACCACGAGACCAACGCCTTGTCGGTAGCCAACAAACAGGTCGATGTCGCCACCTTTAACACCGAAAGCATGGGCCGTCTCGAGATGGCGCATCCCGAGAAGGCCGAACAATTAAAGGTGATCTGGAAGTCGCCGCTGATTCCTTCCGACCCGCTGGTCTGGCGCAAGGACCTGCCCCAGGACCTGAAGACACGCATGCGCGAGTTCTTCATGGCCTACGGCGACACCCCGGCTCAGAAGGAAAAGCTCGCCCCGCTGCAGTGGTCGCACTTCGAGCCGTCCGATAACGATCAGCTGCTGCCGATTCGTCAGTTAGCACTGTTCAAGCAGCGCGCCCAGATCGCTGCCGACGACTCCCTGGATGCCAATGACAAGCAGGCGCGCCTCGCCGACCTGGACGCCGAGCTGCATTCACTCGACAAGCGTCTGCAGGCCCGCGAAGCCGCCCAGCGGAAAGCGGCCGAGAACACCACGGCTATGGTTACCCAATAATTTAATAAGCGACGCGAAGGGCCGTGCGCCCTTCGCCTGGAGCCCCCATGACTACCCAGACACCTTCGATAACAGCCACTACTATGGGTAAGCGCAGCTGGCTCAACCTGGCTGGCTGGAGCGCAGCCCTGGTCGTGCTCGGCTGGGCTTGGCAGGGCACCGAAATGCAGCCAGGGTTACTGGTCGAGAACGCCGGCAATATGGCAACGCTGGCCAGCGACTTTGTACCGCCTAGCTTCACCAACCTTGGCCACTACATCGAGCAGATGCTGGTCACCATACAGATCGCCATCTGGGGCACGCTACTGGCTATCGTGTTTGCCATCCCGTGCAGCCTGCTGTCCTCCGATAACCTTGTCCCCTGGTGGGTCTACCAGCCAATGCGACGCTTGATGGATGCCTGCCGCGCCATCAATGAACTGGTCTTCGCTATGCTGTTCGTGGTCGCCGTCGGGCTGGGTCCGTTCGCCGGCACGCTGGCGCTTTTTATCCATACCACGGGCGTGCTTGCCAAGCTCTTCTCCGAGGCCGTCGAAGCCACCGAGGCCGGTCCCATGGAAGGCATCCGGGTCACCGGTGCCGGCCGGATCGAGGAGATTATCTTCGGCCTGATTCCGCAGGTCCTACCGCTGTGGATCTCGGTCAGTCTTTACCGCTTCGAGTCGAACATACGCTCGGCCACGGTGCTAGGCATGGTCGGTGCTGGCGGCATCGGTGTGTCGCTGTGGGAAACCATGCGCGGTTTCCAGTACACCGAGACCGCCACGATCATGCTGGTGATCATCGTGGCCGTGACGGCGCTGGACATGGCTTCACAGACCCTGCGCAAACGCTTCATCTGATCCGGCCACGCTTTATCAGGAAGCAACATGTCTAGACAACTCACCCAGGCACCGCGCTACCGCACGCTCGCCGATATTTTGGCGCGCGAGGTTCGAGCCAGTTATCAACCCGGCGACCTGCTGCCTGCCGAGGCGGCGCTGGCCAAGCGCTTCGATGTCAATCGCCATACTATTCGCCGGGCCTTGGACGAGTTGGTCGCCGCCGGCATGGTGACCCGCCATCAGGGGCGCGGCACCCAGGTTGTCGATCGCCGGCTCGACTATGCCGTCAATGCCGGCAGCAAGGTCACCCAGAACCTCGCCGAACAGGGTGTTGCCACGCAAACCCAGTGCTTGGAACAGGGTTTGCGCTTGCCTCCCGAAGCCATCGCTCAACGCTTTGGCCGACGCTCAGACGAGCCACTGCTGTGCGTCGACACCCTGCGCCATGTCGACGATTCGCCCGTACTGTTCCTGCGTCACTGGTTCGACGACCACCGCCTTCCGAACTGGACGCACCGTTACCGCGGCGGATCGACACGAGCACTGCTCAGTCAGCATTACGGCCTGCGCTTGTACCGTCGCCGAGTACGCATCGAGGCCGGCAGCGCCAACCGCGACGATACGCGACTGCTCCGCTGCCCGCTTAATGCTCCACTGCTTCAACTTACCAGTGACAACGTGGATGCCAACGGCACGCTGGTGGAAATTTCGGTCGGCCGCGCCCGGGCCGACCGGTTCGCCTATCACATTGATTTTAATGACATCGACGAGGTCTCCCTATGACCCGATCCCAACGACAGCGGATATTGGCGCTGACGCCTCGCGAGCGGCTGAAGTCCCGTTGGACCGCGCTTGGTATCGATCGACCCCATCGCCGCGTACGCGGTCCGGAAACCGGCATGGCCATGGTTCGCGGCCGTATGGGCGCCACCGGCAATGCCTTCAACTTGGGGGAAATGACCATGACCCGCGCCAGCGTGACGCTGGAAGATGGCCCGTTAGGCCATGGCTGGGTACGCGGCCGCGACTTTCACCACGCCGAGCTGATCGCGCTTATCGACGCCTGCGCCCAGCAAGATGACCTACGCGAACGTATCGACGCCGAGCTTATTGCACCGCTCGCCGACGAGCTCGCCACTCGCAACGCCGAAGCCTCGCGCACCGCCGCGGCTACCCGCGTGGATTTCTTCACCATGGTAAGAGGGGAATGAGCATGCTCTGGCCCGGCCTGACCGATCCCGTACACGACAGCCAGCGGCTGTTCCGCCAGATTCTCCAGGCGATGTCGGAACCCGGTACGCTGCATAACCTGGACCTCGACGCTCCGCCGGAAGTGGCCCCGATCGGCGCCGCACTGTGGGGCGCCCTGCTGACGCTGTGCGATCTCGATACGCGCGTCTGGATCGCCCGCGAACTCGACACGCCGGCGCTGCGCGAAGCGCTCTCCTTCCATACCGGCTGCCGTCTGGCCGATGACCCGGCAAGCGCCGATTTCGCCGTGGTGACTCCCACCACGCTGCACACCGAAATCGCCTTCGCCACCGGTAGCGACGAGTATCCCGACCGCAGCACGACCCTGCTGGTTTCACTCGACAGCTTGAACGACCAAGGCCCTTGGCAAATCAGCGGCCCGGGCATTCCAGAACGACGCTGGCTCGATGTTGGCGATGGAGAGGCTCTGATGGGATGCCTGGCTCGCAATCACACCCAGTTTCCCCGTGGCCTCGATGCCCTGCTGGCCTGCGACGCTCGGCTGACTGCCATTCCCCGTAGCAGCCGGATCGAAAAGTGCCTGAAGGAGGATCGTTCATGTATGTCGCAGTGAAAGGCGGCGAACAGGCGATTGCCAACGCCCATCAATTATTGGGCGATCGCCGGCGTGGCGATCGTGAGCTAGCCGAGCTGTCGGTCGAGCAGATTCAGGAACAGCTGCGCCTGGCAGTCGATCGCGTGATGAGCGAGGCCTCGCTGTTCGACCCTGAGCTCGCTGCGCTCGCGCTCAAGCAGGCTAGTGGCGACACGATTGAAGCGGTGTTCCTGCTACGTGCCTACCGCACCACTCTGCCGCGGCTGGCGGTGAGTGAACCGGTCGATACCAGCGCTATGCGCATCGAGCGTCGGATCAGCGCCACCTACAAGGACATTCCAGGCGGTCAGATTCTCGGCCCGACGTATGACTACACTCACCGTCTACTGGATTTCATGCAGTTGGCAGAGGGAGAAATACCCACGCCAGCCCGTGCCGAACAGGCGCTGGAGAGTTGCCCGCAGATCCTCGAACTGCTCAATGCCGAAGGGTTGATCGAGCGCGAGGCCGATGATGGCAGCGAGCCCTACGATATCACCCGCGACCCGCCGGACTATCCCGTCGATCGCGCCGCGCGCCTGCAGATGTTGGCGCGTGGCGACGAAGGGTATCTGCTCTCGCTGGCTTACTCCACTCAACGCGGCTATGGGCGCAACCATCCCTTCGCCGGCGAGATTCGTATCGGCCAGGTGGAGGTCGAGATTTTCGTAGAGGAATTCGGCGAGCGCATCTGCATCGGTGAAATCCCTGTGAGCGAATGTCAGATGATCAACCAGTTCGGTGGCTCGCGTGAGGTCGCGCCCCAGTTTACGCGCGGCTATGGACTGTCCTTTGGCCACAACGAACGCAAGACCATGGCCATGGCGCTGGTCGATCGCGCCCTGCGTGCCGAAGAGCTCGGCGAACCGGTCAATAGCCCGGCCCAACAGGCCGAATTTGTTCTAGCTCACGCCGACAGCGTGGAGGCCTCAGGCTTCGTCTCGCATCTCAAGCTGCCGCACTACGTCGATTTCCAATCCGAACTGGAGCTGTTGCGCCGGCTGCGCCGTGCCCATGCGGCAAGCCAGAAAGCGGCATCCGACGAGGAGGTCATCTAGTGAACGGATATAACTTCGCCTATCTGGACGAACAAACGAAGCGCATGATCCGCCGTGCGCTGCTCAAGGCGGTGGCGATTCCCGGCTACCAAGTGCCTTTCGGCGGCCGCGAGATGCCCATGCCCTATGGCTGGGGAACCGGCGGCATGCAGCTCACAGCCAGCATCCTGGGCAGCGATGACGTGCTCAAGGTGATCGACCAAGGTGCCGACGACACCACCAATGCAGTCAGTATCCGCGCCTTCTTCCAGCGGGTCGCCGGGGTCGAAACCACTACGGCGACGACCTCGGCCAGCGTCATCCAGACTCGTCACCGAATCCCCGAAGCCGCGCTCAGCCATGGCCAGATCCTGGTCTTCCAGGTACCGATACCCGAGCCGCTGCGCTTCATCGAGCCCAGCGAACAGGAGACCCGGCTCATGCATGCCCTGGAGGAGTACGGCGTGATGCACGTCAAGCTCTACGAGGACATTGCCCGCTACGGCCATATCGCCACCACTTATGCCTACCCGGTCAAGGTTGACGATCGCTATGTGATGGATCCTTCGCCTATCCCTAAGTTCGACAATCCCAAGCTGCACATGAATGAGGCCCTGATGCTGTTCGGCGCAGGCCGAGAGAAACGCCTCTACGCCATTCCGCCCTATACCCGGGTGGAGAGTCTCGATTTCGAGGACCACCCCTTCGAGATCCAGGCCTGGGATGAATGCTGCGCACTGTGTGGCAGCGAGACCAGCTACCTCGACGAAGTCATTACCGACGACGCCGGCAACCGCATGTTTGTCTGTTCCGATACCGATTACTGCATGACACGCCGCGGGGAGGTGGCATGAATCGTTCCGTCCTTCCTAGACCCGACCTGGAACGTCCCGCCCTGCTGGATGTACATAACGTCAGCCGCCTCTATGGACCTGACAAGGGCTGCCAGGAGATCAACTTTCGCCTACATGCCGGCGAGGTGCTGGGCATCGTCGGCGAGTCCGGCTCCGGCAAGTCGACGCTGTTGCGGGTGCTGGCCGGCCTGGAGGCACCCGATGCCGGCCACGTGGCTTACCATTCTGCAAACGACGACACGCTGGATCTTTATGCCATCAGTGAAGCACGCCGCCGCGCACTGCTACGCCTGGAGTGGGGGCTGATCCATCAGAACCCGCGTGATGGCCTGCGCATGGGTGTGTCCGCCGGCGCCAACATCGGCGAGCGTCTGATGGCACTGGGCCAGCGTCATTACGGTCAGTTACGCGCCGCTGGCCAGGACTGGATGGGGCAGGTGGAGCTCGATCCCGGGCGCATCGATGATGCACCGCGAACTTTCTCCGGCGGCATGCAGCAGCGTTTGCAGATCGCTCGCACCCTAGTGACTCGGCCGCGGCTGGTATTCATGGACGAGCCTACTGGCGGGCTCGACGTGTCCGTACAGGCGCGCCTGCTCGACATGATCCGCACTTTGGTGCGCCAGCTCGGCCTGTCGGTCGTACTCGTTACCCACGACCTCGCCGTGGCACGCCTGCTCTCACACCGCTTGCTGGTGATGCGCCGTAGCCGGGTGGTGGAAGCCGGCCTGACCGATCAGATTCTCGACGACCCGCAGCACGCCTATACGCAGTTGCTGGTGTCGTCGGTGCTGACCCCTTAAGGAGCCAGACCATGAATGCCTTACTCACTGTCGAGAATCTGCACAAGGGCTTCGTACTGCATGGCCAAGGCGGCACCGCACTGGAAGTCATGCATGACCTGTCGCTCGAACTGCGTGCCGGCGAATGCCTGGTGCTGGCCGGGCGCAGCGGCATCGGCAAGAGCACGCTGCTTAAGATGCTCTACGGCAATTACCTTGCCCGGCGCGGCAGTATCCGCCTGCACTTCAGCGACGGGCCGCTGGAACTGACCGATCTGCCCGCTCATGCCTGGCATCCCCTACGCCGCGACGTGATCGGCTACGTCAGCCAGTTCCTGCGCGTGGTACCCCGGGTCAGTGCCGTCGAGGTGGTAATGGAACCGTTACTGGCACGTGGCGCCGATGCTTGGGATGCCCGCACGAAGGCCGAGACGCTACTGTCCCGTCTCAACCTGCCGGAGCGGTTGTGGCAGCTACCGCCAGGCACTTTCTCCGGCGGCGAGCAGCAGCGCGTCAATATCGCCCGAGGCTTTATTGGCGAGCATCCTTTGCTGTTGCTCGATGAGCCCACAGCCTCGCTCGATGCTGCCAACCGCGCCGAGGTAGTTGCGCTGATTCATGAAGCCAAGGCACGTGGCACCGCCATGCTCGGCATTTTTCATGATGAAGATGTGCGCAGCCAGGTTGCGGATCGCCTACTACCACTCGACGACCATCTGATGGCCAAGACCACGCATTTCCCGGGGCAGCCCTCATGAGCGAACAGATTCTTACCCATGCACGGCTGGTACTCGACGACGAGGTGATATCAGGCAGCCTGGTGATCCGTGACGGCTTGATCGCCGACATTGATACCGCCCCCAGCCAGCTGCCGCCAGCAATCGACTGTGACAACGATTATTTGTTGCCCGGTTTGGTCGAGTTGCATACCGATAATATGGAAAAGTATTTCCAGCCCCGTCCCAAGGTCGCCTGGCCCGGCCGCCAAGCGGCGCTCGCCCACGATGCGCAGATGGCGGCCAGCGGCATTACTACGGTGTTTGACGCCGTATCGATCGGCGACGTCCACAAGGACAGCATGCGTCATCTGGCGCTGCATGAGATGTGTGCGGCCATCGGCGACATCGTCGCCGATGGGCTAGCCCGGGTCGACCATCGTCTGCACCTACGCTGCGAAGTCAGCCAGCCCGAGACATTACAGCGCTTCCAAGATTTGGCTGACCTGCCGCTCCTCGGCCTGGTGTCCCTAATGGATCATGCCCCCGGCCAGCGCCAGTTCGCCTCGTTTGAGGCCTATCGTACCTACTATCAGGGCAAGTACGGCCTCAACGACGCCGAACTCGAAGTATTTGTCGCGGAACAGCTCGCGAATAGTGCCCGTTACAGTGCTCAATACCGCCAGGCCATCGCTGCCGAATGCCACAAGCGGGGGCTGGCGCTGGCCAGTCACGACGACGCCACCCTGGAGCACGTCGCCGAGAGCCGAGAGTACGGGACGCGAGTTGCCGAGTTTCCTACTACGAGTGAGGCCGCCGAGGCCTCGCATCGCGCCGGTATGGCAGTGATGATGGGCGCTCCCAACGTGGTCCGCGGCGGCTCGCACTCAGGCAATATCGCGGCGGCGGCGTTGGTCGAGCGGGGCGTGCTCGATATTCTATCCTCCGATTATTATCCGGCAGCCCTGCTCGATGCCGTCTTCAGGATCGCACAGATGGAAGGCGGCTATACCCTGCCGCAAGCGGTAGCTACGGCATCTCGCCAACCGGCCGAGGCCGTGGGCCTAAACGACAGAGGTCGTCTCGCCTCGGGGTTGCGTGCCGACCTGTTGCGCGTACGCCTAGTCGACGACCATCCGATGGTGCAACGGGTGTGGTCCCAAGGAAGGCAGGTGCACTGATCATGGGCCGACTCGTTTACCTGATGGGCGGCAGCGGCGTCGGCAAGGACACCTTGCTCGGTGCAGTGCGTCAGCATCATCCCCAATGGCTGGTGGCCCACCGTTATATCACGCGGCCCAGCGGCACGAGCGAGAACTGCGTGGGCCTATCAGAAGTGGAGTTTGCCTGGCGGCGGCGCCTGGGTCTGTTCTGCCTCGACTGGCACGCGCATGGTCTCGATTATGGCCTGGGCATCGAGATCTCGGCCTGGCTGGAGCGCGATCAGGTGGTAATCGTTAACGGTAGTCGCCGTGCCCTGGCCACGGCACGTGAGCGTTTCCAGGACCGGTTACTGCCAGTGCAGGTGACTGCGAAGCCTTCAGTGCTACGGGAGCGTCTGATCCGGCGCGGCAGGGAGACGCGGGAAGAGATCGAGTCACGCTTGCACCGTCACCAACAATTGGAAGCGACACTCGACGGGGTTGCCCACATCGATAACAGTCGCGAACTACATCATGCCGTTGCCACGTTGCAGGCCTTGCTCGTGTCGGAATGCACATCATGAGGTTTCGATTCGTTGGCACCGGCGATAGCGCACAGGTGCCGAGATTCGGTTGCAGCTGTCCCGCCTGCCAGCGTGCCCGTGTGTTGAACTGTCATCGACGCGGACCATGCTGTGCCGAGGTCCGTGTCGACGGGGCCCGCATTCTGCTGGATGCCGGACGCATGGACCTCGCGGAGAGTTGCGAGCGCGAGCGTCCCGCGGCCATCCTGCTAACGCACTACCATGCCGATCACGTCCAGGGGCTTTTCCATCTACGCTGGGGGGCGGGCGAACCGATACCGGTCTATGGCCCCAAGGATGCCCAAGGATGTGCCGATCTCCACAAGAATGCCGGCGTGCTGGCCTTCCAGCCTGGGCTCAAACCGTTCCGGCCATTAGCCCTGAATGGCCTGGAAGTCATTCCGGTCCCCCTCAACCACAGCAAGCCCACGCTGGGCTACTGCATCGCCGGGCTCGGTACGAAGCTGGCCTATCTGACCGATACGCTCGGCCTGCCCGCCGACACCGAGCGCTTTCTGCGCCAGTGGCAGCCCAGTGTGGTGATCCTCGACGCCACTCACCCCGCCACCCATCGCGAGCCACGCAACCACAACAACCTCGACATGGCCTTGTCCATCATTGAGCGCCTGGCCCCTGACCAGGCCTGGCTGACCCATCTCAGCCACGAACTCGACGCTTATGCCATGCACAACCCACTGTGCTTACCGCCCAACGTGTCATTGGCAGCAGATGGTCGGGAATTCGAACTTTGACCACCCGGCTCTGAACACAAGGAAATAACGTGTCGACCCAGCCCGCTTCAGAAGTGCTTGCACCCAGCCCTATAGTGGCCTCGACAGTGCGCCTGCATGCGACTCATTTAGGGAAATGGACGGAAATTGGCGACCGCTGTGTGCTCAACCATAGCGATGTAGGCAGTTACAGTTATATCGAGCGTGATTGCGATGTGATGTATTCCGGTATTGGCAAGTTTACCTCAATCGCCGCCAGCGTCAGGATCAATCCCAGCAATCATCCTTGGTGGCGGCCGACTCTGCACCACTTCACCTACCGGCCCGGCAAATTCGGGTTCAGCGATACCAGCCAGGACGTCGATGATAGCGCTTTCGTCTGGCGTTCCAAGGATCGCGTCACGATCGGTCATAACGTGTGCATCGGCCACAGTGCCATCGTCTTGCCCCGATATCATTAATCAACGTATACGGGCTATACCGCTCGAACCGTCGCGGGCTGGTCAACTGGGCCCGTGATGCGTCTGGGTCGGGGACGACCGTGAGTCGCTTGGAAGTTCATCATATTTGGCTGAGTGGGGCCCCACCCGGCGGTCAAGTGCGCAGCCTGACCCAGCAGGGAATCCAGAAGGGAAACCCGCCGAGGAGCTGGCCAGGACCGATCCCAGCCCAGCTCTGAGAGAAGTTGTCCTACACCACTTAGTTTATCTGGTACCGGACATCTTCACAGATGGCCTAGGTCAGCTCCAAGCCGTCACTAAGCGTCCGGATACTGTAAAAGCCCTCGAACAAACTAACCGCTCGATGGCCAGCCAGACAGCAGCTTTCGGCCAAAAGCGGACACTCAGCGCCGTCAGGGTCACTTTTGCCTCGCTGATGAAACAGCACGCCCTCGACCTTGGTCGGTAAATCGGCGATCGATCACCCACGCACTGTAGCTAGACTGACACAGAAGCACATGGTCTACGCCAATGTCATCGGAATGATCTGGGGCCCAGGTTCACGCCCATTGGCAGCCTCGCCACACTCCTCTGGCTGCACGTGCTGGCTGGCATGGGGTATCGCATCAGTTGGGGGTAATACATGAAGGTCGGGCTAGTGATGACGCCCCCGGTGCTGCTGGCCACGCTCGTTACGCTGGCGTTCTGGCTACCGGCGATAACGTCGCGCTAAATAGATCCACTAGTGCTCGGCAGGCTACTCACCTACCGAGCGCAAAGTCGCCAAGCAGCATGAAGAACCAACATCTACCAAGATAGGATTCTTGGGACGGCTACATCGATTGATACAAATCAATCGCTGCAAGCTCGCTTATTCATGCCACGCGTAGACCAGTATCAAACAGCCACAGACTGCCGTGTACTAGTGCCACAGAGACACCGCAAGCCAGCACCTCAAGGCTCAAGGCTCAAGCCAACGAGTACTGCAATTCCATCCTGCCTCGCGAGGCCTAGCGGTAGAGCCAGAACCGCCAAGCCAGGCAAGGTATTCCCAAATGGGATGGGCAAGGCAACCAGCACCGCCATGACAACAATAACTCCCCGATAACTCGTATGGCTAAGGGGGACATCATCCCGGCCAGACGAATATTCAGGCGGCGTTCTAGTTTTTTTATAAATGGCGTAGCGCGCTGGAAGACTTTGCGCAGCACGTCTTGCCCGACACGCCGCTGAGCTATGAAAGACGGCAAGCGGACACGCTTCGCGCCGATCACCATCTGTCCGCCGATCAGCGCAAGCGCCGAGCCGAATATCATACCAGCAGGGATACCTGGCGTCGGGATAATGGCTGGGATCGAAAAAATCAACAAAATGAGCGCAAGCCCACAGTCACCAGTGCGCTCAGAATATCGTTCAATGTAGGGCGTCCTGCCGGCAGACGGTCAGGCAGACCACGCAATGCATAAGCCAGGCTTAAATTGTCACCGCTCATGGCGAAATGTCTCTCGTCTCGTAAAGGTTAGGCCTTTAGCCCTACTAGGCGTGGTCAATCGCTTCTCTCGCCCTCGTCCCGCTTAGAGAAGCAGGCTGACGCTTAGACCGCCGAGCCCCACGATAATCACCACGAGCCAGGGCGGAATTTTCCATGCCGTGAGCAAAACGAACCCGGTAAGGGCCATGGCAAAGTCATGGGCCCCCAACACGGCACTCGTCCATACGGGCTCATAAAGCGCTGCGCCCAGAATGCCTACGACAGCCGCATTGGCGCCACGCATGACGGCCTGGGCAGTCGCATACTGACGAAACGCTCCCCAGAACGGCAATATCGCGATCAGCAACAGAAAACCCGGCACAAATATCGCTAATAATGCAAGCCCCGCTCCTACTAGCCCATTGGGCTCGGGCTCCAAGATAGCTCCCAGATATGCGGAGAAAGTGAAAAGCGGACCAGGCACCGCTTGAGCCGCGCCATAGCCTGTCAGAAACTCATCTGAAGTGACCCAACCAGGCTGAACCACTTCGGCCTCTAGGAGAGGCAGTACGACATGCCCCCCTCCGAACACCAAGGCGCCGGCACGATAGAAGGCATCGATAACATCCAGCGTCTGGCTGCCTGTCGCCCATGTCATAAAGGGCAGCCCAACTAGAAAGATGAGGAATAGGAGAAAGGCGACACCGCCAGCCTTGCGCGAAACGGAAAAATTCAAATGGCTATCCGGGAAAGAGGCTTGGCCACGACAGTACCATATGCCAGCCAGCCCTCCTGCCACAATAGCTGCAACCTGTCCCAAAGGACCACTGAACAGCACCACGATCAGCACAGCCGCAAGCGCAATGGTGGCTCGCTGACGATCGGGACATAGATTCCTGGCCATCCCCCAAACGGCATTGGCAACGATTGCGACGGCCACTAGCTTGAGGCCATGAATAATGCCGCTGCCTATGGCCCCTTCCATCAGGAAAGCGCCATAGGCAAACAACACAAGAATCATCGCAGAAGGTAGGGTAAAGGCTAGCCAGGCGGCAGCGGCGCCCCAAGGCCCGCCACGCATGAGGCCCAAGGCAAATCCCACCTGGCTGCTGGCAGGGCCCGGCAGGAACTGACAAAGGGCCACCAAATCCGCATAGGCTTGTTCTGTCAGCCATTTACGACGCGCTACGAACTCTGTGCGGAAATAGCCTAGGTGTGCAATAGGACCTCCGAAGGACGTCAGGCCGAGCAGGAGAAAAGCCCTGAAAACTTCGCGGACGCGCCCTGCCGTCACAGCTTGCTGTGTCATGGTTCCTATTCCTTCTCGATGTTGTCTTGCATGGCTTCCCCCGTGAATTCTCGGAGTTGTCTCTTGGCCACGGCCAGCCCCTCGCGGCCCTTGTCGGTCGCCCGGTAGAGCTTGCGCCGTGAGCTTCCTTTCCGCTCTTCGCGAGAAACGAGATATCCCTTGCGCTCCAGACTGTGCAGCATGGGGTAGAGGGTCCCGGGACTCAGCCGATAACCGTGGTGTGCCAACCCATCGATCATCCATTGGCCATAGATTTCATGCTCTGCGGCATGATGCAGGACATGTAGGCGGATCAGGCCCGCCAGCAGCTCTTGATGTTCCAAAACATTCCTTATCGAAAGCCGATATCGATTTTCGATAGCAATTATCGTAGAGAACGTGTCAACGCATTGGCCAAACTATGAGATATACGCATGAGATAGCGCCTACCCTGAGGTATAGGTTGTATTACTTTCCCGAAGCGTACTTATCGCTTTCAGCTTTTACCCGCTCCGCCGGCAACCCTAGCGCCATAATCGCGCTCAACAGCACTAGCCCTGCCGAGACCCACAGACACGCCGCCAGGCCCTGCGCCTGGTAAAGCCAGCCCGACAGCACCGTGCCGAGCAGCCGACCCATGGCATTGGCCATGTAATAGAAGCCGACGTCCATCGATACGCCCTCTTCCCGCGCGAAACGCACGATCAGATAGCTATGCCAACTGGAGTTGACAGCGAAGACCACACCGAAGGCTAGTAGTCCCGCTACCAGCCAGGCCACGGCAGCATCGAGCGGGAGAAGCGCCAGGACGGCTGGCACGGCAGTCAGTGCCAGTGCCCAGCCGGCGGTAATGCCCCGTGCGCTGCCGTGAAATAGACGGGTGATATGAGGGGCCTGGGTCTGGACACCGCCATAGCCGACTACCCAGGCGGCCAGCATCGTACCCACTGCCCAGTGATCCCAGCCATGCAGGTCGTAGAGAAATACCGGCAATGCCACCACGAACCACACGTCGCGCGAGGCGAACAGGCACAGCCGCGCTGCGGCCAGGACATTGACCGCACGTGACGAGGAGAAGACTTCACGAAACTTGGGCTTAGCCTTAGTTCGTCCTAGGTCGGCGCGTAGCCGCCACAGCGACAGGGCCAGTACGGCCACCAGCATACCTAGCATGACCAGGATGGAAGCGCGAAAACCGATCAGCGTCAGCAGCAAGCCACCGACGAAGAACCCGGCTCCCTTGAGCGCATTCTTCGAGCCAGTGAGTATCGCCACCCAGCGATACAGCGCGCCCTGGGCATTGACATTGTTCTTGGGCACCAAGACCTTGACCGCGCTCTTGGCACTCATCTTATTGAGATCTTTAGCGATCCCCGAAAGCGCCTGGGCCGACATGACCCAGGGTACCGTCAATGCCGCGGTCGGCACCAGCAGCATGCCCAGCGCGACGATCTGCAGCCCCAAGCCTACGTTCATGGTGCGGTTGAGTCCCAGTCGCGCGCCCAACCAGCCCCCGACGAAGTTGGTGACCACGCCGAAGGCCTCGTAGAACAGGAAGAGCATCGCCACTTCCAGCGGCGAATAGCCCAACTGGTGGAAGTGCAGCACCACCAGCATGCGTAGCGCGCCGTCGGTCAGGGTGAAGGCCCAGTAGTTGCCAGTCACCAGCAAATATTGGCGCACTTCGAGCGGTAGGGCACGCAGTCGCTCGGGTAATAACATGCCTGACTCCCGTTAACCTCGCCCTATCTTGATAGCCAGTTCTACCGCCCGGTTGGCGTAGCCCCATTCGTTGTCGTACCAGGCATAGATTTTTACATGGGTGCCATTGACGACCAGCGTCGAGAGCGCATCGACGATGGAACTGCGAGGGTCGGTGCGGTAGTCGATGGATACTAACGGACGCGTTTCGAAACCGAGAATACCAGCCAGCGGCCCCTGAGCCGCCTTTTCAAGCACGCCGTTGACTTCCTCGACGGAGGTTTCGCGCTCGACTTCGAATACCATGTCAGTTAGCGAAGCATTGGCCAACGGCACACGAATGGCATGGCCATTCAGCTTGCCGGTCAACTCCGGAAAAATGGCGGTGATCGCCTTGGCCGAACCGGTGGTGGTCGGTATCAGGCTCATACCGCTGGCCCGAGCGCGGCGCAAGTCTTTATGCGGAGAGTCGAGAATCGACTGTGTATTGGTGAGGTCATGCACGGTCGTCATCGAGCCATGGCGGATCCCGAAGTTTTCATGGATGACCTTGACTACCGGTGCCAGGCAGTTGGTAGTGCAGCTCGCCGCCGTGACGATACGGTGTTTATCGGGATTGTAGGCATCGTCGTTGACGCCCATTACCACGTTGAGTACGCCTTCATCCTTGAGCGGGGCCGTGACCACGACGCGAGCCACGCCCTGATCGAGATAGGCCTGCAATCAGTCGGCTGTTTTCATCACACCGGAGGCTTCGATCACCACATCGCACTGTGCCCAGTCACTATCGGCGAGTACACGATTGCCGCTGAAGGGGATCGTAATGCCATCGACCGTGATGGCTTCGTTACCGGCAGTGATGCCCGCCCCCGGTGCCCAGTGGCCATGCACCGAGTCGAACTCAAGCAGATGGGCGAAGGTTTCAGTGCTACCGCCTGGATCGTTGATGCGCACGATCTCCAACGATGCCTTTTCGCGATAAGGCCAAAGGCTGCGCAGTGCAAGACGCCCGATGCGACCGAAACCGTTGATGCCAATACGAAGTGTCATAAGGCTCTCCTGCCGTGTTTTGGTGTCGTTTCTCCGAAACCGAGTTAGCAGCACTCAGCTTGGCGAGTCGGACGGTTGCCTATGGAGGCAAGCCGCTCGCGCAAGGCGGCCAGTTGCAGGGAAGCCCCTACCGCCGCTGCGTTAAGCCCACCCAGTGCCCAATCCGGTAGACTCGGCATCAAGCGGTAATAGACCACTATCCTTGGCGACGGTCCTGAAGAAGCTCACACGCACGCAACTGGGCCAAGTGCCGGGATATCTTGGGCTGGGACTGGTCCAGCGCGTGCGTCATCTCACAAACACAAAGCTCACCTTCCGCGTGAATGAGCAGCATCAGCGCTAGGCGGGTTTCATCGCTAAGGCACTTGAACAATTGCGTGGGCATCAGTGTTGCCAATGGTTCACCTTTCAATGTCGTCTCGTGATCTCACATCCAACCAGAGTTGCAGTCGTGTACGGATCTCTTGCAACGTCTGCTGGTACGCATTGTCACGGTTAATCACTCGCGGATCCCGTATATCCCAAAACAGCAGTTCCTCAGTCTTGCCCTGCCATTCGCGACAGCGCTGCTGGGCTTTCTCACAGAGGATGATCACCGCATCGAAATATTGATCGGCATAGGCTTCTAGTGGCTCACTCGCGAGCCCCGTGGTATCGATGCCTACCTGAGCAAGAGCATCGAGTGCTGCCTGCTTGGGGGCATCCGGCTCCACGCCTGCACTGAAGGCGTCATAGCGATCACCTGCCAGATGCCGAAGCAATGCTTCGCCCATGAGAGAGCGTGCAGAGTTGGCATTGCATAGAAAGAGAATACGTTGCTTGGCCATCTCATATCTCCATATCCATATATACAAAATAACATATATGCCCCCAAGGCATGACAAGAATATGGCAACACGGGAAACTGGGTCGACCGAAACCAAAAAACCGACCATTTGGCCGGCGCTCTTACAGTGAAGAGAGGTTTCTCCTAGAGATTTGCCCACCACGCGATGGAATAGCCTTTAAACCGATCGCAGCGAGCATCCGGCTACACACGCTGACGCCTGAAACAACGGCTTTCGGCCAGAAGGGGACGTTCAGGCAATCCTGATATAATGCCGCCAGCACGCGCGGCTTTGTAGTGAAGGCGAAGCCACAACGGAAAAGCCGTCGCCGTGGCTGGGCTTGTTAGGAACTTTCACAGAACGTACCCGAGATCGCCCGCAAGTGCTGCATACTGTGAATCTCTATAGCCTATTGGGTAGGTATCCTTTCCAGCTGGTGTATGCTTGGCTTGCCCTATTATTTTGAACTCGTCCTGTATAGCCCTAGCGTCTTCATTTGTAGAAATACATAAGAGAAAACCACCGCTAACCTTTGTTGTTGCCCACTCTCCGGTTAAATATGCTTTGCACCACTCCGTAAATAAGCTGTAGGGTGTTGGAAGCCTTCTGCCATTTTTGTCAAGTTCTCGCCCCTTCGGCAAGCTCGTGGAAACAGCTGCTGCAAATGCAATTCTTCTTGTGTGCTTACCAATAAAAGCATCCCAGCCAATTTTGCCATCGGTAAATCCTTCATTAAGTGTTGGTTGTCTAAAATTTTACTAGGCTTTGTATTCAGCCCCTCCTCCATTGTCTTTACTCTTTCTCTTCTTTACTCAAGCCATTCCTGAAATCCCAGATTGCACCTTCATTCCAATGGAATGTCCGCTTTGGGTCGATATCTACCGGTGGCAAGCTCTCATCCACGGGTGTTCTACTGACCGGAACCCGATCCAGTATGGATTTCCCTATCTGCTAGCACGCTACCACCCGGCAGTATCAAATGTGCCGCCTTCTCGGCTATGGGGCTGCCGGAGTCGCCATTTGGCTACGCAGGAATCCCGCATGTCACATTTAGTAACTTCAGCCTACTAAAGATGGCTTCGGCTTTCATGCTCGAGTTTCGAGCCTTCCATAATTCACGGCTTGAAGTGCTCTCACCGCTGAAGCACTACCGTACCCTCGAGGTTTCATGGTAGATCGGCATGCGGGCTCAGGAAGTTACTGGCTTGCCTGGTATGGCGAGGCATGGAAACCGCTTCACAGCAGTTAGGGCTGTAGTACTAAATCTGCAAGATGGGAAATCGCTAAAAAGGTAAATTCAGTAAACGTTTGATTTAGCCGCGATAAAACAATTCTAACCGTTAAGGGAGCACCGGAATTTGTGAATTAGCACCAATTTTGTGTGAGGCAGGAAGCCCCGGCAACTGCCATCTCTGGACAGTCCCCAGCCACGGCGCCTGCGAACGTTGAGCCAGGCATCGATCGCTGCGATGCACTTAGGATGCGTTAAGTGGACATTCCGTGCCCGGCAGCCCTTGGTGATCTCTGCCCCCAGGTAGTCGTTAGTGACGCTGATATGGATACAGCCTGCAACCGGCGCCTTACTGACTTTGCGGGTGTTTCTATAATTGTCCGTATGGACACGGATAATGTGTGGACATTCCGCCCCCATATGTCCATAAAAAAACGCTAGGCCAAGCGAGCTGACACGACCAGCCCGTTGCTCCTTTTCTACTCTTTTTGGGTATCCGGATTACCTAGCTGATGCGAGCTTACTAGAGTAAAGTGCCAAATTACTTTTCCACTGGAACATTTGATTGTCTGAGACCACCTAAACGTAAATTGCTCCGGTGCATCAGGATCGCACCGTGTGATGTGGCTCCCCGCAACGGGCATTTCTAACTGCCAGTGCTGATAGGCCCTGCTTGCCTCCCGTCATGGCTTACGTGCAAGGCACGATTTAAGATCCTCCGAAAAGCGTTTCGCCTGGCCATCCTGTAACGTGGACACCGTGATCCTGATTGCCTCAACAGAGCCTTGCACTTCGAAAGCGCTGCCCAGCCGAACCAGCCAGCCTTTCTTGGCGAGGGCGTAGGCCACATCCTTCGCGTCCTGGGGCAGCGGCACCCATAAATTGAATCCGCCCGAGGCAGGCAGTACGTCAATTCCCTGAGCTTGTAAGGCCGTACTCAACTCGTCGCGGCGTCGTGCGTACTCGCTGCACGTTTTTTCGAGTCGTTTCCGCACATCCTTTGACGTCAAGCAGGCGCTAACGATCGCCTGAAGAATGTGACTCACCCAGGTCATTCCAGGGGCTAGCCGGGTTCGCAGCCGATCCGCCGTTGCCGAATCGCAGGCCAAGAAGGCAAGGCGTAGATCCGGCCCCAAGCCTTTGGAGACAGAGCGTATCAGCGCCCAACGGGATGTGGTGGTCGGGATGATGGAGTGATACGGCGTCTCGGCCAGCAGAGCAAAGTGGTCATCGACGATGACCAACACATTCGGATGCGCTGCGAGAACCCGTTTCAAAGCGTCTGCGCGATGCTTGGACAGGCTGCATCCCGTCGGATTGTGAGCACGCGGCGTGATCAGTACCGCCCGCACGCCCTTATCCAAGGCCTCCTCTAATGCCTTCGGGCGCATACCCGCGTCGTCGATTTCGACGCCCACGGTCTGGATACCTGCCAAGCGCAGCGCATTGATGGTGCCTAGAAAGCAAGGGTCTTCCACGGCCACTTGGTCGCCGGGCACTAGATGCGCAACCGCCAGGCGTTCAATGGCGTCGACAGCGCCATGCGTCAGCTCCAGCTCGTGATGGGACGGGCAATCCGGCTTAAGCCAATCAAGCCCCCATTGGCGAAGTTCGGGAAGGATCGTGTCCTCACCATACAGAAACGGCTTAGGCAAGCATTCGGCCAGTAGCCCCTTCAGCTCGGGTAACCATTGCGGATTGGGGTTTCCGTGGGCGAGATCGACCAATGCTGTTTCGGGACTCAATCCTTCCTGCTCGCCTGCCTGGGGCGGCGAGCAGATGGTCGTGCCCAGGCGTCCCTGCGTGACGGCGATGCCCGCTTTCGCCAGACGCTGGTAGGCCGCCGCGACCGTATTGCGGTTCACATCGAGTGTGGCCGCCAGCTCACGGACAGGCGGCAGCGAGTCGTTGGGCAGCAGGTCACCTTTCTGCACCATTGCACGGATACAGTCGGAAATTTCCAGAGAAGTCTTACCGGTTATCTTCAATTTTGTCCTATGACAATGTATATGTAGTCTGTGACAATGTTACCGTAGGCCTAACGAAAGAAACATAGCGGCCTTTTCACTTATATCGACATAAGGACAATCGACCATGTTTTCCGGCCTCAGCGCATTTCCTTTGACCCCCATGAACGAGAGCGGCATTGACGAAGCGGCGTTTGCCGGACTGGTCGAGCGTCTGGCTGAGGCCAGCGTTGATTCCATCGGTGCCCTGGGATCGACCGGCAACTATGCCTACCTTACGCGAGCCGAACGTGCGCGTGTCGCGCAACTGGCAGTGAAGCATGCTGGCAACGTGCCAGTGATTGTCGGCATCGGCGCTTTGCGCACGCGTGATGTGTTAGCCCTGGCCGAAGATGCGCAGAAAGCGGGTGCGAGCGCGGTGCTGCTGGCCCCAATGTCGTACCAGAAACTATCCACCGATGAAGTCTTCGATCTCTATGAGACCGTGAACCGCTCCCTATCCGTTCCGCTATGTGTGTACGACAACCCTGGCACAACACATTTTGAGTTCAGTGACGACCTGTATGGGCGTATCGCCCAGCTACCCAACGTGCGTTCCATCAAGATTCCCGGTGTTCCGGCGGACCCCGAAGCCGCCAAGGCGCATGTCGAGCGTCTGCGCGCCCTGATTCCACCACACGTGACGCTCGGCGTCAGCGGTGATGCCTTCGCTGCAACGGGGCTGAATGCGGGTTGCGAGGCTTGGTATTCAGTGATCGGCGGCCTATTCCCTAAGACGGCGTTGGCCATCACTCGCGCTGCACAGGCTGGTGATACGCAGGAAGCCACGCGTCTATCCGAACGACTGCAACCGCTGTGGGCACTGTTCGGCCAGCACGGGGGTAGCCTGCGTGTCGTCGCGGCCGCTGCGGAATTGCAAGGGCTAATAGAGCATCCCTCCCTGCCGCTTCCGCTCAAGGCACTGGAAGGGTCCGGCCGGCAACGGCTCGCTGTGCTACTTGATGAGCTTGAGCTGGCCTGATGGGCCGCGTTGCACTGGGTCAGTTTGTGGGGGCGTGAGCCTTGGCACGGAGAGCTTTTTCTGTGAATACAGCGAGCTGGGGCTCTACCGGGCGGTTCGGTCTTGCCCGCTATGTCATGGCCGCTGCATTAGCGCGCACGGCCGATGGCGGCGCCGTGGTTGCCATCGTACTGTTGGTCACCACACAAGGCGGTGGCGGCAGTCTGGCCGGCTTGTTGGCTGCCTGCATCACTGCGCCGCACCTGCTTGGACCTTTTGTGGCACGACGCATCGACCTGGCCGACGACGGTCGCAAGGTTATCGCTTTCGCCTGTGTCCTTTATTCGTTCGCCTTGGCGGCGGCAGTCCTTAGCTATGGCCACACCCCGGCTATTCTTACCGGCTTACTGCTCTCGATTTCAGGCTGCTGCGGCCCATTACTGACGGGCGGTATCAGCAGCCGGTTGCCGGCGATCGCCGGCAGTGATCAGCACAGCCAACGTCGCGCGCAGGGCTGGGACGTCGCCACCTACGGCGTCGGCGGGACGGTCGGCCCCTCAATTGTGGCCGCTGTCTCTTCATGGGCCTCCCCGGGATTGGCCGCTTTCTGCCTGGCGGTGGCGGCCTTTTGTGCCGCCTGGCTGGTCATGCGGCTTCCTTACAGCGCCCCCGAGCACGGAGGCGATGTCCAGAGCGTGCCGAGTGCCTGGAGCACCATCGCTCTGATGGTAAAGGATGGCCCGCTGCGTCGAACCTTGTACATGACCATGCTGGTCGCCTTCAGTATGGCGGCCCTGCCCATCACCGCCGTTCACATGACGACCCTGATGGGTACCCCAGCCGCCAGCGCGGGGGCCATGACGGCAGCTTATGGGATAGGGAATCTCACCGGATCAATAGGCGTCATGCTGCGGCCATTGCGAGGCAGCCCGGACCACTTGATGTCAGTGTTGGCCCTGTGCGTCATGGCTGGGTTGTTTGCGGTAATGGTGAGTCCCACGTTGTTCATCGCCATCGCGACCTTTTGGGTGGCGGGAATTATCAATGCGTTTTTCTTTGCCGCCACGCTGGCAGCACGGACGGAGTATGCGCCGACAAAGGGGCGCGGCCAGGTCTTTCTATGGGTGGCGGCGATGAAGATCACGGCTGGTTCCGCCGGCACCGCTGCTGCCGGCGCAATGACAGATTGGGATGTACGCATCCCGCTGATGGTTGGAATCGGGCTGATTGGCTGTGCAGTAGCGCTGTCGTTCGTTGAGCGGTGCATGGAACGATCTGGAGCGGCATAGGCAGGCAGAGAGTCTGCAGTCGATTTTCAGAGACCAGGACATGGAAGGGAATCCCTAATAGTGGGTTGCCCCCTTCACAACAGCAGGCTGAAACAACCCCCAGCCGAATATCACTTGATGAGGTGGACCAAAATTGTTTGATGCTTCTGCTTTGATAACTTACGCGGCTATAGTCGCCGGCTTTTCGGCACTGCCTGGTCCTGCCGTACTGCTGACGACAGCGCGCTCTGTTAGCTCGGGAACCCGCGCTGGGGTCGCCACCAGCTTGGGGATCGCAGCCGGTGATTTCCTGCACACGGTCTTAGCGGTACTTGGCGTTTCGGCCATTCTGATGGCGTCCGCCGTCGCTTTCACGATCATGAAATACATGGGGGCGGCTTACCTGATCTACCTTGGGCTGAGAGCGATTCTGGGGCCTACCCATTCTTTTGAGCTGCCCGCAGAGGGGCGCATTTCGCCTAGGGTGGCATTCAAACAGGGGGTGCTCTGTGAAGCTTTAAATCCCAAATTGGCCATGTTCTTCCTGGCCTTCCTCCCCCAGTTTGTACAAACGGAGACGGGCAGTGTCTCATTACAACTGGGTGTGCTGGGCTTGCTTTTCGTGGCGATCGGAGCGGCTGTGACGACCGTCTATGCTTGTGCCGCCGGCAACGTAGGCGCCTTCTTGAGGCACAGTCCCATGATGGCAAAGTGGCAGAACAGGATCGTCGGCAGCCTCTTTTGTGCTCTCGGCGTGCACTTGGCCCTACAAGAGCGATAGCGCTCAATTTTGCCACCCCGTTTTTTCAAGTACCCCAACATTGCGGAGAGAACCTTGCCGGACCTACTGCTGTCAACCAGGCACAAGAAGAACTAGGAACTAGGACGTCGCTATCGACCATAAGTACAATTTCAGGTCGGTGGGGCTGGGAGGCTCCACCAACCATTTCATCCAACATCCGTAACCTAAACTGTTATATATTACTTAATTATTAAAATCATGATGTTACGCACTAATAACATGATATAAACTAAGGTAATCGAATGTTTATGTGCACCCCCAACGGCTTCGTTGGCGCCAACAGGCGGCCAGAAACCCAATCTGCCAGCACCGGTCCCTCGGGGAGTTGGAATCTGCCCTCGAGACCCGTCAAGTAGAGCTGGCCCTCCACGACCTCCCAAGTGGCGATGTATCCGCGGTGACAGGCTGTGCTCGTAGTGATATCGAGATAATCGTCCATCGGGTCGGCATTCTGGGGCCTCCCTGGCACGATCTTGTCGTGATGCTTCGGTAGCTCAGGAGGCTTCTCGAGGAGGAAGGTTTCATCCTCCCATATGAGGGTATCTTTCACTTGTTTAGTCATGGGGTCGGTTCCCTTACCGCGAAACTTGGAGCGGCCGTGATGGCAAACTGCCAGCTTAATGGATCGCCGGAGCTCTGCGGCTCGAAAACGGCCTAGCCCGGCAGATAGTGGGCTCGTCAACAGGTATCGGGCTATTCCATCGCCTACCCTGCGCAGCCCCCTATAGGCTTGCCGCGATGTGACAAAGTCACACGCCTCATAAACGACACGGCCCCTGACAACTCATGGTCGCCAGGGGCCGCTTTTCTCACTGTAACGTTAGAACTCGCCGAACAGTTCTGCTTTTCCTCGATAGTTCGGCTACCAGATCGTTTTGACGTGCCGGTAGGCTGTAATCTTTTCGTCCGCAGTGATCAGCTCAGCGTTGTGGTGCCTGGCCAATGCCACGATCATCCGATCTGCCGGGTCTTTGTGGAACTCTCCGGGGAGCCGGGTTGACTCAACTGCCGTGGCAGCGTCGACAGCTACAATGCGGACCCCCTCAATCTCCTCTACGGTATCCAGCCAGTCGTCGATGGCCATCGATAGCGTGAGGCGCTCCTTCTCGACCAGCAGCGCAATTTCCCACGCCGAGATTGCCGATATCAGGATTTCGCCATCATCCGCTAGAAGCTCATGCTCAATAGTCTCAAGGGCGCTCTGCGAGAGCTGGGAGTCACCGTTGACCCACCACAGCAGGGCGTGGGTGTCCAAGACGATCAACGCAGCGCCTCCCAGTCTTCCTCGCCCACTGGCTCGAAGGGATCAGCCAGCTCGATAACGCTGCCGCGCAGTCGCTCAAGAGGTGAGCGCTGATCTGCCTTATAGCGGCGTACTTCGATAGTGGGGCGCCCCTTGTCAGTCACAATGACCGCCTCGCCAGACGCTTCAACCTGGCGAAAGAACTCCAGCGCCCGCGCCTTGAACTGAGATTTTGATACCTCTTCAGAATGCATGGTCATACCCCTAGTCATCACGTCTAGTCACCAAGATAAAGCAACCTGATGACTATGGAAAGGAGTCATCATTCTAAAGCGCCATCTCAAACGCCCGCCGAATTGTCTCCTGAACGACAGTCAAGTATGGCTTGGTGTGATCCAGCTCCTGGTGGCCCAGTACGGCCTGCACCGTCTCTACATCGCCGGTGGCAGCCAGCACCCTTGCAGCCAGCGTGTGTCGGCCGCTGTGGCTCGATCCCAGCTTGAATACCAGCCTGGCGGTACAGGCGGCTCATGGTCTGCTGGAGAGCGTCACAGGCCCGGTACTCCTTGAGGCCAGCATCAAGCTCTCGCCGCTTCACGGCCAGTTCGAAGCTTCTCCCTTTGTGCGTCAATACCAGCTTGGTGTGAGGTAGGAAGCCACGGTATGCACTGTCGCCTGAGAGTCCCCACCCCCGGTACCGACGCACCTCAAGCCAGGCATTGATTGCTGCGATGCACTTCGGATGCGTGAGGTGGATATTGCGCGGCCGACAGCCTTTCGTGATCTCGGCCCGCAGATAGACTTCATCACGGATTGCCCCGCTCGGGTACAGCACATCATCGATACGGAGCAACGCCAGTTCAGTGACGCGGATGCCGGTGGTGTGGGTCAGCCAGAGCAGCATCTGATCACGCTCGGGCATACGCCCGGTGACGCCGGCAACGCGGATCAGGTGGCGGAACTGCCCCGGTCGGAGCGATGTGGCCTGGCGGCTGGGGTTGGTCATGGAAACCTCTCTGTCAGGATTGGTGGGGAATCGGGAGCGATCCTGAGAGAGTTGCCTGTTGGCCTCCCAACCAGCCTACCACCAGCAACCATGCGCTGTTCACGGAAAGTCGGCCAGCGAAGCGGCACTATTCGCGAGGCGATCATGCTGCATTAAGGAATGAGGGGTTGGACGTAAGTTACCTGTATGGCTATGATGCATTTATGTAGCAATTTCGCTGCATGCCTGTAGGGAGGTTAGGCTATGAGTGCTGAAGTAATCATCGAACCGTCCGACTATGATGCTCCCGATACCTTCGATCAGTTCATATCTGATCTGAAAGCTCGCGCACGTTATGACAAGAGCCCGATCATCAGTCCTAGGATGTTTTGCCTTGCCCTGGGCATGGACGTTCAGACGCTTGCTGCCCGTGCCCACGTCCATCGCGTAACAGTGAACCGTGCCCAAGGGGCCGAGAAGCTGCAGACCTATCTACGGGACGCAGTGCGAGTCATGGGCGCCGCGGCTGCTGTGAATGGCAATTTCCAGGATGCCGCGTTCTGGTTCCGCAATGAGCCGATAAGCGCATTCGATTTCAAGACACCTGAGCAGCTGGTAAGTGATGGGCGAGCCGATGACCTATTGGGCTACGTCCAATCGCTTAGCGCTGGCGCGGCCGGATGATCCTTACCAACTTGCCAGATCAATCAGCATATCGTGTCCATGTCCCTCGTTGGGCGATAGAGCCAGCCAGCGGCGCTGGCGCCGCCCAACATGGTGGGCGCCTGAATCGCATAGGCATTCCTGCCCTTTACCTTGCGCTGGAAGAGGTAACTGCGCTGAAGGAGTATCGGCAGCTCTCCACGCTGATGCCTCCTGGGTTGATTGTGAGTTACACCGTAAACTTGACCACCGTGGTGGACTTCCGCCACGGATACTCTGCTGACTGGGATTCGATTTGGCAGGAAATGAGTTGCGACTGGCGAAGGCTGTGGTTTAACGAGCGCGTTGAGCCGCCCAGCTGGTTGCTCGGCGACCTAGCCTTGGAGACAGGCGCCAGCGGAATCCTGTTTCCATCGGCCGCTAACCCGGGCGGCGTAAACCTTGTGGTCTACACCGACGCGCTGGGCGATCAAGATCGGCTCAACGCCTACGACCCTGACGGCCGGCTGCCTGTCGACCAAGCTTCATGGCCGTAACTGCGGCAACCTTTCATATTGTTCTGGGAAAATTCGCTGCGCTTGCCAAGTAGCTAGAGGACCAGTCCGATAACTGCGGGATGATCTACGCTGCACTTATTCCATCCGAAGTGGCGATCACCATGGGCGGTGATGACGTGCGGCTGCGCCTCGACTTACTGGCCGGGGGAACCCTGAAAGAAATCGACGCTGTGCGGGCGAGCACGGGCATTTCACCCCAGGTGCGAGGCGGGATGGTCAACGGATGGAAGCGCCATGCACGGGCGGCGGCGTTGACGCTCCTGACCGCCTATGCCCTTTCTCGCAGCAATTCCGACACACGTCCCGGGCGGGACAACGTGCGTGCATGGCAGTTGCGGGTGTTTGGTCAATCGTTGGCCCGGAAGCAGCTGCAGTGGTGGGCTGAGCCTGAGCGGGTCGGTGGCGGGCGAGGTGCCACCGTCGTCGTGCCGACGATTACGGAAGCATGGGTTGCCGCGCGCATTCGTGCGTTTTGCCGGCGTTCTGCACGCTGGTAGTGCCATCTCGGTGGATGCTTCGGGACTGGTCCCGTAGCTTTCGCTTTGAGCCCAGTCGCATAGCGGGGGCGCCTGTGCCTATTCCCGGTTCGCATCCCAGAGCATGCGCCCCCCTGTCTTTCCCCAGCGGCCACGCAAAAGGCGGCAGTGAGTCTCACGATCGAGGGCCTGGTGTTGCGCCAGCCCTCAATCGTGAGACTCCCCTACTTGGGATTCCACTTCTCTACTGAGCCCTTGGCTCGATCAAGCTTCTTGATCAGAAAGGAGACCGGTGCACAATCCGGGTAGTGGTCGGCAAGCACGGCCTTGGCACGCTCCAGGTCGGCAATCCAACGCTGGCGGATCTCCATGCCTGGACGACGAGAGATGGGGGCATCCCGGGGCGCTCCCCCATAGTAAAGCTCTTGGAACACGTCCTGAGGTAGTTCCTCTTGGGTATATTCCCCCTGTACCCAATCAACGAGTTCATTGCGCACCTGGTTCACGGCCGTGACCACGCCCCAGCGATGGTAAGCCTCGCGTGCAATGGTCTGGAGTAGCACGCCGATTTCCCCGTGCCCCGCAATTGACATACGCTGAGCCGGGCGACGGCTCGAGCCGCCAAGCGATCGATAGGCAACTGTCTTGGCGGTACGACGCTTTCGGGCCGGCTTGGTGTGTTTTGCCCCTTGCTCCCTGGAAACGCCAGGCTCTGCCTCTGGGGGCACTAACTTCGTCAGGCTTTGGCTGGACTCCCCCTGACCAGAGCTCGTCAACCAATTACGCGGGAGCCTGTCGAGCGCGCTCACCAGATCATCGAGCAAAGCTGCGTTGTCCGCCGCACTGACCAAGCACAGCCTTGTACCACCGTATTGATCGGGGTTATGTATGCCAGGCCACGAGGGCATCTTGATGGCGTAGCCATGCCTGTCCGCCCACTGCTGGCGCTCCTCTTGATGCCCCTCCAGAGGGCTTGCGTAAGGCTCGTCTACGAAGACGTAAGCCCCGCTTGGCCTGTGATACCAGACACTGCTGTGATCGTTACCCGGAATCGCGTTGCTCGATCTTCCCCCTGGGTAAACTCGGGAGTGGCTACTGGAGGGGGACAGGCGCGTTGCATCGATGAACTGCAGCACTCGGCCGATTCTGAAGGCGTGCTGACGGGCGGACTCCGGTGAGTCCCAGTACGGCGGAGTGACAAGGTGATTGGGGCCATCCTGGCGCAAGCTGCGTAGCTTGCCCACTCTGCCCATTCCCTGACGGGTAATCAATTCTTCCCAGGGGGCAGACAAGGTCATGAAGAGAGTCTCGCGCCCCCGATTGCCCTGTGTGTCCCGCCAGTGAACAGAAATATACAGAGAGAATGTTTGGCGGGAAGTCGTATTGCCCGGGGGCTGGACGGCACCTAGCTGTTGCTGCGCATGGCGGTAATTGGCAAAGCCGCCTTGCCGTGCAGCCAGATTCAGCGTCTCATGATGGGCGATGCCACTTTCTCGCTTGAGCCTATTGGCCAAGCGCTTGATGCTGGCGATCGTAGAGGGACGCACTAGACGAGTGTCGGGCATGTTGGTTCTCCACGGCACTGCGACACATCGTAACCCGTCAACCGATCCTCACAGGCCCGAACGCAACATGAACGGCGATGAGAGTTTGCTTGCAGCAGCGCTGATAACAGCTTCCCTGATGACGGGTTGGAGGCGCCTGCTAGAGCCAGAGCCAATTCTGGCAGTATCAGGGGGAGACGGCAATGGCTCTGTCGCACGTGGCCAACTGGCGAGGGGGCTCCCCCTGAGCCCTGCCCCTAGCTGGAGACTGACGGAGCCTGACTGGTCAACCCAGGGGAGCTGCACCCGGTTCCGGTCGGGCTTCCACCTCCGCGATACGTGAAAGCCACTCCTGAATGGGAGTGGCTTCTGGGGATTATGGAGAAATTGAGGGCGGCAGCGGAACCGCCGATGCGCTCAGTCCTCGAGGAGTTCGGCTCGATGGCGCCGCACAGCTGCAACGGACTCACGATGCCGCCGCTTCGCGGCAGCCAGGAAGACGCTCGGCTCTGCAGGCGGCTTCCGCATGTCTTCGGCGGTCACAACGCGTGGCCGCACGCGTTCTCGGCGTTCGGCGATCTCTTTGCTCCCGCCGCTTGTCACGCGCCGGGGATCATTCCGTTTCAGCATCACTGTCCTCCTTGGTCGAAGGAACGGGGGTAAGCTCAGTATACACCGTCAGGTCCCCAGCTGCATTCGCATCAAGCGTCTGCCGTGCGTAACAGAGCTCAAACAGCCGCGGGAGCAGTGGCGCCAACTGGTGGTAGAACATATCGGCCCGCTCGAGCGATCGCATGATACCTGGTGAATCTCGATGCAGCGTGAGCACAGCCACATCCATCATTTCCGCATCTTTCGAGCTAACCCCCTCCAGGCGCATTGACATGAGGCTGCGATATTCCAGGTTGGTTGAAAAGAAGCTACCTACCCTTTCCCTCGCCGAGAGGCCGAACTCAGTGAGCTGTGGCATGGCCATCCGCGTATCCGAGATCCACGAATAGCGACTCCGATCGAGCGCCAGCGCCAGCCCTGGCAGATTGCGGGCTTCCGGTACTTCGGCTTCTTCCCAGCCCAGCACCAAGGGGAGAAGCGGGCTCGGCTCAGGGTCTTTCTGGTCGACAGTGAACCTACTGGTCGACAGATTGACGTCTCGCACCAGCAACACTTCAGAACGGGAGAAAAAGGAGCCGGCATCCTCATGTCGCGACAACTCCCAGGCATGCTCCCAGACGGCATCACGACTCCCGTGGTCGACATCATTGGGAGCCTTGATCCAGAAGATGCTGGCCCAGTAAACCGGGCGCCGAGAATCGTGTGGCGCATCAAAGACCATGGCCAGGTTCAGTATTGCGTCGAGAACGACGCGAACAGCTTTATTGATCGTGTCCCGCCACTCTTCGAGATTCTCCCCTCGCTCCATGGCTTGCGTTATCCCCGGAATCACCGTCTGGGCCTCAAAAGACACTTTCCTGGACTGCTCGCCATACCGTTCCAGGTAGTCCCGGGGAGGCATCGTGCGCGTGATCTCACGAAGGTCATCGATCTGCTCGTTCAGCTCCCGGCGTAGTTCCCGAGCTTCAGCGGCTCGTGCAAATTCCTTGAACCACGCGATGATTACGACGTGAAGGAAGGAGACACAGAAGAAAATGGCAGGCCATAGCGGGGAGGTCGTATCCTGGTCGGTGACTGCCCGCCACAGCTGCAAAAGGGAACGACGAATGTCGTTGGGAAACAGCGCCAGCGCGCCACCCAGTGCAGCACTCCCGCCAACAACGAGAGTGCCGGCCAGGCTGCTGCCGCCCACCGCTCGAACGAACGACCGCCACTTTTCCTTCACCCAGACCCAGGCGCTGCCCGCAGAGCCCTTCTCCCCCTGTCGCGAGGACTCGCCCATCTCGCACCACCTCCTACTGGGTGTGATAGTCGGGTTTGAAATCGGGCTCGTTCAGTAGCGCCAGCCACTGGCCGCATTTCTCGGGCTGTTCCCGAAACAGGTCGACCATGGCCGGGGTCCACACGTTGCCCCGGGATGGGGTCTCTTCGGCGATCGCATCGCATAGCAGCTTCAGAGAATCATGCAGGGCGACTGCAAGCTCACCTTGCAGCGTTTCCGACTCCGCTTCGGCAAGCCCCCGGCACAAGGCCTTTACTACCCGCTCGGCCTTTTCGTAGCGCCACTCCGGTGTTGGCATCACATCTCTCCTGCTTTTCGTCTCAAGAAATAGGACTGTCCCGATTCTATGGGCTCGCTGAATTGTTCACTAGGCGACTGATATCGCTCCGTGGTCAACGTTTCTGGATGATAAACAGACTTGTCGCATACTGTGCTTTAAAACAGTATTCGCAGCGAGGGAGGATGCCCCATGCCCGCACCCAGTTCACTACCAGCGCCAGCACATGCCCACGACATCGTACTGGAGCGCCAGCCAGGCCTTCGGGCGTCGGGCCTGGGAGAGCCACAGCGACGGCATCGTCTACCCCAGCGTGCGACACGCCGGCGGTGAGTGCGCCGCTGTACTGCGGCCGCCCGTGGTGTCTGCCACTTGGCAGGGTCGCCACCTCGGGCATGAGTGGGACGGGACCAGAATCCGCCACGTCCTCGAGTTGACCTTATCGACTGACCCCACTGGACCATTGATTCGTCAGCCGATGACTGTGCGGTTTGCGTCCGCCGGATGTGGCGGCCAGGCGCACAGGTGTTCTCACCTCCGCTTAGGTTCGGAACGTATAAACATGCAGAATATTCTATTGGGAAAGCGTATTCGTGAGGCTCGCAAGTCGATGGGGCTGACTCAGGAGAGACTGGGCATCAAGGTAGGGGTGTCTCGACCTGCAATCGTGCAATGGGAGTCGGATGCCAAGCGCCCGAACTATGAGCGGCTTTGCATGCTTGCCGCCGCGCTGCGCATTACGCCCAACCAACTGCTGCTCGGCCACGAAGAAGCCCAGGATCCCACTCCTGTCCCACCTTCCCAAAACGCTGGCGATAACCTGCCGTTTCGCCAGGCCGTCGAGATTTCGTGGACCGAAGCCGCAACCTGGAACGATAGCAGCAACCACAGTCTGGACCTGACGAACCGCAATTATTGGGGCTGTCCCATTCCCTGCGGCCCCGATGTATTCGTCGTGCGGTTGACGAATACGGAGTCGTGGCCACAGCTTCCCCAAGGTAGCCTACTGTTCGTCGACCCCAGCGTGCCGGTAGTACATAACGCGAAGGTGCTCACCCAGATACCCGGAGAGCCGGCCGCGGTCCTGCGTCGCTCCAAGGAAGCAGGCATCAGGCGTTACCTAGAGGCGCTCAATCCAGACTGGCCCGAGCGTTATATCCACCTAACCAAAGATTGCCGCTACATCGGCACGGTCGTTTTTACCGCCCAGCAGTACTGAGCGGCCCAAGGGCACACTAATCCAAAGGCAGTCCCATCTGGCGTTCTTTGCGATACATGCGCGACAATTTTAGTGTCTGCTCAGCATGACCTTGGCGCTTTGAGGACGCTTTAACCTCAGCCACCAGTGTGTCGCTGGGGTAAAGCGTGAACGTCGCATCGGTCATGGCTGGACGCCCCTTCCCTCTTCGCTGGGATAGTGATCTTCGCGCTCATAGCCGCTGAGACAACCACTCTTCACCATGTTCTTGATCTCCTTTTCCAAATAGGAGATCCCGTCACGTGCGCGTGAGTAGTTCAGCCCGGAGGTGAGCTGGCGCAGCGTGGTGTACCGAATCCGGTGACGATGTTCGGTGCTAATATTCGTTGCATTCAGGATGATGTGACTGCTCCCCGCCCTAGCGAGGCTGTCGCAAATCGCTTATCGACCCATAAATCGACAGGGACTCGGCGATTTCGATGGCTGGCACGACACGATGCCGTACCTGCAGGCAGCGGCGACCATTTTCCTTGTCAGGCCAGAGACCTCCAGACACCGCCACCAGCGAAGCCACAGGAGACGGTAAAGGCTCAGCGCAACAGCGCGAGCCAGGTTGTAGGCCAGGGCATGCAAGGCAAACTCGCGTTTGACGCCAGCCAGCCCTCGGCGCCGGAAGCGAGACAGCCCCTGTTGCTGACGTAGCGCGGAAAACACCGGCTCAACCATGGCTTTTCGCTGCCGAAATACCGCTTGGGCACCCGGGTGGATCATGATCTGTTGCAGTGCCAGGCGGGCCTCGTCTTCGGGGTAACGCTTGATTCGGCGCCCCCGGGGCGAGCGGGTACAGGCGGTCCGTTGTGAGCAGGCCGCGCAGGTATCACAGGCATAGACCGACTGCTCACGCGAGCGTGTCGAGGCCTGAATACGACTGATACGCTGAAGCCGTTGCCCTGCCGGGCAGAAGTAAACCTCCTGTTCGGCGTCGTAAGCGAATTGGCTTTTATGGTACAGGCCATTCGCCTTATCGGTGGTACTGGGCTTGGGCGGGCAAAGCAGGCTGATATCGCGAGCCAGTGTCGCGGCAATCACCCCATCATCAAAATAGCCGGCATCCAGTAGAAGCTCGCGCTGGGGCTCGGGTGCCACACGCCCGCTCTGATCGATCAGCTCACCGACCACGCGTGTCTCGCTCGTGGGATCCACGGCGTGTGCCACGATGAGGCGTGCCTCATTGGCCAGGACGGAGGGCGTGTATGCCGGCGCAAAGCCGCGTCCACGCTTCTGCCGCTGCAGGGCGGCCTCTGGCTCCGTCAGGCTGACGCGCACCGTATCGGTACGCTTGCCATATCGTCGCCGTGCCGCGATCCGCGCATCAAGCACCTGCTCACAGGCCTGCGCCCTTTCCAGCTGCTGCCGGGTCTTGTCCTGTTGCTCCCGAGGAGCCTGTTGATGGTGTGTCCGGGCGTCACTGACCCTGGCACGTACCGCCTCCTCCTTGAGCAGATGATAGTGAGAGCAAGCAGCTTCAATCACGGTCCCGTCATCGGCCAGGCAGGTGGCTGATGTCGCTGTCCTGGTCAGAACGGTACGTGTCAACGCTTCAAAGAATTCCTGCGCCAGGGCCTGTTCATGCAGGCAGATGAAGCGCCCGATATTGGCATGATCGGGGGCAATGCCTCCGGTCACCCACATGCATCCCAGGTCGACGCGTGCCAGCCGTTCCAATGCGCGCAGTGATGAGACCCCATGCATGATCCCGTAGAGAATTAGTCCCAGCATTGCGCGTGGCGCATAGGGTGCGCGCCCTGTTGCGGCATAGCGATCCTCGAAGGGCGTCCAGTCCTGGGCATCCAACAGGTCGGCGACAATAAAAGGGGCATCAACCCCTGCCTGCCGAAGATGATCTGCAAGCGGTGTCATGCCCAGGAAAATCGCCGTGGCGTCGCCCTGTATGAAACGCCGTCCTGACGAAGTTGCCGTCACGCGGGGAGACGGAGAAGGCGAGGCAGGCGATTCCTGAAAAAGCGCGAACTGCCTGTCATCAGGCGTAGGCAGGCAGGCTGTCGACACGGTAAGTTCTCGGGCAAGGGAGGAACCATTTTACGGCCTTACCCCTTTCGCGACACCCTCTAGCGGGCGGGGCTTCCCACTTCTCAGGCAGCAACCGGCGACATGCCGGGTTTACGCGAGCCTCCATGGGCAGAGACGGACAGCCCTTCCGCCTTCAACTTGATAATGCCTTGATGCTTGATGTTCAGCGCCTCGTTGACGTCTCGGTCATGGAGCGTATGGCAGGCGGGGCACTCCCACGACCGGACGTTCAACGGCATGGCGTCCATCTTGTGCTGGCATACACGGCAGGTCTTGGAGCTGGCGAACCACGGGTCGATCTTGACCAGATGCTTGCCCTGCTCCTTGGCCTTGTAGTCCAGCTTGGTGGTCAAGGCTTGCCAGGACGCATCGCCAATGTGCTTGGCGAGGCCGGCGTTCTTCATCATGTTGCTGACCTTCAGCGTCTCGACGATCACCGCTTGGTTGTCGTCAACGATCTGTCGAGAGAGCTTGTGCTGGAAGTCGTTGCGGGCATTGGCGACCCGCTCATGCGCCTTGGCGACAAGCCGTCGCGCCTTCGCTCGGCGGGCGCTGCCTTTCTTCGTGCGGGACAGCGCCTGTTGTTTGCGCTTGAGGTTCTTCTGCGCCTTTTTGAGAAAGCGAGGATTCGCGACCTTACGCCCAGTGGAGTCAATCGCCAGGTGCGACAGTCCTATATCGAGACCGATGATTTTGCTGCCCTCGACGCATTGGATCGGCTCGGGGGCGGCCTGCTTGGGGTCGAAGAAGCGCTGGAACGCCTTGTCGAGGTTGATGAGCGCCTGCTGGAGGGCCATCGAATCGGCGTCGCGTAACCAGCCATACTGGCGAGACTTCTTGGCCACCGGCAACAGCTTCTTGATATCGTGTTTGGCACTCAGCGACTGGCCGTGGCGCTTGTAGCGGTGAGACATGATGCGCAGGCCGGTGTTGTAGCAGAAACGCACCGTGCCGAATTGGCGGTTCAAAAATTCCGCCTGCCCGGTCGTGGATATCCCGAGGTTGAGCAAAAGCGCTGCGCTGTGGTCACGGTCGTATTTTGCTTGTAGTGCGGGCGGGGCAACCATCGAGACGCTCAAGAGCTATGTGCAAGGACAGAAGACGCCAGAATAGAGCCGCTGCGCGGCTCCCGCTTACCTCCCCGCCCGAGTGGGCGGGGGTTCTCGCGGAATTTTGCTGAAAACACTCGAGGCTTCGCTGGCTGCTGTGACAAACCCAGCCCAATCTGTAGATGAGTCCACAAATCTGAGGTAGGCACTGCCAGTCATTGATATCTGCTTTGGCAGGGTGCCCCACGGCCGAAAGGAGGAATGCGGTGCCTACCAGGGCTTGTCGGCAGGGTCTCTGCAAGCGTAGGGCTTGTAAGTGTCGTAGCAGCATGGAATATATGCTTTTCTATAATAGAACCATTTTAGCACTGTAGTGGTAAGCCTTGCCGGGCGGGGATTACAAGTCAGTCTTGCTGGATTTGCTTCTTGAGCACGTACCTGCCAAGGAATCCCATATTGCCTTGCTGTCCATTTTTTCAAGATGTACATTATTATTGGACACAGAGAATTATTGGACACCATGGCAACGTCACACGACTGGCACATTGCTGAAGAGGCCATCGCCGCTTTCCAATCCGAAACCGGACTGAACGCGTCGCTGGGATTACCCATGAAGGGTGCCCCTCAGGACGATTACCTCGCTGACCTGGACGGGCACCGCTTTCGTGGCGAAGTGAAACGATGGGTGTCACACCAGATAGCCGCACTTCCATACCAATGGACCAACGCCCCTGACCGACTGCTGATCGCTGACTATCTCAACGCCAATGCCGCCCGGACGCTTCAGAGACGGGGTATCCAATTCATAGATACCGCAGGCAATGCCTTTATTGATCAGCCCCAACTCAAGGTATTTATCCGAGGTAACCGGCGCACGACGGCCACGGCGGCCGCGCAGGAATCACACCCGGTTGAGCGAGCCTTTCAGCGCAAGGGGCTGGTGGTTATCTATCACCTGTTGACCCAACCCGAGCTGACAGGAGCGTCAATCCGCACCATCGCCCAGCGCACCGGGGTATCCCACGGTACCGTCGAGAACGTTTTCAAGGCGCTCGAGGTCGGGGGCCACCTAGCGACCTTTGCGAAGGGGAATCGCAAGACCACCAAGATCACCGAGCCTCGAAAACTGATGGAGCGCTGGGTCGTAGGCTACGGGGAAAAACTTGCTTCCAAGCTGGCAATCGGGGAGTTCTACAGCGAGGCCACGGACTGGTGGGGTGATGATAGCGTTGCCCGCCTGGACGCAGCGTGGGGCGGCGAGATTGCCGGCAGCTACTACAGCGGACACTTGAAACCGCAGGTCGCCACGCTCTATCTGCCCAGAAAGAACCTGCCCCAACTGATGCAGGCGCACCGTTTGAGGAAGCCTCCAGCCGGTGTCGAGCCCAACCTTCGGATCATGGAGCGCTTCTGGATCGACGAGAGTCCCGAGAGTGGCATGGTTCATCCACTACTCGCTTATGCAGATCTGCTACATAGTGGCGACGCTCGCAATGCTGAAATCGCTGGGAGACTTGATGAGCGCTACCTCACTGACGCTTTCCGTACCGCTTGATGCAAGTGCCCGTGCTGTCCTGTCTGACAGTACCGAGGTGCTCGCAAAGTATGGCAGATGGCTTCGGCACTGAAATTGGTCAAAGGTGCAGGCTGGGAAGTCTTCGCTGAGCCTGCTGTCAGCCTGACACCGGGCCAGGTATGGTGGGCGATTCAGCCGTATCAGACCACCTGCTCTATCTTTCCCGTGAAGCGCAGACGGCCTTCGAGGATATCGCCAGCTCTCGCCGCTCATGCTCCCCCGGAACGGTCGTCAGTTATGAAGTGACATTGATGCGAGTCTTCGACTTTAGGCAAGGCTACGCAGCCGTGGCAAGGATCGACGCGGCCAGATTCCTGATCTGGTCAGCATCCACCTGCGACCGCCCGAGATCGAGGACCGCCTGATGCCCGGCCACTGGGAGGGTGATCTGATCGTGGGCGCCAACAACCGATCCGCCGTCGGCACGCTGGTGGAGCGCACCACCCGGTTGGTGCTCTTGGTGAAGCTGGACGGCACTACCGCCACGGCCGCTGCTACCGGGTTCAGCGACAAGCTGAATGAGGTACCGCGATCCCTGCGTCTCTCCATGACCTACGATCAGGGCAGAGAGATGGTGAAGCACGCCGAAATTACCCAGCGGACCGGCAGTGCGATCTATTTTGCAGACCCGCACAGCCCGTGGCGGCGCGGCTCCAATGAGAATACCAACGGCCTGCTGCGTCAGTACCTGCCGAAGGGGACTGATCTCTCGGTATACAGCCAGGATGAACTCGATGCGATTGCTGATTCGCTGAACACAAGATCACGCAAGGGATTGGATTGGCGGACGCCGCTGGAGGTTTACGCGGACGTTTTCAAGAAATCAGTCGCTGGACCAGACACACTTCAATAGTGTTGCGCTTGGAACTTGAGACCGCCCAGCCTCGGCGATCTCTGCTTCAGCCGCTATAAAGACCTGTTCGCGCGAGATCTCCGCTTCACCAAAAATCTCGTCGTGCGATGAGATACCCTCAGGGATGCGCAGGCTACCTATCCCCTCCCCCGCGATCTTGAAGTGTTTTCGATAGAGGCAGTGTTCGCGGCAATCTCGAATGCTATGTACAGCTGTTCGTCATCGTGCCAAGCGGTTGGTTTAAATGGCTCCTCGACCACACTGGGACTTCCGTCGAAGTAGCTCCCGCCAGTATTGGGGGGGCAGCGGATTGCTCCGATGGTGTAACCGACTCCAACCACTCCTCTACGGTTTCAGCGCCAGCCACTGAGGGAACAATGGCGAGCGTTAGCCATAACAACAGGCTGGGGCCTATGGAAAAGCGGGTCATAATTCCACCGTATGTATGCAATCGAAGGCGAATCATCGTATAGGGTAGCTGGCGCTCCCCTGTCGAAAAGAGCTCTTGGAGGACGCCCCTAGGGAGGTGTCAGCTTGCTAGCACTGTTACAGAGAGACAGAAGCAAGGCATAGAATCACACGGCGCTGGGAGTGGTGACAGCTGTCTAGGTGGCGCGAGCAGTTGGGATAGTCTTGGCGACGGGATGATGGGCATCGTTGACCTTGGAGCCACACGGACCAGGAACGTGTCATCGAGGGGTAGCTTCCTGGCGAACCCAGCAAGCAGAGAAGCCAGCAGTATGCTGCTGGCTTCAGTGGTTCAGGTTACAAGCTCCTCACGGTGGCGACGCACAGCCTCCACAGTATCCTTGTGACGTTGGACCGAAGCTTTCATGAAAACTTCTGACTCGGCCATCGGCTTCTGGGTGTCAGCAAAACTTACCACCCGGAGCTTGTTCCGTCGCTTCCGGGGCTTGTCCGTAACGGGCATGGTGACGGACGTGCCATTAGCACCCATCAGTCTTTCTCTATTTTTTCTCACCTTGTATACCCTCCTCTACAGAGGTGTCTTGGCACTCAGTGTACAACCTAAAGGCTGTCCTTGCATGTGTACTGATGGCTTGGCCATCTATAAGGCTTCTCGCCCAACAGAGCCGGAATAGCAACGGCAGGAATGGTGTGATCTGATGGTAGAACATATCTGCCCGTTGTGACGAACCCATTATTCCGGATGCGGGCCGGTGTAAATTAAGCACGGCAATGTCCCATATTTCGGCCGTAGTAGGCGAAACCCCGCTTATTACCATTGACATTATGCTGCGGTAAGGGGAGTCCACAGTAAAAAAGCTTCCAACCGTTGACGACCTGAGTCTCCGAATTCTGTCAATTGAGAAAAGATGCTCAGCGCATCATCGACCCGAGCATACCTCTCGACATCCAGCACTTGTATCAGCCCCGGAAGATTACGCTTTTCAAACGTAGCATCGTCATCTTCCCAGCCGAGAACCAGTGGAGGGAGTCGCACCTCCTCTATAGCCGAATAGCGAGCTTCTCCGATCGTTGACCTGTCGACAGTTAAACGGCTCGTGGAGAGATTTACATCAAGGATTAAAAGGTTGGCGCTGTGCAAGAAGAACGAGGAGTGGTCTTCATGGCGGGATAGACCTTTGGCATGGCACCAAGCCTCCTCACGATCCGCTTCTTCGATATCCGAAGGAGGCTTAATCCAGCTGATACTCGCCCAGTACATCGGCGTATTGCCATCATGTGGGGCATCAAACACAATCGCCAAATTTAGGATCGAATCCAAAACGGTTCGGATGGTTTGGTCAATATGGATTTCTCAGAAGAATATATAACGAAAACACAATAATGTCGTATTCTATCTAAGCATTATGGTAACAGGCCCCTCCCGGCCATGGACAATAGTCAATTTATTGACTTACTCACCGTTATTTTGACAGATATTTACGTTGGGCCAATCTCTATGTTACGGTGTCTATTGTTACCATTCCTTCTATCTGTCTATGACAACTTCCCTTTTACGAATGTATCTTAACACGCGCTCTCACTCAGCCGACTATATAGAAATTCGTTGAATAAGTGGCATGTGCAAGCCATTGCTGCATCCCTCCAGCGCCGTTCCTTATCCAATGTCACGACCTATGAGAGCCGTTGCTGCATCCCTCCAGAGCCGTTCCTCATCCAATGTCACGACCTATGAGAGCCGTTCCTCATCCAATGTCACGACCTATGAGAGCCGTTGCTGCATCCCTCCAGAGCCGTTCGTCATCCAATATCACGACATATGGGAGCCGTTGCTGCATCCCTCCAGAGCCATTTCTCATCCAGAAACACGGCATATATGAGCCGTTGCTGCATCCCTCCAGAGCCATTCCCCATCCAGAATAACGGCATATGGGAGCCGTTGCTGCATCCCTCCAGAGCCATTCCCCATCCAGAATAACGGCATATGGGAGCCCATTAAATCCGCCCTTATGACAAGCCACTTCACCTAGTTTCTACCAATATTGGTAGAAACACCCCTACCCTCTAGTGCTTCTACCAATTATTGGTAAACTTACCCATAGCAAACGGCTCGTTCGGCTGGCATTCCTTTGGTAGAAACTGAAAGTCTACCAAGAGATAGATATGGGTAGGAAATGGGCGCTAGCCGCCACTGCCAAAAAGGGGGATTTGCGTGGTAGAAACTGAGATGTTGCGCCGGGTCACTGAGGAAGGTACATCTGCCGGGGATACTGGCCTCACCCTACCGGACATACGAGACTCTTCTACCAAGGCGATCAGCGAGATCGTTCAATTGCTCGAGCATGAATTCTATGCAGCAGCAGCTCATGCACGGCTGATCTGCGATGCCTACTGGAGCAACATGCAAGACGAGATCGACTCGGGCGCAAAGGACGCAACGCTGCAAACTCGGGTCCGTGTAATTGATGTTTCCCTGCAAGCGGTGTGGATGCGTGCAACCGGACCTGCCCGAAGCGGGCCGTCTACAGGGAAGTATTACGCCAAACAACTTCCTAAAGGGACGGCGAGTTCTAATCCTAACTACAGCAAATCAACATTCACTCGTTGCCCGTCATGGGAAAAGGAACTTTGCCGAGTATGTGGAGGGTCATTACGCCAAGCAGCGTGAGCGCGCCATGTTACTCACTCAAATGCGCAGACTTATGCGCCGGTACAAGAAGTTAGTCGAGGATAGTTATGAAGATTACCAATATAAAAAGAACAGTCATGATAACTAACAGTAAGTCACTATCGAACAAAAGCATATCGGCCACAGCTATTAGTGGTACCTCTGGGTCACCTTCTGCCACGACGGAGCGTCGTGCCAATAACATAGCGGCAGGCAATATAGAACATGCCAATTTTAATGCGGCAGTTCGTAAGCATATGCGAGGCGGAGTTAAGGAGCGTCGCCAATATCATGTTTTCATGGCATCAGTAACTGGCCTGACGATCCTAGCCCTGGGTCTGGCCTTTGCATCGCTGGTTATTTAGGTCTAGCCATTAAGCAGGTGCTGAGTTGACACAGCAAATCCTAACAAGGGTTGTTCAGCGCCTCATAAACGCCGCATGGATGACTGCGCAAACAACTGAGGATGTTTTCAGGGCAGGCAATACTGAGATAAATGATATTCAGATATAAGCTGGATCATTCGTTGTTCCAGGTATCATATGTTGATCTAGGGATCATTAACCAGCTTCTATGTATTCAATAAGCATCTACATATGCTGTAGCCAAATTTTACTGCGGCATTTGTTGCCAGGCATTCCCGCAGTTGTTATGGCAAAAAAATAGCTAGCATGTTTTGATGTACCAAATTGAGTTATAATAGATTAGCAATGCAGCGCCCACCTACCCTGCCCTACTATTGCTTAGTAGACCGCTTAAAACATTGAGCTATGCTAATCATCATTCAATATACCGTTACAACAGGATGCTTGGCGTCAACCTTGTTATTTATTGCTTAGCTATATTCCGCTTTCCTGGCTAAGGAAAGGACAACTGAAAAGTATTATTGCCATGTTGCTCCGTCGCTTATTCAACAGGCGCTATAAGCTCTCCCAAGCAAACTATCCAGCACTTACCCGCGAATTGCGCGCTCTCCCTCAGAGACGCGCTGTGAAAGCCTTGCGGTGCCTACCCTATTCCACCCCCCCTGCCCAAGGGTAAAAAAAGCTCATACGGCCATTCTGGGCCGTCTGAAGGGTATGCAGGAAGGAGGAGTCCTTAACCACCTGTCTGTTGCCGCAGAGGGCTCCGACAGCCTCAGCGGAAACTTCGGCCAGATGACCTCATCATTGATAAGCTCGAGAGATCGATATAGGACAAGGCTGGTCAGTTCCGCCTCGTTGTTATTACCTCTAAAAGGTCCTCGCCTTTCAGTTATTTAGCAATCACATAGGCTGATGCGCCGGCAATCTGTTCCTGTCACTATGGTCTCGCTTAGCAGGGACCGCTAAGCAAGGGAGAGCGAGAACGCTGACGGAACCAGCGCCAAGGATGCATGAGCAGGATGCTTGTGGTGTCGCAAGGAAGCCCACCCCGGCCCACGAGGCCGAATTTCTATCACACTCACGTCAAGCGCCTGCTTCATCCCCTTTCTCTGCGCGGCGTCGTGGGCATTCATTAAATTGAGCCGTTTATAGATAAAATCTTGTTTTCCGCCGCTGCATTTGGGTGTCTCTCCCTGTCTCTCGGTTATCTCTCTACGCAAGATCTAAGCGATCCCGAAGCCATCGCAAGCCAGCCAGCAAAGACAATACAAATTTCGGAAACGCACAACGCAACGAACGAACAAGCTATGCGAGGGGTGTCACCTGTGCAGGTCCAAGATCCAGCACAGCCCTAAGCCAATAGCTGACGCCGTCATGACGCGTCAGCGTCGACTGCGCCTTCGATTGCGGGAATAGTTCTTACGCCACAGCACCTGGGCTAATTCCTCAGCACTGCCTGACCCAGGTGTCGCCAATTGTTCAGTGTCGGACCCGAGATCCGTTGGGCTCGTGCTGCGGTGTGGCGTTCGCTCAGCGATCCGTCTGTTAGCGGTTTGCACAAGCGATTGGAGATCGTCGCTCAGCATTTGGTGCCAGTAGGAAACATCTGGGTAGTACACCCAGCGTGCATGGTTGGCCGAAAGCAGGTGACGCTGTAATGCATCAGGGTCGCAATGCCGATCGAGGCCCTTTAGGTCTATCTCTAAGCAACGATGTCCCAATGCCTCTATTTTGGCTCTCTTCTCTTCGTCCACGTAGTGAGTGACCGCAATCACTACGAGCAAAGTTCCAGTATTATCCGTTACGCAGAGATCAACGACAATCGCAATCGCACCCAGTCGGTTTTCAAGATGTACGTCACGCACAGCGACCTCGTCGCAAGCCATAACGACCTGCCTATTTCTGGCGTAGATACGGCCCTCTCTATCGCTCTGCTTGCACGCCACTTTTAACGCATCAGACGGGACCAGGCATTCTTGAGCGATATGTTCCCATTTTTGCCCACAGCGGTTCCATGCATCCCGGACAGAGACATTGCCATGCCCTGCCTCGCTCGGAGATGGGGTCGAGTTCGGTAATGTGCCGGACACTGCCATCTTGCCCAACGCCAACTGGCTATGACACGTCGCAACGGCGCTGAGCTGAATGCTCTTATACCTCCCTGTCGCCATGTACCTTCGCATAGCTGCTATCCACAGGAACCGTGTATAAAACTATGGAAATAACTAAACGCTGTCACAACAAAACGATGATCTTTGGGATGTTTTCCTGAGACATCATTTGCGCCGTTGCGATGCTCAAAACTTGAGCAGTGGCCAGCAAGACTTTCACGATCGCTCAAGGGTTCTGCAACTGGTAACGGTGGCCTTGGCCTGGACGGGCACTGGTAGCTGGGCAATAGCCATCTGTTTTCCCGAGGCGCAACGCAGCTTGCCTCAAATTAGGGACACTACCCATGGCACTTGTTGTCCTTACAAAACAGCGTCACTCCCGACGTATCACATGGCTCCATAGCGTCCCTCCAGAGCCGTTACTGGGCCGCCATGGTATGGCTTTGTAGCTCTCATCCATCATCGTCTCTGGAAAACATGATTTATGGTGTTTCGAGAGCCGCTGCTAGGACGTTTCTAATCCATTTATAGTGGCGCGAACCCTGTGCTTCTGTGATCAGCATCTTGCAGCTTAATTTCAAGCCTTAGAGAGCCGCTGCTAAGCCGTTGCTAGGACGTTACTCATCCAAACATAGAGCCGATCTGGTAGCTGTCACATGATGACGCCTTACACGGTGCATTATCGTATCTATAAAGCCGCTGCTAAATCCCTCCAGGTACGTTCCAGAGTCCCTACGTGACAAACCCTAACCCACGGAGCATGCAGACATTATATGCATTCAACATAGCCGCTGCTAAGCCGTTCCAGCGTCCCTTGCGCTTTTTGCTTTTGCGCGTAAGATCCTAACTGCTGGAGCCCAAGGTATGCTAAATTGATATGAAAATTATGGCTTTACAATCATGCGAAAGAACGCTTCGCATCGTATCCTTGGGGCACGACAGAATTGCTTTTTGCTCTTGGTTCCTCGGTTCTGTTGAGCCGCTGCTAGGACGTTGCTAATCCACTTATAGTCGCGAGAACCTTGTAATTCTGTGATCAACATCTTGCGGCTTGATTATGAGCTTTAGAGAGCCGCTACTAAGCCACTGCTAAGCCGTTGCTGATCCACTCGTGGGGACGCAAAGTCGAGGGTTTTGTGATCGCATTATTGCGACTTGAGTTTGAGCCTTATAGAGCCGCTGCTAGGACGTTGCTAATCCACTCGTGGGGACGCATACGCTGTGATTTTTAGATCACCTTCTTGCAGCATGATATCGATCCTTGGAGAGCCGTTGCTAGGACGTTACAGAACCAGAATATCAACCAATAACTGCACTATTACTGCTTAGCAAGTGTCACTCCGGTCGGGCCTAGAGCAAGTCGTTGCCAGTCCCCTCCAGAGACACGCATCAAAGGGGCATTACGCATGGAATAAGGTGAAGGCCTAAACGAATGGTTGGAAGAAATCATGTGCGCATTGCTCCCTCTGGAAGACGCACCGGACGAATGCGACGGAATGACCTACGCAATCTGTGCATTGCTTGCTATGGGCGGTATCAGCCATCAAGCGTATTGCGGCTATGTTCGTGACACCCCACCCAGAGCCTGGCGATTGTCATGCCGCACTGTTGGGTGAAGTTACACGGGGGCGAAATCCTCGATTTGCGGTTACGAATGTGGCTCGGGGATTTGGACGACATACCCCATGGCGTTATCGGGACGGAAGGCCAGACGCGTTTCGACTACCACGGCCGATGCATAGAAGGTGCACCGCTGAGTTGGGCAGTCCTGAGCTCAATGACGGATGGGCTTATCGACCAGGTGCGTCTCCCACAGCGTCCGGTTATGGAGTGCTGGCATGGGTCCTGAATTGTTTCTCGTGTTTTTGGCAATGGCTGTCATGACTACCGTGATCGATCTGGTCAGCCGGCGGGTCTTCGGCAAGAGCGTCCACTGGGCGGTCCGCGAGGGCTTGCCTCGAGACGTTATGCTTGGGCAGCTCGTCATGTCGGAAACTCCGATACGTACACGACAACCCGTCGCACTTCATGGCACACCCGATCAGGTGTTTCTCAACCGCAAGGGCTGCCTGGTCCCCATCGACACCAAGCTACGCGGCAAGGCGCGGGCCACACATGCCGATAGGATGCAGCTCTCTGTCTATGCAACGATTCTCAGGCACACCAGAGCCGAGCCTGTTGCGGACTACGGCTATGTTCGCACCGTCACACCGGGACATCGAGTTCGCTACATCAAGGTCTGGCTACTTTCAGAACGTCGCGTGATAGCCCAGCAACACACAGTACAGTCGAAGGAATATGCCTGACTCCCTCGCCGTCATGTCGTGCCAGAGCGTCCCGCAAGGGCATCACTCGACCCCTTGCGTTATTAAGGAAATCCGTATCATTGGTGATATGAACTACATCGGCGAAATGGCACCAGGCATGCGGTTGCTGAATACATTGTTGGAGGGCCAGGAGCCGGCAGTGATGGAATTCGTCGAAGAGCTGTTACGTCGCAGGACAGGCTTGCTCACGTACCGGCTACAGGAGGCTTCCTTTATTGATCTGGCGCTTTGGGGCGTCACCGAAGAACAGTGGAGCTTGGCTAAACGGGCGGTTGCCGTGCATCGACTGCATGAACGGCTCACGGACACGTTCCCTTACGTCACCTTGAGCCAAGAGAAAGGGCTCAGCGCGAGAACTTCACCACATTGGTTCTTCGTAGAGGCCGGCGAACGCCTTAGGCCAATGATTATTGGGCACTGGCTTGGCCGAGAGATCGACGTAATTGACGAGATGACGTTCGCCCAAATGATTCTTGCTATCCCAGACGGGTGGACCCTGATCCTGCATGGGCGAGAACGGATAACAACGCAAATGAACGCCAGTTCGACTGGCCGGAGGACGACAGATGAGAAATAACGACACTGCACAGGATGACCGCCTGGATTTTAGCGACGTCGAGCAGACCGCATTCGGTCGCTGCGGCACCCTCACAGTGCTTGCCGTCGCCTTTCAGGTTTTGCTGTTTCCAGAGTTGGGTCTTTGGGCTGGTGCCATCCTGGGCGCCTGCGGCACCGTTCCGGTCATGATCGCCTATGGCAAGAACAAGCCACTGCTGTTCAGCGTTGCCATCGGTGTGATGGCGGTTGTTGGTGTGATTGCCCAAGCCATATACGGGCTGGTATTTGACGCTGCCTTCAGTGTCGCCGATAGCTTGCTCGCCTATTACTAAACTAGACAAAAGGTATTGCTGTGAACCAGTCCTCAACATCCGCCCACTCGAAGCTGCTGCCACTTCCATTGGTGTAGCGGTCGGCTTATGTTTATTTGGCTCTATTGGCTACGCCGCCTGGAACGCGAATCAAAAGGCCGATGATACCCAACAGGCCGTGGCGCAACTTACCGAAGCAGTGTCCACCCTGGTCGACCGTCAGACCAACGCCCAGCAGTTTTCCAGTCCAGAGGCGTTTCAGGAGGCCGTGAGCGCCTCTATCCGAGCTCATGCAGAGGAGGCTCAACAAGCCGAGATAAATGCTCGCTACTCTCCATTCGACGCTGCGGCAGAGACAGCTCCGGAGGGACAGTGGATCTATGGTAGTCAAAGTGCCCGATTTACTCTTGTCGAATACGCCGATACGGAATGCGGCTTCTGTAAGCGTTTTCACGACACACCGAAATCCATCGTGGATGGCAGCAATGGCAATGTGAACTGGGAATATAGACATTTGACCGTGCTTGGCGACACGTCAGTGAAACAGGCTCAAGCCGCCGAGTGCATCGGTGAGCAACTTGGCAATCGTGGCTTTTGGGTCGCAATACAAGAAATGTATGAAAAGACCGGCAGCAACGGCGCTGGCGCTGGCAACTTAACCAAATTGGCAGGTAGCGTCGGGGCTGATACAGACGAGTTCCAGATGTGTATGCAGGAAGGACGGCACCTAGACCGGATCGACCAGCAGACCCGTACGGCCCGCTCCCAGGGAATGACCGGTACCCCTTCAACAGTGGTAGTCGATAATCAGACGGGCAATATGCAACTGATTGCTGGCGCACAACCGGCACAAGCGATTGTCTCCGCCATGAAGGGCCTGGTAGCCAGAGCAGCGGAAGAAGGAGAAGGATAATTCATGCCCCTTCCTATCCCGCCTATCGGTCTGGCCATCATTATTGGAGCTTTCCTAGTGCGCTCATCTGTCAGTGGTGTTGTGCTTGGATCCGTTTTTACCATCGCTGCATTTCACCTATGGCCTGAAGCCATGGCGACGCCCTACAGTTGGATCGGACAAGGCCTTCAAGCCGTAGGGCTGAAATAACTCGTTTGGCAACCTGATAACACCTCTTGGCCCGCTCTGAGTGTTGTGCTTGAGCGTACCGCATGCGGGACACCCGATCTCAAAAGCAGCTACCTCTTAGCGATGAGCGTACCGCATGCGGGACACCCGATCTCAAAAGCAGCTACCTCTTAGCGATGTTGAGCGTACCGCATGCGGGACACCTGATCTCAAAAGCAGCTACCTCTTAGCGATGTTGAGCGTACCGCATGCGGGACACCTGATCTCAAAAGCAGCTACCTCTTAGCGATGTTGGGCGTACCGCATGCGGGACACCTGGGCTCAAAAGCAGCTACCTCATGTTGTGTCTGAGCGTACCGCATGCGGGACACCCGATCTCAAAAGCAGCTACCTCATGTTGTGTCTGAGCGTACCGCATGCGGGACACCTGGGAAGCACTAAAACAGCCATCTCATGTTGTGCTTGAGCGTCCCGCATGCGGGACACCCGATCTCAAAAGCAGCTACCCCCTAGCGATGTTGAGCGTACCGCATGCGGGACACC
>NZ_KB900005.1:0-3332 GCF_000378505.1 Modicisalibacter luteus DSM 23508 | reverse complement strand
GATCTCAAAAGCAGCTACCTCTTAGCGATGTTGAGCGTACCGCATGCGGGACACCTTCCCACTTCACTTTCTATTTGGCCCAGCTAGCTGCTCCTGGATGCTCGCTCTGCAATAGCCACGGCCGGCTTCGCTTAACGATGCGCAATGACCGTGCTGGCGCGTATCAATATGGGAAGTTTATCGTTATGGAAGATGTTTCTGAGGACAGTGGTAATGGCTCGATCATTTCACAATGGGGCATACGCATTAATGAGTTGATTGCTTAAGGAAGGACCGGCCCTATGCGGATGGTGTCATTGAAGCCTACTGTGTGCCGGATATGGGATGGTATGAGTGGCGCATCCTCGAGGATGGCAAGATCCTGCACGATACCAGGCGCGCACGGTACGACTCGCCGGGCATTGCCCTGCGTGACGCCCTGAACTACGACGCACCTACCGAGGCAGTGCAGGAACTGCACGACCTGGCGCATCTCGTCACTGCGCTATGTAACGAGCGCCGACATAAGGGGCTACCGCTAACCGAGCTTGCTGCTCGGGCCCGCCAGCTGGCTGTGCGAGTCACACGGTTGGCCAGGTAGCCTTATCAACTCAATTTTTTCGCATACCTCTCACAAGTAAGCATTGCTCCGGATGACATAGGCAGCGAGACATGACGAAACGAGCTTCTGTTTAGGCTGAGCGCTTTCGACAAAACAATAAGCCGTAGGCACAGCGCCTAGTATCCCGAGTTGTCTTGGGATCGGCTGAGGCTCAGCGGGAAATTAAGCTGGGACGTCTTGAGGTCACCAGCAGTAGTAAGTGCAGGACGCTATTCCTTAACGGGCAACAAAGACACCGAGATAAAACAGGCACTAATTTTCCCCCTTTTAATATGTGTTGTTTTGGTTTTGGCCATGTTGTGTCTAATATGCGTAATGAGACTAGATTAGATTACGCTAGCAGTAAATTTTTCAAGCTGACCGTTAAGGGCTTTCTGGCCGGCAACGCTCGGGACAGCTACCTACTATTTTGATCCAACGTATAAAGCTGATTGTCTGATCAGAGCGGCACGGATGAGGGAAGGACAGACAAGATAAAACAATAGGATGTGGGCGCAGAGATTATGTTGACACTTCAGCATGAAGACTCTGCCTAATTTCGATCCGGAAGAGAGATAACATGGCAACTAGCTTCCTGCAGGAAATGGCCTACCAGTATCTAACGGACAGGGAGTCCCTTGATCGCACACAGGTTTGGAAAGCGTTTTAACGTTACAGCGACACCGAGCTGGCAGCTAGATACAAGGCGGCCCTCACACATGGACATACCCCATATACAGACGAACAGATCATAGAGGCATTCTCGCAGGTGCGCCTGGCCAACGCGGGAGACTTAGGGGTTTATGCCCTCAAGTTACTGGGCGGCGGCAATGCTCCGTTACGTAGAAGCGACCTTACTGACGCAAAGCTTAATCAGCTTGCCTTATTGGAAGTATTTGCCGCTCGCAGCATGGCCCTGACCCAGCAGCAGCCACAGCCGACCAATAGCGCGTTAGCGGAACTACTAGGCATATTTCCTGGTGGTCAAAGTTTTGATGATGTCCCGAGCTTTGCTGACATCGCCGCGAAGTACGACATGACCGAGGAAGCTTTGTTAGATGCTGTGAATATGGAAGAGCAAGCGCTGTCTAAGCGTCGTCACTCCATAAACGAGGCACATCATCCAGCAGTGCCTCTTGCACCGGTGGGATACCTGCACTGACCCTTTCTCGCATAAGTGTTCCGCTAGCGGAACACCTCCTTACGGCTGCATCTCCTTCCATCCTTTAAGCCCTTACTGCCCTTATTCTCGCCCGCTCTTCATGGCAGCTTCGCCATGCCATTCTGCGTCCAGGACACCTAGGCTCAAAAAGCAGCTACCTCTTAACGATGTGAGCGTTCCGCATGCGGGACGGCTGGGAAACACTAAAACAGCTACCTCCTTCCGGACTTGAGCGTTCCGCATGCGGGACACTTTTGGGCATCAAACAATAGCTACCCATTACGTGCTTAAGCGTTCCGCATGCGGGACACTTAGGCATCAAAACAGCCCCCTCATTATGTGCTTGAGCGTTCCGCATGCGGGACACCTGAAGTGGACCCCACCTGTTGGACCACCAGACAGACGATTTAAGCTCTGGCCAAAATGCGATAAGCACCCGGACCTGCCCAGCCAGGCACTCACAGCCCTCATCTTTCCGACCCCCACATCTGAGGGCATTATGGCCGAGGACTAGATCTACACCATGCTAGTCGAGCCTTATCAGGCCGAGTTGTCGATGAACCGGATGGTCGCCGCGATGCTGTACATGCCAGTTGAGTAGAGATTGCATCACTTTGGGAAGATGCAGAAATCGGGCGGCGTGGTGCTGTGGCCTGAAATATGTACATTTTCCTGCCGGTAGCGCCCAGCCTCCTTGGTATCGATGCCTCGAAGTACGAGGGCGCGCATGTCCTTGATGCCGCGCTCACTGAGCGACGCCGGCGCCGCGACCATCCCTTCGATAAACTCGATGGCGTCCCGATGGTTGATCGCTTCCAAATGCTCTCGCAGGGAGCGCCCGCCGACTGTGATGCTCTCCAACACGACCTTGGTTTCGCGCAAGGTCAGCGTGTTCCCCTCGATACCGTTTGAGTGATAGGTCCACTCTAACGCCAGGTGATCGCGAAGTGACGCGGCCGTGTGTGCCGGCAAGGGACGGTAGTCGTCCAGCCGGGCCTTAGCTGCATCGACTCGTTGCGGTAAAGCGGGTATACCATGCATAGGAAGCATCTCGGCCCATTGGTTCAGCTGGCTGGGTTTTCGCCTCCGCGAGTGCTACACCAGGAACAGCAAAACTAACGGCCAGGGCCAGGGCCAGGGCGGCCAGTTTGTGGAGCATAGTTGCCTCTATCTAGGGCAAAAGATCTTCTACTATTTTACCAGTTTCGCTGTTTTCTTTTTGGCTAGTGCAGTGGGTATGCAATGCCCATTCCTAGATGAGCTAACAAGGGGTTGCGGGACACAACTTACAGTGCCTTTCAAAACCTACCTTGAAGCTTGTTCAGACAGATCAGCGAGCATCCCAGCAGCGTGAAGGCATAATGAATATCGACACGGCGCTCATAGCGTATAGCCAACCGCCTCATTCGCCCCAGCCAGGCAAAGGTCCGCTCGACAACCCAGCGATGGCGTCCGAGTCGTTGACCATCCTCCACGCCCCGGCGAGCAATGCGAGGCTGGATGCCGCGAGCCTGACATGACCGGCGGCAACGTCGGTGATCGTAAGCTTTATCTGCGTGAAGCTTTCGGGGACGGCAGCGCGGGCGTCCT
>NZ_KB900004.1 GCF_000378505.1 Modicisalibacter luteus DSM 23508 | reverse complement strand
GTGGCGCATGCGCCGGATATTTTGCTGTTCGTCGACGAACACATCGCCGAGGCGGCACCGACCACGGCCCGCGCCCTGGCACTGAATACGCACTGGTCGCAAGCCACGCAGGCCTACCTGAGCCAGCCGTCCGAAATCCGTAATCACCATCATCATCGGCTGGTCGAAGGACTGGCCAGCGCCTTCGAGTCGCATTTCGTTCTGCCGTTGATCGACGACCAATCCGACGATGGCAACGCCACCTGGCTGGGGCGTATGGCAGGCGACACCTGGCAGCGCTTTGCCAACTTGCGGGCCGGACTTGGCTTTATGTGGGCGCACCCCGGCAAGAAGCTCGTCGGCATGGGCACCGAATTCGCGAATGGTCAGGGCTGGCGCTCGGCCGGTGAACTTGACTGGTCATTACTCGACGATCCTTGTCATGGTGGCATGCTGCGCCTGGTCGCCGATCTCAATCGCCTCTATGGCAACGAGCCTGCCTTGCATCACTTCGATTGCCAGCCGGAAGGCTTTGCCTGGGTGGTGGGGGATGACAGCGTCAACAGTGTCATCGCCTTCATGCGCTATGGACCCGAGGGAACGGCCCCGTTGCTGGCGATTTCCAACTTTACGCCTCGTGTGCTGACCGGGTATCGGCTGGGCGTCCCGGCGTTGGGGACATGGTACGAGGTGCTGAATACCGACAGTACATTCTATGGCGGCTCGAACGTTGGCAACGCGCATGGCGTCAGGGCGCAACTCTCGCCCAGCCATGGCTATCCAGCATCGCTGGAACTGACCCTACCGCCGCTTGCCACACTGCTACTCAGACAAGGGGACTGGCCCGCATGACGGACGAGCTACGACAGGCCGCGTTCACGCCAACTTACGGGGCCCACCTGATCGATACCGAGCGCACCCGTTTCGTGCTGTGGGCGCCCAGTGCCCGTGCGGTCCATGTCGAGGTGGAAGGGCAGCCCAGCCAGCCGATGCAGGCGACCCGCGACGGCAATTACGAAGCCGAGGTCGGCTGCGGTCACGGGGCGCGTTATCGTTATCGCGTGTTCGGGGCGGATGACGAAGAGGGAACATTGGTGCCCGACCCCGCCTCACGGGCCCAGGACGGCGACATCGACGGCCCCAGCCTGGTCGTCGACCCGCAGCGCTATTGCTGGCGTCATAGCGAGTGGAAAGGACGGCCGTGGCACGAGACGGTGCTCTACGAACTGCACATAGGTACGTTGGGCGGTTTCGACGGCGTACGTGAAAAGCTGGCCTATCTGGCTGAATTGGGCGTTACGGCCATTGAGCTAATGCCCGTCTCGGAATTTCCCGGTGGGCGCAACTGGGGTTACGACGGTGTGCTGCCCTATGCGGTGGAGGCCTCCTACGGCAGCCCCGACGACATGAAGGCATTGATCGACGAGGCCCATGCCCATGGGCTGATGGTTTTTCTCGACGTGGTCTATAACCACTTCGGCCCTGACGGTAATTATCTGGCGACGTACGCCGATGCCTTCTTTCGCGATGATTTGCAGACGCCCTGGGGCCCCTCCATCGACTTCCGTGAGCCGCCGGTGCGTCGTTACTTCATCGACAATGCCCTGATGTGGTTGCAGGAATATCGTCTGGATGGGCTGCGTTTCGATGCCGTCCATGCCATTAGCGAGCGCGACTTCCTGGTCGAGATGGCCCGTGAGATTCGTAGCCACATCGATCCGCAGCGTCATGTCCATCTGGTGCTCGAGAACGAGGGCAACAACGCCAGCCTGCTCGATGCAGACCACTACACCGCCCAGTGGAACGATGATTGGCATAATGTCATGCATGTGCTGCTCACCGGTGAACACGAAGCGTACTACTCGGATTTCGTCGAGGACGCCACGGCCAAGCTGGTGCGATGCCTTAGCGAAGGCTTTATCTATCAGGGCGAGCGGTCACGCCACGGGCATGTGCGTGGCGAGCCCAGCGCGCATCTACCGACCAGCGCCTTCGTCATCTTCCTGCAGAATCATGACCAGACCGGCAATCGTGCCCTTGGAGAGCGTCTCAGTTTGCTGGCCGACCCCGATGCGCTCGTCGCTGCCGAGGTGTTGCTACTGCTGTCGCCGATGATGCCGTTGCTGTTCATGGGTGAAGAGTGGGGCTCGACGCGACCCTTCCTGTTCTTCACCGAACACCGCGATGAACTGGCCGACGCCGTGCGTGAGGGGCGGCGTTCGGAGTTTGCCGACTTTAGTGCGTTCCGTGACGAGGCAACACGCAGCCGTATCCCCGACCCCAACGCGCCGCAAACCTTCGAAGATTCGATCCCCGACTACGAGTTGCGCAACACGCAGCCGCATGACGACTGGCTGAACAGAACCCGCACCCTCTTGAACCTACGCCACCATGAGATTGTTCCACGACTATTGGGCACTCAGGCGCTGGGGGCCGAGGCGCTGGACGACAAGGCCGTCGTGGCCCGCTGGCGCCTGGGCGATGGCAGCCGACTGACCATTGCCGTCAACCTCAGCAGGAACAACGTTTCGGCGCATGGCCTGGCCGGCGGGCGCTGCCTGTTCGAATCGCGTCCGGGAGTGGCCAACGGCGTGGCGGAAGGACACCTGTTACACCATGGTGCCGCTGCTTGGCTGAATACTGATATGAACGAGGTCACTGCATGAGCGACGATCGACTCAGGGAACTTGCCGACGCCGCTGGCTTGCTCGTCGAATGGGAAAACAGCGACGGCGAACTCTGCGAACTGTCGCCCGATACCCAGCGAATCTTGCTGGGCGTGCTTGGCTTTCCCGCCGACGATGACGCAGCGATCGAGGCCAGCCTGGCGCGACTGACACAATGGCGCAATCCCACCGAGCCTGCGCAGTGGCCGCCGTTGATCACTGTCGATTGCGACGTGCCGGTGACGCTGCCCGGCCCGATGCCTCGAGGTACGGCTTATGTCCTCACCCTGGAAGCGGGGGGCGTGCAGCGTGGCGAAGTGGAGGAGGGCAATCGGCTGCCGCCCATCAGCGCGATGGGCTATCACCACCTGCAGATCGCCGGTATCGAGTTGATCGTGGCCGCCGCACCCAAGCAGTGCTTCGGCCCGGCGGATGCCAGCGGTCAAACAGAGCCTCGCTTGTGGGGCATGGCCGTGCAGCTCTATGCATTGCGCCGGCCTGGCGATGGCGGTATCGGCGACACCCTGGCGTTGGAGCACTTCGCCCGACGAGCCGCCGGGCAGGGGGCCGCCACGTTGGCGATCAGTCCGACTCACGCCATGTTCAGCGCCGATCCCGATCGCTACAGCCCTTACTCCCCATCCAGCCGTCTGCTTAGCAACGCGTTGTATGGTGCTCCCGAGCAGTTGCTGGGAGAACGCGCGGTTGCCAGCGCCACTGCGGCTTGTGGGCTGGATGACGAGCTGCGTCGACTCGAAGCCGATGACGACCTCGACTGGCCCGCCGCAGGGCGTGCCAAGCTAACCTGGTTGCGCCGGCTCTACGACGATTTGCTGTCTCGTGACGACGACGAGGCGGTCAAGGTGCGCCGGCAGCTGGATGAATTCCGTAAGGCAGGCGGCGAAACGCTCGAGGATCATTGCCGCTTCGAGGCCCTGCAAGCCGTGCGCGGCGCCGGCTACTGGAGGCACTGGCCGGCCCCTCTACAGGACCCGACTAGCCCTGAAGTTGCCCGCTTCGCCGAGGAGCATGCCCATGAGGTGGGCTTTCATGCCTTCCTGCAATGGCAGGTAACACAAGGGCTGGCGCATGCCCAGGCCGTGGCGCGCGAGGCTGGCATGCCGATCGGTCTGATCGCCGACCTGGCGGTCGGTGCCGACGATGCCGGCAGCCAGTCCTGGAGTCGTCAGGGTGAAATGCTCGAAGGCGTCTCGATCGGCGCACCCCCCGACACCTTTAACGTACATGGTCAGGACTGGGGATTGGCCGCCTTCTCGCCGCATGGCCTGGTGCGCTCCGGTTTTCGTACCTTCATCGATATGCTGCGTGCCAGTTTCCAGCATGCCGGCGGCCTGCGCATCGATCACATCCTCGGCCTGATGCGGCTATGGCTGGTACCGCATGGTGCATCACCCAAGGAGGGCGGCTATGTGAGTTATCCGCTGGATGACATGTTGCGCCTGGTGGCATTGGAGTCCTGGCGGCATCGCGGCATCGTTGTCGGCGAAGACCTGGGAACCGTGGCGCCGGGATTCCGCGACAAACTCACTGAACGCGGCATCCTCGGCATGCAGGTGCTGTGGTTCGAGCAGGATGACGACGGTAGCTTCCTTCCCGCCAAGCAATGGTCGAACACGGCGATGGCGACCACCACCACCCATGACCTGCCTACCGTGGCCGGCTGGTGGGCCGGCCGTGACATCGACTGGCGCAGCCGGCTGGATCTGCTTGGGGATAATCAGGACGCCGACAGCGAGCACCAGGCGCGCAGCGAGGCACGTGCCCATCTGGCAGGCACCCTGGATCTGCTTGGCCATGCGACACCCCGGCCCTCAGCGCTGCAAGCATCGGATTTGTCGGCCTCGCAAGTGCTGGATGCCTGCGCCCGGCATATCGGGCGCACGCCTTCGCCGCTGGCAATCCTGCCGGTGGAGGACGTGCTGGGGCTCGAGGAACAGGCCAACCTGCCCGGGACGCTGGATGAGCATCCCAATTGGCGGAGGCGCTGGATGGCCGAAGCCGATGCGTTGTTGGTGCCTGACGAAGTGCGCCATCGCCTCGGCGAGCTGCAGCGCGGCCGTGACATTTCACGACAGGTCGCAAGCGCGCCTTTGGAGCCCAAGTCATGAAGGACATTCGTGCGACCGTAAGACTCCAGTTTCATGCCGGTTTTACCCTCGATGATGCAACGCAGTGGGTCGACTATTTTGCCGACCTTGGGGTGAGCCATGTGTATGCCTCGCCGCTGCTGGCCTCGCGGGCCGGCTCAACGCATGGCTATGACGGCATCGACCCGACCCGCATCGATCCGGAAATCGGCGGTGAGGCGGCACTCGAAACGCTGGTGACGCGCCTTCGTTCACGGGGTATGGGGCTGATCCTGGATATCGTGCCCAACCACGTGGCGGTGGGCGGCTCGGAAAATCCCTGGTGGCAGGAAGTGCTGGCATGGGGGCGCGACAGTCCCTATGCCGATTTCTTCGATATCGACTGGCAATCGCCCGACCCATTGCTCAGGGGCCGCCTGCTGGTGCCGTTTCTGGGAGCGCCCTACGATGAAGTGTTGACATCGGGGCTGCTCAAGTTGGGTTATGTACCCGAATCGGCAAGTTTCACGCTTGAGTATCATGAGCATCGTTTTCCCATCGATCCACGCCGTTACGGTGACATCCTGCGCCACGCAGAGCATGGCGCTTTGCACGACCTGGCGGTGCAGTTCGAAGGCTTGCAGACCCGCCTGGATGCCTATACCGCTGTCGGTGAGTTGCGTCGCCAGCTGCGTCATGCCCTGGAAGAGGATGCGGCGAGAGCCTCGCTGGCCCAGGCGCTGGAGAGATTCGCCGGAAATACCGAGACTGGCGCCGAGCGGCTACATGCCCTGATCGGGCACCAGAATTACCGTCTGGCCTGGTGGCGCACGGCCTCCGACGAGATCAACTGGCGGCGCTTCTTCGACATCACCGAGCTGGGCGGCTTGCGTGTCGAGCTGCCCGAGGTCTTCGAGGCGACACACTCGCTGATCCTGCAACTCGTCGAGGCAGGTTGGGTGGACGGCCTGCGTGTCGACCATATCGATGGCCTGGCCGATCCGCGTGGCTATTGCCTGCGTTTGCGCGAGCGGCTCGACGCCTTGCAAGCAAAGCGTCCGGCAGACGTGCCCGACCGAGTGGCGCTGTACGTAGAAAAGATTCTTGCCGAAGGCGAACAGTTGCATACCGACTGGGGGGTCGACGGCACCACCGGCTACGAGTTCATGAACGAGGTGTCCGGGGTCCAGCACGATCCTGGCGGTGCTGCTCCTCTGCATCGTCTCTGGTGTGAGATAAGTGGCCGCGAGGATGATTTCCTGGCTGAGGTCCGCCAGGCGCGGGCCGAGATGCTCGATACCGTGCTGGCCAGCGAATTCGAGGCCTGCGGTCTGGCCCTGCACCGTATCGCCCGGGCTCGTCGCGAGACGCAGGATGTCACGCTAGGCGCGATCAAGCGGGCCCTGAAGGCGCTGGTGGTTCACTTTCCGGTATATCGCACCTATGCCGACGAGAATGGCCGCCCCGCGCAGGACGCACCGTTCTTTCAGCAGGCGGTAGCCGGGGCACGTGATGACCTCAATCCGCCCGACGTGGCGGTACTCGACCGGCTGAATCACTGGCTGGGTGGCGAGGCGCCCTACGATTGCCAGGATGACGACGAACGAGCCCTTCGCCTGCGCGCCATTACACGCTTTCAGCAACTGACCTCGCCGGTAGCCGCCAAGGCAGTGGAAGACACCGCGGGCTATCGCAGCGCGGTACTCATCTCGCGTAACGACGTGGGCTTCGATCCGCAGAACTTCTGCGTCGCCCCGGCGGAATTCCATACTGCCAGCGCCTTTCGGCAACGCCATTTCCCGCATTCGATGGTGACCACGGCGACCCACGACCACAAGCGTGGCGAGGACGTACGTGCGCGTCTGGCAGTCCTGAGCGAGAAGGGCGAGGCCTTTGCAAAGCACGTTCGGGAATGGCGTACCCAGGCAGGCTCATTGCGCCGCGAGATGGCTAGTGGCATGGCACCGTCGCCGGGTGATGAACTGATCCTCTATCAGGTGTTGCTTGGTGCCTGGGCGCCGTCGCTTGATCCCGATGATGCTGATGCCATGCGCGAGTTCACCGAACGTCTTGTCCAATGGCAGCAGAAAGCGCTGCGCGAGGCCAAGCTGCGTACCCACTGGCTGTGGCCCGACGAAGCCTACGAAGAAGCCTGCCAGGCCTTTATCGAAGGTCTGCTTGCTGAGCCGTCCCGGCGCAATGCGCTGGCGGCTGCGGCCCGCGAGCTGGATTTACCCGGGGCTATCAATGGCCTGGCTCAGGTAACGCTGCGCATGACGGTCCCCGGGATGCCCGATCTCTATCAAGGCACTGAATACTGGGATTTCAGCCTCGTAGACCCGGACAATCGACGGCCCGTTGACTATGCCGCGCGCCGGGCGTCGCTGGACCGAGACGAGCCGCCGGCTGAAGCCCTGGCGCATTGGCACGATGGCTGCGTCAAGCAGGCAGTCGTCCATCGCCTGTTGGCACTGCGTGGAGAATATCCGGCGCTGTTTGCCGCAGCTGATTATCAGCCGCTGCCTGTCGCAGGCGAGCAGGGAGTTCATGTGCTGGGTTTCATGCGCCAGCATGGCGAACAGGCGGTGCTGGTCGTTGTGCCGCGATTGGCCGCAAATCTACTGGAAGGGGCTACGCTACCTCATATACCAACAGAACGCTGGGGCGATACACAGATACAGGTAACGCCGGCAATGCAGGGCGAATGGCGCGACGTGTTGTCGAATGCCTCGCTGCGGCTACGTGAAGGAACGATCCCTGTCTCCGAGTTGCTGGGTGACTTCTCGGTAGCGGTGCTGACCAGAGATTAGCCGGTACATGACGAACGTCACTAGTCAGAACGAACGCACGAAAAAAGAGTGTAACGCGCTTAAGGGAGCTAGAGGATGGCAGACGACGAGCTGAGGGTGCGCCAACTGGCCTATCGCATATGGGAATCGGAGGGACGCCCCGAGGGCCAGGAACAACGCCATTGGGAAATGGCTCGCAAGATCGTGGCCGCCGAGCGTGAGTCCGGTCGCGATGTACAACCCGACGTCGAGACCGAGCCCGACGAGAAGGATCCGGACCTGCCTGTCCGCGACGATGAACTCGGGGTGGAGCAGGATGACATGGGCTTGGGATCGTCCGGGGCCCAGCCTCCGGCCACGGATCCGGAAGAGGACACCCTGGCCGACGAGCCCCCCGACCGTAACCAGGGCCGCGACCAGGAAGCCGTGCCGGTCACCCAGAGCGATGCGCCAAGCGCCGCAACGCCGCTGCCCGAGGAATCCGCTACGGTAACGCGTGCCCGCAGGCCACGTCGCACGGAAGATACCGTGACCACGCCCAATGCCACCGACACGTCATCGCCGGGCCGGAGTTCGACCACGCGTTCGCGGGCCGGGGCGGCGAAAACGGAGGCCAAGGCGGCCAAGTCGGGCACCGCAACGAAAGTAAAGGCGGGTGCCAAGACGGCAGCCGAGAAATCGACCAAGTCACGCTCGGCTGCCGCCACCAAGAGTGACAAGACCGAGAAGAAGACCAAAGCCAGCGACACGTCGCGCAAGCCAAAGAAGTGACGTCGGCTGGGGCCAACCCTGCGATACGACGGCCGGCAGGGCTGAGCGACGATTGCGTCGTCAGCCCGTCTGACCTCAAGGATGTGTGGAATGACTACCAAGGAAGAGCCGCAGCAAAACGATGAACCTGCAATGACCAACGAACACCCGGTCGTCAGGAACCGCTCGCGGGTGCGTGAGGGGTTGCCCTTTCCGCTGGGTGCGACATGGGACGGACTAGGCGTCAACTTTGCGCTGTTTTCGGCCAACGCCACCAAGGTGGAGCTATGCCTGTTCGATGCCGATGGCGAGAACGAAGTCGAGCGCATCGAGTTGCCCGAATATACCGATGAGGTTTGGCACGGCTACCTGCCGGATGCCCGTCCCGGACAGCTTTACGGCTACCGTGTATATGGTCCCTATGCCCCTGAGGAAGGTCACCGCTTCAATCCCAATAAATTGCTGCTCGATCCGTACGCCCGGCAAATTGTCGGTGAACTGATCTGGGATGAGGCGTTGTTCGGTTACACCATAGGCCATCCTGACGAGGACCTGAGTTTCGATGAGCGTGACAGTGCGCCGTTCATGCCGCGTTGTCGGGTCGTCGACCCCGCCTACACCTGGGGCCGCTCGCAGCGCATCCAGATGCCCTGGGATCATACGGTCCTTTACGAGACGCATGTCCGTGGCTACACCATGCGTCATCCGGCAGTACCTGAAGAGTTGCGCGGTACCTTCGCGGGCTTGATGGTCAATGAGGTGATCGATCATATCCGCTCACTCGGAGTGTCGTCGGTAGAGCTGATGCCGATCCATGCCTTCGTTCAGGACCAGCATCTGCTGGAAAAGGGACTGCGCAACTACTGGGGCTACAACACGCTGGGTTTCTTTGCCCCGCACTCCAGCTATCTGTCTGGCGAAAGTATCAATGAATTCAAGGAGATGGTGGCACGCTTCCATGCCGCTGATCTCGAGGTGATTCTCGATGTGGTCTACAACCACACCGCGGAAGGCAATGAACTCGGTCCGACGCTCTCCCTCAAGGGCATCGACAATGCCACTTACTACCGGCTGATGCCCGACAACCTGCGTTATTACATCGACGACACCGGCACCGGGAATACCGTCAATTTTAGTCATTCGCGGGTGTTGCAGATGGTCACCGACTCGCTGCGCTACTGGGCCACCGAGATGCGTGTCGACGGTTTCCGCTTCGACCTGGCGACCATCCTCGGCCGTGAGCCCCACGGCTTCGATGAGGGCGGTGGCTTTCTCGACTCCTGCCGACAGGACCCGATACTCAGCCAGGTGAAGCTGATTGCCGAGCCCTGGGACTGCGGGCCTGGCGGTTATCAGGTCGGTGGCTTCCCGCCGGGATGGGCAGAGTGGAACGACCGCTACCGGGACACGACGCGTGCCTTCTGGCGCGGTGACGAAGGACAGCTGGCCGAGCTTGCCACCCGGTTGATGGCCTCGGCGGATTTCTTCGATCGCCGGGGGCGGCGCCCGTTCGCCTCGGTCAACTTCGTGACCGCCCATGACGGGTACACCTTGTACGATCTCGTCTCGTACGACGATAAGCACAACGAGGAAAACGGCGAAGACAACAATGATGGCCACGATGACAACCTGTCGTGGAACCACGGTGTCGAAGGACCGACTGACGATCCCGATATTCGCACGCTGCGTCTGCGCCAGATCCGCAACTTTTTTGCCACGCTGATGTTCTCTCAAGGCACGCCGATGATGCTCGCCGGCGACGAGATGCTGCGTACCCAGAACGGCAACAACAATGCCTACTGCCAGGATAACGAGATCAGTTGGCTGGACTGGAACCTGAGCGGCGACGCACATGCCATGATCGATTACGTGCGCCACGTCATCGCCTTGCGCCATCGCTACCCGATCCTGCGTCGCGCACGCTTTCTAAGCGGCGACTACAACGCGGACCTGGGGCTCAAGGAAGTGACATGGCTGACACCGGATGGCGACGAGATGAACGTCGAGCGTTGGGAGGACCCCGAGGCGCGTAGCCTGGGCGTGCTGCTCGATGGGCGCGCCCGGCCTAGCGGTATCCGCCGGCACGGTGCCGACGTCACGCTGCTGCTGCTGCTCAACGCGAACCCCGAGGCGGTGACCTTCCAGTTGCCCGAAGTGCCGCGCGGTAGCGGCTGGATGTGCCGTCTGGATACGGCTTCCAGTCTTGAGGAAACCGTCTGTCGACGCGCCTTCGGTGATGGCCATCGGTTGATGGCTCATTCGCTGGCACTGCTGGAGCTGGTTCAGGACAACGCTTCGCCATGATGCTGGCCGTCCGTGCAGGAATAGCGGCATAGCAACGCATTGCTGCCCGATATGGCGATGCCGAACGAACAGCAACTCCGCCCCAGGGACGGAAGGAGACGCCAATGACTAAGAGTTCATCCTCGCACCTGACCTCGGTTGCGTCACCAGCAACGAGGGATGAGGGGGTTCAGGCGGCGACACAATCGCCGCGCATCGCCATCGAGTCCGTGCAGCCCTCGCTAGAGCTGGGGCGTTTTGCTGCCAAGACGATTGCCGGCCAGCCCGTCACCGTATCCGCGGTGATCTTCGCCGATGGCCACGATGTGCTGGCTGCCGCTGTGTCCTGGAGCGATGACCAAGGCCAGCGCCGGCGCGAGCCCATGCACTTGGTACGGCCGCTGGGCAAGGATATCTGGGAAGCGACCTTTACTCCGAGTCGGGTCGGTCGGCATACCTTCGTGATCGAGGCGTGGTGGGACGTATTCGGCACCTACCGCGACGAGTTGTTCAAGAAGCATCAGGCTGGCGTGCCCGTAGAGTTGGAACTCGAGGAGGGCCGGCGGCTAGTGGCAGCGGCGGCCGAGCGCTCGGAGGGGGAGCAGCGCGATGCGCTGGAAAGCATACTCGAGCGTTTCCAGGCGTGTGGTAGCGACGGAGAACGGGTCAGCGTCATGCTCGATACCCAGACCGCTCACTGGATGCACGTTGCCGACGCACGACCGCATCTGGCGCGCAGCGAGGCGGTTTACCCGCTCGAGGTCGAACGTCGGGCGGCCCAGTTCGCCAGCTGGTATGAGCTGTTCCCACGTTCGGAAACCGACGATCCCAATCGGCACGGCACATTTAACGATGTTCACAAGCGGTTGCCGATGATCCGCGACATGGGCTTCGACGTGCTCTACTTTCCGCCCATCCATCCCGTGGGCCGTGCCCACCGCAAGGGGCGCAATAATACGCTTCAGGCCGGCCCCGATGATCCGGGCAGCCCATATGCCATAGGTAGTGAGGAGGGCGGTCACGAGGCGATCCATCCCGAACTCGGCACCCGCGAGGATTTTCGCAACCTGATCAAGGCGGCGGCCGATCACGGCATGGAGATCGCGCTGGACTTTGCCATTCAGTGCTCCCCGGACCATCCCTGGCTCAAGGAGCACCCGGGCTGGTTCTCCTGGCGTCCGGACGGCTCGATCCGTTACGCCGAGAATCCACCCAAGAAGTATCAGGACATCGTTAACGTCGATTTCTACGCCGAGGATTCAGTGCCTTCTCTGTGGCTGACGCTGCGCGACGTGGTCCAGGGTTGGGTGGACGAAGGCGTCAAGATCTTTCGCGTCGACAATCCGCATACCAAGCCGCTGCCGTTCTGGGAGTGGCTGATCTCCGATATCCGCGGACGCGACCCGGACGTGCTGTTTCTCGCCGAAGCCTTTACACGACCAGCGATGATGAAGCGCCTGGGCAAGATCGGCTTCAACATGAGCTACACCTACTTCACCTGGCGTAACACCAAGGCCGAGCTGACCGAGTACCTGACCGAGCTCAACGAATCGCCGATGCGGGAGTGCTACCGGCCCAACTTCTTCGTCAACACTCCGGATATCAATCCGTACTTTCTGCAGTCTTCCGGCCGGCCCGGCTTCTTGATTCGCGCCGCGCTGGCGACCATGGGCTCGGGACTGTGGGGCATGTATTCCGGCTTCGAGCTGTGCGAGGGCGAGCCGGTGCCGGGCAAGGAGGAATACCTCGACTCGGAGAAGTACGAGATCAAGCCGCGCGACTATACCGCGCCCGGCAACATTACCTACGAAATCGCCCAACTCAACCGTATCCGCCGCGAGAACCCGGCGCTGCAGACCCATCTGGGGGTCGCCTTCTACCCGGTGCACAACGATCGCTTGCTGTTCTTCGGCAAGCGCACCGACGATTTGGATAACTTCGTGTTGGTGGCCGTCAATCTCGATCCGTTCGAAGCCCAGGAAGGAACCCTCGAACTGCCGCTGTGGGAGTTCGGTTTACCCGACGATGCGGCCCTGCATGTGGAAGATTTGATGTCCGGGCACCGCTGGACATGGCACGGCAAGTGGCAGTCGATGAGGCTGGAGCCTTGGCATTTGCCGTTCGCCATCTGGCGCATCCACCCGGTGCGCTGATCAGGACAAGGAGGAAAGCACCATGATGGATGCCAGTAGCGAGTCGCACGCCGTCGAGACCATCAACTTTCTCGACGATCCGCTATGGTACAAGGACGCCGTCATCTACCAGGTGCACGTCAAGTCGTTCTTCGATGCTAACGACGATGGTATCGGCGATTTCCAGGGGCTGATCGACAAGCTGGATTACATCGTCAGCCTGGGTGTAAATACCATCTGGATATTGCCGTTCTATCCGTCGCCGCGCCGCGATGATGGTTACGACATTGCCGAGTACACCGGCGTCAGCCCGGATTACGGCACGCTCGAGGACGCCCAGCGCTTCATCAGCGAGGCGCACAAGCGCGGCCTGCGCGTGATCACTGAGCTGGTCATCAACCACACCTCAGACCAGCACGAGTGGTTCCAGCGTGCCCGTCGCGCGCCGCCCGGCTCGCCCGAGCGTGATTTCTACGTATGGTCGGACACCGACCAGAAGTACCCCGGCACGCGCATCATCTTTCTCGATACCGAGTCATCCAACTGGACCTGGGATCCGGTGGCCAATGCTTACTTCTGGCACCGCTTCTATTCCCACCAGCCGGACCTGAACTTCGACAATCCCCAAGTGCTCGATGAAGTGATCAAGGTCATGGAGTACTGGCTGGACATGGGAGTCGACGGCCTGCGCCTGGACGCGATTCCTTATCTGGTCGAGCGTGAGGGTACCAATAACGAAAACCTGCCAGAGACGCACGTCGTACTCAAGAAGATCCGGACAGTGATCGACGAGCGCTATCCCGATCGCATGCTGCTGGCCGAGGCCAACCAGTGGCCGGAGGATACGCGCCCGTATTTCGGCGACGGCGACGAGTGCCACATGGCATTCCACTTTCCGCTGATGCCGCGCATGTACATGGCACTGGCTCAGGAAGATCGTTTCCCGATCACCGATATCCTGCGCCAGACTCCGGAAATTCCGGCTACCTGCCAGTGGGCCATCTTTCTGCGCAACCACGACGAGCTGACTTTGGAGATGGTCACCGACAAGGAGCGCGACTATCTCTGGAACCACTACGCCGCCGATCGCCGCGCACGTATCAATCTAGGCATCCGGCGTCGCCTGGCACCGCTGCTCGAGCGCGACCGGCGTCGCGTCGAACTGCTCAACAGCCTGCTATTGTCGATGCCGGGCACGCCGGTGCTCTACTACGGTGACGAGATCGGCATGGGCGATAACATCTACCTGGGCGATCGCGACGGCGTGCGTACCCCGATGCAGTGGTCGATGGATCGCAACGGCGGATTCTCGCGGGCCGATCCGGCCAAGCTGGTGCTGCCGGCGATCATGGACCCGTTGTACGGATTCCAGTCGGTCAACGTCGAGGCCCAGACCCGCGACCCGCACTCGTTGCTCAACAGCATGCGGCGGCTACTTGCGGTGCGTAGTCAGCATCGTGTGTTCAGCCGCGGCACCATGCGCCCACTCTATCCTTCCAACCGCCATATCCTGGCGTATCTGCGCGAGCTGGTCCTGGATAATGGCGAGACTGAGGTCCTGCTGTGCGTGGCCAACGTGGCGCGCAATGCCCAGGCGGTGGAACTCGACCTGTCGGCCTTTGCCGGTCAGGTGCCGGTGGAGATGGTGGGCGGCAGCGCCTTCCCGCCGATCGGTAAGCTACCGTACCTGCTGACATTGCCACCCTACGGCTTCTACTGGTTCCTGCTGGCGCCTGAAACCGCGATGCCCGAGTGGCATGTGCCGGTGCCTGAACCGATGCCGGATTACGTCACGCTGATCGTCAAGCGCCAGCTGGAGGAAATTCTCGATCATGCGTGTCGCGGACTATTGGAGGGCGAGGCGCTGCCCAGTTATCTGCCCAAGCGGCGCTGGTTTGCCGCCAAGCAGTCGCGCATCGCTCGCGTACACATGCTTTATGCCGTGCGTATCGAGGACGCTCAGCACTCCATGCTGCTCAGCGAACTTGAGGTGCAGCATTCTCAAGGGACCGAGCGCTATCTACTACCGCTGGGTTTCCTCGGGGAAGACGACCGCAGTGGTGCCATGGCGGAGCAACTCGCCCTGGCGCGGGTGCGTCGTGGGCGCGATGTCGGCCTGTTAACCGATGCGCTGGGACTGGATGCCTTTGCCTTGCGCATTCTCGACCTGCTGCGCAGAGGGGGTAGCCTGCCCTGCAATGACGGGGAGATACGTTTCATACCGACGCCGGCGTTGAGCGAACTCGAACTGCCCGATGACGTCGATGTGGCCCACAACAACGTCGAGCAATCCAACAGCTCGGTAATCATCGGCCACAAGGTGGTGCTCAAGCTGTTCCGCCGGCTGGAGTCGGGCCTGCACCCCGAGGCCGAATTCGGCCATTACCTGAGCGAGCATGGCTTTGAGCACGTGCCGCCATTATATGGCGAGGTGGCGCGTCGCAATGCCGACGGCGAATCGCAGACCCTGATGCTCGTGCAGGGCTTCATTGCCAACCAGGGTGATGCCTGGTCGTGGACGCGCAACGCTCTGGAGCGGGCGATTCGCGAGGCGAGTGAGGAGAGCGAAGCCAGTGCCGAGGAGGGCGGTTACAGTGCCCTCGACGAGCTCGAGGAGTTTGCCACGACCCTTGGCAACCGCCTTGGCGAGCTACACCGGATACTGGCCCTGCCGAGCGATAATCCTGACTTCGCACCGGAGCAGTCTGACGACACGCATGTGGCAGCCTGGTCACAGCGTGTCCGCGAACAAGTCGAGAAGGCGCTGGATCTGTTGGAGCGTCACAAGGGCAATGCCAGTGAAGCCGATCAGGCCCTGGCCGGCCGCGTGCTGGCCGAGCGCGATACCCTGCTGTCCGCCATCGAGCCGCTCGCGCAACAGGCCAAGGGGAGTCTGCTCACTCGCATCCATGGCGATCTGCATCTCGGGCAGGTGCTGGTGGCGCATGACGATGCGTACATCATCGATTTCGAGGGTGAGCCCGCCCGTTCGCTGGAAGAACGGCGCGCCAAGGACTGTCCGTTACGGGATGTCGCCGGCATGCTGCGCTCATTCGACTATGCCGGCGCCAAGATGGACGAAGCCACTGCTGGCAAGCCAAATGACGAGAATGCGATAGAGGTGGCCCACGGTGTGGCCGAACGCTACCTGATGGCTAGCCGCCACGCCTTCCTCGAGGCCTATTGGCAGAGTACGGCCGATATCACGCATCGCTGGGCTTCTCCGCAAGGCGCTGCTGCCGCACTGGATCTGTTCGTGCTGGAAAAGACGGTCTACGAGATCGCCTATGAAGCTGCCAATCGCCCCGCCTGGCTGGGTGTGCCGCTGCGCGGCCTGGCAGCCATCGCCGACCAACTGTCCACGAGAGGGGCACATGACTGATTTGAATGTCAACACCGTTAAGGACGATGCCCTCTGGTTATCCCCCGATGATGCCGAAGCGCTGGCCCGTGGTACGCACGGCAACCCGTTCTCGGTACTTGGCGTCCATGCGTGCGGCGAGGAGGACTCGGAAACCTGTCTGTTGCGGGCCTACCTGCCCGGCGCTCTGGGCGTGGATGTGCTGGATCGCGATACCGGCAAGCTGCGCTGTAGCCTGACTGGCATCCAGATGCCTGGCCTGTTCGCGGGCAGGTTGCCACATGTCGCTCCGTATAAGCTGCGCATCCGCTGGCCCAGCGGCGAGCAGGAAACCGAAGATCCTTATTCGTTCGATCTACTGCTCGGCGAGATGGATCTGTACCTGATCGGCGAGGGCAATCACCGTAATTTGGGCCACTGCCTAGGTGCTCAGCCAATGGAGGTGGATGGCGTGCCAGGCGTGCGTTTCGCTGTCTGGGCGCCCAACGCCCGGCGCGTCTCGGTGGTGGGTAAGTTCAATTCCTGGGACGGACGGCGGCATGTGATGCGCCTGCGGCATCCTGCCGGAGTCTGGGAGCTGTTCCTGCCCCGGCTGGGGCCCGGTGAGTCCTATAAATATGAAATTCTCGATGCGCACGGCGCCATCGCACTCAAGGCCGATCCGGTGGCATTGGCCACCGAGACGCCGCCGCATACCGCATCGGTGGTGGCCGATACGACGCCGTTCACTTGGCACGATGCCGAATGGATCGCCCAGCGTGGTGAGCGGCAGGCGCCCGACAGACCGATTTCCATATATGAAGTGCATGCCGCGTCATGGCGCAAGCATGGCGGGCACGATGGGGTCACCTACAGCTGGCGCGACCTGGCCGAGCACCTGATTCCCTATGTGCTCGAGATGGGCTTCACCCATGTCGAACTGCTGCCGATCATGGAGTACCCCTTTGGCGGCTCCTGGGGGTATCAGCCTCTGGGCCAGTTCGCGCCCAGCGGTCGCTTCGGCAAACCCGAAGACTTCGCCTACTTCGTGGATACCTGTCACCAGGCCGGGCTGGGAGTGATCCTCGACTGGGTGCCGGCGCACTTTCCCACTGACCCGCATGGGTTGGCGCGCTTCGATGGCACGGCACTCTACGAGTATGAGCACCCCTACGAGGGCTTCCATCAGGACTGGAACACCTACATCTATAACCTGGGACGGCGCGAGGTTCATGGCTTCATGCTGGCGTCGGCGCTGCACTGGCTGCGTCATTACCATGTTGACGCGCTGCGCGTCGACGCCGTGGCCTCAATGCTGTACCGCAACTACTCGCGCAACGAGGGGGAGTGGATTCCCAACCAGTACGGCGGACAGGAAAATCTCGAGGCCATCGAGTTCCTGCGCCACCTCAACGACGTCGTCGCCGAGGAGGTGCCGGGGGCCTCGGTCATCGCCGAGGAATCCACTGCCTGGCCGGGGGTCACCCAGCCGACCCGTGATGGGGGACTGGGCTTTGCCTATAAATGGAACATGGGGTGGATGCACGACACCTTGGAGTACATCGCGAAGGATCCGGTCTATCGTTCTTACGCTCATCATGAGCTGACCTTTCCGATGGTCTATGCCTTCTCCGAGAAGTATGTACTGCCCATTTCCCATGACGAGGTAGTACACGGCAAGGGCTCGCTGATCGCCAAGATGCCCGGCGACGAGTGGCAGCAGTTTGCCAATCTGCGCGCCTATCTCTCGACCATGTGGACCCAGCCTGGCAAGAAGCTGCTGTTCATGGGCTGTGAATTCGGTCAGTGGCGTGAATGGAGTCATGACCGCGAACTCGACTGGTCGCTGCTCAGTGAGTCGCATCATGCCGGCATACAACGGCTGGTAGGCGATCTCAACCGGATTTACCAGCAAGAGACGCCGCTCCATGAACGCGATACGGAACCCGAGGGCTTTGCCTGGGTGGTTGGCGACGACAGCACCAACAGCGTGTTTGCCTGGCTACGCTGGAGCCTAATTGGCGAACCGCTCCTGGTGGTGGCCAACATGACGCCGGTTCCTCGCTACGATTATCGGCTCGGCGTGCCGACCATGGGGCGCTGGGAGGAAATCTTCAACAGCGACTCGGAACGGTACGGTGGAACCAACCTGGGCAACATGGGGCAGATCCAGGCTCAGGACGCGCCACTGCATGGACAGACGGCCAGTATTTCGCTGACGCTGCCGCCGCTGGGTGTGATAGTGCTACGCCCCGGAAGCTGATCGCAGCCAGGCGCCACCGAGGGGGCAGTGGCGCCTGCTTTCTGCCCGCACCGTTCCGGGTAGCTTACTGCGGGCTTGGATTTTCTCTCGCCACACGGCACGCTTGCGGGCAGGATTCTTACCGCCGCAGGAGGTGGCATGCCGTTCTCTCGAATGATTCTGACGTGGCTAGCATCACTGATGCTGGCTGCCGTGGCGTTACTGGGCCTGGCGCTGGCTACGCCGGCCCAGGCGCAAGGCCTGTCGCTTTCCGGGCTCACCGGTAGCGGAGGAGAGGCCGGCGAACAACAGGCTCAGGTCGATCCCCAGGCGTTGCGCGCTTCCCTTGATCAGATCATCACAACTCTTGAGAACGATGCCCAGCGTGGCGAGCTGCTCACCAAACTCAAGGAGCTGCGTCAGGCTACCGAAACGGTGGCGAACGGAGAGGGCAGTAGCGGCGGGAGCCAGACGGGGCAGGGTGGACTGTTGGGCGCCCTTGCCGACTCCTTCACGGAATATGGTGACCAGGCCCAGGCCGGACAGGCACCCTTGGACATCTGGGCTCAGCGGACCCTGCGCGCCGGCGAGGATCTCGAGTCGATCCTGGCCGCCACCAGCCGTAGCGAGTTGCTAAGGGATCTGGCTGAGGCAGCCATGCTACTGGCCGTGTGGGCCGGTCTGCTGTTCGTATTGATCGGGGCGGGGCGTCTCTTGGCGCGTCGCCACGACTGGCCTAGAGTGTTGCCGCCAGAACCCCGTGGATGGATGCTGGTCGAGCATTTTCTGCGCAAGGCGTTACTTTGGATGTTGGCCTTTGCGGTCATGCTGGCGGCCCTGAGTTGGATAGAGGTGTCTCAGGCAGCACGCACCATCGTTCTGGTGGTGGCCTACATCACCATGTGCGGCAAGCTGCTATCGACCGTGTTCGATGTGGTGATTTCACTGTTTACCCGGGGACATCGCTGGGTAGCGGTGGCCATCCTGCGTCAGGGGGTGTTGGGTCGGCTGTTTGTCATCGGTGCGATGGCTGCGCTGGGCGATGCCGCCAACAGCGAGCGTATGAGCGAGCAGATGGGAGCAGAGCTGGCAGGCTGGATCTCGGTGATTTGCAATGTCCTCGCCGGCCTCATCAGTGGTGGTGTGGTTATCCGCTATCGTCGCCCGGTCAGGCATCTGATCAGCAATCGGCCCTATCCGCAACGCCGCGAAAAAACGACCAGCCAGGAAGTCATCAATATCATCGGTCGGCTCTGGCACGTGCCGGCGTTGCTGCTGATCGGCGCATCGTTGCTGGCGATCTTCTTCTCCGCCGGCGAGGCTGACGGCGCCTTTACGCGCGCCATCGTCTGCGCTGCGCTTCTGGTGCTGACGCTGGTCATCAATGGCGTCATACATCGCCATAGCGAAAAGGCCACCCACCGGCGCCGCAAGTCGCAGTATCGGCGCCGATTGGAGCGCTTCGGTTACACCCTGTCCTATTTCGTGTTCTGGGCGATCTTCGCCGAGCTTTCACTGCGTGTCTGGGGACTGTCGTTCCTGGGCATAGGCGAGGAGGGTGCGATCAGTGCACGAATCGGCCAGGCCTTGCTGGGCGTCGGGGTGACGGTATTGCTGGCCTGGCTGGCCTGGATCTTTGCCGATACCGCGATCCAGCGTGCATTGACCACCTCGGCCCGGTCGCGGGGGCGGCGTGTACATAGTGCGCGGGCACAGACCATTACCCCGATGATCCGCAACGCGATCTTCATCACCATCATCGTGATCGCCGTCATCGTGGGGCTGGCTAACCTCGGCGTCAACGTCACACCGCTGCTGGCCGGTGCCGGGGTGATTGGTCTGGCTATCGGTTTCGGTGCCCAGACACTGGTTCAGGACCTGATCACTGGGCTATTCATCCTCATCGAAGATTCGTTGACCATCGACGATTTCGTCGACGTCGGCGGTCACATGGGCACGGTGGAGCGGCTCAGCCTGCGCACGGTGCGTCTGCGTGATCTGGACGGGATCGTGCATATCATTCCCTTCAGCCAGATCAAGGGTATCCAGAACTTCTCCCGCGAGTTCGGTATTGCACTGATGCGCATACATGTTCCACACGACATGAAGATCGACGACGCCATTGAACTGATGCGATCGGTCGCCGACGATCTGCGCCAGGACCCGATGATGCGTCACTACGTCTGGTCGCCGCTGGAAGTCCAGGGTGTGCAGGCTTTCGAGCAGGGCACGGCATTGTTGCGTATTCGCATGCGCACGGCCCCGGTCATGCAGTGGGATGTGGCCCGCGCGTTCAATCTGCGCCTCAAGCAGCGTCTCGATGAACAGGGGCTGAGCCTGGCCATGCCGCGCATGAACGTTACGATGGAGAACGCCGAACCGGGTGGCGAGTTCCAGGAGACTCGGGACGACGCCAGCCAAGGACCGGCTACACCACGACAGCACATGTCGGCACAGGGGTAGCCTGGTATCGCTGCTGATACTGCTGATGGCCGTGGCGGGCATGAAGGCGGTGCGCATCTATCAACGACAGGAGAGCAGCAATGACGATCCGGGTTCTTGTTTGGGGTGAAAACGTTCATGAGCAGGACGATGCCGAGGTAGCCAGGCTCTATCCGCAGGGAATGCACGGCTGCATCGCTGCCGGCCTCGGCGAGGACCCCGAGATTCAGGCGCGTACTACGACGCTGCAAGAGCCAGAACATGGCCTAACCCAGGATGCGCTGGACAGCACGGATGTTCTGGTGTGGTGGGGGCATGTCGCCCATGATCGGGTCGCCGAGTCCGTGGTGGAACGTGTCCATGCCCGTGTATTGGAAGGGATGGGGCTGGTCGTACTGCATTCGGGCCATTTTTCACGGATATTCAAGCGCCTGATGGGAACCACCTGCTCCTTGGGGCGCTGGCGGGAAGATGGCGAGCGCGAGCGACTTTGGGTCGTTGACCCCGCGCACCCCATCGTGCAAGGCATAGGGGAATGCATCGAGTTGCCACAGGCGGAGATGTATGGCGAACCCTTTGCCGTACCCAAGCCCGACGAGGTGGTCTTCGTGAGTGCCTTCGAAGGTGGTGAGGCGTTCCGTTCCGGGCTGACCTACCAACGCGGCGGTGGGCGTATCTTCTATTTCCGACCCGGTCACGAAACCTTTCCCATCTATCACGACGTGGCGATTCGCCGGGTACTGAAGAATGCAGTGAGATGGACTGGCTGGCGCGACGTATCGGGGCATTGAAACAGCTAGGGCGCTTCAGTCAGCAAGGAAGCCCACGGCAACGGTCGCCGTGGCGATCATGGCAAATCCGCCCGCGACGATCCAAGGGCTATAGCGACGCCAGCGCTGGAAGGTATCGTGAAGCGATACAGCCTGCGTGACCTTGCTGACCAGTGCATCGTGACGAGAGCGGTCGTTATCGGGTGCCAGCGAGAAGTCGTTGGCTGCACTGTCCAGCCAGTACTGGCCGTGGGTGAGTCCGAGTCGCGCACGCAAGCGGCCAATGTCGCACAGCAGGGCGTGCAGGCGATCATACTCCTCACGGCGTGACTTCACGCCCAGCACGACGCTGGCTTCGGTTTTCAACGCCGTGTGCTGACAAGCCTCGATGGCCGCAGCGACTTCCGCGTCGGAGGCGGTCTGGCTGATACCCAGGCGTTTATAGAGATCGCGCATCTTGCATCAGGTATTCGTAGGCTTTCTGGATTTTTTGAAAACGCATGGATGCCGAGGCCACATCCCGCTCGCCGAGCGCAAAGAACCGGTCGGGATGGTGGGTCTGCGCCAGGCGCCGGTAGGCCTTCTTTATCTCGCTACGTGTCGCACCGGCGTCAAGGCCTAAAATGGCCAGCGCACGTAGGGTCTTGTCTCCATGGGGCCGCCCGCTGCCTTGCCGGGACCCGCCAGTGCCTTCCTGCGAATGGCGCTGCCTATGGTGGGATTGCTGCTCGCGCTGACGCTGTTCGGATTGCGAACGCTGCTGTTGTCGGGCATGCTCGCGCGCCTGCCAGTAGGCTTCGCGGCTCGGGTCTTCCGGGCTCTCGAAGGGCTTGCCTATCACTTCGAGATACAACTGGGCGAACTGGGGCGGGGAAGTGCCCAGCAGATCAGCCAGAAACCGCAGGATATGGTTGGTGGCCGCGGCCAGCTTGCCCTCGGTGACGGCAATTTCGATCGCCTGCCTCAAAAATGGCGAGGCCTGGGTACCCCAGCGATCCTTCTGCAGGACTTCGGCAGCGAGCTGGACAGCATCCAGGTCCTGGCGTGCGCCAATATCGAGAATCGCCTGACAATCGTGCCCATGTCGCATGCTGGCCGACATGTCGGCCAGCCGCTGCCGGTCCGTCTCGGACAGACTGCCCTTGCTGGCTGCCACCCAGGTCAGCAGAAGCAGGGCAGCCGTATCCGTTTGATTCCTGCTTTTCAGCAGCAGCAATTCGAACGGTGAAAAGCGGGTTGTCGCCATGCCTGACTCCGGCCGATCCAGCGTGTTGTTATGGTCAAGGACGCTGCAGTATACCCAATGGCCATGGTATTTGTCGGCAGCCGCTCTTGTGAGAAAAGCGCAACGAAAAGCGCTCGCCTCACCGCACGTTTCGGGGCAATGGTTGTCCATGGCCGATAACAAATCATTAGCTTCAACCTATGGAGAACCGGCAGCAACGTGATCAGCGTCGAGAAGAAAGATGGTTTCAATATCAAGATATCGCGGCGGTTGCGCGAGGCAACCTCCCACAAGCTGGACCTTTACCTTTTCGTGCCCGGGGAACTGGGCCTGACGACGCATGTAGTGCCGGAGAGCGAGTTCTACCACAACGCCATTCACGTCAAGCGTACCTATTACAGCGACAAGCACCATTTACCGCTGGTGCATAGCCGTCTGGCCAGCCGTGGCAAGCTGTCCAGCGAGCAGTACCGGTTGAGCCTCAGCCTGTATGCCTACCAGTACATCGTTGCCTTGGAAACATCGACACGTGAAGTGCTGAGCGCCGACGAGGAAAGCCAGCTCGACCAGCTACAAGAACTGGTCGAGCTGGCACTGGGCATCCTCAAGCGGCTGCGACGCAATACGCCCAGCGACGACGGCATGCTGCAATATTACGTCAATATCGATAACTATCTCTCGTGGGCCACCGAACAGCGCCTGCTGTCACTGATTGTCAGTCTGCCTGACAGCGAAGACTACCATCCCGTTCGTGAGCGGCTGCTGGAGATATGCGAAGCGGAAAGTGCCTACCGCTACGAGCAGAACTACAACTCCAGCCACGCCCTTCAGGATCCCGAGCGTATATCCAACAAGATGCGCCTGCTGCGTCGCCTCATCGAGCATCCGGTCACGTTAGGCGCCCAAGTCCAGGAGTTGGGTCAGGGCGAGGAGAAACTGGTCAAGGGAACAGCCACGGCAATTGTCATGATCTTCGTTACGTTAATGGTGCTACAGGCCAACCATGTGCTCAGCCATCTGACGACTCTTTTCGTCTTTGTGCTGGCGATCATCTATGCGCTGCGCGAGGTCTTCAAGGATGACTTGCGCAACACGCTATGGCGCTGGTTACGCAAAGGACGCCCCAAGTGGCGGAGGCATTACTTCGATGCCAACAGCGGGGAGCTCGTCGGGCGTCAACTTGAGTGGTTCGATTACCAGCGGGTGCACAAGCTCGACGACGATATTCTGGTGGCACGTCGCGCCAACGTAACCCAGCGGGAAGAAGTCGTACTGCATTACGGCAGCAGTTCTCGCATGTCGCCGACTCGCTTTTTGAGCGGTTATGAAGAAGTACGCGAAACCCTGCTCCTTGACCTCGACGTACTGTCCAAGCTCATGGACAAGGGCGCGCACGATGTCTATCGACTCATCGATGGCGAAGTGGCATGTGAAACCGTCGAGAAGCGCTATCTGGTCAATCTGGTGGCCAGGCAGACTCAGGGGGATGGTCAGGCCACGATCCAGCGCTGGAAAATCGTCATGAACCGCTCGCGGATCATCGATATCGAAGCGGTAACGTAGATAAGAACCCTGGCGCTCGTGGCGTATTGATACTCAGGCATAACTGCTACGCTGAAATTAAGCGACAGGGATCGTCCTCATCGCTGTGTATCCTGATATTGGAGGTGTCGCATGAAGGACTCAAAGACGGACAAGTCGGAAGGCATGATCGATCGCGCTGCCGGCAAGGCCAAGGAAGCGCTTGGCAAGGCCGGCAATGATCGGGACACCGAAACTCAAGGCAAGGCCCAGACCTCGAAAGGCCATGCCAAACAAGCCAAGGGGGATTTGAAAGATACCCTGCAATCGGGAAGCCAAACCGGGCAGAAGGACACATCTGGCCGCTAGGTGTTGCAACGAATCGATTCCTGAAACGGCATTCAGTCAAACGGACAGGTGTACGCCTGCCCAGGACAGGGATGGAATAGCCCATGTTTGGAAGCAAGACAAAGAAGCGCTCGCCCGAGCATCAGGCCGAAGTGGAAAGACTTTGCCAGGGCCTGGCCCTCTATCAGACGCAGTCTTGCCCGTTTTGCGTGAAGGTCCGGCGTGAAATCGATCGGCTCAACCTGCCCATAGAATTGCGTGATGTGGGGCGTAACCCCGAGTACCGTAAAGAACAGATCGAGGCTAGCGGGCGCGCCACGGTGCCATGCCTGAAGATCACCGACGACCAGGGCAAGGTGACGTGGATGTACGAGTCCGAGGACATCAATCGTTACCTGCGTCGGCGTTTCGAAGCGACCTCCTGAGACGTTATTGGCCATCGCTTGGGCGTTGGCCAATGCCCTTTCTCGATGGGCAAGCAAGACAGAAAAAGCCAATAGAATCCTTCCCTTCCAGGCCAAACATGGGCCTGCGACAAAACGCCCCTTTCTGTGTCGCACCGATTACGCGACAATTCGCCGCTCTCTCGATTTGGCGACCTCTTCATCCCTTCCCTTGACGAAGCGGGTCTGTCTAAAGGCGTGTTCACGTGTCGGGACGCGCCGCTCGAGTGAACTCTCGTGCGGGTGTCGCCAGGAAGGCGGAACAGCATCCGGTCCCTGATAAGTCAACTTATTATCCTGCTAATCATTAGCTTGGGTGTATTAGATGGCCACTTCCATGCCTGAACGAAGCCGTAGGATGAGGATAAAAAACCTCATTTTTTTCAAAGCGTTGCCATTCCTGATCCTTCCACTGCTATTGAGTGGATGCAGTATGGCGTTGATGGACCCCAAAGGGGCAGTCGGCAGTGAGATCAAATCGCTGATTATCACTTCTTTCTGGCTGATGATGATCGTGGTTATCCCGGTCATCGTGATGACGTTCCTGTTCGCTTGGCGTTACCGCAACACCAACTACAAGGCCAAGTACACGCCGAACTGGGCCCACTCCAACGTGATCGAGTCGATCGTCTGGTTCATTCCCTTGGTAATCATCGCGTTCCTCGCGGTCATTACCTGGCAGACCTCGCACTCACTCAACCCCAGTGCGCCCATCCAGGCCGAGGAAGGCGTCGAGCCGATGGAAATCGATGTCGTTGCTCTCGACTGGAAATGGCTGTTCATCTATCCCGACCAGGGCATCGCCAGCGTCAATGAAGTTGCGTTCCCGGTAGACACGCCGGTGCAGTTCAATATCACGTCCGGCACGGTGATGAACTCGTTCATGATTCCGCGTCTGGGCAGCCAGCTCTATGCCATGGCCGGCATGGACAACAATCTGTATCTGATCGCCAATGAAGAAGGCGTCTATCCCGGCCGCTCCACCAACTACAGCGGGGCAGGTTTCTCAGAGATGCTCTTCGAGGCGCAAGTCACCTCGCAGGAAGGGTTCGAGGCATGGGTCGAAAAGGTGCGTCAGTCGCCCAAATCCCTCTCCTTCGCCGAAGGCTATGAGGAGCTTGCAGCGCCGAGCGTCGCTCACCCGGTCGAGTATTTCTCGAGCGTACCAGCAGAGCTCTACGACAACATCATCATGAGCTTCAAGAACGGCACGGCTGTCCAGCCAGGGCACAGTGGCGGCCATGGTGGCCATCAGGCAGCAGAGCAGTCTGCCCATGGGCATGACGTAGCCATGAGCGCAGAGGTAGCGGAGTAACAGTTATGTTAGGAAAATTGAGTTGGGATTCGATTCCCTATCACGACCCGATAATTATGGTGGTTGTTGCCGCCATGGGCGTGATCATGGCTGGAATCGTGGCTTGGATTACGTATCGCAAGAGCTGGGGCTACTTGTGGACGGAGTGGATCACTTCCGTCGATCACAAGAAACTCGGCATCATGTATTTTCTTGTCGCTTTGATCATGCTGATCCGCGGCTTCGCCGACGCGCTCATGATGCGTACGCAACAGGCGGTTGCCGCAGGCGGGGCCGAAGGCTTCCTGCCACCTGAGCACTACGACCAGATCTTCACCGCTCATGGTGTGATCATGATCTTCTTCGTGGCCATGCCCATGGTCATCGGCCTGATGAACCTGGTCGTGCCGCTGCAGATCGGTGCGCGTGACGTGGCCTACCCGTTCCTGAACAACCTGAGCTTCTGGCTGTTCGCGGCGGGCGTGATCCTGATCAACGTGTCGCTGTTCATCGGCGAGTTCGCCAAGACCGGCTGGCTGGCCTATGCGCCGCTCTCTGGGATCGATTACAGTCCCGGGGTCGGGGTCGATTACTGGATATGGGCACTGCAGATATCGGGGATAGGTACAACCCTGACCGGTATCAACTTCTTCGTGACGATCCTCAAGATGCGCACCAAGGGCATGACCCTGTTCCGCATGCCGATCTTCACCTGGACGTCTTTCTGCGCCAACATTCTGATCATTGCTTCCTTCCCGATCCTGACCGCGACCATCGCGATGCTGACGCTGGATCGCTACCTCGGCACGAATTTCTTCACCAATGACCTTGGTGGGAACCAGATGATGTACGTCAACCTCATCTGGGCCTGGGGACACCCCGAGGTATATATCCTGATTCTGCCTGCATTCGGCGTGTTCTCTGAAGTCATCGCCACGTACAGCAGAAAGCGCCTGTTCGGCTACCACACCATGGTATGGGCGACGATGGCCATCTCGTTCCTGGCCTTCATTGTCTGGCTGCACCACTTCTTCACCATGGGGGCGGGCGCCAACGTCAATGCCTTCTTCGGCATCGCGACGATGATCATCGCCATACCTACAGGGGTGAAGATATTCAACTGGTTGTTCACGATGTACCGAGGCCGTGTGCAGTTCACCTCACCGGTACTGTGGACGCTGGGCTTCATCGTCACCTTCTCGCTGGGTGGCATGACCGGCGTGATGCTGGCAGTGCCTGCGGCTAACTTCGTCCTCCACAACACCGTGTTCGTTATTGCCCATTTCCATAACGTCATCATCGGTGGGGTGGTGTTCGGCATGCTGGCCGGTCTGACCTACTGGTTCCCCAAGGCGTTCGGCTTCAAACTGGACGAGACGTGGGGCAAGCGCTCCTTCTGGTGCTGGCTGATTGGTTTCTTCCTTGCCTTTACACCGATCTACGTACTGAGCTTCCACGGTGCCGTGCGTCGCATGCAGTCGTATGCTAACCCCGAGTGGCAGCCGTTCATGATCGTGTCTCTGCTTGGTGCTCTCGTCATCATGCTGGGTATCGCATGTACTGTGGTCCAGTTCGTCGTCAGCTACCGCAACCGTGAGCAGCTGCGTGATGTGACCGGCGATCCTTGGGACGGACGTACTCTGGAGTGGTCGACCTCGTCACCGGCACCGTTCTATAACTTTGCGCACCTGCCGGAAGTGAAGTCCATCGATAGCTTCTGGGAGATGAAGCAGGCAGGCGAGTTCGAGGCTTCCAAGCCGCCGTATCAGGACATTCACATGCCCAAGAATACTGCGGCCGGTCCGATCATTAGCCTGTTCGCGACGATCCTCGGTTTTGCCTTGGTCTGGCACATCTGGTGGCTGGCCATCGTTGGTGCCCTGGGTGTCTTCGTCAGCTTCTTGGCACGCATCTTCAATGATGATGTGGATTACTACGTACCTGCTTCGGAAGTCGAGCTTATCGAGCGCGAACACCACAAGCGCCTCTCTGAGGTCGTAGACAGCGATAACCGCGGTACCGCGCAGGTTGGCAACATGGGGGTGCAGTCGTAATGGCTACCGATACTCTTGGCAACCGTATTGTTGAAGTTAGCGAGCACGGGCACGACCACGATCATCACGATGCCGCTGGCATGAAGGTGTTCGGCTTCTGGGTCTACCTGATGAGCGACCTGATTATCTTCGGGACGCTGTTCGCTACCTATGCCGTGCTCGTTGGGGGCACGGCGGATGGTCCGACGCCCGGAGAGATCTTCGATCTACCGCTCATCCTGGCCGGTACCTTCTTCCTGCTGTTCAGCAGTTTCACCTACGGGATGGCCGTGCTGGCCATGAACGACAACAAGCTCGGCCAGCTCAAGGCCTGGCTGTGGGTGACCTTCGTGCTGGGGGCCGGCTTCATCGGGCTGGAACTCTACGAGTTCCAGCACCTGATTCATGAAGGCTATGGTCCGGATCGCAGCGCCTTCCTATCGGCCTTCTTCACGCTGGTCGGCACCCACGGCCTGCACGTGTTCTTCGGCATGATCTGGATGCTGGTGATGCTGGTCCAGCTCCAGACCAAGGGGCTGAACGACATCACGCGTCCGCGCATCATGTGCCTGAGCCTGTTCTGGCACTTCCTGGACATCGTCTGGATCTGCGTGTTCACCTTCGTCTATCTCATGGGGGCTATGTGACATGAGCGGTTCACACTCAAGCCACGGCGAGGCTAGCCACGGCAGCGTCAAGTCCTATGTCATCGGGCTGGTCCTGTCCATCGTTCTGACCATCGTCGCGTTCGGCATGGTCATGACCGGGGCATTCAGTACGCTGACTACGGTGATTGTTATCGTTAGTGCTGCGGTACTGCAGCTTCTCGTGCAGCTGATCATGTTCCTGCATATGAACACCAAGGCCGATGAGGGCTGGAATCTGATGTCGTTCGTTTTCACGGTGAAGATTCTGGTGCTGGTGATTGGTGGTTCGCTGTGGATCATGCACAACCTGCACTCCAACATGATGCTCGACTAAGCTGGCAATGCGATGATCAAGCTCTATCTGAACCTGACCAAGCCGGGAATCATCTTCGGTAACTTGATTTCCGTGACGGGCGGCTATTTTCTAGCCGCCCGGGGGGAGTTCCATCTTCCCCTGTTTCTCGCTACGTTGGCTGGGGTCGCGTTGGTAATCGCTTCCGGCTGCGTGTTCAACAACGTCATCGATCGCGATATCGACGTCAAGATGGAGCGCACCCGCAACCGGGCTCTGGCCCGTGGGTTGGTATCACCGCGCGTCGCGCTGGCTTATGCCACGGCATTGGGGATAGCCGGGTTCGCATTGCTCTATTGGGGTGCGAACCCGCTGGCTGCGCTGTTCGCCGGGCTGGGATTCTTCGTCTATGTCGTACTCTACAGCCTCTACCTGAAGCGCAATTCGGTCTATGGCACTCTTGTCGGTAGCCTGTCCGGTGCCACACCGCCGGTCATCGGCTACTGCGCCGCCAGTGGCCAGTTCGACATGGGGGGGGCGGTTCTGCTGCTGATTTTCAGTCTCTGGCAGATGCCGCATTCCTACGCAATCGCGATCTTCCGCTTCAACGACTACCGTGCCGCCTCGATTCCGGTGCTGCCGGTGAAGAAGGGGATCGCCGCAGCGAAGCGCTCCATCGTGCTGTACATCATAGCCTTCATGGCGGCGGCACTGGCCTTGTCGTTGTTGGGCTATGCCGGCTACGGCTATTTTGCCGTCGCGGCGACGATGAGCCTCTACTGGCTCTACCTTGCCTCGCTGGGCTATCGCAAGGGTGACGACAACGCCTGGGCGAAGAAACAGTTTGCGTTCTCGATCGTGATGATCACGGCATTGAGTGTAATGATGGCCGTGGATTTTAGTGTAGCGCCGGCGACCATGCTCGCCGACGCTCAACCTCAGATCGATAGCTTTCTGCGCACTAATCTGTCTCAGTAAGCCCTCAGCGCAACGCAATCACAGCTTGATTGGGCAATATCAGCGCCCTGGCCAACTGGCCAGGGCGTTTTTCGTGTTGGTGGGGTTCTACACCTTAAGACGAGAAAGCGCGTGCTCTAGCGTCTCGACGCTACGCTCGATATGGTGCAGCTTGTCGAGGCCGAACAACCCGATGCGGAACGTTCTGAAGTCATCGCCTTCATCGCACATCAGCGGAACACCAGCCGCCACCTGCAAGCCGGCCTGGGCGAACTTGGCGGCGATGCCTGGGTCGTCGGTATAGCTGACTACCACCCCGGGCGCCTGGAAGCCATCCGCGGCCACGCTGTAGAAGCCTCTCTCAGCGAGTAACGTACGCACCCGGTCGCCGAGCAGTTGCTGTTCGGCACGGACCTCGGCGAAGCCATAGGCTTCGGTTTCGCGCATGATGTCGCGCAGCCGAGTCAGGCCATCGGTGGGCATGGTGGCATGGTAGGCATGGCCGCCACCTTCATAGGCCTGCATGATTGCTAGCCACTTGCGCAGATCGGCGGCAAAGCTCGTGCTGGTGGTAGACTCGATGCGTTCCAGTGCACGGATCCCCAGCATGACCATGGCGCAGCAGGGGGAGGCGCTCCAGCCTTTTTGCGGGGCGCTGATCAGAATATCGACGCCGATGTCCTGCATGTCTACCCACAGCGTGCCGGAGGCGATGCAGTCGAGCACGAACAGCCCGCCGACGTCATGCGTGGCTTGTGCCACTCGGCGCAGGTAATCATCGGGCAAAAGCATGCCCGAGGCGGTTTCCACATGTGGGGCGAAGACTATGGATGGCCGCTGCTTTTCGATGGTGGCAATAACTTCATCGATGGGCGCAGGGGTGAAGGGCGCCTTAGGTTCATCGCTGATGGGCCTGGCCTTGAGCACCGTTTGGGACGCAGGAATGTTGCCCATCTCGAAAATCTGTGACCAGCGATAGCTGAACCAGCCGTTGCGAATCACCAGGCACGACTGACCGGTAGCGAACTGTCGAGCGACCGCCTCCATGCCAAAGGTGCCACTGCCCGGGACGATGACTGCCGCCTCGGCGTTATAGACTTGCTTGAGCGTGCGAGAGATATCCCGCATCACGTCCTGAAAGCTCTGGGACATGTGGTTGAGGGAGCGATCCGTGTAGACCACGGAATATTCGAGTAGACCGTCCGGGTCCACGTCGGGCAGCAGGCCTGGCATGCGCATCATCTCCTAATCGCTGTATACAAAGCTGAGGATATTCGCTAGCGAGGCCGGCGGCCAGTCCTGGGCGGGACGAAACCAGGGATGAAGGGCGAATGGCAACTCGCCGGGCAAATGTCTGCCCGGCGAGCCTTTACCCTACTGATGGGGCATCACGTTTCTCTGGTCTGGATCAATCGTCTGTCGCTTGAACCGGCGTTGCGTCGAGTTGACTGAACAGAGTCGGGTCGAGTGTTACCTGATCGTAGAAATGATAGGGAACCTCGAACGGTGCATCGGTCAGCATCACCGGGTGGGGGATCCCATCGGGATTGACCACCAGTTCCTTCAGTCGAGCGTAATCGACGAGTACACCACGCTGGTTTGCTGCCTGAGTCACGGAGGCGAAGGTTTGCTCGACGCGCTCCGCCAGCTCTTCCGGCGTGGTCTCGGGAATAGGGTAACTCTGAACCTCCAGTGTGCCTCTTTGCGTCCAGCCGATCTTGACCGGCTCGTCGATCAGGCGGACCTGGGTACCCTTTGGCACGCGATAGATAAGATCTTCAATATCGCCCGGCAACATGCGGATGCAACCATGTGAGACCCGCATTCCGACCCCTTCGGGGCGATTGGTGCCGTGAATCAGGTAACCGGGAATGCCCAGCAATATAGCGTACTCACCCAGCGGGTTGTCCGGCCCGGGGGGGACAACACTCGGCAGCGTTTCGCCACGCTCGGCATGCTCCTTGATGATGCTTTGCGGCGGATACCAAGCGGGTTGTTCCAGCTTGTGGGTGACCGTCGTTGTTCCCAGCGGCGTCTGCCAGTCCAACCGTCCAATACCGATAGGGTAGGTCTCTACGCGCGGTGTTTCGTCACCCTGCACCGAAGGGTAGTAATAGAGACGCAACTCAGCCAGATTGACGACGATACCTTCGCGTGGGCCGGGTGGCAGGATGTAACGTGTCGGCAGCACGACCTCGGTTCCTTCGCCAGGCAGCCATGTCCGGGTGTCTGGATTGGCGGCACGCATGGCGTTGAAGCCGATACCGCGACTCAGGCCAATATCGATGAGGGTGTCTTCCTGTGAGGCTTCGACCGTCTGGACCTGGCCGACAACATCACCTTGCTCAGGAAGCGGATAATGTCCGGTCGTTGATGACTCGTCCTCCTGCGCCAGAAGCATGCGCGGCATGGCCAACATGCCCAGCGCCATCCAGTAACCCATCCCTCGTTTCCATACTCTCATCATCGTGACCTGTCGAACGTTTCCTTCGGTGGGGCGGAATGCCGTGGTGGAGGCCGTAAACTAAACGAACGGCACCTTCGGGTCCAATGGGTTGTCTTCCTTGCGTCGTGAAACTTGGCTTGAGTCTGTAGTCGCTACAGGGAATAGACTACCGGCAAAATGAATCAGAGGCCTATCCATGGCAACCGAATCCGCTTCATTCGACATCACGCATCAATGGATTGTTCAGGGAATGGACTGCCCGAGCTGTGCCACCAGGATTCGCGGTGCCGTGGAGCGTCTGGCCGGAGTGCAGGACGTGCAGGTCTCGGTCACGGACGAGACGCTGTCTCTACGGCTTGATACGGACAAGACCTCGCCGACACGGGTCGAACGCACCGTCGAGGCCTTGGGTTACGGTATCGCTCTCCAAACCGACGGCCGACAGGGAGCGGCAGTCTCCTGTTGCCAGTCGTCCTGCTGCGGTAGTCAGGTTGCCAACAGTGAGGCTGAGAGCGCCCCCGCCGACGACATGTTGAGCTGGCATGTCGAGGGCATGGATTGCCCCAGTTGCGTGACCAAGGTACGCGGTGCGGTGGAGCGGTTGCCCGGTGTGGCGGACGTCCGAGTATCACTAATGCGCGAGACGCTTTCCCTGCACCTCGACGAGGCTCGCATTTCACGTACCGATGTCGAACGGGAGGTCGCCAGACTCGGCTATCGGATGTCCAGGCAGGGCGATGCGCAAGGTGCCGGCGATGATCTCGAACCGTCATCTTTCTTCGCAAGGATGAAGCGCGGGCTGCGCAGCGGCAAGGCTCGCCTGGTGCTTTTGACGGGGGCGCTGCTGCTGGGGGCGCTAGTCGTCAGCCTGCTGGCACCGGCACCCTGGGGCGATTGGGCCTTTGCACTGGCTTGCCTGGTCGGGGTCGTGCCCGTGGCGCAACGGGCCTTTGCCGCCTTGCGTGCCGGCATGCCCTTCACCATCGAGATGCTAATGACTTTGGCTGCCGGCGGCGCGCTGGTGATCGGGGCGGCCGAGGAAGCGGCGTTGGTCATCTTTCTGTTCGCCGTCGGCGAAGTGCTAGAAGGGGTTGCCGCCGATCGGGCACGGGCCGGTATTCGGGCGCTTGGGAACTTGGTGCCGAGGTCCGCCCGTGTCGAAGAGAACGGCGATGTTCGCCAAGTCGATGCTGCTCGTCTGCGCATCGGTCAGGTCGTTCAGGTGCGTCCAGGCGATCGTATGCCCGCCGATGGCGAAATCATCGAGGGGTCGGCGTCGCTGGATGAGTCGCCGGTCACCGGCGAGTCGCTACCAAAGAGCAAGGGCGTGGGGCAGTCGGTCTATGCCGGGTCGATCAATACCGACGCGGTGCTGCGTGTGCAGGTAACCAAGGCGCCTGAGGACAACACCATTGCCCGTATCATCCGTCTGGTCGAGGAAGCACAGGAGGCCCGTGCGCCGACCGAGCGATTCATCGACCGCTTCAGCCGAGTGTACATGCCGGCCGTGGTCGGCACGGCTGTGTTAGTCGCCGTGGTACCGCCGCTGATGTTCGGCGGCGCCTGGGGCGAATGGGTCTATCGCGCCCTGGCGCTGCTGTTGATCGGTTGCCCCTGTGCGTTGGTAATTTCGGTGCCGGCGTCCATCGCCTCGTCTTTGTCTACCGGAGCACGTCACGGATTGCTCATGAAGGGCGGGGCCGTCATCGAGACAGCCGCCCGCACCACACTGGTCGCCTTCGACAAGACCGGTACCCTGACCAACGGCAAGCCGGAGATCACCGATGTAGATACCTTCAAGGGCGGACGTAACGAGGTCATTGCCTTGGCCGCCGCGGTCGAGAGCGGTTCCAGCCACCCGCTGGCTGCAGCCATCCTGGCTCATGCCGAGACGCAGAACATCCGGGTGCCTCAAGTCAGCAAGGCCCGGGTGATTGCTGGTCATGGCGTCGAGGCACATGTCGAGAATGTGCGGACCGTTGTCGCCTCGCCGCGTTATGCCGAAGAGGCCGGCATCCTGACCGATACGGTCAAGACGCGGATAACGGCGCTGGAAGACCAGGGCAAGACCGTAGCCGTGGTGTTCCGTGAAGATGCGCTGGCAGGAATCATCGCCCTGCGTGACGAGCCACGGACCGACGCCGCTCAAGGCGTTAAATTTCTTTCGGCGCAGGGTGTGCGCAGTGTGATGCTTACCGGCGATAATCCACGTACGGCAGCGGCGATTGCCGATGGCCTCGGCCTGGAGTATCGCGCCTCGCTATTGCCCGATGACAAGGTCGCAGCGATCCGAGAGCTGACCGCCAGCGAGCATGTGATGATGGTCGGTGACGGCATCAACGACGCGCCCGCCTTGGCCACGGCGCATGTCGGGGTGGCGATGGGATCGGGCACAGACGTTGCATTGGAAACGGCGGATGGTGCGTTACTGAGAAACCGGGTAGTCGATGTTGCGGCCAAGATCGGCCTGGCCCGGGCAACGATGGCCAACATCCATCAGAACATTGCCATTGCCCTCGGGCTGAAGGGGATATTTCTGATCACTACCGTGTTCGGTATCACCGGGCTATGGTTGGCTATCCTGGCAGATACCGGCGCCACCGTGTTGGTGACCCTGAACGCATTGCGCCTGCTGCGCTTCGACCCCTGGCACCATCTGGGTATCGCGTCGGCGACCCCCGGAACGCTGGCCGCGCCAGCGGCGTCAACCTCCGATACCGTGGGCCAGTGGCAACCGGACGGCAAGGAGAGCCTGGCAAGCAAATAGCATCGATGAAAAACGCGCCGGTCGGTGACCGGCGCGTGCTATCTGTCGCTCAGACCTTTTCCGTCTAGACCTCTTTGTAGAGCTCGCCGCCCTCGCGGCGGAACTTCTCAGCCTGCTCCTCCATGCCTTTCATTACTGCTTCCTGATCACCGTCGAGACCCTTGTCCTTGGCGTAGTCACGGACTTCCTGGCTGATCTTCATCGAGCAGAACTTGGGGCCGCACATCGAGCAGAAGTGGGCCACCTTGGCCGAGTCCTTGGGTAGCGTCTCGTCGTGGTATTCCCGCGCGGTGTCGGGATCGAGGCCGAGATTGAACTGATCCTCCCAGCGGAATTCGAAACGCGCCTTGGACAGGGCATTATCGCGGCGCTGGGCGGCCGGATGGCCCTTGGCTAGGTCAGCGGCGTGAGCGGCGATCTTGTAGGTGATGATGCCGGTCTTGACGTCATCCTTGTTAGGCAGGCCGAGATGCTCCTTGGGCGTGACGTAGCAGAGCATGGCGCAGCCGTACCAGCCGATCATCGCCGCGCCGATGCCGGAGGTGATGTGGTCGTAGCCGGGAGCGATGTCGGTCACCAATGGCCCGAGCGTATAGAAGGGCGCCTCGTCGCAGTATTCGAGCTGCTTGTCCATGTTCTCTTTAATGAGATGCATGGGCACGTGCCCGGGACCCTCGATCATGACCTGCACGTCGTGCTTCCAGGCGATGTGGGTCAGTTCGCCCAGCGTCTTCAATTCGGCCATCTGCGCCTCGTCGTTGGCATCCGCCACCGAGCCCGGGCGCAGGCCATCGCCCAGCGAGAACGCTACATCGTACTGTTTGCAGATCTCGCAGATCTCTTCGAAATGGGTGTAAAGGAAGCTCTCCTGATGGTGGAAGAGGCACCATTTGGCCATGATCGAGCCACCACGCGAGACGATGCCGGTAACGCGCTTGGCGGTGAGCGGCACGTAGCGTAGCAACACACCGGCATGGATAGTGAAATAGTCCACGCCCTGTTCGGCCTGTTCGATCAACGTATCGCGGAAGACTTCCCAGGTCAGGTCTTCGGCCACGCCACCGACCTTCTCCAGGGCCTGATAGATGGGGACGGTGCCGATGGGTACCGGGGCGTTGCGGATGATCCACTCGCGGGTCTCGTGAATATTGGCGCCGGTAGATAAGTCCATGATGGTGTCGGCACCCCAACGGATGCCCCAGGTCATCTTGTCGACCTCATCCTCGATGGAGGAGGTGACCGCCGAATTGCCCAGGTTGCCGTTGATCTTCACCAGAAAGTTACGGCCGATGATCATCGGCTCGGACTCGGGATGATTGATATTGCAGGGAATGATCGCGCGGCCTTCGGCGACCTCGCGGCGCACGAACTCCGGCGTGATCTCCTCGGGCAGTCGGGCACCGAAGCCTTGGCCGGGATGTTGATGGCCGAGAATGCGCTCGACCTCTTCCGTGCCCAACGCCTGGCGACGCTGGTTCTCGCGAATGGCGATGAATTCCATTTCCGGTGTGATGATGCCTTGGCGTGCGTAGTGAAGCTGAGTGACGTTACGCCCAGGCTTGGCGCGTCTTGGCGTGCGGGTCAGGTCGAAGCGCAGCGGGGCCAGCATGGGATCGTTGGCGCGGCGCCGGCCATACTCTGAGGTGGGGCCGTCGAGAAACTCGGTGTCGTCGCGCTCGTCGATCCAGGCACGACGCAGTTCGGGCAATCCCTTGCGCAGGTCGATACGGGCGTCAGGATTGGTGTAGGGGCCGGATGTGTCGTAGACCAGCAACGGCGGATTCGCCTCGTCGGCGCCGGATGTTCTAGTCGGTGAGAGGCTGATCTCGCGAAACGGTACGCGAATGTCGGGACGCGAGCCTTCGACGTAGAGCTTGCGTGAGCCGGGCAGGGCCTGGATGGCCGCTTCGTCCACACGGGCCGTTTCGGCGAGGAAGTGATCGGTCTTTGCCACAGTTGTTCTCCCAATAATAGACAGTCGTCAGGGAGGACAGCGGAGGAGGACAGGGACAAGGCGGGGGTACGGCGTCGCCCTGCGTGTCGCTTGATCCCTACGCTGGTTCGTCCCTGGAAAGGGTTAGCCAGATCAGGTTCAACGGGCCCCACCGTGACGACGCAGCGACTGCTATGCCGTAGGGTGGTCTCAGCCGGTTCCACCGGCACCCCGTCAAGCGTTGGCACCGCCAGGCGGCGCCGGATTTGCCGGGCAAGCATCCTTGCCCGGCGTTAGACAGATGGACTCAGAAAGACTGATTCAGGCCCATCTGCCAGAAATCGATTTCCAGCCGGGTGGCGTCACGGAAGATCGTGACGAGTTGCTCGAAGCGCGAGGCATCGAGTGCAGCGAGGCGCTCATCCAGCCAGGCGATCTCAGCACGCATGGCCTGCTGAAAGTCGTCACTGGCATACATGGCGATCCAGTTGGCGTAAGGGTTGCCGTCATGGCGTGTGAAGGATTGGGCAGTGAGCCAGTTGGCGATCTCGCCGTATCCGATCAGACAAGGCGCCAGGGCGACATGAAGATCGAGCAGGTCGCCCCGGCTGCCGGTATCCAGCACGTAGCGGGTATAGGCCAGTGTGGCACGGGCTTCGGGCAGCCTGGCCAAGTCGTCCTCGCTGATACCCCACTCGCGGCAATAGCCGACATGCAGGTCGAGTTCTACGTCGAGAATGGTCCTGAGCGCATCGTAAGCCTGGCGCAGTTCGGCCAGCGTGCGGCTCTTGTAGGCCGCCAGGGCATAGGCGCGGGCGAAGTGGATCAGGAACAGGTAGTCTTGCTGCAGATAATGACGAAACGCCTCGGGTGCAAGGTTGCCAGCGCCGAGTTGGGTGACGAAGTCATGTTCGCAATAGGCACGCCAGTCATCCTGGCAGGTGGCCTTGAGATCGGCGAAACGGTAGGTCACGTCGTGCTCCTGTCGGGGCGCATCGGCGCCGCGAATAGGCACGCAGGGAATCTCGCGAAGGGAAGGTCTGCCCAGGCTTGATCCCTACGCCGGTTCACTTTCCCTTCTTGCTGGAAGTTGGGAAATTACCCGGATCAGGTTCTACGGGATCAATCCTGGAGTGCAAAACACTCACGGATTATCTCAGCCGGTTCCACCGGCACCCCGTCAAGCTTTCGATAACGGCTCGAGTCTAGCAGGTTGGTGTGACGTTGCCAGTACTAGCTGGCATTCCCTGACTCCACAGTATTTACCACAGCCAGCTGTACGGGTTGGGTGGCGACCGGCGCCGGCGTACGTTGCGCAGGCCAATCGCGCAGCGCACGACCAACCAGATGGCCAGCAGCGGCCAGGCCAGCGCGCCTACCGCGACGAGGCTGAGAAGAAAGGCGGCGATGGAATAGGTCAGCCCGATCCAGAAGGTGCGGATCTGATAGCGATAGTGCGCGCGTAGCCAGCGCGGGGCTTCGCCCCGGTAGACGTAGGCCATGACTACCCCGATCAGCATGGTCGCATTGACGGTAATCAAACCGGCCAAGTACAGCACATAGATCACCTGGGGAACAGTGAGGTCTTCCTGCCTCTCCTGCGGCCGTTCCTGCTGTGCTTCCTGTGAGGTGGGCGATGTTTGCGTCATCGTCTGGCTCCGCAATCAAAACCCTAGTTTCCCACTACTTTATCGTTGTTACGAGCGTGGCGCATTTTCCTGTTCGGTGCCGGTGGTCGTGTCGAGCAGTTCCGGTTCGGCGCCGACAGGGCCGTTTCCAAAGGTCACCCGGTAGAGGCCGGTCTCGCCGCTGTTCGACGTGAAATACATCGCCCCATCCGGACCGAAGGCAATCCCGGTGGGACGCGCCCAGCGATTACCCTGATCGTCTTGGAAACCGGTGATCAGATCACTGACTTGGCCGTTGCCCTGCGCATCGATGACAATGCCGGCAATGCGCGGTTCGCGGCGCGTGGCTGGATCGCCAGCAGCGCTACCGTCGGGCTGGGTTCCCCAGCTGCCGTGTACGGCAGTGACCGCATCAAGAGGGAGCATGCTGCCTTCGGGGAGGAAGTCCAGGCCCAATGGTGCACTGCGTGCCGGTAAGCTCGCTACCGGCTTCGAAATCTCGCTCGCCGGGCGTGGCGGTTCGCTGGACACGCAGTCGTCGCGTTGAAACTCGCCGTCTATCCATTGAAACCATGGCATGCCATGGAAGCTGCCCGGTTCGGCGCGTACCAACACCTCGCGGGGAGCATCGTATCCCCAATGATCCGGGCCGTTGTTGATGGCATAGAGTGTTCCCGTGTCGTCCCAGGCGAGGCCGACCGGATTCCGCAGGCCGCTGGCGTAGGCCTGCCATTGCGGCGGATCGGTGCTCTCGTCGAGTACCAGAATGCCTCCCCGGCGGTTCTCGAAGTCGTAGCTCTCACCGATGTACTGATCGGAACAGTTACCCTGAATCCCCAGCGATACGTAGAGTCGGTTGTCCGGACCCACCGTGACCGTGCGAGTATCGTGGCCACTGCCACCGGGCAGTTCGGCATATGTCGTGAAATCATCGCGTGAGAGCGAGTCGCCTGCCTGATAGGGTGCGCGCAGCAGTGCATCGGTCGTCGCAACGTACAGGTAGTCGTCGCGCTGCACCACGCTGTTGGGGTAGGCATCGAACTTGGCCAGTGTCTCGGCCTGGTCATAAGGCGGGGCCAGCCGATAGATTTGATAGGCGTTGGAGCCGATGAACATTTCGCCACCCGGGCCGATGCTGATCATGCGGGGGGCATCCAGGGAAACGACCTTCTCGACCTGAACGTCCCCCGGTACATTGAGGCGATGCTCGGTCCCGGCGACATCGATCGGTTGAAGTGCCTCGGACTGGGCCAGGCCTGCCGAGGGCAGGGTCAGCATGGCTCCGAGCAGGCCGAGGACTGTACGTGTCCGAGTTTCCTGACGGTGCCGCGGGTAGTGTGGGGGCATGATTCGACTCCATGAATCCGGTTTGCCCCCAGTGTAGCCGAACCGGCGTTTGCCTAGCGGTAGAGCCGGAAGCGTCGAAACTCCGGGTGACCCTGCTCTTCCTCCGGCGTCTTGCGGTAACGCTTGTACTCCCACTGGTACTGCGCGGGATCCAGGCCAATGGCTGCTTCCACGCTGGCGTTGACGCCGCGCGCCGAGGTGACCTCGTCGGTGGCATAGACACGCTCATCGGCGGCGAGGAAATGAATGTCGAAGCCGTGGCCGTCACGCCGCTTGGCGACGCCGGTCACCACTCGGGCCTGGGTGCGGGCGACCAGCTTGGGAAGCAGTGTGGCGGTGTAGGCCGGGCGATGAAAGAAATCGGCGAATACGCCACTGCCCCAGCTGGGTACCTGGTCGGGTAGGATGCCCACGGCCTCGCTGCGCTTGAGGGCCTTGAGCAGCGAAGCTACACCGCGCGGGTTGGTGGGAACCAGACTGGCGCCCATGCGCTCACGGCCATGACGGATGACGGGGTCGAGCCCGGCGATCTTGGGCGGCTCGTACATGGCGGTGAAGGGGAAATGACTGGACAGCCAGAAATTGAGAATTTCCCAGTTGCCATAGTGCGGCGCCAGCACGATCACGCCGCGGCCTTCGGCACGCGCTTCGTCGAGCAGTTCGCGCCCGTGCACGGCATTCACCGAAGCCTCGACGCGGCGAGGGGCGGCCATCCAGGCAAAACCCAGTTCCAGCATGGTGGCGGTTGAATGAACCATGCTCTGGCGCCCTCGGGCCCGACGTCGCTTGGGAGGCAGCTCGGGAAAGACCTCACGGAGGTTGATGTCGGTAACCTGACGCTCACGGCGGCTGAAACGATAGATCAATGGCCCGAGTAGGCGTGCCAGGCACCAAAGGACAGGTAGCGAACATGACGATAACACGCGCCATGTCGTGGCGATGGCCTTGGCCTTGGCCTGGAGGGACGAAGCGGAATCGGTCTGGCTCATGGCTCCACAAGATGAATCAAAAGGGTAATCATTATAACCGGCATAAGTTCAATCGCGCTCCGGGCGGCTGATCTCGATCAGGTTGCCGTCGGGATCGCGAAGGTAAAGTGACACGATGGGGCCGTTGGCGCCCTGTCTTGAAACCGGGCCGACTTCGATGGGGATCTGCAGCGCTCGCAGGTGGGCCTGCACCTCCTCGAGAGGCAGGACGCTTCTGACGCACAGGTCGAGGCTGCCCGGCGTGGGGTGCGTGGCTTTGGGATTGACCGGCGTTTCGAGCTGATGCAGGCGCAGTGCCATGTCGCCGAGCATCAGGTCCACCCGCTCGTTATCACGATAACGGGCTTCCAGCCCCAGTACGCGAGTGTAGAAATCCACTGCAACGGGAATATCGGCGACGGTGACGACCAGATGATCCGGGCCGGTTAACATGGCGTACTCCGTGACTGTTTTCTTCAAGGATACGATGCCGTCCATGTCCCTGTCGTGCCCCCTGTGCAGTAACACATACATTTGCCATTACCATGGCGATAGCCGCCGGGACTATTGGCAGTGCCAGACCTGCCAGCTGGTGTACGTCGAACGTAGCCAGCACCTGGCGCCCGCCGAGGAGAAAGCCGTCTACGACCGCCATGAGAACTCTCCAGAGGACGTCAGGTATCGGCGTTTTCTGTCGCGTCTTTTCACGCCGTTGAATGAACGCCTGGTACCGGGCGCCCAAGGGCTGGATTTCGGTTGCGGGCCGGGGCCGACACTTTCCGTAATGTTCGAGGAAGCGGGACATCCTATGGCGCTCTACGACGTCTATTACGCGCCGGATCGCCAGGTTCTTGAAGGCAGTTACGATTTCATCACGGCCAGCGAAGTCATCGAGCACCTTGCCGAGCCGGGCCTGGTGCTTACCCAGTTGGCCGATCGGCTCGCACCGGGTGGCTGGCTGGGATTGATGACCAAGCGTGTCCAGGTTCGGGAGGATTTCGCCCGCTGGCACTACATTCTCGACCCGACCCATATCAGTTTCTTCAGCGAGGCAACGTTCGAGTGGCTCGCGGCTCACCTGGGCATGCAGGTCGAGTTTCCTGACACTGATGTGGCATTGCTCTACAAGCCGCTATTGGCACCGTAGCCGTAGCCGTAGCCGTAGCCGTAGCCGTAGCCGTAGCCGTAGCCGTTGCGTGGCGCTTGCGCTTATTAGCATCTTCTACAATGGTGTGGGCAAGGTAGAGAGGCCGTGAAGCGCACATGCCGAGGTGTGAAAAAAGCGTTGCCCGGTGGCTGGCGTGGGGCTATATTGCGCCGCGCGAAATTCTGGCTCGGCGCAACATATGCGAGCCGGCAGCGGTTTTCTACCGGGGCGCGTTCACGGCGGCGATCCATCCATTTCGATGATGGGGCTGCGTGGACGCGCCCCGTGTGTTTTGTTCAAGACAAGCGTGAGGCTCCGTTCATGTCGCGGCAGTTATTGGCCATGGCTCTGGCCCCCCTGCTGGGGCTATTCATCCTGGGTATCGGCAATGGCTTTCTGGCTACGCTGATCACCTTGCGTCTCGATGCCGCCGGCGAACCCGCAGTGGTCATCGGCTGGGTGTCGTCGGCCTATTTCATCGGTCTGGCGCTGGGTGCCATGCTCAACGACCGGCTACTACTGCGCATCGGGCATATCCGCGCCTATGCCTGTTTTGCCTCGCTGGTGGCGGTTACCGTGTTGCTGCAGGGGTTGTGGCTCGATCCGTGGGCATGGTTCGTGCTGCGCCTGATCGGCGGCTGGGCAACGGTAGGCGTGTATCTGGTCATCGAAAGCTGGCTGCTGACCGCCTCGGACACCAAGGTGCGTGGACGCCTGCTGGCGTTGTACATGATTTCACTGTATGCCGCTGGCGTAGTCGGCCAACTGCTGCTGGGCGTTACCGATGCCATGAGCGTGACGGCGCCCTTCATGGTCATCGGCCTGCTGGCCTCGCTGTCAGTGCTGCCCATGGCGATGATCCCGCGTGTCTCACCGCTGCTCGAGCAGGCCGAGCCGCTGTCACCGCTGCGCCTGATCACCCTGACCCCCACCGGGGTGATGGGCAGTTTTGGCTCCGGTCTGGCGGTAGCGGCGGTCTACAGCCTGCTGCCACTTTATCTACAGCGGATCGGCCTATCGGTAAGCCAGATCGGTCAGATGATGGCGGTAGTGGTGCTTGGTGCGATGCTACTGCAGTACCCCATTGGCCGCTGGTCCGATCGTCATGATCGTCAGCTGGTACTGATCTTGATCGGGGCCTTCTGCGCGCTGATCTCCGCGGGCATGCTCTGGCTGCCGCTCAATGCCTGGATGCTCGCCAGTCTATTATTCCTGCTGGGGGGCGGAGTGTTTGCCCTTTATCCTGTGGCGGTCAGTCATGCTGCCGACCGGGCACCGGCCGGAGCGCTGGTGCGCATGAGCCAGGGTTTGCTGCTCATCAACGCCGTCGGTTCTACAGTGAGTCCACCGCTGATCACGCCGGTGATGGATGCCGTGGGCGATAGCGGCTTGTTCTGGTCGCTGGGCGCGTTGGGCCTGGTCCTGGTTGGTTTCTTCTTCTGGCGGCGTAGCGTGAAACCAGCGCCGATACCGGTTGCGCCGTTCACGGCCTCGTCTCCGATGACCTCGGTGGGGGCTGAGCTGGTGATTACCGATGAGCTGGTGCAGGGCGCGATCGAGCATGAGCATGTCGAGGACCTGTCCCATGCGGTACCCGAGGTGCCCGTTGCCGAGCCGCTGCATGGACCACCGCGTCGTGAAGATGGAATCATCGAATACGTGGACGAGGAAGATGGCACGCATCATTCGCGCCCAGCGGAGTCCCGCTAGCGAGCCGGGTCGATGAGGCCACCCAGTGAGGCGTTGCGCCGGAACCAGCCAGCAATGCTGGCTCTTGGACAGCGGGTCGGCAACACGGCATGTGGGACCCGGTCAGACAGGAAACACACGAATGTACCGGCCTCGGGCCGGATTCGCGCGACTTCCCGGGACTCGTCTTCCACGGCATAGACGGCCATCTCGCCACCGCCATCGTCCGGCCAGTCCGGGTTGAGATAGAGTACGGTCGAGACGATGCGGTTGGCGCGACCTTGAAAACTGTCTACATGGCGCTTGTAGAAGGCGCCGGGCGGGTACTCGGCGAAGTGCGCCTCGAACTCGAAGAGTCCCAGGTAGAGCGCACGATTGATCTGCTGCTGGAGCTCCGCCATCAATGCCAGATAATGACGTTGCGCCTGGCTTTCGCGATCGAGCCAGCGAATTGTATCGCCACGGATATCGCGACGTAACTGGTGCTGATCGCCCCGGCCAATGCCGGCCTCGTTCAGCGCCTGGTTGGCAGACAGTCGCTGAAGCTCGTCGCGCAGGGCTTGGCACAGGGTAGCGTCAATGAAGCGCTCGCCCGCGAACCAGCCACGCTCGACCAGAGCGTCGACCAGTTGCGAGAGGGCATTGCCGTCAAGTCCAGTCAGGCCGCCGGGTACCATGAGTGTCGCGTTCATCAGAGGCCCTATACGTCGGTATCGATATCCGGGACGGCGCGCTGCCGTTCGGGACGATAATTCAATCGGCTGCCCGGCGGGGCGTGATCGAGGCTGATCGACTTGCCGAACCCCACCGCCAGCAGTTCCACCAGCATCATGGCCGACAATCCCCAGATGACGTGACCCTGTGCTTCGTAGCTGGGCACGTACAAGGTGCGATCCCCAGCAACGATAACATCGGTGTGACTACGTTGATCTTCAAGGAACAGCGATAGCGGCACCTCGAAGATGGTGTCCAGTTCCCCCGGCTCGGGGCGTAACGACAGGCCGGGAGGAATCAGGCCGACGAAAGGGGTGACGCGCCATCCGTGCAGCGAGATCAGGTCTCCCAACTGGCCGAGCAGGCGCACGCGCCGGGGCGACAGGGCGATCTCTTCCTGCGCTTCGCGCAGTGCCGTCGTCAGCAGGTCGGGATCTTCAGGGTCGCGCTTGCCGCCGGGAAAGGCCACTTGGCCACCGTGCTGCTTGAGATGGGCTGCGCGGCGGGTAAAGAGTAGCGTCGGTTCGTCGTGCTCGACGATAGGGATCAGTACGGCGGCCTGACGAAGCGCCGGACTGAGCTTGCGTGGGCGATGCGCTTGCAGGCGTTCGTAGAGTTTCTCTAACATGGAGCATCCGTCGGGTTTCGTTCCTTGTACCCAGCCCCCCGAGAAGCGTCAAGCCAAGTCGCGAGGTGCCTCATGAATTTCTGCAGCCACTGTGGTCAACGTGTGCGTTTCGCGATTCCCGAAGGCGATGATCGCTTGCGCTACCTGTGCGACGGCTGCGGTACCATTCACTACCAGAATCCGCGCATCGTGGCCGGTACACTTCCGGTGCGCGATGGGCGCGTGCTGTTGTGTCGTCGTGCCATCTCTCCGCGCAAGGGCTACTGGACCCTGCCGGCAGGCTTTATGGAAAACGCCGAGACGACACTCGAGGCGGCGGCACGGGAAACCTGGGAAGAGGCCTGTGCCCGGGTCGAGGTTCATAACCTGTATACGCTGATCAACCTGCCGCATATCAATCAGGTCTACATGATCTTCCTCGCCGATCTCAAGGGAGGCTTTGCCGCCGGTCCCGAGAGCCTGGAAGTGGCCATGTTCACCGAGGAAGAGATTCCCTGGGATGAGCTGGCGTTTCCCACCATCGAGCGAACCCTGCGCCATTACTTCGACGATAGGCTCGGTGAGGTGTTTCCGCTGCATATCAGCGATATCGGCGAGGAGGATAGGGAGCGTTATTTCGGCTCCGCCTGAGAATCAAATGGCTGCGCGAGTACATCACGGCGTGGCGCGGTGCTGGTGCGCCAGCCCGGTCGAGACTCGCCTAACTTCAGCTATGTCTCGCCTTCCGTGCTCCGTGCGCCTTGTGCTGCATCTCACTCGCCGATTTGATGACGCCTCCCCGATTCGGCTTCAGAACTCTTCAAGCTTCCATACCTCATAGGCCGGCTCTTCATAGGGATGCGCGGCCTTGAGGGCGGCGATGGCGTCGCGGATCAGGTCGTCGCGACAGACCAGTTCCACCTTGAGTTCCACCACCCGCTCCAGGTCGCCGACCTGTCCAATGTGCGGGTCGGCGCCGTCAAGTGGGCGAAATTGCCCGACGCCACGGGTCTGGAAGCAGCAGGCCTCATAGTCGCCGATGCGTCCGGCCCCCGTGGCGAAGACGGCTTCCTTGACTGGCTCGGCCTCGTTGATGGGTACGAAGAATGCCAGCTTGTACATATGCTCTCCTTGTCGCGATAGCCATAGGGTCGGTGGGTTCGGCAGGCGATTTCGACCTGCGCGTCCCCCTATGATGATGGCATAATGCCGGCCTCTGGTTCTTTGCTTTTCAATGTCTGGAAATCCCGATGCTCAAGTGGCTTGCGGTCGTGCTGATCGCTCTGCTCGGCCTGCTGCAGTACAGCCTCTGGCTGGGAGAAGGCGGCTTGCGCGAGCTGACGCATATTCGTTCCAGGGTCGATACCTTGGCCGCCGAGACCGAAACGTTGGAGGCACGCAACCAGCGTCTTGCCGCCGAAGTGGTGGATCTCAAGAATGGGCTGGACGCCATCGAGGAGCGTGCGCGAAGCGATATCGGCATGGTGCGCAGCGATGAGCAGTTCTTCTGGGTGCCGGGTGTCGAGCCCGAGGATTCACCGGTCGACGGGCCGGAAGGCGAGGGCCTGACGCCGTCCGGTGTGCCCGCCACGTCACCGCCCGTTACGTCCGAGGGGAGCCGGCCATGAGCTTGCCGAGACTCTGGCTGGTAGTGCCTGCGGCCGGGCAGGGCCGACGCATGGGAGCGGATCGGCCCAAGCAGTACCTGGACCTTAATGGCCAGCCCGTGCTGGCGCATACGCTGGCTCGTTTGCATGGCGCGTATCCTCAGGCCTCCCTGTGTCTGTGCCTGGATGAGGAGGATGCCTGGTTCGATCCCGCCTGGGTGCCATTCGCCGACTGGCGACGCGTAGCCGGTGGGGATGAGCGGGTCGACTCGGTTACCCGGGCGCTGGATGACTTGGCCGGGCTCGCGGCCGCCGAGGATCTGGTGCTGGTACACGATGTGGCCCGTCCCTGTGTGCATCCCATGGACCTGCGCCGTCTGCTCGACATACTCTTGGACGAGCGGGTCGGGGCGCTGCTGGCCGCGCCGGTAGCGGACACCATGAAACGCGCCGATGATGCGGGGAGGGTAGCAAGCACCGAATCCCGTGCCGGGTTGTGGCATGCGTTGACGCCCCAGGGGTTCCGCTATGGCATGCTGTGTGAAGCGCTGGCTGCGGCACGGCGCGCCGGTATTGCTGTCACCGACGAGGCGTCGGCGATAGAGGCGCTGGGGTTGGCGCCCCGCCTGGTCGCCGCACGTCGCGACAATCTCAAGATCACCCATCCCGAAGACTTGCAACTGGCCGCCGTCATTCTGGACGCCCAGGCGCAGGAGCGGGATTTCGTAATCGAGGACTGACATGATCCGGATCGGCCACGGCTTCGATGTGCACCGTTTTGGCGAGGGCGACCATGTAATGATCGGGGGCGTACGTATCGCCTACGAGCGGGGCGTGATCGCCCATTCGGATGGCGATGTGCTGCTGCATGCCCTGAGCGATGCCCTGCTTGGTGCCTGTGCCCTGGGTGACATCGGTCATCACTTTCCGGATACCGATGCGCGCTGGGCCGGAGCCGACAGCCGCGCTCTGCTGCGCCATGTGGTGCATCTGGTCGGCGAAGCCGGCTACCGGGTCGGCAATGTCGATGCCACCGTTATCGCTCAGGCACCCAAGTTGGCACCTCATGTTGCCGCTATGCGCGCCGCGATCGCCGAGGATCTCGGACTCGAGATCGGAGCCGTCAACGTCAAGGCCACCACCAGCGAGCGGTTGGGCTTCACTGGTCGGGGCGAAGGCATTGCCGCCGAAGCGGTAGCCCTGCTTGAAGCACATGGCGATCATTCGCAGCCGCGTCAACCGTTCGAGCCCGAGGCGTTGTTCGAGCCCCAGCCCGCCAGCGACACCGGTCTCAGCCAGTGAGTGTCGACTGGCCACCTGCCTGGCCCTATGCGCACGGCGGACCGCTGGCAGCGGGGGAGTACCGGGGAATGCCCGAGGATTTCGTGGTCGAGGAGCGACTCGATTTCGAGCCGGAGGGAGAGGGCGAGCATCTCTGGCTGTGGGTCGAGAAGCGCGATCTGACTACGTTGGAACTGGTGCGTCGCCTGGCTCGGGCATGTGATGTGACGCCCCGGGATATAGGGTTCTCGGGCATGAAGGATCGCACGGCGGTGACCCGCCAGTGGCTGTCGGTCCATCTGCCGGGGCGCGAGGCGCCGGAGGTTATGGCTGAACGCTTGGCCGGAACGCCGGTGCGGCTGCTCAAGCAACGCCGTCATCCGCGCAAGCTCAAGCGAGGCGTGCATCGTGCCAACCGCTTCCGGTTGCGGATCAGTGGGCCGGTTGCCCAGCATCCCGGGTTGGAGGCGCGCTGGCAATGGCTGTGCGAGCATGGCGTGCCCAACTATTTCGGCCCGCAGCGTTTTGGCCCCCAAGGGCGCAACCTCGAGCGCGCCCGGGCGACCCTGGCTCGCGGCTGGCGCAAGCGAGACGACCGTGAAGGGCTCATGCTCTCCGCCGCCCGTAGCTATCTGTTCAACGAGCTACTGGCAGCGCGCCTGGCCGATGGAAGCTGGGCGACCCCGCTCCATGGCGATGTATTGATGCTTGACGGCAGCGCCAGCATATTCTCGGTCGAGCAGCCCGATCCCGCGCTGATGGCGCGGGCGGCACATCTTGACCTGCATCCCACCGGAGTGCTTTGGGGGATCGGTGCGTCAAGCGCGCGGGATGAGGCGGGAGCCTACGAAGCCCGTCTGGGCGAGCGCCATGTCGAGCTGTGTGCCGGACTGGAGAGAGCCGGAGTACGCCTGGCCCGTCGAGCGCTGCGTATTCGCCTGACCGACGCCTCGCTGCAGTGTGATGCCGAGGGGTGCGAACTGAGCTTCGAACTGCCGCGAGGCGCGTTCGCCACCTCGGTACTAAGAGAATTGATGGACCATCCGACCCTGTCACCGGGCACACCCCTGACAGAGCGGAACGGACAATGAAGTCGATCTGCTAGTTCACTAACGGGTCGACCGAGGAGACACGATGCGCAAGCTCTTGCTGTCCAATGATGACGGTGTTCATGCACCGGGGCTCAAGGCGCTTCACGATGCCTTGTTGCCGCATGCGCGACTCAGGGTGGTAGCGCCCGATCGCGACAAGAGTGGTGCCAGCAATTCACTGACGCTATCGCGCCCGCTGGCCCTGACGGCGTTGGAAAACGGCTTCTACAGTGTCGACGGAACGCCGGCAGACTGCGTATACCTGGGCGTCAATGGCGTCTGGGATGAGCGCCCCGATCTGGTGATTTCGGGTATCAACCATGGCGGTAACCTGGGCGACGACGTGCTCTACTCGGGTACCGTTGCCGCCGCCATGGAAGGCCGCAATTTGGGTATGCCCGCGATTGCCATGTCGCTGGTCGGCTCGCGCCACTTCGATACGGCGGGGCGTGTGGCCTCGAGCCTGGTCGGTGCCGCCGATCAGTTGTCGCTGCCGCCACGCAGCCTACTCAACGTCAATGTGCCAGACCTGCCCTGGGATCAGATTCAGGGTTTCCGGGTGACACGCATGGGCTACCGTGGCCCTTCCGCACGGCCGCTGGAAGTGCGAGATCCGCGAGGCCGTGTTCGTTACTGGATCGCCGCGGCTGGTGAGAACGCCGATGATGGTCCCGATACCGACTTCGCCGCCATCGAGGCGGGCTACGTCTCGATCACGCCGCTGCAAACCGACCTGACCCGGCATACCGCACTGCATGATGTACAGGACTGGCTGGATGCGCTGTCACGAATCTCTTGAATTCAGTGGTATCGGCATGACCTCACAGCGCACCCGCGATCGCATGGTGGGGCGGCTACTCGAGGCAGGTATCCAGGATTGGCGCGTACTCGAAGTGATGGCCTGCGAGCCGCGCCATCTGTTTCTCGATGAAGCGTTGTCACATCGCGCCTATGAGGACACTGCGCTGCCCATCGGGCACGGGCAGACCCTCTCGCAGCCCTGGATGGTTGCACGCATGAGTGAGCTGGTCCTGGCTGCCGAGCCGCGCAATGTCCTCGAGATTGGCACCGGATCTGGCTACCAGACGCTGATACTGTCGCGCCTGGTCGATCAGGTGTGGTCGCTGGAGCGCATCCTGGCACTGCAATCTCGGGCCAGAGCGAGATTGAATCGACTTGCGGCGCACAACGTGCGCATGCGCCTCACCGACGGCGCCCACGGCTGGCCCGAAGCGGCGCCGTTCGATGTCATTCTGCTGACGGCCTGCGCCAGCGAGCTGCCCTCGGCACTACTGGGGCAGTTGAGCGAAGAGGGTGTACTGATCACGCCGCTGGAGGACGAGGACGGCAACCAATGGTTGACCCGTATTCAGCGGCAAGGGGATGGTTTTGATCATCAGCGGCTCGAACAGGTACGTTTCGTGCCGCTATTGGAAGGAGTCATACGTTGAAGCGAGCGCTAGCGCTGTTTCTCAAGGGCGCCGGGATGGGCGCCGCCGATGCCGTACCCGGTGTCTCGGGAGGAACCATTGCCTTCATTACCGGGATTTACGAGGAGTTGATTCATACCATTCGCCGCTTCGGCCCCGAAGCGTATCCCGCCTGGCGGCGCGGAGGGCTGGCCGGGTTGGTCGAGTATCTTAACCTGCGCTTTCTGGTTCCTCTGGTAGTCGGCCTTGCTTGCAGCCTGATCAGCGTGGCGCACCTGGTGACCTATCTGCTCGATGCACAGCCGCTGTTGCTTGATGCCTTTTTCTTTGGGCTGGTTGCGGCATCGGCATTCGTCGTCAGTCGCCAGGTCAGAGGATGGCGCTGGTGGTACATTCTGCCGCTAGTGGCCGGCCTGTTGGTGGCCCAGGCCCTGCCCGGTCTAATGCCGCATCTAACCGGGTTGGGAAGTTTGCTGCTGGTGGCGAGCGGCGCCATCGCCATTAGTGCGATGCTATTGCCCGGAGTGTCAGGTAGCTTCCTGTTGCTCACCATGGGGCTCTACGGCACCGTCATGGAGGGGATCAAGAGCTTCGATATCGGGCTGATCCTGCAGTTCGGGGCTGGCTGTGCGATCGGTCTGTTCACGTTCTCGAGACTGTTGTCGTGGTTGTTTCGCCATTATCATGAATTGACATTGCAGTTACTCATCGGCTTCATCGTCGGGTCGTTACCTACGCTGTGGCCATGGCGCGAGATGATCCGCTATCGTCTTGGTCCCGACGATCAGCTGATTCCATTGGACTACCGTTACCTGCTGCCGGACGATTATGCCCTGCTGACCGGCGATTCCGCCCAGTTGGTGCCGGTGATTGCATTGATGATCCTGGGGCTGCTGCTCGTCCTGGTCGTGGGCGAACGCTCCACGTCGAATCGCAAGGAGGATTGACCTTACATGCGCAAGGCATTCGTGGTTTCGGCGCTGATGCTGGGCATTGCCGGCTGTGCCGCACCCCCCAATCACGCGCCTGTGGTGCGCGATCTGTCAGCGAGTCGCAGCACGCCGAGTGGCGATACGGTAACCGTACAGAGCGGCGATACGCTTTACGGGATCGCCTGGCGAAACAATATGGACTTCCGTGAGCTGGCGCAGCTCAACAGCATCAGCCCACCCTACCGGCTGGAGCCCGGGCAAACACTGCGACTGAGCGCCAGCGCGGCGGCCGGAAGCGCACCCCAGGGAACGTCTAGCCAGAACGCTCAGGGTGTCACCGTGGCCGGCACCGATGGCTCCACAACTGCAGCCTCGACCGGGACGCCGGACTGGCTGGCTCCGGATACCGAGACCATCGAACGTAATCGTCGCTTGACCAGCCGCCCCTTGGGAGATGAGCAACAGGCGGCACCTGCCCAGGCGGCCTCGACTCAGCCCAGCGTCGAAGCATTATCAGCCGCTGGCCGTGCCGGCGGCAGCGATGCGCCCGGGCCGATCTACAATTACGACAGCCCCGGCTCCGACGGGCAGCTCAGTGCACGTGATCAGGCCGAGCGTGAGGCAGTGACGCAACAGCGTGCATCCCGGCAGGCAAGCTCCTCGACAGGCGCGTCGCAAGCGGGATCCACGACAGACAGCACGCGCGGCGTGAGCGTTGCCGATCAGAGTGCGTCGACGTCCTCTGTGGATGTCGCCGATGCTGGTAGTCAAGCTGCAACCACTCCGTCATCATCGGTGAGCAATACTGCTACCAACACGACCACGAATAGCGGGACGGCCGATGCCGGGACCGCCGTGGCGGGCGAGGCGAGCGGCCCCTCCCGCGAGCAGCGGACATTCCAGCCGGTCGAGGACATCCCTTGGCAGTGGCCAGTAGATGGCCAGGTGGTGGGCCGTTTTGGTGACGGTTCCAATATCACCGCCGGCATTGATATCGCCGGCCAAAAGGGGCAACCTGTCAAGGCAGCGGGGCCCGGTATCGTGGTCTATGCCGGTAACGGCGTACGCGGCTACGGTAACCTCATTCTCCTCAAGCATAACGACCGTTATCTCAGCGCCTATGCGCATAATGACAGTCTTAGGGTCAAGGAGAACGACGTCGTCGAGGCGGGTGAAGTGATTGCCACCATGGGCAACACCGATGCCGAGAGCGTCAAATTACATTTCGAGGTTCGCCAGGATGGCCAGCCTCAGGATCCCCTCAAGTTCCTTCCGCAACGTTGAGGGGTCAGTAATCGCAGGGAAAGGACGGCCACCGGCCTGCCGGTGGTCGCCCCAGACAGGGCATAACAACAATATGAGCCGGTCAACGACTGCATCTTACGAGTAGCAGACAACGGGGTAGCGAAATGAGCATGCTTGAACGGGACCTTCAGGATGTGGATCTCAATGAAGTCGAAGACGTTGTCGACGACGAAGCGGATGGCAAGGAGGCTGAAGAGGCATTTGAAAAGGCGCTGAGCCGAGAAGAGAACAACTACCACCAGAGTCTGGATGCCACCCAGATCTATCTCAATGAGATCGGCTTCTCACCGCTGCTGACCCCAGAAGAGGAAGTACATTACGGGCGCCTGGCCCAGAAGGGCGACCCCGCCGGACGCCAGCGGATGATCGAATCCAACCTGCGTCTGGTGGTGAAGATTGCACGCCGTTATCTGAACCGGGGGCTTTCGCTTCTCGATCTGATCGAAGAGGGCAACCTGGGCTTGATCCGGGCCGTAGAAAAGTTCGACCCGGAGCGAGGGTTTCGCTTTTCAACCTACGCCACATGGTGGATTCGTCAGACTATCGAACGAGCACTGATGAATCAGACCCGAACCATTCGCCTGCCGATCCACGTGGTCAAGGAACTCAATATCTATCTTCGTGCAGCGCGTGAGCTGACCCAGAGATTGGATCACGAAGCGACTGCCGAGGAGATCGCCGAGTTTCTCGACAAGCCGGTGAGTACCGTCAAGAAGATGATGGGGCTCAACGAGCGCATCTCGTCGGTGGATTATCCGCTGGGTGGCGAGAGCGACAAGCCATTGATCGAGACGCTGGCTGACGAGAACGAGAGTGGGCCGGAGTCGTCACTGGTTGATGTCGATGTCAAGCAACATGTCGATGAGTGGCTTGCCGAGTTGACCGATAAGCAGATGGAAGTGGTGATCCGGCGCTTCGGTTTGCGTGGTCACGAGGCGGCAACGCTGGAGGAAGTTGGCGAGGAAATCGGATTGACCCGTGAGAGGGTACGCCAGATTCAAGTCGAAGCCTTGAAGAAACTCCGCCGTGTACTTGAAAAGCAGGGGCTCTCCCTGGATGCCATTTTCGAGTGAGGGTGTTCTGAAAGGAGTCTCTCGGTGCAGACGCGAGCCTACGGGCTCGCGTTTGTCGTTATGACTTGCACGATCCGTGCACGACATTTGCTAGATTGATTGGCAAGCTAACATGCGTCATTGTATGTATGATATTGCGCAAGTCTCATGAAAGGAAAAACGTCGATGTCGTCCCAAGGGCTCTTTCAGCGCACCCGCAGTGAAATGCACCCGCTGCGCCGCACGTGGCTTTCCCTGCTAGTCGCAGCCGCACTCGCGCCCCAGGCGCAGGCTGCCGACCTGCTGACCATTACCCGCGATGCGTTGGAAAATAACGCTGCGCTGGCCTCGTCCCGTTCGATCTACGACAGTGTCGAGGCGACCCGGGACATCCAGCGTGCCGACCTGCTGCCACAGGTCAGTGCTTCTGCGGGCATCGCCCGTAACGATACTTTCGAAAGCCAGCAGCAGGCGGGGAACACCGCGGGATCGAGTGACGATGGCTATAATGGCGCCAACGTCAGCATCGAGGCGACCCAGGCGATTTTCGACGCAACCAACTGGTACCAGTACAGGCAGACCACCGATCAGATCGATCAGCAAGCCTTGGTACTCGAAGGCGACCGGCAGCAATTGATCTACAACGTGACCGAGGCCTATTTCGAGATCCTGCGTGCCCGTGATGTGCTCGAAGCACGCATCGCCCAGGAGCGGGCTATCGAGCGCCAGCTCGAGCAGGCGCGCGAGCAGTTCGAAGTGGGGCTGATCGCGATCACCGACGTCCACGAGGCCCAAGCGTCGTTTGACCAGGCCCGCGCGCAGCGAATCGCTGCGAAAAGCGATCTGCAGATCAGCTTCGAAGCTCTGGAGCAATTGACCGGCAAGGACTACGAAACCATCAATGGCCTGACCGAGGAGCTCCCCGTCGAGTCGCCGAAACCGAGTTCGCGCGATGCCTGGGTGGCGCTGGCGTTGGAAAACTATCCGGCACTGCTCGCCAGTCAGGAGGCCGTCGAAATTTCCCGTAGTGACGTCGACATTGCCCAGGCTGGTTACTTGCCGACGCTCGATGCCTATGCCCAGTACAACTTTTCCGATACCGATCAGGACAACGTGACGGGGCATAACTCGGGGAGCGAAGTCGGCCTGTCCGCTACTTTGCCGATCTTTACCGGTGGGCGAACCAGTGCCCAGGTCAATCAGGCGACCTACCTGCTCGAGTCCGCACAGTACGATTTCGAATCCGAACGTCGTTCAACGGTGCAGCAGGTGCGTTCGCTGTTCACCCAGGTCGTCAATGATGTACAGACCGTGGAAGCGCAGCGTCAGGCCATCATTTCCAGTCGTAGCGCCCTGGAAGCGACGCGCTCCGGTTATGAGGTGGGCACACGTAACATTGTCGATGTGCTTAGCGCCGAGCAGGATCTCTACGATGCGCTGGCCAACTATGCCGAGGCACGCTACGCCTATGTGATCGACATGATAGCGTTGCGTCAGCAGGCTGGTGTGCTTGATACGAGTAACGTGCGTGCGCTCAACGACTGGCTACGGGAAGATGACGCGGTGCGCCTCGAGTTGCAGGAAGGAGAGCAGGCGAGTGGCATGAGTATTGACCTAGACATCGGTGCGCCACCCAGGCCGCCTCAGTAATAATTTTGATGCGATTGTTCTATAAAGCGGTGGAATATTGGTTGTTAAGACTGATATTCCGCCGCTTTTTAGTGAGCTACGAGATGAAAAATGCTCGGTTTTAGCAAATAATTGTGGCTTTCATCGGAGAGGTCTGTGCTATGGGACGCCCGCTGGTTGCTGATATCGATCTCGATGCCTTGCGACACAACTATCGCTTGGCCCGTGACTTGGCACCATCCAGCCAGGCGCTAGCGGTCATCAAGGCCGATGCCTACGGACACGGTGCCGTCGCCTGCGCACATGCGTTAAACGATCTGGCGCCGGCTTTTGCCGTGGCCTGCATCGAAGAGGCCGAATCGCTGCGTCGTGGCGGTATCGACAAGCCCATAGTGCTGCTGGAAGGCATTTTTTCCCGCGATGAACTGCCTCGAGTCGAGGAGTTGGGTCTTTGGTTGTCGGTGCATAGCGAGTGGCAGGTGGAGGCCCTGTTGGCCTTCCGGCCTCGCGCGCCGATTCCCACTTGGATCAAGGTCGATTCCGGCATGCACCGGCTCGGGTTTGCGCCAGAGCATCTGCCCTCGGTCTGGCACCGCCTACAGGACGCACCGGACCGCGTGAGCGGCCTTCATCTGATGAGTCACTTCGCAACGGCCGATCTCCTTGACGACGATTATTTCCAGCACCAATTGGCACGGATCAACGAACTGGCTACCTCTCTCGATGCTCCGACCTGCCTGGCCAATTCTCCAGCCACCCTGGCCTGGCCGCGGGCCCATGGTGCCTGGAATCGCCCCGGAGTGATGCTCTATGGCAGCAACCCGCTGGAGGGGGGCAACGATGCCAGCCGCAAGTTGAAACCGGTCATGACCCTGCGTTCCGAGATCATCGCCATACGTGACATCGAGGCGGGAGAACCGGTGGGATACGGCGGTCGTTGGAAGGCGCCACGGCGGTCACGTATCGGTGTGGTTGCCGCCGGGTACGGTGACGGCTACGATCGGCATGCCATCGACGGCACCCCAGTGCTGGTCGAGGGACAGCGAACATGCCTAGTGGGCAAGGTCTCGATGGACATGCTCACGGTAGATCTCACCGACCTGCCACAGGCCGGTATCGGCAGCCGGGTCGTGCTTTGGGGACAGGACCGCGATGGGGAGATCCTGTCGATCGACGAGGTCGCCAGCTACTGCGACACCATCAGCTACACCCTGCTCACCGGCATCCTGCCGCGGGTCCCGCGCCACTATCATGGGGGCGTTCAGGCTGACGAGGCCTGACGGTATCTTCCCGGGCGGCTACAATGACGCCCGGTACTTAATTGACCCAAGGATACGGTTTGTCCAAGACATCTTCCTTCCTGCATCCGCGTTACTGGCCGACCTGGGGCTCGATCGGGCTGATGCGCCTGAGTGCCTGGCTGCCCTGGCGAATGAAGCTCGCTGTGGGCAAGGCGATCGGGCTGCTGGCCTGGCGCTTTGCCAAGCGTCGTCGCCATATCACCGAGACCAACCTGCGCCTGGCCTTTCCGGAGCTTGACGAGTCGCAACTGGGCCGGCTAGTGCGAGACACCTTCGTCGCCAACGGCATTGGAATCGTCGAGACGGCCACCGGCTGGTGCCGTGATCCCGAGCATTTGCGGCACCGGGTGACATTCAAGGGCGAAGAGCATATGCACCGGGCCATGGCGCAGGGGAAGGGGGCGCTGATCATCGGCATCCATTTCTCGACGCTGGATCTCGGTGGAGCGCTACACTCCCTGTTCTTTCCCGCTGATGTCGTTTACCGTCCGCATGACAATGCTCTGTTTGAGCGCTTCATGACCCGGGCGCGATCGCACATCTTCGGCAAGGCCATAGACCGCTACGATCTGCGGGGTGTGGTACGGCGCATCAAGGCGGGGCATGCCGTGTGGTACTCGCCGGACCAGGATTTCGGCCGTGAGGCCAGCGTGTTCGCGCCGTTCTTCGGTGTCGAGGCCGCAACCGTCAAGCTGACAGCAAAGATCGCCCGCATGACCGGTGCACCAGTCATGCCATTGATCTTTCATCGTAACCCTGACAACCGTAGCTATACGCTGGAATACCTGCCTGCCCTCGAAAACTTTCCTACCGGGGACGAGGTCGCTGACGCGACGCGAGTCAATGCCGTGATAGAAGCGGCGATACGACGTCATCCTGAGCAATATTTGTGGCTTCACCGTCGCTTCAAGACACGGCCGCGAGGTGAGCCGGGTTTTTATTGATAGCAGGATAAGAGGGTAGCCGTAACGCTTCGAGAAGAGATGCGTACGGATATGGGCACCTTCCTCGCAACAGCGCTGAAACGACGACGCCCTGCCTCGATACGAGGCAGGGCGTCGGTCAGAACCAAGGGAGGTGCGTCAGGCGTCGATGCGCTTGTACTTCATCCGCTTGGGTGTGTCGTTTCCGACTCGCTTGCGATGATCCGCTTCGTAGTCGCTGTAGTTGCCTTCGAAGAACACCACCTGGGACTCACCCTCATAGGCGAGAATGTGGGTGGCGATACGGTCCAGGAACCAGCGATCGTGGGAGATCACCATCGCGCAGCCGGGGAAGGCCAGTAGCGCTTCTTCCAGGGCGCGCAGGGTCTCGATATCGAGATCGTTGGAGGGCTCGTCAAGCAGCAGTACGTTGGCGCCCTGCTTGAGTGTCTGTGCCAGCTGCAGGCGACCGCGCTCACCACCGGACAGATCCGACAGGCGCTTTTGCTGATCGTTGCCCTTGAAATTGAAGCGACCGACGTAGGCGCGCGAGGACACCTCGTAGCCGTTGATGTTGAGGATGTCCTGACCGCCGGAGACCGCCTCCCACACTGTCTGCTTGTTGTCGAGGTTGTCACGCAACTGCTCGACGTAGGCGATGTCGACGGTCTCGCCGATGATCACCTCGCCCTCGTCGGGCTGCTCGTTGCCAGTAATCATGCGGAACAGCGACGACTTGCCGGCGCCGTTGCCACCGACGATACCAACGATGGCGCCCTTGGGAATCTGGAACGACAGGTCCTCGAACAGCAGCTTGTCACCGAAGCGCTTGGAGACGTTATGTAGTTCGATCACCTTGTCACCCAGGCGTGGGCCGGGCGGAATGTAGATCTCATTAGTCTCGTTGCGCTTCTGGTACTCGCCGGACTGCATCTCTTCGAAACGGTTGAGACGCGCCTTGCTCTTGGCTTGGCGGCCCTTGGGATTCTGGCGTACCCACTCCAGCTCTTCCTTGATGGCCTTTTGGCGCGATGCCTCCTGCTTGGCCTCCTGCTGAAGGCGCTTTTCCTTGGTTTCAAGCCAATTGGAGTAGTTGCCCTCGAAGGGAATGCCGTGGCCGCGGTCCAGCTCGAGAATCCAGCCGGCGACATTGTCCAGGAAGTAGCGATCGTGCGTGATCGCCACTACGGTACCCGCGTAATCGTGGAGGAAGCGTTCCAGCCAGGCCACCGACTCAGCGTCAAGGTGGTTGGTGGGCTCGTCAAGCAGCAGCATGTCCGGGTTGGAGAGCAGCAGGCGACATAGCGCCACACGCCGACGCTCGCCGCCGGAGAGCACACCGACATTGGCATCCCAGGGCGGCAGGCGCAGGGCCTCGGCGGCGACCTCGAGCTTGCGTTCCAGGTTATGCGCGTCGGCAGCCTCGATCAGATTCTCCAGGCGGGCCTGCTCGGCGGCCAGGGCGTCGAAATCGGCATCGGGTTCGGCGTAGGCGGCATAGACCTCGTCCAGCTTGGCCTGGGCTGCCTTGATTTCGCCCACTGACTCCTCGACAGTCTCGCGTACGGTCTTGCTGTCGTCGAGTTCAGGTTCCTGGGGTAGGTAGCCGATGTTCAGCCCGGGCATCGGACGGGCTTCACCGTTGTACTCGGTATCCACGCCAGCCATGATGCGTAGCAGGGTCGACTTGCCGGCCCCGTTCAGACCGAGCACGCCAATCTTGGCACCCGGGAAGAAGGACAGTGAAATGTCCTTGAGAATCTCGCGTTTGGGGGGCACGACCTTGCCCACCCGGTTCATGGTGAAGACGTATTGCGCCATGGAAATCCGGTCTGGTTTGAAGTGAAGAATGGCCAGATGATAGTGGTCGCTCGGACGAAACGCCAGTCGACACCCGGATGAACGTAAACGGACGCCGAAGCGTCCGTTGTCTTTGAAGGGAATGTTAAATGCCGGGAAGCGACCTTATAGATAAACGAAACGGGATTATTCGTCTTCCTCGTCGCTGAAATCGTTAAGCCAATCATCCTCGATGGCCCGCTTCAGCCGGCGTTCTTCCAGCAGGGCCTCGACTTGACGACGAGCCCGCAGGGTATCGGTGCGATTGCTGCGTGAACGGGAGAATTGCGCGTCATTGACTGCGTCGAAGAAATCCTGTTCATCGGTAAGCTGTTCTTCAACAAGTGTTTCACGGCTCATGCTAGACCCTCCACAGACGCTGCATAGCGAGCCGGCATCCCATCGATGCCTTTGTCCGCTATATAACGTTAGTTAGAGTCAATGACAAGATCCGTGAGAGTTTTTTTCATCCCTCGATACCCTCCGGTTTGCTTCGCAGGGTTTCCAGTTCCTGTATCGCCTCCATATAGGCCGAAACATCCTTCTGCACACCGATGTAATACGTCAGTTGGTCCTGCTCGTTGAATACCGGCGTGATGGAGAGTTCGTTCCAGAACAGGCTGCCGTCCTTGCGATAATTGCGGATAACTTCACGGCAGGGGTGACCTTCGGTGATGGCGCGGCGAATGTTGGCCAATGCCGCTTGGTCGCGATCATCGTTCTGCAGGAAGCGGCAGTCGCGGTAGAGAATGTCGTCGGCTGAATAACCGGTCAGACGCTCGAACCCCTGATTGACGTAAATGAGGATGGTGTCGTTGCCTTCCTGCTCGGCCACGGTGATGCCATCCTCCGAGGAGTTAACGATCCGTTCCAGCAGTTCTGCGTTGATCATCGGAGGGTTTCTCATGCGCCTGGCGGTCCTGTGAGTTCGGTCAACTTTCATCATGGCCAGCCGCGCTGGGCTTTTCAATTGCAGGGGGTGTCATTCCACCTCGGGCAGCCGGTGCGCCGTGATCGATGCCGCCAAAGCGAGCAGTGCCAGGGCCAGCAGTAGGATGTCACTGCCCAGCCATTGTGCAAGCAGGCCGATGATAACGCCCGCTACCAAAAGCAGGGCCCCGGTCAATGTGTTGGACAGCGCGACGTACAAGGCGCGGTTATTGCTACTGGCCAGGTCGACGACATAAGTCTTGCGGCCCAGGCGTACACCAGCGTGGGCGATGACCAAAAGGCCGTAAACAAACGCAAACGGCCAGATCGAGGCCGTCCAGTTTCCCGGTGCCCAGGCAATCGTTGCCGCAGCCAGGCAGCACACCGCTGCGATGGCACCGGCATCGCGCATGACCTGGCGACTCGAGGCATCGGCACGTTTGCCCCACAACGGACTAGCGAGCATGCTGGCAAGACCCGAGATAACGATGAGGATACCCAGTCCACCGAGGTCTTCGCCACTATGCTGCTGGCCGAGCAAGGCGATGTAGGGCAGCGCCAAAGCACTGGAAAGCAGCAGGGTCCGGGCGACATTGAACTGCAGGAAGGCGCGATCCTCGTGCAGTAGGGCAATGCCGCGCTTGATGCTCTGCCAGGCATTTTCGCCGCCTTGCGTTGCACCGCGTTCCTCCCGAATCAGAGCCACGCATAAGGCACAGGCTATCCACCCCAGCGCAGCGACAGTGAGCAGGACGGCAAGGGCGCGCGTACTGGCGTGGTCTTCGAGCAGAATCAGGACCGCTCCAGCAGATAGTGTGACGGCACCCGCAACGCTGCCGCTCCAGCCCTGTAGAGTGCCGCGACGTCCCTTGGCAATGGTCTTGCCCATGACATCCTTGGTGGCAACGGAAGACAGGCCGCGTGACAGTGACAGGAGGATCAACAATCCCAGGACCAGGGTTCCGCCCCAGGCACCACCGACAAACAGAGCAGTCAGGGCGAGCAGGGCGGCGCAGACCGCCTGCACTACACCGCCGGCCACCCACAGCCACTTGCGTTGCGGCATGCCGCGGATGACGCCGGCGACAAAGATCTGGGGCAGGAGTGAGCCGGCCTCGCGAATCGGCACCAGCAAGCCGACCATCCACACTGGCGCACCGATCGCCCCGAGCAGCCAAGGTAGGATCAGGCGCGCACTGGATAACTCATCAGCCAGCTTGTTGCCCAGCGAAGCTAACAACTGGCGCACGAAATTCCCCGGTTGCTCGCGACAGGCGTCGTCGGAAATGTCCTGACACAGGCGGCTGTCTTCATCGCCGGTCAGTTTCTCGAACAGTCTCGACTGGCTGATGCCGGTCTCGGCCATGCATGACCTCCTTGCTGTCATTTCGCCGGGTTCATGGCGAATTGTTATGATGGCCATCGAGACCGCAGCGGAGACAAAGACGATGGCACGGGTTCGCATCCATTATTGCACGCAGTGCCAGTGGCTACTGCGTGCGGGCTGGTATGCCCAGGAACTGCTCTCCACCTTCGGCGAGGATCTCGAGCAGGTCGCTCTGGCACCCAGCCACGGCGGCCACTTCGAGGTGTTTTTCGACGACGAGGTGATCTGGGAGCGCAAGCGTGACGGCGGTTTTCCAGACGTCAAGGAGCTCAAGCGCCGGGTTCGCGACCGGTTGGACCCGGAGCGGGACTTGGGCCATATCGATCGCTAGCGCTGGCTAAAAAGGTTGCGCTCGGCCATGCCTTACCACCAGCGCTTGCGCTTGAGCAGCCCCAGCACCAGCACACCGACGAGCATGGTAATGCCAAAGAAAATGACGAAGCCATACGGGCTTTCGGCACCGGGAATACCCCCGACGTTGATGCCAAGCAGGCCAGTCAAAAAGCTCAGCGGCAGGAACACGGTAGTGACGATGGCGAGCATGTACATACGCTGGTTGAGCTGTTCGTTGTGCTCGCTCCATAGCTGTTCCTGCAGAATCAGCGCGCGTTCCTGCATGGCGTTGAAGTCCTCGACGTAGCGCGAGAGCTGGTTGGCGCTTTCACGTATCGACACCTTGGTTTCCTCGTCCAGCCACATCGGTCCTTGGGCAAGTTGCGCCAGACAGTCGCGCTGTGGCCCCATGAAGCGGCGTAAGGTGATCAACGGACGGCGCAGGCGCGTCAGGTCATCGGCATCGAAGTTGCCATCGTCGGCGAGCTGAGCGTCTTCCAGTTCGGCCATTCGCTCCTCGAGCTGATGGGTGACGTCGCCGACCTGATCGACCAGCGTCTCCACCATCCAGGCCAACAAGTCGGGCACCGATAGCGCCCCCTGGCCGCTGTCGATGCGCTCACGCACCACGCTGACGGCATGCAGTGAGCGCCGGCGCAGGGTGATAAGGCGCTTGGGAGTGACCCAGACGCGAAGCGAGATCAAGTCTTCCGGAGCGGCGCCTGGGTTGAAGTTGATGCCGCGCAGCGTGGTGACCACGCCTCGTCCGAAACGTGCAACGCGTGGGCGGGTATCTTCCTCGATCAGCGCCTCGATGACCGCCTCGTCGAGCCCAGCTAACGAGTGCAGGTACTCCATGACGTCATCGTGGCGAAAATCCAGATGTAGCCACAGGGGTGCCTCGTCGTGATTCCAGGCCTGGTGCAGTTGGGCCGTATCGAGGGCCTGCCCTCCGCCCTTGCCATCCAGGCGGTAGGCAACCACGAAGGCCCCATTCTGGGCCTGTGCGGGAGGTGCGGTAGTGGGGGTAGCCGGCACGGTACTGGAAGGTGTCGCCATGACGAGATGAGCTCTTCATGAATAAGGGCGAAAACCAGGCGCGACAGGCTCGCCTGCCTCGCGCGGTACGGTTAGGCTACTCACCTTACCTAATGGAACGTGTTTTCGCGAAAGCCGAATGGGAGCAGGGATGACGCAGGATCAGCGGGCAATGCTGTACGGCGTGGGTGCCGTGGGATTGTGGTCGACAGTGGCTACGGCATTCAAGCTGGCACTGGAGAGCATGTCTCCAGTGGAGCTGATGTGGATTGCTGCCCTGGTTTCGTGGCTACTGATGGGCGGGCTGGTCTGGCGTCGCAAGCAGATGGGGATCGCCCTGCGTCGTGGCTGGCGCACGGCGCTATGGGCCGGGCTGATGAATCCGGTAACGTACTATCTGATGCTGTTTGCCGCCTATGATCGGTTACCGGGCCAGGAAGCCATGGCGCTCAACTATACCTGGGCGCTGGCGATGGCATTCCTGGCGGTGCCGGTCCTCGGTCAGCGGCTGACCCGCACCGACCTGCTAGCCGGGCTGATTGCCTATGCCGGGGTATGGACCATTGCCACTCGGGGCCAGGTGTTCAACGTGGCCTTCGCCGATCCATGGGGAGTGGGGGCCGCCTTGGCCTCGACGCTGCTGTGGGCGCTGTACTGGTTGCTCAACGCGCGCGATCATCGTGAACCATTGGTTGCCCAGTGGCAGAATTTCTCTGTGGGACTACCGGTACTGACGGCTATCGTGGCGCTTGGCCCGGGCTTCGACTGGTATGGTTGGAAAGGTGTCGGCGCCGGCATCTATGTCGGTCTGTTCGAAATGGGGGTCGCCTTCGTGCTGTGGCAAATGGCGGTGCATACTGTCTCGCGTACCGCCAAGATATCCAATCTGATCTTTCTGTCGCCGCCCATCTCGCTATTCCTGCTACATGTCATCATCGGCGAGCCGATCCTGACTTCGACGCTGATCGGTCTGGCACTTATCCTGGCTGGATTGGGGCTTCAGCAATTGCAGAAGGCGCCGGCGGCCGAAGCCACCTAACGATGTTCAGCGAGCTGCTGCTCTTTCAGTAGCGGTTCCAGAGTCGGCCAGACATTATCGAGAATCCTGGGCTGAGCCGCCGAGGTGGGGTGAATGCCGTCGTCCTGCATCAATGTCTTATCCAGGGCGATGCCCTCAAGCAGGAATGGCACCAGCGGAATGTCATACTTCTCGGCAAGACTTTGGTAAACACGCCGGAAGGCATCGGTATAGGCCTGTCCGTAGTTGGGCGGTACTTCGATGCCCAGCAGCAGGACTCGGGCCCCGGCGTCCTGGCTGGCCTCGATCATGCGTGCCAGATTGGCGCGCATCTGGCCTGGTGGCAAGCCGCGCAGGCCATCGTTGCCACCCAGCTCAAGCAGAACAATGTCGGGATCGTGCTGTCCCAATAGCTCGGGCAGACGCGCCGCTCCACCGGATGTCGTTTCTCCGCTGATGCTGGCATTGATGACTTCGACATCGTTACCCAGGCGCTTGCTCAGCAGACTGACCCAGCCAGATTCACGTTCGATACCGTAGGCGGCGCTCAAGCTGTCGCCCATGATCATGATGGTCGTCGGGGCAGCCAGCGCCGCGCTCGCCCACAGCAGGGCGGTCGCCAGCGCCAGTTGCCAGAGTCGCTTTAATCGCATTGACCTACTGAACCCGATCACTACAGGGAAACCTTGCACCATGTCCGACTCCCATGCGCGTGAAAATACTCCCATTCTACATGCCCGTGGCCTGGGCAAGCAGGTCGATAGCGGCGAGCGCCGCCTCGATATCCTGACAGGCCTCGACCTGGATGTATTCCCTGGCGAGAGTGTAGCGATTCTGGGAAGCTCGGGAGCTGGCAAGTCGACATTGCTGGGGTTGCTGGCTGGCCTCGACACGCCGACCAGTGGCGAGCTCATGCTATTTGGCAAGTCGCTGTCATCGCTCGATGAGGATGGGCGTGCCCAGTTGCGGGCCGGACACGTCGGTTTCGTGTTTCAGAATTTCCAACTGCTGCCGACGCTGACGGCACTGGAAAACGTGTTGCTGCCACTCGAGCTGACGCCTGGTAAGGACCACCAGGCTCGCGGGCGTGACTGGCTGGAGCGGGTTGGCCTGGGTGAACGGCTCGGTCATCTGCCCAAGCAGCTATCCGGCGGTGAGCAACAGCGTGTCGCAGTGGCACGTGCTTTCGTTACCGAGCCGGCGTTGGTCTTTGCTGACGAGCCCACCGGCAACCTCGACCGGACCACGGGCCGCAAGGTCATTGACCTGCTTTTTGCGCTGAACCGGGAAGCGGGAACCACCCTGGTCCTGGTAACGCACGACCACCACCTGGCCCGCCGCTGTCAGCGCTGCCTGCAGCTCGATGGTGGCCGCCTCGTCGAACTCGACCGCGATGAGGTGGAAGCATGACAGGGCATGCGAGACGCGACGATATCTTCCGCCTGTCCCTGAAAGGGCTGCGCCGCGATCTACGTGCCAGCGACGTTCGCGCCCTGTTCGTCGCCCTGGCGCTGGCAGTGGCGGCCTCGACGATGATCGGATTCTTTCTCGATCGCCTCGACCGCGGTCTGACACGACAGGCCAGCCAGCTGATGGGCGGCGACATCAAGCTCGAGCAGGACGAGCCGTTCGATGCCGAGCTTCGACGCCAGCTCGAGCAGGCAGGGCTGACCCTGGCCGACCAGGTTGACCTGGTGTCGATGGCGAGTCATGGCGATGCCTTCCAGCTGGCCAGTCTCAAGGTGGTCGGCGATGCCTACCCGCTGTATGGGCAGGTACATGTCGACCAAGGGCAGGGTGTCGTCCAGGTCCCGAATGGCCCGGCCCGGGGGAAGGTGTGGATCGCACCCCGCTTGGCTCAGTTGCTGAATGTCAGCATCGGTCAAGAAATCCAGGTGGGGCAGGTGTCGCTTGCGGTGAGCGGTCTGATCGAGCGTGAACCCGACCAGTCTGCCGGGTTCGGCAGCTTCAATCCGCGCCTGATGATGCACGTCGACGACCTTGATGCGACCGACCTGATACGCCCCGGCTCACGGGTGGAGTTCGAGCTGCTGGCCAAGGGCTCGCCTGAGGCAGTGGAAAGCGTTCAAGGCCTGTTGTCGCGGCTGCAGGCCGAAGGCATCGAGGTCGAGGACGTGCGCGAGGACCGCCCGCAGCTGGGCAGTGCGCTCGAGCGTGCCGAAAAGTACCTCAGTCTGGCGGGGCTGGCCGCCGTGCTGTTGGCTGGTGTGGCGGTAGCCATGGCGACACGGCGCTATGTCGACCGACACTTGGATACCGCTGCACTGCTGCGCTGTTTCGGCGCCTCCCAGCGCCAACTGGCGCGTCTGTTCGCGCTGCAGCTGCTGTGGCTAGCGTTGGCTTCGGCGACGGTTGGCGCCTTGCTGGGATTGGCTGGACAGGCTGGTCTGCTGGCCTTATTGATGCAATTTCTGCCGATGGAATTGCCACCGCCGGGCTGGCTGCCGTTGCTGATGGGCGTGTTGACTGCTGTGGCGGTGCTGATCGGCTTTGCCGGTCCGACATTGCTGCGCCTCAAGCAGGTCAGCGCGCTCAAGGTCTTGCGGCGCGAGCTCGATCCGTTACCAGCCTCGGCGTGGCTGGTGATCGGCGTGGCCAGCCTGGTGTTCGGTGGGCTGCTGTGGCTTTATTCCGGCGATCTGCAGTTGTCTCTGGGCCTGCTGGCAGGCGGTCTGGTGGCACTTGTCGTGCTCTGGGGGCTGGGGTGGCTGCTGCTCGGTGGCGTGTTGCGCCTGGCCGGACGCTGGAGCAACGGGCAGGGCGGCGGCGCTCAGGCACTTCGCCTGGGGGCACGTCAGTTGGCGCGGCGGCGCCAGGCCAGCCTGGGTCAGTTGCTGGCCTTTGCCGTGACCTTTGCCGCCATGGCAATTATCACGCTGGTGCGTGGTGATCTGTTGACGACGTGGCAGGCCCAGCTGCCCCAAGACACGCCCAACTATTTCGCCATCAACATTCAGCCCGCTGAACGTGACGGCTTTATTGATATTCTCGATGATGCGGTGGACAGCCGGTCGGCACTCTATCCGATGGTGCGCGGACGCATCACGGCCATCAACGGACAGCCGCCGCGTGACGTGGTACCGGAAGAACACCGTGGCGACAACTCGCTGCGCCGCGAACTCAACCTGACCTGGCAGGAGGATATCCCCGAGGGCAACCGCATCGTGGCCGGCGAGTGGTTCGGCCCCGAGGCTGGCGTCGGTTACGCAGGCGGGGCGCAGACGGTACCCATCTCGATGGAGAGCGGCCTGGCCGGGCGCCTGGGTATGGGGCTGGGCGATACCCTGACCTTTGCCATCGGCAGCCAGAACGTCACCGGCGAAATCATGAGCCTGCGCGATCTCGACTGGGACAGCTTCAGACCCAACTTCTTCGTCGTCTTCCCGCCTGGTGTACTCGAGCGCTTCGGGCACAGTTACATCACCGCCTTCCACCTTGACCGGGAGAGCGGCGGGCAGGTGCTCGGCGAGTTGGTGTCGGCCTATCCCGGCGTGTCGTTGATCAACGTCGAGGCGATTCTCGGCCGGGTCCGTGAACTGCTCAGCCAGGTTACACGGGCCGTGGAGTTCGTGCTGGCCTTCGTGCTGCTGGCCGGGGTCAGTGTGCTCTATGCCGCGCTGACCGCCAGCCATTCGCTGCGTACCCACGAAAGCGGCCTGCTGCGGGTGTTTGGCGCCGGGGATCGCCTGATCTCGCGCGTTCAGGGCGTCGAGTTCGCACTGCTCGGCTTCACCAGTGGCTTGATGGGAGCCTTGCTTGCTGAGCTAGCCGCCGCCGGGGTCTATGTCGGCTGGCTCGACCTGGTGCCGCGCATCCACTGGATGATGTGGCTAGTGCTGCCGTTGGGCGGAGCCTTGCTCATTGGGGTGATCGGGCACGCGCTGTCACGCGGGGTACGTCGCCAGACCCCGATGGCCAGTCTGGGCTTGCTGGGTGAGGCTTGAGCTGTGCTAAAGCCAACGTGAGAAATTCTCGGCCAGGCATGACGCCCTTTCATGTGAAAGGGCGGGACCGCTGAGGTATCATTGCGAACTCAGATTTTCCCGTGATTCGAGGACTCTCGCCGATGTTCACCCGTGACATGCAGATCGCTGGATTCGATGACGCCCTGTGGAATGCCATGCAGCAGGAAGTGGCTCGCCAGGAAGCGCACATCGAGTTGATCGCTTCCGAGAACTATGCCAGCCCGCGTGTGATGCAGGCCCAGGGTACGCAGCTCACCAACAAGTACGCGGAAGGCTATCCCGGTAAGCGCTACTACGGCGGCTGCGAGCATGTCGACGTGGTCGAGGACCTGGCGATCCAGTACGCCAAGCAACTGTTCGATGCCACCTACGCCAACGTGCAGCCGCACTCCGGCTCGCAGGCCAACGGTGCGGTTTTCCAGGCGCTGGTCAAGCCGGGCGACACGGTGCTGGGCATGAGCCTGGACGCCGGCGGTCACCTGACTCACGGTGCCAAGCCCAACTTTTCGGGTAAGCACTACACGGCGGTGCAGTACGGCCTGGGCGAGGGCGGCCTGATCGATTATGACGAGGTGGCGCGTCTGGCACGCGAGCACCAGCCTAAGATGATCATTGCTGGCTTCTCGGCCTACTCGCAGATCATCGACTGGGCCAGGTTCCGCGAGATCGCCGATGAGGTGGGCGCCTATCTGCTGGTCGACATGGCACATATTGCCGGTCTGGTCGCGGCAGGGTGCTACCCGAGCCCGCTGCCCCATGCTCATGTAGTGACTACGACGACCCACAAGACCCTGCGCGGTCCGCGTGGCGGCCTGATCCTCTCCGCCGAGGGCGATGCAGACATCGAGAAGAAGCTGCAGTCTGCTGTGTTCCCGGGCGGGCAGGGCGGCCCGCTGATGCACGTCATTGCTGCCAAGGCAGTGTGCTTCAAGGAAGCCATGGAGCCTGAATTCAAGGCTTACCAGCAGCAGGTGGTCAAGAATGCCCAGGCCATGGCCAGAGTCTTCATCGAGCGCGGCTATGACGTGGTTTCCGGTGGCACTGAGGATCACCTGTTCCTGCTCTCGCTGATTAAGCAGGGCCTGACCGGCAAGGATGCGGATGCCGCCCTGGGTCGCGCCCATATTACCGTCAACAAGAACGCCGTACCTGGCGATCCGCAGAGTCCGTTCGTTACCTCTGGCCTGCGTATCGGCACCCCGGCGGTCACCACTCGCGGCTTCGGCGAAGCCGAGTGCGGCGATCTGGCCAGTTGGATCTGCGATATTCTCGATGCCATGGCCAAGGGCGACTCCAGCGCTGCCGAAGCCGAGGTCAAGAGCAAGGTCGAGGCCATCTGCGCGCGTTTCCCGGTGTATCGTGGCTGATTGACTTGGCCCCCGTCTGAACAAGACCGCTCCGGATGCCGGAGCGGTCTTTTCTTTTGCAACCAATCTATAAAACCTGCCTTTGACGCCTTTGACTAACGTCTAAAGGCAATCTTTGCGTACTTGTCCGATCCTATGTCGGACATACTAGGAGTTTCGTCCTACAAGGAGCGCGCCAAGTCGCCATGAGTCACGCCGCAACGACAGCGAGCCGCAACGCCCGGCCCGACATTGCCGAATACTTGGCTGAATCCATCTTCAGCGGTCGTTACGGGCCGGGTGATTTCGTCCCCAAGGAACTCGATCTCTGCGAACAGTTCGGTGTGAGTCGCAGCACGGTGCGTAGTGCCTTGCAGACTCTGGTGGCGGCGGGTCTGATCAAGCGTATCTCGGGCCAGGGAACCCGCGTTTGCGAGCTGGCCAACTGGCACCTGCTGGATCCTCAGGTCAGTGCCTGGATGGCCAAGTTCGCCCAGCCCAACCCGCGTATTCAACGTGAAATCTTCGCCTTTCGTGTCGCTGTCGAACCCTTCGTTGCCCGCTTGGCGGCGGAGCACGCCACGGCTGCAGACCTGCTGGCCATCGAGACGGCCTATGAAGGCATGATTCACGCTCTTGAGCGGGACGATCTACGCTGGAAGGGACAAACTCACGATGAATACGATGTCGCGTTCCATGAAGCCGTGTTTGCCGCGTCGCATAATCTGGTCTGGGCGCAGATCAGCCACGTGCTCAAGCCTGCGATCGCGCTGCTGGTCGAGAAATCCAACCACAGTGCGCACGAACTCAATGACAGTATGGAACGTCATCGCCGCGTGATGGAAGCTATCCGTCTGCGGCAACCCGAACAGGCCGCGGCAGCGGCGCTGGCGGTGCTCGAACGCACCGGACGGGATCTGGGTCTTGAAGACCTGATCCGTGCACTTCCCATCCTCGAAGACCAGACAACAATTGGCTAAGGAAACGCTCATGATGTCACGCACTCCGCTCAAGACGCTCACCGCTGCCGTACTCGGTGCCCTGGCTCTCAATGCTCAGGCAGCCGAATACGAGTGGACTTTCCAGACTTCGGAAACCTCCGGGGAACCGCAGTTCGAAATGAAGAAGGAATGGGCCGACAACGTCGAGCAGATGTCCGGCGGTCGCATCTCCATCGAAATCCTGCCGGTAGGCGCGGTGGTTCAGGCCAACCAGACCCTGCAGGCCGTCAAGTCCGGCATTCTTCAGGGCCACCTGACCGACCCCAGCTACTTCACCGGCCAGAACCCGGCGTTCGGCATGATCGGTAACCTGGTCGGTGCCTGGAGCGATCCGTACGATTTCCTCGACTACATGAACAATGCCGGGGGCGAAGAACTCTACAACAAGCTGGTCGAACCTTATGGCCTGCACCTGATCGGCGCCGCCGCGACCGGTCTGGAGTCGCTGCCGTCCACCAAGCCGGTTCGCTCCGTCGAGGACATGAAGGGCCTCAAGCTGCGTGCGCCGGAGGGCATGGTTTACAACATCTTCGAAAAGGCGGGTGCCACACCGGTCAACCTGCCGGGCTCCGAGGTCTACACCGGTCTCGAGAAGGGCGTGATCGACGCGGCCGATTACACCGTATTTGCCACCAACCAGGCCCAGGGGCTGCATGATTTCGCGCCGTATCCGCTGTATCCCGGCTTCCACTCGCTGCCGATGGTATCGGTATCGATCAACAACGAAATCTGGCAAGGCCTGCCGGAAGACCTGAAGGCGATCCTTTCCACGTCCGTCGACGCTCTGGCTTATGAAATGGTCGCCGAACTGAAGACGCGTGATATGGAAGCAGTGCGTGAAGCGCGTCAGAACCCGGATATCGAGATCATCGATCTGTCTGTCGAAGAGCGCGCCAAGTTCCGTAATATCGCCAAGGACGAGTGGGCGGTCTGGGCCGAGAAGAACGACATCACCAAGGAGTTCTACGAGTCCGTGGTCAAGTACCTGGAAAACCACAACCTGATGCAGAGCGAGCAGTCTTCCGGCGCTCAGTCCTCCGATCAGAAATCCTAAGGATTACTGACCGTCCGGTGGCGAGGTGGTTGAACGGCCTCGCCACCCATTGCCAGACCTCACCGGGAAGCCTTGATGGGCTTCCTGGTTTTTGATGTAGAGGATAAACCCATGTCCCGAGATCCCCGTCGTCGAGACGCGTCCCCCGTGACGCATGAGGACGAGATTGCCGGCCCGACGTCCGGCGAGACCACCACGGTCCCCGATCCCGTGCGCAGCACCTTCGACCGTGGCGTGGTGTGGTGCGCCCGCGGCGCCGCCTGGCTGGTCTTCGCCGCCATGGCGATCAGTGTCTTCGAGGTCATCATGCGCTACGGCTTCGGCTCGCCCACCTCGTGGGTCCACGAGAGCGTGGTCATGCTGGTCGCCGTCAGCTTCGCCCTCGGCGGCCCGGCGGCCCTGGCCAGCAACCGCCATATCCGCGTGCGCGTGCTCTACGACAGCGCCGGCCCGCGCCTCAAGCTGTGGCTCGACCGCTTCAACGACCTGGTCACCTTCGGCTTCTGCCTGGCGATGAGCTACGCCGCCTACGTGATGTTCTGGGACGCCTCGCACAATCCCCTGGGCGAGTGGTCGCTGGAGCGCTCCGGGACCTCCTGGAACCCGCCGTTTCCCGCCCTGGTCAAGGGCATCATCATGATCGCGCTGATCCTCATGTGCATTCAGTCGTTCATCCACCTGATCCAGTCGCTGCGCGGCAAGCCCGCCATCCCCCCGAGCGATAACGAGGGAGCCGTGTAATGGATATCGCCGACGGAACGATCCTGATGGTCGGGGCGATCTTCGCCCTGCTGATCACCGGCCTGCCGCTGGCCTTCATCACCGGCCTGGTGGCGCTGGCCTTTACCTTCGGCTGGTTCGGCACCAACGCCCTGCCGCTGGTCACCAGCCGCGTATATGGCTTCGTCACCGAGTATTCGCTGGTGGCGGTGCCGATGTTCGTGTTGATGGCCTCGCTGCTCGACCGCTCGGGCATCGCCAAGGACCTGTTCAACGCCATGCGCGTGTTCGCCGGCCGCCTGCCCGGCGGGGTCGCGGTGCAGACCGTGGTGGTGGCGTTCTTCCTCGCCGCACTGTCGGGCATCATCGGCGGCGAGATCGTGCTGCTGGGCATTCTGGCGCTGCCCCAGATGCTGCGCCTGGGCTACGACAAGCACCTGTCGATCGGCGTGGTGTGTGCCGGCGGCTCGCTGGGCACCATGATGCCGCCCTCGATCGTACTGATCATCTACGGCCTGATCGCCAGCGTGTCGATCGCCGACCTGTTTACCGCCGCGATCACCCCGGCGGTGATCCTGATGCTCTCCTACATCGGCTACGTGCTGGTGCGCTGCCTGAAGAACCCTGCCATGGGGCCGCCGCTGACCGATGAGGCGCGGGCCGAGACGTTTGCCACCAAGGGCCAGGCGCTCAAGGCGATCATCGTGCCGGCGCTGATCGCGGTGCTGGTGCTGGGCTCGATCTACGGCGGCGTGGCCTCGGTCACCGAGGCGGCGGCGATGGGCGTGTTCGGCGTGCTGATGGCGGTGGTGCTGCGGGGCGAGTTCTCGTTCAGGACCATGCACGAGAGCCTGGGCCAGACACTGATGACCTGCGGCATGATCATCTGGATCGGCATCGGCGCGGCGGCGCTGGTCGGGGTCTACAACCTGATGGGCGGCAACCGCTTCATCTCGGGCATGATCATGGGGCTCGACGTGGCGCCGATCGTGATCATCCTGGTGATGATGGCGATCCTGCTGGTGCTGGGCATGTTCCTCGACTGGATCGGGGTGGCGATGCTGACGCTGCCGATCTTCGTGCCGATCATCACCCAGTTGGGCTACAGCCCGATCTGGTTCGGCATCCTGTTCGCGGTGAACATGCAGGTGTCGTTCCTGTCGCCGCCGTTCGGCCCGGCCGCGTTCTACCTGAAGGGCGTGGC
>NZ_KB900003.1 GCF_000378505.1 Modicisalibacter luteus DSM 23508 | reverse complement strand
GACTCTATGGCTAGGCTTGCACAATGTTTAGCAAAATTCAAGTGGCTTACGGTCAGGCATGGCTTAGTAGGCCATGAATTCATAGGATGCTTGTCTAAGCTCTTGTTTATACAGGCGGGAAAAGGGGAGCGTATAGGATGATTGTATGTATGTTATTGTATTGAAAGCTTTATTTGATATACTTGTAATCAGTAGGTCCCGGGTTCGACTCCTGGTGCCGGCACCACGGGTAAGCCTGATCAATCAGGCTGTTGTAGCAAAGAGGTCGCCCTTCGAGGCGGCTTTTTTTGTGCTGATGTTTAAGGTAAGAGTAACAACACGGCTACGTGATCACCTCCATTGGTTTGACTACACAGCAATGCCGTCCAAGTCATAGCCTGATGCAGTGCCAACCATCTGCTTTCTGCTTACCTTATGCGCCAATCCTCCTGCTGTAGCCTCTCAGGCTTTTACTCGCTTGGTTAGCCGAGTGGCCTTATGCCCGCCTCTTCCACCGATTCGATCAGTATTCTTTCAATTGCGCTGCCTGGCTTACAAGCCTGGCCTAACAGGGCTCGCTGTAGGGGAGCGAAGTGTGTAGACCTGAGGTGAGCTGGGCTAGACTGAATAAGCTGCATTCCCTACCGGTTACATAGGATGCGGCTTGTCACCAAACGTGCGTAAGGGACCGGGGCCACATGCAATGGATTGCTTCTAACAGTACGGCGCTGATTTTTCTGGCAAATGCTGGTGTCATCTTGGTCTGGGTGTTTTTCGGTTTCCTGATGATGGCCGATTTCGCCAAGCTGCGCAGGCCTAAGCTGCTCATTTCCCGCCAGCAGCGTATGGATGTTGATGGTGTCTGTGCAGTCATCAACATGGGACAAGAGGCGGTGTACGTCTCGGCAGTGTTGGCTGTCGTGAAAGGAAAGGATCAAACCTTCAGGGCGGATCTCACAAATTACATACCTTCGCTAGGCCAGACTCAAAGCACTACCGGAGCATTACAGGGCCCCTTGGCCTCAGGCAGTGAATATCGGTTGGATACATTCCGTCGCCTGGCACAGCATTCGCTGCAAGCGTCTAATGCATCGATACGCTGTGAAGACCTGGACTCGATAGAGATACGCATCATTGCGACTCATGGGCGCGATGACAGGCCCTTCGGTGTCTATCGCCGCTTTGCTCAAGAGGAGGGCGTTCTCAAGCCAGTTTCATTCCATACGCGCTTGCTTTCGCCCCGGTGGCATCAGGACAGGCTACGGCGTTGGCAAAGACAAGTGGCTCAGGCCTAGATGGAATAAGCAACGAAATGACCTGGCTTGAGCCAAGCCTTGGGCGGTGCACCAATGCGTTCTGCCAAGCCTCATGGCATCTTCCGTGCTCCCCTGCATATGGGTAGCACCGGCTATTACCTTCACCTTCGACAGGCATAATCAGGTCTTATCATAAGAAGGTGTTGCTCTCGATGCTTTGCAGACGCTCCCTAAAGTCTAGCTAATTTAGCAAAACCCTTTATAAGTGTAGTTTCTGGATTACATGGTTTGTTGTATTTAGATTACATTAAGATAACTTTATGTAACCTAGTTTTATGATTGTGTAAGGGCGGAGAGTGTTAAAAGGTCTTGGCCACGGATGACTAGGCAGGCCTTAGTTAATGACATCCTTGCCAAGAATAATAACCAAATAAAAATATTATCCTTTCGATATGCCCGGTTGCATGGTTGCCGGGCTTTTCCTTGGCCGGAAAATCTTTTTTTATTGTATGGTGTCTCCAGCGGGCAAAAAAGGAAATTGCCACGCTAGGAAAACGCCATTGGCAGCAGGAACGAGGCCTTCGACAGGATGCCGAAATTCGTCAGTGAAGCCCCGAATCGTCCAAGGGCCCTAATGACTTTTATTGGGGCCCTTGTTTTGCTTATGCCATGTCTGGCATGACACTAGGTCGTCGCCTCAGTTCTCGGACATGTTCACGGCTTTTCGTTCAAGCAAGGGCTGCAGGAAACGTCCCGTATGTGAGTATGCCATTGCCGCCACCTGCTCCGGCGTTCCCTCGGCAATGATGCGTCCACCGCCCGAACCGCCCTCAGGGCCGAGGTCAACCAGCCAATCCGCCGTCTTGATGACATCTAGATTGTGCTCGATCACGACGATGGTATTGCCATGATCACGCAGGCGATGAAGCACGGTCAGCAACTGACGAATGTCCTCGAAGTGCAGCCCGGTCGTAGGTTCATCGAGGATATATAGCGTCTTGCCGGTATCACGCTTGGCCAGTTCACGCGCTAGCTTGACGCGCTGGGCCTCGCCGCCGGACAGCGTGGTGGCGCTCTGTCCAAGTCGCACGTATGACAGCCCGACATCCATCAGCGTCTGCAGCCGCCGGGCAATGGCAGGGATCGGGCTGAAGAACTCGAGCGCCTCCTCGACGGTCATCTCGAGCACTTCGTGAATGTTGCGATCCTTGTATTTAACCTCGAGCGTTTCGCGGTTGTAGCGCTTGCCCTTACACACGTCGCAGGGTACGTAAATGTCAGGCAGAAAGTGCATCTCAACCTTGATCATGCCCTCGCCCTGGCAGGCCTCGCAGCGTCCTCCCTTGACGTTGAAGCTGAAGCGCCCCGGCTTGTAGCCGCGCGAACGGGATTCCTGTGTGCCGGCGAACAATTCACGAATCGGTGTGAAGATCCCGGTGTAGGTCGCTGGGTTGGAGCGAGGCGTGCGGCCGATGGGGCTCTGGTCGATATCGATGATCTTGTCGAGCTGGTCGAGCCCCTCGATGTGCTCGTAGGGCTCAGGGGTCAGTGTAGTGGCTCGGTTGAGCTCACGGGCCGCGATCGGCATCAGTGTTGAGTTGATCAAGGTCGACTTGCCGGAGCCGGATACGCCGGTCACGCATATGAACAGCCCCAGTGGAAGCGCCAGGTCGACGTCCTGCAGATTGTTACCGCGTGCGCCGGTCAGGCGCAGCATCTTTTCCGGGTTGCCGGGAATTCGGTGGGGAGGGACCTCGATGCGTCGTGTCCCGGCGAGGTACTGTCCGGTCAGAGATGCCTTGTTGCGCTGAATGTCTTCGGGCGTGCCCTGGGCGACGATAGTGCCGCCATGGACGCCGGCACCGGGGCCGATGTCCAGGACATGGTCGGCGGCGCGAATGGCATCCTCGTCATGCTCGACGACGATTACCGTGTTGCCGAGGTTGCGCAGGTGCTCCAGCGTCTTGAGCAGCCGATCGTTGTCACGCTGATGCAGCCCGATGGAGGGCTCGTCGAGGATGTACATGACCCCGACCAGGCCGGCACCGATCTGGCTTGCCAGACGGATGCGCTGAGCCTCGCCGCCCGACAGGGTGTCGGCGCTGCGCTCGAGATTCAGGTAGTCGAGGCCGACGTTGACCAGAAATTCCAGGCGCGCATGAATTTCGTGAATGATCTTTACGGCGATCTCGCCTTTACGCCCCGGCAGTTCGAGCTGCCGGAAATAGCTCCAGGCCTCGCCGATCGGCAGGCGGACGATATTGGGTAGCGTGTGATCATCAATGAAGACATTGCGGGCTTCGCGACGCAGACGGCTACCGTGGCAGGTGGGGCAAGGCTGTACCGCCAAGTACTTGGCAAGGTCCTCACGCACCATGTTCGATTCGGTTTCCCGATAGCGGCGTTGCATGTTGGGCAGTACGCCTTCGAAGGGATGCTCGCGGGTCACCTTTCGGCCGCGGTCGTTGACGTAACTAAAGGTGACTGCATCGTGCCCACTACCGTGCAGGATGACTTCGCGCTCATGCCGGGCGAGATCGTTCCACGGTGTCTCCAGTTTGAAGCGGTAATGCTTGGCCACGGCCTCGAGCTGGTTGAAATAGTAGACACTGCGCCGGTCCCAGCCCTTGATCACGCCCTCGGCCAGTGACAACTCGGGATGACTGATCAGCTTGTCGGCATCGAAAAACTGTTGCACCCCCAGCCCGTCGCAGGAAGGGCAGGCCCCCGCAGGGTTGTTGAACGAGAACATCCGAGGTTCGAGCTCGGCGATGGAGTAACCACAGACCGGGCAGGCGAAGCGCGCCGAAAAGGGAATGTCCTCATGTTCTCCATCCATGAAGTGAACCACGGCGACGCCGTCGGAGAGATTCAGCGCGGTCTCGAAAGACTCCGCCAGGCGCTGCTGGAGATCGTCGCGTACCTTGATACGATCCACCACCACGCTGATATCGTGCTTCTTGTTCTTTTCCAGGGCAGGGACGTCATCGAGTTCTACCACATGGCCATCTATCATGGCGCGAACGAAGCCCTGCGCACGCAGCTCGGCGATCAGTTGCAGATGCTCGCCCTTGCGTCCGGAGACCACCGGGGCCATCAGCATCAGCCGGCTGCCTTCGGGCAGGGCCAGCACTTGGTCGACCATCTGCGAGACGGTCTGGGCCTCCAGATCGGTGCCATGCTCGGGGCAGCGCGGCGTCCCGGCACGGGCAAACAGCAAGCGGAGGTAGTCGTATATCTCTGTAATCGTCCCCACGGTGGAGCGCGGGTTGTGGGAAGTGGACTTCTGCTCGATGGAAATCGCCGGAGATAGCCCCTCGATATGATCGACGTCGGGCTTTTCCATCATCGACAAAAACTGCCGGGCATAGGTGGAAAGCGACTCGACATAGCGGCGTTGGCCTTCGGCATACAGCGTGTCGAAGGCCAAAGAAGATTTGCCGGACCCGGACAAGCCGGTGACCACGATCAGCTTGTCGCGTGGCAGTTCGACATCGATGTTCTTGAGGTTGTGCGTTCGGGCACCCCTGACCTGGATCTTGTCCATTCCCACCTCATGCGCATCGCAAAAGTTTCAATTATACGATCTAGGCCGCCTTCACCATAGCACGCCAGTATCCAACTGCCGTTTCAGTGCCCGAGCCAGCAGGCAAAACAACACTGTGCTTTTCCTCAGACCGTTCGGACCGGTAGAATGTTAGCCCCGCTGACGGCTGCCGGTGCGCGAGCCGCCGCTTTGCAAACCGCTTCCATCTGTATGCGATCCCGCTCATGAGCTCTCGTCTGCTTGCCACTGAACGTCGCGCCATTACCGGCCTGGCCGGCCTGTATGCTACACGCATGCTGGGTCTGTTCATGGTGCTGCCGGTGTTGGCCCTTTATGCCGATGATCTGGCCGGGTCGACCCCGCTGCTGGTCGGGCTGGCGTTGGGCGCATACGGTCTTACCCAGGCTGTTTTGCAGATCCCCTTTGGCCTGCTCTCCGACCGAATCGGGCGCAAGGTCGTCATTGCCGGTGGCTTACTGCTGTTTATCATCGGCAGCATCGTCGCTGCCCAGGCGACGACAATCGCCGGTATTATCGCCGGGCGTTGCCTGCAGGGCAGTGGGGCTGTGGCTGGGGCGATCATGGCGTTGCTGGCCGATCAGACCCGGGAACAGGTACGGACCGCCGCCATGGCCACCATCGGATTGTCGATCGGTGTCGCGTTTGCCATCGCCATGGTAGTCGGCCCGTTGGTCGCATCATCCTTCGGCTTGTCTGGCGTTTTCTGGTTCACGGCGTTGCTCGCCATGCTGAGTCTCATTGTACTGTGGCGCCTGGTGCCGGCCGCTCCCCGCCGAGTCCAGCATCACGATGTGGGAATGGATCGCAGCCAGCTGCGTAGTACGCTGACCCGCAGCGATCTGCTACGCCTGGACTTCTCGATATTCTCGCTGCATCTCATACTCATGGCTGCCTTCGTGGCGCTACCGTTCCGGCTAGTGGCCGTGGGCATCGAGGCCGACCAGCAAGGTTGGGTCTACCTCGCCGTAATGGGGCTGTCCTTTGTGTGCATGGTGCCGCTCGTGATCGTGGCGGAGAAGTACCGTCGCATGAAGGCTACCTTCCTGGGTGCCGTGGCCGCGATGACCTTGGTTCTGCTGCTGCTGGGTGAGCTGGGGCATCAGCGCTGGGTGCTGTTCGGTTTGCTGTTAGCCTTCTTCGTGGCATTCAACCTGCTCGAGGCAACACTGCCCTCGATGATCAGCAAGCTGGCACCGGCCGGGGCCAAGGGCACCGCCATGGGAATCTACTCGACCAGCCAGTTTCTGGGAGCTTTTCTGGGGGGCTTGCTCGGAGGGGCTCTCGCGCAGCGTTTCGGTTATGATGCAGTATTTATCGGCACTGCCTTGCTGGCTGCGGTGTGGCTGATCGTCATTTGGGGAATGCCGGCACCACGTCACTTATCGAGCGAGGTGGTGGCCCTGGACGAGCAGGAAAACGATGCGCTGGATACGCTGATGGCGCGTTTTGCCGAAGTGGCGGGCGTGGAAGACGTGCTCGTGGTGCCCGAGGAGCGAGTCGCCTACCTCAAAGTGGATCGCCAGCAGCTCGATGCCGATGCACTTGCCCGAGTGGCTGGCTCCGGGCACACGCACCGAGGCGCCTGATCGCGATCGCTTGGCAGGCCAGTGCGCCTGGCGGGGCGTTTCACGTGGCCTGTCTCAGGTCTCTTATTTCCAAGATCATGTAAGGAGTCAACCATGGCCCGTGGTGTAAACAAGGTCATTCTGATCGGTAACCTGGGGCAGGACCCCGATATCCGTTTCCTGCCGTCGGGCAATCCGGTGGCGAATCTGCGTATTGCCACTACCGATAGTTGGACCGACCGCCAGAGCGGTCAGCGCCAGGAACGCACCGAGTGGCATACGGTTGTGCTGTTCAACAAGCTGGCCGAAATCGCTCAGCAATACGTCAAGAAAGGCTCGCGAATCTATATTGAAGGCCGTCTGCAAACACGTAAGTGGCAAGGACAGGATGGTCAGGACCGCTATAGCACCGAGATCGTCGCTAACGACATGCAAATGCTCGATACACGTGGTGGTCAGGGTGGCGGCGGCGGTGCCGACTACAACCAGCAACCACAGAGCAATTATGGTGCGCCGCAGGGCGGTTATGACCAGCAGGGTGGTGGCTACGGAAATGCCCCCCAAGGTGGCGGACAGCCTCAGCAGCGCCCCGCACAGCAGCCGCCCCAGCAACCCCCGGCCGGTGGGCAGCAGGGAGGGGGTAATTATGGGGCGCCAAGTCCTGGCAGTTTCGACGACTTCGACGACGAAATACCGTTCTGACGACCACTTAGTCAAGAAGTGTGCACATAACCTTGTAACGTCCTGCTTTGCAGGGCGTTTTTCGTCAGGCTAATTTTTTATGTAAAGTTCGAGTCTGCTCCGTCGCTACCGAGCTATTTGAGATGACCCACAGCGATCGAGCCGCATGGTCGGGGTACATCGGTTGCAGTATTACGCTTAGATGATATTGTTAACAGTTTACGATTTAGGCTCAAGATGGAGGCCCGGATGGACTCGACCAAGGACAGAATTGGTCAGCGTCGTTCAAGCACGCTGACGTCCATCGCCCGCGATGCTATCGAGCAGTTGATCATTTCTGGTGAGCTGTCCGCCGGTGACCGCATTAACGAAAGCGCCTTGGCCGCCAGGTTCGATATCAGCCGCGGGCCGATTCGTGAGGCCTGCCGTAGTCTTGAATACGCAGGGCTGATTCGCAACGTTGCCAATCATGGTGCTTACGTTCGTGAGATGAGTCTAGAAGAAGCCCGCAGCCTATACGAGGTGCGCCGCGCCTTGACTGCTCTGGTGGGTGAACTGCTGGTTGAGCGGGCAACACCGGAGCTCATTGCGGAGCTGGAAAGTTTAGTTGAGCAGATGGGCGAGGCCGCCGATTGTGAAGATCTGGATGACTACTATCAGCTCAATCTCAAGTTCCATGACACTATGATGGAGCACGCTGGTAACACTGCCCTGGCACGTTACTACGATGACATCATCAAGCAGCTGCATCTATTTCGTCGTCGAGGCCTAGTTCAACGCGGCAATCTCAAGGCCTCCAACGCCGAGCATGTGGTGATCGTCACGGCGATCGCCGCGCGCGATGCCGAGAAGGCCTCGAAAGCGCTGCGCGACCATGTGATGGCGGGATGGATGCGCATGGAGCAGGCGTTGACGGACCCCTGAAGGAGCCTGCCGACCGGACTTGGTTCTTTCTATCCTGATGATCTGTAAGATAAAAATTGCCCCTTCTAGTTTGTAGACCAATGTCTACGTATGAGCATTAATCTCTTTCTGCTAGTTTTGTTTTTGCTAACTGTTAACAGTTTACAGTTGTTCGTAGCACCACAACTCCTAACAACGACTCTAAAGGAGAACCACTATGCGCCATTGGTTCACTACCGGCATTCTGGCGGTTGGTATCACATCCGCCTCCCTCGCATCCCTTGTACAAGCGGCAGACGATTTCCCCACGGAGCCAATCGAGATTGCCGTGCACACCTCACCGGGTGGAGGCACCGATACGACCGCCAGGATGGTGGCTCTATCGACTCAGGAGCAGCTCGACAGCAACGTCTTCGTGCAAAACAAGAAGGGCGGGGGCGGCTCCGTAGCGATGAGTTACGTCAGCGGAAAGCCTGCCGACGGCTATACTTTGATGGCGGTCACGCCGACACATCTGTTCACCATGCTGCGCGGTAAGTCTCCGATTGGCATCGATGACATCCAGGGCGTGGTGCGTGCCACCGACGATCCCATCATCATCATGGCCCGCGGAAACAGCGACTACGAGACCATCGATGACCTGATCGAAGCAGGCCAGTCGGGCATCATCAAGTGGGGCGGTACCCAGATCGGTGGCGTCGACCATATTGCTGCCATGAGCTTCGCCAACGAAGCCGACATCCAAATCTCCTATGTACCCTTCGACAGCGGTGCGGAGTTCGCCGCTGCCTTGTCCCGCGGCGACATTGACGCAGCCGGCCTGAATATCTCGGAAACCCAGGACCAGATCGCCGCCGGTGAATTTCGTCCGTTGGCGGTGATGGCAGAAGAGCGTATGGGCGCTCTGCCGGACGTACCGACCCTGGCCGAGAACGGCATGGACGTTGCCTTCTCTACCGTGCGCGGCTACGTAGTGCTCAAAGACACCCCGCAGGAGCGTGTCGACGCTTTGGAGCAGGCTATGCTCGCCGGGATGGAAAGCGAGCGCTACCAGGAGTATCTCGACGGCATCGGCTTGGACAGCGCGAGCATCGCCGGCGCTGAAGTCTGGGACAAGCAGATTCGCCGCATGTACGAGGCGGGCGAGGCCACCATGACAGACCTGGGGCTTCTCGAGTGAATGATATGACTGGGGCCGTACGCTGCGGCCCTACACATTTCTCATCCGAGACAAGGAGGCGCACATGATTCGTCATTGGCGAGACCTGCTTCCAGGATGCGTATTGCTGGTTTTGGCGGGTGTGCTGTACTGGGTCACCACTGGCTTTGGCACCGTGCCACCATCCTTTGCCCAAGGCATGCAGGCGGCTGACATGCCTCGCCTGATCCTGGGAATCATCGCCCTGCTGTCCTTGGTGATGATCTATCAGGGCCGCGGCCACGACGAAGAGGCCAAGCCCGTCATCACCTGGCGCATGTGGGCCACTACGCTAGTGCTGCTGGCCTCGGTTTTCCTGTTCGGCGTGCTCGGTCTGACCCTCACCACCATGCTGACCTGTCTGGTCATCCCCCTGCTGTGGGGTGAGCGACGCAAGCTTCACGTTGTGATCTATGCCATCGGTGTTCCGGTGTGCATCTATCTGCTCTTCACCCACGCGTTGCAGCTCAGATTGCCACAGGGCGTGCTAAGCCCCTGGCTGTCCTGAGCGACGGAGACGATCATGGATCCAATTTTGACGGGGTTCGGCATACTCGCCGACCCAATCTCCCTTGCCGTCATCCTGCTGGGCACCATCATCGGAGTGCTAGTGGGAGCGCTGCCTGGCTTGAGCTCATCGATGGCAGTGGCCCTGTTGCTGCCTTTTACCATCTACCTGGAGCCAGTCCCGGCGATCTCGATGCTGGCTGCGCTTTACTGCGCAGGCACTTTCGGTGGCTCCATCACCGCCGTCCTGATCAACGCCCCCGGGGCGCCGCCCGCTGCCGCTACCGCTTTCGACGGTTTTCCCATGGCACAGCGAGGGGAGGCCGGTCGCGCACTAGGCATGGCGGCAGTATCCAGCGTCATCGGCGGTATTATCTCGTTGCTCGTAATGGTGTTGGCTGCTCCTGCCCTTGCTAAGATCGCCCACTCATTTGGGCCGCCCGAGTATTTCGCACTGGCGATTTTCGGGCTGTCCATGCTGGCCTCTATCAGCGGCAAGTCACCAGTCAAGAATCTGATCGGTGGAGCGCTCGGGTTGCTGATCGCCACCGTCGGGGTAGACCTGACCACCGGTGTCGAGCGTTTTACCTTCGACGTTCCCGAGCTGTACGAAGGTATCAGTTTCATCCCTATCCTGATCGGTCTATTCGCGGTTTCGGAACTGCTGTCCCAGTCCGACGTCATCGACCAGGCGAAGGAGCGCATCAACCTCACCGCCATCAAGCTGCCTTCCCGGGATGACTTCAAGCAAGTGTGGAAGACTATTCTGCGCTCCTCAGGGATTGGTACTTTCATCGGTATCCTGCCGGCGGAAGGCAGCACCATGGCCGCAATGATCGGCTATAACGAGGCGCGGCGCTGGTCGAAGAATGGTGACAAGTTCGGGACCGGCGAAATCGAGGGCATTGCCGGTCCCGAGGCGGCCAACAACGCCGCCACCGGGGGCTCCATGGTGCCTACCCTGGCGCTCGGCATCCCTGGCTCGGCCACTGCCGCGGTGATCCTCGGCGGTTTGCAAATCCACGGCATTCGCCCTGGCACTTATCTGTTCGAGAACCAGCCACATCTGTTGTATTCGATCTTCGCCGCCATGCTGGTGGCCAACCTGGTGTTCCTGGTCTTTGGCCTGGCCGGGGCTAAGCTCTTCTCGCGCATCTCGCTGATCCCCCGAACCTTTCTCTGGCCCGCAGTATTCGCTCTGTGCGTGGTGGGTGCCTATGGCGTCAATCAGAGCTTGGTCGACGTCACCATAATGCTGATCGCCGGCTTCATTGGCTTCTGGCTCAAGCGCTACGGCTTTGGCGCGGCGCCTATCATCATGGGAGTCGTGCTGGGCTCGCTGGTCGAGAACTCCCTGGCGCAGTCGTTGATCATCTTTGATCAGGATGTGAGCCGTTTCTTGGGGCGTCCGGTGGCGATTTTGTTCTTCGTCCTGGCCGCGCTCAGCATCTTCTACAAGCCGCTTTTCGGTGCCGTGCATCGCATGCGCAGTGGCCCGACCATTTCCCAGAGAGGCGAATGAGATGGCCAAGCCACTTGGAGGACGTGTTGCTCTGGTAACCGGTGGCAGCCGCAATATTGGTCGAGCCGTAGCGCTCGGGCTCGCCGAACAGGGTGCCGACGTGGCGATCATCGCGAGCCACCACGGCCAGGCGATGAGCGACACTCTGGCCGATATCGAAGCGCTTGGGCGCCGGGGGCTCGGGCTTGCTGCGGACATCGCTGACTCCGAGGCGGTCGAGGCCGCCATGGCGAAGGTCCGAGAGACTTTCGGTCGACTCGATACCTTGGTGTGCTGCGCTGCCATTCGTCCCCACAAGCCCTTTGCCGAGTTGACGGTCGAGGACTGGCGTAAGGTCATGGCGGTCAATCTCGATGGGCCCTTCCTGGCGGCCAAGGCCTGCCTGCCGCTGCTGCTCACCTCCGACCAGGCTTCCATCGTTACCTTTGGTGGCGCCAGCGCGCACCTGGGTGCCGCCGAGCGGGCCAATGTCATTGCCTCGAAGATGGGGGTAGTAGGCCTCACCCGGGCGCTGGCGGTGGAGTACGGCGAGCAGGGAGTGACCGCCAACTGCATCGTGCCGGGCCAGATCGATACCGAGCGCCCGGCTGGCTCTCCTGCGCCCAGCTTGAAGGGAGGCAAGGGGCCGCTGGTGGGTCGCTTCGGCCGGCCGGATGAGGTGGCCGCGCTGGTCTGTCACCTGGCTGGGCCCTCGGGACGCTATTGCACCGGCCAGACGTTTCATCTGAATGGCGGAAGCTACCTCGGTTAAGCCTATGACCATTTACCTGAAACCTGCCCCCTCGCAGGTCGGCCTCACGCGCTGGTGGCGACTCTTTTTGCTCCCCGCGGGTGTCGCCGTTGTCGGCGGGTGCATCTGGAATGCACTTGGCATGCCGCTAGGCTGGCTGTTGGGCGCTGCCATTGCCACCGGTATCTGGGCGGCTGTTGGCCTGCCTGCCCAGGCACCCAAGCCGCTTCAGCGAGCAGGGCTTCTGATTGTGGGAGCGAGCGTCGGGCTCTGGATCACGCCCCAGGTCGCCCACGAGTTGCTCGGTTGGCTGCCGATCATGGTCGCCTCCGCTGGCCTTGGGGTGACGCTCGCCATCCTGGCGACGCCGGTGTTTGCGCGTTTCTCGGGGCTCGATAAGGCCACTGCTTATTTCTGCTTGTTGCCGGGCGGAGTGATCGAGATGGCCGAGATTGGCGAGGGCTACCGCGCCAATCGGGCCGCTATCGCCGCGCTGCATGCCATCCGTGTTGGCCTGATCGTTACTTTACTCCCGGCGGCGTTATTCCTGCTGAGCGCCTCCGGCTCGAATCAGGGGGCTGTAGACGAAGGGACCGGTGTAGTTGCAGCCGACCTCTCCCTGAACTCGCTGGCTGTGCTTGTGGCTTTATGCGCGCTAGTTAGTTGGATCACAGCTCGCCTTGGTATGCCTTCTGCCTGGTTCCTGACGCCACTGATAGTGGCGGGGGGGCTGTCCGGCGCCCAAGTGCTGCCCTCATCTCACCTGCCGTACGGGTTACTTATCGCCGCCCAGGTGGTGGTGGGCTTCAACCTGGGGGCCAAATTCAAGCGTGATACCTTGAAGGCTCTACCTCAGGCCATCGTCGCTGGCGTGCCGATCCTTGTGCTGATCGGTTTGGCGGTCTCCGTTGTCGCCGTGGTGGTGGCCAGGTTTGCGTCGTCTGGCGAGACTCCTGAAACCCTCGTGCTCGGCTTTTCTGTGGGTGGCATGGCCGAGATGACCCTCACTGCCCAAGCCCTCGGCCACAACGCCGCACTCGTAGCAGGCTTTCATGCCATCCGCGCCCTGTCAGTAAACCTCTTCGCAGGGCCCCTATGGACGCGTCTTTCGCGTCTTCCATGTTTTCAAGACCCCCGTTCACAACGACCCAGTTGAGGAGAAAACACGATGTCCGTTGCCACTAATGTCTTCGCTAAGATGCCCAACAACACCCGTATCACCGCCGAGGCCGCCGAATTTATCGAATCGGTGCGCTTTGAAGATATTCCCGAGGAGGCACTACGTATCGGTACCCGCTGCGTGCTGGACGGTGTCGGGCTCTTTGTCGCCGGCTCCGAAGAGCACTCGGTGCAGATCCTGGCTGAAGAAGCCGCCGAGACTGGAGGGCGCGCCGACGCCCTGGTGCTGGGCCAGGGCAACACACTAGCGCCAGTGGCCCAGGCCGCCCGTGTCCTGGGCACCGCCGGTCATGCCCATGACTGGGACGACAGCCAGGTCAGCAAGGATCCGGCTCACATCTATGGCTTGTTGACCCACCCGACCATTCCTCCCCTAAGCGCGAGCTTGGTGGTTAGCCAGTGGCTCGGAGGCGTGGATGGCAAGCGCTTCATGGAGGCTTTCCTTACCGGTTTCGAGGTGGAGTGCAAGATCTCCGAGTGGATGCTGCCCCAGCACTATATGCAGGGCATGCACTCCAGCGGCACCGTCGGCACTTTCGGTGCTTTCGCCAGCGCCGCCAAGCTGATGGGCCTAAGCGGAGAAACCCTGCGACATGGCTTTGGCATCGCCGCGAGCCTGGCCGCGGGCATCCGATGCAACTTCGGCACCATGACCAAACCGTTGCACGTGGGCCGCGCGGCGGAAAATGGCGTGACCGCTGCATTATTAGCTCAACGTGGCTTTACCGCCGATCCCGAAGCGCTGGACGGCCCCTGGGGTTTCATGGCAGTGCAGGGTGGTGGTGCCAGTGAGGACAAGCTCTCCCAGGGCTTCGGGAAAACCTGGTCCATCGTCGAGCCTGGGGTGTCGATCAAGCCTTATCCTTGCGGTGTACTGACCCACCCAACCATCGACCTGATGTTGCGTCTGGTGATCGAGGCCGACGCCAAGCCCGATGATATCGAAGAGGTCATCGTCCACGCCGGCTCCAACATCCTGAACCCCATCCGCTACCCGATCGCCGCCAATCACCTGCAGGCCAAGTTCTCCCTGCCTGCGGCGCTGGCGATGATTGCTCTCAACCGCCAAGCTGGCAAGGTCGAGTTCTCCGACGAGTTCGTCGCCTCCAGCGCCATGCAGGACATGCAGCGTCGCATTCGTACCGAGTTTGATGAGGAAATTGAAGCCCAAGGCTTCGACAAGATGCGCTCACGCATCACCCTGCGTCTCAAGGGGCGAGAAAACGTCAGCGGCTGGGCCGATGAGCGTTATCGCGGCGGCCCTGAAAATCCCCTCAGCGACGAGGAAGTCGAGCAAAAGGTACGCTCCTGCTGCGATGGCGTTCTCGACGACAAGGCCCAGAGCGACTTGATCAATAGCGTATGGAAGATTCTGGAGCTCGAGGACGCTAGTATGCTGGCTCACAAGTTGAATGGGTGAGGGGAAACGAGCGAACCATGCCCACATGAAAGCTCGCCCTGTCGGATGCATCTAACCGTTCAGAGCACTTGTAGTACATGAAAAGCCCGCAGACGCGGGCTTTTTCATGGAGATGAGCCGGTAACTAAAAAGCGCCATGGCGCCTCGCGATCTGCCGGCTCGGCATAGTCGATACCGACGCGTGGGCCGGCCCTGACTTGGATGTCGGGTACTGGTTCGCCCGGTTCCAGCCACAACCGTTCGCCCAGGCACAGGTCGTGGCGATTGAGTTCGGCCACGCTGACGTTCATGGCCTGGGCCAGCTTTCCTGGCCCATCGCTCAGCACGCGTCCACGTCGCCCACCGCGATGAGCGATCATCTGGGTTTCTCCTCGTATTGGCGTCATGGCCCTGAGCAGCACGGCTCCTGGCTCGCCGCTGGGGTCGGTCACGACGTTGAGCATGTCGTGCATGCCATAGATCAGATAGACGTAGGCATGTCCGGGTGGGCCGAACATCGGTGCCGTTCTTGGGGTCAGCCCGCGCGAGGCATGGCTGGCAGAGTCCAGGGCGCCGCCGTATGCCTCGGTCTCGACGATGCGGCCCACCAGACATTCCTGACCAATATGGCGCACCAGGTGCCTACCGAGCAGGTCACGGGCGACCTCCAGGGCCGGCCGTGCATAGAACGTACGGGGCAGCACTGATGGTGCTTTACGCATAGACACAGGGCAATTGGCCGACCACGCCCGGGCGAACCGCGAACAGGGCGCCGGCCTGTGGCTCAGCGTCACGATCTACGCTAGCAGTGGTAATATACAGGGTAGCAAGATCGTCACCGCCAAAGGCACAACTGGTGATGCGTGACGCGGGAAGCGAAATCTGGCGGTCGAGTGTGCCGTCCGGTAGAAAGCGGCTGACACGCCCTCCGTCCCAGTGGGCCACCCACAGGCCGCCCTCGGCGTCCAGGGTCATGCCGTCTGGATAGCCGTCGTTGTCGGGGTCGAAACGCAGATAGGCCCGCTTATTGGCAAGCCGCCCTGCTGCCAGGTCGAAGGCATAAACGGTACCTGCCGGGCTGTCGGTATGGTAAAGCGTAGTGCCATCAGCGCTTATCGCCGGACCATTGGGTACGCCATAGCCTGAATCGACCTCGCTCAGACCCTGGCGGTCGAAACGATAGAAGCACCCATTGGCTTCCTGTTCGCTATCGTCCATGGTGCCGAACCACAGCCGTCCGGACGGGTCGGCCTTGCCATCGTTGAGGCGTTGCCCAGGCTGGCCGGCCAGGGGGGCAGCCAGCGTCTCGACGATTTTGGGGCCGTCGGCGTTAAGCGTCATCCGGACAAGGCGTGAGCGTAGCCCGGCGACGAAGCCGCCCTGGGCGTGCGGGACCAGCCAGCAACAGGCCTCTTCCAAGGGCCAGTCGCGGGTAGTGCCTTCAGCTGGGAAATGAGCCAGTAGCCGGCTGCCGCGAATGTCGACGAATAGTAGCGCTTGATGTTCGGTCGACCACAGCGGGCCTTCGCCAAGTTGAGCTCGGCCGGGCCAGGCACAGTGAACGGTCTCGGTCATGGGGAGTCTCGATGGTCTGGTCTTGATTGTCATGAATGCTTATCTGCATGGTGCCGCAAAGCAGCCACGATGAGAATCGTGATGATGACAGCGTTCGGGTGACATGCTAAGTATGGGCCCCCTCTGGCCAGGGAGGGCAACCGAGCCGTTGCCCGTGTTCCGGGCAGGTGAGTTTGCGAGAGAAGGAAGCGCCGTGAAGCTGTTAATTCTGGATGCCGGGCACTGTCTCAGCCTGGCACTGGCCCGCGAGGCCAATCGGCGCGGTGATACCGTGCTGCAAATAGAGGAGGGCGTGACGGTGAGCCCCGAGCATCTCGACGAGGTCGCTCCCGATGCCTTGGTGATTCCGCCTCTGGCTCAGCCGATCAGTGCCGATCCCGCGGCCGTGACGGCACATGCCGAGGCAGTCGAGGCGTGCATGGATGCCTGCCGGCAGTCAGACGTACCACTGGTATGGTGCGTCTCGGACCAGCTCTACGAAGATGGGGCCGAAGCGCCCATCGACGAACATGTCATCCCGGCACCACGCGACGAGAGCCTGCAGCGCCTGATCCTGACCGGGGATCGTATCCGTGAGCATCATGCCCGGCATCTGATCGTGCGGCTGGGGCCGCTATTCGCCTTGGAGGGGACCGGCGCCTGGTTGACCGAGTTGCTGGACTGCCTGCTGACAGGTCAGGAAGTGCGTGCCGCCGAGGATGTCATCTTCTGCCCGACCTCGGCGGACGCCGCTGCCATGGCGCTTATCGGCATGCTGCAGCAGCAGGCCTGTGGTGCTAATGCCTGGGGTGCCTATCACTTGGCTGGTACGGAGCCGGTCAGTGCATATACGTTCACTTCGGTGGTGCGCACCCAATTGGCGACACGCCTGGAAGGCTTGGGCGAGACGGCTGATCTGGGTCGGCTCGTCGCCCTTAACCATCACCATGATCAACCCTTGCGTCGTGTTCTCAACTGTCGGCGGGTCCTCGATGTCTTCGGTGTGCATCAGAAGCCCTGGAGGCTGGAGCTGGGGCGCCTGCTGGATACGTGGTGCCAGGCCCACAAGGCGCAGGGAGGGAGCGCATGAACGCACTGCGTAGCGTCGTCTTCTATGTGGGATATTTTCTGGCCATCCTGTTCTTCGGCCTGCTGTGCCTGCCAATCGCGCCCCTGTTACCGTTGCCGTCCCGCTACCGGCTTCTGAATCTCTACAACCACTTCATCATCGCCTGGTTCTCCTGGGTTTGCGGTATCCGCTACGATTTTCGCGGGAACAAGGCCCTTCCCGAGGGGCCCATGGTGATTCTTTCCAATCACCAGTGCGAGTGGGAAACCATCTACCTGCAGGTCCTCAAGCCGCCGGTGTGCACCGTGCTCAAACAGGAACTGCTGCGCTTGCCGTTGTTCGGCTGGGCGCTACGGCTATTGCATCCTATCGCGCTGGATCGCTCGCGGCCCTCAAGGGCGTTGAAGCAGGTCCTGTCCCAAGGGCCGCAGCGTATCAAGGAAGGGCTTTCAGTACTGATCTTTCCCGAAGGGACCCGCGTTGATCCTGGCCAGCGCCGTCGCTACAACAAGAGCGGGGCGGTCATCGCCTGCCGCGCTGGGGTACCGGTTCTGCCTGTGGCTCATAACGCCGGCGAGCGTTGGCCTGGTCGGCACTGGGTCAAGAACCCCGGTCGGTTATCGGTAGTGGTCGGTGATCCCATCCCCACCGAAGGGCGCACGCCGGAAGACGTCCTGGTCGACGTCGAGCAATGGATCGAGGCCCGGCTTGAAGAAATCTCGGAAGTACGCCGGCCCGAGCGGGCTCAGGCACCTTCGCCTCAGGTACCAACGTAAGCCTGCCACTTTCACAAACGAAACGGGCGCCCTGTAGGGCGCCCGTTTGCGTCAGTACTATGCCCCGGCTCAGTCGCGCAGTTTTTCCATAACCAGGCAGGCGTTGGTACCGCCGAAGCCGAAGCTGTTGGAAAGAATACGATTCACCGGAACGTCGCGGCGAGCAGTGACGATATCGAAGCCTTCGGCCTGCTCGTCGAGCTGCTCGATGTTGGCTGATGCAGCAATGAAGCCGTGCTCCATCATCAGCAGCGAGTAGATGGCTTCCTGGACGCCAGTCGCTCCCAGCGAATGGCCGGTCAGCGACTTGGTGGAGCTCATTGGTGGCGTCGCACTGCCGAATACCTCGCGGATCGCCTTGAGCTCGGCGAGGTCGCCGACCGGCGTGGAGGTGCCGTGCGTGTTGATGTAGTCGATGCCGCCTTCGAGACCCTGCATGGCCTGACGCATGCAGCGCATTGCGCCTTCGCCGGACGGGGCGACCATGTCGTAACCGTCAGAGGTCGCGCTGTAGCCGACTACCTCGCCGTAGATCTTGGCGCCACGGGCCTTGGCGTGTTCAAGCTCCTCGAGCACCAGCATGCCACCACCGCCGGCAATGACGAAACCATCACGGGCCTTGTCGTAAGGGCGTGAAGCTTTCTCGGGAGTGTCGTTGTAGCCAGTGGACAGGGCGCCCATGGCATCGAAGAGACATGACAGGGTCCAGTGCTCCTCCTCGCCGCCGCCGGCAAACACGACATCCTGCTTGCCGAGCTGAATCTGCTCGACGGCGCTGCCAATGCAGTGCGCAGACGTGGCGCAGGCCGAGGAAATGGAGTAATTGATGCCCTTGATCTGGAAGGGGGTCGCCAGGCATGCCGATACCGTGCTGCCCATTGTACGGGTAACCCGGTAAGGGCCGACGCGGCGCAAGCCCTTATCGCGCAGGACGTCAGCAGCTTCCACCTGATTGGCGCTGGAAGCGCCTCCGGAGCCGGCGATCAGACCGGTGCGCTCGTTGGATACCTGCTCAGGAGTCAGCCCGGCATCTTCGATGGCCTGAGCCATCGATACATAAGCGTAGGCCGCGGCGTCGCCCATGAACCGGCGTTGCTTGCGGTCGACCAGAGCATCGAGATCGATGTCGACCGTACCGGCAACATGGCTGCGGAAACCTCGCTCCGCGTATTCTTCTTTGAAACGGATACCTGATCGTCCGGACTTGAGGGCATCCAGCACTTGATGCTGATCATTGCCGAGACAAGAAACGATGCCCAAACCGGTGACTACCACTCGTCGCATGCAAGCCTCCTGATCAGAAATTCGCAGTGGAGGTGAACAGGCCGACACGCAGGTCATTGGCCTGGTAGATCTCGTTACCGTCGACAGTCACAGTGCCGTCGGCGATACCCAGGACCAGCCGACGCGTGATTATCCGCTTCACGTGAATGTGATAGGTAACCTTGGCAGCGTCGGGCATGATTTGGCCCGAGAACTTGACCTCCCCGCAGCCTAGTGCACGGCCGCGCCCCGGATGGCCCAGCCAGCCAAGATAGAAACCGACCAGCTGCCACATGGCATCCAGGCCCAGGCAGCCGGGCATGACCGGGTCGCCGGGAAAGTGGCAGTCGAAGAACCACAGGTCGGGGCGGATATCTAGTTCGGCCACCAGTTCACCCTTGCCATGCTTGCCGCCATCCTCATGGATACGGATGATGCGGTCGAGCATCAGCATGTTGGGTGCCGGCAGCTGGGCGTTGCCCGGGCCGAACAGCTCACCTCTGCTGCATGCCAGCAGCTCTTCGTAGCTAAAGGAGTGTTGCTTGGTCACTGAATCGTTCCGAGAGTCAGAATTGAGCATCGTGCGCCCTGCGCAGATGCGCCTAGTCTACTGTTAGCGCGTGGCGATTGCACGCCATGCGGCGCATCGCTGACGGCATTTGGCGACATGTCAATCACCTTAGTTCGCTGGACAGGTCGACGCAACGCCAGCCGTTGAGCGCTTTCGGCTTGCGCCCAGCTTCCCCTGCGGGGCATGATGCCCGCTGATGTCGGCTGTCTAAACCCTACAACGAGATACCATGTGGCCTTCCTTTTCGCTTAATCGACCCCTTGCCTGGATGGGTCTGGCCGCCCTGATGGCGATGGCTTGGCTGCCGTTTGCTTCGTTGCGAATGGCAGCCTTGGCTATTGTGATTGTCGGCATGGTCGACTGCTGGCGACAGGTGCGACGCGAGCATCGCCGCCGCCAGCTGAGCGAAGAAGCGCTCAAGCTTTCCGAGGACGGCGTGGTCATCACTGATGACCACAATCGTATCGTGGCGGTCAATCCCGCCTTTACGCAGATCACCGGGTATACCCATGACGAAGTGCGCGGTCTGGACTCGTCTGCGCTCTCTGCGGGGCGTCACGACAAGGCCTTCTATGACCGCTACTGGCAGACGCTGCATGCCACGGGGCGCTGGGAGGGCGAGATCTGGAACCAGCGCAAGCATGGGGACCAGTTCCCTGAGTGGTTGCGGGTTCAATCTTGCCCCGACAAGCGGGGAAGGGTCAGTCATTATGTGGGGCTGTTTACCGATATTTCCCGGCACAAGGCTCGCGAGCAAGACCTTCGCCGTATCGGTTTCGAGGATCCGCTGACCGGCCTACCCAATCGCCGCCGCCTGCACGACATGTTGACGTCGCGTCTCCAGCGGCTGCGTGCTGGCGAGGGACTCGATCTGGCGTTGATTGATATCGACGGCTTCAAGGCGGTCAACGACGGCCTTGGCGTGGATAATGGTGACCGCCTGCTGGCACGCTTTGGCCAGCGCCTCGCTGCCTTCGTGGCCGGTGGCGTGGTCGGCCGCCTGGGTGGCGACGAGTTCATGGTGATCCGCACCACGACCTTCGACGACCACGAGAAGTGGGTCACCAGCCTGCGTGAACACATGAGCGAGCCCTTCGAGCTCAATGGCAATTCTCTGCGCCTGGGGCTGACCATTGGCAGCTGCCGTGCACCCGAGGATGGCAGCGATTCGGGCATTCTCTTTCAGCGCCTGGAGTCGGCGCTATACAGTGCCAAGCGCCATGGTCGCAACCACGATCGCCGTTTTCGGCCTTCGCTCGAAGTCGAGGGGGATCGTCAGCTGGCGCTGGTCAACGAACTGCGCCGCGCCCTGGCGCAGGGCGGTCAGCTCGAGCTTTTCTATCAGACCCAGCATCGCCTGGCTGATGGTGCACTGGTGGGGATGGAGGCGTTGCTGCGCTGGCGCCATCCTGAGCAGGGCATGATCTCGCCGGCCGATTTCATTCCCCTGGCCGAGCGTCATGGCTTGATGACCGCCCTGGGCAATTGGGTAATCGAACGCGCCGTCGCACAGCAGGCAAGCTGGCGTGCCAGTGGCATGCCGCGGGTACCCATCTGGGTAAACATTTCTGCACTGCAGCTGATTCAGGGGGATCTGGAGTCGCGGTTGGCCGCGGCGCTGGCACAGCACAAGGTGCCGGCGACCATGCTGGGGCTGGAGCTGACCGAGTCGGTGCTGCTCGATGAGCGCGCCGGTGATATCTCTCCGCGTCTCGAGGCGCTACGAAACCAGGGCCACCAAATTGCCATTGATGACTTCGGGACTGGCTACTCCTCCATGGCCTATCTGAAGCGTCTTCCTGTCGACAAGCTCAAGCTGGACCGCGCCTTTATCCAGGCCCTTCCTGATGACCGCGCCGATGCCGCCATCGTCGTGGCGGTACTCGCCATGGCTCGCGGGTTGCACCTGGAAGTGGTGGCTGAAGGCGTCGAAACTCAGGCCCAGTGCGACTTTCTCATCGAGCACGGTTGCCCGTTGACCCAGGGCTTTCTGTTTGCCCGTCCCGAGCCGGTTGCGTCGATCGAGGCACGCTATCTCAACGCATCTCAGCCGATCAACTGAGCAATACGATTCTGCCATGGCACTGGCTGCCCGCTGCCTTGGGTGGGGCTGGTCAGGGCAGGTTCTGTAGCGACTTGAAGGCATCTAGGACTCGCTTACGAGCAGCCTTGTGGTCAACGATAGGGGGCGGGTAGCCGCACGCCTCGCGTTGCTCCCGAGACGGATCATGGCGAGCCTTTTCCGGCAGACCTGCCAACTCAGGAACGAACTCGGCGATGAACATGCCGCTCGCATCGAAGCGCCGTGCCTGGGTAATGGGGTTGAATATCCGGAAGTAAGGCGCCGCGTCGGTGCCCGTCGAGGCCGACCATTGCCAGCCTCCATTGTTTGACGTGAACTCACCATCGATCAGATGCCGCAGGAAAAAGGTTTCGCCGCGCCGCCAGTCGATCATTAGGTGCTTGCTCAGGAACATGGCCGTGATCATGCGCAGCCGATTGTGCATCCAGCCCGTGGTCACGAGTTGACGCATGGCCGCATCAACGAGCGGATAGCCGGTGAGCCCCTCGCACCAGGCTTTGAAGCCGTCATCGTCGTCCCGCCATGGCAGGCCCGCTGTGTGTGACTGAAAAGGCTGGTGGCGGCACACTTCCGGAAAGCCGAATGCAATGTGCTGATAGAATTCTCGCCAGATCAGCTGGTTGACCCAAGCGGTCAGGCCGGCATCCCCGTCGGCCAGGTGCCCGCCGTTCCTGTGCATCACTGCCTGCAGGCACTGGCGATGTGAAACCATCCCCAGCGACAGATAGGGAGAAAGCTCGCTGGTACCAGGCACTGACGGATAGTCGCGTGCCTCGCGATAGTGCCGGGCGCGGTAGCGCAGGAAACGCGCCAGCCGATCAGCGGCAGCGTCCTGGCCGGCGGGCCAGAGACCAGGGGCGATGGGCTGGCCGCCGCCTTCCGGCAAGTCGGGCAGGGGATCATCTTCGATCGCGGGGCGTGCCTGGGGCGCTGGAGCGTCGTGAAGAGCCAGGCGGCGATGATCTATCTTGCGGTGCCAGGCCTTGGCGAAAGGAGTGAAGACGCGGTAGTAGCCATCCTTGCCGGTGAGCAACTCACCTGGAGCGAAGGCCACGGCATCGGTATGCGTCTGGACGTCCAGCCCGGCCTGCCTGAAAGTGTCGGCGACGGCCTGGTCGCGGCGCCATTCGTTGAGCGGGTACTCGTGATTGAAGTGCAGCGTGGCGATGTCATGCTCATGTGCCAGCGCCAAGAGTGCATCCGGGGCCTCGGCAAAGCGCGTAATGCTTCGCTGCAATAGCGGGATGTTCAGGTCATTCAGTGCATCGCCCAGCGTCTCGACACCGCGGCGCCAGAAATCGATCTTGTTGGCACCATGGCCGTGCTCCCGCCACTGGGGGATGCAATGCAGGAAAACGGCAATCACGGGCCCTTTGGCCGCTGCCGTTGACAGAGCCGTGTTATCGAGCGTGCGTAGGTCGTTGCGAAACCAGGCGAGTTGGCGTGCCATCGCTGATCCTGCTTCGATAGGTTACTGCCTCGAAAAGCTACTGAGTGAGGAGCGGGCCCAGCCGGCTGGCGGCCAGCACGGGGTCCTCGCCCAGGGTTTCCAGGCCACTGTTCTCGATTTCTGCTGAACGAATGCGTGTCACGGGTCCGGCCAGGCAAACCGGCGTGGCCAGTTGTTCGGCCAGCCGTGGTAATTGTCGTCGCATCAGATCCGAACGCTCTGCCTGAGCGCTGACCAGTACCATGGCGGCGATATGCAGCCGATCGATGGCAAGAGACAGTTCGTTGAGAGGAGGGGCGTTATCCAGCATCACTACACGGTACCCTTCATGCGAGGCGGCTAACGCCATCAGCAACAGGTTCAGTTGGCTGGTTTCCTCGGGCAGTCGTGACAGCAGTAGTCGCGGCCCGCGAGCCACATGGTTGGCGTGGTAGAGGCGGGTTCCCACACGGGTCCGCAAGAAGGCTTCCAACAAGTTACGTTGCAAACCGGCTCCCAGCCTGTCGCTCCAGCCCTCTTCGAGTTGGGCAAGGGCGGGTTGCCAAAGTTCGGCCAAGGCAACATTGACTGGATAAAGCGCCAGGCTCTGGTTGAACAGGGCTTCGAGCCGAGGCAGATCCAGCGACTCCACGGCGGCCATGAGTTGCTGGCGCTGGCTGACCCAGTCGCCACTTACGGTGTCGGGGGCAGGGGGGGCGGCTTCGGGCTGGTCGATCAAGTCGCGAACCTGGCTGACCGGAACGCCACGACCAAGCCATTGCAGAATGCGTTCGATACGGGCGATGTCGTCACGGGCATAAAGACGATGCCCCTTGGGCGTTCGCTGCGGACGGATCAACCCGTAGCGGCGCTCCCAGGCACGCAGGGTGACCGAGTTGACACCGGTCAGCCGGGAAACCTCGCGTATCGGATAGAGCGGCGCATCGGCCGGATTCATCGCCTTGTCATTCATGCGCACGCATTCCTTTTGCTGGAAAAGCCTTGCTGCCGCGCGATGGCGAGGCTGGCAGCTCATTCTGCCTCGGCAAGGTTTGGGCACCATATTGTACAAGGCGTCTGGTTTGTACAACCCTGACTTCTCAAGCTGCGGGGGGATTATCATGCCGCTCGATGATGCTGGCCAGCGCAACGGCAAAGACAGGATGCTGTCCTGGTCGGCGCAACCACGGGCCATCGCAGCTAGACTTACAAGGCTAGCAGCTATGTAGAATGGTTGTATAAACACTGAGCAACATGGGAGGTGCCATGCGTATTCTGGTCACTGGGGGCAGCGGCTTCGTCGGGCAATTGCTCTGTCGCTATCTTCAGGAGCGCGGCCATGTCCTGTCGGTCGTGTCCCGAACTCCGGACAAGGCGCGTCGGCGACTGCCTCCAGGCTGTGACATTCGCCAGCATGTGCTCGATTTCACGGATACCTCACCCGAGGCTATTGTCAACTTGGCGGGTGAGTCGATCGCGGGGCGGCGCTGGAGCGAGGCGCAAAAACAACGCCTGCGCGATTCCCGGCTGGGGATCACGCAGGACCTCGTGACACTGTGCTCGCAACTGACGACACCCCCCGGCGTGATGGTTTCTGGCTCGGCGATGGGCTACTACGGTGATCAGGGACAACGGGCGGTCGATGAGGACACCGCGCCACACGATGAATTCGCCCACCGGTTGTGTGCCGAGTGGGAAGCATCGGCGCGCGGTGCCGAGCAATACGGTGTGCGAGTGGCTCTTTTGCGTACCGGGCTGGTACTGGACGCCGGGGGCGGTGCGTTGCAAAAGATGCTGCCCGCCTTCCGGCTGGGCCTGGGGGGGCGTTTGGGCGACGGACGGCAGTTCATGCCGTGGATCCACCGGCTCGACCTGGTGCGCAGTATCGAGTTTCTACTCCGAGAGTCGTCGCTGGACGGGCCGTTCAATGGCTCGGCACCGCAGCCAGTGACCAATGCAGAATTTACCCGTTCCCTGGCCCGGCACTTGGGACGTCCGGCCCTGGTGCCGGCGCCGGCACCATTACTCAGGTTGGCACTGGGCGAGATGTCCCGTCTACTGCTGACCGGGGCCGACATGCGGCCCCGGCGGCTCGAGGCGGCGGGTTTCACCTTCCTCTATCCGACACTGGACGAGGCGTTCAGCGCCATTCTGGGACAATGACCTAGCGCCGCGTCTGGTTATCCACGGTCACGATCACTCGCGCGGCATCCAGGCGCAGGCGGGTGCCCTCGATGGCCGTATCGAGGACCTCACGCTCGTCGCGCAGGGCCTCGATCTCGTCATCACGGACTGCTGGATTATGCCGGGCGAGCGCCTGCAGGCGAGTGAGTTCATCGTCGAGCTCGTCACGCATGCGCTGTTGTGCCATCTCGATGATGCTTGGCAGCTCGCGGTCGGCCTCACCCTCGCCTTGTGTCAGCAGGTCGCGCAGTTGGCCATGGCGCGACTTGATGAGATCGCGCGCCACGGCTTTTTTGACCTTCTGAAGGTTCTTGGCAAGACCGGTAAAGGACACCTTGTCCGACAGGTTGGCCCCGGACTCATCGAGCAGGACGCGGATCGCGGTGGGCGGTAGAAAGCGATTGACGTGTAGGCGAGACGGCGCCGGACAGTAGGTACGGAACACCAGCTCCACCATTAACCGGCCGGCGGGAATCGCCGGGTGATTGAGCAGGGCCAGGGCGGTGTTGCCCATTGCACCGTCGAGGATGCGCCCCAGCATCTCGCGAACCAGAGGGTGTTCCCAGGACAGGCGCTGCACATCGTCACGGGCCAGGGCGCGGGCGCGTGACAAGGTGGCCGTAAAACCTTCCTCGCCCTTCGCCAGGCCGGGCAAACCATCCAGCATATGTGGGCCGGCCCGAAGATGGGTCAACTCACCTCCCAGATCCTGACTGTCGATGCCGAAGATGTCGAAAGCCTGGTCGAGATAGCGCGGGAGGGCCTTGTCCGCATCCAACTCGCGGATGGCATCGGCGACGGTTTCGGCGCGCTCGTGACGGCAGGCGTTGAGTTCCAGCAGGCGATTGCGACCGGCATCGCGCTCGGAAAGACGCGTCTCGAACAGGGCACGGGTCTCGTTGATGATCTCGTCGAGGCTCTCGGGGTCGAGCAGGGCATCGGCCAGGGCGTGACCGAAGGCGTCGTACAGATCGCTGCCCACCCCATGCGGGGCGCTGAAAGCGTCCATGCCCTCTTGGTACCAACGCAACAATCGCTCCCCCGGGCTGTCGGCGAAGACCGGAACATGCAATTCGATGGCGTGGCGCTGGCCGATACGGTCGAGACGCCCAATGCGTTGCTCGAGCTGATCGGGGTGCTGGGGCAGGTCGAACATCACCAGGTGGCGGCAGAACTGGAAATTACGCCCTTCCGAGCCGATCTCCGAGCACACCATGACTTGGCTGCCATCCTCCTCATCGGCGAACTCGGCTGCCGCGCGGTCGCGCTCGACCAGTGTCATGCCCTCGTGGAATACCGGAGCGTGCACGCCGCCCAGTATGCGCAGCGCTTCAGCCAAGTCGGTGGCTGTCTCACGGTCGTGGGCAATGACCAGCACCTTGTCGCGGCCGGCGTCGGTGAGCAGCTCCAGCAGCCAGGTCACACGCGGGTCGATCTGCCACCAGGGTTCGGCGTTGAGCGGGTCGTCGGACAGGGCCCGGTAGGTGGTATCGAGGTATAGCAATACATCGGGATGGTCGAGGCCGGTCTCGATCAGCAACTCATCGAGGGCATCCTCGTCGCGACTCAGCTTGCGTAGCAGGCGCCGATAGGCCGACGGCAGCTCCAGCGAGGCAACGTGAAGGTGACGCTCGGGAAATCCTGCAACGTGGCGGCGGCTGTTGCGAAACATCACCCGGCCGGTGCCATGGCGGTCGAGCAGTTGCTCGCGAAGTTGACGGCGTGCGGCGGCACGCTGCTCTTCGTTGCTTTCGGCGTCGACCAGGGTTTCGAGCAGGGCCTGGCTATCATCGTCGTCGATGACGCGCTCGACCACCGTGAAGGCATTACTGTCGCCGGGCAGTTTATCGAGAGCGTCGATGGCGGTGGCGACCTCGACATAGCCGGCTTCCTCGGCCATGAAGGCGCTCAGGTCGTGGTAACGGTCCGGGTCGAGCAGGCGCAGGCGGGCAAAATGACTTTCCACGCCCATCTGCTCCGGAGTGGCGGTGAGCAATAGCAGGCCGGACGCGGCATGGGATAACCGTTCGACACAAGCATAGCCTGGCCCGCTGCCTTCGGGTGACCAGTCCAGATGGTGCGCTTCGTCGACGATCAGCATATCCCAGCGGCAGGCTTCTGCCTGGGACTGGCGGTGCGAGTTGGCAAACAGCCACTGCTGGCTGGCCAGTATCAACTGGCCGGTCTCGAAGGGGTTGGTGTCGCCGTAGGCCTGGCTCTGCTGCTCGTCGAGCAGGGTCACTTCCAGGCCGAAGCGACGCAGTAGCTCGACCAGCCACTGGTGGGTGAGGCTGTCGGGTACCAGAATCAACGCTCGCTCGGCACGCCCAGTGAGCAGCAAGCGGTGCAGAATGAGGCCCGCCTCGATGGTCTTGCCCAGCCCCACTTCGTCGGCGAGCAGCACGCGTGGGGCGTGACGCCGCGAGACTTCATCGGCGATGTAAAGTTGATGCGCGATCAGGTCGATCTTGGGGCCGGCCAGGCCTAGCGCCGGGTTCTGCTCAATGCGATGAAAATGGTGCAAGGTACGGAAGCGCAGGTCGAACCAATCGTTGCGGTCGACCTGGCCAGTCAACAGACGATCGCGCGCCTGATTGAATTGCATGCTATCGGCGATCTGGGCTTCCGATAGCTCGCGCAGTTCGCCGTCGTCGGTCTCGCCGATATAGACAATAAGACCATCGATCTCCTTGATGTCATCGACGATCAGCTGCCAGCCCTCGGCGGCATCGATGCGGTCGCCGCTACCGAAGACCACACGGGTCAGCGGTGCCTGACGCACACTGTAAGTGCGCGTTTCCTGATTAGCGGCGAACAGGACGGTCACACTGCGGAAATCGACGTTCAGGATGGTGCCCAGGCCCAGTTCGGCCTCGCCGTCGCTAATCCAGCGCTGGCCGGGAATGAATTCGCTCATGGTGCCTCGATGCTCGAAAAACGGTGCTCGCCCGCCGCAATAAATCCTGCCGAGCCGCGTTGGCAGCGACGGGGCGCGGTATCTTACAGGAAATGAAGTAGACGATTAAGCGTTGATGTCAGGCTGCTCGACAGCATAGTCCAGTGAGCTAGTGCGACAGCCAGGCATCGAGCTGCGCTCGCGACAGTTCACCGACATGCTGGTCGACAAGGCGGCCGGAGGCATCGAAGAGCAGAGTGGTGGGCAAACCCGGCGTGGCGGTCAGGGCCATCATCTGCTGCTGGGGGTCAAGTAGGGCGTGCTCGAAGTCCAGCTCATTAGCGTCCATGTAACGGACGACTTGAAGCAGGCTTTCACCCTGGTTGACCACGACCACCCGAACACCGGCACGGGCATCGCTCTCGACGAGCAAGGGCATTTCGCGCAGGCACGGCGGACACCAGCTTGCCCATAGGTTGAGAATCACCGTCTCGCCCTTCAGCGATGACAAGGCGACGGGGTCGCCGTCGAGGTTTTCCAAGGTCAGTTCGGGCAGTGCCTGCACCTGGGCGTTGCTACCCAGTGGATTCCATAGCATGAGCCCTAGCCACACGGCAAAGGCGGTAGCCAGCATAACCTGGGCAGTAACCAGCGTGACCAGGCGCTGCCGCAAGTACCAGGCGCTCCATGCCGCAGCACCGAGCAGGCCCCATGTGGCACTGTAGCCGGGCTGCCAGAACTTCAGCGCATCCAGCGGGGCGGCAGCATAGCTATCCCAGTACATCAGCACATGGCCCAGGCGGGCGGCGATCAGCCAGGCCAACAGCAGGCCATTGAACCAACGGCCGCGCTGCGATCTGGATAACTGCAGGACCGCCAGGCTGGCCAGCACCAGGGCCAGGGCCGCAATGAAGGCATACAGACGGGGCAGGGGGATCAGCAGTGGGCCTAGCGCGAGGGCATCCATGGCGTGCAGGGGGTCCTTCGGAAAGCGGGTTTTCTCTCGGCGAGCATCGCCGGTTACAATACTGCCAGCCTACTGTTGTCGTTCGTTCCTGTCATCATACGGCGCTTGGCGTCGCTGGAGTGCTGTCATGGGCAAATCTTTCGATCCGCTGCGTGCACTGGCCATTGCCAGCCAAGCGTTCGGGTTCGTATTGATCATCATCTTGGAAACATGGCTGGAGGACGAGGCACGGCCCTGGCAGGGTGTCACGCTGGGTATCATGCTGCTTGTTGCGCTGAGCGTGGCGCTGATGCGGCTCTACCGTCGTAACAAGGCCCGCAAGGCGGCCGCCGAGCGTGCCCGTAAAGACTCGGAGAGTTGTATGTCGGACTGAGGCATTACTGCCGCGAGGTGGCGGGAGGGGCTGCCGTGATCGGTGCGCAGCGTGTCGGATCGATGCCGACGACAACTAACCTGTGGCCTTCGGGCGCATTGCAACTCAGGATGCGCCAGGCGCACCCCGGGGCGCTGCTGTCCTCGCTCTGGAACAGCTGGACGCCACGCTGGCGCAGATGCTCGCAAAGGGGCGGAAATTCCTTGTCGCTGACCTCCAGGGTCAGGTGGCGTGGGGTGTCGGCATGCTCATCGGCAAGCAACATGAATACTTGGGTATGCCCGCGAGTATCCACACCGAGCTCGAAGGTGACCGCCGTGGCGGTCTCCAGCAGTACGGGCAAGCGTAGCATGTCGATGCAGAACGCCTTCATGGCGTTCAGGTCTCGCACGCGAAGTATTCCCGTATCCAGTGATAGTCGCTGCATCGCGCACCCTTGGTTTTGTGTTGTCTGCTGTGCTTACCACCATGGCTTTGATTGGCATTTTTTTCCGTTTGAACTTGCTCACTGCCTCGATAGGCCTGAACTATCGCAGGCTGCGCATGTTTCTCATGGATCGGGCCGCTACGCTATATAACATCGCTTTTCAATCGGCTCCGCCTGTTCAAGGCTCATGGACGAGTATCTCGGCGGGGCTCAGGATGTCCAGGGAGGGCTGCTGGCGTGGAATCGCATATCTTCTTTCTTGGAGGCTTCGGGCTGCTGATCCTGTTGGTGGCCTGGTTTCCTATCTTTATCCGTAATCTACCGCTGACTCTACCAATCATTTGCGTGGCGATCGGTTACGGCTTTTTCCATTTGATGGATGAGTCGGGGCTAACGCCACGCGACTATCCGCAGGCCCTGACATTTCTGACGGAGCTCACCATCATCGTCTCGCTCACCGGGGCCGGGCTGAGCATCGACAAGCGGCTCAAGTGGCGGGAATGGGCCAATACTTTCCGCCTGATCGGGTTGGCCATGCCGCTATCCATTGCGGCAATCGCGGCGCTGGGCGCCTTCTTTCTCGGGCTCCCCTGGGAGACAGCAGCGCTGATCGGCGCAGCATTGGCACCTACTGATCCGGTACTGGCAGCCGATGTCAGGGTCGGGCCGCCCCAGGCGGAGCCGGAAGACGAAGTACGCTTCAGTCTAACCTCGGAAGCGGGGCTCAATGACGGGCTGGCGTTCCCGTTCACTTTCCTGGCTATCGGCTTGGCGGCGCATGGTGCCAGTTGGGGCCCGTGGACTTGGGAATGGCTAATTCTCGATGTGGTCTGGCGGGTAGCTGCCGGCTTTGCGGCTGGTTGGGTCGTGGGCAGTATGCTCGGTAACATCGTTTATCGGATGCGTCATAAAATCATTGCGCGTACCGGGCAGGGGTTTGCGTCACTGGGGATCACTTTTGTGGCCTATGCCGGGGCGGAACTGATCCATGGCTATGGCTTCGTTGCCGTCTTCGTCGCTGCCCTGGTCATGCGGCGGCGAGACAATCACAACGAGTACAACCATCGGCTCTACGATTTCACCGAACAAGCCGAGCATCTGCTGATGATGACCTTGCTGGTCCTCTTCGGAGGGAGCTTGGCGGGCCCGTTGCTCGATGGCCTGACCTGGCCGATCGTTGCGGCGGCGATTGTGGTCCTGTTCGTGATCCGGCCAGTAGTCGGGATGCTGAGCCTGGTCGGCAGTGGCATGCGTCGCTGTGAGCGCTCGATCGTTAGTCTCTTCGGCATCCGTGGCGTCGGGTCGTTTTACTATCTGTCCTATGCCACCAATATCGAGGACTTCGGTGAAGTCGACACGGCCTGGACACTGATCAGTCTCGTCGTGCTGCTCTCGATCGTATCCTACGGTATGCTTTCCGCGCCGCTCATGGGTTGGATGGACCGGCGTCGCAGACACGTGGGTGCGGCGTAGCGGTGCCACCATCTGAAATGCAACGCAAAACCGCCACCCTGAATCATTCAGTGGCGGCGGTTTTGCTAGTGATTGGATTAATGCTAAATCAAGCTCGCAAACGCTTGTCCAAGGGGCTTCGGTTGCTAACGACCTGTTATTCGACTCGGTTGATTGTTGCGTAGCGAGGACCAGCTTTTAAGTTCGTTCACTGACTGCATCAGATGCTATAGCTCTGCCTTGGGCGGGGCATCTCTTCTGACCTACCACAAAAGCGTAATCATCTTTACTGAACCTGACATCGAAGGGTTTAATTGCAGTGATGCTGCTGGAGCCAGCGTCTTTTGACTCTCGCTTATGCACCAGCTGATCCTCAGGGACCGGGCGACCCAGCATATAGCCTTGGACTTCATCGCATTCTAAGCTGCGTAGTGCCTCCAGTTGATCCATGGTCTCGATGCCTTCTGCGTTTACCTGCATCTGTAGCGAGTGCGCCAGCGAAATGATCGATTTGACAACCGCGTCCACCTTCGAGTCCACGGCGATGCTTTCAGTGAAAGCACGGTCAATCTTCAACTTGTCAAAGGGAAAGCGCCAAAGATACGCCATGCTCGAGTAGCCTGTGCCGAAGTCGTCCATGGCAATCCGTACTCCCATTGCGCTAAGGCGGCCCAGCGTCTGAGTGATCTGGGTGGTATTGCTCATCAGCATCGACTCGGTGATTTCCAACTCGAGGCGATAGGCCGACAGCCCGCTCACATCGAGTGCCCTGGCAACGTCTTCGACAAGGTCTTGTTGTCGGAGCTGAACGGCGGAAAGGTTGACTGCAACGCTCAGCTCCTCCGGCCAGCTGGCCGCTTGCGCACAAGCAGTATGAAGAACCCATTTGCCTAGCGGTACGATCAGGCCGGTCTCTTCTGCGAGTGGTATAAACTTATCCGGCATTTGTAAGCCGAGGGTAGGGTGTACCCAGCGCAGCAATGCTTCGTATCCCTTGAGGGTAGTGCCATCCGAAGCAAATTGAGGCTGGTAGAACAGCTTGAATTGCTCTTCATCTATCGCTTTTCGAAGCTCTCCGGTCAAGATACTACGTTCCGCCAGCTCCTTATCGAGCTTCTCGTCATAAAAACTGAATATGCCGCGTCCGAACAGCTTGGAGCGATAGAGCGCGAGAGCCGCTTTGTGCAGCAACACATCGGTAGTTGTTGCATCGGTGCCGAAGATGGCAGCGCCTACCGACCCCCGGCACTGCACTGCCTCGTTACCGAGGTCAAAGGAGATGGCAAGAACCTCGATTATCCTTTGCGCGAGAGTGCTGACGTCCTCGGGTGAGTGCACGCCAGTCTGTAAAATGGCGAATTCGTCGCCTCCCAGGCGAGCGGCTAAATCACCGTGACGAATCAGCGAGCGCAGGCGTTCGCCGGTCTGACGAAGCACCTCGTCGCCAGCGGCGTGGCCGAGGGCGTCGTTCACGCTCTTGAAATGGTCAAGGTCGACACAAAGCACCGAGAAACTCGGCCCGCCCGACTGATAGCTCTGGGCGGCTTCATTCAGGGCTTCGTTGAAACTTGACCGGTTCATCAACCCCGACAGGACATCATGATAGGCCAGGTAGCGCACGCGCTCATCCGCCCGCCGCTCAGCCTTGATGCGCCTCAAGAGAACACTGCCGCCAATCAGTCCGAACATGCTCAATAAGATGAACATTGCCCCGGCAACGACGTTGAACGCACGAGAGATGAGGGCGGCACGCTCGGTTTGATTGACGTAGACCTCGACGACGCCAAGCATCTGCCCATCTCGCTTAAGTGGTACATAGGCCTCACTGTAAATGGGGGGGCGCTGCTGGTTATCTTCCGCTCTCTTCAGGAGGACCACGTTCTGTCCATTCAGGACTAGATTTCGCACCTTGGTGTTGCCATGCCCAATGTTGCTTACCGTAGGCTCGGCGCCAGCCGGGTTATCCAGGTCGTCCGAGACGAGCATGGTGTGCCCCTCGCGATTGAACATCTTAAACCGGAACACTTCCTCCACTTGCCGAAAACGCTTCAATTGGATATGGGCGTCGTCAGTGAGCTCACCTTCCGTAAGCAGTACGTCGAGATCCGGGACACTACTGCTGGCGAACTCAGCCCAAAATATGGCGGTCTGCTCGGCGTCGCGCTCAAGCAATTGCATCGACGAATAGCGCATCACCCCCGCCATCACCGCCACCGCCAGGACTATGCATGTAAAAATCGTGACACCAGAAATCCATATGGTTTTGTTCTTCATGAATAATTTACCCGTTCGAGGTGGCCTGCGTTAAATATTGTTCTTTTGTGTATTAAAAATGTAGCACTTAAAAATGAAAGGGCAATGCCATCTAACGCAATGACTACTGGGTGAGAACAACCCGGCTTTTCAGCGGGTCATATCGCTAGCAATAGCGATCCTTTGGCCCGAGCCATGGTCGCCAAGTGGGCCACGCAGAATACGGCTCATCTCAACCGGGTCGGTCAAAAAGGCATTCGCAAGTGGGGCAGGTGCCTGAGGGGGGATGTGTATCTACGGATGCCATGTACCTTCTGCTGGCTCGTCATGGGCCGCTGATGTTGATCTAGCGCTATGACATGGTGAGGACAGGCGATCAACGCTGGAGGCAACTGCAAGGTGACTTGAGTGTCGAAACAAAAACCGCCACTCGGCTTGATCCGTTAGTGGCGGTTTTGGCGGGGATTTCTGGACAGAGTGATAGGATTTGAACCTACGACCCCTGACTCCCGAATGTGGCGTATATGCCGCGTTTCGAAACACAGGCACGGGGCAGTTCCTAGGATCGAGGGACTACTGCAAATGCATTCATACAACTCCTCGACGGGCACAAGCCATCCTAACGTCTAACGGCTGGCCGGTGCGCCATGGCTAAAAGAGAGGGCGTGGCAAACGTCAACTAGCCGCTCCCTGTAGGTGGGACCCGGTAGCCGTTTCCTTCTCCACAGCCTCCCAAGTCAAGTCCCCGGTATAGCGCCAGGCCATACGGCCGGCTTGGTCTAACGCGAAGAGGTGCATCCATCGGTTGTCGAATAAAGCACGCACGCTATCGTGGCGTTTGAGGATGTCCATCATCGCTTCGCGTGGCGCCTCAATGCATACCGAAAGACGTAAGGGCTCATGAATAAAGGCCTCGCCATCATGAACTGACTGCCACGCCAGGCCGGATCGCATTGTCCCGCCGTTACCTTCGACGATACCGATGCCGCCGGTGACATTGTGGAGGAGCTTGTTGCCGGAACCGTAAACCGATGGCGAGACGGTGGAACCGTAGTACTGCAGACTAATCCAGCTCGCTACCACTACCGGCGCGGTCATAATCTGTTCGAGTACGCTAAACCGTTCGTCCTGACGCCAGTCGTAGTTATGCAGAAACACCCGCCCCTCGAAATTTCTGCCGGCAGTCCGTGAACGCGGGGCGGCGATAAAGGCCTTGCAACCGGCCAAGCCCCATTCCGGGCGGACTTCTGCCCAGTTACGGCTACGCCGCGGTATATCCTCTTCGTGGCCGGCTCCGGGTAGGCGCAGAGCGCGTTCGCCCCGGGCGGATTTACCCGCCGCGGCGAGCCAACTACGGGCCTGCGCAATGTCCTTTTGGTGCGTCTCTACTGCATGGTCCGTATCATAGAGAGTCACGGCGTCGGTCGTAGTATCGTGCAGCGCGCCGAGGAATAGCGTGTCATCGGGGATCGCCACGCCCCGGGCTTGCAGCCCCTGTCTTACCTCTGTGTCGTTTAGAAGCCCAGCCAGCAGTCGCGCGTTCACCTCGCCGGAATAGCCTCCGCAGGCCCCGCAGTCCAGCGCGCTGCCCTGAGGGTTGTTGATCACTCGCGCACCATGTCCCGTTAGCAGTACCAGACGGGCGAAGTCCTGAGTGAGCGACATGGCTCGTAGAATCTTCTCGGCCATGTCGATTCGCGACTCGACGTTGAGGGCGGGCTCGAAGCGTGGAGCCGGGTCACTCGGCATAGGCGTGGAATCATGCCCCAGGGCGTCGCGTAAAAGCTTTGCCAGGTAGACAGGCCCTGTAGCCTCCACGAAGGCGAAAGAGGATACGGCGGCGAGCTTGAACCGGCCCCAGGCTCGCTTGGCCCGGGCCGTAAAACGCGTAGTTCTATCTGACTCGGCGTCCTCCGGCCCGCCCGAGAGGCTTGAAACGCTGGGGCTGAGGAGGGCCGGCATTCGCCGCTCCGGTATATCCGATGCGAACCGACAATGAGCCGTCGGAATCCCGAAAAAGCCAGCGAAGCCCAAGGTTCGGATGCCGGGATCGACGTTCTCTAGGGCGCGCCGGAATACCTCCGAGCGCACGTCAATACAGAACGCTGCCTGTAGCGTCGGACGCGACGCCGTGGGTAACGCCTTTGCAGGCGCTTTTAGAGCCTCAGCAAGTTCCCGCTGGGCCGCGCGCTCGGTGGCGTCTTGCAGGATGGTGTCGATCACCAGCGCGGCGGTCGGCTCAGGCGGCCTGGCGTGGGCGGTTCGCACTTCTTCCCAGTGGGCAGCAATGTCCTCGGCATATTGCTCGAAAAGTGCTTCCTCCCAGATCAGGCGAATGACAAGAAGATCTGTGAGCGTATCGTCTGACTCCCCTGACAATTCCGCCTGCCAGAGCTTATAGCGCGCGTACTGGGCCCAGCCGCCGAGTGACATGAGCAGTTCATGGAAATAGGTCTCAAGTGCCGCCTCCGCAAGCCCGAGGCGTTCTGCTGCTCGCGCAAGCGTTTCCTGCGCTCGTTCAGGTGCTTGAGCAACAAAAGCTGCGAATCCGGAGAGGCCCGCTATTTCGGGCGTCAGATCGTAGGTCGCGACACCACGCCATGCGGCGTAAGTCCCTTGTGCGCGAGGCGCAGGCCAGAGCGCCTGCCCTTCGTCGAAGTAAGAGGCCGCCCAGGCGCCGAATCGCTCCTCAATGATGCCTGGCCAGTCGATTCCGGAAACTTCGGCGGCAAGATCGGCGACGGTAGGCAGCGGCTGGGCCTTGGGCGCCGGCTTGTCTGCCTCCGCCTTTAACGCGGCGACATCAGCGGGGCGCCGCTCCGCCGAAACCGCGGCCAGCGCCGCTGCGAGTTCGGTGTCGCCGAGCTTGCCCGAAGCGATCTGCTCACGATACCAACTGCGTGGCATGGTAACGTTTGCACCAGCGACCCGGGCCAGACGAGCACCCGCCGCGGCGAGATCTTCATGAACCTGTCCTAGAAACGGATTAACGGCAACACTGGAGTCTAGCGGCCAGAGCGGCGGTACTGCACGCGCCGCGGCGAGTGCGTTCGCGCAAAGGTTAACGGTAGAGTCGGGCTTGACCACTGTCAGTAACTCCTTCCGGATCGACGCGCGGACCAGCCACCGACAAGGCGGTTGAACAGCGCATTGGCGTAAAGGCCGTTGGACAGATGCACGCGCAGGCTTGCCGCTGCTGGGTGGTGTACCCAGAGTGGAAACGTCGCCTGTGCCACCGCCACGAAGCCGAAGCTGAGGACTGCGAGGATTATCAGCGCCCACTCGAGGGGGCCTGGTGCGGGAGTTTGAGGTAGCGTTCCTGCCGTCAGCCATTCGGCCCCAGTCTGAAGCGCGAAATAGGCGACCGCAGCTGCGATCGAGTAAAGTCCAGTGCGCCGGGTTAGGATCTTGGGTGCGTCATCTGCCAATCCCTGTGCCAACAGATAGGCCACACCAAAGATCAGGATCGCACCAAGCGCGATCGCCTGAGACGACTTGCCATCGAAGCCGGCAACTGCGCCGACCACTCCATAGATCACCAGCGCGATCACGAATGCGCGCGCTACTGCGGCTTTGTCGGGGATAGCAACCGGCCCGGGGCGGCGGCTTGCGGCGACCTGTTTGACCGCGCCGCCTGATGCCAGGAATGCGTGAGCCTTATAGAGTGAATGGGCGACGATATGCAGGAGGGCAATAGGGAAAAGCGCGAGACCGCACTGTAGGATCATGAAGCCCATTTGCGCTACCGTCGACCACGCAAGTGATGTTTTAACAGCTGGCTGCGTGAGCATTACCAAACCGCCGAACAGCGCCGTGAAGCCGCCGATCATTACGAGCACTGCAAGTACTCCGGGAGCCAGCAGCATCACGTCGGCGAAGCGGATAAGCAAGAAGCCGCCCGCATTGATGACCCCGGCGTGAAGCAGTGCCGAGACCGGCGTGGGCGTCTCCATTACCTCCGTTAGCCAGCCATGGGCCGGGAATTGCGCTGACTTTAAGATTGCTGCTACAGCGAGCAACCCGGCGGCCCAAAGGGCAGTGGTAGAGCCTTCGCCGGCGCGGGCCGCTTCGTTGATCGCGGCAATATCGGCAGTGCCAAAGTCGATCGCTAGCAGCAGAGCGGCCGCCCCGAGAGCAACATTGACGACCCTTGCGGTTACGAGCCTCTTATAGGCCGCCCGTTGTGCCATGATCCGATCAGGATAGAAGAGCAGGAGTCTCTGCAGGGAAAAGCTGACTGCAACCCATGCGCCAACGAACTGGAACAGGTTACCGGCTTGAACAAGAAGCAAGACCGCCCCAAGAGTTACACACAGCCAGCCAGTGAAAGCGCCTTGCCGTGCCTCGCCGTCCATATAGGAGACGGCGTAACGCAGCACGACCCAGCCGATAAAAGATACGAGCAGTAGCATGGCGACGCTGACGGCATCGACGCGTACCGCCAACCCGATCGTATCGGTACCCAGAATCGGACTCGTACCTTTGCCGTACAAAACTAGGATCAAGGTCGCCAGCACCGCGACGACTAATGAGGCCAATGCTGCGACTTCCGCGAGTCGGGGCGTCAGGGGCGGTCGTCTGCCGGGGTTCAGGAAAGCGGCAATGGCCGCCAGAAACAGCACGGCCGGTGCTGCAAGTGGCAACAAGTAAGTAAGCAATTCTTTCTCCGAAGCGTGACCCGTTCCACGGCAAACCTTAACAGTTGAGGTAAAATATAAAAAATACATTGTTTGCCATGAATCGTTCACTTAAATAGAACTAATATGCGTGACCTTAATTACCACCATCTCCGTTACTTCCACGCGGTAGCCCACGACGGCAACCTCACCCGCACCGCTGAACATATCAACCTCTCGCAGTCGGCCCTGTCGGCACAGATTCGGACTCTGGAGAAGCATCTCGGTCAGGCCCTGTTCGAACGGCGTGGTCGTCAACTGCATTTGACAGAGGCTGGGCGCATCGCACTCGACTATGCCGATACTATCTTCGCTGCCGGTGATGAATTGGTAGCAACATTGCAGGCGACGGGCCGGGCACGGCAGATTCTGCGGGTCGGGGCATTGGCTACTCTGTCGCGAAACTTTCAGATCGGCTTTCTACGTCCGGTCCTGGCGCGACCGGATGTCGAGGTGACCCTGCGTTCCGCTGGCATGGCGGAGCTGCTTCAGGGGCTCGAGGCGCTTAGCGTAGACGTGGTCCTGATCAATCAGCGCCCAGCGCAGGATGCCATGACGCCGTTCGTCGCGCACAAGCTGGCCGAACAGCGGGTCAGTTTGGTCGGCACGCCCACACGCCTGCAGGACCGAGGAACTCTAGCCGATCTCCTTTCCTCGCAAACGATGATCGTACCCTCGCACGGTAGTGTGCGGAGCGGGTTCGATGCACTGACGGATCGCTTGGGCATCCGCCCGCAAATTGTTGCCGAGGTCGATGACATGGCCATGATGCGCCTTTTGGCGCGGGAGGATATTGGGCTTGCCGTGTTGCCTCCTATTGTGGTCAAGCACGAGTTGGAAAGCGGCCACCTAGTAGAGGCCGACAGTCTTCCCGGCATTGCAGAAATCTTCTATGCAGTAACCGCCAAACGAAGATTCCCGAACCCACTGCTGCGCAGCCTGCTCAGGGCCACCGAAAGTAGGCATCAGCAGTGACATTATCCCGCGTACCAGGGTTGAGCGCACCGCGTAAGCTGGCAGCCTGCCCAGATGTATCGATGGGCGAATGGGCGTTATTGAATCTCTCGTGTATTCGATAGCCACAGCACATTCGGCGGAGCCGGCTGAAACTGCCGTCGAAACAGATCCATCGGGCAGGTCTGGGTGGAGAAACTCTTTTGCCACTACCAGCAGGTCGTCGACGCTCAGACGCAGGTGGCCGCGCAGGGCCACCAAGGTCTCTTCCTGAACGGGAGGCAGCGTCGCGAGCAAGTTGTGTCGCGTGTGGGATCGGTCATGTTGTGTGCTGCGGTAACGCCACCGGGCAATGGTGACTCGTGGTATTCGGTCTCGCACTGCACGACGGGATGAGGAAGGAAAGCAGCTATGGGAAGCGAGTGCACTATTGCCTGGCTGGGATATGGATGGGTGTAGGTAGACAACTGCTGACTAGACAGCTGCCACCTATATGTCACCTACCGAAAGGCATAGAAAAACCGCCACTCGGTATGATCCGTAAGTGGCGGTTTTTGCGGGAATTTCTGGTCGGAGTGATAGGATTTGAACCTACGACCCCTGCCTCCCGAAGACAGTGCTCTACCAAGCTGAGCTACACTCCGACGCTGTTGGGCTCGCGCCTCAACGGTGCTGCATTATACGCATCGCGCTGACTTGCGCAACCCCTCGTCCTCGATCAGGCCTGGCGATCGACCGCTAGCTTGGCCAGTTCTGCCAAGGTGTCGCGATAGCGGCTGTGAGGCAACACGTCGAGCTGGCTCAGGGCGCGGCGGGACATTTCTTCGGCACGTTGACGGGTGTAGTCCAGCGCGCCGGTTTCCGCGATGATGGCCAACACTTCATCAAGCTGATCCAGGCCACCTTTGCGTATCGCCTTGCGAATCAACTGGGCCTGCTCGGGGGTCCCGCAGGTCATGGCCTGGATCAGCGGCAGAGTGGGCTTGCCCTCGGCAAGGTCGTCGCCGACATTCTTACCCATGGTATGGGCATCGCCCTGGTAGTCGAGCAGGTCGTCGGTGAGCTGGAAAGCTAGCCCCAGGTAACGGCCATAGAGTTGCAGCGCCATCTCCTGGTCGGCATTCGCTGCAGCGAGCACGGCGCCGCTATGCGTCGCAGCCTCGAAGAGCATGGCCGTCTTGCCCTGGATGGTCTCGAAGTAGGCCGCCTCATCGACGTCGGGGTTGCCGATATTGGTCAGTTGCAGGACTTCGCCCTCGGCAATGGTGCAGGTGGCGGCAGAGAGAATCTCCATGACGCGCATCGAACCGACCTCGACCATCATCTGGAACGAGCGAGAATAGAGGAAGTCACCGACCAGCACGGAGGGGGCATTACCCCAGTTCACGTTGGCTGTCTTGCGCCCGCGGCGCATGCTCGACTCGTCGACCACGTCGTCATGCAGGAGCGTGGACGTATGCATGAACTCGATCAGCGCGGCCAGCGTGACATGGCGATCGCCATCGTAGCCCAGGGCGCGAGAGGCCAGCAGTACCAGAAGCGGGCGCAGGCGTTTGCCGCCGCTCTCGATGATGTAGTGGCCGATGCTTTCGACGAGCGGGACACGGGAGTCGAGCTGGGCGAGAATAGTGCGGTCGACGGCAGCGAAGTCCTCTGCCACCGCCGCATGGATTGGCGATGCGTTAGGCTGCATGTTGGCTTTCTATAAAGGGATTGGGCCGCTTCGAGAACCACGCCACAGGTGGGGCCGGCCTTGGGTGGGGTTATGCTATGGGCCCCTTGGCAGGGCGTCAAGGCAAGTCGCCGTTGGGATGGTGATGGTCTTGTGGTCCTATGCGCGAGTCGTTATAATCCGCGACCCTACTCATCATGCTCCCTGTCAGATGGCTGCCGGAAGGGGCGCCACTCGCCGCAGGTCGATGAAGAGCCCACCCCGATGAGTGTCTGGAGAGTGAGTTATGTACGCAGTTATCAAGAGCGGCGGTAAACAGTACCGTGTCCAGGAAGGCCAGACCCTGAAGCTCGAGAAGCTTGAAGTGGCCACCGGCGACAGCCTGGATTTCGACCAGGTATTGCTGGTTGCCGATGGCGACGACGTCAAGGTTGGCGCACCGCTGGTCGATGGTGCCAAGGTTTCTGCCGAGATCGTGTCTCATGGTCGTGGCGAGAAGGTTCGTATCATCAAGTTCCGTCGCCGCAAGCATTCCATGCGTCGTCAGGGCCACCGTCAGTGGTACACTGAAGTCAAGATCACCGGGATTTCCGCTTAAGCGGAACCTCCCCCTGAACGAGCGAGGAGTTAGCAATGGCTCATAAGAAGGCAGCGGGTAGTTCCCGTAACGGTCGCGATTCCGAATCCAAGCGCCTTGGTGTCAAGCTGTTCGGCGGCCAAGCCGTGACCCCAGGCAACATCATCGTTCGCCAGCGTGGCACGCGTTTCCACGCCGGCACCGGTGTCGGGATCGGCAAGGATCATACCTTGTTCGCATTGAACGAAGGCGTGATCAAGTTCGAGACCAAGGGTCCGAAGAACCGCAAGTTCGTGAGTGTTGTCTCCGCCTGAGGCGGGATGCACCAGAGTCGCCAGCGGAATGGCGGTTGCCGGGCGCAGCCGTTCGACCGTGGCAGAAAAGGCCCCGCAATGCGGGGCCTTTTTGTATGATGGCGGGTAGGCCGTCGGGAGAGTGACAGATGCAATTCGTCGATGAAGCCTCGATTATCGTGGAGGCCGGCAAGGGCGGTAGCGGTTGCCTGAGTTTCCGTCGCGAGAAGTACGTGCCCAAGGGCGGCCCCGATGGCGGTGACGGTGGCCATGGCGGCAGCGTCTACCTGATCGGGGACGAGTCGCTGAATACCCTGATCGATTTCAAGTACCAGCGCTTCTACAAGGCGCAGAATGGCCAGCCGGGCCAGGGCCGTCAGATGAGTGGCAAGGCTGGTGACGACCTTCATGTAAAGGTGCCGGTAGGTACTACGCTGATCGACGTGGACACTTTTGAGGTCATCGCCGACGTCACCGAACCCGGTCAGGTAGTGCTGGTCGCCCAAGGGGGGCGGCGTGGCTTGGGCAACATTCACTTCAAGTCGTCGACCAATCGTGCGCCGCGGCGGACAACGCCCGGCACCGAGGGTGAGCGCCGCAATCTGCGCCTGGAAATGAAAGTCATGGCCGATGTCGGCTTGCTGGGCATGCCCAATGCAGGTAAATCGACATTGATCCGCTCGGTTTCGGCGGCCAAGCCCAAGGTGGCCAACTACCCCTTTACCACGTTGGTGCCCAACCTCGGGGTAGTCAAGCTAGGAACGCACGAGCATTTCGTGATGGCCGATGTGCCGGGGCTGATCGAAGGGGCCTCTGAAGGGGCTGGTCTGGGGCTGCGCTTCCTCAAGCATCTGACGCGTACGCGCCTGCTGTTGCATGTGGTCGATGTGGCACCATTCGATGAGTCCGATCCGGTTGATGCCGCCCAGGCCATCGTTCATGAACTCGAGCAGTTCTCGGCGACGCTTGCCGAGCGGCCGCGCTGGCTGGTGCTCAACAAGCTTGACCTGCTGCCCGAGGACGAGCGCGAGACGCGTGTCGATGATATCGTCTCCCGGCTAGGTTGGGAGGGCCCTGTATATCGCATATCGGCGATCAGTGGCGACGGAACTCAGGCGCTGGTACAGGCCGTGCATCGCTGGTTGACCGAGCAGCGCCAGCTAGAGGCCGAGGATGAGGGGGCGGCCGAGCGTGAGCGCGAGATGCGCCAACGCATGGAGGCCGAGGCGGTTGCGCGGGCCGAGTCGCGGCTCAGCCGCAAGCGCAAGCGTGACGAGGATGACGACGACGATGACTTCGATGATGATGATTATGAAGTCGAGGTCGAATATGTGCAGTAGGGCGCAGCATGACGGATAGCGAGCAAATGCCAGGGCGTGAAGCGCTGACTGAGGCGAGGCGGATCGTGGTCAAGATCGGCAGTGCCCTGCTGACCAATGATGGGCGCGGTCTCGACGAAGCCGCCATCGGTGGCTGGGTCGACCAGATGGCGGCCCTGCATGCGCGGGGCATCGAGGTGGTGCTGGTTTCGTCAGGGGCAGTGGCAGCCGGTATGGTGCGCCTGGGCTGGAATGTACGCCCGTCGGCGGTGCATCAGCTTCAGGCTGCTGCCGCTGTTGGGCAGACCGGGCTGGCACAGTGTTACGAGGGGCATTTTGCGCGTCATGATTTGCGCAGCGCTCAAGTACTGCTGACCCACGATGACCTGTCCAATCGCAAGCGTTATCTCAATGCGCGTTCGGCCTTGCGTACCTTGGTCGACTTGCGGGTTGTGCCGGTAATCAACGAGAACGACACCGTAGTCACCGATGAGATTCGTTTCGGCGACAACGATACCCTCGGGGCGCTGGTTGCCAACCTGCTCGAGGCAGATGCTCTGGTAATCCTGACCGATCAGGAAGGCTTGTTCGACGCTGACCCGCGTCTTAGCCCCCAGGCACAGCTGATTCATGAGGGCCGCGCCGACGATCCCAGTCTGGCGGCCATGGCGGGTGGTGGTGGTGTGCTGGGGCGGGGCGGTATGACTACCAAGGTGCGTGCTGCTCGCTTGGCGGCGCGCTCCGGGGCGGTAACGGCGATCGCCAGTGGGCGCCAGCCTGGGGTGTTGACCCGTCTGGCCGACGGTGAGCGACTGGGAACCCTGTTACGCCCGGACCACGCTCCTCTGGCCGCTCGTAAGCGCTGGCTGGCCGGGCAGCTTCAAGTGCGCGGCACGCTCACGTTGGATGCCGGTGCGGTCAATGTTCTGCGTAGCCGGGGGTCGAGCCTGTTGCCGGTGGGTGTCAAAGCGCTGAATGGCCACTTTGTCCGTGGTGACATGGTGGTTTGTGTCGACGAGCAGGGCGAGCGGGTCGCCAAGGGGTTGGTCAATTACGGCAACGATGAGGCGGCGCGCATTCTCGGTCAGCCGAGCCATCAGATCGAGGCGATCCTCGGCTATATGGAAGCACCGGAGCTGATCCATCGCGACAATTTGGTAATTCTTTAGGCTATGTGTGTGATTGTTTGCAGCAGTCATGCGGCAAATACCCATTTACACTGCACAAACCCCGCTTGCTCGCTGATTTTTGCCTTGCCTGATGTTCGCCACCGACTTTTCTTGGGAGCGGCAGCAGGCGAGCCAGTCTTTACGCGGGCTGTAGCAAGGCCTGGGGGGCTATGCTAGAATGCCGCATCCTCTCAGACATGGCCCGTGATTCTTGAACGGCCGAACAGGCTTGGGGTGAAATAAAGCCAAGTCTGATCAATGTTTTATATCGAATTTACACCGAAGCAACGGTTTCAGATTCTCCAAGGAGATTACGGTGGCGAATACCAAGCAAGCTCAGAAGCGCGCACGTCAGGCTGAACAGCGTCGCAAGCACAACGCCAGTCAGCGTTCCATGGTCCGCACTTACATCAAGCGCGTTATCAAGGCCATCCAGGGTGGCGACCATGCGACTGCCATGACTGAGTTCAAGGCGGCCCAGCCGGTCATCGACCGTATTGCTGACAAGGATGCGCTGTCCAAGAAGAAGGCTGCTCGTATCAAGAGCCGCTTGAACAAGCGTATCAAGGCGCTGGCTGCGTAAGCCGGTCGCCACGGGGAACACCGCTGGCGCATTGCGTCGGGGGCTGAATTCTCGGCAGAAAAAACCGGCCTCGGCCGGTTTTTTTGTGCATGACATCCTGGCCTGCATGAAAGGAGGCGACAGTGCAGCCTGACGATAGCCGCGAGACACCGCCTGCGGCCCAGGAAAATACACAACTTGACGCCGGTGCGCCGACATCGCCTTCGGCGGGTGATTGGGCATCAGGCAGTCCCGCAACGACACCTGGGCAGGCGCAAACGCCGCCCGAAGGCGGCCGGCCGGTACGTGCTGGACTGCTGCGTTCCGGGCTTGTCGTCAGTATGATGACCATGCTCTCACGAGTCCTCGGGCTGGCCCGCGACGTGGTCATCGCGGCGTTGTTTGGAGCGGGTAGCGGGGCGGATGCGTTCTTCGTCGCCTTCAAGATTCCCAACTTCATGCGTCGTCTGTTTGCCGAGGGGGCTTTCAACCAAGCCTTCGTGCCGGTGCTCTCCGAGTATGCCTCCCGGCGCTCCCGGGCAGAGGTGCGCGAGCTGCTCGATGCTGTCTCGGGTAGCCTGACGGTGGTTCTGGCGTTGATCACGGCGGCGGCGATCGGACTGTCGCCATGGCTGGCCTGGCTTTTTGCGCCGGGGTTCGGGCGCGATCCCGAGAAGCTCGCGCTGACCGCCGAGATGCTGCAATTGACGTTTCCCTACCTGATGCTGATTTCGCTGACGGCCTTCTCGGGGAGTGTGCTCAATACCTGGAACCGCTTTGCGATACCTGCGTTTACGCCGGTATTGCTCAATATTTCTTTGATTGGTTCGGCTCTGTGGCTGACGCCCTGGATGTCGGTACCCTCGATGGCGCTGGCCTGGGGCGTGCTGGTTGCCGGTGCCGCGCAATTGGTCTTTCAGGTGCCGTTTCTGGCCCGCCTAGGGCTGATGCCGACACCCTGGCCCAATTTCCGTCACCCCGGGGTGAAGCGGATTCTCAAGCTGATGACCCCGGCTCTGTTCGGGGTCTCGGTGTCACAAATTAATCTATTGCTCGACACGGTGCTGGCATCGTTTCTTGCTGCCGGCAGCGTGTCCTGGCTGTATTACTCGGACCGCTTGGTGGAGCTGCCGCTAGGTGTGTTCGGTATCGCCATTGCCACGGTGATTCTACCGGCGCTTTCCAAACGACATGCCGAGCAGTCTACCGAGCACTTCGCCAAGATGCTCGACTGGGCGGTCCGGGCAGTGCTGCTGATTGGCTTGCCTGCGGCGCTGGCGCTGGCGGTGCTGGCCGAGCCGCTGCTGATCAGCCTGTTCCATTATGGGGCGATGACCGACCACGACATCGCCATGGCGGCGATGAGCCTGCGGGCTTACGCCCTAGGGTTGATCGCTTTCATGCTGATCAAGGTTCTGGCGCCCGGTTACTTTGCACGCCAGGACACCGCCACGCCGGTCAAGATCGGCATGATCGCCATGGCTGCCAACATGGTCTTCAATCTGGCATTGATCCTGCCATTGGCGCATGCCGGCTTGGCGCTGGCCACAGCGTTGTCGGCCTTCCTGAATGCTGGGTTGCTGGCGCGCGGCCTACGTCGTCAGGGCGTGCTGGTGTTTCAGCCGGGCTGGGGGCGCTATGCATGGCAACTGGGCGGAGGTTGCGTGGTACTGACGGCCGGGCTGTGGTGGTGCTCGCCGGACTGGCAGGCCTGGCTGGCATGGGGCGTGTGGCAGCGTGCCCTGGTACTGGGAGGGCTGGTCGTCGGCGGGGCCTGTGTGTATTTTGCCTGGCTGGTCGCGAGCGGCATCCGTCTGCGCCACTTTCGCTTGAACGGGTAACGCACCCAGTGCTGGCTTGTGTCTCGATGGAGTTGGGTAACGCGGCTGTCAAGGCCGGACCCCTTCGTTATAATTGCATCTTTTATCGACACGTGAACGACGCATGGAACTGATCCGCGGTTTGCACAATCTGCGCGAGCATCATCGGGGCTGTGTCGCCACCATTGGTAATTTCGATGGGGTTCATCGAGGCCATCAGGCGATTCTCGACCAGTTGCGCGACCGGGCCGTGGCGCTCGGGTTGCCGGTGACGGTGGTGGTGTTCGAGCCCCAGCCGCGGGAGTTCTTTGCTGGCGATCAGGCACCGCCGCGCCTCACTCGGCTGCGTGACAAGGCGAAGCTACTGGCCTCGTACGGCGCTGAACGCATTGTCTGTTTGCCGTTCAACGATACCCTGCGTAGCCTCACGGCACGTCAATTCATCGACCGCATCCTGATTCAGGGGCTCGGCGTGCGTCACCTGGTCGTGGGAGACGACTTCCGTTTCGGTTGCGACCGGGTTGGTGATTTCGAGCTGCTGGCCCAGGTTGGAGAGGCGCGTGGCTTCGGCGTGGAGCATACGCGGACCTTCCTGCTCGATGACGAGCGTGTGTCGAGTACGCGGGTCCGCACGCTGTTGGCGAGCGGTAACTTCCTGCAGTCAGCGCGTATGCTGGGGCGTCCGTATCGTCACTGTGGGCGCGTTGTGGCCGACCAGAAGTTGGGGCGCACGATTGGCGTACCTACTGCGAACCTGCCGCTACTGCCTGGGCCGCTGGCGCTACGTGGCGTCTATGCGGTCATTACGCGGCTGGAAGACGGTCGCGCCCTGGCCGGAGTGGCCAATATCGGCTGGCGCCCTACGGTAGGTTCGCAACGCCCCGTACTCGAAGTGCATCTGTTCGACTTCGATGGCGACCTTTATGGCCAGCGGCTCGAGGTCGTTCCCTGTGCCCGGCTGCGTGGCGAAATGACTTTTGACGGGCTGGAGGCACTCAAGCACCAGATCCAGGCCGATCAGGCTCGGGCGCGCCACTATTTCAAGGCATGGTTCGAGGATCGGGCCGCCCCGGCCGGCAACGACAAGCAGGACTGGACACGATATCTGGCATCGGCGCCGCTGGCACCGATCGCAGTGAATACTGACTCCCCGGCGGGCTCTGCACCTGTCGGACGCGACGATGATGGGACCCCATGAGCGACTATAAGCATACCCTGAACCTGCCTGAAACCGATTTCCCCATGCGCGGCAATCTGCCCAAGCGCGAGCCGGCACGTATTCAGCGCTGGCAGGAAATCGACCTCTATCAGCGTCTGCGCGAGGCGGGCCAGGGCCGCAAGACGTTCGTGCTGCACGATGGCCCTCCCTATGCCAACGGCAGCATCCATATCGGTCACGCCGTCAACAAGATTCTCAAGGACATCATCGTCAAGTCGAAGGGGCTGGCCGGCTTCGATGCACCCTACGTGCCGGGCTGGGACTGTCATGGTCTGCCCATCGAGCATAAGGTCGAGACGACCCATGGCAAACACCTGCCGCCAGACGAAGCGCGGGCGCTGTGCCGCGAGTACGCCGCCGAGCAAATCCAGGGCCAAATGACCGACTTCGTTCGGCTCGGGGTAATCGGTGACTGGGAGCGTCCCTATCGGACCATGGATTTCGTCAATGAAGCCGGCGAGGTGCGTGCGCTGGCAGAAATGGTCCGGCATGGCTACGTGTTCAAGGGCCTCAAGCCGGTCAACTGGTGCTTCGATTGTGGCTCGGCATTGGCTGAGGCCGAAGTCGAGTATGCTGACAAGCAATCCGATGCCATCGATGTCGCCTTCGCGGCTGACGACGCCTCTGCGCTGGCCGCGGCCTTTGGTCTCGAGCAGCTTTCCAAGCCGGCCGCCGTAGTGATCTGGACCACCACGCCGTGGACCATCCCCGCCAACCAGGCGCTCAATGTGCATCCCGACGTCAGCTATGCGCTGGTCGACACAGGCGAGCGCCTGTTGATACTTGCCGAGGCGCTGGTCGAGAGCTGCCTGCAGCGCTTCGGGCTGCAGCAGGATGATGTGGTGGCGACCACGACCGGGGCTAAGTTAGAGAACCTGCGTTTCCGTCATCCGTTCTATGACCGCCTGTCGCCGGTCTACCTGGGCGACTATGTGGAAACCGACGCCGGTACCGGTATCGTGCACTCTGCGCCAGCCTACGGCGAGGACGACTTCGTGACGTGCCGCGCCTATGGCATGGAATTCGAAGAAATCAAGAACCCGGTCATGGGTGACGGCGTCTATGTTGACGACCTGCCATTCTTCGGCGGGCAGATGATCTGGAAGGCCAATCCGCAAATCGTCGCCAAGCTTGAGGAAGTCGGCGCGCTGATGGCCCATGAGAAGATCACCCACAGCTATATGCATTGCTGGCGTCACAAGACGCCGGTTATCTACCGGGCTACGGCCCAGTGGTTCGTGGGCATGGATATCGAGGGGCAGGACGGCAAGACATTGCGTCAGCGTGCATTGGACGGCATTGAGGCGACTCAGTTCGTGCCGTCCTGGGGCAAGGCGCGCCTGCATTCGATGATCGCCAATCGCCCCGACTGGTGTATCTCGCGTCAGCGCAACTGGGGGGTGCCGATTCCGTTCTTCCTCAACCGGGCCAGCGGCGAGCTGCATCCGCGCACCGTCGAATTGATGGAGGACGTGGCAAGCCGCATCGAGAAGGAGGGCATCGATGCCTGGTTCCGCCTCGATGCCACCGAGCTGCTGGGTGACGAGGCCGCCGATTACGAGAAGGTCACCGACACACTCGACGTGTGGTTCGACTCCGGCACCACACACTGGCACGTGTTGCGCGGCTCCCACGCTGCGGTTTTCGACCATCCAGACCAGGGCGAAGGGCTGGCGGCCGATCTCTATCTGGAGGGCTCCGACCAGCACCGCGGCTGGTTCCATTCCTCACTGCTGACTGGCTGCGCTATCGACGGCCACCCACCCTATAAGGGACTGCTGACCCATGGCTTCACCGTCGATGCCCAGGGCCGCAAGATGTCCAAGTCGGTGGGTAACGTGGTCGCACCGCAGGAGGTAATGGACAAGCTGGGTGCCGACATCCTGCGCCTGTGGGTCGCTTCTACCGATTACTCCGGTGAAATGGCGGTCTCCGACGAGATCCTCAAGCGTACTGCCGACGTTTACCGGCGCATCCGCAACACCTCACGCTTTTTGCTGGCCAACCTGAATGGCTTCGACGCCCAGCGTGATGCCGTGGCCTTCGAGGACATGCTGGCGCTGGATCAGTGGGTGGTGGACCGGGCCGCCCAGCTCCAGGCGCGTATCGAGACGGCCTACGCCGACTACCGTTTCCTCGATGTTTATCAGCAGGTGCATACCTTCTGTGCCCGGGAATTGGGCGGTTTCTACCTCGATGTGATCAAGGACCGCCAGTACACCACCCAGGCCGACTCCTTGGCGCGGCGTAGCTGCCAGACGGCGCTCTATCGCGTCGTCGAGGCGCTGGCGCGCTGGGTGGCGCCGATTCTGTCGTTCACCGCCGAGGAGGTCTACGAGCATATCCCCGGTGAGCGCAAGGCGAGCGTGCTGCTTGAAACCTTTTATACGGACCTACAGACCTTGTCCGACGATGCCGTATTTGGCCGCGAGTTCTGGGAGCAGGTGCTCGAAGTCAAGCAGGCCGTCAACAAGTGCCTGGAAGATGCGCGCAATGCCAAGGTCATCAAGAGTGGCCTGGCCGCTGAGGTGACGCTCTATGTCAACGATACATTGCGTGAGACCTTGGGCCGCTTGGGTCGCGAGCTGCGCTTCGTGTTGCTGACCAGCGAGGTACACTTGGCGTCACTGGAGAGTGCCGAGGCCCAGGCTGCAGAGGCGACCGAGCTGGATAGCCTCAAGGTGGCAGTGATGGCCAGCCCTCATACCAAATGTGAACGCTGCTGGCACCACCGTGAGGATGTAGGTAGCCATGCCGAGCATCCCGATCTGTGCGGGCGCTGCATCAGCAATCTGCCGGAGGGTCCAGGTGAAGAGCGTCATTATGCCTGAATTACAGGCCAAGCCGATGTCCCGCCCGCTGCGCTGGCTGTGGCTGTCGGTCGCGGTCGTCGTTCTCGATCTGGGCTCAAAGGCACTGGCCAGCAGCCTGCTCATCTACGGCCAACCGGTGGAACTACTACCGGTCTTCAACCTGACGCTGTTGCACAATACTGGCGCGGCGTTCAGTTTCCTGGCTGAGCACGGAGGCTGGCAGCGCTGGTTGTTCGCGCTCATCGCCATCGGGGCGAGCATTGGCCTGACCGTCTGGCTGACGCGTCTCAGGGCCCACGAGAAGCTGATGGCTGCGTCGCTGGCGCTGGTGATCGGCGGTGCGCTGGGCAACCTTTACGACCGACTGGTTCACGGTTATGTCGTGGATTTCCTATCCTTCCATTGGCAGAGCCACTATTTCCCGGCCTTCAACCTGGCCGATACGGCCATCACGCTGGGAGCCATCGGAATGATCCTCGAGTCTCTGCGCGATGCGCGCGGTGACCGCGATAAGGCCTCACGGTCTTGATCCCGAATACAGGACGCAAATGATGAGCGAATATCGTATCGGCGACGGCATGGAAGTTACGCTGCACTTCACCCTCAAGCTCGAGGACGGCTCGGTGGTCGACTCGACCCGTGACAAGCAGCCGGCGACGTTCCAGTATGGCGACGGCAACCTGCCCCCAGGGTTCGAATCGCCGATCAAGGGGCTGACCGACGGCGATACCGGCAGCTATACCATCTCGCCCGAGCACGCTTTCGGCCAGCATAACCCGCAGAACGTACAGCGCATCCCGCGCGACAGCTTCGAGGGGCCGGAACTGGAGGAAGGGCTGGTAATGTCGTTCGCGGATGCGGCCGGCGGTGAGCTGCCGGGTGTAATCGCCAGCATCGACGATACTCATGTGGATGTGGACTTCAACCATCCCTTGGCCGGGCGTACCCTGACCTTCGACGTGGAGGTTATCGAGGTGAAGCCGGCCACTACCCACTGACGACGTCGATCCATTTTCCGCCACGATACCGAGCGTATCAAGCGAGGCTATACATGCAGATAAAGCTGGCCAACCCCCGCGGCTTCTGTGCTGGTGTCGATCGCGCCATCGAGATTGTCAATCGCGCCTTGGATGTGCTGGGCCCGCCCATCTATGTGCGTCATGAGGTCGTGCACAATCGCTTCGTAGTGGAGACGCTGCGCAACCGGGGAGCGATCTTCGTCGAAGAACTCGATGAGGTACCCGACGATGTTACCGTTATCTTTTCCGCCCACGGTGTGTCACGGGCGGTCCAGCAGGAAGCCGAGAGGCGTGGCCTCAAGATCTTCGATGCCACCTGTCCGCTGGTAACCAAGGTGCATATGGAGGTGCTGCGTTACGCCAAGCGTGGCCAGGAGTGCATTCTCATCGGCCACGCTGGCCATCCCGAAGTGGAAGGCACCATGGGGCGCTACGATGCCTCGCATGGGGGGGCCATCTACTTGGTCGAGGACGAGGCCAATGTCGAGGCACTGCAAGTCAATAATCCCGAGGCCCTAGCCTTCGTTACCCAGACAACGTTGTCGATGGACGATACCGCCCGGGTCATCGATGCGCTACGCGCCAAGTTCCCGGCGATCCAGGGCCCACGCAAGGACGATATCTGCTACGCCACACAGAATCGCCAGGACGCCGTGCGTCAGCTAGCCAAGGAGAGCGATCTGGTTCTGGTGGTAGGCAGCGTCAATAGTTCCAACTCTAATCGTCTGCGCGAGCTGGCCGAACGCATGGGCACTCCGGCACAGCTGATCGATGACGCCAGTATCATCGATGAGAGCTGGCTGAAGGATGTCCAGGTGATTGGTATTACTGCCGGCGCCAGCGCCCCCGAAGTTCTGGTTCAAGGCGTGATCGAACGCTTGCGCGAACTGGGCGCCGAGTTGCCGCAGGAACTCGATGGACGCGAAGAAACCATCGTCTTCTCAATGCCTCGAGAATTGCGCGAGCAGGTTATCGTCAGCAGCTGATGAATCTCCTCGGCAATTCAGCGAAAAGTCGGGCTTCGGTCCGGCTTTTTTATGAATGCCTTGCTGGCAGGCTCGTATAGACTGATACACACTGAAACAAAAACTATTGGAAGCAGGTGACGTGATGCGGGGACGCGAGGGGGGCTTTACCCTGATCGAAGTAATGATTACGGTTGTAATCATTGGCATCTTGGCGTCCATTGCTTATCCCCTTTATAGCGGTTACGTCGAACAGGCCCGGCGTACCGACGGGCAGGCTGGGCTAATGGAAGCGGCGCAACAGCTTGAGCGCTGCTATACGGTCAATAGCTCCTATTCCGACTGCAATTTTCGTAGTTCTTCCCCAGATGGGTACTATGCGATTACCGGTGTCTTGACCGCCTCCACCTTCACCCTGACGGCGACTCCCCAAGGGGACCAGGCTGGGGACAAGTGCGGGAGTCTCACCCTGACCCAGACCGGGGCCAGGGGGACGGGTGGTGGCAATGATTGCCAGTGGTAAACCGGCTCGGCAAGCGGGGCTGACTTTGATCGAGTTGCTGGTCACTCTGGCTGTCATTGTCATCGTTTCCACCATTGCCGTACCAGGTTTCCAGAACTTGGTCGCCACCAGTCGATTGACGGCCGACCATAACGAACTGCTGGTTGGTTTGCACCTTGCGCGTAGCGAGGCAGTCAAGCGCCGCGAAGAAGTAACGGCTGTGGTTACGCGCCAAGGTGAATCGGGGTGGCGACTCGAGGTCAAGGTCGATGACGGTACATCACTAGCGAATATTGATTGCACCGACTCGACAGAAAACCAGTGCCTGCTGTACCGGAATGCCAGTGCCTCCCCCGTCGGTCTCTCGGCAAGCAGTGCCAGCCAAGTGACATTCAATTCTCTGGGGCGCTTGGTGGGAGGAAGCTGCCAAGTAGTGGACCTAGGCCATCAGGGCAATAGTGAATCCATAAAAATCGGCCTCACGGGCCGAATAGGGAAGTCGTGTGCGTGATTTGGGCATGAGTGGTAACACCCAATCGGGCTTCACGCTGATTGAGGCGCTGGTGGCCATCCTGATCTTGTCGCTGGGCCTTCTTGGTGTAGCAGCGGTGCAACTCAAGGCTATGCAGGGAGCTCATCTATCGTACCAGCGTTCTCTGGCTACTGTAATTGCCTTGGACGCTAACGAGCGGTTATGGGCAGCATTGGCTGGAATGGGTGGAAATTGCCCTGATGCTGGCAACGTGCAAGAAGTGTGGCGAACTCATTGGGAAGCTAAGCTGCCTGGCCTGAGCGCCAGCTCGATCGGGCCACAAGGCGATTGCGAATTTCTGATTACTGTTACTTGGGATGATGAGCGATTCGCGGGCGAGGATGATATCTCGACATTGACTTACTACACACGGTTGCCGGAAGAGGCGCCAACACCATGATCGTGCCCGAACAAGGTTGCGTAAGGCAGCGGGGCTTTACTTTGGTAGAGTTAATGATCGCCATGGTGATTGGACTAATTATCGTGCTTGGCTCCTCGCAGATATTTTCCGCCAATCGTCAGTCATTCGATCGTGTCGAGCAGCTTAATGATCGTCAGGAAAAGCTGCGCTTCTTAGTGGATGCTGTATCCCTAGATGTCAGAACGGCAGACAGCAGCATGGAGATCCTGAATGCAGGAAGTAAGCTGACCTTGCATTACAGTGGCAACCGTACAAGTGACCCTTATTGCTCAGGCGGCGTCTTGGAAAAGTTGGATTATGTTTTTAATGTAGAAACGTCGACTTTATCACTGACGTCATATTGCATTGGGGTTAGTCCTGTTGAGGAGCCTTTAATTTCTGACCTTGATCTGGTGAGATTCTCTGAGGGAGTCATTAATGGAATCTTGACATTTGTCGATGTCACCGTGCATTTCCCCGCGTTCGACAGCGAAGCATCGGCAGGCCGAGAGGTCACGTTTAGGGCTGCGAATCGGTCAGCTGTCATTGCTCGGATCAATGCCGACAACTAACCACGGGAGCATGGTGATGCAACGTCAGAAAGGAGCGGCTTTGGTTGTCAGCCTCGTGCTCTTGTCGGTCGCCTTGATGCTTGGTCTAAGTAATACGCAGTCGTCTCGGCTGGAAGAGGCCATGTCGGGAAATGCGCGCTCGGCAGCCTCGGCCAAGATGGCCGCAGAGTATGCGATTTCACGCTATTGGCAAACTATAGTGGCTGCGGAGGGGAGTGCCTCTTGTGGCTCCGGCCCTGAATATACGTTCGTTCCCTTTATTCCGGATATCGGCTGGGAGAGTCTCGATATCGCTCAACTGAATCAGCATGTGGTTTACCGTGTTGAATATTGTCATGGTGCGAGCGTCTACCGCGTAAGAGGGGTCGGTGCCGTTCTTTCAGGCAACAGCATCCTGGCTCAGCGAACTGTGGAGGCACAGGTCATCAAGCCGAGTAATGGTTTCCTCGGATTATCGCCGATTACCATCCCTTCCCCCTTAGGTAGGTTCTCTCCGGCTAGCTCGAACGCATTCGATGTCGAAGGTGAGGAACTAGTGGACGGTACTCGCAACCCTGCGATTTCAACAGCGAGTGAGCAAGATGCGGATGCTATTGAAGGAGCGTTGTCAGAAGACCGGCTGGATAATTATCTCGGGGGTATATCCAGTCCAATAAGCGAATCACTGCTGACTGATGCCAGTAAATTTTCTAGCTTTGTAGAGCTGCTCAGGGCTGAAGCAGATGTCTACTATGCAAAAAGTGTCACCGACCCCTCTGCTGGTTCTGAAGGTAACCCTCAGATCACTTTTATCGATGGCGATTTCAACCAAGGGCGGGGAAACTTTAGTGGCTCGGGAATTATGGTAGTGAATGGCAATGCTGACCTGAGCGGAACTCCCTCTTTTGAGGGACTATTGATTGTGCTCGGGAACTATACGGTTTCTGGCGGTGGGCGAGGTGTATTCAGTGGCGCCCTGCTGGTTTCGCCATATGAGGTTGATAATAGTGATGAGCCGGCATACATATCTGCGAACCTGGAGTTTTCTGGCGGCGGCAATGCGACATATCTATACAACGCAGCGTCACTGGACATGGCATACGCACTTTTGGATGAAGCTGGCGAGTTCTGGTCGGTGAACAATGAGAGTCAGCGTAAGCCCAGTAAACCATTAATCATAAAATGGAGTGAAACGGTAGAATGAATCAGCAGTTGGTATGCTCATGCCTGATTCGCCCCAGATTGCTCATGATTAACTGAACGCCTTGACCGCCACGCCCACAAATATCAAACGTGCCGTTATATCCTCTAGGCCAGCCCGTCGAGGGAAAACGCACATAGCGGTAATCATTGCGAAATGTGATACTGGCGACATCACTCGCCGAGAGGACTCGCAATATCGTCTCGGTGCCTTTCCGATAGCCACCCTCCGCGCGACCTTCCAGAATCATTAACGGTGCCGCCCAGTCCGCCAAGCATTCTACCTGATCATGGCTTGGGCACACTGTTATCGTCCCTCGGCGTGTGATGGCTGTGTTTTTAGCTTGTGCTAGCGCCGTTCTCAAGCGCATCACTTCGACGGATAGCTCATTCCTCGCCACGAACTGCTGGTAGCTCGGCACCGCCCAAGTCACCATAACAACGAGCACTGCAATGGCCACTAGTAGCCCGATCAGAGTAAACCCGCTCTGCACCGAGTTTATCTGGTGGGGCCGGTTTCGCAGTGTAGCACCGGGGGGCATCCACGGGGCGTGAGTGGTATCTTTTCGCATCGTTGCATTGTGCGTGGTGCAGGCAGAAACCCATATAAGCGAGGACGGAACCTGTCGTGAGAGATTTTCTGGTAGTGGGCGGTGGTGTCATTGGCATGATGACCACCCTGCAACTGGCCGATGCCGGCCATCGGGTGACGTTAGTCGAGCGGGGCGAGTGCGGGAAAGAGGCATCCTGGGCAGGGGGCGGGATCGTCTCGCCGTTGTATCCCTGGCGCTACAGCATGCCCATTTCTCAGTTGTCACGCTGGTCCGAAGGCTTCTACCCCGAGCTATCGCTGCGCTTGCTGGAAGAGACGGGCATCGATCCCGAGTATCGCCAAAAGGGGCTGCTCTATTTGCGGGTCGATGACGAAGGCCGGGCGCTGGACTGGGCGCGCGAGGTGGGCAAGCCGCTGGAACGGGTGGGCGCCGACTTCCTCTACGCCAAGGAGCCTCAGGCCGCGCCGGGATTCGCGAGTGGCCTGTGGATGCCCACCTTGGGCAGCATCCGTAATCCTCGGCTGGCGCAGGCCTTGCGTGCCCGTCTGTCAGCGATGTCCCGGGTCGAGCTTCGAGAGGGGGTTGCGGTCGAGCGCCTAGTGATCGAGAGGGGGCGTGTCAGTGGTGTGGCCAGCCGAGAGGAACGGTTCAATGCCGAGTGCGTGATCGTGTGTGGTGGAGCCTGGGCCGGCCAATTACTGGAAACCGCAGGAGTGAGTGTGCCGGTACGCCCCGTGAAGGGACAAATGATTCTTTTCAAGGCACCGTTGGGGCTGGTGGAGCGTGTGGTACTGATGGATGGCCGTTACGTCATCCCGCGCAATGACGGTCGCATCCTGGCCGGATCGACACTTGAGGATACGGGCTACGACAAGAGCCTCACGGCCGAGGCGCGAGAGTCGCTACACGATAGTGCCCTGCGCATCATACCCGCCCTGTCGGATTGCTCGGTGGAGCGGCACTGGGCAGGGTTGCGCCCAGGGTCACCGGATGGCATTCCCTTCATCGGCGCCGTACCGAGTATCGACGGACTGCACATCAACGCCGGACACTACCGTAACGGGCTGGTACTGGCGCCGGCATCGACCCGCCTGCTAGTGGATCAGTTGTTGGGCCGCACGCCGATCGTCGACTCCGAGCCGTATCGTCTGTCCGTCTAGACCGAGTTTTGTCTAACGAATCCGAGAGCTATCAGGCCGGAGGCTGCTGTTCGAGAAAGCGGTCGCGGTGCTCGCGACTGCAGAACCAGCGCCCGTCCTGGCTCAGCGCCTCGTCTTCTGGCAGATGTACCCGACAGAAACTGCAGCGCACCATGCGGCCGTTGTCGAGTTGCTGCTGACGTCGGGTCTCCTCGTCCTGCGACAATTTCCATTCGCGGTACATCCGGTAGAGCTTGAGGCCGGCCCAGAAAAGCACCGCGAAGATGACCAGACGTATAATCAAGAGATTCATCCTAGTGCCTATTGGTGGTTTTGCCTCCGCGCAAACCTTGCGGGACAATGAGTAGAGACGCTTATCTTATAGACCTCGCTCGCCCCAGCCAATTCAAGGAATCAACTCGTCATGCAAGACCTGACTCTGGTAATGGCCCAACTGGACCCCCTGGTCGGTGACATTCCCGGCAATACCGACCGTGCCATTGAAGCTGTTCGCGAGGCGCGCATCGAACACAAGGCCGATGTCGTGGTGCTGCCCGAGCTATTCCTGACCGGCTATCCCCCCGAGGATCTGCTACTGCGCGCCTCGATGGAAACCCGTCTGGCCGAAGCCCGCCAGCGAATGGCCGCCAAGGTGGCCCGAGACGTGATGGTCATCGTTGGCTACCCAGGGCGCCGAGAGGGCGGTTACTACAATCTGGCGGGGGTGCTCTATAACGGTGAGTGGCTGGGCGAATACGCCAAGCAGGCGCTCCCCAACTATCAGGTATTCGACGAGCGTCGCTATTTCACCTCCGGAAACCGCCCGCTGGTTATCGAGCACCGAGGTGTACGCCTGGGCGTATTGGTTTGCGAAGACATCTGGGAAGGCAAGCCCGTGCGTCAGGCCGAGGAGGCGGGCGCCGACGTGCTGGTGACGCTCAATGCCTCACCTTTCCATCAGAACAAGGCTGCCGAGCGTATCGATCTGCTGGCCGAGCGGGCTCGGGAAGTCCAGCGGCCACTGGTCTATGTCAACCAGATCGGCGGTCAGGATGAATTGGTATTCGATGGTGGATCACTGGTGGTCAGCGCCGAGGGCAAGCTGTGCGTACAGGCGCCGCACTGGCAGGTGGGGCTGATGCCGGTGCGCTTCGTGCATCGCGACGGGGTGTGGCATCCCGAGCCCGGGGAGTGCGAACCGTTGGCGGAGCCCGAGGATAACCTGTACTGCGCGCTGGTTACCGGACTGCGTGACTACGTCAACAAAAGCGGCTTCAAGGGCGTCGTGCTTGGCCTGTCGGGCGGAATCGACTCGGCGCTTTCCCTGGCCATCGCTGTGGATGCGCTGGGTCCCGAGCGGGTCCATGCGGTCATGATGCCCTACCACTACACGGCGGAAATCTCCCAGGCCGATGCCGCCGAGCAGGCGCGCATGCTCGGTGTCCATTATGAGGTGCTACCGATCGCACCGATGGTCGAGGCATTCACCGAGACGCTTGCCGAAAGCTTTATCGGCACCGAGAAGGACATTACCGAGGAGAACCTGCAGTCACGCTGTCGCGGTGTGCTGCTCATGGCGATCTCCAACAAGAAGGGGTTGATGGTGCTTACTACCGGCAACAAGAGCGAGATGGCGGTCGGCTACGCCACGCTCTATGGCGACATGGTAGGGGGCTACAACGCGTTGAAGGATGTCTACAAGACGTGGGTGTACCGTTTGGCCAAGTGGCGTAATACGCAGGACGCGGCGATTCCGGAACGGGTCATCACGCGTCCGCCATCGGCGGAGCTGGCACCTGATCAGCAGGATAGCGATTCGCTGCCCGGTTACGATGTCCTCGACGCCATTCTCGAGCGCTATATCGAAGGCGACATGAGCGCCGAGTCGATCATTGAGGCCGGGTTCTCGTCCGAGGACGTCTACAAGGTGGTGCAGCTGGTGGATCGCAGCGAGTACAAGCGGCGCCAGGCACCGATCGGTGTGCGTGTTACGGTACGGGGCTTCGGGCGTGACCGGCGCTACCCCGTAGTCAACGGTTGGCAGCCCGGCGCATGAGTATCGGGCTTCGCCGGTGTCACCCGGCGAAGCCCGAAGCGGTTACAGTCTGAGCGGCTCGGCGTCGACGTGCTCGGGCTCGAAGGTGTTCCCGTTGAGTCGCGCGTTGTTGGGGTCGTTCTCGATCAGGGTGGCCAACACCTCCCGGGCACGGTCGCGCATTTCCAGGCCCAGATAGCCTTCGACCATCACTGCCAGGGCGTCACGCGTGGCAGTGGCCTGGGGATAGTGTTCGATTACCCAGCGGCCGCGCTCGACGGCAGCGACATAGGCGCCCTTGCGAAGATAGAAGTCAGCCACCTGCAGCTCATGGCGCGCCATGACGTTACGCAGGTAAATGATGCGCTGGCGTGCATCGGCGGCGTAAGGACTGTCGGGATAGCGACGCACCAACTCGCCGAAATCCACATAGGCATCGCGTGAGGCGCCCAGGTCGCGCTTGGAAATATCGATCAGTTCCATGCCCTCGAGGCTGAAGCGTCCCGCCTGGTAAGCGGCCAGGCCGCGCATGTAGTAGGCGTAATCGACCTGGGGGTGATCCGGGTGCAGGCGAATGAAACGGCTGGCAGCAGCCCGGGCAGCTTCCCAGTTGTCGACCTGATAGTAGGCATAGATCAGCTCGAGCTGGGCCTGCTCGGCATAATTGCCGAAGGGAAACCGGGTATCCAAGGCTTCGAGTTGATCGACGGCCCGGGTATAGCGCCCTGCATCCAGTGAGGTCTGGGCCTGTTGGTAAAGCTCTTGTTCCTGCAGGTCTGGGGCGACCTCGTTGCTGGCGCAGCCGGCTAGAAGGGCGGCGGTCAGTGCCACGGCAGCAAGGGAAGAAACGCGCATCGTCATCCTCGTATCGAGCAATCTAGTGGGCCATGCTAGGCTGTGTACGAATCGTTCGCGCCCGACCCTACGGCTGGGAAAAACGGCTCAAATTACGTGTTCACCTCAGGTAAACTCCGCTTTTTGCTGTCTTCCGCCTCGTCTGGCCAATGTTCGCCGAGCGTCGTACAGGGCCTCGAATCGGCCGAATCCGGCTCACTATAAAGCAAAGGCCCGCAGGGGCGAAACTCACAGGCTATCCGCCCACTATGTCAGAAACCCTTCATCGCGACGAACGTATCCCCGATGCCATGGTCGGCATGCGCCTCGATCAGGCCGCCGCGGAGCTGTTTTCCGACTTTTCCCGCGAGCGTATCAAGAGCTGGATCAAGCAGGGCGTGCTGACGCTGGATGGTGCCCAGGCCCGCCCCAAGGACAAGGTATACGGGGGCGAGCGCCTGACGCTTGACGCCGTGCTGGAAGCCGAGGCGCGTTGGGAACCCCAGGCCATTGACCTGGAGATCGTCCACGAGGACGACGACGTGTTGGTCATCAATAAACCGCCAGGGTTGGTGGTGCACCCGGCGGCGGGCAACCCGGACGGCACGCTGCTCAATGCCGTGTTGCATCATTGCCCGCAACTGGCGGCGATCCCGCGGGCGGGAATCGTGCATCGTCTCGACAAGGACACCAGTGGCCTGATGGTCGTGGCCAAGACCCTGGCGGCGCAGACCTCCCTGGTCGAGCAATTGCAGGCACGCACCGTATCGCGGGAGTACGATGCCGTGGTCATCGGCGTTATGACTGCCGGAGGGACCGTGGATGCACCCATCGGCCGGCATCCCAAGGACCGCAAGCGCCAAGCAGTGACCGAGTCGGGCAAACCGGCGGTAACGCATTACCGGGTCGCCGAGCGTTTTCGCGGGCATACCCATGTGCGTTGCCGCTTGGAAACGGGGCGCACTCACCAGATCCGTGTCCACATGGCCTACCGGCGCTTTCCGCTGATCGGCGACGCGCTCTATAGTGGACGTTTCAAGGTTCCGGCCGGCGCGTCCGAGACACTCAAGGAAATATTACGTGAGTTCCCGCGTCAGGCGCTGCATGCACGCAAGCTGGCCTTCATTCATCCTCGGCGTGGTGAAACGATAGAATTTCGTGCCGATTTGCCTGACGATCTGCTGATGTTGCTCGATTACCTTCGAGTCGATAGCGAGGAGCGTGCATGAGTGACCAACCGACCCTGTTGCTTCCCGACTGGCCGGCCCCCAGCACTGTCGGGGCTTTCGTTACCACACGGGAAACCGGCCCTAGCCAGGGGCCTTATGCCGCCTTCAACCCGGCGCTGCATGTCGGTGACGATCCAGCGACGGTTGCCCTCTGCCGCGACCTGCTGACCGAGCAACTAGATGACCGGCGCCCACTGCTGTGGCTCGATCAGGTGCATGGCGCCAATGTCGTGCAGCAGTACCAGCCCGAGTTCGCCGAAGCGTCGCCCAGGGCCGATGCTGCCGTGGCGTTCGACACGCAGCATGCCTGTGTCATCCTCACCGCGGATTGTCTGCCGGTTTTCCTGTGCGATCGTCGAGGGACGCGAGTGGGCTTGGCTCATGCCGGCTGGCGCAGCCTCGCTGGCGGCGTGCTGGAAGCGAGCGTGGCGGCACTGGGCTGTTCGCCAGATGACGTCATGGCCTGGCTTGGCCCGGCCATATCCAATGCCCAGTTTGAAGTCGGCAAGGAAGTCTTCGATGCGTTCGTGGCGGTCCAACCCGAAGCCGCCAGCGCCTTCGAGCACAGTCCCTATCGTCTAGGTCATTACATGGGCGATCTTTATCGCCTGGCACGACTGCGGCTAGAGCGGTTGGGCGTTTCGCATGTCAGCGGGGGCCACTTCTGCACGGCAAGCGAATCCCGCTTCTACTCCTACCGGCGTGATAACGGCGTGACGGGAAGAATGGCCAGTGTCATCTGGCTACGCTAACCACTATTGCTGCATATCGGTCGCTCGGCGCTGAACGCGGCCTCGTGCACTCTCGTGGCGTTACATCCTCGTCCTGGTTTGTCTTGCCTGGCCTGTGCTCGCCGGGGCGTCTCTACCTTGATGAACTCACGCGGCTCGCCGTCTCGGCTTGTCGATCGTATGCATTCGGGTAGAGCGTTAGCAGCTTGCGTAATACGCCATTGGTCCAGCCGAAGCCGTCCTGGGCTGGGTATTCGCCACCCCCGGCTCGCTGATTGTCCATGACGTTGTATTTCTCGACCAGCTTGCCTTCCTCCCGATAGCGCGTCAGGTTGGTCTCTATCCAGCGCTCGGCGATCATTCGCGCCAAGCGCTGGTTGCCGTAATGACGCAGTCCTTCTATGGCGATCCACTGCTGCGGCGCCCAGCCATTGGGGGCATCCCACTGCTGGCCGGTCTTGTTGAGAGTGGAAACCAGGCCGCCGGGCATCAGCAGGTGCTGCTCCAAGGTCAACGCCGTGGCCGCAGCCTGCTCGGCGTCGGCAATACCGTAGAACAGCGGAAAGGCGGTGGCGCTGCTCAGGGTGCCGGTCAACCGATCCTGTCGCCAAAGGTAGTCACCGAAGGCCTGGTCCGCTTCGCTCCACAAGACGTCGCGAATCGTCTGGCGGCGGGCATCGGCACGTTGGCGGTACTCCCTCGCTAGATCATGCTGGCTATCGAGGGCATGGGCCTTGGCCAGGGTCCGTTCCAGATGATAGAGCAGGCTGTTGAGATCCACGGGGGCGATGTCGGTGGTGCGTATGGTGGCCAGTGTCGCTTCATCGGCCAACCAGCGTGACGAGAAGTCCCAGCCACTTTCGGCGCCCGCCCGCAGGTCACGCCAGACATCGACCGCTGGTCGCTCACTCTCGTCTGCCGTCGCCAAGTCCTCGCTGAACGATTCCTGACGTGGCGTATTGGCGTCATCCCAGTAGCGGTTCAATAGGCGTCCATCGTCCAGGCGCACCACGCGCCGGTAGGCCTCGCCCGGGGCCAGTGTCTCGGCGCCTTCCATCCAGTAGTCATACTCGGTCTGCAGCGCAGGCAAATAGCGGATGTAGGCAGCGCTTCCTTCGAACGTTGCCACCAGATCGACCATGCTGGCGAAGAAGGGCGGCTGTGAACGGGTCAGGTAGTAGGTTCGATTGCCGTTGGGGATATGACCGTATTCCTCGATCAGGTAAGCGAAGTTGTTTGCCATGTCGCGTACCCGCTCCTGCAGACCGCTCTCGAGCAGGCCAAGCATGGTGAAGTAGGAATCCCAGTAGTAGATCTCGTTGAAGCGGCCACCTGGCACGACATAGGCGTATGGCAGTGGCAGGCGCGAGGACCAGCGGCTCTCACGTGTGTCGGGCTCACGCGTAAGCACGGGCCAAAGCGCATCGATATGCTCGATGACCGGTTGGCCTTCCTGTAGCGGGGCATGTGCCTCGGCCTGGTCGGTCCGGAAATGCTCCTCGACGAAACTACGCAGGGCCGCGTCGCTGGTATATGCGGGAGACTCGGCGAAGCGCTCGTAATCCTCCAGTACGGCTGGGGCCGGCTGCGTGGGGATCAGGTCGACGAAGGTCTTGCTGTCCTCGAAGATGCCTCGGGTCTGGACGTCGAAGAACAGGTCTTCCCATAGCAGGTCCGGGGGCGGTGGAATGCTGACCGTCTCCCGGGTGGGAGAAGACGGCAATGGTGTGTCGGCGGCCCCGCTGTCAGGCAGCCCGGCCAGGCAGAAAGTGAGTGCTGCGGCCAGAGGCCACCCGGCATTCCTTGCTCGGCGTTGCATGATCGTGTCCCTTCGTGCGTTGTTGTGGCGGGCATGCGAAGCGTGTCGTTCCCCTTAGGTTAGCGACCTATTGATACCAATCAAGGTTGGGAGCTTTTCCCAACTGGGCGGCTTGAAACATGCCCATCATACCTCCATAGAGTAAGTCAACATGAAACAGGGACTGTGGCGCGTCAGAACGTGTCATCACCCCAATGGAGGTTTTCAATGCGAATCGATCGCATGACCAGCAAGCTGCAAAATGCTCTGGCCGAGGCTCAGTCGCTCGCCGTGGGGCGGGGCCACAATCAGCTCGATCCAGGGCATGTATTGACGGCTCTGCTCGAGGCCCGCGATAGCGGTATCAAGGGGCTCATCCAGAAGGCCGGTGGCGATGTCGCACGGCTGCGTGACGGCTTGGCTCAGTATCTCGACAACCTGCCCAAGGTCGGCCAGTTCGATGGCAATGTAACCATGAGCCAGGACCTGGCACGTCTGTTCAACCTGGCCGATCGTGAAGCCCAGGCCCGTGGCGACCAATACATCGCCAGCGAGCTGGTTCTGCTTGCGGCACTGGAAATGAATCATGCCATCAGCAAGGTGCTGACTCAGGCCGGCTTATCCAAGAAGAGTGTCGTGGCGGCCATTGACAGCTTGCGCGGCGGTGCCAGGGTTGACGACGCCAGCGCCGAGGAAAGTCGTGAAGCGCTCGAGAAATATACCCTCGATCTCACCGCGCGAGCCGCCGAGGGCAAACTTGATCCGGTAATCGGCCGCGATGACGAGATTCGCCGCACTATTCAGGTTCTACAGCGACGCACCAAGAACAATCCGGTGCTGATTGGCGAGCCCGGCGTCGGCAAGACGGCGATCGTCGAAGGACTGGCCCAGCGCATCATCAACGGTGAGGTGCCGGAAGGCCTCAAGGACAAGCTCGTCTTGTCACTGGACATGGGGGCGCTGCTGGCCGGCGCCAAGTTCCGCGGCGAGTTCGAGGAGCGCCTGAAGGCGGTGCTCAACGAGCTAGCCAAGGAAGAGGGCCGGGTGATCCTGTTCATCGACGAGCTGCACACCATGGTCGGTGCCGGTAAGGCGGAAGGCTCGATGGACGCCGGCAATATGCTCAAGCCTGCGCTGGCGCGCGGCGAGCTGCACTGTGTGGGCGCCACGACACTCGACGAGTATCGTAAGTATATCGAGAAGGATGCCGCGCTCGAGCGGCGCTTCCAGAAGGTGCTGGTGGATGAGCCCAGCGAAGAGGACACCGTGGCCATTCTGCGTGGCCTCAAAGAGCGCTACGAGGTGCACCACGGCGTCGACATTACCGATGGCGCGATCATCGCTGCGGCCAAGCTGTCGACCCGCTACATTACCGATCGCCAGCTGCCTGACAAGGCCATCGACCTGATCGACGAGGCGGCCTCTAGAATCCGTATGGAACTCGATTCCAAGCCTGAGGAGATGGATCGCCTCGACCGCCGGCTGATCCAGCTCAAGATGGAGCGCGAGGCGCTGAAGAAGGAGACCGACGAGGCCTCGCGAAAGCGCTTGGAAAACCTCGAAGAGCAGATAGGCGAGTTGGAGCGCGAGTACTCTGATCTCGACGAAGTATGGAAGTCCGAGAAGGCCAGCATCCAGGGCGCTGCGCAGTTCAAAGCCGAGCTCGAACAGGCGCGCATCGACCTCGAGGCGGCGCGTCGCCAAGGCGACTTGGGGCGCATGTCCGAGTTGCAGTACGGAGTCATCCCCTCGCTAGAGAAGAAGATCGTCGAAGCCGGCGAGGGGGATGGAAAGAGCGATCCGTCACAGCACGTGCTGCTGCGCTCCAACGTCACTGAGGAGGAAATCGCCGAGGTTGTGTCGCGTTGGACCGGGATTCCGGTGGCCAAGATGCTCGAAGGGGAGCGCGAGAAGCTGCTGCGTATGGAAGAGGCGCTGCACGAACGGGTCATCGGCCAGGACGAGGCGGTCAATGCCGTGGCCAACGCGGTGCGTCGCTCACGGGCCGGGCTCGCCGACCCCAATCGGCCGAACGGTTCGTTCCTGTTCCTCGGGCCGACCGGGGTAGGCAAGACCGAGCTGTGCAAGTCATTGGCCAATTTCCTCTTCGATACCGAGGAGGCCATGGTGCGCATTGACATGTCCGAGTTCATGGAAAAGCACTCCGTGGCTCGCCTGATAGGTGCACCGCCGGGGTACGTCGGCTATGAGGAAGGCGGCTATCTGACTGAGGCCGTGCGCCGCAAGCCATACTCGGTGCTACTGCTCGACGAGGTTGAGAAAGCGCACCCGGACGTCTTCAACATCCTTCTGCAGGTCCTGGAGGATGGTCGTTTGACTGATGGCCAAGGGCGGACCGTGGACTTCCGCAACACGGTAATCGTCATGACCTCGAACATGGGCTCCGACATCATCCAGCGTTTCGGTGGCGACGATAACGACTACGCCCAGATGAAAGATGCGGTCATGGAAGTGGTGGGTGCTCACTTCCGTCCCGAGCTGATCAACCGTATCGACGAGGTGGTGGTCTTCCATGCTCTGGGGCAGGAGCAGATCCAAGCGATCGCCAACATTCAGCTCGATCGTCTGCGGCAACGGCTGGCCGAGCGCGACCTCAAACTCGAGGTCAGCGACGATGCCATGGCTCAGTTGGCAGTGGTGGGCTTCGATCCGGTCTTCGGCGCGCGTCCACTCAAGCGCGCTATCCAGAGCCGGATCGAGAACCCGCTGGCGCAGGACTTGCTGTCTGGCCGGTTTACTTCCGGCGACACCATCCGTGTGGCCGCCGAGGATAGCCATCTGGTCTTCAGCAAGTAACCGTTTCCGGTCGCGTCCTACGACCTTTTTCGGCCCGCCACCAGGCGGGTCTTTTTATGTTTAGCGCTTAAGTGGAGGCAGGTGTCGTTATTGCATCATCAGGCAAAGGCAGAGGACAGGTCGGGAGCTGACTCGGATCGAGGATAGAGCGCCATCAGCTTGCGCAGCACGCCATTGGTCCAGCCGAACCCATCCTGGGCCGGGTATTCCCCGCCGCCAGCGTGACGGTTGGTGAAGACATCGTATTTTTCGAGCAGTTTGTGCTCTTGTGTGTAGCGTTGCAGGTTGGTGGCAATCCAGCGTTCGGCGATGGTGCGTGCCAAGGCATGTTCGCCATAGTCGCGCAGGCCATTGATAGCGACCCACTGCAGCGGGGCCCAGCCATTGGGCGCATCCCACTGCTGGCCGGTTCGCCGATTCGTCGCCGCCAAGCCCCCTGCCTGGAGCAGCTCGCGCTCGAGCAGCCTGGCCGTAAGCTCGGCCTGGCGAGGCGTGGCGATTCCATAATACAGCGGAAACGCGATGGCACCATGGATACTGCCGGTCAGGGCGTCTTCTTGCCACAGGTAATCGCCGAAGCGTGCCTGGGCCTCGTCCCAGCAATAGGTGTGAATTGCCTCGTGGCGGGCATCGGCCCGCTTGCGATAGTGATCTGCCCGGTCATGCTGGCCGTTGAGCGCATGGGCATGGGCCAGAGTCGCCTCGAGATGGTGTAGCAGGGTGTTCAGGTCCACCGGCAGGATGTCTGTCGTGCGGATCGTGTTTAGCACGGCTCCATCGGCCAGCCAGCGTGAAGAATAGTCCCAGCCGCTTTCCGCACCGGCACGCAAATTTCGCCAGACGTCGATGTGCGGGCGTGAGCCGGTCTCGGCCGTGCCGACATCCTCGTGGTGGGCTTCTTGGCGCGGAATGCACAGATCATCCCAGTATCGGTTGAGCAACGTGCCGTCGTCCAGCCTGACCAGGCGTCGGTGAGCATGGCCGGGCGCCAGACCTTCCTCTCCATCCATCCAGTAAGCGTACTCCCGCTCCATTTCCGGCAGGAAGCGTTGATACGCGTGGTGATCGTGCTGTTCGGCGAGGCGCTTGACCATGCTCGAGAACATGGGAGGCTGCGAGCGGGTCAGGTAGTAGGTACGGTTGCCGTTGGGCACGTGACCGTATTCGCGAATCAGGTGGGCAAGGTTATGCACCAGATTGCAGGCCAGATCGTGCCGGCCACTTTCCTCCATGCCGAGCATGATGAAGTACGAGTCCCAATAATAGATCTCGTTGAAGCGTCCACCGGGGATCAGGTACGGATAGCGCAGACGCAGACGCGACGCCAGCGGTGGCGCCTCGCGCCGGGGATGGCGGGTCAGCGCCGACCACAAGGCATCGATATGTGTCTCGATAGCGCGTCCCGGCTCGGCACAGTAGACCTCATCGGGTAGAGCATCCGAGGCGAAATGCGTCTCGACGAAGGTCTTGAGCACAGCATCGTCGAAGCCGGGATCCGCCTTGATACGGTGATATTCGTCAAGGATCGTTTCAGGTTCGCTGCAAGGCACCAGATCCACGAACGTCTTGCTGTCCGTGAATATCTGGCGTTCCTGAATGGCATAGAACAACTCGCCCCACAGCAGATTTGGCGGCAGTGTTATATGCGCCTCGAGAGGTGTCGCGAGGTTCTCCAGTGGCTTTACGCAGGCGCTACTATCCTGGTGATGCCCCGGCATGCAGGCTGTACCGCCTTGTCGCGTATCGAAGGACTGTAGTGGCCACCTGTTATGCATCGCACCCCGCATCACTTACCTCCCTTCGGGTTAGACTTTGGTCTAAGTGGCATCTGACAAAGTATGAAGAAGTCAGCTTGGCCTTCAAGCTTATGGCGAAATGTTCATATTCAATGGCCCGATAAGGCTGCGCTTTGTGGGCTTGGCCGTGGATTCACGGTTGACAGCGGCCGGAGGCTGTTGGAATCTTGTCCGTTCCTGATTCATGGGCGTGGCGCTGACGGGCGATCCCCGAATGCTGCGTGAAGGGTAGGTCCGCTGACCTCTACCCGCCTGTTAAGGATTTTTCCGGGCCCGGGCTAACCGCCTGGCCTGGCCTAACCCCCGACGCGGCGATCCGTCGCGATGAAGAGTGCAGGCCCTATCCGGGCCGGACAACGCCAGGGTTTGGCATCAGGTGCCGGCAATGACCGGCAGCGGCGTACCGCCGCACTCGATATTCGCCACCGCGCCAGGGGGCGAATTGGCACTCGAGACCTCCAGGGGAGATACCAACTGTGGAACTGCTTTCCGGCGCCGATATGATCGCCCGCTTCCTGAAGGATGAGGGCGTTGAATATATCTACGGCTACCCGGGCGGAGCGGCGTTGCATATCTACGATGCGCTGTTCCGTCAGGACGATGTTAAACATATTCTCGTACGTCATGAACAGGCCGCGACCCATGCCGCCGATGGCTATGCCCGTGCTTCGGGCAAGCCCGGGACCGTGCTGGTCACGTCGGGGCCTGGCGCGACCAATGCCGTCACCGGCATCGCCACGGCCTACATGGATTCGATCCCGATGGTCGTACTGTGCGGGCAGGTCGCCAGCCACCTGATCGGTGAGGATGCCTTTCAGGAAACCGACATTGTCGGCGTGACCCGGCCGATCGTGAAGCATAGCTTCTCGATTCGTCACCCGTCGGAAATCCCGACGGTCCTCAAGAAGGCCTACTATCTTGCGGCTTCGGGGCGCCCGGGACCGGTGGTGGTCGATATACCCAAGGACATGACCGCCCCCACCGAGCGCTACGAGTACGTTTATCCCAAGAAGGTCAAGCTGCGCTCTTACAACCCGGTCACTCGCGGCCACACCGGCCAGATCAAGAAGGCCGTGGAAATGATGCTCAAGGCGCGTCGCCCCGTCTTCTATACCGGGGGCGGCGTGGTTACAGGACAGGCCTGCGAGGGGCTGACCGACCTGGTTCAACGTTTGGGCTATCCGATCACCACGACACTGATGGGCATTGGCGCCTACCCGCAGAGTGACCGGCAGTCGCTGGGCTGGCTGGGCATGCACGGCTCTTATGAGTCGAACATGGCCATGCACCATGCCGACCTGATTGTCGCCATCGGGGCTCGCTTCGACGACCGCGTCACTAACAACACTTCGAAGTTCTGTCCGACTGCCAAGATCATTCACGTCGATATCGATCCCAGTTCGATTTCCAAGACCGTACGTGCCGATGTGCCGATCGTCGGGCCGGCGGGTAGTGTCATCGATGAGATGATCAGCCTCGTCCAGGGGCGTGAGCCGGCCAATCCGGATGCGCTCTCCGAGTGGTGGGACAAGATCGAAGGATGGCGCGAGGAACGGCGCGGCAAGCTCTACGATCCGTCCGAGCCCGGCGAGCCGCTCAAGCCCCAGCAGGTAGTCGAGACCTTGTGCCGTGTCACCCGCGGCGAAGCATTCGTAACCACCGATGTCGGGCAGCACCAGATGTTCGCTGCTCAGTACTACAAGTTCGACAAGCCCAATCGTTTCATTACGTCAGGTGGTTTGGGCACCATGGGCTTCGGCTTCCCGGCAGCCATGGGCATCAAGCTCAGCTATCCGGACGATGACGTGATCTGCATTACTGGCGAAGGCAGTTTCCAGATGATGATGCAGGAGCTGTCGACGTGTAAGCAGTTCGGGGTCGGCGTGAAAATCGTCAACCTCAACAACGGCTCACTGGGTATGGTGCGCCAGTGGCAGGACTTGAACTACAAGTCCCGTCATGCCCACTCCTATATGGAGTCACTGCCGGATTTCCAGAAGCTGATCGAGGCATATGGCTTCACCGCCCTGAAAGTGGAACGTCACGAGGATCTCGAGCCGGCGCTCGAGCGGGCTTTCGCCCACAAGGACGAGCTGGTGTTCCTCGACATCTATGTCGATCCACGCGAGCACGTCTATCCGATGCAGGTGCCCCTGGGCTCCATGCGTGACATGCTGCTTTCGAAGACGGAGCGGACCTGATGCGCCATATCATTTCGATCCTGATGGAAAACGAACCCGGCGCCCTGTCCCGCGTGGTGGGGCTGTTCTCTCAGCGCAACTTCAACATCGAGTCGCTGAACGTGGCGCCAACCGAAGATAGCACCCTGTCGCGCCTGACCGTGACCACGGTGGGGGACGACCGGGTGATCGAGCAGATCACCAAGCATCTCAACAAGCTGATCGATGTGGTCAAGCTGGTCGACCTGACCGAGGGCAACCATATCGAACGCGAGTTGATGCTGGTAAAGGTCAAGGCGTTGGGCGCGCAGCGCGATGAGGTCAAGCGCACGGCAGATATCTTCCGTGCCCAGATCGTCGATGTCACTCCGAGCGTCTACACCGTCCAGATCACTGGCGATGCCGGTAAACTGGACGCCTTCCTGCAGGCTATGGCACCCATCGGCATCCTTGAGGTAGCGCGTACCGGGGTGTCGGGAATCTCGCGAGGCGACAAGATATTGAGCCTTTAGGCTTATACATTGATCGATTCAAGCCGCTCTTCGGAGCGGCTTTTTTCTTGCCTGTCACGTCATGCCGCTGTCTGTTCCCACAGGGCTCGAATCAACGGGTTGCGAAGCTTCTTTTCGGTAACGCACAGGCCCACGTCATAGGGGGGCAGTTCCGGTTGAACATCGAGTAGACGCACGCGGCCGGCCAAAGGGCTGTTATCGAGCACGATCTTGGGAACCACGCCGATACCGAAGCCCAGCCCGACCATGCTGACGATGGCCTCGTTGCCGGCGACCTGGGCATAAATGTGAGGCTTCACCCCCAGGTTGCGAAACCAGGCATCGGCGCGTTCGCGGGCCAGGCCCGATTCCGAGAGGATCATCGGGGCGCGTGACCACTCCTCGGCGCTAGGGCGGGCTGTCGAGGCCGGGAGCCAGTCGGCCGCTTCGCTGGGAGCGATGAATACCAGGGGAGATACCGCAATGGGCTTGAAGGCGAGCTGGGTGGGTAAGGTTTCGGGGCGGGCCGTGATTGCCATGTCCTCGTCACCGCTCAGCACGCGGCCAATGGCATCGGCAGGGTCGCCGGTGTGAAGCTTGAGTTCGATGCGCGGGTAGCGCAGGCGAAACTCGCTCAGGAGTTCATATAGGAAGCTGTAGCTCGCCGTGACCGAGCAATAGATGCTGATTTCGCCAGCAAGGGCCCCGGCTTCCTCCATCAGTGAATGGCGCAGCAGTTCCCACTGTTCAAGGGCATCGCGTGCATATTGCTGAAACAGGCGGCCTTCTCGGGTCAGCTGCACGGTGCGATTGTCGCGCTCGAAAAGGCGCACATCCAAGCTATCCTCCAGTTGTTGTACGGTTCGGCTCAGCGTGGATGGGCTGACATGACAGGCATCGCTGGCGCGTCCAAAGTGCAATGTGTCAGCCAGTATCAGGAAGTGGCGTAGCGGGCGCAGGTCCATGAGTTTTTCACTTTTTGAATCGTTACATTGCAAATATAGCGTTTTACGCAATGCAATGTCTGTCGTATCGTGGCTGCCATTGCCAAGACACCAGCGCTACACAAGATAGCGCGGCCATCAACGCTGACACATTCCCACTTTTGCTGATTGGAGTCCCAGACATGCGCGTTTATTACGATAAGGATTGTGACCTTTCGCTCATCCAGGCCAAGAAGGTCGTTATCGTCGGTTACGGTTCTCAGGGCCATGCCCACGCCAACAACCTCAAGGAGTCCGGTGTCGACGTTACTGTTGCACTGCGTGCCGGGTCGTCTTCTGCCAAGAAGGCCGAAGCCGCTGGTCTCAAGGTCGCTACGGTCGCTGATGCCAGCCGTGAAGCGGATGTGGTCATGGTGCTGGCCCCCGATGAAAACCAGAAGGCCATTTACGAGAGCGAGATCGAACCCAACCTGAAGCAGGGCGCGACACTGGCCTTCGCGCATGGTTTCAACATTCATTACAACCAGATCGTGCCGCGTAGCGATCTCGACGTGATCATGATCGCGCCCAAGGCGCCGGGTCATACCGTGCGCTCCGAGTTCGCCAAGGGGGGTGGCATTCCCGACCTGATCGCGATTCAGCAGGACGCTTCCGGCCAGGCCAAGGAAATTGCCTTGTCCTATGCAGCGGCAATCGGCGGCGGTCGTACCGGTATCATCGAGACCACCTTCAAGGATGAGACCGAAACCGACCTGTTCGGTGAGCAGGCTGTACTCTGTGGCGGTGCTGTCGAACTGGTCAAGGCTGGTTTCGAAACCCTGACCGAAGCGGGTTATGCGCCGGAAATGGCCTACTTCGAGTGTTTGCACGAGTTGAAGCTGATTGTCGACTTGATGTACGAGGGCGGCATCGCCAACATGAACTACTCCATCTCCAACAATGCGGAGTATGGCGAATATGTTACGGGTCCCGAAGTCATCAATGACGAATCCCGTGCCGCGATGCGCAATGCGCTCAAGCGTATCCAGACTGGCGAATATGCCAAGATGTTCATTCAGGAAGGCAACACCAACTACCCCTCGATGCATGCCCGTCGTCGTCTTAACGCAGAGCATCCGATCGAGCAGGTCGGTGAAAAGCTGCGCTCCATGATGCCCTGGATCGCTGCCAATCAGCTGGTCGACAAGAGCAAGAACTAATCAGTATCGCCAGTTGGCAAGGCCGGACAAAGGCGCGGATTTCCGCGCCTTTGTCGTTTCGGATTGGCGCAAGGGCTGTGTCAGTGCCTATCGTTAGGGGCGGCAGGGTGTAGAATGCAAACTCATGCTCTGGTATGGCAACGGACGACGAGACTCTATGACTCAGGACAGTAAGCACCCCGAATCCGATTCTTCCACGCACCAGTTCAGTTCCGAATTCTCGGAGTTCGCGCGGGAAACTGACGTCGTCGAGGAAACGGTCGAGAACGGCAAGAAAGTCCGGCGTCGGGGCATTTATCTGTTGCCCAACTTGTTCACGACGTCGGCACTGTTTTCCGGTTTCTTTGCGGTGGTTGCTGCCATCAATGGCGACTTCACGGCGGCGGCGGTGGCAATATTCGTTTCGATGGTGCTCGACGGCCTTGATGGTCGTGTAGCCAGGATGACGAACACTCAGAGCGCCTTTGGCGCCGAGTACGACAGTCTGGCCGATATGCTCTCTTTTGGCGTAGCACCGGCGCTGGTCGCCTTCACCTGGATATTGCAGGACGTTGGCAAGGTTGGCTGGATTGCCGCCTTCGTGTATGTGGCTTGTGCCGCTCTCCGCCTGGCGCGCTTCAACGTGCAGATCGGCTCCACCGACAAGAAGTGGTTCATCGGCCTGCCTAGTCCGTCGGCGGCCGCGCTTGTCGCTGGATGCGTCTGGGTATTCCATAGCTTCGACGCCGAAGCGTTCCCCTTCAAGCTGTTGATGACGCTGGTGGTCGCAGCTACGGGGGTGCTGATGGTAAGCAACATCCGCTACTACAGTTTCAAGGAAATCGATCTCAAGGGGCCCGTTCCCTTCGTTGCCTTGCTGGCGATTGTGCTGGGCTTCGTGGTGATCTCGCTGGAACCCTCTGTAATGCTGCTTATCCTGTTCGGCTGTTATGTAGTATCGGGCCCGGCGATGGCTACCATGCGCAAGCTCAAGGGCCAGCCGGCACCGGATCAGGCAACTACCGAAAAGCCCGGCGAGTGAAGACCGCCTTCCTGCAAACGCCCGCTTCGTGCGGGCGTTTTTGTTATCCACACCCGGTGACATGGCGGGGCAAGACACCAGTTGTGGATAAAGTCGCATTCGAAGATATGACGAGGGTATGACGTACCCGCAAATATTTTATGACACAGGGCTTGTCAGCGAGCCTCGAGATCCGTAAAGTACGCATCCGCTGCCAACGACGGGCATACGTGGTTGGCGGTGAAGGTGGCGCAAGGCGCTGTTTCTGTTGGGGTTTTTCTCGGCTCGCTGAGAAAGG
>NZ_KB900002.1:10563-76268 GCF_000378505.1 Modicisalibacter luteus DSM 23508 | reverse complement strand
AGCTTACGATCACCGACGTTGCCGCCGGTCATGTCAGGCTCGCGGCATCCAGCCTCGCATTGCTCGCCGGGGCGTGGAGGATGGTCAACGACTCGGACGCCATCGCTGGGTTGTCGAGCGGACCTTTGCCTGGCTGGGGCGAATGAGGCGGTTGGCTATACGCTATGAGCGCCGTGTCGATATTCATTATGCCTTCACGCTGCTGGGATGCTCGCTGATCTGTCTGAACAAGCTTCAAGGTAGGTTTTGAAAGGCACTGTTAAGGTTCATGCCGCTGTGCTGACTTCTCCTACTGTATGGCCTTACCTGACGGTCTATGCTCAGACTAGCTAGTCTTCTATATTTGCGCGCTCAGCAGAGCGCGCATGAGCGTAAAGGCTTTTACTTATTTCCTCCAAAACGTGCGGGTGAAAAGAACTACTACAGTTAGTATTTCCAAACGACCCATTAACATCCCTATACAAAGGAGCCATTTTGCTGGATCAGGCAAGGAAGTAAAGTTCCCAGCAGGGCCAATAATGTCGCCTAAACCATGGCCTACGTTTGCAACAGCCGTTGCTGCGCCAGACAGGGCGGTCAACATATCCAACCCCATCATTGCCAATCCGAGAGCAAGACCGGCAATCGTTAAGAAAAAGAAAAAGAAAAAGAAAAAGAAAAAGAAAAAGAAAAAGAAAAAGAAAAAGAAAAAATCGATAACACCGCGCACAACATCATCTTGAAGTCGACGCCCATTATAGCGTTGGGGAAAGAACCCGTTAGTATGTACTAAACTGCGTAGCTGGTTGGCCAGCGCTACTTGGCTGATTTGAAATCGAAATATTTTCATCCCGCCGCTAGTGGAGCCACTGCACCCGCCAACAAAGGTCAGATAAAAGAAAGCGGTGACGAATAAGGCCCCCCAAGTAGTGTAGTCCTCCGAAGCATATCCCGTCGTGCTTACGATAGAAATAACGTTGAAGGTTACATGGGTCAATGCATCAAATGGATCGCTGCCTTTTAAAATCCTATAGACCGTTAAAAGCACGATAACTATTGCTAAAAAATAAATAAGTCCTCTTACTTGCTGGTCATGCCAGATCGCAGTCCGTGTTTCCCTGATCGCACGGATATACAAGACGAAGGGAAGTGAAGCGCAGAGCATGAATAGCGAAGCCAGCCAAAGAATTTCAGGCTGGTTATTATAGGCTCCGAAAGAAGCATCGCTGTTAGCGAAGCCGCCTGTAGCGACCATTGTCATTGCATGCACAATGGCGTCTAAAGGGGCCATGCGCCTTGATCCCTGGCGAGTGATACGATAGAACGCCCCTCCGGGGTCGGGTCGTCCAGTGAGCAGAGATACGCCACGTCGCGCAACCGACCAAGGGCGATCTTGTCGCAGGGCGCGAATTCAGTAGCGCGACGGTCACCCAGTGTGATGGTTCCGGTCTTATCGAGCAGCAGAGTATCGATGCTGCCGGCGATCTCGACTGCCTTGCTGGACTTGGCGATCAGGTTGGCGCGCATCGCCCGTTTCATACCGGCGATCCCGATGGCTGGCAGCAGACCGCCGATAGTGGTGGGTATCAGGCAGACCAACAGCGCGACGAGCATGACCGGCGATGGCGTGATGCCGACGAATTCCGCCATAGGCACCAAGGTCACCACGACGATCAGGAACATCAGTGTCAGGGTACCGAGCAGCACTGTCAGGGCAAGTTCATTGGGTGTTTTCTGACGGTAGGCACCTTCGGCCAGGGCGATCATCTGGTCCAGCAGCGACTCGCCCGGGCCGACACGGACTTCAATGATTAACTCGTCTGACAGCAGTTGGGTCCCGGCACTGACGCCGCTGCTATCGGTGCCTGCTTCACGCAACACGGGGGCAGATTCGCCGGTCACCGCAGACTCGTTGATCGAACCGGCTCCCTCGACGATCTCGCCATCTGCGGGAATCAGCTCGCCAGCCACGACCCTGATACGGTCGCCGCGTCGCAGCGTGTCGGCGGCCACCATGGCTTCGTGATCATCCTTTAGTAACTTGCTTGCCCTGAGCTGGCCACGCGTGGCCCATAGGCTGCCGGCATGAGCCTTGCCCCGGGACTCAGCCAGCGCCTCCGCGCCATTGGCGAACAACACGGTCGCCAGCAGGACCAGGGTCACTGCCAGGGCGAAGGCGAGGCTTTCTCCCCTGGCAGTCGCCTGGCCGGTGTAAAGGGCACAGACAAGAGTGCCGATGCCGACCACGGCCATCACCGGGTTGCGGGCCAGAGAGCGCGGTCCCAGGCGAAGGAAGGCGGCCTTGATCAGGCCGCCCCAGTGGAGGCGCCTCGGTTCGCGATGCGTCGCAGAGCGGGTTTGGGTTGAGGTGGACATGGTGCCTTTTCTCCCTCAGAAGCCGAGTGCCAGCTGTTCTGCGACCGGGCCAAGCACCAACACCGGCAGGAAGCCCAGCAGGTTTATAATGACGATGACGCCTGCAGTGAGGCCGACGAAGGCGCCGCTGTCCATGGCCAGATTGCCTCGCCCTGTAGGAGCGGTACGCTTGCCGGCCAGCCAAGCGGAAACCGCCAGCGGGGCGAGCATGGGCAGGAAGCGCCCGACCAGAAGCGCCACGACGCAGGTCAGGTTCCACCAGGGCGTGTCGTCAGCCAGCCCCTCGAATCCGGAGCCGTTGTTGGCGAAGGCCGAGGTGTATTCATAGAGCACTTGGGACAGGCCGTGAAACGACGGGTTGGAGTTACCGGCCAAGCCCGGAAAAGCCACAGTCAGCGTCGTCAAACTGAGGATGATCAGGGGCTGGGCGAGGATCGCCAGCGAGATCCAGCGAATTTCACGGGTTTCCAGCGGCTTGCCCAGCAATTCGGGTGCTCGGCCGATCATCAGCGAACCGATAAAGGCGGCCAGCATCAGATACAGCAGGTAGCCGATCAGACCGACACCAATACCCCCAAAGGACACGTTGACGAACATGTCCATCAGCGTCACCAGCCCGCCCAGCGGATTGAAGCTGTCGTGCATGGCGTTGACCGCGCCGTTGGAGGTCTGAGTGGTCCAGCTTGCCCACAGCGCCGACATCTCGGGGCCGAAGCGAACCTCCTCGCCTTCCATGTTGGGGCTGCCGGCCGTGGCCAGGCCCTCGAACGCCGTGTTGGGCAGCCTTTCCGAGAGGATTGCAGTTGTCGAGGAGACCAAAGAGAAGGTCAGCATGATGGCCCCGATGCCTATCATCAAGCGGTGCCGTCCCGTCATGACGCCAACGGTGACGAGCAAGGCGACTGGAAACAGCAGCAGGGAAACGGTCTCGATAATGTTGGACAGCGGCGTAGGATTCTCCAGCGGTACGCTGGAGTTGGGTCCGTACCAACCGCCGCCGTTGGTGCCGAGCTGCTTAATGGCCACCATCGCAGCGACCGGGCCGAGCGGGATTTCCTGGGTCGCGGTGATCACGTCGTCCAGTGGTTTTACTGTTTGGGCACCCTGGTAGGTGCTCGGCACCCCCTGCCAAACCAGCAGCAAGGCTACTACAGTGGCGGCCGGCAGCATAACGCGCAGCAGGGTACGTACTCGGTCGCGGTAATAATTGCCTACGCTGATGTCTTGCGCTACCGCTTCGGATGGCCGCGTGCCGCTTGTTTTCATGAGTAGCACGCGGGCAATGGCCAGAAGCACCGCCAGGCCCGTGGCTGGGGTAACGAACTGCAAGGTCACGATGGCGAAGGTTTGGCTCAGGTAGGAGAGCTGGGCCTGGCCGGAGTAGTGCTGCTGGTTGGTGTTGGTGGCAAAGGAAACGGCCGTGTGTAGGGACGTGTCCCAGGCCATACTAGGGATGCCGTCGGGGTTTAGCGGCAGCAAGCCCTGGACCATGAATATCACCCAGGCCAGCAAGATCAATAGAACGTGCAGCTTGACAACGGCCCAGGCGTAGGCTTGCCACGTCATCGAGCGGTGCGCATCGATGTCTGCTAGTCGATACAGTACGGATTCGATGGGGCGAAAGACTCCATCCAGGGGCCCCTTTCGTGAGTCTTCAAAAGCGTGGGCCATATACAGCCCTAAGGGAAGCGCCAATCCTATGACCAGCGCATAACAGAATATGACCTCGTTCATTGCCGTCTCCTAGAACCACTCGGGCCATGAACAGGTAGGCACCGACTGCGAGAGAAAGGGATAATAAGAAGGTTTGCATGGCCTTGACTCCTCAGGGAAAAAGTAAGCCAAGCTTAGGGAGAGGAAGCGTAAAATATCGATTAGGCTTCTTAGGGCTGCCGTAAAAATGTCGTAAAAAAACAACTTTTGACAAGAGAACGAACCCCAGCTTTGTTAAGCTATGCCAGTTAAGCCATCATTATAAAGGTTGCGCTATGTGTGAAAAGGACTCGCCAATTATATTTAATGCTTATTCTGCTGCAACACAGTCAGTTAGCCCTGAAGTACGCCGAGCGCATGCTGTCGCAGCTGTTATGGAGCTGCTATCCATACGAGCTAGACATGAACAAGGCTTTGATTTCAGAAAGGAATTGGGAGCGCTTGGCAGCTACGCTGATCTCGTTCAAGACTCGCTTAATTTCTACAGAAAAGATGAATAGCTTTCAGGTTTCGCCTACGATCTCAGAAGTATTTACGGCACTAAGCTATGATTTAGCCGAAGCTGCTAATCACAGTTAGTAGATAACGACGCGAAAAAGATAATTCTCGGAGTGCGAAAACAGGCCGAGATCTATCTCGGATATTAATAGTTCAGTGGCAGGGGCTATCCTGTCTACATACCTCTAAATTCGCACCTAGTATTTATGCAAGGTCGGCCCCTTTTTCCTTCTCTGAACCATGATGCTGCGTGAAGGCCAGAGAGCTAGAAGCATCCCGCGCAAGCCGCCTGCTGTTAGCTGCGCGAAATCGGCTGAGATCCTTTGGATCCTCTGCGGTCCCCCAGAGCGCGTTGTGGGCGGGCGCATGATCGGAGGAAGAGCCTGCGACCTTTATTCTGAGGCTAGCCGATGATAGATGATCTCGAAACTGCAGCATACCGACAGCGCCGAGGATGACACCCCCTACCGCGATATACCGGGATTGGTAAGCTATTGTTTAGCGGTAAATTCGTGGCGATACATTAGGCTTCGGCGTTACTTGATACTTGGGACCCTTGAGCCTGGTGGCGCCATGGCGAAGCAAATAGACGAATGCTGGTTCTCCAGTATGCCGCGCTAGCACAGTCAAAATGATACGTTAAGCAGCGTTTCGCTTGCCCTTTGATGCCCGTTAGTCTGGCATTTTACTTGCCAGCAACAAAATCTTATTTTGACAACTGAAGTGGACCCCATCTGTTGAATCCAGCGTAAGCCTAGAGGAAAAGAGGACAGATAGTTCTGAATGCGAAAGCGATTCTCGCTGCCTCTGACGGAACTTAGCTCATGTCATCTTTTGAAGAATTCTATCATTCTTCTTCCGATCTCATCAGGCTGCTCTTCAGGCATGTAGTGGCCGCAATTTCGAACAATGCCGCCTTCGATATGGCTTGCTAAAGGTTTCATGGCTTCTGACCTTCCCCCTGGTTTAGGTCCGCCTTTGATGTGAGAAGCCGCTTTTCATGCACATTGCTGGGCATACGCTACAGGTGGTAAATAGCCCAGCGAGCTGTGCGGTCTGACGTGGTTATAGTGAGTTCTCCATTGCATAATTTCGTATCGTGCATCCGCCAGGCTCAGGAGCCAGTGCTGGTTGAGGCAGCCGTCTCGAAACTTGCCGTTGAAGCTCTCTATGAACGCATTCTGCGTCGGCTTGCCCGGCTGGATGAAGGCCAGGGTCACCTTCCGCTCACGCGCCCAGAAGAACATCGCCTTGCTGGTCAGCTCCGGCCCGTTATCGCAGACAATCGAGGTCGGCAGTGAGCGCTGCTGCGCGATCTCGTCCAGGAACCGAGCCAAGCGACGCCCGGAAATGGAGGTATCCACCAGTTGGCCGATACACTCCCGGCTGAAGTCATCTACGATATTCAGCACGCGGAAGCGACGCCCTGAGGCCAGCTGATCCGAGACAAAGTCCAGCGACCAGCGCTGGTTGGGGCGGTCCGGCAGTGGCATCGGTGTCCTCGGTCGGACAGCCGCTTGCGCCGGCGGGTTCGGACCTGAAGGCCATGTTCGCAGTACAGTCGGTAGGTACGCTTGCGGTTGATCACCAGGCCTTCCTGACGCAACAGCGCATGCAGCAGCAAGTAGCCGTAGCGGGGATAGCAGGTCGCCAAGGCTTGCAGGCGTGCCCGAAGCGGCGCATCGTCTCGCGGTATCGCCTGATACCGAGCCACGGATCTTGCCAGGCCCAGTAGTCGGCAGGCACCTCGCTGGCTGAGCCAGCCGCCTGTCACCAGGTGCTGTACCGCACGCCGCTTCGCTTCGGGCGTCACCACTTTCCCGAGACGATCTCCTTGAGGGCGGCATTATCGAGGGCACTTTCTGCCAGCAGCTTCTTCAGTTGAGCATTCTCGGTTTCCAACTCGCGCAGACGCTTGGCCTCCGAAACCTCCATGCCGCTGTACTTGGCCTTCCAGCGATAGTTAGTCTGCTCGGTCACGCTATTCTGCCGGGCCAGCTCGGCGATCGAGACGCCGCGCTCGTTGGCCTTGAGGATACTGAAGATCTGCTCTTCGGTATGTCGGTTACGCTTCATCGCGAGATCTCCTGCTATCAGGGTAAACGTAGCGGAAATCTCACATCGCCGGTGGGCTGGTTTTGTGGGTTAAAGCATAAGCTGAAAAATCACAACAACGTAAGGCTATGATTTTAATGCGTGTCGCAAATTACTGTCTGTAGGTTTATATTTCTCATATTATTGCATAAGTTGAAAATATCCACTCCATTTATAGCATAAGGTGAAAGTTTCCTTGATCTTTATAGATGTTAGGTAACCTGTTGTTTACAGACTCCATTTTCGTGCAGACGATGGTTTCGGCTAGCCTAGGGGAGGGTGCCGAGACCCTCTCTGTTTCGAGCTAGGTCGATTGTTGGCGTATCGAGGGCGTCAAACCACGGCGGATTGACGATCGCCAATCGGCGGACACCCAATTTAGCCAGGGCACGTTCTTCGCCCGGGCCATGCTTGCTTTTCCGCTTCAGGCCCAACATCGGCGTGCGGTACCACGGCGCCGAGGCGGATCGAGCGGCTCCAATCATCGGGACGGAACAGGGCGGCGACATCGCCTTCGGCCTGGGCCGAGTTTATGGGGCACTCACAAGATACTTCTTTTTCTATTCCAGAGATTGAATGGCTCGAGGGCCTGTGTGGTGGCGTACTTGCGCACCTTCATCGCCTATGCCGACATCGATCGTATTCAGGGCGGCGCTCAGGGCATACAAGGTCAACAGGAAAAACACGATGGCCGAGATTGACCAGTTCAATACGGTGAAAGCTTGGCTACCGGCGACGCTAAGGGTATAGATGATTTCGTCCACGATGTTCAGGACACGAAACCGACGCCCCGAGGCCAACTGATCCGATACGAAGTCCATCGACCAGTGCTGGTTGGGGCGGTCCGGGAGTGGCATCGGTGCCCTCGGCCGTATCAGCCGCTTGCGCCGGCGGGGTTCGGACCTGAAGGCCATGCTCGTAGTACAGCCGGCAAGTACGCTTGCGGTTGATCACCAGGCCCTCCTGACGCAACAAGGCATGCAGCAGCAAATAGCCGTGGCGGGAATAGCCGGTCGCCAAGGCTTGCAGGCGTGCCCGAAGCGGCCCATCGTCACGCGGCATTGCCTGGTACCGAGCCACCGATCTTGCCAGGCCCAGCAATCGGCAGGCACCTCGCTGGCTGATCCAGCCGCCTGTCACTAAGTGCTTTACCGCACGCCGCTTCGCTTCGGGCGTCACCACTTTCCCGAGACGATCTCATTGAGCGCGGCATTGTCGAGAGCGCTTTCCGCCAACATCTTCTTGAGCCGGGCGTTCTCTGTCTCCAGTTCCCGTAGGCGCTTGGCCTCTGAGACCTCCATGCCGCTGTACTTGGCCTTCCAGCGCTCGGTCACGCCGTTCTGCTGGGCCAGCTCGGCGACCGATACGCCGCGCTCATTGGCCTTGAGGACGCTGATGATCTGCTCTTCGGTATGTCGGTTACGCTTCACCGCGAGATCTCCTGCTATCAGGGTAAACGTAGCGGAAATCCCACATTGGTGATGGACCGGTTTATGGGAGAAGGTCAGGCCAGCGCGCTACGCGAGGCCTGGACCAGGTCATAGGTGACCACCCCGATCAGCGCGGTGGTCAGCAGCAGCAGCGGGGTCAGCACCAGCAGCAGGACCTTGTCCTGCAGGCTGAGTTAAAAACCGCGGCGTGGCTTATGTGTTGTTGCCACCAAGCGAATCTCCTGCGCAAAGGAGTGAATGCTCCTTATACGTTCGCTATCGGCGTGGCAGTCACACAACAGCATGCAACTTTAGTTAATTAAACTTAGGTCACCCTCCCGTCATGTTCATGAAGCGAACCACCTGCACATCGCCATCGGTTGTGAAGTGGTGGCGCTCGGGTTTGAGGCGCATGGCATCGACGATGGCCGCTTTGAGTCGGTCGCCGTCACCGGGGTAACGGCGCATCACGCCACGCAGGTCCAGCGAGTGCTCGTTGCCCAGGCACAGCAGCAAGCGACCCTCGGCGGTGACTCGGACGCGGTTACACGCACTGCAGAAATTGTGACTGTGCGGGGAGATGAAGCCGATGCGTGTGTCACTATCGGTCATGCGGTAGTAGCGCGATGGGCCCAGGGTGCTCTCGGTGGAAGGCAGCAGCGCATGATGCCGCTCGATGAGGGCACGTACATCATCGCTAGAGCAGAAGGTGGCGGCGCGATCATGCTCGGTCACCTGGCCCAGCGGCATCTCCTCGATGAAGCTGATGTCGAGCCGTTCGCGGCGGGCAAACTCGACCAGGTCGGATACCTCGTCATCATTGCGCCCTTTGAGAATCACTGCATTGAGCTTGATATGTTCGAAGCCGGCCTCACGCGCGGCGCGGATACCGGCGATAACCCGGCTGAGGTCGCCGGTGCGGGTCAGGTCCCGAAAGCGCTCAGGATCCAAGGTGTCGAGGCTAACGTTGAGCCGGGCGAGCCCGCCGCGCCTTAACGCCTCTGCATGTTTGACCAACCCGCTGCCGTTGGTGGTCATGGCGAAGTCACGAAGGCCCGGTAGGGCGCCAATGGACTCGACCAGGTCGGTGACGCCATGACGCACCAACGGTTCACCTCCGGTCAGACGGATCTTCTCCACACCCAGTTCGACGAAGGCGCGCGACAGTGCGGTGAGTTCTTCCAGCGTCAACACCCGGGCGCGGGGCAAGAAAGTCATGTCCTCCCCCATGCAGTACACACAGCGAAAATCGCAGCGATCAGTCACGGAGAGACGCAGGTAGCGGATACGACGACCGAAATCATCCACCAGTTTGTTCATATTCTACCTTCGATTTGGTTGGCAGCCCGTAGGCAGCAGGAGCGGCATTCTTATCTACTGTAGGCATACAGTTTTTCTCGGTCGAGGATCACTAATTGGTGGCGCTCGACGAGGATTGCTCCGGCCCGGCTTAGCCGGCCCAATAACCGGGAAAGAGTCTCTGGCGTCATGGCCAGTTGGGCAGCCAGCCAGCATTTAGGCACGCTCAGGCAGATGGCGTGCGGCAATTGGGTACCAGCCGGAAGCTGGCGTAGCAGGAAGCTGGCTAGCCTTGCGCTTGCGTCGGCCTGGGTCAGCAAAGCCATGTCCTCCAGCCGTTCGGTCAGTTCCTGGGACAGGCGGGTCATGAAGGCGCCACGGCAACTCTCATGACCCAGACTGTCCTGGCAGCGACTGGCGCTGATCGCCAGCACATGGGTGCGCCGTAGTGTCTCGGCTGAATAGAAGTAGGTGGGCTGCGGGAAAATCAGGCTCAGTTCGCCTAGCGTACCGCCGCGCTCGACACAGCGAATCGTCGCCAGGCGGCCATCATCAGTGTCACGCAACAGGCGTACGGCGCCGCTGACCACCACGTAAATCCAATGCGCCGGGGTCTGCTGGCGGAACAGCCATTCACGGCCTTCGGCGACGTGGACTCTGGCGCCTTGCAGCAGATAGTCGAGTTCGTCTTCGGGCAACTGGGCCAGCCACGGCACGTTGCGTACCAGGTCGCGTAGATAGCGTCGCTTGGCGACGGCGTCAGACGGCGAATTGTGCAACGGACAGGAACACATAGTCGTTTCCCTCCAACACCGGCGTATTGCCGGGCACCATAAGATAACCGTCCGCCTGGCAGGCTGCACCGAGCATGGCCGAGCCCTGGCCGCCAGCCAAACGCACTACCGGGCTGGGCTCTGTAGGATCGAGTACTACTCGCAGCAGCTCGCGACGGCCTTGCGTGGTGCGGCGGCTGAACCCCGCCTTGACCGGGAACTGCTGCAACGGACGCGGGCGGCGGCCCTGGCAGGCCTGCACAAAGGCCTGCCCCAGTACCTGCCAGGTCACCAGCGAGGCAACTGGATTGCCAGGCAGGCCAAGTAGCGGCACGTCACCAACGGCCCGGTGCAGGCGGCCGAAGGCGAAGGGCTTGCCGGGCTTCATCGCCACGCCGTGGAAGATCAACTCGCCGAGCCCGGCCAGCACCGGGCGGATGTGATCTTCCTCGCCAACCGAGACGCCGCCGGTGCAGATCACCACGTCGGCGCTGTCGCGCGCCTGGCACAGTGCATCGCGCAGGCCGGCGGCGGTATCGGCAACGATGCCCAGGTCAACAAGCTCACAGTCTTGCTGCCGGAGCAGGGCGCTGAGCATGGCGCGGTTGCTGTTGTAGAGCTGGCCCGGCGCAAGGGGCATGCCCGGTTCGACCAGTTCATCACCGGTGGAAACCAACGCCACTCTGAGGCGGGCGAAGACCTCGACCTCGACGATACCCTGACTGGCCAGCAACGCCAGAGCGGGGGCGTCGAGGAGCTGGCCGGCGGGCAGTAGCGGCGCGTCTTCGAGATATTCCTCGCCGCGTCGGCGAATATTGGCGCCGGGCAGCGCCTCGCCCTGGATATGGACACGGCCTTGGTCGTCGATGCGACAGCGCTCCTGGGGAACAACGCAGTCGGCACCGGCGGGGATCGGCGCACCGGTAAAGATGCGTGCGCAGCTGCCTTCGGCAAGCAGGGCCGGGGCGCAGCCTGCCGGAATGCGCTGAATGACCGGCAGACCGTTGGGGTGGGTTTCGAGATCGGCAATGCGCAGGGCATAGCCATCCATGGCGCTGTTGTCGGCACCGGGCATGGCCAGGCGGGCATTGACCGGTTCAGCCAGGATGCGACCCGGGGCGGCATCGAGCGGGCAGCTTTCGCTTGGCGTCAGGGGCCGAGCGTCGGCCAGCAGGCGACGGCGGGCGTCATCCAGGTCGATCAGGCCGGGCGTGAGGGTATCGCAACTGGCGCAGCTCATGTCTGTGGCTCCGCGGCGGCTGGCGGTGTGGCCGGCTGGCGGCTGGCACAGGGCGAGGCATCGGGGCGCACCATGGCCACGAAATTGCAGGGCCGGGTACGTGCGTCGAGCTGTGAGACAAGGATGCCGTCCCAGGCTGTGGCGCAGGCCTTGGGCGAACCCGGCAGGGCGAACACCAGGGTGCGGTTGGCCACGCCGCCGATGGCCCGCGACTGGATCGTCGAGGCGCCGATATCGGCATAGGAAATTTGCCGGAACAGCTCGCCAAAACCCTCGATGGCCTTGTCGAACAGCGGCGCGAGTGCCTCGGGGGTGGTATCGCGCGGAGTGAAGCCGGTGCCACCGTTGACCAGCACGGCATGAATGCCGTCACGAGCGATCCATTCGGAAACTACCGCACGGATACGGTAGATATCATCGGGGACGATGCGCCGGTCGCCCAGCCAGTGGCCGGCCTCGATGAGGCGCGCGCAGAGCAGGTCGCCGCTGCCGTCGCGGTCGAAGCCGCGGGTATCGGAGACCGTCAGCACCGCGATATTGAGCGGCACGAAGGGCGCATCGGCGTGGACGTGGGCCATGGGATCCTCCTCGACCACCCGCAGGTGGCGGCAATATGAAGTTACGGGATGCGTCTGGAATGGCTTATTGAATCAGGGCACCGGATGCGTCGTCGTCCAGGGCCACGCCGCTGACGCCCAGGCGTGCTTCCATGGCCAGCAGGTAGTGACGCAGCGCACGGCGCGTGGCCTGCTCGCGCAGGGTATGGCGCACTCGCTCGGCGGCTTCGGTGTAAGGCAGGGCACGGCCACCCTCGCGATGGTCGACGCTGACCACGTGCCAGCCGTAACGCGAGGCCAGCGGCCGATCATGCAGCCCTTCGGGCAGGCGCTGCAGGGCGCGGTCCAGCTCGGCCACGGTCTGGCCCGGCGTCAGCCAGCCCAGCTCGCCGCCATTGTCCTTCGAGGGGCAGGCGGAGTGGCGCTGGGCTAACTCGGTGAAGCGCTCGGGCACGGCCTGCAGTTCGGCGATGAACGTCTGGCCCAGGCGGTACTGGCTGTCGCGAGCTGCGGCGTCGTCCGGCGCAGCCGCCAGCAGGATGTGGCGAACCGACAGACGCACCGGCTCGCTGAAGCGCTCGCCATTGGCCTCGAAGTAGCGTTGGCAGTCGGCCTCGGCGGGCTCGGGAACATCCAGTTCCGCATCCAGCAGGGCAGCCAGGGCGGCTTCCTCTCTGTCTTCGATTTCCCAGCCCAGCTCGCTGCAGCGCTGGCGCAGCAGCTCGCGCACGACCAGGGCACGCGCCGCCTGCAGTTGGGCCTCTTCCACGGAGTCGGCCTGGTGGTACTGCATCTCCCGGGCGATGTCTTCGACGGGGATGTTCACGTCGCCGACCCACACTGGTGGAATCGCCATGGTCTGCGCACTGGCGGGCAGGGTTTCGAGTGGAATCAGTTGCATCTTGATCAATCCTCAACAGTGAAACTGTGTCTGCTCGGCCAGGCCAATACTGCCTGGCCGAGCAAGGGCAGTTTCAGGCCCGGCGACGGACAATTTGATAGCGACGGCCGACGTAGCCCAGCGGGGCGCTCCACACATGCACCAGACGGGTGAACGGGAACACCAGCACGATGGTCAGGCCGAGCAGGATGTGCAGCTTGTAGATCAGGCCCATCTCGGCCAGGTGCTCGGCAGCGCCACCCTTGAAAAACACGATGGCCTGGGCCCACTCGGCCAAACTCAGCATCGCTCCGCCGTCGAGGTGGCCCAATGCGGGGATGATGGTCAGCAGGCCCAGCGATACCTGAGCGACCAGCAGCGCGAGGATCACAATGTCGGCACGGCTGGAGGTGGCCCGTACGCGTGGCTGGGTCAGGCGGCGGTGCAGCAGCATGGCGCCGCCGACCAGGCACATCACCCCGGCGATGCCACCGACGATAATGGCGGTAACCTGCTTGGCGCCGGCGCTGATGAACGGGGCGTAGACCCAGTGCGGAGTGAGCAGGCCGACCAAGTGGCCGAAGAAGATCACTAGAATGCCGATGTGGAACAGGTTGCTGGCCAGGCGCATCTGACGCTTGGAGAGCATCTGGCTGGAGCCGGTCTTCCAGGTGTACTGGCCATGGTCGAAGCGCAGCAGGGCGCCGGCCAGGAAGATGGTCCCGGCCACGTAGGGGTACAGACCAAACAGCAGTTCATTGAGATAGTTCATGACGACAGGCTCCTGGCTTAGTGACCCTGGGCGGCGTTGACGGTAGGTGGAACGATGCGGATCGGCACGTCCGCCTGGAACTGGCGCTTGAGTTCTGCCTGGCGACGGCCGGTGGCAGACTGCAGCGCGCAGTCCTCGTCGGAGGTGGCGTTGAAGCGCACGGCTTCTTCTTCCCATACCGCATCGAGAGCGGCAGGCGTGTCGTCGCGCGCTTCCTTGCTGACGGCCTCGGCATGTTCGTCGATGGCGAGATCGGCGCCGACCATGGCCAGCAGCGCGCTGGGCACCAGCGCATAATCGGACTCGCGTTCGCGCAGTCGGGCAGCGAGCAGTCCCAGAATGTGGGCGATATCGCTCAACTGCTGGGCGATATCGGCCTCGTCGCAGGTCGACAGGTATTCGAGGAACACCGGCAGGTAGTCCGGCAGTTCGCGGGCGCTCAGCTCGAAGCCGGCCTGGCGGTACTGGTCGAGCAGGTCGACCATCGCCTGGCCGCGGTCGCGGGATTCGCCGTGCACATGCTCGAATAGCAGCAGCGAGGTGGCACGGCCCTTGTCGAACAGCGCTACGTAGTCGGCCTGCAGATCGAGCAGGTCGGCGCTCACGATGCGCCCGATCCAGCCATGCAGCGCGGCGCGCTGCGGGTGGCTGAGGTGGTCTTCGTTGGCCACGATGGCCTGCATTTCAGCGGCGGCCTGCTGCAGTTCCTCGGTGGGATAGTCGAGCAGGCGGGCAAGGACGATCAGACTACGCATTGGATTCTTCCTCCGGCGCGGGGCGTTTCGGCTGGGCCGGCTTCGGGGTGAAGTGGCTGACGCCGCTCACCGGTACAGATGCTGTTTCATGTTCGTGGTCGCGGTGGGTCATCGGCTTGACCAGCGTGGTGGTGTGCTTGCGTCCGCCGAACAGGCTGGTGTCGCTATCGCCGCCGTGGCAGCCGTTGCCGAACGAGAAGCCGCAGCCGCCGCGCTCGGGGAAGGCCTCGCGGGTCTGTTCACGATGGCTGGTGGGGATCACGAAGCGGTCCTCGTAGTTGGCGATGGCCAGGTAGCGGTACATCTCCTCGACCTGGGCTTCGGTCAGGCCCACCGCCTCGAGCACGTCCTCGGCTTTACGCCCCTCGACCTGCTGGGCACGCTTGTACAGACGCATCGCCATCAGACGCTTGAGCGCGAGCACCACGGGCTCCTCCTCACCGGCAGTCAGCAGGTTGGCCAGGTAACGCACCGGGATGCGCAGCGACTCGATGTCAGGCAGTACGCCGTCGCTTTCGATATGGCCAGCCTCGGCGGCGGACTGGATTGGTGAGAGCGGCGGCACGTACCACACCATCGGCAGGGTGCGGTACTCCGGGTGCAGCGGCAGTGCCAGGCCCCAGTCCATGGCCAGCTTGTAGACCGGCGAGGCTTGAGCGGCCTTGATCACGTTCTCGGGGATACCGTCACGCTTGGCCTGGGCGATCACCTCGGGGTCGAAGGGGTCGAGGAAGATATCGCGCTGGCGATGGTACAGGTCACGCTCGTCGGGAGACGACGCTACTTCCTGGATGCGATCGGCGTCGTAGAGCATCACACCCAGATAGCGGATGCGACCCACGCAGGTCTCGGAGCAGATCGTCGGTATGCCGGACTCTATGCGCGGATAGCAGAAGATGCACTTCTCGGACTTGCCGGTCTTCCAGTTGTAGTAGATCTTCTTGTACGGGCAGCCCGAGATGCACATGCGCCAGCCGCGGCACTTGTCCTGGTCGATCAGTACGATGCCGTCTTCCTCGCGCTTGTAGATCGCGCCACTCGGGCACGACGCCACACACGTCGGGTTGAGGCAGTGCTCGCACAGGCGCGGCAGGTACATCATGAAGGTGTTCTCGAACTGGCCGTAGATATCGGCCTGGACCTTCTCGAAGTTGGCGTCCTTGCGGCGCTTGGAGAATTCGGTGCCGAGAATCTCTTCCCAGTTGGGACCCCACTCGATCTTGTTCATGCGCTGGCCGGTGATGGCGCTGCGCGGACGTGCCACAGGCTGATGCTTGCCTTCGCCGGCCTTGTGCAGGTGCTGGTAGTCGAAGTCGAACGGCTCGTAGTAGTCGTCGATCTCGGGCAGGTCCGGGTTGGCGAACAGCTTGGCCAGCACGCGGTAACGCCCTCCGATGCGCGGCTGAATAGAGCCGTTCTTGTTGCGCAGCCAGCCACCCTTCCACTTCTGCTGGTTTTCCCACTCCTTGGGATAGCCAACGCCGGGTTTGGTCTCGACGTTGTTGAACCAGGCGTACTCGACCCCCTCGCGGCTGGTCCAGACATTCTTGCAGGTCACCGAACAGGTGTGACAACCGATACACTTGTCGAGGTTGAGGACCATGCCCACCTGTGAGCGAATTTTCATATCACGGTCTCCGCGGTAGTTGTGTCTTCAACCAGTCGGCAGCGGTGCATCAGGCCAGGCGGTGTTCGCCGGTTCAGGCCGCTGCACGATGTCTCCCTGGACCCGTTGAAGCGTCGTGTTGGAAGCCACTTTGGGCCTTTTGAGCGGCGGGGTTTTTGACTCGAATCAAGTCGTTGGGCCCACTGCTTGGCACCGCCGGGCGTGTACTCCCTTGGGGGTAGAGGAAGAGAGTCTTGCAACTCATTGTCAGGAAAGTGTTTTTCTGGGAATGCTATGCCTTTGGAGGTAGGGGGCCTCGAGGGCGGGCTCTTTGGGGGTAGCCGTGCCGCGATAACGAAAAAGACGAGCCGGCAATGGCCGGCTCGTCTCGATACTCGGGTTATCCAGGCGTTAGGTGGATCAGCACGGCGCCTCGGCATTCTTGCGAGCGTAGTACCACCAGGTCATGGCAATACAGCTCACGTAGAAGATGACAAAGGCGATCAGGGCACCCTCGACACTACCGGTCAGGGCGATCGATGTGCCGTAGCTCTTGGGAATGAAGAAGCCACCGTAGCCACCAATCGCCGAGGTGAAACCGAGGACCGCACCGGCTTCCTTGGCGGCCTGCTTGGCGGCCTGCTCCTGAGCCTGGGCGTCATCACCGGCCTGGCGCAGGTGCTGGGTCATGAAGATCACCGGAATCATGCGGAACGTGGAGCCGTTACCGATGCCGGAGAGGGCGAACAGCACCATGAACATGGCCAGGAAGCCCCAGAAGTTGCCGGCACTGTCGGCGCTGGGCAGGAAAGCGATGACGCCGAAGACCGCCACCGCCATACCCCCAAAGGTCCACAACGTTACTGTGGCGCCGCCCAGCTTGTCGGAAACCCAGCCGCCCACCGGGCGCAGCAGGGCACCCACCAACGGGCCAAGGAAGGCAGACTGCATGGCATTGGCGTCGGGGAACTGGTTGGAGATCAACATCGGGAAGCCAGCGGAAAAGCCGATGAACGAGCCGAAGGTGCCCACATACAGCCAGCACATCAGCCAGTTGTGCTTGCGCTTGAAGATGATCGCCTGCTCACGGAAGGATGCCCTGGCATCGGCGATGTCATTCATGCCGAACCAGGCAGCCACGGCAGTGATCAGGATGAACGGTACCCAGATGAAGCCGGCATTCTGCAGCCAGATCGGCTGGGAAGCGCCATCCTTGGTCAGCGTTAGTGGCTCGCCACCCAGGCCGCCGAATACGCTGGCGGTAATTACCAGTGGCACCACGAACTGCACTACCGAGACACCCAGATTGCCCAGGCCAGCATTCAGGCCCAGCGCAGTGCCTTTCTCATCCTTGGGAAAGAAGTAGTTGATGTTGGCCATGCTGGAGGCGAAGTTGCCGCCGCCGAAGCCACACAGGACCGCCAGCAATACCATGATCGCGTAGGGCGTGTCAGGAGACTGGGTGGCGAAGCCGATGCCCACCGCCGGGATCGCCAGCGAGAAGGTGGAGATCGCCGTCCAGCGCCGGCCACCGAAGATCGGCACCATGAACGAGTAGAAGATGCGCAGCGTGGCGCCCGACAGGGCCGGCAGCGAAGCCAGCAGGAACAGCTCGTTGGTGGTGTAGGTGAAACCGACACGTGGCAGGTTGACCACCACCACGCTCCACACCATCCACACCGCAAACGACAATAGCAGGGCGGGGATCGAGACCCACAGGTTGCGCTTGGCGATGGGCTTGCCGATGGATGACCAGAAGCTCTTGTCCTCCGGTCGCCAGTCGACAAGGACCGGCCCTCTTCCAGGGCTTGCGCCGATGGGCTGCATGGTACTCATGGTGATTCCTCCTGAGCCTGTGAAACGGGTTGGGTACGGGATACGAGAGCGGCGTCCTGGACCACGGCGGGGTGGGTATCGGGACGCGCGAAGTAATCGCTGCGGCGCACTTCGGCGAAGTACATCCACAGCAGGGAAACGCAGGTGATGCCGTAGAGCAGCATGAAGATGGTGCTGTTGACGCCGGTGGCATCGAGCAGCACGCCGAACATTACCGGCAGCAGGAAACCGCCCACGCCGCCAAACAGGCCGACGATGCCGGAGACCACGCCGATGTCGTTGGGGAAGTCGTTGGCGATGTACTTGAACACCGAGGCCTTGCCGAAACCCCAGGCGATGCCCACCACGAACAGCAGGGCAGTGAAGACCCATACATTCAGGCCGAGAGCGAACTCGGCGGAACCTTCGACCGTCTGCACGGTCATCTGGGTCTTCGGGTACGACAGCAGGAACAGGCAGATCCAGGCGGTCCACATGACCCACCAGGTCACCGAATGGGCGCCGAACCTGTCGGAGAGCCAGCCACCGAGCGCACGGATCACGCCGGAAGGCAGAATAAATATCGTGGCGATCAATGCGGCGGTCTGGAGCGACAGGCCGTACTCACCGATGTAGTACTTGGTCAGCCACAATGACAGCGCCACGTAGCCGCCAAAGACGATCGAGTAGTACTGGCAGTAACGCCACACTCGGGCGTCCTTGAGCGGAGCGAGCTGCTGCTTCAGCGAGACGTTCGCACTTAGCTGGTGGGTCTTGTCGGTGAAGGTGAACAGCCAGAACACCACGGCCATGACCAGCATGGCGACCGCATAGACGCGCGGTACCATCTGCCAGCCGAAGGCCACCACCAGGCTCGGGGCGACAAACTTGGTGATCGCCGCGCCGGCGTTGCCGGCACCGAAGATGCCCATGGCGAAGCCTTGGCGAGCCTTGCTGAACCAGCGCGCGGTATAGGCGATGCCCACAGCGAAGGAACCGCCGGCCAGGCCGACAAATAGCCCCAATACCAGAAACTGCCAGTAGGCAGTGGCTTCCGAAATCAGCCAGATCGGTACGATCGTGCTGAGCAGCAGTACGGTGAACACGATACGGCCGCCGAAACGGTCGGTGAGCATGCCCAGTGGCAACCGGCTCAGCGCGCCGGTGAGCACGGGCGTCGAGGCCAGCAGGCCGAACTGGGTTTCCGTCAAGCCCAGCTCTGCCTTGATGGGTATGCCGATAATGGCGAACATCACCCAGACGGCGAAGCACAGGGTGAAGGCTGTCGTACTCAGAGTGAGCACGGATAACTGTTTGACTTGTTGGCTTGCCATCGCGAGCCCTCCCGGTGGAACCTGACGCAACCATAGGCACGATGCACTCGGCCTTTGTTGACTCGAATCAAGGGAGTCCGCGGGGGGAACGGGTAGGCTAGCCTGGCTACTCCTTAAGAGGTAGCCTGAGGTTTCTGTCCAACGGTTTGTTTTATCAACACTTTTAAGAAGTTCAGGATTGCATTGGGGCCCGCTGAAGCAACAGCGAGGCATTGGAGGTAGTCCTGTTCGGAGCGCGCATGTCCCAATCGCTTACCCGCTCGTTGATCTTCCGGGCCGGTCTCACCATGGCGGGGATCGTCATCCTCGCCCTGACCAGCATGCTGGGTTCGATCATGATTGCGGAGACGGCCAGCGGCGATGCCGCGGCCATCAATCAGGCCGGCTCGCTGCGCATGCAGGCCTATCGGCTGTTGAGTACGCGTCTGCAGGCGCCAGTGGACGACGAGGTGCTGCGGCAACAGGTCGAGCGCTTCGATGTCGGCCTGGCTAGCCCGGCCATTGCCGAGCTGATCCCCGATGACCCCCGACACCCCTTGGCCGATCGCTATGCCTCGGTGGTCGAGACGTGGGAGGGCATGTTGCGCCCGGTGCTGCTCACCGCCGAGGCGCGCCCGCCTCAGGCGCTGGCCGCTCAGGTCGTCAAGTTCGTCAGTGAAGTGGACAGCCTGGTCAACCAACTGCAGCAGGAGGCTGAGTCGCGTATCCAGATGCTGCGCCTGTTCCAGGGGATCGTCCTGTTCCTGACACTGATCCTGGTGTTCATTGCCATGTACAAACTGGTCAATGATGTGATGCCGCCACTGCGCGAGCTATTCCATGTAGTCAACCGTTCGCGTCAGGGCGATTTCGAAGGCCACGTGGACTATGCAGGCGACGATGAACTGGGTCTGATTTCGCGCACCATCAACCAGATGAACGAGAGCCTGTCGCAGATGTATGCGCAGCTCGAGCAGCGGGTCGAGGCCAAGACCGCCGAACTCAAGCGCAGCAACGAGTCGTTACGTCTGCTCTACCAGGCCGCCCGTCAGCTCAACAGCTCGACCCCCGGCAGTGAAAATTTTCGTGAGGTACTCGAGCGGCTGGAGCAGGTGACCGGTACCGGCCCGATCACCTTGTGTCTGTCGCATGGCGAGGCGGAGCGTGCCTACCAGCGCATCTCTACCCAACGGGGCGACCGCCCGGATTTCTGCCAGGCACCCGACTGCGGCACCTGCCTGAGCGGTGAGCGTGTACCGCCGAGGGTACGCCCAGTGGTGGTCAGCGAGTCCGACCGTCGCTACGGCGTGTTGCTGATGCAGTACCCAGCGATTAGCCCGCCGCAGCGTTGGCAGATGGACTTGGTAGAGACTGTGGCGGGACTGATCGCCACGACCCTGTCACTGTCCCAGAACAACGACGAGCAACGCCGCCTGGCGCTGATGGATGAGCGCGCGGTGATCGCCCGCGAGTTGCATGATTCGCTGGCCCAGTCGCTCTCCTACCTGAAGATCCAGGTGGCGCGCCTGCAATCGCTGATTCGCCAGCAGCGTTCAGCGGACGAGCAAGAGGCAGTTATCGACGAACTGCGCGAAGGCCTCAACTCGGCCTACCGACAACTGCGCGAATTGCTCAATACGTTCCGTCTGAAGATGACCGAGCCGGGGCTCGAAGCTGCACTAAACGAGACGGTGCGCGAATTTGCCCAGCGTGGTGAACTCAAGATCCTGCTCGAATACGAGTTGCGGCATTGCCCGCTGACCCCCAACGAGGAGATTCATGTGCTGCAGATCGTACGCGAGGCGCTATCCAACGTGGTCCACCACGCCAAGGCCGAAAACTGCGATATCCACTTGCAGACTACCGACTCGGGTCAGGTCAAGGTGTGCATCCGCGACGACGGGGTGGGGCTGCCTGCGCAGCATGCGCGGCCGAATCACTACGGCACCACGATCATGAACGAGCGAGCCGCCGGCCTGGGTGGCACGCTGGACATGCACAATCGCGACGTGGGCGGAACGGAAGCCATACTGTGCTTCACTCCGCAGGTCACTACCGGGAGCGAATCGGTCAATATGCTGGGAGGCGTCCAATGAGCCAGACACGCATCCTGATCGTCGACGATCACCCATTGTTCCGGCGTGGCGTGCGCCAACTGGTCGAGATGGACCCGGACATGGTCATTGCCGGCGAGGCATCCAACGGCGCCGAGGCTGTCGACGTCGCAGGCTCACTCGACCTCGACCTGATCCTGATGGATCTCAACATGGCCAAGATGGATGGGTTGGAAGCACTGCGCCAGATGCGCAGCAATGGCATCGATACGCGGATCGTGATGCTCACGGTCTCCGATGCCGACGACGATGTGGTCGCCGCACTGCGCGCCGGTGCCGATGGCTACCTGCTCAAGGACATGGAGCCCGAGGACCTGCTGGCGCGTATCAAGGAGGCGGCCGAGGGCAAGCTGGTGATCAGCCCGCAACTTGCCGCGATTCTCGCCGGTATCGTCAGCGGTGGCCGGGCGGCGCCCGCCGATGCACTGTCGGCGCTGACCTCGCGCGAGCTGGATATCCTGCGTGCGCTGGCCCGCGGCATGAGCAACAAGATGATCGCGCGCCGGCTCGATATCACCGAGGGCACGGTGAAGGTACACGTCAAGAACCTGCTCAAGAAGCTTGGCCTGCGCTCGCGGGTCGAGGCGGCGGTATGGGCGGTCAACCAGGGCGTCTCGTAAGCCCCCCATCGAAACGCGATATCGTCAGCTTAGCGGACTACTGGATATCGACAGCATTGCCCTGGCGATCGAAGGCCAGGAAATTACTGATGCTGCCCATCTGCAGGGCCTCGACCATGCGCTGCAGGGGGCCCTCGGCTTCCTCGCTGGTGGGCGGATTCACGCCGTCGCCAGCCAGGGCGGCGACGAAGACGATATCCCAGCTCACACCGGTGCGATGGGACTCCTCGATCAGGGAAGTCATGTCACTCAGCTCATCCAGCGTCTTGTCGACGCACAGCGCTGGTGTCAGCACGCCGCCTTCCCCTTGCTCGAAGCGTTCGCGCTGCTGCGCATCGGGATTGTCCGGCAATTCTGCCTTGGCGAACACGAACAGCAGGCGTTGGGGCTCGGGCTGACGATGGGCTTCAGCGAGCAGGCCGGCGTAGTTGGCGATGGCCATGAAGAGTTCCTCAAGAACGTTGGCGATTCTGCGCTCGCGTTCAGCTCCACTAGAAGCGTCGAAGCAGCACTTGGCGGGCACTATGCGGGGGATGCCGGCGAGGTGCGTTGACTAGAGTCAACCTGGGGCCTCTCAGCCAGATCAGATTCATCGTCTCGATGCCTGGAATGAGTTCAATCAAGTCAGCTCGATTCCTCTCCTTTCGTTTCATAGCAAAACGCTGTTTTAGGAGTAAGCTAGGCAGCAATCACTCCGCACGCTGCCATTGATGCAGCGACAGGGGACACCGGGCGTTCTATTGGCTGATGGCGCTGACGGGTCTGCATACTCTCGCGATGGTGGTCTTCGAGGGCCTGGGCTGGGAGGATTCACTCTGGCTGAAGCTCACGACCATGACCACGGTGGGCTATGGCGACTTTTCGGCCGCGACCCCACTGGGGCGGACCGCAACCGTGGTGTTGCTCTATGTCGCCGGTATTACCTTGCTGGCACAGCTGGCCAGCGACTACATCGACTACCGCCTCAAACGTAAGGAATCCATGATCAAGGGCCGCTGGAGGTGGAAGTTGCAAGATCATGTACTGATCATCAACAGTCCCAACAACAACGCGGCTGTCTATTTCGAGCGGCTCGTGGCTCAACTGCGCACGACCGAGTCGCTTGGGGACGTGCCTGTGCAGATTCTCACCGATGCCTTTCCCGATGGGCTGCCCGAGAGCCTGCGCGAGATGGGGTCGTACATCATCATGGTGAGCCTGCCGATCCCCAGGCGTTGGAGGCCGTCACGCCCGCGCAGGCCCGGGCCATTATCATTCTGGCTCGTGATGAATACAGTCGGGTGACCGACAGCATCACGCTGGATGTGCTGATGCAGCTGCAGGGCAGTTGCGGTGATGCCCAGCCTTACACGGTGGCGGAGTGCGTCCATGAAGGGAACCGTCGCCGCACCGAGCTGGCTGGGGCCAACACGACCCTGCGCCCGATCCGTGCTTACCCTGAAATGCTCGTGCGTTCTCTGGTCGCGCCAGGTGCGGAGAAAATCCTGGAGAACCTGTTCACCCACCATGACGATCACGCCATGCTTTATCCGGTGCAGTTGGAAGATGCCGTATGGGCCGACGTGACCTGCCGGCTCATGTCAGCGGGCATGGGTACGCTCATGGCTTCCGTTGCGGAGGATGGGACTATCAACTGCCATCCCGCGCACGATCACCGGTTCAATACCAATGCACTGATTCTGATGGTGCGGGAAGAATTCGTGCCGTCCACAGAGGACATTACGCGCTGTGTGCACCAGGGCGAAGACGTTGCAAGTTAGGGAAACAGAATTCTGGTTAGCTGATAGCAATAAAAAAATCGCCCCGCAATCAGCGGGGCGATTCGTTGGTGGTTGGTGTGATGGCTAGCTTCAGCCTTCGACTTTCTCCTGCACGCTGTCGTTGCCCTCGCCGTCCAGCCAGTCGACATGGTGCATCTTGCGCACGATGACGAACTCGTCACGGTTGGAGCCCACGGTCCCGTAGTAGTTGAAGCTGTAGGACAGCTGGGCGTAGCCGCCGATCATGTGGGTCGGCTTGGGACATACGCGGGTCACCGAGTTGTGGATACCGCCACGAGTGCCGGTCACCTCTGACCCGGGCACGTTCACGATGCGCTCCTGGGCGTGGTACATCATCGCCATGCCGTTCTTGACCCGCTGGCTAACCACCGCCCGGGCGGCGACCGCACCGTTGGCGTTGTACAGCTCGATCCAGTCGTTGTCCTCCACGCCGATGGAGCGCGCATCGTCCTCGGACAGCCAGACGATGGGGCCACCGCGCGACAGCGTCAGCATTAGCAGGTTGTCGCTGTAGGTAGAGTGGATACCCCACTTCTGGTGCGGGGTGATCCAGTTCAGCGCGATCTCCGGATTGCCGTTGCTCTTGTGCTCTTTCAGGCCGGTCATCGCCTTGGTGTTGATCGGCGGACGGTAGACCAGCAGGCTCTCGCCGAAGGCACGCATCCAGGCGTGATCCTGATAGAACTGCTGACGGCCGGTCACGGTACGCCACGGAATCAGCTCGTGGACGTTGGTATAGCCCGCGTTGTACGACACGTGCTCATCCTCGAGGCCTGACCAGGTCGGGCTGGAGATGATCTTGCGTGGCTGCGCGACGATGTCGCGGAAGCGGATCTTCTCCTCGTGCTTGGGCAGCGCCAGGTGAGAGTGCTCGCGACCGGTGATCTTAGACAGCGCATTCCACGCCTTGACCGCCACGTTGCCGTTGGTCTCGGGAGCCAATGTCAGGATCATCTCGGCGGCATCGATCGCCGTCTCGATCTTCGGACGGCCTGCGGCCGGTCCTTCGGTCTTGCGCTGATTGAGCTTGCCGAGCAGCTCGACCTCGGACTGGGTCTGCCAGTTGATGCCCTTGCCGCCGTTGCCCAGGGTGTCGAGCAGCGGACCGACCGAGGTGAAGCGCTCGTAGGTCGCCGGGTAGTCACGCTGCACCGCGATCAGGTGCGGCATGGTCTTGCCGGGGATCGGCTCGCACTCGCCTTTCTTCCAGTCTTTGACCTCGGCCTGAGCCAGCTCGGCCGGGGAGTCGTGCTGCATGGGCAGGGTGACGATGTCGGTTTCCTGGCCCAGATGGCCGACACACACCTTCGAGAAGGCCTTGGCGATGCCCTTGTAGATGTCCCAGTCGCTGCGCGCTTCCCAGGCCGGGTCGGTGGCTGCGGTCAGCGGGTGGATGAACGGGTGCATGTCCGAGGTGTTGAGGTCGTCCTTCTCGTACCAGGTCGCCGTCGGCAGCACCACGTCGGAGTACAGGCAGGTGGTGGACATGCGGAAATCCAGGGTCACCAGCAGGTCGACCTTGCCTTCCGGGGCGTCCTCACGCCAGGTGACTTCCTCGGGCAGCGCGCCGCCCATGTCGCCCAGGTCCTTGCCCTGCAGGCCATGCTTGGTCCCCAGCAGGTACTTGAGCATGTACTCGTGGCCCTTGCCGGAGCTGCCGAGCAGGTTGGAACGCCACACGAACATGTTACGCGGGAAGTTCTGGGGGCTATCCGGGTCCTCGGCGGCAAAGCGCAGGTTGCCACTCTTGAGCTGGGCAACCACATAGTCGGCCGGGTCGACGCCTGCCACGCGCGCAGCTTCGGCAAGTTGCAGCGGGTTGGTGTCGAGCTGCGGCGCGGACGGCAGCCAGCCCATGCGCTCGGCGCGCACGTTGAAGTCGATCAGGCTACCGGTGAAGTCCTCGCGACGGGCCATGGGCGAGAGCAGCTCGCTGACTTCGAGCTTCTCGTAGCGCCACTGGCTGGAGTGGTTGTAGAAGAACGAGGTGCCGTTCATGTGACGCGGCGGACGCTGCCAGTCGAGGCCGAAGGCCAGCGGGGTCCAGCCGGTCTGCGGACGCAGCTTCTCCTGGCCCACGTAGTGTGCCCAGCCGCCACCGCTCTGGCCGATACAACCGCACAGGATCAGCATGTTGATCAAGCCGCGGTAGTTCATGTCCATGTGGTACCAGTGGTTCATACCGGCACCGACGATGATCATCGAACGGCCATGGGTCTTGTCGGCAGTATCGGCGAATTCGCGCGCCAGGCGGATGGCCTGCGCGGCGGGTACGCCGGTGATCTGCTCCTGCCAGGCCGGGGTATACGGACGCACCTGACCATAGGACGTTGCACCGTCATCCTCGCCTTCGGCGCCCAGGCCACGGTCGATGCCGTAGTTGGCGACCATCAGGTCGAACACGGTCACCGCCAGTACTTCACGGCCATTGGCCAGGGTCAGGCACTTTGCCGGCAGGTTGTGATAGAGCACGTCGTTGCCGGCGACATGGTTGAAATGCTCGTGGGCGATACCGCCGAAGTAGGGGAAACCGACCTTGGCGACGCTGTCATGCTTCTCGGCCAGCGACAGTTGCAGTGACACTTCGTTGCCGTCGGCGTCGAGCGGCTCGAGGTTCCAGCGGCCTTCGCCGTCTTCCTCTTCACCCCAGCGGAAGCCGATGGAGCCGCGCGGCACCACCAGACGGTTGCTGGTCTCGTCCCAGGCCACGGTCTTCCACTCGGGATTGTTGTCCTGGCCCAGGTTGGCATCGAAGTCGCTGGCACGTAGTTGCCGGCCGGGTGCGAAAGTACCGTCCTCACGGGTTTCCAGCTCGACCAGGAACGGCATGTCGGTGTAGCGGCGCACGTAGTCGGTGAAATAGACGCTGGGCTTGGCGAGGTGGAATTCCTTGAGGATCACGTGGCCCATGGCCATGGCCAGGGCCGCATCGGTACCCTGCTTGGGGCTTAGCCACTCGTCGCACAGCTTGGCGACTTCGGCGTAGTCCGGGGTGATGGCGACGGTCTTGGTACCCTTGTAGCGCACTTCGGTGAAGAAGTGGGCGTCAGGCGTACGTGTCTGCGGGACGTTGGAGCCCCAGGCAATGATGTAGTTCGAGTTGTACCAGTCGGCGGACTCGGGCACGTCGGTCTGCTCGCCCCAGGTCATCGGCGAGGCCGGTGGCAGGTCGCAGTACCAGTCGTAGAATGACAGGCACACCCCACCGATCAGCGACAGGTAACGGGCACCGGCGGCGTAGGAGACCATCGACATCGCCGGGATCGGCGAGAAGCCCATGATACGGTCGGGGCCGTACTGCTTGGCGGTATAGACGTTGGACGCCGCGATCAGAGTTTCCAGCTCATCCCAGTCGGCACGCACGAAGCCGCCCATGCCGCGGGCCTTCTTGTAATGCGCTGTCTTCTCGGGGTTCTCGACGATGGAGGCCCAGGCCAGTACCGGATCGATGTACTGGGCCAGTGCCTCGCGCCACAGCTGGATCAGGCGCTTGCGCACCAGCGGGTACTTGAGTCGGTTGGCACTGTACAGGTACCAGGAATAGCTGGCGCCACGCGGGCAGCCGCGCGGTTCATGGTTGGGCAGGTCGGGGCGGGTGCGCGGATAGTCGGTCTGCTGGGTTTCCCAGGTCACCAAGCCGTTCTTGACGTAGATCTTCCAGCTGCACGAGCCGGTACAGTTCACGCCATGCGTGGAACGCACAATCTTGTCGTGCTGCCAGCGGGCGCGATAACCGTCTTCCCAGTCACGGGACTCGCTACGGGTCTCGCCATGGCCATTGGCAAAGGCATCGCGGGCCTTGCCCAGGTACTGCAGTCGGTCGAGAAAATGGCTCATTGTGTCTTGCCTCGATGGATTCCGGTCATGAGTCAGGGAGTCGTCGGCTCGGTCACGTTGCCGGAGCCAGGGGGCATGAGTGCATCGGCTGGCTTGCCATGGCGAACCTCCTCCCGTAGGTGGACTGGGATCACCTTAGGGAGATCGTGACGGGGCGATTTTGATTTCAGTCAAGTTGCGTGGTGGGGCCTGAGGGGCGGGGTAGGCCGGCTACCCCTTAAGAGGTAGCGGGAGGTAGATAGGTAATCATCTATTTATAAAGATTTTTTAGTGCTGCGATGGACGTTTTTTTCGGCTGCTGTTCATATCGTGAAGCATTCGGGGTAGGCCGTGGGCATTGCTATCTTCCGTTACCGATGCACGGCGGGGGAGGCCTGCAGAATGCCGGCGCGCAGCCGGAAATCCCTGTGCTTACCTCGCAATATCACCCCGACTACCTATAAAGGGCTATCGGGGCTGAAGCGGGAATTGAGTAACATCATGTTCATGACGTTGCGGGGCCCCCCGCAGGAAGGAGAGATTCGCCATGACCCGTATTGCCACGCTGAGTGAAACACGCAGCAACTGCCACGATTGCCGTCTGCGCTCACTGTGCCTGCCCGATAACCTGTCGAAGGAAGACATCGGCGAATTGGACAGCATCGTTCAGCGTCGCAAGCCGGTCGCCCGTGGCGCCTATCTGTTCCAGGCCGGTCAGCGTTTCAACTCGATCTTTGCGGTGCGTACCGGCTCGGTGAAAGCATCCACGCTGCTGGCCAACGGCGACGAGCATATCTCCGGCTTCCACCTGCCGGGTGATGTCATCGGCCTGGATGCCATCGTCTCGCGCGATCATCCCTCGACCGCTATCGCCCTGGAATCGACCAGTGTCTGCGAGATACCCTATGCCGAGCTGGAAAGCCTGGGGGACCGCCTGCCGACCCTGCAGCACCAGCTGGTGCGGATCATGAGTCGCGAGCTGCTCGCCGAGCAGAGCACCGGGCACCTGTTGACGCGCCGTGCTGCCGAGCAGCGCCTGGCCGTCGTGCTGCTCAAATTTTCCGAGCGCTTCGCCAACCGTGGCCTGTCAGCACTGCGTTTCCGCCTGCCGATGTCGCGCCTCGATCTAGGAAATTACCTGGGCCTGGTGCCCGAGACTATGAGCCGCACCTTCCGCCGCCTGGAGGAGCAGGGGCTACTCAGCATTGCCGGCAAGGAGATCGAGATCGTCGATGTCTGTGCCATAAAGGCGCTGGCCTACGGCAACAATGAAGGCGACCTGGCTGCCAAGGCGTAAGCCACCAATCCCTGCTGCAACCCAAACGAGTACCGGAGCGAGCAATGTTCGCTCCGGTAGCCGGCCAGGCCTGATTCCTGGACTGCAATCCCGCTCCGCAAGACCGCACCGCTCCCGCTTCACGCTGACAGTGGGTGAACTTCACCCAACAGGGTAATTTTTACCTTGGTTGTGTGGGGTAGTTACTACCCATCCGCAAAAAAGACCTGCCTTTTCAGTCAGCTAATAGCTGGCACGCTTCCTGCAAACCATTGATAGCTCTGCGTTGGCAGGCCGGCCATCAGCAAGGCGGCTCATTATCCAAACTGCTCGTGAGCCTGGCCTCGGCCTGCCGCCCCCTATCCAGTCGTTACGGAGCGTCGCCATGAAGAAATGCACACCTGAGCTCTCCTTGCAGGAAGACCGGCCCTACTGGCCCGACGAGAATGAACCGCTGTCCTCGGGCAGGCCCTACGCTGACGGGATCGAGCCCTGCGCCTGTCTGCTCTCGGAAACCAATATCCTAGGAACATTGGCCAGAGACTTTCAGGCGGTATTCGGTAGTGCCTGAGCCTGCCTGTGGCCGGGCTGCTGCATGCCGCCTTGATGGTTTCGGCCTGACCGAGATCAAGCCATGCCTCGTCTCGGCGTGACTTGAATCAACGCCGGGCGGCGCGTCGGTCGCTAAAGTGAAGCTGTACACGCTCACTTTGGTGACGAGATGGACCGCCCCACGAGTTTCGATCCTGCCCTGCTGGGCAAGTACGACCAGCCCGCTCCGCGCTACGTTACCTATCCGCGGCGGGCTCGCTTTTGCGAAGCCGTCTCGGCTGCCGACTACCTTCAGGCGGCTCAGGCCAGCAACGAGGATCCGATCCCCAAGCCGCTGGCAGCCTATATCCACGTGCCGATCTGCCATCGACGCTGCCGTCACTGCACGGTCGACGGCATCGTTATGCACGAACCCGATACAACGGCGCGTTACCTCACGTACCTCAAGCGTGAAATCGCCCTGCAGGGCGCGCTCTACGACCATGACCGGCCCATTGAGCGGCTCTCCATCGGTGGCGGTACGCCGACCTGCCTGTCCGATGTCCAACTGGCCGATCTGCTCAACACCCTGCATCGCCACTTCGGGCTCGAAAAAGGGCCGTCGCGGGATGTCTCGCTACAGATCGATCCGCTCAATATCGCCCTCGAACGCATGGCTACCTTGGCCGCACTGGGCTTCAATCGGCTCAACTTCGGTGTCCGTGCTCTCGACCCGCGGGCACAGCGGGCCATTGATCGTTCGTTGGGTGTGGATCGCCTGGTCGAACTGGTTGATGCGGCTCGGCGGGCGCGCTTCCAGACCCTGGGAGTCGACCTGATACTGGGACTACCGGGACAGTCTCCCCAAGGTCTGTCGGCTGCACTTAGGGCCCTGACCGAACTTCGGCCCGAACGCATCGGCTTTTACCGCCACTCCCAGACGCAGCCAGGACGCCTGCTGGCGAGCGACGCGGGGCTGCTCTTGCGGGAGGCAGCACTGGCCCTGTTCGGGGCGGGAGTGACGCAACTGACGGCAGCGGGCTACGTACACCTCGGCATGGGCCAGTTTGCCTGGCCCACCGATGCCTTGGCCGTCGCCCAGCGCAACGGCAAGCTACTGCGCGACACGGAGGGCTACACCGCCCAGGCCGATGCCGACCACATCGGCCTGGGTGCCGGGGCGATCGGTCATGTCAACGGCAACTATTACCAGAACGCCTTGGCACTGCCACGCTACTATGTCCGCCTGGATGCCGGCGACCTGCCTATCTGGCGGGGGTTCGAGCTGGGGGCTGACGATCTGCTGCGCCAAGATGTCATTCGGCGGCTGATGGGCGAAGGACGGGTGCGCTTCGCCGATGTCGAACGGCGCCATCGCATCGTGTTTCGCAATTACTTCGCCCCTGAGCTGGTGGCACTGCAGCCCCTGGCTGAGGATGGCCTGGTCGAACTCCAACGCGGGGCGCTGTTGCTGACCCCGGCAGGTCATCTGCTGATGAATCGCATCGCCATGATCTTTGACAGTAGCCTCAATGAACTGCAGCCGCGCCGCCTACAGATGCTTCGTTAAGGACGCGGCAGAAAGGGCGGAGTCCGGTCCGCTCTGTTCATGATGCCCCTAGGCCCGCATAGGCTGGTATCGTGGCTCGGCGGAGTCCCGTTCCGCGGGCTCAACGACAATGACAGGAGCTTGCATGGCACGCATCTATGACGATAACTCCCTTTCCATCGGGAATATGCCGCTGGTACGGCTGGGCCGTTTGGGGTACGGCAATGTGCTGGTCAAGACCGAGGGGCGCAATCCCGCCTATTCGGTGAAGTGCTGCATCGGCGCGAGCATGGTCTGGGAGGCCGAGCGCCAAGGGCTACTCAGGGCCGGCAAGGAAATCATCGAGCCCACCAGCGGAAATACCGGTATTGCGCTGGCATTACTCCGGCGAGCGCTACCTGCCCAGCGCGCTGTTTGCCGGCATGTTCGACGCGTCATAACTGGGCACCTGAACCGCCGAGTTACGGCCCGCCTCGAAGGATGGCGGGCGGTAACAGGAACTGAGACGCTGGCTGTCGCTATCGGAGGCCAGCGCTACTCATAGACGTCCAGATCGTCGGCCAGTCGGACTTCGCCGCTGTAGTCGCGCTGGATCTCCTCCACTACCGTCTCGATAGGGGCGCCGTAATGCAGTACGTGAGTGAGCACTAACAGGTCCGGCTGGGCCTGGTTGGCGAGTTCGGCCAACTCGTTTGTCAGTGTATGAGTGTACTGATGATAGTCCTGCCACTGTTTCGGTAGGCCCTCCCAGCCCGTGCGGCTGATGACCTCGTGGGCCAGAATGTCGGCACCTGCTGCCTGTTTCTCCACTTCCTGGTTGATCGAGGTATCGCCGGAAATCACCACGGTCTTGTCGGGGGTGGTGACCTTGTAGCCATAGGCCAAGTCCCAGTCGCCATGGGAAACGGGGAAGGCTTCCACCTGGATATCCTCCGTCTCGTAGACCGTGCCGGGCTGATCGAATTCGGTCACTTCGGCATAGGCGGCGTCGGGATTGGTGACAGGACTCTTGTCCTTCAGGCGCGTCTCGGTATCCGCCGCCAGCATGGTACATGCCTTCACTCATTCCCTGTGTTCCCTTGGGTCCAATGACCTGCAGCGGGTTTTCGCGTCGCCACCAATAAGTGCCCAGCAGCGCCGGGTAGTCCAGCACGTGGTCACTGTGCAGGTGGGTCAGGAACAGGTGCTCGATGTTCGTGGGGTACAGTGCATCGATGCCGAGCCTCTCGGCGGCTTGCGTGGCGCGCTCGACGACGCCGGCACCCACGTCGAAGAGATAGGCTTCACCGTCATGGATGACTGCAACGCCTGCGCCGGCGCGCTCACCGTTGGGCACCGGAGTACCCGTGCCGAGCATGACGACCTGAGTGTCTGCCAAGGAGGAGTGGGCAAAGGCCGTCAGCAGAGCAGAGAAGGAGAGCGACAGGAAGGAGTGGTGTTTTCTCTCGGGCAGGAATCTCTTTTTATTGTTTAACGAACCAGTGTGCGCGTAACGCGCACTGGTTCGCTTAGCCTAGCAGGCTACTCATACCCGAAAATGGCACTTTCGTTGAATGCCATACTCGGCGGTTCAGACTTGCATCCACCACGACCAAGGGTGATGCGACAGCGCCGCCCCGACGATGTACACAAAGATGGCGATGGCGACGAGGGATGCCACGGCGCGGATCGTGGGTGTCTTTCCACGCTTGATCGCCAGTGTACCAATGACGATGTAGGCCACCAGGCCGACCAGCTTGGCCGCCAGCCACGGGTGCTGCGTCGGCCAGGCGCGCAGCATGATCATCAGCGTAATCCCCGCGGCCAGAAGTATTGTATCGATCAGGTGCGGTAATACCTTCACCCAGCGCCGTTGCAGTTGCGGCGATTCGCGCACCGACCACCAGGCGCGCAGGCTGAAAAGCGCCAGGCTGAGGCCGGCGGCAGTCATGTGGATATGCTTTATCAGGAAGTAATCCATGAGTGTCCTCGTGAAATCGACTCGGTAAGTGCATTGCGTTGCGCCATGTCAGGATTCTGCTTGGCAATCGCCCAGTAAAAAAGGATGGCCGCGAGGGCCATCCTGAAATCGTTGCTTGGTATGTTCTGCCGTGCGTCAGGCTGAAATCTTGCCTTTGGCCTCGATGCCGGCGCTTCCGGTCGGCTGCGGTTGTGTGCGTCCGAGCAGGGCGGAGACGACCTGCCAGGCCACCGCCAGGGCGCCGACGATGAAGACTACGTCACCGATGGTGCGGATCCAGCGCAGGGTCTCCAGCAGCGGCTGCTGCATGAAGGCTTCGCTACGGGCATACCACAGACCTTCGCTGGCGCTGGCAAAGAACTGGATGATACCGACCGGCAGCAGGCTGGTGAACAGCATCAGTACCAGGCCCGCGTTGAGCCACCAGAAACCGACCTTCATCAGACGCTCGTTGAATACCAGGTTCGGCTTGATGTAGCGCAGGATCAGCAGGGTGAAGCCCAGCGCCAGGAAGCCATAGACACCGAACAGGGCTGCGTGTGCGTGAGTCGCGGTGGTGTTGAGGCCCTGGATGTAGTACAGCGCGATCGGCGGGTTGATCATGAAGCCGAGCACCCCGGCGCCGAGCATGTTCCAGAAGGCCACGCCGACGAAGAACAGCAGCGGCCACTTGATGTTTTCCATCCACGGAGCGCGGTTCTTGAGGCTCCAGTTCTCCCAGGCTTCGTAGCCGAGCACGACCAGCGGGACGACTTCCAGCGCGCTGAAGGTGGCGCCGAGCGCCATGACCGGGGTAGTGGTGCCAGAGAAGTATAGGTGATGGAAGGTGCCGGGGATGCCGCCGAGCATGAACAGCGAGGCCGAAGCCAGGCTGGCAGTGGTAGCGATGCGGCGAGAGACCAGGCCCATGCTGCAGAAGATGAAGGCCAGTGCAGTCGTTGCGAACACCTCGAAGAAGCCTTCCACCCACAAGTGGACGATCCACCAGCGCCAGTATTCCATCACGGAGAGGTGAGTCCGCTCGCCGTAGAAGAAGCCGGCACCGTAGAACAGGCCGATACAGACCACCGAGGCGGTGAGCAGACCCAGCAGGTGCTTGTCGCCGGGCTGACGCAGGGCGGGCACGATGCCGCGCAGCATCAGCACCAGCCAGAAGGCGATGCCTGCGAACTTGCCGATCTGCCACAGGCGGCCCAGGTCGACGTACTCATAGCCCTGGTGACCCAGCCAGAAGTTGAGGTTCTCCGGCATGATCTGGGCAATCGCCAGGTAGTTGCCGGCAAAGGAGCCCCCGACCACGGCAACCAGCGCCCAGAACAGGATATCCACACCCAGTTTCTGGTATTTCGGGTCCTTGCCGCCGTTGATGATCGGTGCGAGGAACAGGCCGGCAGCGAGGAAGCCGGTAGCGATCCAGAACAGCGCGCTCTGGATGTGCCAGGTGCGCAGCAGGGTATAGGGGAACCACTTGGACATTTCGATGCCGTAGAACGTCTGGCCTTCCACGGTGTAGTGCGCAGTCGCGCCACCCAGAAATACCTGGAAGGTGAACAGGCCAACGACCAGCAGCAGGTACTTGCCCAGTGCCTTCTGCGATGCAGTCAGGGCGATGGTAGTCAGCGGATCCTGGATCGGTGCGGCAGGCTCGGTTTCGTCTTCCTTGCGCAGGAAGGCCCAGGCCCAGATCAGCAGGCCGACACCGGCGATCAGCAGCACGATACTGGCCAGCGACCACATGATGTTTTCTGCGGTCGGGGTGTTGTCGATCAGCGGCTCATGCGGCCAATTGTTGGTGTAGGTGGCGTCGCTTCCGGGTCGCTCGGTAGCAGCGGCCCAGGCGGTCCAGAAGAAGAAGTCGGCCATCTGCGCACGGCGCTCGGCGCTCGGCAGCGTGTTCTCCTTCATGGCATAGCTTTCGCGGGTGCCCCGAAGTGCCAGGTCATCGCTGAACAGACGGCTATAGTAATCGGCAGTCTGGGCCATGGCCTGGGCCCGACGCTCGGACACGACGACCGTGTCGCTGGCGGCATCCAGGGTGTTGGTGCGGTATTCCTGCTTGAGTTCGAACTCGAGCTGGTTCTGCTCGGTTGGGCTCAGCGAGGCATAGGGTGCGCCATAGGTAGCTTCGGCAGCCAGTTCCAGCCAGGCCACCAGCTCGCGGTGCAGCCAGTCGGCGGTCCAGTCCGGCGCCTGGTAGGCGCCGTGGCCCCAGATCGAGCCGAGTTGCATACCACCCACGGACTGCCAGGCGGTCTGGCCATCAAGGATGCCTTCCTCGGTCATCAGCAGCTCGCCGTTTTCCGTGACGACCCGGTCGGGTATCGACGGCGCTTCGCGATAGACTTCCTTGCCGAAGTACCCCAGCAAGGCAAAAGAGATACCCAGGACCAACAGTAGCAGGCCCCAGAGTTTGCGGTAGCTAGCCATGCTGAACCTCCTGCGCATTGGCCTGATCGTTGATTGCTGTGAATGACATGTTGCGGTTCCTGACAGTGACGTAATGGCGGCGACTATACGGTGTCACCGACCGGCAAAAGTTGCGTTCGATCATGTTTGGGGTGTCTCGGCAATAACCGGCGAAGCGGGTACTGGCTCACCTGCCAGGCCTTGGCTGGCGGTGGCCCGCTCGAACAGCACGTTGTTCTCCAGATGGATGTGCTGCATCAGGTCCTCGCGGAATTCGCGCAGGCCGGCATATAGCGCTCGCCACGTGGTGCAGGCACCCTTGGGTGTCTGGATGTCGTTGGTGAGCGCCATCAGCCGGGCCAGGGATTCGCCGTGCTCGTCGTGCTCGAAACGCATCACGGCAATCGGCCCGTGGACGTTATGGGCGAGGCCGCGCTTGAGCATGGGGAACAGGATCATCTCCTCCTTCTGCATGTGGCTCTCCAGTTCCTGATGCATCCCCTCGAGGTGGTCGGCCAAGCCGTTGGGGCAACCTCCTCGCTCTCCGTGGACGTGCTCGACGCGCCGCGCCAGGCGGATCAGCTCGGGCATCTGCTGGCGATGTACGGCGTGATAGCGGGTCAGGATGTGATCGATCAGTTCGCTGAGGCTGGCGTCCTGCCAGTCGCGCTCGCCGGGCTGGCTGGCGGGCAGCGCTTCCAGGGCGGCGACGAGACGCGCGAGATCGGCGTCGCGGCCGAAGAGCGAATCGCGCAAGGTAGTGCGGCCACCGCAGCAGAAGTCGATGCCGTAGTCATGAAATATCCGGGTAGCGCCGGGCAGTTGGCGGGCCAGTTGGCCGACGGGCTGGTCGAGAAGGGTCATGGCGTGCTCCAGTGATAAGTCTGTATCCTTCTATTGCACGCGGCGTGCCAACTTTTAAGTCGTTGATTGGGCTTGAGTATTATTGATCGCGGTCAATTCTACCCCGCGCAGGGAGGGTGATAATGACCTTGGCTCGGTGGTTTCTACCTCGCCGCCCCCGTCCGCCATGATCCGTCAGGAGCCCTGCCATGCTGGAAGATGTCGTGCTTGCCGATCTCACCGCCGAACTGCCCAGTGCAGTACGTCTACAGCGGCTGGTCAGAACCCTGCGTGAGTACTTTCGCTGTGGCGCGGTGGGGCTGCTGCGCCTCGATGGCGATGCGCTGTGTCCGGTGGCGGTCGATGGGCTGGTGCGCGAGGCGCTGGGGCGACGTTTCGTGGTAGCCCAGCACCCGCGTCTGGCGGCGATTCTTGCCCGCCGCGAGACGGTGGCCTTCCCGCCCGACTCATCCCTGCCCGACCCCTACGATGGGTTGGTCGGCAATCATGTCGGCGACCCCTTGCCGGTACACGATTGCATGGGCATCAGCCTGCATATCGAAGGTAGCTTGTGGGGGGCACTAACCCTGGATGCGCTCACACCCGGCACCTTCGATGAGCGTGCGCAGGACGACCTGCAACGTTTCACCCTGCTGGCCGAGGCCGCCGTGCGCATGACTCGCCTGGAGCAGGACGTGTGTCGCCTGCGCCTGGCGCGAAGCGATACTGCCAGGGATATCCGTGAACGTCAGGAGGACGAGATCATTGGTCAGAGCTCAACCATTCGTCAGTTGCTAGATGAGCTCAAGGTGGTGGCGGATTCCGAACTGCCCGTACTGCTCACCGGAGAGACCGGCGTCGGCAAGGAACTGTTCGCCCGTCATCTTTACCAGAATTCGCAGCGTCGGCGGCGCCCGCTGATTCAGGTCAACTGCGCAGCGTTGCCGGAGTCGCTGGCCGAGAGCGAGCTGTTCGGCCATGTGAAGGGGGCTTTCTCAGGGGCGGGCAATGCCCGTGCCGGGCGCTTCGAGGCGGCTGACGGCGGAACGCTGTTCCTGGACGAGGTCGGCGAACTACCGCTGTCCATCCAGGCCAAGCTGCTGCGCACGCTGCAGAATGGTGAAATTCAACGCCTGGGCGAGGATGAGCCGCGCCACGTCGATGTTCGGATAATTGCCGCCACCAACCGCAACCTGCATGACAGCGTGCGTGCCGGGCACTTTCGCGCCGACCTCTATCACCGGCTCTCGGTCTATCCGGTACCGATCCCGCCGCTGCGCGAGCGGGGCAGCGACGTACTGGTGCTGGCCGGGCATTTCCTCGAGCTCAACCGGGCCCGCCTGGGGGTGCGTAGTTTGCGGCTGTCACCGGCCGCAGAAAATGTGCTGAGTGGCTACGACTGGCCGGGCAACGTGCGCGAACTCGAACACGTCATCAGCCGGGCGGCGATCAAGGCGCTCAGCCACGGCGCGCGCCGCGAGGACATTGTCACGTTGGAGCCTGGACTGCTCGATCTACCGCTGACCGCTTCTACCGCCCCGGACGTGACGGTGACGCCATCCCGGGACGCTCCGGTGGAAGCACTGCACGACAGCGTGGCGCGCAGCCAACGCCAAGCCATCCATCATGCCCTCGAGCGCGCCGACGGCAACTGGTCGGCAGCGGCGCGGCTACTCGAGGTCGATTCGAGCAATCTTCACAAGCTGGCGCGCCGGTTGGGCATCAAGTAGCGACGAAATGTCATTCAGGCTAACGACGCACCGTGAGTTGCTCGAAGTGCGGCGTGAGTCGCGATACCAGCATGTCCACGGCATGCGCGGTTGGGGTGCCGGATAGGGCTACGGTGTAGTGAGGATCGAGGCATTGTTCATGGCGGGCAATCTGCAACACGTAGCGTCGCACCCCGCAATCTGCCAGCGATAGAGCGAGTTTTTCCACGTCGCGCAAATGGAAATCCTGCCAGTGCACGGTGGTGCGGCATTCCAGTTCGACCTTCGCATCCAGTAACAGTGCCAGGCTCTGGGCGTTGCGACGCCACATGCCTTGTCGGCCACAGACACGATCGAAGTCCGGTCCCCAGCCCTTGATGTCGAGCCCCACCCAGTCCAGCCAGGGCAGCGCCTGAGCCAAGCGCTCAGGATAGACGCCCGCCGTGTGCAATCCGGTAGCAAAGCCACGCTGCCTGATGTCACGCAAGGCCGGTGGCAGGTCGCGGTGCAGGGTCGGCTCGCCGCCGCTGATTACCACGCCTTCCAACAAGCCCTGCCGGTGGTCGAGAAAGTCGCAGACGTCCTGCCATTCATAGGGCTCGCCCCGGCGAGGCGGGAGCATATGAGGGTTGTGGCAGTAGCCGCAGCGCAGCGGACAGCCTTGGGTGAATACCACGCAGGCCAACCGCTCGGGAAAGTCCAACGTGGTCATCGGCGTCAGGCCGGCGACCGGCAGGCAAAAGCGGCGGGAATCAATCACTTCCATGGTCATGTCTCCTGGAGCGGGGGTGGTCCCCCGCCCGCGGAATTCCGTTTATCCCTGGCCGACCTGCATGGCGAGGGCTTCCTCGAAGTGGCGTCGATCCTGGTGTTCGGCACGCTTGCCCGGATTGAACTGGCTGACCGGACGGTGATAGCCCATCACGCGGGTCCAGACCTCACAGCGCTGGCGAACTTCGCTGGGCAGGGCGTTACGATCGATATCGGCAAAAGCCGTCATGATGATTCTCCTTGCTTGGGTGAAAAGGCTCAGCATGCCGCTTCGGTGCAGGCCGAGGCCCGTTGTGCCAGCAGTACGTCGTCGCACCGCGGGCAGAATTCGTGTTCTCCGGCCAGGTAGCCATGCACCGGGCAGATCGAGAAGGTTGGCGTGATCGTCAGGTAGGGCAGCCGGAAGCGCGACAGCGCGGTGCGTACCAGTTGCTTGCAGGAGTGCGCACTGGAGAGGCGCTCACGCATGTACAGGTGCAACACGGTACCGCCGGTGTAGCGTGTCTGCAGCGGGTCCTGGTGGATCAGCGCCGCGAATGGATCGTCGGTATGGCCAACCGGCAACTGGCTGGAATTGGTGTAATAGGGTGCTTCGGCGCTACCGGCCTGGAGAATGCCGGGGAAACGCTTGGCATCTTCCTTGGCAAAGCGGTAGGTGGTGCCCTCTGCAGGTGTCGCCTCAAGGTTATAGAGATGACCGGTGCTCTCCTGGAATTCACGCAGCCGGGCACGAACATGATCGAGGAGGGCCAGTGCCATGTCGCGGCCCTCGTCATCGGCGATGTCGATCCGGTCGCGTGTGATGTTGCGCACCATCTCGTTGAGGCCGTTCACGCCGACGGTCGAGAAATGGTTGTGCAGCGTACCCAGATAGCGCCGGGTGTACGGGTAAAGCCCTTCATCCATCCACTGCTGAATGACCCCGCGCTTGATCTCCAGACTGTCGCGGGCCAGATCGAGCAGACGGTCCAGTTCACGGCAAAGACCGGCCGGGTCATCGGCAAAGCGATAGCCCAGCCGGGCACAGTTGATCGTCACTACGCCCAGTGACCCGGTTTGCTCGGCGGAGCCGAACAGGCCGTTGCCACGCTTGAGCAGCTCGCTGACATCGAGCTGCAGGCGACAGCACATCGAGCGCACCATGTGCGGCTCGAGATCCGAATTGAGAAAGTTCTGGAAGTAGGGCAGACCGTACTTGGCAGTCAGCGCGAAAAGGCGCTCGGCGTTGGCACTGTCCCAGTCGAAGTCATGGGTAATGTTGTAGGTAGGGATCGGGAAGGTGAATACCCGACCCTGGCGGTCGCCCGCTTCCATGACCTCCAGGTAGGCCCGGTTGAGCATGTCCATCTCAGCCTGAAGATCGCCGTAAGTGAAGGGCTGCTCCTCGTCGCCGATGACCGGGACCTGCTGGCGTAAATCTTCGGGGCAGACCCAGTCGAAGGTCAGGTTGGTGAATGGCGTCTGCGTGCCCCAGCGCGAGGGTACGTTGAGGTTATAGATGAATTCCTGCATGGCCTGGCGCACGGCCGGATAATCCAGCCGATCGCGCCGCACGAACGGAGCGAGATAGGTATCGACGGAACTGAATGCCTGCGCCCCGGCCCATTCGTTCTGGAGTGTCCCCAGGAAATTGACCATCTGACCCAGGGCGCTGGACAGATGTCTGGGCGGATCGCTCTCCGCACGATCGGAGACACCATTGAAACCTTCGAGCAGTAACTGGCGCAGCGACCAGCCGGCACAATAGCCGCACAGCATGTCGAGGTCATGGATATGCAGAGCCCCCTGCCGATGCGCCTGTCCCATTTCATGCGTATAGACCCGGTCGAGCCAGTAATTGGCGATCAGCTTGCCGGAGGCATTGAGAATCAGACCGCCCAACGAATACCCCTGGTTGGCATTGGCCTGTACGCGCCAGTCTTCTCGGTCCAGGTACTCCTCGACCGTGGCGGCAATGTCGAGTCGGTGCGGGGCAGCATCAGCAGGCATGGTGAATCCTATGTGTGCGATACGTTAAGGCATTGATGTACTACATGTTGTGCCTAGACTAGGCCGGCATACTGTTCCGGGCATTGATATATGTCATGCCGAGTGGCGATGGCCGGTGGCACGATGGGCACCATTTGATCGCGAGGAAAGCCGCCATGTCGTTGCCGTTGCCATCACCGTCGTCGCTGCTGCGAACGCTTGATCCCAGGGTCCCACTGAGCGTCAAGCGATGCTTGGTCGAGCCGCTGCTCAACCGGGCCTATGCCGCACCCTTGGCCGAGGGCGAGTTCGACGATCTCGAGGGGCGCCGTGTGGGCTTGGCCATCGAGGATCTGGGCATTGCCCTTGGGTTGTCGGTCGAGCGCTCTCGCCTGGTACTGGTCGATGCGGCACCCGAGGTCGTCATCTGGGGTGGCTGGCGCGAGTTTTTATGCCTGGCTACGCGCCGCGAGGACCCCGACGGACTGTTCTTTCAGCGCCGTCTGGTCATCGAGGGGGATACCGAACTGGGGCTGACGGTCAAGAATCTGCTCGACGGGCTTGAGGAAGGCATTGCCCAGGGACGGTTGGGCGATTGGCTCTTACGCCTCGAACGCTTGGCCAATCGTTGATCCATGAACCGTTTCTTCTATTTGAGATCGTCCAAGGGTTAACCCGTCGTTGTTATCGAAGTGGTGCCCTCAAGCCTCGTTAGTAAAATGCGACTGAAGCGCATCATTGGCTGTGGACTACATGACTGTGCCCTGATTTAAGTCAAGGCTTCTTTGGTCGCATTCTGGTCTGATGAAATCTCTGAACGCCTAGACAGGGCGCCGGGCCGGCATGCCCGGATCCAGCGCCGGAAGGAGACCTCATGAGTAAGCACTGCCCCCATCAGGACTGGGATCCGCGAGCCGACACCGTACTCGACGACCAGCTGGCTGCCTACGATGCGATGCGTCAGCGTTGCCCGGTCGCCTTCAGCGATTACCTGCAGTGGTCCCTGTTTCGTCACGAGGACGTGAAGCGCGTACTGGAGGACCACGCCACGTTCAGCAACGCCGCCAGCCGTCATCTCTCTATCCCCAACGCCATGGACCCGCCGGAGCACACCCGTTTCCGACGCCTGATAGAGCCCTACTTCGCGCCGGGGCCCATGCGCGATTTCGAGCCGCTGTGCCGCGAGATTGCTGTGGAGCTGATCGATAGCCTACCAGCTGAGGGTGAGCTTGAGGTCATGACCGCGCTCGGTCATCCGTTCGCGCTTCGTGTGCAGTGCGCCTTCATGGGCTGGCCGGACGCGCTGCACGTACCTATGCAGGCCTGGGTGGAGCGCCAGCAGGCGGCGACCCTGGCCGGTGATCGCGAGGCGCTGGGTCGACTGGCACTGGAATTCGACGGGGTGATCCGCAGTCTGCTGGCGGAGCGGCGCCTGGCCGGAGCGCTGGCCCCTGATGACGTTACCACCCGGCTGATGAACGAGCGTGTCGACGGGCGAGCGCTGACCGACGAGGAGGTGGTCAGCATTATCCGTAACTGGACGGTGGGCGAGCTGGGCACCATCTCGGCCTGCGTGGGCATCCTGCTGCGCTACCTGGCCGAGCATGGCGAGGTGCAGGCCCGGTTGCGTCGCGAGCCCGAACTGTTGCCCGCCGCCATCGACGAGATCCTGCGTATTGATGCCCCGCTGATGTCCAACCGGCGCGTCACTACCTGTCCGGTGGAGATCGGTGGACGGCGTACCGAGGCCGGGCAACGCCTGACCCTGCTGTGGGGCTCGGCCAACCGCGACGAGGCGGCATTCGGCGATCCGGATGAGTTCCGGCTCGATCGCGATCCCAGCCTCAACCTGCTCTACGGTGCGGGCGTTCACGTCTGCCCTGGGGCACCCCTGGCGCGCATGGAACTACAACTGTTCACGCAGGCGCTACTCAAGCATACCCGTCAACTCGCTAGCGTTGTGGAGAAGCCGGCCACACGGGCACGCTTTCCGGCCGGTGGCTACTCACAGGTTCGGCTGCGCGTCACGCTCTGAGCTCTCCGTGGCTCGGCCATCTTCGACCCGCCCTGTCCTGTCTTTTCCAAAATGCACATCTTCTAGCCGAGGCGGCCCGCCTCGGCCTGGACCGCGTCCATGCCCGGCCGGCCGTACCAATAGCCAGCGCATGTCTCGGCGTCCACCAGCACCAGCGGGTCGCGCGCAGGCAGTTCGCCGCGGCGGGCCTTATCGAAGGCGTTGACGACCTCGGCCATGTCCTCGGCGCGTGGGCTCAAGCGTGCCACGGCTACGCCGAGGCGCCTCATGTCGTCGATCTCGTGGCGCAAATCGTAGCAGGCGCCGGACAGGGTCTGGATGCCGTTGAGAGTAAATACCTCACGCGATTCCTGCGAGCGCAGCGGCAACCCTTCGGGATATTGCTGGCAGACGAACTGGCAGCGGTCCTTGGGCAGGTCGTGGTGGCGCGCGGTGAAGCAGCGTGCCGACCAGGCCAGGGGCAGGTGGCCATAGGCAAAGACCTCGCAGGGGGCGTCGAGACTGCGGGCCTGGAGCTCATCCAGTAGCGTGGCCAAGGCATCGCGAGCCAACTCCACCGGCATGCACCAGCGTGTGAGCCCGCGCCGTGTCAGCGTGTCCAGTGAGGCGAGGTTATAGAGATTCAGTGCCGGACCTGCGACGAAGGGCAGACCGGCCTCAGTCACGCGTTGCAGGGCGCTGTGATCGTTGGCCTCGATGGTGAACTCACCGTTAGCACATAGCTTGCGCAGGCCTCGCAGGTCGGCCTCGGACTCGATCAGGGTCTGGCTGGAGAGCACGACCTGCTTGCCGGCTTCTTGCAGCTCACGGCCGATACCCAGCCAGTCGTCGAGTTTCATGTCGCGGCGCCGTGAGCAGACGGTTTCGCCGAGATAGACGATGTCCAGCGGCCAATCAGCGGCCTCGCGGTAGAATACGGCATAACGTTCGCGTGCCCAGTAGAACTGTACCGGGCCCAGGGAGAGTTGCATGGTGGTTCCTCGTCGTAAGGTCACTTCCAGCGACGCTCGTAGGCGCCTAATGTGGTGGTGGTGCCTTCGGACAGGGCACCGAGCTGGGCCTGCCAGGCGGGCGTCGGCGCAAAGCGCTCTCGGTCACGCGTCAGGGAATCGAGCGCCTGGCGCCACACCGCGGCGACTTGGGCGACATAGGCAGGGCTGCGTTGGCGACCTTCGATCTTTACCGCACTGATGCCGAGCTCGGCCAACTCGGGCAGCAGGTCCAGCGTGTTGAGGCTGGTCGGCTCCTCGATGGCATGGTAGGTCGAACCCGCAACCTCGAAGCGCCCTTTGCACAACGTCGGGTAGCCGGCGCGCTCGCCCTCGGCATACCGGTCGATCAATACGCCGTTGAGGCGCGATTCCAGCCCTGTGTCGGTCTGCTCCCAGCGCACATGCGCCGCCGGCGAGCAGACGCCGCGGGTGTTGGGCGAACCTCCGGTGAGATAGGACGACAGATAGCAGCGCCCCTCGGCCATGATGCACAGGCTGCCGAAGGCGAATACCTCGAGTTCCACCGGGCTGTGGCGGGCCACATCGCGAACCTGATTGAGCGAGAGTACACGGGGCAGCACGGCGCGGCGGATGCCGAACTCGCGCTGATAGAAGCGTAGCGCCTCGTAGCTGGTCGCCGAGCCTTGAACCGAGAGATGCCGGGGCAGGTCGGGATAGCGACTCGCGGCATAGCCGAGCAGGCCCATGTCGGCGAGGATCAACGCATCGACGCCCAGCTCGGCGGCTTGATCCACAGCCGACGACCACTGCGCCCAGCCGCCGGGCTGCGGGTAGGTGTTGATCGCACAGAACACCCGGCAGTCGCGACGATGAGCATACTCGATACCCTCCGCGGCGCGCCCTTCACTGAAGTTGAGCCCTGCGAAGCCGCGAGCGTTGGTGTTATTGCGGAAGCCGAAGTAGACGGCATCCGCCCCTTCGTCGACGGCGCGCTTGAGCGCCGGCAAGTTGCCTGCGGGACAGACGAGTTCCATAAGGGTCTCCGAAGGTGGACGACCCGATATTAAGCAAGTGTCTGCCCCAAGCCGTTGATATCGATCATGGAAATGACGCTCTAGCGCTCTACCTGGATCAGCGCCAGGTGTTTTCGCATGGCCTCGTGGGTCACCTTGATGAGGTTGGTATAGCTGAAAAGTTCACTTTCTTCAGGGAGGTTTTGCTCGAGCAGTTCCAGCGCATGCTCATGAAGCTGGGTCTGGTAGCGCAGGAAAGCGGTGTCGAATTTTTCTCCGTCGAGCCCCTTGAGCTGTTGGTAGGTATCGCTGCCGGGAAGACTGACTGCAGAGGCATCGCCTGGACCGCCTTCGGCAGCCTGAGCCAGCCAATCGGCAAGAATGATATGGTCCTGCTGTAGGGCCTCGGCCAGGTCGCTTACCCCGGCACGGTCGGCACGCTGTTCGGCCAGTTCAGCGATCTCAGCCTGGCGTTGGTGCAATGCGTTCAGCGTTGCCAGCAATTCTTCTGGCGTCATGTCAGGGGCTGCAATCGCCGGGCCGAAAGAGGCCCCCAGCAACACTGCAATACCTGCAAACTGATGACATTTCATAAGCATCCTCACCCTTGATCCATATCAATCCGTTTATGATTAGTTATTTACTGAGTTTGCCTCCCCAAAAGTTACTTCCTGCGGTAGTACATGAGTAGCGTTTCGTTGGGTGGGGCTATGGAAAAAGCAGTCGACGATAAAAAACGAAAGAAACGCGAATTGGCCGTGTTCGTTTTCCTCGCCGGGATTCTGTTCCCGATTCTCTCCGTGATTGTGGTGGCCGGTTATGGCTTTCTGGTCTGGATATACCAGATATTCGCCGGCCCACCAGGCCCACCAGGCCCACCAGGGCCACCGGGCTAGCGAGGCAGCCCTTCATGTCAATGCCAGTGGACCAGTCCCGGCGTGCCTTGCTGTTGGGCCGCCCCGGGTCAGGGGGCGTACTGCGCCCGCCCTGGGCCGAGCGCGAGCCCCACTTCCTGGATCGCTGCACGCAGTGCGGCGACTGCCTGAGTGCCTGTGAGACCGGCACCCTGATCAAGGGCGGCGGCGGTTACCCGGAGGTCGACTTCAGTCGCGGCGAGTGCACGTTCTGCACTGCCTGTGTCCAGGCCTGCGACGCTGGTGCGTTCAGCGATCCCGAGCAGGACGCGCCGTGGTCTTACGTGGCCACGATCAGTCAGGCCTGCCTCGGCATGACAGGCATCTATTGCCGCAGTTGTGGTGAAAGCTGCGAGGTGGGGGCAATCCGTTTTTCCTTCAATCAATACCGTGTTCCCGAACCGACGGTGGAGGTCGATGCCTGTACCGGGTGTGGTGCCTGTGTCGAGGGGTGCCCTGCCCAGGCGGTGAAGGTGGGGCCGTGACATGGTGAAACAGGAAAGATGACATGGACGAAAAAGTACATATATCCAGCTTGGTGGTGCAGCTGCAGCCCGAGCGGCTGGAAGAGATATGCGCTTGGTGCAACGTCCTGGACAAGGCCGAGGTGCACGCCACGGACCCGAAAGGCGTGCTGATCCTGGTTCTGGAAGCCTCGGGGCAGCGGGAGATCATGGGCGTCATCGACCGGATTCGGGAAGTGCCCGGGGTATTGGCGGTGAGGCTGCTGGCCTCGCTACGGCTGCTGCGCTGGCAATTGTGGCATTGCACTGGGCGGCCCGACCTGCTCTGTCTCGGCGCGGGCTGGCGGCCGGCCTGGTGAGCAACGGTATTGCTCAGGGGTACCAGCAAGTGACGCCGGCGTTGATCCATATCATTACCTTAGGGACACTGGGCACGCTGACGGGCGCCATCATGCTGCGGCTTGCCAACCAGTCCGCGAATCGGAGCGAAGCCGATCTGGGGCGCAAGAGGGTCATCGTTGCATTCACCCTGCTGATCGCCGTGGCAACCGTATTGCGGCTCATGGTCCCTTCGTTCGGTGAAGGATACCTGACGCTGCTATGGTGCGCCGCTGCCGCCTGGAGCCTGGCCTGGCTGACGGCCGCAGGGCGATGCAGGCGTGACACGACGGCGGTATCTGGCCGGGCATGCCGCCCGGGAGGCGCATACCTGACCTCGATCAAGACTGCGTGATTCCCGCTTCGCCATACTGGTCCAGTCCCAACAGGATGACGCTCGTTTGCCATGCCGTGGGGTACACCATGTAACTTCGCTTAGGCGGAAAATCCATGCGCCGGTGCGAGGAGGGGAGATGCAGGCTTGTTGCCTGACACTACTATGCCGACCATTCACTAGAGCGAGGACTTTGACATGAGCGATACGCTCAGCCGCCGGGCAAACGATGTTCCCGTACTATTAGCCTTTCCCTTTCGCCCTTTCTTCTTGCTTACCGCACTCTATGCGGCGGGCCTGGTAGCGGCATGGGTCGCTTTCCTCTTCGCTGGGATGCCCCTGCCGCTAGGTGTGAACCCGGTACAGTGGCATGCCCATGAGCTTCTCTTCGGTATGGTACCCGCAGCCATCGCAGGCTTTCTGCTCACCGCGATGTGCAACTGGACAGGAGCCTCGCCCCTGCGTGGCGGCGGTCTGCTGGCATTGATCCTGCTGTGGGCTGCCGGGCGGGCGGCAATATGGCTGTCGGGCTGGCTACCATTGTGGCTGGTCGAGGCAATCGACCTGGCTTTTCTGCCGCTAATGGCGGCCTATGTCGCACGGGTGCTGCTGCGTCACGGCAACCGCCGCAATCTGGTGCTGGTCGCGCTGCTTGCGCTACTCACCGGGGCCAACCTGCTGATGCATCTAGGGTTCAGTGGAATTTGGCCCACCGGAGGGCGTCTGGGTGAAATACTGGCACTGGATCTGATTGCCGTGATCATGGTCGTGGTCGGCGGTCGAATCACGCCGGCATTCACTGCCAACTGGCTACGCATGAAGGGCAGGGATCCCGCCCAGGTCAGACGCTCGGAGGCGTTGGATCGTGCCGCTTTCTGGAGCACGGTCGTTATGGTTCCAGCCGACCTGACCATGTCCTTACCTGCGTTGGCGAGTGTCATGGCATTGTTCGCTGCACTCATTAACGGATGGCGGCTCTTTGCTTGGCGCGGTTGGAAGGCCTCGGAAGAGCCGCTGCTGTGGATACTTCACTTTGCTCTGGCCTGGATTGTCGTTGCCCTGCTGCTCAAGGCGATGACGCCCTGGTTGGAACTGTCGCCCAGTGTGTGGATGCATGCGATGGGGGCAGGTGCTGGCGGTACCCTGATCCTGGGTGTGATGACCCGCGTGGCCATGGGCCATACTGGGCGGCCAATGCAGCTGCCGCGGTTTGCGATATGGATCTATGTCGCCGTCATCATTGCGGGGCTGGTACGCATAATCGCGGCATTCGTGCCGCAACTGGCATACCCCGCGCTCATCGGTTCGGCATTTGCCTGGGCCGTCGCGTTTCTACTCTTCGTGCTTGTCTACTGGCCAATCCTGAGCCAGCCACGCGCCGACGGGCGTCCCGGCTGAACGAAGCCCCAGGACCCAGAGAGAATCCAAGGCTGCAGCGAGGTGGCTTTATGAACAATGAGCGTATCGGCTTTCCCAAGCCATTAAAAATGTCACCCTTTTTTACCATCGCTAGATAGGCCTGTGCATACCCTATCATTGAATCTACCCATTAATTAGGTGTTCTATGCGCGAACTCAACGAGAATCAGCTTCAGGTCATCAAGGCAACGGCGCCCGTGGTTGCAGAGCATGCCGAAACGATTGCCCAGACGTTTTACCCATTGATGTTCGAGCGCTATCCCGAAGTGCGCTCGATGTTCAACATGCGCCATCAAGAGACCGGTGCCCAGCCGCGCGCGCTGGCCCGGTCGGTCGTCGCCTATGCCCTGAATCGCCACGATCCCGAGGCGCTGGAAGAGATGATGGCACCGATCGTCAACAAGCACGTGGCGATTAATCTGCAGCCTGACAAGTATCCCATTGTCGGCGAGTGCCTGATGGAAGCCATCGGCCGAGTGCTGGGCGATGCAGTTATCCCCGAGATCGCCGACGCCTGGGGCGGCCTGTACTGGGAATTCGCCGATCGGCTGATGGAAGCCGAGGAAGTTTCCTATCAGCGTTTGGAGAAGGCACCGGGAGGCTGGCGTGGTGAGCGCGATTTCGAGCTTGTTGATCGGGTCCAGGAGAGCAGCGAGATCGTCTCGTTCTATTTCAAGCCTAGTGACGGCCAGCCGATATCGAGCTTTCACTCGGGGCAGTACATTGGCATCGCGCTGGATGTCGATGGTCAGCGCACCTTGCGCCAGTACAGCCTGACCTCCAAGCCGGGCGAGGATCATTATCGAATTTCGGTGAAGCGGGAGTCCGAAGGGGCCGCCAGCCGTTTCCTGCATGATCGGTTAAAGGTAGGCGATCATGTCAAGCTGCTGCCGCCGGTGGGCGAATTGATCCTCGATGACCGCGATGCGCCGGTGTTTCTGGTCAGTGGCGGGGTGGGACAGACGCCCATGTTGTCATTGGCCGAGCAGGCTCTGGCCGAAGGACGTCGGGTCGTCTACCTGCACGGTGCCCGCCATCACGAGGTGCATGCGTTCCGCGAGCATATCGAGTCGCTGGTCGCGCAGCATGGCGATGCCTTGACCTATCGCTTCTTCTACAGTGAGCCGATCTCCGAGGAGACGCAGCAGTACAAGGGCCTGATTAACCGCGATCTGCTCACCGAGTACCTGCCCCACAACCAGACCCCGAGCTGTTACTTTATCGGCCCGCTACCGTTCATGCAGGCCATGGACCAGGCGTTGGACGCTCTCGGCGTGCCCGAGGAACACCGGCACTATGAGCACTTCGGGCCGAGTGCCGCGCTGCGGTGAATTCGGCGGGGTGGGGCAGAGTCGTATCCAGCCTGGGGTGGCCAGCCAGAGCCACCTCGGGCACAGTTCGGGATCGCTGGTATAAGGAAATGACATGGGAATAAGCGTTACCACAGAGCGTAATGGAACACTACGCCAACAAGTACAGGTAGACAGCTTCGAGTCGTTCGTGACGGATGCTCCGCTTGAGTTCGGTGGTGAAGCTTCGGCACCCGATGCGCATGATCACTTCGATTTGTCACTGGGTGTCTGCAAGGCAGATGACTGCGATCATTTATGCACGGCGCAAGGAACTTCCCCTGCAGGGCGTGACGGCACATGTGCTACGTGATGACAGCAAGGAGCGCCAAGGCATCTACCGGCTTGATGTTACGTTGACCTTTCATGGCATCGAGGATGAAGCGTCGGCGAAACGGTTGCATGAGATTACGGACCGTTGTCCAATCCACCGCCTGATGACAGCAAGCCAGGTCGAGATCACATCACATGTCGATCTTGCGTAAGATAGGGAAACACGACATAGGCATTATTAAGACACGAGATGTCATTGCGGTTTATAACCCGGCTCGGAGAGGACGACCTTTCACCTGAAGGGCCTTAGTATCGGGACGACCCAATTATTGGAATGTTTATGTATTGGGGAATTCTCGTCATTGCAGGCCTGCTTGAGGTCGTCTGGGCATACGCCATGAAGGAGTCGCAGGGTTTCACACGGCTTTTGCCGACCTCGATCATGCTCGTCTCGATGATCGCTTCCTTTGGCCTTCTGGCCCTGGCAATGCGCCACCTGCCTCTAGGTACGTCATACATGGTTTGGACTGGCATCGGCGCAATCGGTGCATTCATCGTAGGTGTCTGGCTACTGGGAGAATCGCTCTCTCCAATGCGTGTGATGGCTGCTCTGCTAATTATTGCCGGTATCGTGACGATGAAAGCGGCTCATTAGTAGCCGCCGTCCCCTGCTGATCGGGGCCATACAGCGCATCATGGCGCCCAGGCGGGAATAGTGTTCCCGGTAGCTTGTTCGCTAGCCGATACGACTTGCATGCTGGCTTAGTTAGCCGCAGCCAGGAGAATTATGCTGCTCCGTAGTACCCCAATCCGCCCACGACCCACGAGGAAGGCCATGCTTACCATCCAGCTGTACCGCTACCACCCCGAACATGATGATGCACCCTACATGGAAATCTTCGAGATCGGGGATGAGTTCCGTCAGAGGATGGTGCTTGAGGTTTTGGAAACCCTGAAGATTTCGAACCCCGATTTGGCCTACCGACGCTCCTGCCGCGAAGGCGTGTGCGGTTCGGACGGGATGAACATTAATGGCAAGAACGGGTTGGCCTGCATTACCTCGGTGGCCGAAGCACTGGGCAAGGGAAATACGCTGATGCTCAGGCCACTGCCCGGCATGCCGGTCATTCGCGACCTGGTCGTCGATCAGGCCCTGTTCTTCAAGCAGTTCGAGAAAGTCCGGCCTTATCTGATCAATGACAGCACGCCGTCGGCGATAGAGTGCCTGCAGAGCCCCGAAGACCGTGACAGGCTCGATGGCCTGTACGAATGCATCCTATGCGCCTGCTGTTCTTCGCAGTGCCCTTCCTGGTGGTGGAACCCGGAAAAATTCATCGGGCCGGCGGGGCTGCTTCAGGACTATCGCTTCCTGAACGACAGCCGCGATACCACAACGAGGGAGCGATTGGCTGAGCTCTAAGACCCCTTTAGTGTCTTCCGCTGCCGTCAGATTGGCAATTGCATGTGGGTCTGCCGCAAGGGATTGAATCCTATGAAGGCCATCGGCCGTATCCGGGAAATGCTGTTGAAGGAAAGCGTCTAAGTAGATCTATTTTGTCGTATCGTCGCGTTTCTTGAAACATGGATTATACCCATCGAGGTAATATTCACCCGGCTTTGGTCGGGCTTTTATTACCCTGAATAAAAAGGTAGGGTGATTTTAGGCGCTTGAGATTGGCATAGTTAATGCATAGATAATGCGTATCAAGACACTAGAGTAAGGGGGCAGATTAGGGATTTATCTGCCTACTATATCAGGAGGCAATCATGACTATCCCCGCTCTCAAGCAGTTGAAGGACGATCACCGGAACTACGATGGCCTTCTTTGCATTCTCGATCGACAGCTTGCGCCTCGCTGCGCTGAGTACGGCGTAATGTAAACGGCCACCGTGTCGTGTCATTCCGAGGCGGTCAGGGAGTGCTATCCTCTCTGGCCGTCTCGGGCGCCGCATCGGGCCTGGTGAGAAGAAAGGCCGCCACGCTAAGAAAGAGGATGCCGGTAATTACCGGAACCAGAGGGCTATCGGTAGTCAGCCACAGGATCAGCCAACTGCTCAGTAATAGCAGGCAGGCCAGCCACTTGGCGTGCCGGGGTACGGCGCGCTGTTCATGCCAGGCGCGCAAGGGCGGGCCAAAGTATGGGTGGTTATGCAACCAAGCGTCCAGGCGTGCCGAGCCTTTAGGCGCTGCCCAGGCGGCGACCAGCAGGAAGGGAGTGGTAGGCAGCAGAGGAAGGGCGATGCCGGCGGCGCCGAGCCCGACGCAGCTATAGGCCAGGCAGAGGTAGGCCAGGCGGCGTGGCGAAGCAGTCGAAGTCATGGGTACCTCCTTGCCTGCTATCTCGTTAAATCCAGAACCAGCCGTGGCTGCCCGCGACACCTCCTGCCACCGTAATCAGGCTGATGGCGAGCAGGAACCAGTGTAGCCCCTGAACGAGTCGAAATGTGGATTGCGGGGCCCGCTTGCTGCGCGCATTGAACCAGCGATGCAGAAATAGCGGCTCGAACACGAACAGCATCAGCGTGAAGATCAGCCACACCGCAATCATCGCGTGAATCCACCAGAATTCAGTCATCGCCAGGCGCTGCCAGCCAAGCACATGCATCATATAGAAGCCGCTGAGCCCTGCCAGCAGCGTGGTGAACCGCGACTGCCAGGCGAAGCGCGACTCGACCTTCTCGAAAAATTCCACGCGCTCCGCCTCGCTTTTGAAGCGCTTGACCGCCGGCAGCAGCACGGTAGTCACTATGGCCACCCCGCCGATCCACAGCACGATGGACAGAACGTGCACGACCCGGGCCAGAAAGAAGTGTTCCATGGCGTCACACGGTCCGCGAGAACATGCCGCTCTGGCCCTCGCCGAGGTAGGCATCGAAGGCCATGGCCACGCTGCGCATCATCAGTTGGCCCTGGGGCAGCAGCGTCACCGTGCCGTTCTCGACCGTTACCAGACCGTCGGCGACATGGCCGGCAAGCTGGTCCAGCGACTCGGCGAAATAGCTGGCGAAATTGATACCGTAGCGGCGCTCGAAGTGGGCCATGTCGATGCGGCCCTGGCACATCAGGGCCATGATCACCTCGCGGCGCAGGCGGTCATCGTCACTGAGCTGGTAACCGCGCTTGACCGGCAGGCGACCGGCATCGAGACGCGCATAGTACTGGGAAAGCTCCTTGACGTTCTGGCTGTAGCTGTCGGCCACCTTGCCGATGGCCGACACGCCAAGACCGATCAGGTCGCAATCGGCGTGCGTGGAATAACCTTGAAAATTGCGCTGCAGCGTACCGTTCTCGCGAGCCAGGGCCAGCTCGTCGTCGGGCAGGGCGAAGTGGTCCATGCCGATATACACATAGCCGGCTGCAGTCAGGCGCTGGATGGTCAGCTCGAGCAATTCCAGCTTGCGCTCTGGCGGCGGCATGTGCTCGGGGCGGATCAAACGCTGTGACTTGAACAGGCTGGGCAGGTGGGCATAGCTGTAGGCGGCGATACGATCCGGGCGAATATCGATAAACTTGGCCAGAGTGGCATCGAAGCTCTCCACGGTCTGCAGCGGCAGGCCATAGATCAGGTCGACGCTGACCGAGTCGAAACCGGCGTCGCGGGCCGCCTCGACCAGGCCCCGCACCTGGGACTCGCTCTGGATACGGTTGACGGCGGCCTGGACATCCGGATCGAAATCCTGCACCCCGAAGCTCAACCGATTGAAGCCCAGCCGGCGCAGGTCATGGATGCGATTGGGCGTCACCGTGCGTGGATCGACCTCCACGGAAAACTCATGTGCGCTGCGAGTATCGAAGCGGAACGCCTGACGCAAGGCCTCCATCAACTCGGCAAGCTGCTCGTTGGTGAAGTAGGTCGGCGTGCCACCGCCCAGGTGAAGCTGGGTCAGCCGGCGGTTGGCATCGAACAGCTCGGCCTGCATTGCGATTTCGCGCTTGAGATAGTCGAGGTACTCGACGGCCTTCTCGGTCTTCTGGGTGATGATCTTGTTGCAGGCGCAGTAGTAGCACAGGCTCTTGCAGAATGGGATGTGGACGTAGACCGACAGCGGCTTGGGCAACGGATCGCCGTTGCTGGTTTCCGTGGCCTGCCGGTAATCATCCATGGCAAAGGCCTCGTGGAACTGCGGCGCGGTCGGGTAGGAGGTGTAACGTGGCCCCGGGAAGTCGTATTTTCCGACCAGGGCGCGATCGAAGGCCTGCGCTTGGCTCATGGTGCTGTCATCCAAGGGGAGTGATGAGCGCACTATACGAGTCCTCGTCAGCATAAAAGTTGCGTTCGATCATTATCGAGGCGATCTAATCGGCCCGGGCTGCCGTCTCGTCGATAGGCTCAGCGGAGCCCGGCGGCTTTTTGGAAAACTCCTTGATTACGATCAAGCCGAGTGACGGCACACTTGATTAGCCTAGTTTGTATAAGTCATTCCGTGCGGTAATGACCGGGCTGGCTAAGCTCACTGGTGTACCGGCACATGAATGACATGGCAGAGTTGCGAGGTCCGCCTCAGCAGCCTTAGAGGAGATACCCATGAAAAAACTCCTGATTCCCCTGTTGGCCCTGGGTGACACCTTGGCTGCGTCGTCTGCCCTGGCCATCGATGGCGAAACGCTCTACAAGACCAAGGTGTGCGCCGCCTGTCATGCCATCGACACCAAGATGGTTGGGCCGGCCTACACCGACGTCGCCGAAAAGTATGCTGGCCAGGACGATGCCGTCGCCACGCAGATGGATAGCATCATGAATGGCAGCCAGGGCAAGTGGGGCCCGATTCCGATGTCGCCCAACGCCGTGACCGAAGAAGAAGCCAAGATCCTGGCTGAGTGGATCCTGCAACAGGAGTAGCCGCCCGTGGCAACGTCTGCGATGGTGAGGCCAAGTTAACCGATGCCATCGCAGGCATTTCTGCCTGATACCCTTTCCTGTTTATCGAGCACTGGCGTACAAACGTCAGCGTAATTGCTTTTATTTTTTCTGCGTTAATCCCTTATATTTTTCATGGTTATTTCGCTGGGGTTTTAAAAAACCCCGGCGTTTTTCCGGATACGATTGAATTAACTAATTCTGTCCGACCGGTCAAAAGAATGATTTCAATCAAGTGATGGCGTTCGGCCTCTCGTCACCATTCAGGAACACATCGTAGCCTGAGTCGAGGCCGACCATGGAAGCTAGACCACCCGCAAGGGGCCACCTTTTCCGCTACCGCCAGGTCGGCATGCTACTGCTTGCCATCATCGTTCTGTTCTTCCTCCAGCCGGTCGAGGCCAGGGAGGAGTACGGCGATGTCGAGCAGCAGCGTATCGAGACTGCCTTTCCCCAAGCCGACGAGGTTTCCGAGCCGGAAGGCGACTATTTCGTAAGAACCATTTCCTTGGCAGGGGGGATATTGGGCTACGCCTTTCAGAGCTTGGATGTGGTGGATATTCCTGCCTACTCAGGCAAGCCGGTCAATATTCAGGTTCTCATGGATGCCGCCGGTGTCATTCAGGATGCCTACGTCCTCGAGCACCACGAGCCGATTCTTCTTATCGGTATTCCCGAAGAAAGGCTGCACGAATTTACCGCCAAGTATCAAGGCATCAGCGCCGATCAGCTTGTCGTCGTCGGGCGCTCTTCCGACCCCGACGCGGTGACGGTGGATGCTGTGACCGGCGCCACGGTCACGGTAATGGTCGTCAACGAGATCATCATGCGTTCGGCTCATGATGTCGCCGTCGCGCTGGGCCTGGTCGAGGCAAGTGCCGGCGCGGTACAGAAGCCGGCCGTTGTCCGCGAAGACGTGTTCGAGCCGGCCAGTTGGAGCGAACTCACCGGCAACGGCGCGATCCGTCGACTGCACCTGACCCACGGCGACGTTGACGAGGCCTTCAAGGGCACCGAGGCCGAAGGGCTCGACGAGGCTACCCCTGAAGAGGCCGGTAAAAACTTCATCGACCTGTACGTTGCCCATCTCAATCCGCCGACCATTAGTCGTAATCTGTTGGGCGAGAATCAGTATCGCTTCCTGATGGAGGAGCTCGAGGCCGGCGAGCATGCTGTCGCCGTGCTGGGCCGCGGCGAGTACTCCTTTAAGGTTCCGGCTATGTGCATGGCGGGATCTTCGATCGGGTACAGCTGCGTCAATTCGGCGACATCATCAGCTTCCGCGATAGGGATTACGAGCGGCTGGCTGACGTGTACGCCGAAGGAATGCCCGAATTCCCCGAAATGGCAATCTTCATCATCCGTGAGCACCACAGGTTTCTGGGGAGAGGGTCATAAGCGTTCCGAGGTATTCTAAATTTGATATAATGGTCGTTATAATTAGTTTTGGTGATATCAGTCGATAGGGCGTTCGTATCGGTTAACTCAGCCTCGGCTTCCTTTGGCTGACTCGGTATGACTCGACCAGGTCATGGTCGGACCACGCCTGCAAAATGGCGGCTGTACGCAAAAAGTTGGGATGCCTAGTACGTGCGATTCGTCAGATTTTAAATTCGACGGCTCGAAATCCGGTGAAAATAAGCCTTCAGGCCAGAAGCCATGCGGGTTTCAGCATGAATGACTATAAAATAAGTGAGGCCTAATGACGTCCGAAACCTCCTATCCGCAGCCCATTTCCAGCCTGGATGGCGCTTATCTGCCCGCCGGCGGTGTTGTCGACGCCCCGCTGCAGCCCTTTCCCGTTGACTTCGATCGTGCCCCCGTACGGATTTCGCCGTCACCACTGCCCCGATCGCGAAACCCAGGGTACCGCCACCTTCGCTCCCAGGAGTCGTCTGTTTCTGCCGTGAGCAAACGCAGTCAGATGAACAAGCTGGCGCTGCTGCTCGGCGCCCCCAACCCCTCAAAGCTTGAGGTGGATGGCGACGCCCGCAAACTTCATCCCAACCAGCTCTTCCCCTATGACTTCGTGCACTGGGAAGATCTCAGCTCCGACGTCGTCGACGAGCTCCTCGCCCACCTGCGTGACCTCGGGCTCTCTGGTGCAACACGCAACGCCTACCGCGCCCTATTACGCGGCGTGGCTAAGGAAGCCTGGAAGCTACAGCTAATGAGCCACGAAACCTTTGAACTGATCAAAAGCGTATCGTCGATCCGCTACAAAAAACTGCCGGGTGGCAAGGCCCATCCCGAGCGAGTGATCCGTGCCCTGCTTGACGTCTGTGATGCCAGGGATGATGCCCGATCCCACCGGGATGGGTTATTGATTGCCTTGATGGCCACCACCGGCCCCCGGCGTGCGGAAGTGTCGGGGATCCAAATGGCGGACATCGATTTCCACACCCGCGAGATCAAGATCACTGGTAAGGGAAACAAGGACCGCATCATTCAGGTGCCCGGATCGGTTTGGGAAAGATTAATGGTATATATCGAACGGTTCCGGGGTGATAAGCCAGGCGCCCTGTTCACGCCGATCTGGAACAAGCGTAAGGCTCCTGACGTCGTGGCCAAGGGCTTGTCGACGGCTAGCATCAACAGTCGCATCGATGTCATCCGTAAGCAGGCCGAGGGACTGACCGGTATCACGATCGCCCCGCACGACCTGCGCCGTACGTTCGCCACCGACCTGTTCAATGCCGGCATGGCCCTACGCGAGCTGCAGATCCTACTGGGGCACGCTTCGATGTCGACTACCGAAACCTATGTCTTCGATGAAAGCAGCGAATACCGGGCGAAGGCGGCCACCATTAATGCGGATCGATTCGCTGCGAGAAAAAGTTAATGATATGTTCTACTAAAAGTGTAGATCCCGACTGGCGCCTCTACGCTTTCAGTAGCAATACATCACGACTGAGGATCCTTTTGGATTGTTACTCTTCCTCTTCTGAGAGCTTATACGCAATTCCTCCAATGGTTGCTACAAACAACCACTGAATTAGTAAGGTAGGTATATTAATCGCTGCGCCCCTGCTGGGAGGATCAAAAATAAAGCCATAGCCTTTATTCACTACTGCGCCGCCTTGTAAATGGAAGGAAAATGGAGGAAAGATGATCATCAGCACAAAGATGATTCCCGCCACGGTTGCTATTTGCTTTTGTTTCTCGTTCATCATGATTCGCCTATTCCATCCCCTACTGAACATCTTTGTTTTTATGCCTGAACTCAAGCAAAACCATCATAGCCACCCGGATAATGGTTAGGTGCATCCCTAATACTACGGTTTCATTTATCTAGAAAATCGGACACCAGCTCCCACCCCTCTCGATAGCTCTCTAGGCCTGATATCCCCTTCATATTCACCTTTCCCCAGTCAATGCTTCTTGGGGCAGCCTGTATCACATCTACTGGAAACACGTAAAATTCGGGTGCCAATACCTCCTTTTTCCCATCTTTCGAGCCTCGGTTGAGCAAGACGGCTACTACAAAATCACAATCAAAACAATTGATAAGAAAGCCGCTGGCCCCTGTCCTCCATCGGCTTTAACCTGGATACGGGCTGAGGTATTGTTTTCCGGATGGGTTGCAACGAGGTCGTACCCCGGCATATTGGTGTAGGTCTTGTAGGAAGGAATTCTATGAAGCAGCAACTGCCCAAGGACGAGAAACTCTGCTCCTTCTGCTTTCAGGTGTGTCTTCAGTCGCGCCATTTATCACTCTCTTGGTTTCACGCTTAACTTTTAACGATTGGCGTCATGGCGCAACTGTGCCTAATGCTTTGCTATCGCGTCCAATCCCTTCAGAAGCAACCGAATGTCAGGCAAAGAGTCGTGCTGAGTTAGGTTCCGCATAGCTGAGCCGCGGGTTATGCAATCATTTGCCGCAGGCAGTCGACGATGTTGCGATTCTCCGGCTGTCTTGCAGCCTCATCCAACGCGACATCCAGAAAGCCCTCATAATCTTTTCCTGCTTCCTCCTGGATCTGTTTTCCACGTCCCGTAATAACGGTATACACGCCACGCTTATCGTTCGGGCATACATCGCGAATCGTATAGTTATTGCGCTCCATGCGCTCGACCAGGCGAGTCACGGAACTCTGATTTAGCCCCAACTGGCTGGCAAGTACCTGCATGCGCAACTCTGAGTCCGGCGCCGTAGAGAGTAAGTACAAGGCTCGATATTCAGTGAGACCGAGCCCATGCTCGCGTTGGAGGGCTTTGGCTACCTGGCTTTCAACCGCCTCGAAAACATTCCTCACCTGTTGCCACATTACCGATTTGGGGGTCATTTCTGGTTTCATCCTAAGCAATCAAGGTATTTGTTACCTTACTAGCACTATTGCTTGTACATGCACATATTATTTAAAGTCTGACCTTTACGCCAGAGCAATGCCTCATTACTTGTAAGACATTCACTACATTTTCGCTTGAACGCTGCGCTTCCCATTTCGCCCCTCCTTGCACCACTTCTGTGTGAATCCTAAAAATTCCAGAAATTCAGTTGTTACCCAACGCGCTGTGCGTCGAATTTGTCCTGCAAGAAAGGTGACACCAAATATTCATGCAAGAACATATTCGTCAGCCTCCTCATGGATGGGTAACCCGATGAAACTGCCTTTACTGCTCACTTCGCTTGAAGACAGCGCCATCGGCGCCATCGATGCCGCGCTGGCCGCCCAGGCGGCGGGGCTTCTGCACATCGAAGATGTCGGCAATCTCAGCGTGGCCGAGATCGACACCCTCATCAGCTGCCTGATCAGCCTCAAGCGCCAGCAGCATTTTCGTACCTTCTGGAGCAATCAGGACCAAGCCTCGTCGGATATGATGCGCGGACGGGTCGGTATCGAAAGCTTGTGGTCGCCGGCCATGACCGTTCTCAAACAGCATCAGATCAAGGTGCGCATGGCCTCGCCTAAGGAAGGCTATCGAGCCTGGTACGGCGGCATGTCGATCTCTCGAGGCGTGCAAGGCCGAACCCTGGATGCCGCCTACGATTACCTCAATTGGTGGTTATCAGGATGGCCCGGGGCCGTCATGGCGCGACAAGGCTATTATATTTCTACCCCAGAGCTGGCCCGTCCCCACCTGTCAGCTTCGGAATGGGACTTTTGGTATGACGGTCAGCCCGCCGCGCAGGACCTACCGGGACCGGCCGGCACGTGTAGCATGATTCGTCGCGGAGAAGTGCGCGACGGAGGAGCTTATCGGACGCGCATGAGCCGCATTGCGGTTTGGAACACAGCAATGGATGAGCACAACTATTTGGTCAGACGCTGGAACGACTTCATATCGGCCTGATCCCCTCTGACAAAAAAGTCTCTGCAACAGCAAATCCCTTCGAGTGAGGCGCCACCATCCAAAGTGCTTTCATAAGCAGCAATATTTGCTTAAACGATCAAGACGATTTATGCAGCATTAAGATGACCGAGGTCACCAGCCTCTGATACCGATACATTCAGGGCAAACATCGAAGGCTGACCGCCAATCATCGGTGAGCGACTACTGGTGGGAAACATCGGGATCAATGCGCCGGAGTTGCGTAGTCGATGCGATACGGCGACAGAGAAGGAACGGGAGAATGAATCCCCCGGGTATTCTAGACACCCGTCAGGCTCTGGAAGTATCGCCGCTCAAACTCAACGGGTGATAGATCATCACTCGTCCCATGTCGGCGCCTTGGGTTGTAAAACATCTCGATATAATCGAACACATCACTCCTGGCAGCTTCCCGGGTCGGATAGATTCGCCGCTTGATCCGTTCACGCTTGAGGAGTTGGAAGAAGCTTTCGGCAACGGCGTTGTCGTGGCAGTTACCACGGCGACTCATGCTACCCACTAGTTGATTGGCCTTCAGAAAGCTCTGCCAGTCGGTGCTGCTGAACTGGCTCCCCTGATCCGAATGCACCATGACAACGCCTTGCGGCTTTCTTCGCCAAACCGCTGCCAGCAAGGCATCCAACGCCAAGTCAGTGGTCATGCGAGGCTTCATCGACCAGCCCACCACCTGCCGAGAGAACAGGTCGATGACCACCGACAGGTAGAGCCAGCCCTCGTAGGTGCGGATGTAGGCGATGTCGGTGACCCATGCAACATTGGGCGATGCCACCTCAAATCGGCGATCCAGATGGTTGGGCGATACCACTGCCGGTGTGCCGCCGTATCAACCAGGGCGGCGCCGGTAACCCGTTTGAGAACGTAGCCCTTCCCGGCGCATCAGGCGGGCCATCCGATGCTTGCCACAAGCTTCGCCAGCCTCCCGCAGGTCCTGATGGATTTTACGATAGCCATACACGCCGCCACTCTCGAGCCAGGCGTGCTTGATCAGTCCCAGCAGGCGCTGGTCATCCCGGGCCCGCTCAGACAGGCCGTTACGGCACCAGGGATAGTGGCCGCTGGGATGCACCGCCATCATGCGGCACAGGTGCCGCACCGGGTATTGGTCCGCATGGTCGTGGATAAACGCGCACCTTAGTCGGGCTCTCTGGCGAAGTTCTGGGCGGCATTCCGACGGTGGCCTTTTTTAGGATATCTCGTTCTTCTGATACACGCTTCAGCTCAGCCTTCAAGCGCCGGTTCTCAGCTTGAAGATCAGCGTTCTGTTGTCGATGTTCCGCAAGCTTAGCGTAGCGCTTTATCCATTGATACGGGCTGTAGCCGGACACTCCCAGCCGGGCGGCAACTTCGGCAATGGGATGGCCTCGCTCCGTCACCTGCTTGACGGCTTCGATCTTGAATTCTTCGGTATATCGTTGACGGCTCATGGAACCTCCTGATGCCTTCAGTATAAGGCCTGGAGGTGTCTACGAAACTAGGGGCGATTCAACCTTCACCCTGTACTGTCTGAGCAGTAGTAGAGTGATGGCCGCCGGAACTGCTCCCGTGGCTATGGTTCGTGTCGGCAGACACGGGCAGCGCGAGGGTAGCAAGAGCCAGAGTGGCAGTCGTCAAAAGCGGGCGAACCAAGCGAATCAATTTAATCGTCTAGCTATATTGAAGCTCTAACTTTTAGCTATTAACAGGGCAATACTATCCGCACTTGAAACCCTCTCCCAGAAGGCGAAGAGAACGTCACCCTGCCTCGATACTGAGCGACGATCTGTTTCAGAATGGCGAGGCCCAACCCGTGCCCGGGAGTGCTTTCATCGAGGCGTTTCCCTCGTTGACCGAGTTCAGAGAGTGCCGATGAGTCTACCCCTTTGCCATCGTCTTCCACATCAATAACTAAATCTTGGTCTTGGTATACGTGACATAGCACGCGTTCGCGGGACCATTTGCCGCCATTATCGAGTACGATGCCAAGCATCTCATTTAGGTCATGGCGCTCGATAGCAATGTTATGGTTTGTTGAGAGAGAAACCTGCAACCCGAAGCGTTTCGTTGGGTACAGTGAGCGCATCATGTCGATAAGCATTTCTGCCTCATCAGTAACGTTGGCACGCTGCCCAGTCACTGGTCCGGCGAAACGGGCCCGCCTCAACTCGGAGGCCAGTTGCGCCTGCATTCCTTCCATACGTTCCAGCATGCGGTGACGACGTTGCTCGTCGATGGGCCGACTACCTCTTAAAACTTGTGTAACGGCTGCGAGCGGCGTTTGTAGCGTATGGGATAAGTTGGCCACGGCTTCTCGCGAGCGGAGCAATCGCTGCTGCAACTCATTCATAAAATGATTGAGCTGGGTAATTAGGCTGTCCAACTCAGACGGTGCGTCGAGACCAAGCCGCTCCCGTTGGCCCGACTGTATCTCAGCAAGTTGCCATTGTAAGAAAGCAAGTGGGCGCAAACTGCGATTGACCGCGATTAAATTTAGCAATATCAGTAGCACTAACAGGGCCCCGGCGATGGCTCCTACCCACCAATGCAGTGCATCAAGCCCAGACTCCACTTGCGCAAAGTCTTCGCCAATCAATAGGACACCTTGCTGGCCCTCTACAGTTAGTGCTTCTCGGTAGATAAGCTGTTTCCGCCCTTGCCATTGGATTTCAAGTACTTCAGCCTTGCTTTCACCTAGATAAGGCGACAGGAGGGGAAGCCTGTCCGGATGAGAAGAAGAGACTTGGTCTCCTACACGCAAAACATAAAGGTGATGGAAAACCTCCGAGGCCAGAGAGTCCGACTCGAGCCACTGGATTGGAGGCCCTCCATGTTGTTGCAAGCGCTCGATAGTATAGTGAGCTTCCTGATGCAACCGATCCGCAAGAAACTCTCGGGCCAGATCACGCAGTAACATGCCATGTAGTAGCCACATCACACCGACAACGACTAGCGCAACCAGTCCCAAGCGGGTTAGCAGGTGAAACCGCAAGCTTCGCGAGTCAATGCGAGGGAAGAACATAGCCTTGCCCTCGCCGCGTTTGGATGCAGTTCTTACCTAACAGCCGCCGCAGCCGGCCGATGTAAACCTCGACCAAGTTCGGCGCGGCAGCATCTTGGTTGAGTGTATAAAGCTGGTTAAGCAAGTTCTCCTTCGAGTGCACCCGGTCCGGATGGCACATTAGATAACGCAGCAGGCAGTACTCGGTTGCAGTAAGGGTGTGCCAAGAGCCATCGACACCACAGGCTCGCTTGGCTACTTCATCGAGAATAATCCCGTTCACTCGCAGTTCCGCTTCCACTGCCCCCGAGCTTCGTCTTAGCAGAGCATGAAGCCTGGCGAGCAGCTCAGCCTCATGGTACGGCTTGGTGAGATAGTCATCCGCACCTCGTCGCAAGCCTGCCACTTTATCTTCCCAGCTATCACGGGCGGTCAAGGCGAGCACAGGCAACCGGTGGCCACCGCGCCGCCAGCCTTCAAGCATTTCGAGGCCAGATCCATCGGGTAGTCCCAGATCAAGGATCACTAGACTGTAATCCTCCCGGGCCATGAGTTTTTCAGCCTCACGAACCAGCGCCGTGACATCTACCCGGTACCCTTCATCTTCCAAGACCTCGGCCAAGCTGTCTGCCAGCAGGTCGTCATCCTCTACGAGCAACAAGCGCATGACATGCCTCGCTAGCCCAACCTGTTAATGGGTATGGCCATCTGCGTAGTGGTCATCCGGCTCAGCTTCTTCCTCTGCAGAAGCAGGCGACGTGGTATCGGATGCCTTATCTTGGCTATCCGGCGCCGTTACCTTCTCCTCGCCTCCCATATCCCCATGGTCGTGAGCGTAGCCATCGCCTTGCTGATCACTCGTTTTTGACGGTGCGCCCATCATCCCGCTCATGTTTCCATGCTCATGGTCATGGCCATCATCCTCCCCATGATGATCATCTGAGGGGGTATTGGACGATGAACCCATCATTGCGTTCATATCACCATGCTCGTGATCATGCCCATCATCAGCCTGCCCGCTTGTAGAGGACCCTGCCGGTTGTACCAACTCACGGTATTCTTGCTCGGAGAGCCCAGGTAAACGCTGAAGAAACGCGACCATCTCCCAGAGTTCCTGATCTTCGTGGGTTTTACCCCAAGCCGGCATACCGGTCATCTTGATGCCGTGCTTGATGATCCAGAACTGTTCTTCCGGTCCCCAGTGGTCTTGCTTCGTCAAGTTGGGTGGCATCGGGTTGAGTCCTGCCCGTAGTACCGTGTCCTCCAAACCAGGCTTAAGATGACAGGCGGCACACAACGAGTCATAGGCACTTGCGCCCTGTTTAATCAGACTGCTGTCGTTCAGGTCAGGAGCTGTTATGTCATCAGCAGACGCCTTGACCGAGTTATGCATTGTGGTATGCATTACCCACTTTCCTAACGCCGTATGCTCATCACTTGCAGCAACGTTGTAGGCTCCGCTATAGACAATCGCAACACCGCCAGCAGCCAGCGCAACCAGCGTCAAGACTGCCCCATAAACTATTCGCATCTTATCCTCCTTAATATCGTCCGAGGGTTAGTACCACATCCTTACCCCAGCAACGACACCGGAGCCTTCGACTTCTCCGAACTCCTCTCGAGTCATGTCGGCTGTGTCGCCATATTGTTTTTCCCAGTACGCCCCCACGTAGGGGGCGAACTTGCGCGTGATCTCGTAACGCAGACGCAAACCGACACGGGTAGAGTTCAAACCCTCGCCAACGCCAAATTTTTCGACATCGCTGGCTGCCACTTCGATTTCAGCTCTCGGCTGCAGGATGGCGCGCTGTGTCAACCGGACTTCATACTCAGCTTCCAGGCTGGCCGACACATCCCCTTCATCGCTGACCCTCAGCGAGGTATCAACCTCAAAGCGGTAGGGCATCGTGCCAAGAAGGCTGATTACCGCAAAAGTGCGTTCAGGGTGGTCGTTGGACGCGATCACTCCCTGATAGCCTATGCCGCCCTGCAACTCCCAGTAGTCGGCGACCAGATGGCTATAAAGCAAGTCTAGCGACTCGAACTCACCATCCTCTCCATCGCCCTGGGTGTTCTCGCCTTCACCCTTGATATACACGCGCTGAAAATCACCGCCGTACCAACCTTGAAAGTCCCAGACGACGCCTTCTTCGTTTTCGTCTGTCCAGGCATACTCCAGGCGATCTACGAGAAATGTGCCGAAGTTATGCTGTTCCATCGGCAAGCCCCATCCTGGCGGAGCGTCATAACCCTCATCGGCATGCACCAAGGTAGCCGAGGTAAACGTAAGGAAGCCCAGCCCCGCCAATAATTGAGCAGTAAAACGCATAGTCCGCACTCCTTAAGCGACCTTGACGACCCGGAACATGCCGGCATCCATGTGATAGAGCAGGTGGCAGTGGAAGGCCCAACTTCCCGGTGCATCGGCACTGACCAAAGCGGAGACCCGCTCCCCGGGCTTGGCGTTCAGCGTGTGCTTCCGCGGGATCAACTCGCCGGCGCCGTTTTCCAGCTCCATCCACATGCCATGTAGGTGAATGGGATGCTCCATCATGGTGTTATTAACGAAGATCAACCGCAGGCGCTCGCCGTGTTCAAAGTGAATCGGGCCATTGACCTCACTGAACTTCTTACCGTCGAACGACCATATGTAACGCTCCATGTTGCCAGTCAGCTGTAGTTCCAGCTCGCGTCCAGGCGGGCGACGATCCGGCCAAGGCGTATATGCCTTGAGATCGCTATAAACCAGTACGCGTCTCTCGCTGGGGTCAATGCCGATACCCGGCTGGTCATAACGTGAGCCTGGCTGTGCCGTGCCCGCCGGTAGTAGTCCAGTAGTACGGCTCTCTGGGGTGGGCTCCTTCTTACCGGGGTAGTCCATGCCCTGCATGTTGGAGTGATCCATGCCCTGCATGCTGGAGTGATCCATGCCCTGCATGCCGGAGTGATCCATGCCCTGCATG
>NZ_KB900002.1:0-10368 GCF_000378505.1 Modicisalibacter luteus DSM 23508 | reverse complement strand
GGAGTGGTCCATGCCCTGCATGCTGGAGTGATCCATGCCACCATGTGCCGCCATCGCTTCCATGCCGCGATCTGCGATCTTACGGCGCGGCGGAATCGGCGCCACCATGCCTAGCCGAGGAGCCAGAGTGCCACTTGCATAACCGCTGCGGTCCATGGACTCGGCAAATATGGTGTAAGCCCGGCCAGGCTCAGGCTCGACAAGTACGTCGAAGGTTTCGGCCACGGCAATGCGAAACTCGTCGACGGGTACCGGTTGTACTGGCTGACCGTCGGCGGACACCACGGTCATTTTCAAACCAGGGATGCGTACGTCGAAGTAGGACATTGCTGAACCGTTTATGACACGCAGCCGGACTTTTTCTCCCGGCTTGAACAGCGCCGTCCAGTTATCTTTTGGCGCATGGCCGTTCAACAGGTATGTATAAGTACTCCCCGTCACATCGGCGATATCCCGGGAGCTCATGCGCATTTGCTCCCACATCGAGCGCTGCTTAACAGTATCGGCAAAGCCGTTCTCCGCCACATCGGCGAAGAAATCAGCTAATGTCCGCTCCTGGTAGTTGTAATAGCCCTCCGCAACTTTTAGGTGACGGAAGATATCTTGCGGGTCTTCAAAAGTCCAATCGGTAAGCAGCAACACATGTTCACGGTCATATGTGAACGCCTCGGGTTCTGCAGCATCGATAATGAGCGGACCCGCGTGGCCAAGCTGCTCCTGTAGCCCGGAGTGACTGTGGTACCAGTAGGTGCCATTTTGGATAACAGGGAAACGTGCCGTGAACGTCTCACCCGGAGCAATGCCAGCGAAGCTGACGCCAGGCACTCCATCCATTTCCGGTGGCAGGATGAGCCCGTGCCAGTGCACAGAGGTTTCCTCATCCAGCAGGTTGGTTACCTTCAATACAGCATCCTGTCCTTCGCGCAGGCGTATCAAGGGCCCTGGGCTGGTTCCATTGAGCGTAATTGGTTTTCCCATTTTGCCTGCGATAGGCAACGATTCGCGCCGCACGGTAAGGGAGACTGTACTGCCTTGCTCGATTCCATGGGGGTAGACATTACTAACGCCTAAAGGGCTGGCCCAGGCAGGTCGCAACCCTAGAGCGGCGGTCGAGATGCCTAGCGAAGATGCGAGCTTTAGCAGTTGACGTCGCGACAGCGTCTCAGCCGGATAAGATGCCATGGCACGGTTCCTGTTAATTAGTGGAACAGAAAAGCACGAAAATGATAGCCAGTGTACCGTAGCAAACTGAATTTCAGCTGAACGCCTCAGCTCTTTTCTTTCCGACTTTATAGTTTCTTTCGAAGGACTAATGAAATATTGACGACCTGATGTAAATTTGATTTTAGGCAGATATTTTTGTTATGATAAACAGCCTTAGTACAATGGATAATATCCGTCAGAATTCCATGCTTTGGGTTTAAACTCATACTGGGTTTGATATCGTCACTCGCTTCCACTACGTCGGTTAATTTCGTGCTGATCAGCGCTTGGCATCGACATGATGCACTATGTTGCGCAGGAACTCGCGATCAAAAGCATAGATCATCTTTATAGCTGGTCTGCTAGGACACCCGCTTGGCTTGGGAGTAAATATTCAGGCGTCCGCAACGCACGATAAGCTCCCGACAGCCCCGGCGTAAGACTATTGCCATTATCCTTGCGGAAATCGGCGCCGTCTTGAAATTCAGGGTCCGTCGCTCAGTCAGCCACTTCAATTCGGCATTGCGCTGCGTCTCACGCTCCAAGCCGTAGCTGATGAGTTAAACAAAGTAGTTAGGCCATTCCGCCACGTATATACCGAATGTATGCTGAAATGGGCGTTAGACACTGCTGAATGCCTGCCTCGATTATACATCTTCCCTGTCTCGTGACGGTAAGCCACTCATCCTCAGGAACGGCATGCCTGGCTCGATGTGATTACATGACGCCCCAATGGAAGCGAGGGATAGCAACTCGAGAACTGTGTCTTCCAGATAGCGGGAGTTGGCGAAGTAAAGACTCTCATCGATACATAGAATCGCCAGTCGCTCGTCAACCTCAGCACGGTGGCGTTCAATGTTCCGGAAATGCTCGCTATCAGGGACTCGTCCGACCAGCGCCGCATGAGGGCGGCTGGTACGGTACAAATGAATGGCCAACGACAAGCCCCCCTGCCAAAATTCCACTTTCTACGCCGTAGAACAGCGTAATCAGGATGGTTGCCAGCATGGCCATGAAGTCACGCCCAGGTTCGCCTGATAGTACTGAAATCAACGAGGGTCACAACGGCGACGATGATCGCTGCTGCCAACGTCGCCAAGAGAAGGTAGGCAATCAATAGTGTCAGGGTCAGGCTGGCTAGGGCAATGCGGGACGCTAGTTTTGCCCCAGGATGCCTTCCAAGCCCGCCGATACCAGAACGAACAGAACGAAGCCGCCTATGAACGCTAGAGGCGAGACATGCGTATCGTCACCACTCTCATGAGCTTCAGATATCATGTCTTCAATAGCAGCGACCGTAAGAAGGCCTGCCGTGAATGTCAGTGCCGCTAGCTTGAAAGACTCCGGTTGATTCCTGAGTACGAAGTAAGAAAAGACGGCCGCCGAGAGTACAGGGATCGCAAAGGAAGCAGAAAGCAGTATGCGCTTACTGCGTGGGATTCCTTTATCTTTCATGTTGGCGATCGTCGCGAACCCTTCAGGCACATCTGCCAGCGCTTGGCCTGCCGCCAGGATCAAAGCAACCGACGGCGAGACTGCCGAACCTGCACCGATCAGAAGGCCATCACTGAACAGGTCAATGGACACGGCAATATAGATCATCCAGACGCCCGTCTGACCGCTTTCGCCCTGCTGGCCTTGCCGCTTCTGGACCCCCTCTACGAGCTTCTCGATACTTACGTAAGCAATGCCGCCCAGGGCGAAGGTAGAGGCGATCAGCCATGCCGAGAGGCTTTCCAATACACGCGGCATGATCTCAACCGCTACCACTGCAATGACGAGGCCGGCGGCGCCGTGAAGGGCATAGTTGAGGCGGCGTCCGGTAGTCCGGGAATTCTCCGCAGCGAGCCCGCCACTAAAGTTCCCTAACGCAGGAAGCAGCGCCAATCCGAGTACAACCCAAATGCCATCCATTAATCCCCTTCCCTAGCCGTCTTCTAGACGTGATCCGTTAGATGTCCACCGGCGAACCGGCGCGTATCGGCCTTCCAGCGACGCAGCAGTCAATGCTTTCCCACTACGTGTCGGGCCCTGTCGATCCAAGAATCGTAGCAGTCGTAACGCGTTCAGCGTTGCCTACACGGTATCGGCAGAGGCGGACCTTCTACAGACATAAAAGCTGAAGGGCTGCGCTGGCTGCATACGAGCCTGTTACCGACTGTCGGGGTAGGCCAATCTAGCCTTTGTCATTTATCCCAACCGCTGATTTTTAATTCAGAAGCTTGGCATGCAAAACTAAAGCCCATGCAAGCGGGCTAGTGCTCGAGGCTTGATAGCCAAAAGTGCAGGCTAACTGAAGATTTAAGTGGCTTGATGTTTGCGGCCTGAAGGCCTTTCTAGCCTTGGGTTACGTCAAAAGAGACTTATTGGCCACCTTACAAGGCTTAAAGCCGTCAGACTGAATTTCTAAGAGGTAAGCAAACAGATCATCGCCACCTTCAGCAGGAGCCAACGACCAGCACCTGAGCGAAGCTGCTTTTAGCAATCGAACTCTTGTAACGCTTAGATCCGTAGATGCCGGTCACTGCGCCGCAACCTTCGCCGTTGTTCGTTCGTGCTAATGTTTTATGGAGGCCCACGTTCGATTCCAGACAGCTCACCAATCCCTGCCCTCGATGCATCGCATTATTATTTCTTAATCTTTCTAACCTGTGTTAGGCCAAGTAACTTTTCTCAACATGATATGGTTTGCGTAGGAAGATTGCGGATCCTACTCTGTTGCGTACGGTAAGCAGCGGCCAAGGATAGGCTGCCAGTTCAGGAAGAGCGCGGTCAGGATGACCGAGGCTTGGGAAGGTAGGCGGCCAGAGGCAGGATGCCATTAACGCCAAGGATTCCAGAACGGCTTACCCTTTGGCAGTCTTCCCGGCTGCTTAGCCCGGCCTACCCTCCAAGGCCGGGCTTGTTTTATTTGGCCCTAAGCTAATCCAGACGAAACTATATCGATCAACCAGAAATCAGTCGATGGCTATGTTAGCGCCCGGTCGTTATCTCTTATGTACCCGAGGGTCAAGGCCGGTGATAGCCGTTGGCAAAGAGCTTTAGCATCTGCCGGGTTGGTTCTTGGCTAAAGTAAAGGCCAGCTTGAACCTCGGAATGTGGTGGCACGTAATCAATGGTCACGCTCGATGACTCGATCAGGAGACCATCCTTCATCAACTCCCCCCCTGATTGTTACGGCAGCGGCTGTGTTCCCCCCCGAATTTATCGCGAGGATTTCAACTAGATAATCGTCTCCGCTCGGCTCTATGCGCACCAGTTCGATTTCAACGTTCGGCGGTGAATCGTCACCATAGAGTGCCTGCCAGAACATGACTCCTGCAACGACGATTACTGCAGCAGCCCCCACAAGTGCAACCAGCCGCTCACTGAGAGAGCTGATTGAGTCTTGGGCCTGTCCTGCGTTACCTGATGGTTCGTTCATGCACTAAAGTACCAATCTTGAGGCAGCAGCGCCGATGGCGGCTGGAAAACCCAGCACGACGATGAGCATGATCGCTGTGCCAAATCCTAGGCCCTGCAAACGTTCGAAGGTCCAGAGTACATAAGAACTCATGCCCAGAGCGATGGCATAACCGGTGACTGTGTAGCGAAAGAAAATCTTGAGGAAAGCCGCATCAGGCTCTACCTGCTCCTCGCCGCGAAAGCTCATGCCATAGACAAAACCGTGCATGGTCATCAGCGATAGCGAGACCAGCACGAGGAGAAGCTAGGGCGTCATCTTGTAAGCGATCAAGTACATTTCAGACGTAGGCGACACGGTAAAGGCGCCATAAAGCGATCCGGCAAGCATGATACTCAGCTCACGGTAATACTTGCCTTGGATATCCTGCTGTCGGTCTTCGTTGGATGCGCTCTGCTTGCCGAGCAGCTCACTGGCCAGCAAAGCGCCGAAGGCGCACGGCACGCTCAGCAGGGTCACTTGGCCAATGGCATGACCGAGCGGCGTGACTTGATCGATAACTCCGAAAATCCAGAGAAAAAGCGTTGCCGTGGAGAGACCAACCGCAGTAGCGACGAAAACGTCAATTACCTCTTCAAACCAACGGGAAGTACGCCAGTAGCCAGAAATATGAGCCAACCCAAGCAGGATGGGCAAGGCCACCAGCAGAAACAGTCCAATACGCTCCCGGGGTGCAGAGAAACCTAGCCACCAAGTCTCCATGGTCATTAAAACGGGGAGAGCGAAAAGAATCGCGCCACCAAATGCCCGAGCAAGGCTTGTATAAAAGCTTCGGTTTGATTGATTCACTTCATTCCAGCGATGAGGGGCGGCAAGCGCACGTATGCGAAACCGCTAAAATTAAACGGCAACCAGGCTACCGCTGCTTCATGCTGGTGATCGGCACCTATCAAGATCGAGGCACTGTGCAAACAGCCACACCATTACAGCAAATCGGTGACATGCCTGTCACCTAGGCATTGGCGGTATTATAAGCACTGAGAGACACGTTAGAGGAAGGAAGGATGCCGTGCCCTGGCTTTTAAACTCACACTGGGCTTGAGATCGTCACCCGTTCCCACTAAGTTGGTTCACTTCGAGCTGATCATCGCTTGGCATCGACATGATGCACTATGTTGCGCAGGGCCTCGCGACAATATAGCTGCTCTGCTGGAACATCCGCTTGGCTTGGGAGAAAGCCCCAGGCGTCTGCACGCGCGATAAACTCTCGACAGACTCGACATTTGGCCATGCCATTTTCCTTGCGGAAAGCTGCGGTCGCCTCTACACCATCTAAACCAGCATCGCTGTCCCGGGCCAAGAGATCTCTTCACGCGCCGGCCTGATGCCAACGGCTTTACAATGCTGTCGAAACGATTGGCCGTTGAGCGAACGCATGCCTGGATCGAGAAGGCACGCCGGCAGGTGATGCGCCACGACCGACGTATTGAAGCATCGGAGACCTGAGTCTGGCTAGCGGCGGGCACCAACTGCTCAACCGGTTATCTTGCTTGGCCTGTGACTCTGTAAGCACTCTCATAGTTGCAGAGTAGGGATGCTCAAGTCCGCGTGATATAAAAAGCGGGAGGTTACCTCCCGCTTTTGACAATGCGCTAGCCTTTATTCGGAACGGGATCAAACATCCCAGAAACCTTCGTCGCCAGCATCATCGCCGAAATCGCCATACTCATCCTCTGACCAGTCGCCGCTGCCATCCCGATCATAAGTATTATAGATGCCTTCACCATACTCTTGTTCATCAAGCATGTTATCGCCGTTAGCGTCCCAGCTATTGTAGAGCCCTTCATCATCGAAGCCAGCATCGAACTCTTCATAGTTGACAACGCCATCGCCATCGGAATCCCACTCACTAAACCCATTTTCCTGAGCGAAAGCACTACCGGCACTCAACATAGAAAATGCAATGAGGGTTCCACCGAGTCCATTAATCCAAGTGCGCTTCATGCTTACCTCCTTGATTGCAAAAGCGAAGAGAAACCAAAAACGGCTACTCCTTGACCTCATCAAGGTTACTGACATTTGAAATTATCAGTACCTGACGATGAATTAACCATAGAAGAGCTATTGGAATTTATCAAACGAAGAGAAACAACACAGTTTTACTAAATGTTAACTTCTGTCTATGGCATATTGATAATCCAGAAGACCAGCCGGATACATATAAGAGGCTGCCAATTGCTATCAATATTATTACCAAGCTAGTTATTGCTGTGTTTACGACTCGCAAGCAATCGGGCCTGACACTAATAGTAAGATTTTTAATAATACATCGTATACTTGGTCGGATAACAGCCTCAACAAATGCTACCTTGTCTTAACGAACACCAACGTTATGCAGGAGGTATTTTGTTAAATATTGTAACGCCATTGGCAGAGTGGAGTGAGGCAGTTATTGAGATAATGGGTATCTGCATTATCCTCGGGTTCTCATTCTACGCACTAATCGTTCAACCGGTTCTGCTTCATTTCCAAGACCAAACTGAGGAAATATTTAGTAAGGTCCGCCAAAGCCTCGGACGAGGTATTTTACTCGGCTTGGAATTTCTCGTTGCCGCAGACATCATTCATACCGTCGCAGTTAGTTTGTCCTTCAAAACAGTCGGCGTATTGGCCCTTATTGTACTCATACGTACCTTCCTCAGCTTTACGCTGGAGGTCGAGTTGTCTGGCCATTGGCCCTGGCAGGGAAAGAAGTAACTGGCTCGCTCATATACAGAATACGAGCGTAACGATACAAGGCAGTCAGCAACGGGCCTTCAATTGTTACTGGGCCTCACACAGGTGCGCAGCTCGGCGTTACCGATGGCAAGCACTAGGCAGCCCTCGACGAACCCTAGCGTTGCATTGATGGCTGCATCGGGACAATTGTAGCGGACAAGCATTCTGCTCGATACGGCACGCACCACTATAGAGGCAGCAGTCGAGCGATCCTGAGCGAAGGGCATCTTGTCGCCTAGCAACTCACCGACTGCTAGCGGCATCAGCAGATGGCGCGTTCGCGGTGCTGCCGGCGTAATTCAGGCTCCTCGGCATAAGACGGAGCTTGACGTGAATGATGCTTCCCTCTGCTACGTTAACGGCTCAAGAAACCTCCTGAGGTCTTCAGCATAAGGTCTGGAGGCGTCTACGAAACTAGGGGAGATTCATCCTACCATTGCCATCTGGGGCACTGCTGAATGCCTACCTCGGTTACACACTCCCCTGCCCCGTGACGAAAAGATACATATACTCAGGAACGGTATGGTTGGCTCAGTGTCATTACATGACGCCCAATGGAAGCGAAGGATAGCAATGCTCAAGGACGCCATAGTCATCAGGGAAGTCGTCAGCAAGGATAGCTCTATAAAGAGCTATGAGGTTTACGACAGCGATACTGGATCAAGCCTAGGCAACTACGACAGTCTCGAGAGGGCCGAAGCTGAAAGGCGCCATATGCAGTCTTCAGATGCAGCAGCGAAGAAAGGGGAAGCGGGCATGGATCCAAGCCAAGATAACGACCCGAGTTCATCCTAGCCTCAGTGGAATGCCTACCGAGCCGGAGCAACAGCAATTGCCGTCTGCCCAAGTATTCGGCTGTGCGCCATAATTTATGCTTGAGCTAGAAAATGACTCAAATCCGCCGCGCAGAGACACTGTGGCCAGAGGCTTCATTCCTGCCGCCGACACGGAGCGCAAGCATGACCGCAGGTTCTCTCTCCCCTCATACCCTGATGATCCGCAAGCTGGAAAGCACCTTCACCTTCGCCGACGAGGAGAAGCAGGCGCTCCAGAACTTGCCGATACAGGTTACCAACCTCAAAGCTGGTCGAGACATCGTACGTGTCGGTGACCGACCTTCCCAATGCTGTCTGATTCTTGAGGGCTTCAGCTGTGTCTATAAGCTGACCTCCGAGGGTAAGCGTCAGCTCGTGGCCCTGCATGTTCCCGGAGACATCCCGGACCTGCAAAGCCTACACTTGGAGGTCATGGATAACAGTATTGCCTTGATCAGCCCCTGCACGGTCGGATTCATCCAGCACGAGGACTTGCGCTGTGTGTGCGAACGCTATCCACGCCTTACCGCTGCCTTCTGGCGCGAGACGCTGGTAGACGCCTCGATCTTCCGTGAGTGGCTCCTCAATAACGGGCGGCGCGAGGCCTACACCCGGATGGCCCACCTTCTCTGCGAATTTCTGATGCGCCTGAAGGCGGTGGGACTTGTTGAAGACGACGCCTTCGATCTACCGATTACCCAGGTTGAGCTGGCGGATGCGATTGGGACCAGCTCGGTCCACGTGAATCGGGTTCTCCAGGCGCTTCGTGGCGATGGTCTGGTCCAAACCAAGGGAAAACAGGTCATCGTCCCTGATTGGGAGAAACTGAAGGAAGCGGGTGATTTCGACCCGCTCTACCTTCACCTGGAAGACGTCGGTGCAGCACGAAGCCCAGCGGTGGCCTAGCGATAAGTTGCTGGGGAGGTGAGGTTACTACATCGCCCAAATAGCATTGTTAGCTGTACTGAGCCTGCTTGTAATCGATACCAATACGGCCGGCAGGGAGGGCGGCTTATGCTCAACTGGATTTCACAACATTCTCAGGCCTTGGGCGTTGTAACCAGCTTCGGCACGTTGATCATTTGGCTGGTCTATGCGCAGCTGTTGTATTTTGGGTTTCGACGCCAGCGCCGCCCCCGAGTAGTCATCAATCGTGGCAGAAAGAGGGATGTCGACGCGCTGTGCATCATTAGCAACATGAGCGCCGAGGCGATCTTCGTCGAGTACATCATCGTCGAATTGGAAACCTCACGCGGCACAGTCACCATGGACGTGACCGATTTCAATCAGAAGGCCAACCAGGGAGATGATCCGGACAGCGAGGCTGGCCAGGAGCTCGGGAAGGTGAGCGATTACACCCGGGAGGGCCCGCTGGCTTCCGGCGACTTCATGCATATCGGGACTTTCAGCGACCTGGTCCATCGCCTGGCCGGGGAAGCCGGCATCGAGATGCAAGGTTACCGCCCCAAGGGAGATTTATGCCTGCAGAGCCTGACCATTCGCTTGATCGGCATCTACGGCTCGGAGGACCGGCCGATTGGGGCGGAGCGTCGCTTTGAACTCAAGCACGAAGAAGGTGAGGAAAAATATATCTTGGTACCCAGTGCCTGGAAGCCCCAGCGACTTTCCTCACTCCGCCAGCGGCGCCGGCTGCGCAAGGATATGGAAGCGATGAACGCGACGAACTACGTGGCGTCGTCATCGATTCAGCGCGAGGGCTAACTACGCCGCCTACGACGCGCTCAGGCCAGGGCTGCCACCTGCGCAACGGCTTAGAAGGTCCGCCTGTCACGTCTGGTTTCGAAACAGACCGGCCACCGTTGCCTTTGCCCTTCTGAACAGGCCTCGCTGGCGGTAGTCTTCGGCACGCATTTCCATGGCGTGCGAGCGGTCTTCATCAAAGTGGCGGTCGAGTTCGCTCAGCACCACCTCGTCCAGAATGACCAGGGCCAGCTCGTCATCCTTGCTCATGGAACGCTGATCGAAATTGGCCGACCCCACACAGGCAACCGTATCGTCTACCGTGACGGCCTTGGCGTGTAGCATGCTCGGCTGGTATGCCCACATCCGCACTCCCGCCTGTATGAGCGGGGCATACTCATCCTCCTGCGCCAACTGGGCCATGCGATGGTTGTGATGCGGGCCTGGAACCAGGATTTGCACATCCAC
>NZ_KB900001.1 GCF_000378505.1 Modicisalibacter luteus DSM 23508 | reverse complement strand
GCCTATTGCGGGAAGCGACCCGGGTCGTTCAGGTCATGGTGCGACAGCGTAGGTGTGTTGCTTCTCCTTGCCGGTCACCACCTTCCGATACAGCTGACTGTATGGCTCGATCGACTGACGCCAGTGATATCGTCCAGCCATGGCCGCACGCCGCATGGCATAGAACAGGTCGGTGGCTTGGAATACCGTCATGGCGCGCTGGATCGCATGAATGTAGCTTTCCAGTGTCATCTCATCGAATAGGAAACCGGTGACGCCATCCTCAATCGTGTCGGCCAGCCCCCCGGTACGGTGGGCGATCGGCAGCGAGCCAAAGCGCTGTGCGTACATCTGGCTCAGGCCGCATGGCTCAAAACGTGACGGCATCAGCAGGAAGTCGCTGCCGGCATACATGCAACGCGCCTCACCCTCATCGAATCCAATATTGACGCCAATCGAACCAGGGAAACGGGCCGCCAGGTTGCACAAGGCCTTTTCCACCGGCATCTCGCCCCGGCCGATGAAGACGATCTGCCCCCCGGCACGCACAATGGATTCCGCAGCACCGATGGTCAGATCCAGTCCCTTCTGGTGAACCAATCGCGACACCACCGCAAACAGCGGACCATTACTCACGCCGAGTCCGAACATTCGGCGTACATGCTCGGCGTTGGCCCGCTTGCCGCGCCAGTCATTCATGGCAAACGCCTGGGCAAGGTGGGTATCGGTACGCGGGTCCCACGAATCGTCTATTCCGTTGGGAATGCCGCTCAGCTGCCCTTTCTCGGCGCGCTGGGTGAGCAGCCCGTTGAGGCCGCAACCGAACTGGGGCGTAGTGATTTCCCGGGCATATGTGGCGCTTACCGTGGTGATGTGCGAGGCATAGACCAGCCCGGCTTTCATGAGCGATAGCTGGCCGAAGTACTCGACCTCGTGCATGTTGAAGGCATCGGCAGGGATTCCCAGCGCCTGACAACGCGAGACATCGTAAAGCCCTTGGTAGGCCAGGTTGTGAATGGTAAAAACACTGGGTACATCGTGCCCCCACCAATGCAAGTAGCCCGCCGTCAAACCGCAGGTCCAGTCATTGAGGTGAAGGAGGTCGGGTTGCCAGTCGAGACCGGCCTGGCCACTGGCAATCTGGGCCGCGGCCAACGACAGGCGGGCGAAACGAATATCGTTGTCCTCCCAACCGACCCCGGTTTCATCGCAGTATGGACTACCTTCGCGTTCAAAGAGTTCGGGGCACACCAGAAGGTAAACGGTCAAGCCATCGCTGCAGATGGTCTTGCCCAGTTCGCAGGGAGGTATGTCGGCATGGCCGGGCAGTTTGCCCAAAATCTCGATTTCGTGATCGGAGGCGATCATTTCCCGGTAGGCGGGAATCAGAATGCGCACGTCGTGGCGTGAAGCCAGTGCCCTGGGTAACGCCGAGGAAACATCACCCAACCCGCCGACCTTGACGAAGTCGGCAATTTCCGGTGTCACGAAGAGAATACGAAAGCTATCGCCGCCATCCATGGCAACCTGGCCATTCCACGCACGACGCCCCTGTGGAATGCCTGTATCCGATAAGTATCTGACAGGAGTATTTTCCTGAATCGAAGAAACACCATGCAACGCCACACTTCCCATGTTCGACCTCCCTGCTCGATTTACATGGCAATGAACCCTGGAATCAGAGTTCGTCATTGTTCCGCACTACCCTTAATCCTTTGTCCGTCTTCTTTTTCCCTAGAAGCCGGATGCTGCGCGTGCCAATCGTAACCTTCTAAATTTGTTAATTTTTAATTATAAAACCGAGCATTGGCCAACGTGGCTCTACCGCCTGCGCTTCGGTAGCGGCCAGCCATAAACCACTATCATCGAAGATATATAAGTCACTTGATGCGTAGCGGTCAAAGCACCTAACGAAATAGATTCAGCTGAAATAAAAGACAGTGTGCATTTAACCATTCGTTAACATTAATGCACCTGCTCGCTGACCAAGCATAGACTACGGCAAGCCTCCAGCTCTGGGGAAGTTCATATGCGTCGCTAAACATACCTAGCTTGACGATGGTCAAGAGTTGGCGATGTAGACTCCATCAACTTCGGTAGTGAAAAAATTCACCCAGGAAGACAAGAAAAAGCGCCACCACAAAAGTGGCGGCGCTGTAGGCAGGTTGGGCTGAGAGAATCGCGCGCCGGTCAGCCAGTCGAATGCTTCGGCTCGCCTTCTTCGCCCCCGTTCTCTGAAGTGGACCCCATCCGTTGGACCCACCTGACAGACGATTTAAGCTCTGAGCAGAGTGTCATCAGGCGTCAGGCTGCCCGGGTCAACGATCGAGCCTGCGTGACAAAAAATCCCGTTCCACCATTAGCTTGCTGAGCTCACGGTAGAGCGCGCCTGGAGGCGTCATCCTCTATGAAATGCGCAGGGCGCGGCACTGAGCGCAACAAGAGCGCCGGGCCTTTCGTCAGCTCCGGCTCCAAGCCTCCAATACAGGCTTCTGGAAGCGCAGCGGAGTATTCCTGCTGTCGCTGTTGCCGATCGGGTGCTGTTGTGAGCACGATAAGACAAGGAAGCTCGGTCTGCATCAATGTGCCGTATGCCCCCCATGATGTTTTCGCAGTAGGCCCATTTTGCGCAGGCGGGTATGCGCATCGAGATACTCCTGCTGCGGAACGGAGCGGTAGGTATCCTCGTCGGCCAGGTACTTGACCAAGACACGCCGCTCACTTGGCATGCAGCAATCTCGACGCTTGCCGTGTAACGTTACGATGAAATCACTATCATCCTCCAGCGTGGCCCGACAGAGACCGGATTCATCCGGCGCTTCCTGCACAATTACTGTCTCGCCCAGCAGCGCCCGGGTAGAAGTATTTCGAGACTGATGGCAGCGATGTTTCAATGCCTGACAGGTTGCCATACTCAGCGGTGCCGCGATGGCCAGGACCGCCCAAAGAATCACCAGACCTAGCGGGGCACGCCATATGCCTAATGATAGGTGTCGCAGCACAAGCCATTCCAAGGCAAAGCCAATCAACGTGCCGTACAGCAACAGTGCGGTCAGCGCGATGGATGCCGGCACTCCACGAAACCCCAGTGACACCATGGTACTGGCGAGGTGGTCGTCACGAAGGCTGTCATGCTCGAAGAATTCGACAGGCGCCAGACCTACCGCTACCAGCAACCAGTAGGTGGCAACCAGACACAGCAGACCTACTAGGATAATAAGGGGAAAGCTCAGGACTGTCTGAACGAGAAGTTCCATGACGCACCTCCACAGCAACGCTGATTGAGGAGTAAGAGACGTTTGTGTCCGTGAATACTGACGGCCTGTCAATGGACTCCTTGGCTATGGATTAATCTCAACTTGCCCTACTTTCAGGGTAGTTAAGTCCGATGGTTCAACCGGTAGACTTTCGTAGAGGGCTACAGAATTCGATAGCTTTTTAAACAATAAAGCCAAGGCTTTCGCCTTGGCTTTATTGGATGGTTTATCAGTCAGCCTCGATTATGCTCAGGATCCCCAGTCGGCTCACCCTCCTTCCCGCGCTTGCGTGCCAGCCAGTCCGACACGTGCGCGATCATGGCGTAAAAGCTGGGTACGAAGAAGCTCGCCAGTATCGCCACCGAAAGCATGCCCACCGCCACCGTCGTACCGATATGGTGGCTACTGGTGTCACTGGCGCCGGTCGCTATGGCCAGCGGTAGCGTGCCGAGGATAAAGGCCAGCGAGGTCATGACGATCGGGCGGAAGCGCAGCTCCGCCGCCGTCACCGCCGCTTCTTTGATCGTCTGGCCCATCTCCTTGCGCTGCAGTTCGGCAAACTCGACGATCAGGATGGCATTCTTCGCCGCCAGGCCGACCACCACCAGCATTCCGACCTCGACATAGATGCTAGTATCCAGGCCGCGCAGAACGATCCCGCCAATAGCGCCGAGAAACGCGAAAGGCACTGCCGTCAGTACCGCGAGCGGCAAAGACCAGCTCTCGTACTGGGCTGACAGGATCAGGAACACCATGATGATACCAAAGGCGATGGCCAGGGTGGCGGCATTGCCGGCGCTGGTCTCCTGGTAAGCCGTCCCCGTCCAGCCCATGCCCCAGTCATCTCCCAATACCTCGCTGACGACTTCTTCCATGACAGCAATCGCCTGTCCCGAGCTATACCCCTCGGCAGGGCCACCCTGGAACTGGGCACCATTATAGACACCAAAGCGCGTGACCACTGCAGGGCCTGCCTGGCGCTCCATGGTAACAAACTCCGACAGGGGAATACGTTCGCCGTCGCCGCCACGCACGAAGACCTTATTCAAATCGTCAGGTGTCTTGCGAAATTCATCCTCGTTCTGCAAAAGAACCTGGAAGTTACGGCTCTGATACGAAAAGTAGTTGACGAAACCACTTCCGAAGGTATTCGACATTGTCGCGTTGAGATCCTCGATCGCCACGCCATAGCTCAGCGCCTTCTGCTGATCGATATCAGCCTGGTACGAGGGTACATTGACGTTGAAGGTGGTAAACACCTGGTTCAGTTCAGGACGCTCATTAGCCGCCTGCATGACCTTCAGTGACGCTTCGTAGAGCTCCCGGGAACTGGCCCCGGCGAAGGATTGCAGGTAACCGGTGAAACCGCCGGTCGTGGACAGACCGATGATCGGCGGCATGTTGAAGGCCATCACTGTTCCGCCCTTTGTCTCGGCGCCGATCTGCATGATCCTGCCGATCAGCTCACTGGCAGTCAGGTCTCGCTCTTCCCACTGCTCCATGGCGATGAACATGATGCCGCGCGCCGTATTGACCGCGCTCGACAGCATGTCATACCCCGCCACGGACACGGCGTACCTTACGCCGGGAATCTGCTCGATCTCAGCACTCAGCTGCTGCATGTACTCGCTGGTACGATCCACTGACGCTGCATCAGGAAGCGAGACACTGGCCAGCACGAGGCCCTGGTCGGTTTCGGGAATCAGCGTCGAAGGAGTGCGCTCGTAAAGCCAATAGGAGAACATGCAGATGGCTACAGTCAAGGCCAGTGTCAGAACCCAGAACCTCACCAATACGCGCACCACCCACATATAGACTCGAGTCACCCAGGCAAAGAAGCGGTCGAACAGGCGGAATGGTGTGTGCAGGGCGTGCACCAGCTTCGAGTCGCCCATCTGGCGCTTACGCTTGATGAAGATTGCCGAGAGCGCCGGCGTGAAGGTCAACGCGATCAAGGCCGAGAAGGCCACGGAAACGGCAATAGTGATGGCGAACTGCTGATAGATCTGGCCGGAGAACCCCCCCAGGAAGGCCACCGGCACGAACACCGCCGCCATGATGAGTGAGGTGGCAATGACCGGGCCACCCACCTCCTTCATTGCCTGGATCGTGGCGTCACGTACCGAGATCGTCTCGTCCTCCTCGAGTACACGCTCGACGTTCTCCACTACCAGAATCGCATCGTCCACCACGATCCCGATCGACAGTACCAGCGCAAAAAGCGTCAGCAGGTTGATCGAGAACCCGAACATGTAAAGTCCGGCAAAGGTACCCACGATCGCGACCGGCACGACCGACATGGCGATAACCGTGAAACGCCAGTTCTGCAGGAACACGAACAGGATCACAGCGACGATCAGGAAGGCCTCGATGAAGGTATGCAGTACCGTCTCCACCGACGCATCGATGAACAGCGTGGTGTCGTAAGGAATAACGTATTCCATGCCCGGCGGGAAACGACCGTCAAGCTCCTGCATGGTAGCCTTGACGGCGTCGGCGGTCTCCAGCGCGTTGGCGCCGGGCTGCTGATTGATAATGATCGGAGTCATCGTCGCGCCGTTCAGACGCGCCTCGATACCGTAGAAAGACGCGCCCAGTTCGATACGTGCCACGTCCTCGAGATGCAGCGCTGAACCGTCCGGATTGGTGCGCAGATAGATATTGCGAAACTGCTCGGCATTCGACAGGCGGCCACCGGCAGTAATGGTATAGGTATAGGCGCGCGAGTCACCCTGTGGTGCCTGCGCCAAGCTGCCGGCGGGTACCTCGGTATTCTGCGCGCGGATGGTACTCGCCACCTCGGCCGGCGTCAGGTCGTACTGGGCCAGCTTGTCCGGGTCCAGCCAGATACGCATGGCGAACTCACCGCCACCCAGCACCTCGGCATTGCCCACGCCCGGCACCTGACGCAACTCGTCAAGGATGTTGAGTGTGGCGTAGTTCTGCATATAGATGTTGTTGTACTCACCGGAGGGCGAGGTCAGCGCGATTACCATCAAAATATCGCTTGAGCTCAGCTCGACATTCACGCCCTGTGACTGCACCGACTCCGGCAATTGCGACAAGGCCTGCTGTACCCGGTTGTTGACGTTGATGGTATTGATATCGCCATCACTGCCGATATTGAACGCCACATTCATGCTCATGGTGCCGTTATCGGCGCTGGTCGAGGTCATGTACAGCATGTTCTCGACGCCGTTGACGGCCTCGGCAATCGGTGCTGCTACCGTCTGCGCGACCGTTTCCGCGTCTGCGCCGGGGAACTGCGCCTGTACCGACACCGTCGGCGGCACCACGCTAGGATACTGTTCGATCGGCAATGCGCGCATCGCCACCACCCCGACCAGCGCAAGGATCAGCGAGATGACGGTGGCGAAGATCGGCCGGCTGATGAAGAAATTGGAGAAATTCATTCGTTTTCTTCCCCGTCACCCTCTGGCGCACCCGGACCCGCTCCCCCTTGTGAAGCGGCCTGCTCCACCTCGGCGGAGCCCTCACCTTCGCCCTCCTCGGCCTGGGCGGAAAGCTGCTCGGCATCGCCATCGAAGGGTTGTGGGTCGATGCTCGTGCCGGCCTCGATGCCGCCAGGATCGCTGACGATTACGCGATCACCCGGCTCGAGACCATCGGTGATAATCTCCCAGGGGCCAGCGGTCTCGCCGACCGTCACATTCCGCGTGCGCGCTGTGTTCTGCTCGTCCAGTACAAAGACCTGCGGGCCCATCAATCCCTGCGTCACGGCGATTTCCGGCACCGCCATGACGTCGAAGCGCTTCAGACCCTCGAGCCTGACACGCACGAACTGCCCGGGCAGGAAAAGCCCTTCGGGGTTGTCGAAGTGAGCACTGGCCTGAACGGTACTGGTGCTCTGACTGACCTGCGAGCCCAGAAAATCGAGACGACCTTCCAGTGGCTCTGGCGCGCTGCCACTGCGCGTCGGTAGTTCGAGTTTGGCGATGATTTCGGTCCTGCCTTCACGACGCTGGCGGCGCAGTTCGAAAGCGTCCTGTTGTGGCAGCTGGAAGCGCACTTCCAGCGGATCGAGCGGAGTAATGGTCGCCAACTCGGCCCCCGAGGTGACAAAGTTGCCGACGTTGACCTCGCTCAGGCTGATCTGGCCGCTGACAGGCGCGGTAACGTCGCTATAGTCGAGATCAATCTGGGCACTTTCCAGCGCCGCTTCGGCCTGCGCCACACTCGCCTCGGCAACGCGCAGCTGCGCGCGCGCCTCGTCACGCTGTTGCTCACTGACCGAGTTCTGACGCAGCAGGCGCTCGAAGCGTTCGGCATCGCGCCGAGCACGGCTGGCTTCGGCCTGGGCGCTCTGCAGGTCGGCCTCGCGCTGACGCACCGTTGCCTGGTAAACATCGGGTTCAATGGTGTACAAGCTCTCGCCCTTCTCCACCATTTCGCCTGGCTCGAAATGCCGCGCCTCGAGTGTCCCGGTGACGCGCGCGACCAACCTGACCTCGTTATCGCTGCGCAGCATCGCCGGATAGGATTTACCCAGCGGAATGTCCCGGAGCGACATTTCCATGACTTGAGCAATACGTGGGGGCTGCTGCTCTCCACCCTGCTCCTGAGCCTGGGAGGGTTCCTCCTCCCCACACCCGGCCATCGCCAACGCCATCAGCACCATGCCACTGCACAGCCCGCGTCCGCTCGTGAATAAGCGCATCGCCTATTTCCTTAGTCGAGTAATAATTGGGGCCAAGACTACATCCATACAACCATGAATGTAAATCTTCCGGCGTTACGTTATGATGCAGGATCAGTTATTCAGTCCCTAATGAGTCCTCGTTCTCATGGCCAGACGCACCAAAGCCGAAGCCGAAGCGACCCGCGAAGCCCTGCTCGACGCCGCCGAAGAGGTTTTTTACGGCAACGGTGTGGCACGCACCTCACTCGAACAGATTGCGCGTCATGCCGGCATGACCCGCGGGGCGGTCTACTGGCACTTCAAGAACAAGGCGGATTTGTTCCATGCCCTGCTCGACCGTGTGCGGATGCCCTTCGAGGAGTTGCTGGAAGAGGTTCGCTCCACCTCGGACGTCGAATCTCCCCTGGAAACCCTGCGTCTGGCGTGCCTGAACGGCCTTCCCCGCATCGAGCAACCCCATGCGCAACGCATCCATTCCATCCTCTTGCATCGCTGCGAGTTCTTTAGCGACATCAATCCACTGGAAATGCAGAATCGCTTGGTAAAAGAGTGCCAGGCTGGCATGCGCGAGCAGTTCCGTTATGCCTACGAACAAGGCCTGCTGGTGTCGCACTTGTCTCCCGATACGGCCTCGCGGTTACTGCAGTCCACCCTGAGCGGACTCATCCACGACTGGCTGCGCAATCCTGAGTGTTTTTCCTTACAAGAAGAAGGCAGCGAGCTGATCAATACCTTCTTCCGACTAATCCAGCGCACTCCATGAGAACTCGTATGTTGCAAAGCAGCGTAGTCACTACACTGCTTTTACGCACAGCGATTCGGGCTAGGACATGGATGCACTGGAGTTGGTTGAAATCAAGGCGCAGGAAATTGCCGTACGCATCTGGCATCCCCAGGCGCCTCGTACCTTAATCGCCTGGCATGGCCTGGCTCGGCACGGTGGTGACTTCGGCGGGCTAGCCCGTGAACTTGGCCCCGGCTGGCGGATAATCGCTCCCGACACACCCGGGCGCGGCCTGTCGAGCTGGTCACTGTTTCCGGCGCACGACTACCTCTACGAACGCTACATGCAGCTCGCCCTGGCCCTACTCGATCATTTTCGTCTGACCCAGGTCGCGTGGCTGGGAACTTCCATGGGAGGCTTGCTGGGCATGTTGCTGGCCGCCTCCGAACAGGGACGCGATCGCATCGAGCGCCTCGTCATCAACGATGTGGGTCCCGAGATCGAAGCCGACGGTCTCAGCGACCTGGCCAGCTACTTCAGCGTTCCCCATTTCTTTCCCACGTTTGGGGCCCTGCTGAACGAGGTCAAGTCGCATTACACCGGCTTCGGCATAGACAACGAGGACGATTGGCGCCGCCTGGCCCTGGATAGCGCTCGCCGCTTACCCGGCGGTACCTGGACGTTTCACTACGATCCGCGTATCGCCAATCAGTTTATCCACGATACGCCCCGTGATCTGTGGGCGGATTGGCGCGCCATCCACTGCCCGCTGATGGTCATCCGCGGCGAATTCTCCCCCCTGCTCAGCGAGACTACAGTCGAGCGCATGAAAGAGATTCAACCGGGCATGGCATCACTGACCGCCGCTGGTTGCGGTCATGCCCCCTTGCTGGACCGTGCCGCGCAGGTCGCACCGATCCGAAAATTCCTGGAACGTCCCGAGACTACCGAAAGCCGGCCGCGCAAAACCACCGACTGGTGGCAGCGACTCCGACGCAAGCTGGTCTCGACCCGCTAAGTCCTCTGCATCGTCATGCTGCAAGCCGCCTTGCCGGGCTGACACGGCAACACCGATTACAGCAGCCCGGCAATGGTCCGCTCCACCGCGCTGCGATAGCCGCTGCCGAACAACAGCAGGTGATTGAGCAAGGGATAGAGCTGGAACAGGGCCTGTCGGCGCATCCAGTCATCCGGTGCCGGCCCGTCCCAATACGCCTCGAAAAACGCTGCCGAAGGCGAACCGAACAAGGTCAGCATGGCCAGGTCCACCTCGGGGTAATGACGATAAACGGCCGGATCAATGATCGCCGGGCCGCGTGTCGAATGGAGTACGTTGCCCGACCATAGATCGCCATGCAGCAGGCTGGGCCTGGTATCGGGTAGCCATTCCTCGAGCCGCTCAGCGACGCTGTTCAGTGATTCCAACGTCGCCTTGTCCAGCAACCCTTTATCGTGGCAGGCCCGTCCCAGCGGCAGCAGACGGCACTCTCGCTGAAACACCCGGCCGTCATCACGAGGAGTGTTGGGCTGCGGCGTAAGCCCGCAGGCATTGTCCCGCTCCCAGCCATGTGTGTCGCCAGTTACTGCATGAAGCTCGCGCAGCCCCTCACCAAGCGCTCGATCGTCGCGGCGCCCACCTTTTGTTTCCAGCGCTTCCATGACCAGCAGATCGTCATCGAGCCCCAGGACATCCGGCACTACCAGGGATGTCCCGGCTGCACGCAATGCCTGCAATCCATCGGCCTCACCGGCCAGGCGCTGGGCATCGTCCTGCTTAAGCACCACGACACCCTCGCGGGTTTCCAGACGCCATACCGCAGCGATGTCACCGCCGGACAGAGGCGTCGGTTCGCCAGAGGCGGTCAGACCCAGCGTTTCCAGGCGTTCACGCCAATGTCTAGGCGCCATGACTTTTCTCCTTGACTGTCGTTGCATGACTCGGGCTTTTTACAGACGCCTTATGGGCTTTCAGGCTCGGTACGCTCTACACCCGGTGGTGCCTCTCCCCGTAGCGTCCTGCCACCCAGCTCCTTCTGGAACAGGGATTGCAGTTCGGCCATGGCCGCCTTTTCGTTAGCCACCAGCGTGTCTTCATCGTTACGATGCTCGTAGGAGTTATTGAATAGCTGGATATCGAAGTCGCGGAAGGTGCGCACAGCATCCATCGCGTTCGAACTGGGATACCCCAGCCCCTTGAGGACTTCGGCACTCATCTCCATGCTCGCTGGAAACGTCTCACGAACTACGGCGTCCACGCCAATTTCCATCAGGTGCCAGGCATGATGGCGGTTGCGCGCCCGCGCATATACCTTCAAGTGCGGAAAATGCATACGCGCCTGACGCACGATCAGGGTCGCCGTTTCCGCATTATCGACGGCAACGACGAGCAGTTTCGCCTGCTCGGCTCCCGCCGCTCTAAGCAAATCCAGGCGCGTGGCATCTGCATAATAGATACGTGACCCGAACCGGCGAATGAACTCGACCTGCCGAATGTTGGGATCAAGCGCAGTAAAGCTGATGTCCTGGCTCTTGAGAACGCGCGCGATCATCTGTCCGAAACGACCCAGCCCAGCGATCAGTACCTGTGGCGTATCATCATCGAAGTGGTCGTCATAGGGCCGTTTCTCCTTGAAGCGATCCCCCAGCCGCTCCCCGGCTCGGTACAAGAACGGGGTGAGGGCCATAGACAGCGTTACCGCGGCGATCCCCAGGCTGGCAATACGCTGATCGAACACGCCTGCACTGACCGCAGCGGTCAATAATACGAAATCGAACTCGCCACCCTGGGCAATGACGGCGGCAAGGCGTGGGATTTCCGGCTTGGGGAGACGCGCTACCAGCCCCACCAGGGCAATAACGATCATCTTGGCTACCAGCAGGGCCAGAGTAATGCCCAGCACCCAGAGCAGGCTGTCGAACACCAGCGCAAGATCCACCGACATACCCACGGCAATGAAGAACAGTCCCAGCAACAAGCCCTTGAAGGGCTCAATATTGGCCTCGAGTTCGTGACGATAGACGGTGTCGGCGAGCAGGACCCCGCCCAGGAAGGCGCCCAGCGCCATGGACAGCCCAGCCCACTCCATGGCCAACGCCATGCCCAGCACCATGAACAGCGCGGCGGCGGTGAACACTTCGTGCACCTCGCTACGCGCCACCAACGCCAGCACCCGGGGAAAGACCAGCCGGCCAATCACGATCGCAGCAATGACGCTGCCCAGGCCCCGCAGAACTGCCAGCCAGGATTCCTCGGACGCGACGCCGATATCGCCCGCAAACAGTGGCAACAGTGCCAATAGGGGAATGACTGCGAGATCCTGAAACAGCAGGATGGCAAACGCCGCCTGGCCGTGAGGCGTCGCGAAATGGTGGCGCTCGTTGAGCACCTGCAGCGCGAAGGCCGTCGATGACAGGGCGAGGATCAGCCCCAGCAGAATCGAGACCTCCAGGGACAGCCCCAAGGCCAGGCCGATCGGCATCAGCAGGACAGCGCAGCCCAGTAGCTGCAATGCTCCCAAGCCAAACAGGCGTTTACGCATGGCCCAAAGGCGGGAAGGCTCCAGCTCCAGACCGATGATGAACAACAGCATTACGACGCCGAACTCGGCGAAGTGCAGCACGGTTTCGGGCTCTGCAATAAAGCCGCTGACAGACGGCCCCAAAACCAACCCGGCGGCTAGATACCCCAGGATCGACCCTAGCCCCAAGCGCTGGAACAAAGGAACCGCCACAATGGCTGCGCCTAGCAATACGGCGGCCTCGAAGAGAAAGTTCATGTCCTGTGAGATCCTTTCTTGTCCGTTACATTTCCAACTGGCCTGATCACCTACGACTCGTGTCGATATGGCAGGCGCGCAAGCGACTGGCGATGGTACGCTTCAACGTAGCCGCCCTCCTCTCGACAGAAACGCGCCACTGCATCGCGAAACCCGGGATCCACGATGTAATGGAGCGACCGCAAGCGGCGTGGTGCAAAGCCACGCACCAGCTTGTGCTCACCCTGGGTACCGGGATCGAAGCGTGTCAGGCCGGTGGCCAGACAGTGCTCGATTCCTTGGTAGTAACACGTTTCGAAGTGCAGGCAGTCCGCCTCTACCTCGCTCCCCCAGTAACGTCCATAGAGGGTGCGGTCGCCCTGCAGGCACAATGCCGACCCCACCGGCCGGCCTGCCAGTCGTGCCTGCACCAGCAACAGCGACTCCGGCATGCAATCACGCAGGCGCTGGAAGAAGGCACGCGGCAGATAGGGATGCTGGCCCCGCTCCAGGTAGGTAAGCTGGTAGCATCGATAGAAGTGTTCCAGCGCACTGTCATCGATAGCCTCGCCAGTGAGACGGTGCATGACCAGCCCCTGTGCTTCGATGCGCCGGCGCTCGCGCCGTATCTCCTTGCGGCGCTTGGATGTCATCGCAGCCAGAAAGCCCTCGAAGTCACCGAATCCTTGATCCTGCCACTGGAACTGAACAGCATGCCGCTCGACAAGCTGCGGACGCACCTGCAGCCAGGCATCCACCTCGGCGTCTTCGGCGAACAACAGATGCCAGCTCGACTGGTCGTCGTTGCAGCATTGCTCCGCAAGGACATGGAGAATCTCCTGCCGTTCCGCCTCCTGCGCCAGGATCACCCGGGGGCCGGGTACAGGAGTAAAGGGAATGGCGGTCAGTCCCTTGGGATAGTAATCGCCCCCGGCACGCTCCCAGGCATCCGCCCAGGCCCAGTCGAACACATACTCGCCATACGAGTGCTCCTTGGCGTAGCGAGGCATCGCCGCCACCAGCGAGCCATCCCGCCACACCAGGAGATGCCGAGGTGACCACCCCCTGTCGGGAGTCACCGCCCCGGTAATTTCCAGGGCATGCAGGAATTCATGACGCAGGAAGGGGTGGTCGCTACCGACCAGGGCATTCCAGAGGTCGGCAGGTACCGCCTCGATGGCATCGATCGTGGTTACCTCGTAACGCATCTTGTCTCCCATCATGGGGTGAAACGCCAGGCGCGTTCACGATAGCTCCCGGTTGGGTTACTGTCTAAGAGCCAGGCGATACAAACAGAGAGACAGACATGAGAGAGTACCCTTCGTTCCCTCCACCTTCGCCATCCCCCGCTGGAACCAACCTGATGGCCCTGGTTGCCTTCGGGCTGAGCGTATTGGCGGTGTTCGTCGCGCCGGCGGCACTGGGCGGTGTGGTTTGTGGGCATATTGCCCGACACCAGATCCGTCAGAGCGGCGAACAGGGCGATGGATGGGCACTGGCAGCGCTGATTCTGGGTTATCTGCTCATCCTGGTGTCGCTGGCGGGCCTGCTGTTGTTCGGCGGCTTCGTGCTCACCATGTTCGGCATCATGGCATTCACGGTCTAGAGGATCTTCGCGCATGACGGTAACGGATTCTGTCGCTGCTCCGGCCAATGTCACCTCGCTGCAGCGTCGCTTTGCCCAGCAGCAGGCCGCATTTCGTCAGGCACCCTACCCGACTCTCGCGGTACGTCGCGAGCGTCTGGCACGGCTGGAACGCATGGCACTGCATCACGCTGACGAGATCGAGCGCGCCATCCGCAAGGATTACGGTCATCGTTCGTCGGTCGAGACCCGCCTGGCTGAGTTCACCACCCTGCAATTGGCATTACGGCACACTCGTCGACATCTCAAGCGTTGGATGCGCCCACAGCGGGTCTCACTCAACTGGCGCTTCCTGCCGGCACGGGGTGAGATCTTCCGTCAGCCGCTGGGTGTGGTGGGTATCATTTCACCGTGGAACTATCCCTGGCAACTGGCCCTCTTGCCGGCCCTCAGCGCCCTGGCCGCCGGCAACCGCGTCATGATCAAACCCAGCGAGCTGACACCGGCCACCTCACACCTGATGGGTGAGCTTGCCGAACGCTACTTTGCAGAGGACGAGCTATGCGTCATCAACGGTGATCAGGAGACTGGCAAGGCTTTCGCCAGCCTGCCCTTCGATCATCTGTTCTTCACCGGCTCTCCGCAGGTCGGCCGCCAAGTCGCCCAGGCTGCGGCCGCCAACCTGACGCCGGTGACGCTTGAACTCGGCGGCAAGTCGCCCGCTATCGTTGCCGACGACGCCGACCTCGACGAAGCGGCAAGACGCATTGCCTTTGGCAAGTGGTTCAATGCCGGGCAGACCTGTATCGCTCCGGACTATGTGCTGGTTTCCGAGCGGCGCCTCAAGGGACTCACCCAGGCCATCGAGCGTACCGCCCAGCAGTTCTACCCCCGCCTGGCGAACAACGACGATTACACGGCGATCATAAGCCGCCGACACCGGCAGCGACTCATCGCCCTGAGGGACGATGCAGAAAACCGGGGCTGTCGCGTTATCGAGCTAGGAGCCAATGCCGAACAACTGGAAGCCAGTGGCAAACTGCCACCCACACTCGTCATCAATCCGCATGACGAGCTGGCGCTGATGCAGGAAGAAATCTTTGGCCCACTACTGCCGATCATCGGCGTAAAGGATGGCGAAGCGGCCATCGACTACGTCAATCAGCACCCCCACCCCCTGGCGCTTTATGCCTTCACTCATGATGCCGCCTACCGCGAGAGGTTGATGACTCGCACCCACTCTGGCGGCATGGCGTTCAACGATACGCTGCTACAGTCCGCTCAGGACGCGCTGCCATTCGGGGGTGTCGGCCAGAGCGGCAACGGCACCTACCATGGCGAACACGGCTTCGTCACCTTCAGCCATGAGCGCAGCGTCTTTCATCAGGCCCGGCGTAGTACGGCCTGGTTGATGCAGCCTCCTTACCGGCGATGGTTGATGAAGCTGCTGCGCCTCATCTGACCACGCCGGAATAGAGGCTCAGTTGTCGTTGAGCGCCTTATCCAGTGCTAGCAGGGCTGCTTGCCAGGACGACGCATCAGCGGCTGCGTTATAGCCCAGGGGCAAGCCATACTCTTCGGCTGCCTCGTCGGCTTCATGGCTGGTGAAACCATGGGTCGCGGTCGGGTAGTTGACTACCTTGACCTCGGCGCCCTGCGCCTTGAGCGCCTTGGCCATACTCGTCAGCGCCTCACGCTTGACCAACGGATCCTCGGCCCCGTTATGGATCTGTACGATACCTTCAAAAGGTTGCGGGTTTTTCACGGCCTGGGTCGGGCTGCCATGGAAGCTGATGGCCGCCTCGATCGGCATTCCCGATAGCGCCATGTTCATGACAATACCGCCGCCAAAACAGTAGCCAATGGCCGCCATGCCGGTGTCCGCCACCGCCGGATGCTCGCTCAGCTTGGTCATGGCGGCCTCGAGACGACCACGGGCCGCAGGCCAGTCTTGCATGACCTGGCTCGAAAAGGCGCCGGCTTCATCAGGGTGCGTCGCGACCTGCCCCTGGCCATACATGTCGACAGCCAATGCCACGAACCCCAGCGCGGCCAGTTGATCAGCACGGGACTTGGCGTAATCGTTCAGCCCCCACCATTCATGGACGACCAGCACAGCGGGGCGTGGTGTCTTGTCGTTGACGTTGCGTGCCAGATAGCCCTGATATGTCTCGCCCCCCGTCGAATATTCGAACAGTTCACCCTTGACCAGCGGGCCTTGGACGGCGTTGACTTCGCTACTGTCGACCTGAGCAGGGTTGGTCTGGATCTGAGCCTGCACCGACGCCGCTAGCATCAGGACCGGCAGCAGGCACAACCACGTTAAGCGGGCTTTCATACCAATCTCCTTGTTTCTCGTTATCCGAAAGCACCGGCCGACGTGAAAGCCGTTGGGCGACGCTCACAATTCGGTTGCCAGGGCTTGATGCACCCGGTTACGGCCTTCGCGCTTGGCCACATAGAGGCCCATGTCGGCACGGTGCATCAGGTCGTCCAGCGTCTCGCGTTCATAACGCTCGGCGATCCCGAAGCTGACGGTGAAGTTGAGCCACTGGCCATGAAACTCGACCCGGACGCTCTCGAATTTCTTGCGCAGTCGCTCGGCCAGTATCGCCGATTCGCTCAGAGAACGCCCAGAGAGCACCAGGGCGAACTCTTCCCCACCGATGCGGCCAAAAATATCGTGGGAACGCAACGTACTGCGACAGATCTCACCGAGACTAGCCAGAACCAGGTCGCCGGCGGCATGCCCCCAAGTATCGTTGATGGTCTTGAAGTGATCTATGTCGAAGATCATTAGCGACAGACGCGATGGCATACCTTCAGCCGCTTCGATCGAGGACTTCAGGCACCCCAGAAAAGCGCCACGGTTAAGAGCCCCCGTCAGGCTGTCAGTAGTCGAGAGCTCGTGAAGCTTCATCTCGCGCTGCTTGCGGTCGGTGACGTCGCGCGCCACGGCAAGAACCCACTCGTAAAGACCATTATAGGGGTTGATATAGGGGGAACAGCTGGTTTCCAGCCAGAGGTAATGGCCTTGGCAATGACGAACCCGTAACTCGATCTGTAGGTTGCGCCCCATGCGCGAGGATTCGTGGATTCGACGCTGGATTCGCGGTGCATCATCGGGCGGCAGCAATTCCACCAGGGCACGTGCCGTCAGGTCTTCCGGCACGTACCCCAGTACATTGCCAACCGACGGTGACGCGTAACGACAAATGCCATCGGCATCTATCAACATGATCAGGTCACTGACATGCTCGACAATGAAGCGGTAGCGTCGCTCGCTTTCGGCAAGCGCCTGCTGGGCCTGCTTGCGCAGGGTCACGTCCTCGCAGAAGCCATGCCACAGAGTGCTGCCATCCGGCTCGCGCTCCGGCGAGGCCTGCCCACACACCCACAGCTCACGTCCATCGGGATGCAGGCAGCGAAACTCGTGACGCCAGACTTTCAGCCGCGTGGCACTTCGCCGGACGCTGCGCCATAGCCCATCGAGATCGTGAGGGTGTACGCAGGACAGCGCCGTCTCGGCATTGTCGATGATGGCTTGAGGAGAAATACCGAACAGGCGCAGCACACCCGAGCTCACCAGAGGAAAGGTCAACTTTCCCTCTGGGCTCATTCGGCATTGGTAGAGTGTGCCCGGGAGCTGTTCGCTAAGCTTCTCGAAGCGTTGGAGCAGATTCTGGCGCTCGGTGACATCAATCAGCGACCCCACCAACTCGCTGATGACGCCCTCCCCATCCCGGTGAATGACGACGTCATCCTGCAGATGATGCAAGGATCCGTCGTGATGGCGCAGGGCATAGTGTAATGAAACTTGACTCTCTCCATCCCGGCACGCCCGGCTCAGGCGCGCCAGCACGTCTTCTCGCGAGTCTGTCGTCAGCAGATCCAGCCAGCGGGAGGGCGATTCACGCAGCCAGTCACGATCGATACCGCACAACGACTTGACGTTGATTCCCAGGTAATGAAGCTTGCCCTGCCACCATTGGGAATCCGTAGCATAAACCACTGCCGGTGACGCGCAAAGCAGTGCATCGAGAAACCGGGGCAGCAGCTGCAACGACGTTGCCGGCATATTTATGACTTCCTTTTATGACGATCCTTGGGCCATCGCGAAATGCGGTCCATCGATAGCCGTGATCGATTCATACTTGGCGTCATCCCTCGCCGGAGCCGGCAATCGCGGAACACCGGCTTCAGGGACGATGGCTTGTTGCCCGCTTCCCCAGACTCTCCGACTCGGAGGTACCGTATCGCAGGCCTGAACCAAGGTGCGCAGCTCATGGGCCGGTAACGGCACGCGCTCGGCCTGCCCTTGCCCCTCCCAGACAATCAGCAATGCCGGCTGGCCGCGATTCTGATCGATGCCGATGATACACCCCTCGCGCCGCAGCCGAGGATCGCGTAAGCGTGCCCCGATCAAACGCTGTGCTTGGGTAACGCTATCATTCATGTGCAATGCAGTCTGTAAAACGATGGTCCTTAACTTTACTTAAAGCTACCACAACCGAGTAAGAAATAACGCATCGCTTGCGGCTTGCAAACCCGCACTTTAACGCTAGCCGCTGTCCTTAACCATGGCTGCATGGTGCCAATCCGTATCGGCACCATAATGTGCCAACCCGATTTGCCAAGAAAAAAGGGTGCCGAAGCACCCTTTTTCTTCTTCCATTGCGCCTTTCAGGCCAAGCGGCAGCTTTCGACTCAAGCTGTGGCTTGCATCGCCAGCGCCGTGTCCAACATGCGATTGGAGAAACCCCACTCGTTGTCGTACCAGGCCATGACCTTGACCAGCCGGCCGTTCACGCGCGTATGGTTGGCATCAAAGATAGACGAATGCGGATTATGGTTGAAGTCTATCGAGACCAGCGGCTGGGCGTTCACATCCAGAACCGCCGACTGCGCGGCCGCCTTCTCGACCACGGCATTGACTTCTTCCTTGCTGGTGTCGCGACTGGCGGTGAATACCAGATCGACCAGGGAAACGTTGATCACCGGTACGCGGACTGCCAAGCCATCGAACTTGCCTTGCAGCTCGGGCAACACCTGACCGACTGCCGCCGCAGCACCGGTCTTGGTCGGGATCATCGACTGGGTGGCGCTACGTGCGCGGTAGGGATCCGTGTGGTAGACATCGGACAGATTCTGATCGTTGGTATAGGCATGCACCGTTGTCATCAGCCCATTATCGATGCCGATCGCATCGTTGAGGGCCTTGGCCAGCGGCGCCAGGCAATTGGTAGTGCACGATGCATTGGAGACGACACGATGCTCGTTGGTCAGCACATGCTCGTTGACGCCAAATACCACGGTCGCATCGGCATCCGAGGTCGCGGTGGAAATCAGCACACGGTTGGCGCCGGCGTCGAGATGCTTGGCGGCATCGCCCCGCTTGGTGAACAGCCCGGTACACTCCATGACCAGGTCGACCTGCAGCTTGTCCCAGGGCAACTGGGCCGGCTCGCGCTGCGCGAAGGTATTGATCCGATCTCCGTCCACGACCAGCGCTTCCTCGTCATGCTCGACGGAATGACTGAAATAGCCATGGACACTATCGTGTCTGAGCAGGTGAGCATTCAGTGCCGGATCACCCAAATCGTTGATGGCAACGACCTGAATTCGATCTCGATAACCGTTTTCGTAAAGGGCGCGTAGCACGTTTCGACCGATGCGCCCGAAACCGTTGATGGCGATACGCAGCGTCATGTGACCTCCTAACTGCAACAAGTAGTGGCGTGAATCCTGGTGACCACGCTTGCCTGACGCTGATAGCGGTCAGGAGGCAGTCACGATGAAACAATCCTACGCTTTAGGCCATAATCTGACCCAAAAGGGCCACGACATTCAAGCCTTGTTTTGGTAAGTTTACGAAAATTCCTTTACTCGACCGTGAAGAGAGGTCCCCATGGCCGTTCATGAAACCGTGTCCCGCGTGACTCAGCGTATCCGCGAACGCTCCCGTGACCGGCGTGCGCTATACGAGCGCCACATGCAGGATCAGTATCGCCGGGGCGTTCACCGGGGCGAGCTGTCTTGTGGCAACTTGGCTCATGGCTTCGCCGCCTGTGGCGCCGAGGACAAGAACCAACTGAAGATGATGAACAGTGCCAACCTGGGCATCGTTTCGTCATATAACGACATGTTATCGGCTCACCAGCCGTTTGCGACCTTCCCCGAAATCATCAAGGAAGCCGCACGAAACATGGGCTCCACGGCCCAGTTTGCCGGCGGCGTGCCCGCCATGTGCGATGGAGTGACCCAAGGCCAGCCGGGCATGGAACTGTCGCTGTTCTCCCGCGACGTGATCGCCATGGCCACCGGTGTGGCGCTGTCGCACAACATGTTCGACGCAACCCTGCTCCTCGGTATCTGTGACAAGATCGTGCCGGGCTTGTTCATAGGTACCGCACGATTCGGCCACCTGCCGGCGATCTTCGTCCCCGGCGGCCCGATGACCAGCGGCCTGCCCAACAAGGAAAAGGCTCGTGTACGTCAGCTCTATACCGAAGGCAAGGTTGGCCGCGAGGAGCTGCTGGAGGCCGAGTCGCAGTCCTACCACGGGCCGGGCACCTGCACTTTCTATGGCACTGCCAACTCCAACCAGCTGATGATGGAGATGATGGGCCTGCACCTGCCCGGCGCCTCCTTCGTCAACCCCTACACACCGCTACGCGACGCACTGACCCAATACGCGGCAGAGCAGGCGGTCCGCAACAGCGAGCCTGGAGGTAGCTATCGGCCGTTCTGGCAGCAGATCGACGAGAAGGCGATCGTCAATGCAGTGATTGGTCTGCTCGCCTCGGGCGGCTCGACCAACCACACCTTGCATCTGGTGGCCATGGCCGGCGCCGTGGGGCTGACACTTACCTGGGACGATTTCACCGAGCTGTCCGCCGTGATTCCCAGCCTGACGCGCATCTATCCCAACGGGCAGGCCGACGTGAATCACTTCCAGGCCGCCGGCGGCATGAGCTTCCTGATTCGCACCCTGCTCGATGCCGGCCTGCTTCATGAAGACATTCCTACCGTCTTTGGCGGTAGCATGCGCGACTACACCAAAGAGCCTTTCCTCAAGGACGGCAAGCTGGTGTGGCGTGAAGGCCCCACCGAAAGCATGGACCCCGACGTGTTGCGTCCGGTCTCCGATCCGTTCTCGCCCACCGGCGGGCTGACCGTGCTCGACGGCAACCTCGGCCGCGGAGTCATCAAGATCTCGGCCGTACAGCCGGAACACCGTGTGGTCGAAGCGCCGGTACGCCTGTTCAGCGATCAGGGCCAACTCAAGGCGGCTTTCGATGCGGGGGAACTCGACCGTGATATCGTCGTGGTCGTTAGATTCCAGGGACCACGTGCCAACGGCATGCCGGAGTTGCACCAGCTGACCCCCTACCTCGGCGTACTGCAAGATCGGGGCTACAAAGTCGCCCTGGTCACCGACGGGCGTATGTCCGGGGCCTCGGGCAAGGTACCGGCTGCTATCCACCTCTCCCCCGAGGCAGTCGACGGTGGCCCTCTGGCACGCCTGAAGGAGGGCGATGTGGTACGCCTGGACGCCAACAAGGGCGAGCTCAACGCCCTGGTCGACGAAGCCGAATGGCAATCTCGCGAATTGGCAACCACTCACCTCGAAGACTATCGCTATGGCATGGGCCGCGAGCTGTTCGCTGGGTTCCGCAGCCAGGTCGGTCGTGCCGAAGACGGTGCCGCCACCTTCGGCGGCTTCGAGGCCCAGGAACTTATCGAAAAGGACGGCCAGGCATGACCCGAGCGGCGCTGATCGGCGATATCGGCGGCACCAATGCGCGCCTTGCCCTGGTGACGCCGGACTCGTTCGACCTGCATGACATCCAGACGTTGCCCTGCGCGGATTATCCTCATCTGGTGGATGCCGTACGTGACTACCTGGAGAGCGTGGGTGCGACTGGCGAAGACTCTCCGGTAGAGGCCTGTCTAGCCTTCGCCTGTCCGGTGCACGACGACACCGTCACCATGACCAACAACCACTGGAGCTTCTCCAAGCGGGACGTGAAGAAGACGCTCGGTCTCGAGCTGTTCAAGGTCATCAACGATTTCACGGCGCAGGCACTGGGTGTGCCCCACGTCGCCGAGGGCGAACGCGTCCAGGTCAAACCGGGACAGGCCGAGCCACGCCGAGCACGCCTGATCATGGGCCCCGGCACAGGGTTGGGTGTCGCCGGCCTGTTTCCGGGAAGCGAGGCATGGATCCCGCTGACCACCGAAGGGGGACACACCACCTTTGCGCCCACCGATGAGCAGGAGCTGAAGCTGGCCGGCTATTTTATCAGCCGCTACGGCCGTGTCTCGGTGGAACGTTTGCTATGTGGTCAGGGCCTGCTAGACCTGTACCGCGCCCATGCGGAGTTGCGCAAGGTGCCACCACGCTACAACACCCCTGCGGAAGTCACCGGTGCAGCACGCGCCGGTGACAGCATAGCGGTTGAGACCCTAATGCGCTTTCTCAAGATCATGGGCGATGTGTGTGGCGATGCGGCGCTCTCTCTCGGAGCGCGAGGTGGCGTCTATCTGTGCGGTGGCATCATGCCGCGCCTGGTCGACTGGCTGCAGCACAGTCGCTTCCAAGAAGCCTTCATCAACAAGGGGCGTATGCGCGAGTACAATGACAGCATTCCCATCTGGGTGGTTACCGCGCCCTGGACCGGGCTGCTTGGAGCCGCCGAGGCACTGCACAACAAGGAGGTGGAATGATTCCTCAAACCCTGCGCGAACTGCTCGATGCCACTGACGGTCAACGCCAGGCCGAGTGGGAGGGCCGTCGTGTATGGCTGGCCCGCGAAACCTGGGGCGAATTGGCCGTGTCATTGCAAGGCGCCCAGGTCCTGCATTTTCGTCCTGCCGGTGAAGATGGAGACGGATGGCTGTGGGTCACAACGACACCCCAGGCCCTGCCCGGCGCGATTCGTGGTGGCATCCCGTTGTGCTGGCCCTGGTTCGCCAACGAGTCGCCGGACGGTGAGGGGCCGATGCATGGCACCGCGCGCAAGGCCGAATGGCGACTCGATGCTGCCGATGAGCACGAGCAGGGCGTCGAGTTACATCTGTCGCCCGAGGCACGCCTGCACGATCAACTGGTGCCTCGCGCCGTGATCCAGGCCAATGCCCAGCGCCTGCACGTCGAACTCATCACCGAGCACGGCGGCGAAACACCAATCAAGTACACTGGCGCCCTGCATACCTACTTTAGCGTTGCCGACACGCACCATTGTCGCATTGAAGGCCTGGCCGGGGCACGTTACCTGGACAAGCTCAAGGGATTCGCCGAAGACGTCCAGCAGGGCGAGCCGGGCATTCGTGGCGCCACCGACCGCATTTACCAATCCAATCGAGAGGTTATCCTCGATGATGGTAAACGTCGTCTGCGTATCGCCAAACAAGGCAGCGATTCCACCGTGGTCTGGCATCCAGATACTGAGTTGCCTGCAGATACGCCCACCGATGTGGCACGTCGTTTCCTGTGTATCGAGGCAGCGTGCACGCGTGTCGATCCCGTATGGCTGGTACCGGGTGCCCAACACCTATTAGCCACCACAATTTCGCGAGATACCTAACCATGACGACGCCCGGCTTCGACGTTCCTTTCCTGCTGGGTATGATGCGTCTATGCGACTCGCCATCGCTGAGCGATCCCAGTGCCTTGGCGGACTGGATCGAGGCCAGGCTCGATGAGGGCCTGGTGTGGTTCGACCATGCCGATACCTATGGCGACCGCCGCTGCGAGACGCTGTTCGGCGAAGCCTTGGCGCTGCGCCCTGCTCTCAAGCCACATGTCAGAGTCGTCGCCAAGGCCGGCGTCGTGCTGCGCAGCCGGGATAGCTCCCGTTTCGGAGTCAAGCACTACGACACCTCCCCCGCCTATCTCGACAAGGCAATCGACGGCAGCCTGTCACGGCTCGGCGTGGAGCGTCTCGACCATTTTCTCGTGCAGCGGCCCGATCCGCTGATGGACGTGAGCGCTACCGCACACGCGCTGGATGCCGCCGTCGCTGCAGGCAAGGTCGGCGCAGTCGGGGTGTCTAACTTTCTTCCAGAGCAATGGCGCCGCTTGCAGCAAGCCATGAAAAATCCGCTCGTCGTGAACCAGCTCGAACTGTCGCTGGCGCATTCCGACTCGCTGTTCAATGGTCTGTATGACGCCGTGCTCAACGACGGTCACCAACCGATGGCCTGGTCGTCGCTGGGCGGTGGCTCGGTGTTCGAGGATGTCCTGGGTACAGCCATCAAACGCATGGCCAAGGAGATGCAGGTCAGCCATGCCGGTCTGGCCCTGGCCTGGCTGCGCCGCCTGCCCGGCCATCCTGTCCCGATCATCGGCACCCTCAAGGAAAAACGCATCCATGAACTCGCCCGAGAGGGGCAGGTCGACCTGGATCGCCCGAGCTGGTTCGCACTGCTCGAGGAAGCGCGCAGCCAACGTGTAACGTAAGGCGACGTGGGGAAAGCCCCCGAGAGACAAAGACTGATGCTTGGCCATGCGATAAAGTGACACGATTCATCTTGATCGAAAACAACAAAGGACACGTCCATGTTCCAGCTTACCCGCAGCGTCACTTGGCAGGCTCTAGAGCGTCTGCACCGGGACACCGCCGATGACCGCATCCGCGATTACTTCGGTCGCGACCCCCAGCGCTTCGAGAAAATGAGCCTGCGTGTCGGCGGCCTGTTTCTCGATTACTCCAAGCACCACATATCCGATGCGGTACTCACCAAACTGATCGAACTCGCCGATCATTCGGCGCTGGTACAACGTCGTGCACAGATGTTCTCCGGCGATATCATCAATGTCACTGAGGATCGGCCGGTACTGCATACAGCACTGCGCAATCAGGCCGACGAGCCGGTCATCGTCGATGGCAAGGATGTCATGCCCGAGATCAAGCGCACCCGTGAGCAGATCCGCACCTTCTCCGAAGCCGTGCGTGACGGTACCTGGAAGGGCTACAGTGGCGAGCGCATCCGCGACGTGGTCAACATCGGGATCGGCGGCTCGGACCTCGGCCCCAACATGGCCTGCCGCGCCCTGCTCAATTACCGCCATAGCGACCTCAACCTCAACTTTCATTTCGTCTCCAATGTCGACGGAGCGCACATCCAGAAAGTATTGAGGCGCCTCGATCCAGCCACCACGCTGTTCATCGTTTCGACCAAGACGTTTTCAACTCAGGAAACTCTGCTCAACGCCAAGACCGCACGCCGCTGGTTTCTCGACAATGCCGGCGAGGATGCCGACGTGGGCGCTCACTTCATCGCGGCTTCCACCAATCGCAAGGCGGCCATGGAATTCGGCATCCGTGAGGAAAACGTCTTCGAGTTCTGGGCCTGGGTCGGCGGTCGTTACTCGATGTGGTCGTCGATCGGCCTGCCTATCGCCCTGTCGATCGGCTATGACGGTTTTCTCGAGTTGCTAGACGGTGCCTACGAGATGGATCGTCATTTCATCGAGGCGCCCTTCGCCGAGAACATGCCCGTATTGATGGCTTTGATCGGCATCTGGTACATCAATTTCATGGGCGCCGAAACCCATGCCATCGTGCCCTACGACCAGGCGTTGCATCAGCTGCCGGCATTCCTGCAGCAACTCGACATGGAATCCAATGGCAAGTCCGTGGACATCTTCGGCCAGCCGGTAAACTACAAGACCGGGCCGATCGTCTGGGGACAGACCGGCTCGAACGGCCAGCACGCCTTCTTCCAGCTGTTGCACCAGGGCACCCGCTACGTGCCCATCGACTTCATCGCCTCGCTGAAACCCGAGCCCGGCGTCGAGGAGCACCACTTCGCCCTGCTCACCAACATGCTTGCCCAGGCCAACGCCTTCATGGAGGGTAGCCAGGAGGGTAGCCAACTCGACCCCTACAGCTGCCCGGGCAATCGCCCCTCAAGCACCCTACTGCTCGACGAGCTGACGCCACGCAACCTGGGCGCGCTGATCGCACTCTATGAGCACAAGGTATTCGTTCAGGGCGTGATCTGGAACATCAACTCATTCGATCAATGGGGTGTGCAGTTGGGTAAGCGCATCGCCGGTGAAATCAGCGAGCGTATCGATGAACGCACCCAGGACTTCGACGCCTCGACTCAAGGTCTGTTAGCGTTGGTGCGCCAGCATTTTCCCGCTCACCGACCTGCCGAACAGGCCCAGCGCGGCCGGACCAGGGAAAAAGCCAAGACCCAAGCCACCAGCCAGGGGAAAACGTCATGATTCCCGTCATCGCTTTCGGCGAAGCCCTAGTCGACATGCTATCGAGCCGCCTGGGGAATGACAGCGGCCCGGAAACCTTCACGCCCTATGCCGGCGGTGCGCCGGCCAACGTCGCCGTGGCCTGCGCCCGGCTCGGAGTACCCAGCCGGTTTCTGGGCATGGTCGGTGACGACCGCTTCGGTCGCTTTCTGACCACCGAGATGGCAAGCCATGGCGTCGATACCTCGGGAGTGGTGACCACCCGGCAGGCCCGCACTGCCCTGGCCTTCGTCTCGCGAGATGCCGAAGGTGAGCGCACTTTCGATTTTTATCGCCCACCGGCTGCTGATCTACTCTACCGGCTCGAGCATCTGCCCGCCGGCATATTCAGCGAGCCAGCCATCGTTCACATGTGCACCAACAGCCTGACCGAGGCAGGCATCGCAGAAACGACCCTGGCACTGGCCGATATCGCCAGACGTTCGGGCAGCCTGGTCAGTATCGACGCCAATCTGCGCAATAATCTTTGGCCTGAGGGCACGGTGGACATCGGTCTGTCTACATCGCTGCTCGACCGGGCGCATCTGCTCAAGCTGTCCCGTGAGGAAATTGACACATTGCGTGGCGACCATCCTCAGGATGCGTGGATCAACCGACGACTCGCCGCCGGCGTGAAGCTGATCGTGATCACCGATGGTCCCCGTCCGGTCGAGATACATCGGCTGGGCCGGCGCCTGGATGTGTTGCCACCCCAGGTTCGGGCCGTCGACACTACCGCCGGCGGTGATGCCTTCATTGGTGGGCTACTGGCGACACTCGCCGAGGCCAGTGTGGATGCGGCAGGCTTCACCCACTGGAGCGAGGCTGATGAACGGCTGATCCGTGCCGTGGAAATCGCCTGTCGCTGCGGTGCGCATGCCGTGACCCGCCCCGGCGCCTATGCGTCCCTGCCCTCACGGGACGATCTAGAAGCCATGCTCAGCCTCTGACATTCAGGTGGTAGCCCACCACAGGCTCAGGTCGAGCACGGCAAGCGTCGTGAGAAGTATGGCAACCTGGGCCGCCATCAGCGGCAGCAAGATTCGCCGATCACCATCGACCTCGCGCTTGTCGAGTCGATACAAGCCGCGGATCAGCCAGAAAGCCGCCAGTCCGGGCAGCAGGGCCGGCCAAGCAAGCCGAGGCACCCCGCTCAACACGATGGCCGACATCAGGCCGACAAAGGCTGCCGCATTCAGCCACGCTGCCAGCCGCGCAGCACGGCGCACGCCCAGGACAATGGCCAGATGGCGACGCCCGACCCGCCGGTCGGCGTCGATATCCGGCAATTGGTTGACCAGCAGCAAGGCACTCACCAACAGTACAGGTACCGGCATCGCCGACAATACGGTACCTCCCAACCGGCCACTCACCGCCCAATGACTGCCCAGAACCATCAGCACTCCGAAGCCGATGCCCGGTGCCAATAGGCATAACCACGGCCGGCACACGATCCAGCCACTATAGCCCCAGACCAACGCCAGCCCGGCGATACCGAATACCAGCATTGCCGGACCACGTTGAGCCAGGAAATAACCCCCGATGAATACGGTAACGGCGAGACAGGCTGCAGCAGCCGTGGCCACGAAAGGTGCTGCATGAGGACAGGCCGGCAGGGCGCCACTGCCGCCCGAGAATGGCGTGCGGCGCGTCATGGCATCGAGACCACTGTGAAAGTCATGGTACTCGTTGAGCAGATTGACCGCTGCATGTGCCGTAACGCTACCCACCAGTGCCAACCAGACATCCCACCCGGACAACGCCAGCCCTTCAGCCCGCGCCGCCCCAGCGCCCAGTAACACACAGAGCGGTGCCAACAGCAGAAACGGCGGCCGGGCCGCCTGTAGGCAAGCCTGCCAGTGCAAGAGCCGAGTTTTGCCGCTCGCCACGATGTCAGCCTTTACTCAGCCAGGCAATGCCCCAGCCAATTGCCGATATCCACGGTCTGCTGCGGGCATAACGAGTGGGCCATGTTGTAGGTCCGGTATTCGGCCGGGATGCCCAGCGCACGGAGGTGTTCGAAACCGGCTCGCCCCAGCGACTCGGGCACGACCGGATCGAAAGTGCCATGATGGACCTCGGCCGCCAAGTGACGGTTGGCCTCAGCCAGCTCGATACTATTAGCCGTGGCGAAATAGGTCGACATCGCCAGCAGCCCACCCAACGCTTCGGGATAGGACAGTGCCGCTTCATAGGCGACCGCACCGCCTTGGGAAAAGCCGGCAACAATGATCCGCTCACTATCGATACCTGACTGCCGCTGCTCGTCGATCAACCCCTGGACCTGCTTGGCCGAAGCCTTGAGCTGAATCTCGTCGACCCGACGCCCCAGATTCATCTCGAGGATGTCGTACCAGGCCGGCATCAGCATGCCGTTGTTGATGGTCACCGGGCGGCGCGGTGCATGCGGCAGCACGTAGCGCAGCGCCGGCTTGCCGGGGATATTGAGAGCGGGAATCAAGGGTGCGAAGTCGTGACCGTCAGCCCCCAGGCCATGCAGAATGATCACGACGGCGTCGGCCTTGCGGCCCTGGTCGGGTTCGATGATGAGCGGCTTGGATTCGAACATGACTACATTCCTTTGAAGACGATGCCGCTACTTTACCTTGTTAGCCCCGCTCACGACGAACCGTGGCAGAAGCCGTAACGGCCTAGAAGGGCCAGAAGCGCGGTATCAGCGTCAGCGCCACTACACCCACCAGCACATTGAGCACGCCACCGACACGCAGGAAATCACTGAAACGATAGCCCCCTGGCCCATAGACCATGAGGTTGGTCTGATAACCGATCGGTGTCAGGAAGCTGGACGAGGCGGCGAACATGATAGCGATCACATAGGGCATCACGCTCACGCCCAGGCTTTCGGCGCTGGCGGTAACGATCGGAAAGGCAATCACGGCTGCAGCATTGTTGGTGACAACCTCGGTGAGTAGCGCCACCAGAAGATAGGCCCCGATAAGCAGCAGGTAAGGGTTGCCGCCAGCCAACGCCAGCGCATGATTGGCCAGGCTGGCTGCCGCGCCGGAGCTTTCCAGGGCAAGCCCTAGCCCGAACGATGCCGCAATGGTCAGCAGGACTTGAGTATCCAGGCCGCGCTTGGCGGCGCTGACGGAACAGCAACCGGTAAGCACCGCCAGTGCCGCCCCCAGCATTGCCGCATTGAGCATGCTCAGCACACCGAACGTCGCCAGGGCAATGACGCCTCCGAGTATGCTCCAGGCCAACCAGGCTCTCTCATGGATGGGGCGGGCCTGCCCATTGACCCGGCTAATCAGCAGGAAGTCCTTGGACTGCCGGTGGCGCTCGATGAAGGGCGGACGCACCTCGAGCAGCAGCACATCGGCCGGTTGCAGACGGATCTGTCCCAGGTTGCCGGCAACACGCTCACCATGGCGGCATACAGCCAGTACGGCGGCTCCATAAAGCGTCCGGAAGTGCCCTTCGCGAATGCGACGACCAATGAACTGGCACTGGTCCGAGACGACGGCTTCGACCAGGCGCCTCTCACGAAAATCTTTATTCAAGCTGGACTCGCCCTGACTCGACGGCTGCAACCCTCGTATCTGTTGCAGCTCGACGGCTGCCTCGGTGGTCCCCGCGAAAACCAGACGGTCGCCTCCCTTGAGCTTCTCTCCCGGGCCAACCACACTGACCACGTTACCGTCACGCTCGATCTCGACCAGAAACAGGCCCTCGAGATGACGCAGCCCCGCCTCTTCGACTGTCTTATCGACTATCGGGCCATTTGGCGCCACTTCCATCTCGATGGTGAACTCGCGCGGATTGTCAAAGAGCTGCCCGGCACCGGGTCGCTCAGGTAGCAACCAGCGCCCGGCAAGCAACAAGTAGGTCAACCCCACCACAGCTACCGGCAATCCAACCCAGGCGATATCGAACAAGCCCAGCGACAGCTCGGGATAGCGATCATTGAGCAAGCCATTCACCACCAGGTTGGTACTGGTCCCCAATAACGAGCAGGTACCGCCCAGGATCGAGGCAAAGCTCAGCGGCATTAAAAAACGGTGTGACGATAAACCCAGCCTGCGGCTCCAGCTCATCACAGCGGGGATGTAGGTCGCCACGACCGGGGTATTGTTGAGAAAGGCACTGATGGCGGAGACGGGCAGCAGCAACCGCAACTGCGCCCCCGTTTCACTCCGGGGGCGGCCTAGCACGTAGCGAATGATCAGATCGATGCCGCCGGTCTCGCGAATGCTCGCTACCAGAACATACATGAACGCGACGGTGAACAGGCCACTATTTGAAAAGCCGGCCAGCGCATCTGAAGTATCGATGACGCCCAACGTCAACAGCCAGACTACAGCCCCGAGCAAGATCATGTCGGGGCCGATACGTGTCGTGGCCATCAGTACGAACGCAACCACTGTCGTGGCTAGCGTAATCCAGGCATCCCAAGGCATGGTAGCGGTCCTGCAAGACAATAAATGAATCTGCCCCGCATTCTGACCGCCACGCTTTATTCCTGGAAGTTATTTGTGGAAATTTACCTAGATGAAATATGCATATCAGAAGGGCGCTTGGGCACCACCCAACCCGAACGGTGCTCGCAACGACTGAACCGGCATTTCCTGATGATGTTCGTTGGCGGGCAGCAACGCATGTTCCGAGAACTCGATATCACTCGTCGCAGGCGCTTCCTCGTGTTCCTCCAGGCGCCCCAGAACTTCCGGCAGGCGCACCTCCGCCGGAATACACAGGATGCCGTGACGCTGTAACCACTCACCGGCACGGATACTACTGGTGAACCGGATGATGAACACAGAGGTCACCATCCCCAGCAATACCGGAGAAAGCCACCAGAAAAACAACGGCGAATAATAGTAGCTGATCGTCCCCCAAGCCAGGCCGGCCAGAGTCATCGCCCAGCTCCGCCGCCATGCCTCACGCCAGGGAATCAGGCGGCCACCGCGCGCCTGGGTGCTCCACGATACGGTCCGTCCAGACAACACGCTGATAACGAACCAGGCATGAAAGGACATCATCAGTGGAGCGATGAGGATCGAGAAGACGATTTCCAGCAACGCGCTAAGCGTCAGCTTGACCCCTCCCCCGAAATCCTTGCGCCGCTGCCCAAGGGCAACGGCCAGCCCCAGCAGTTTGGGCACGACCAGCATGATCACGGTAATTACCAGCAACGATGCGATCATTGCCACGCGTGACTCCGGCCACTCGGGGAATAACTGGTAGTCCTGTGTAAAGAAGCGCACCTTGACCACCGCCCGGGTCACCGCATCCACGGTACTCAGTGCCAGCATGATCAACCATAGCAACGAGGCCATGTAGGCCAGCGCACCGAGCAGAAAATGCAGCCGATTGACCCAGTGCAGCCCACTGGCGAATAACAGTCGCAAATGCTGCATGTTGCCTTGGCACCAGCGACGGTCTCGCTTGGCATATTCAATAATGCTGCCGGGCAACTCCTCGTAGCTATCCTCTACCCCGGCGTGCAGACGGACTTCCCAGCCGGCACGGCGCAGCATGGCTGCCTCGACGAAATCGTGGCTGAGGATCTCGCCCCCCATCGGGGCCTTGCCGGGTAACGGAGGCAACCCGCAATAATCGACGAACGCAGTGATGCGAATGATCGCGTTGTGCCCCCAATAGTTGGCAGAGTCGCCCTGCCAGACGCTTTGCCCCGCGGCAAGCATTGGACTGTAAAGTGTTGCCGCGAACTGCAGGAAACGCCCGAACAACGTACTCGAACGTACCGGCAGCGGAACGGTCTGCAGCAGGGCCAGGCGGGGATTTGCCTGCATGGAAGCCGCCATGCCGACCATGGTGCGCCCGCCCATCACGCTATCGGCATCAAGCACCAGCATACTCTCGTAGTCCTGCCCCCAACGGCAGCAGAATTCCGAAAGGTTACCGACCTTGCGGCCGATGTTGCGCTCACGACGCCGGTAATAAAGAGTCAGTTCATTGCCCAACCGCTGGCGCAGCGCATAGGCCGCCTGTTTCTCGGCAGCGGCGATGGCCGCATCAGTCGTGTCGCTAAGCAGAAAGACATCGAAGGCCGCAGCCTGGCCAGTATCAATCAGCGAGCGGCACGTGGCTTCCAGCCCGGCAATGACCCGCTCGGTGTCCTCATTGTAAACAGGCATCACCAAGGCAATGCGCCGCTTGGGATCGAGCGTCTGTGCCAGCGGCTTGACTCGCCCCAGAGTCAGCGGATCGCGCTTGAAGGCCACGACCAAAAAGCCGGCAATGCCTGTCCAGAACGAGACCGACAGCCAGGCAAACATGACCACGAACAGTAGCCAGATCGACATTTCCAACATGCTCAGACCATTGGCACGAAGGATATCGAACATCATGTAGCCACCCTGAATGGCCGTAAGCAGCGACAGCGTAAAAAACACCAGTCGCCGCAGCCATAGTAGCGGAATACGCTGTTCCTCCGAACGGGGTGGTGCCTGCACAGGGCGACGCGCGGATGATTCGGGGCTGGCCTTTTCTTCGGCCGGCCCCGGCGGTGTCTTTACGCGCTCGGTATGGCCGAGGCTCACTTCCTGCTCGCTCATACCGTATCCACGACTTTGATTGTCATAAGTCATTGGGATCCCATATGTAGCTCCAGGTTTCGGTAAGCGGCTTGCCACGCAACATCAGTTTCAATTGCATGTCAGCCGGCTCATCGTCCTGCGGCGACAGCTTGAACATGGCTCGCCAAGTCTTGTCATCCGGTAATTTCCTGACATGAAGCTCGCTGGTTTCGCCAGTGGAAGTCGTCAGCTGAGCCTCGACCGGCTGAGCAGAGGACAACGTCGACAGCTCGCCTCCCTTAAAATCGACCACGAAACGACGCAGGCTGCGCGGTGGCCCATTCGATTCACCTGGCTGCGCACCCCACCCCTGCCGCGTGCGCACAACACGTGCATATTCCCTGTGGGGAATCGGTTCGTCATAGGTCGTCAGCCGATACTGGTAGCGTCGCTCATCGCCCGCCCGGAAGTCCTGATCGGGGACCCAGTAGGCAACGATATTGTCGTAGGTTTCCGAATCGGCTGGAATCTCGACGAGTTCCACTCCGCCTTCGCCCCAGTCGCCGTCCCGCGTCTCGATCCACAGGCTCGGCCGCTCTTCGTAACTCAGGGCGGTATCCAGGTAGTGGTCGAAATCCCGGTCACGCTGCATCAGGCCGAAGCCCAACGGGTTGTTATCGCGTAACTGCGTGACATTGAGTGACGGCGGGTTGGACAAGGGGCGCCAGATCCACTGGTTCCCCGAGGTGTGCATGAGCATGCCATCCGAGTCGTGGACCTCGGGCCGAAAATCGTCGTAGTGCTGTACGCTGTTCTCGCCGTAAAGGAACATACTCGTCAACGGCGCGACCCCCAGCTTGGCCACATCGCTGCGGGCGAAGAGACGTGAGTCCACATCGATGACGGTATTGTTGGCAGCCTCGATATCGAAGCGATAGGCACCGGCAACCGACGGACTATCGAGCAGAGCGAAAACCGTGATGCGCGACGAGTTGGGCTCCGGCGGAATCAGCCAGAACTCGCGAAAGGCTGGAAACTCCTCGCCCCCCTGGGTTGCGGTATTCACTGCCAAGCCGCGAGCAGAAATGCCATAGGTCTGGTCGCGTCCGATCATGCGGAAATACGACGCCCCCAGAAAGACCAGAAACTCGTCCTTGTACTGAGGCGTGTTCAAGGGGAAATGCAGGCGGAAGCCGGCGAGCCCCAGATCCTCCGGATCCATCCCCTTCACGACATCGCGGATATGCCCGGTCTGCCCTTCATATTCGAACATGTTGCTGTCGAACGCGATCTCTTCGATGCTGCCGTCCCGCAAGACATGAATATCAACGGGGGTGTCATAGAGAAAGCCGGGGTGAAAGAACTGCACCTCGAACAACCGCTCATTCCGCCACAGGGCGGCATCGCGCCGAAAGCGGATATTGCGAAAGTCGTGATACTCCATGTTGGCAATCTCTTCGGGGAGCGCCGACTTCGGAGCCGTATAAGCCGCCCCAGCCAGATCACGTGCTTGCGTGATCACGTGCTCGAAGAGAGCGTCGGGAGTCCAATCCTGCCTGGGGGCGGAGTCGTTGCTGGCCTGGGCAGCATCCTGCTCACTGCTGACCGCAGGCTGCGAGGACTGCTCAGCTGCAGGCTGGGAGGATGTTTCCTGGGGGGCCGTGGCGTTCTGCGAAGCCTCTGCCGGTTGAGTTTCGGCCGATTGCGAGCCATTCTGAGGGGGAGTATCGCTCTCCTGAGCTTGAGCAACGGTCAGCATACAGGCCAACCCTGACACAACGATGCATTGCCACACCTTCATGCGCCTTCCTCATATCCATATTCATTATGTGACCCTACGTCCCTGAGCAACTATCGATTGATGTCACTTTATTCTTCGGCGCGCTTTGCAGTTGTACTCGCCTGACAGTAACGGCCCTACCGCCATTACCCTTGACGTTGTTATCCTTCGGCCTTGGTTGCCAACCTCTAACCATACCCATATCGCAGTCGAACGTCGATGGTGTCGTTCTATCAGGCTATGACGGTGACCGAGATCGATAGGTACCGAAAAGGTACGCCAAGCATGTCGCCTTACGTTCGAGACGGGCCAAAAGTGAGCATTTTCTATTAAAAAGCGGTAGGCCCCGGACGGCTGCCGCCAAGCAGCAGCCCATCATGACGTACATGGGTGTGGCACAACCGTCCCGGCTGGTTAGCTGCAACATCAATCATAGTGCCCATAACGGGGTCTATCAAAAACAAACACCGCCTTACAAATCGCTCGCTTCTATTCGCGCCCTACGCTGCCAGCGGGCCTCACCGGCGGGCTGGCGAAGATTTGGCTCGCGTTACAGCCGCATAACCATGCCGATTTGAAAGCGCCAGCAGTATGCAGCAATAACGAAAAAATCGCTGATTGATATTAGCTATTTAACAATAATTAGCCGCATGGCTTAAGAATAGAGTATGAGTCGAGAGACAAAACATAAAATCTTTAAATCCTTAATTAACCACTAACCCATATTCCCCTGATTCGGTGCATACCTCTGTTAATTTCACTTCATTCCATGCAAGAACTAAAAAATGAGGATTGCTCAGTTTTCAGAGACAGTACGGCTGTCAAGGCAGCCCTCCTTCGATCGCTTCCAAGTGGCCGTGATCACACGCGGCTCGGCAAAACCGCTTTCGAATGGATTACGTGAAGTCGCACCGCTGATACCGATCAAGTTCCCTCCTCAGCCCCGAGCCGGCCCCGACGGCTCACTGTTTGAAACCTAGTGAAAAGAATCTCTTTGAAGTCGCCATTGATAAACCACGGAGAGCTCTCTATTCCTGACGTGTGGCCAGCACGGTTCGCGCGCTGGTCACTCTCATGGAATTGAGAAAGGGAGTATCGCCATGCAAGTCAGAGATGTGATGACTACGCGGCCAGACTATCTATCCATCGATGCCACCATTCGCGAAGTAGCCGAGCGCATGAGCCATGACTCCAGCGGCTTCGAGCCCCTGGTTCAGGGTGACAAGATTTCTTGTACGATCACCGACCGTGACATCGCCGTGCGTGCCGTAGCCGAAGGCAAGAGCCCCGATGACAAGGCCAGCAGCATCGCTACTCAGGACGTTCTTTACGCTTACGAAGACGAAGACGTGGTAGACGTGCTGAAGAACATGCAGGAACAACGCGTTCAGCGCCTGATTGTTCTCAACAACGCCAACGACAAGGATCTTTCCGGCGTAGTGACCGTTGGCGACATTGCCGATCGTTATGACGACGACGCCATGGCCCGGGAAATCGTCAACTGCAGCAAGCACTATCATTGATCGCAAGCAAGTGAACGCCGCCGTGGTTGGCGGCGTTCTGCTGCTGATAGATCACGCCTTGTTCCGTCTACCCTAGAGTGCCTGCAATACGCGGGATGATAATCAAACCAGATAGCTCGCTCTAAACAACCGCCACTATTGAATATCGGGTCGCCTACGCTGCAATAACAGGATACGCCCATGAATGAATCGTTCCAGCGGCGCGTAGTCGCAGGAGAAGCCCTTCTCCCCTCGCTAACCGACATCACCCCGGACAAGGCCAACGCTCAGGTTTGTGATATCTACGAGTCGATACAGGCGACATTTCGTGTGCCGTTCAACAACTACTTCTTTCGTGCACTCGCCAACTGGCCTGATTATTTCGATAGCGCATGGTCTGCGTTGGCGCCCGGGGTGGGCACTTACGCTTTCGAACAGTACGCCAACGAACTCAGGGCAGCAGCGGTGCTGGATCCCTCGCCGGCTGCCGAGGCCGACTGGTCAGCGCTCGGGTCACTGGAAGATATTCAGCCTTTTACCGACAGCATTCACTACGTCCTGCCCAAGCTCGTACTGATCACGACCTGCCTTGACCTTGGGCTTGCTCCTGATCCGCAGCATAGCGCCCCCCCTGCCACGCGGCGTGGCCCCCGGCACGCGAAAGCTTCCCATGGTGAGCGAACAGGAGGCGTCCGATAACATCAGAGCGATATTTGAGGATATAAAAGCCACCCACTCCCACCCAGGGTTCGCCAGTTATTATCGAGGCATTGCCAACTGGCCGGCATTTCTCTCCTCGGTGTGGCAGCAAGTAAAAATACACGTCGAATCGGATGAGTATCGGGCGCGCAAGTCAGAGATTCTGACGTTCGCGCAGTGGATCGTGGAGCAACGCCTCGATACCCAACCACTGGAAACACTGACGGGCCAACCTCGGCCCGATGAGGTTGGTAGCATCGCCGCCGTGTTCCGTTACCGGTTCACGACAGACCTGCTACTGGATGTCGGTCTGATTCAGAGCATGCTGGGTGGAATACAGGCCGCCACGCGGTCCCGTTTTAGCCTTCAGCGCTGAGTTACGCCGACCGCTATCAATGGTTTGAGCCATCGAAGATCGACTGGCTATTGCCATCTTCGAACGCTGAATCACTCCGGAAGAGTACCTTGCCCGGCCGAGCTACAAATGCTGTTTGCCAGCCGGCATTCGCCGCACCAGATCACGGCCCGTTATGGGCACATTGCGCTGTCAGTTCGATCGACCACACTGAATAGCAATTGCCTGAAAGCAGTACGGCACACGATATCGGTGGCGGTATCGCGCAAATTCTCACCATGAATCACCCGGAGCGGGTCAATCGCCTCGTTCTCGCCGACTCGGCTTGCTTTGGTTCCTGGCCAATCCCTGATTCAAACCGCTTCAAGAGCCTGAGGCGGAGCAGAAGATGAGCACCGGCGAGCTTGAGCAAATGCTGCGGGATTCCCGTCGAGCCTTGGCAGGGCGAAGAAGGCAAGCGGGCCTTTTTTCGAAACCTTCGTAGACTCAACCGGGAATACGCCCTCGCCATTGCTGATGAACTGAAGCAGCTGCCCCATGAAACGTTAGTGCTTTGGGGACGTTTCGATCCCTTTCGGAAGCCCGCATACACAGAACAACTCAAGTCAACACTGCCCAACTTCAGCATTGCATGGGTAGACGCGGCGCACTGGATTACAGAAGAGCGCCCGGATGAGGTTGCCGAAATCGTGGGTCGTTTTCTTGAAACGCAACGATGCCAATCGGCACGGGATGGCTTAGTTGGCCCAACCAGTCAAGACAAGCTAGCTGCGTTCTGAGTAAAGCATTCAGAGGGTAGAAGGAATGCATAGCGTAAGCAAAATTCAATGGTGGGCCCAGCAGGACTCGAACTTGCGACCAAGGGATTATGAGTGCAATTTTGCTAATGTAAGGATCGCGCCTGCCGTGCGGCCTAGTAACAAAAACAGCTAGTTAGCTTTAACCACCTTTTACACCCGCTACATTGGTTACGTCCAATCAGCAACCAATCCACAACCAGGTACACTACGTTCTGTCTAAAAGTCGGCCCGCATACAACTCGATACAGGCCAGCGTCACCATGGCTCTGAAGCTAATGGCCAGCTTGACATATCGCGTATCCAGGCGCCGCTTTTCCTTCATCCGGCCAAACAGACGCTCTATCACATTGCGTCGCCGATAACGCGGACGTTCGAACAGGCGTGGTAGTCCTGGCTTGGGGCGGCGGTGCATCTGTCGGCGCCGGATCGTCGGTCGTATTCCGTACCGGTCGCAGTATCGACGCAATCGTTCACACTGTCGTAACCTCGGTCGGCCAGCAGATGTCGGCAACGCTTGCGCGGACGTCCCGTATGACCTGTAAGCGGATCTGCTCCATGACAGGGACGAGATAGCGTGAATCGGCATGCTGACCAGGCGATAGCAGGAAGCTCAGGGGCACGCCATGGGTATCGCAAACCAAGTGGATCTTGGTGGTCAGGCCGCCTCGGCTTCGCCCAAGGGCATGTTCTAATGGTTCCTGCGAGCCCCCTTTTTACCGTCACCAGCGGCAGAGCGAGTCGCTCGAATCGAGGTGGAATCGGCCATCCAGGTATCGAGGTTCATATAGCCATCTTCCCGAAGCATCAGGTGAAGGCGTGACAGGATACGTTCGAGCGTACCGTCATCTCGCCACTGACGAAAGCGCTGGTAGACCGTTTTCCACGGGCCGAAGCGCTCGGGCAGATCCCGCCATTTGGCGCCGGAACAGAGGATCCAGAAGATACCGTTGAGCATCTGTCGGTCATCGCGCTTTGGGCGTCCACGCCCATCGGGCCTGTCAGGAGAAACGATATCTTCAATCAATGCCCAACCCTGAACGGAAATTTCGTAACGTCCTGCCATGACGGCACCTCCAAGCCTGATGGAGGAAAGGCTAGCAAGACGTTATTTTTTCAGACGAAGCGTAGTTTCAAACTCGCAGCATACTCGTCAATGGCCGAAATCATCGCGTCCTCGTGCGCTTTAGCGAGGGCATCATTCCAAGTTTCGTGCCCATAAATTACACTCATCTTAAGCGAATCGACTGTCGATTTATTTTTATTAATAAACTTCTGCCGTTTTTCGTTGAATGGAAGGTTACTGTATTCGGAATTTAGGCTTCGAGAAACAAGGGCAAGATTACCGAAGCGATCTAACATATTCTCTACACGGTTGTCGTCTTGCTTCACCGGATTTTGTGGAGAAATATGTTCCACAGAGTTTTTTGCGGTGAAACGAAAGTCACGCCACTTGGAATTTTCGGACCGACGCAGATACCAAAGAACAAATTCCAGTTTGTAGAACCAATAATGCCAAAAGCTGACTCCATGTTCTTTCCTCAGCTCTCGCTTGTGTTTCAATTCGTAACGCGCCCAAGGTTTCTCCACAAACGACCTTGTCCGCTCAATCAGACTTCCTTCTATTGTCGACCCAAGAAGGTAAGTGTCTAAGTGCCGAAGGTATTCATAATAGTTATGGGGTTCCTGCGGCGTTTTATGGATAAAGTTGAGTAAAGGCGTTATCCAGTAGTGGGTCGTGATTTCCTGCGAGTGGTAGAGCATACTCTGAAGTAAGCCAAATCCCTGTTGCTTCTCACTTTCCCGTCCACGGCTCAGATTCGGCACACCATCGCTGGTGCTCAGGCTCAGTGGGCTTATCATGTGGATTTCTTCCTCACCACGATCGATCCACTTGATGAAATGCTTGTCGAAAAGATAGCGCAGCTCCCACAGAAGCTTGATGAAGGAACGGCAGCGTTCGGACTGTTCGGAGTCAGTCGCGTCATAGAAGAAGTGTGTTTCAAACAGCTGCAGAAGTTCCCGATCCAGTATACGCGGAAGATCCGGACGGCGCTCACGGAACAGCCAGATACGGAGCGTATGTTGAAGAAACATCGGGAAGCCAATTATGCTTCGCATCCAAGTCGTTCCCTCCAGGCGCTCTTCATCATTCACATTTTTTAACTCCCCGCCCACTCCCGGAGAGATCAGGATCTCGTCCAGCCCGAGGGCATCTGCCGAGCGCTGACCTTGGACGGTAATATTTAGCTGATCGAGCACTGCGCCCGCCTTGGCTAAGGGCTCGGCATCACGCGCCATCATGCCCGGGTCACAGAGTTGCGCGACGTCCTTGGCGCGCAGCGGAGAGTTGGCTGCCAAGCCTCGTTCCAAAAACTCCCCCATGTCGGCGCAACTGTCCCATAGAACAGCATAAGCCCGACGCTCCTCCTCCGAGAGGGCATCCAGCATCCGCGCCTTAAGAATCTCGTGATGCTGGAGTTGTACCCCACGGTTATTGATTACTTCGAACAGCTTGTTCAAATCCGTCTCAGAGGGAACGACGGTAAGAACCAGCTTAACCTTTTCGAAAACAAACCTGCTTAGGCCCTCCAGATGTTCTTCCAGGCTCACACCGTCGGGAAGGCTTCGGCGTTTGAATAGCGCCTCCATCGTCGCAACGGCCTCACGCATCTTTTGGGTTTCCCTCGCGGTTTCCTCCTCGCCGTCGTGCTCGGTGAAAACCAGCGATTTCAAGTAACGATTGACTGTCGGGCGGATGGCAAAGCCCAGACGAGGAAGTATCTGTCGATCCTCTGTGACCGTAAGGAAGGATTCAAGCGACCTACGCCAGACATGGCAAAGCATCCACAGCGTAGTAAAGCGTTGCTGGCCATCGATCAGTTCAAACTTTCGCCCGCGATCGCATGGCTGATCAACTACCAGCGTCCCCCCCAGGAAAAACAACTCTTCGCCCCGCTCATAGGCGTTGACGAGGTCATCAAGCAGGGTTTTCACCTCGTCGGTTCCCCACACGTAGAGCCGCTGATAGATCGGTATGTTGAAAGTCCAGGCTTCTTCCTTCCCAACGATCTCCGCTAGGCTGATAAGTTGTGAATCATACGCCATGGCCGTCCCCTTTCTGAGCCTTGCCCACCAGATTTTCAACCCAGTCGGCTTTTCCCTTCAGGCTCGCGGATGGCATCTTGAAATAATCCAATACCGCTTGCTTGTAGCGTCCCTGAACGCCTTTTCCGGATTCGATCTGTTCATCAGCGTAGCGTTTCTCATGACGGTGGTACCGCTTCAGATGCCCGATCACCTGATCCGGTAGATAGGCTCCGGCGATCACATCAAGCAAATTCAGCGCATCATCTCGAAAAAAATTCTTCGCCGCTTCGTGACGCACCTGCTGTTTCTCCAAACGAATCGCCCCGAGAGCATGCTCGTACCAGAGGGAGAATTCCCACAACCGCTCCTCGCCAAATTGATCCGCATACATCAGCGCCCCGAGGACGAAGATTTCGCGCAGGTAAATAGAGTTAGCCCCCATGAGCTCGGTGTAAATTCTTTGAAAACGACGTCGCTCTTCTGAATTCGTCCCTTGTTCCAGCAACCATTGAAGCAAGGCGCCATACTTCTCCGCATAGAGAAAAAAGCCGATTCCTCTGTGTACCGGCTGGCGAATGGCAAAGGGCAGGTTGGCCGCCTGTTCGCTCAGAGTGATCGGGTGAGTCTGGATTTGCCATTGCCCGCCTTCATCCAGCCGAAGATGGGTACCTAGACGGTTCTGACGGGAACGGTAAAGCGGAATTTCATCTCCCGGGCCCGCCTGCGGCCAGGTGCCTTTCTGGAAAGTCTCCATCAGTGCGTCATGCCCACCAGGCTGCAGTTGCTTGCCTGTCCAACACCTCGCCCGCCACAGAAACAAGTTGAATAGGCGCGGAGCGGAGTCCATTATCTCCGTATCTGGGCCAAGTGCTGTGCGGCTTTGCTGAACTTGCTCCCAGCCGCTGGCGCACAGTGTTTGTAGTCGTTCCCGAGCATCACCCTCCACCGCACGTAGGTGGTAGGCCTTGAGCAGATCGGTCGCATGCAAAGGCACACCTCGGTTGTTCTGCGTGTCAAAGAATGTAAAGGCCAGATCGACCCTATCGACTTCGATAATGGTGAAGCGAATCCTGTTAAAGATCTCTTTGCCGGGTTTTCGGAGGTTCTGGAAGGTTTCTGCCGCCGAGCGGATGCGTCGCGCCGACCGTTGCGAGTAGGACATCGCAAACTGCTCCGGCAGAGAACCGGTAAGCTGACTGTACAGGATGCTCAGAGCGGTAAGCCGTTGCTGCCCGTCAATAATAAAGCGCTTGCCCTTCGCCGGACTATGGTGAACCAACACGGTACCCATGTAATAGGGCGGCGCCGCATACCCCAGCTCCTCATGAGCCACCAGGTCCTCCGCAAGCTGCGTTGCCTTCTCAAGGTTCCACACGAAGCCGCGTTGGTAGGTGTCCACCGCCACCGGCAAAGTAGATTCACCGAAGAACTCGACGAAACTCCGCACGCTTACCTTGACCGGACCAGCCTCAAGCATCGGTATTTCCCGGTTGCATGAGCCGGGCCCTTCCCACCAGAGGCTCTTGCTCAATCCAGCGATTCCCCTCGCGCCGGCTCCAGTCGCCGGGATAGTGAAAGCCCAGGGCACCTTCCTTCACAGAGTTAGTGAAAAGGTCGACCACTCGGTACTGGATTTGGCGCTCGGGAAGGGTTGTCTGACTCATAGGCTTTTCCGTTTTTGCATCGATTGTGCGAGCTATGCTGCTTTCTGGTGTACGGAAGGAGGTAGGAAGGGTGGCGTATCCTATTGTTTGATCACGATCTTAATCAACAAGAGCGGATACGTCATGGCCGATTCTACCCTTCGAGCCCGGTCACAGCCAGAATCTGAGACCTCTGACCCGTTGCACGAATCATTGCGCCAAGGGGCACGAGACCTGATCGCCAAGGACTAGTTGGCCACCTTTCTGACCCAGTATGTCGACACGACCCTGAAGGACGGTCGGCAGGCGGTGGTGGTACGCAACGGCTACCTGCCGGAGCGCACCGTGCAGACCGGCGTCGGTAACGTAACCGTCAAGGTGCGGGACCGGAGCGGCGGCCAGGCCTGCTTCAAAAGCACTTTGTTTCCGCCCTACCTGAAACGGGCCCGTAACGTCGAGGAGCAGGAAGCCGCCTGCCTTGTGCTGGATCAGGGATACTTCATCACCGAAGCCAGCCGTGCCAGACATGCTTGCGACATGCTTTGTCGCTTCCTCAGTCGATACTGTTCTCAGTCAAAGGCAGTGGGGAGTAGCGCCGTGAGTGATGTAGCGACACTGGCACAAGCTTTAGAGCTGAAAACCCAGCACAAAGCTTACAATTCGCTTGAGCAATGGCTTGAGGATCGCGATCAGTGGAAGATAACTCAGCCGGCCACCGCCCTTCTCGGCGAAGGGGTTCCCGTAGTGCCTGTGACGCACCGTACTCTGAAGACGGCGGTTACCGATGGAACCCATCTTTACGTGAACCCACAGTGGAGCAAGATGCTGGATGATGCTTCTCGTCGCTTTGTCCATGCCCACCTGATCTGGCACTGTGCAGCAAACCATTGCAGGCTTCCTAGCGCACGGGACGAAAGACGCTGGCACCTAGCATGCGACCACCAGGTCAATACTCAATTGCTCCAATTGGGCTTCGAGTTGCCAATGCAGGCAGTCCTATTTCCCGCCTGTATCGGCAAAACAATTTCTAAAGTCTACGACTGGCTCGCCGATAACCCTTTGATGAAAGAAGAATCGAGCCTGGACGAACTACCTTGGCCCAGTGGTGAGCGCCAGGATCGCTGTGGCCCCAAGCTGAACGGCTCTCCCGAAGCTGGTCCGTTGCGACAATACTGGAGCGAGCGGAGCTTTCGAGTGGTACGAGCCTATGCAGGTGCTTCGAGCCTGCCGGCACCGGTCGCATCTTGGCTACTTGCACAGTGGCCAGATTAAGTCTGGCCGATGGTTCCGAATCTGGATGCACTTGACAGGGGAACTTACATGCCCGCGAACCGAGATACCCTGTTCCGCTATCTCACCTTGCTACAGCTCATCCCTCGGCATCCGGGACGGATCAGCACCCAGACCCTGCTTGAAAAGCTGCGAGAGCGTGGTTTTCAGATCGACGCACGCTCTTTGCAACGCGATCTTCGTGATCGTTTGTCACTACATTTTCCGCTGATTTGTGACGACGCAACAAAGCCGTATCGCTGGTATTTTGACCCGTCATTTCACTGTGACTTGCCAGCCATGAATACGTCCAGTGCGCTGACCTTGGTTCTTGCGGAAGAGTATCTAACTGGTTTACTCCCACCAGTCGTCATAGGACAGCTTTCACCACTGTTTCGCAACGCAAGGCTCCTATTGAACAGCCTAGCGGATAACGGGATGGGACAATGGGCTCGACGTGTTCGTGCCATCCCAAATGGCAAGGCCCTGCTCCCCGCTCCGTTGGATGAAGCTATCTGGCAGACTATTTGCCAAGGCCTACTTGAGAAATCAACCTTGGAAGCCACCTATCTATCCCGCAGCACTGATGACGAGAAAACATTTATTCTACATCCTCAGGGGTTGGTGAGCCGGCACAGTATCAGCTATCTACTTGCCACTGTGAACGACTATGATGATATACGCCAGTTCGCACTTCACCGATTCCGATCGGTCACCCTCAGCGATACCACATGGCGCGACGCTCATGACTTCGATTTGGACGCTTACATAAATGGAGGTGGCTTCGGTTACCGACAAAGCCCAAATAACGTATTGCTAAAGGCTAGGGTATCGCCACAGGTCGCATGGTTGCTTAAAGAGACCCCCCTTTCTGAAAACCAATCACTGGTTCCTAACTCCGCCGACGATTGGCTAGAACTGGAGGCTAATGTTCCGGATGATCAGCAGACTCTTTGGTGGCTCAAAGGACTAGGTACTAATGTCCAAGTATTGTCCCCATGCCACTGGAAAGAAGAAATTTTAGCAGATGCTCGCTCTACCTTGTCGAAGGCCTTGGCTTTGGAATCTGAAGAGGCATAAACACCTCTGACATAGCAGCTAACTATTCTGAGAAAAATTGCAGCCAAGCTGCTCAACAGTTTAAAAAAACACATTTAAATCAGACGAGGTAAAGTAATGAAAGAAACCAGCCCAAGCGTGGACGCAATCAACGAAGCAGTGGCAATTAACAGTAACGCTCTAACCGATGACAAAGCAGGCTCACCGGAAGACAGGTCTGCGCAAACTGATGGAATGGAACATCATGAAGAACTAGCCGAGCAGAGCAGGGCCGACGAGACACTTGAGGAAAAGACCAGTGAGCATCGCTCGAAATACTCTGACGATGGATTTTGGAAAAAGACTACAAAATATGCCAAGAAGGCTGGAGAAAAGACATTGTCGCCGGCTTTAAGGCTATACTACAGCGCTCAAGATAGTGATACTCCTACTTGGGCAAAAACTACTATTTATGGCGCACTGGGGTATTTTATCTCCCCAGTGGATGCACTTCCTGATATAACTCCTGCGCTTGGGTATACCGATGACATTGGCATTCTTGCCGGGGCTATAGCTGTAGTCGCAGCACATATAAAGGATGAGCATAGCAATAAAGCCAAGGAAACCTTGAAGCGGTGGTTTAACTAATCGCCAGGCGATACAGGCAGCGGATTCTCTGCCTGTATCGCCCCTGCTTTATAAGCCACATGAAGAAACTACAAGCTGATACTCAGCACTTTCGACAAATCTTCACCACAGCTAAACCTCACCACCTTTCCTTGGACGCTGTATTGGGCCAACCCACCTCGGCTTGCACAATAGTCCAAGGCGATATCATAAGGGTGCCTAGCCCCTGCGGGGGCTTGGATAATACTCTGCGCCAGAGAATGATGAGCACAGAGCCCCAACGCGAGGGCCGATACAACACTGACGACAGCGCGCCGCCCCCCGCGCAAACTTTTCACCTCAGGACTCACATCTGACGAGGGGTTCACTGTCGAAACTCTCGGTATGATACTGCAGCTTGCCCTGAGCAATCTTCTCGAACTGGTAATCGACATCCTCACTTCCGTCAGGAAAATGGCAGCTGAACGTTGCATGCAGTGTGGTTTCGCCAGATGTGAGAATCGTTTTCAGGTCACAAGGCTGCTCATATCCCATAATGGAAGCCTCTCGGATGATTAGCCCCATATTCGGCATTCCGAACTCCAGCGCCTTGGAACAAAACTCCTGTTTTTCCCAAAATCCTTGGAACTGCTCGGGTATGCCTGAAGCCCATGTAATAGGAACCATACCCAATATTGCCATGATCGCTGCTATCCCCATTACTACCTTTTTGACCATAAAGGCACTCCTTTCGAGTGCTGGGATAATGAGGGAATGATTTCCGCCATCCAACGGCTCCTTGTCTTCCATGGTAGCCACAGGGAGTCGTGGCTCCCCTCTGGCTCGCTCACGTGTCTCGGTCGCTTCGAAAAATCGTCATCCGCTCGGGGGGATGCTGACGATCAAAATCCCGGATACTTCTGCCAGATGCGCTCGTACTCCGCGACATTGCTGACGGCATCGTCGATATCCCAGGCGGGAAAGGTCAGCAGATCCTCGGCCACCTCGGCAATGACATCACGCAGCTCCAGCGGCTCCAGCCATCGCGCCGGTATGCTGCGCTCCCCCAGCCAGGCTCCCAACAGATTGCCGGCAATCGCCCCTGTCGAATCCGAGTCGCCGTCATGATTGACCGCCAGGGTGATCCCTTGCTGGAAATCCTCGGCCACCAGGGTGCAGTAGAGTGCAATCGCCAGCGCCTCTTCGGCGATCCAGCCCTGGCCAAGCTGGGCAATCGCTTCTGCGTGTGGTGTCCCGGTGCCCGCCAAGGTCTCGGCCTGCACGATGGCGCGCAGCGTCTCCTCATGACGAGGTTCCTGTCGCAGGCAGGCTTTTGCGTTTTCCAGAGCCTCGGTCAGGGTCGCTCCATCGGTCAGGCTCAGGATGAGAATGGCCAGGGTTCCAGCCGTCAGTTGTCCCGTAGGATGGCCATGGGTCAGTGCCGCCAGTTCGGCGCCCAATCGAAACACATCTTCCGGGGCTTGGTCCTGTCGGAAATGCCACCCAAACAGGCCGACCGGCGCAACGCGCATGACCCCACCGCAGCCCTTGCTGTTGTTGCGTGCCCACGCCCCCAAGGACGGCATTTCCCGCAGTGCTGAAAGGCAGGTATTACCCGGTGCACGCCGGTCATGCAGTGCCCGCTGCTGGATCAACCAGCCGGGTTCCCACCCGAGAGGATTAGGACCGATCATGATGTCATGCTGCGGCTCTTCGCCCTGTGTCTGTAGCCAGCGCAGGTAGGCGTGGGCAGTCACGCCCGGATACGTCGTGATGCCCTTGATGGCACCACGCACCCAGCCGCGTGAAAGCCCCTCGGCGGTGAACAGCGTCATTTGGGTATCGTCGGTAATGCGACCTAACCCGCCGTAAATCGGCGCATAGTCGGTGATCCCCTCCGGGCCGAAACGCTCGAGTATCTCCCCCCGCGACAGGAATTCGACCGAGGCACCCAGGGCATCGCCGACGGCCCCTCCCAGTAGGCAGCCTCGAAAGCGCCCCCTTGTCTCGTCAATGTTACGTTCGTGAGTCATGGTTCCCTACATTTCCTGATCGTTATTTTTCCGGTACGCGAACCCGCGCTGTCCTAGGCCGGTTGGCCGTCCCTCGCCCGTACCGACTGGCGAATCAGATAAAAGAGCCCCGATTCCAGGGTTGCCACGCTATACGGCAGCCCCTGCCTGGCCAGAAACTCCTGGAGGCAGCGAAGAAAGAGTGCATAGCCTGCAGGATTCATGGCAAACCCCAGCCCTTGGCTGATCACCTCATCGAGCACAGCATAGCGCTGCGGATCCAGCATCCGCAGGTGCTTGCTGGCGAAGGAGACGTTCAAGCCCTTGATAGCCACGCCCGGCGCAATGGCGCTGTCTGCGTCATCGGTCGCTGCCGCGAATGCCATCCAGTTATCCAAGGCCCGCTCCAGATCGGGTAACCGGTAATGCCGGGTCAGGTTGCCCCAGACCCGCGGCCCCTTGCCCCACTCGCAGACAGCTTGGCTGAAATCCAGTGAGGTCATCGCGGGGTTGCCATTCAGGAAGGTGGCGCCGATATCCTCGAGACGGCGCGTTCCCTCAAATTCCTGCTGCGCAAGTTCGATGGCGCTGTCGAGTGCCGATCGGGTCAGCCCTAGACCATAAAAATCCAGGCTTTCCGTGCCGGGTTGTTGGGTAGTGGGATCGAAATCTTCGGCGGTACGCATCACCCCGTCCGCACAGAGGAATGGCCAAGGATGATTGGTTTCCATGCCTAGCGCATAGGCATCGCAAAGGGGGCAGATCTCGACCCATTGGGTGGCTGTGATTTTTCCAAACGTGTGGTTGGCCCGCGTGAAGGCCAGCGCCTGCTTGAGTGTTCTGCCATGAATTCTTGCCAGCTCGGTCTGGCAGTCGTGACAGTAGCGGTCCATGCACATGTCCGGTTGTGATTGTGTAGTTCAAGTCTTCTGCCCTTCGCTCAATCAGGCGGGCACGCCTAGGCCGCGGCGTCAGGCAATCAGGGAAGTTACCGATCAGTCGGCCACCCACATGAAGCGGTCTTTCGTCAGCTCGCGCTCTCCGTCCCAGCTGTAGGCGCACAGTTTGCCCTCGCCAGCACGCTGCGTGTGGCCAGCGGCAATACTGTAATCCAGGCAGGCGATGTAACGGTTGAGCGGTGCCGGCTCGCCGGTCAGCCAGTAATGGCCGACGAACAAGGGCTTGTCGCCGGCATAGCCCGGCAGGATATCCTCCGGCACCGGGTCATGGGGGATGGCCTCGATCTGATCGGCAGGAACCATGGCCAGGTCGCGGTAGGTCAGACGTTCCAGTTCCCACCAGCGCGTCCGAATGTGGTGGCGCGGGTTGCCGTCCTTGTCGAAGAATTCGGCTCCGGCCGGTAACGGAACTTCCAGCCCCTTGATCGCCGTTTCCAGGGCGTCATAGGCCGCGGTGCCCTTGCGACATAGCTCGGGCCAGGCCGTCTCCACGATGCGCTGCTGCGCATCCGTGTAGTCACTGAGGACTTGCAGCGACGGCGGATGCCAGCAGGCGTGAATCACCCGCAGCCCATCGAGATCCAGGGACAGCGGGAGCGTCTTGAACCAGGCAATATGCTCATGATGAAGCGTGCTGCCCTCCTCGACCTGGTCGAGATATGCCTCATGCTGGCGTCTGTTCTTAGGGCTATGCGAGCGCAGGAACTCTCGGGAATTTCTCGGGTCCGGTGTCGCCCAAGCCACGGCATTGAACTCGTGATTGCCCATCACTGCCAGAGCCTGCCCAGCCTCGACCATGGCCCGGGCAATGCGTACGGTTTCCACCTGTTCCGGCCCGCGATCGACGAAATCGCCCAGAAAGATCACTTGCCGCTCGGGATGCTGCCAGACACCGTCCCGCTCGGTGTAGCCCAGCCTGGTCAACAGATGCTTGAGAGGGGTGGCGTAGCCGTGGATGTCGCCGATCAGATCGTACATATCGCTCCTTGTTTGTTATCTGTCGTCCGTGTCCGACGCAGGCAGCTGCGTGGTGATGGCCTGGTTACCGATCCGCCATGAGGCTTGGTTGGGTACCCCACCCTGCCAATCGCCCAGTACCTTGCCTGACGGGGCAATTTCGATGGCAGCGTCCTGGGCATAAAAGAACAGGAACCGCTGGGCGGTCCCCCAGACTTTGACGTCGCCGCCCGTTTCCGCCATGAATTCACGCACCCGTGCCTGGGCCAGTTGAACCTGCTCGGCCAGCGGCTTGCGCCAGAAGTCCTCCGGAAAGGTCAGGCGCCGCATACCCTCGCAGGCTGCCAGGACGAAAATCGCCGTCCCCGGACGATCCGAACGCCGGAAGCCGGTATCGATAAAGAGGTAGGGCTTGAAAGCCTGCTGCTCCTCGCTTAGCCATTGCTGACGAGCCTCGATGAGCGGCAGGTAATCCGCTTCGTCCAGGCCGACTACGTCACAAAGCGCGCAGAGGAACTCTCGGCTGCCGAAGCAGAAATCGAAGCCACCACTGCTCAGGCCCAGGTCAGGGTCTTCCAGCACCTCGTTCAGGCGACGTAAGGCTGCTTCGCCAGGCTTTCGGTAGCCCATCCTGCGTAGCAGTTCCCACGCAGATAATGGCGCCGTTCTTCGCTGCAGTTCGGCACGTAGCTCTTCCATCAGCCAACTCCTGAAGCTACTGCTGCATCAGGCCGACGGGCCATCAGTGTGGTTCGTCAACTCATTACACAGTGCCTGCGTATCGACACGCTCGGCAAGCTCTGCCCCGAACCAATTTTCGAAAGTCTCATCCAGCGCATTATCCATGGGCTGCCCCCTCTGGCACCGCGAAACGATATCGTTGGCAATGGCGTCATACTCATCGAAGCAGTCATTCTCCTTGCAGCAGGTACCCATGGGGTCCGTGTCGAACAAGGCACGAGACAGACGCTCGGCAGACAGTGGCATGGCGAAGCTCCGAAACTCATCAGGCGGTTGCACGGCGATCGGTGGCTGCAGGCGGCACATCCTGGCTGGCTGCCCCAGGCTTCAGCTTGAAGAACAGATACTTGCCGCCAATGATCTGCAGGTCGTAGTCAAAGCGCTCGGCCAAATGACGAGCCACCCGTTCGTAGATCCAGTAGCGGCGATCTGACCTGGCGCTGAACGAGAAAATCTTCGGCCGGGTACGGCCAAGCCAGTCATGGACCCGTAGCAGAACTTGGCGATACACCCGCAGTGGGTAGCGAGTGACACCGATATCTGCCGTGACGCGCGGCTCAATGCTCCAGTCGTCGGGACTGTCGAAGGGGTCGTAGGGGTCTGAGTCATAAACGGGGTTCGCCCCGCCGACGATGGCGAAGTTGATGGTGTCGCCGGAAAAGCCGACCTCATAAGTCAGGCCATCGATCGTGAAGCCTTCCGCCATACCCCCTCCTGGCATCCAAACCACCGAAACACTAAGGTGACTTAATTAGCCTAGTAGCAGCACTGAAAGTTTGCTTCTATGGACAACGGTATAAATTTGCCCGAGCATGGCTCAGCCACATCGCCAGGCTGGGCTGAAGGATGAGTGTCATCGCAGGCTTCACCTCGAACGCGTTAGTTGAGGCCATGGCCAACACTGGCCATCACGGCCCCTCGCAAGGAGAAGGCATGCCACTACAGAATCGAGTCGATCCCTTTGGCAACTTACACGCAGTGCAAGCCCGAGGGACCTTGTTGGGCAATCGTGGCCAGCTGCACAATGCGGACAAGACCATTGTCCGCGCATGGAAAACCAAGGCCTGGGTGACGTGCACGCTCGAATATGGCGACATCCAGCGCACCATCTTCTCTCCTGACTCCTATTCCGAGCTGTTCTTCCTTGATGAGGCGACGGCTTTCGCTGCGGGACATCGCCCTTGTGGCTCCTGCCGCAACGAGCGCTACCGAGCATTCAAAGCGAAGTGGCTCGCTGCCAACCCAGAGCTAGTGACAGGTGAGCAGCCTTCAATCACGGTGATCGATAAGGTGCTTCACGGCGAGCGCACTCTTCGAGGCGGCGGCAAGGCCACGTTCGAAGCTACCATTGAAACCCTGCCATTCGGAACGATCATCATGAAGGACGGAGCCGCTTACCTCGTTGTAGAAGGAGCGATGCTCCCCTGGTCATTCCGCGGCTACGGCCAGCCAGTGTCGCTGCCTGAGGCTGGCACAAGCGTCACCGTACTCACTCCCGCTTCGATTGTGCGGTTATTTCAACAGGGGTTCCGGTCGGAATTACATGAGACTGCAGCGAATGCACAGTGCAGCACTATCCCATTAAGATAGCCCGGGCGTTTATCCGCAGCGTCAGTACTGCTGGGAATGGGAGGGGCCGGAAAGCTGACCATAAGCCTATTCTTAAAGGCTCTATGATTCTTAGACTCTCTTGATAAAAGACACTTCAAATGCCTTGATGGAACGAAACTGCTGCAGCCGGTTGGCAAATGCGAAAGCCTCATTCATCTCGTAGTGCTGGAAGATGTCCAGCCCCCGGTCCAGCGATATCTTCCAGCCATGGTCCGTGACGATATAGCGGGCGTGAATGGTGCCAGTTTCGTCAAACTCCCAGGTGAAGTCGATGCCCACGGTGCAAGCGGACTCCCGGATCTTTTCAAAACTTTCGTCTTGAAGATCACCCTTGAACTCATCCCGGACGGTGAAGAGGTGAACCGCCACTTCATCCTCTTCAGCCTTGTTCTTCACGATGGCTTCGAGAAACTCCATGAAATTGCGGATCTGGTAGAACAGCCGAATGTAGGGGTCTGTGACGGTGATCTTGCTGGCTCCCTTCAGATATGCGCCAAACAAGCCGTCAAATGAGATGCCCTTCTGATTTTCCTGGAAGGTCAGGTGCTTTTCCTCCAGCACGGGCTCAGAGGCGTGGGGCTCCTTGGGCTCGACACCTTTAACGTCCGCTGTTGGCTCGGGTTCTGCGCCCCCGTCCTTAGGGGTGGACACCGTCTGGTGGTAGTAGCCCGGGTACTCTTCCTCCTCAAGTGTGGTGACCAGCGTTTCCTGGCCCTGCTGATCCTGGTAGGAAAAGCGTACTTCGCCGTAGGTGGTATCAATCCGTTGTAACTGGTCCTTGACCCGCTTCCGTCCCTCAATGGCAAAACGCAGCACTTCTTCAACCTCATCCCTGGTCGCTCCACCCTGGGGGAACAGGATCTTCATCAAGCCGGAAAAGGTCTTGTTGATACCGTCCCGGTCCCGAGTCGAGATATCCGAAGAAAGGGTAAAGTGCTCCCGGTACTGATCGGAATAATCGTAATTCCGCATTGAACGCAGGATTTCCGCAAGATAGTCCACCACGAAGCCATAGCCGTCGGAGAACATCTCGCCCCGGATGATGTCGACCTCCCACCCCGGGATGTAGAAATGGATCCGGTCCAAAAAGGCAGAATCGTAAAACTTGTCCGGTAACTCATCGAACAGGTCTGAATGCTTTAGCATGTAAGGAACGGTGTGCCGGGTATTCCCCACGAACACCATAGAAGCCTCGGCGCCCAGGGTTTCCACGCCCCGGGAGAAGGACTTATTGGCCATGTAGTTTTTCATGATGTCGACGAGGGCTTTGTCGACGCGCTTCTGCTTGCCAGCGAATTCGTCGAAAGCTACGCAATCCCAGTACCCCACTAGGCCAATCTTGCCGCTGGAGTTATTCACAAACAGCTTGGGTACGGTGACTTCACCACCGGATACCAGTATCCCATGGGGCGAGAACTCAGAGTAAACGTGGGATTTACCTGTCCCCTTGGGGCCAAGTTCAATCAGGTTGTAGTTCCGCTCGCAGAACGGAATCAACCGGACCAGTTGCGTTAGCTTACTGCGCCGCCCAAACATCTCCGGGTTGAAGCCGATGCTCTGTATCAGCAGATCAATCCACTCATCGGTGCTGAACTTTTGCCGCGCAGCGACGTAGGCATCGTAGTCGAAATGCGAAAGCTGAATTGGCTTGAGGGTGGATAGAATCCAGGGGCTAACGTTCTGATCTTCAGAAAATACGTATTCGATGTCCGCGATACACCAGACACCACTCACCAATAGCTTGGTGTGAGTCTTGACGGTTCCTGAATCCACCAACACTTTCTTGATGCCAAGATTGGAGAACTGAGCCTCATAGGCGTCCGTCTTCTCATTCAAGGCCACGTTTATCTTGTCGATAACCTTATAACGGCCTTTTTCTTTGATGTTAGAACGTACCAGCCCAGCTTCATTTCGATGCACATAGTGCTTGGCCAGAATCTCTTTTACCGTTTCGATCCCGGTCTGGATCGTGGCTTCGTCATTGGTAGCGCAATACTGACCGAGCAAATACTCCAGCACATACGATGGCACAATGGCGTTGCCCTTGACCGTTTTCACCAGATCTTTGCGCACTACAAGACCTGGGAAGTGCTGATTAATTTTGTCGTCCAGTACGCTCACTTTCATTTCCTTGTTTGTTACAGAATTAAAAAGGCAGACCGAACATCCAGCCAATCACTGACAATGGGCTCATAGGATTAACCGCCTCATCCAGAACAGCTTCACTGACCGCCTGCTCCAGAGCTGCATCATCAATTCCGGAATCGGTCACCGTATCATCATCAAAGCCTGCGGCCACTTCTGAGGTCGCCACAATCGCAACATCCAGATTCTCCTCGATGGTTGCACTGATGTAGCTGCTGCTGTCTGTAGCCTTGAGCTGAATCTCTTGCACGATGTTATCACCATCCATAATGGCAATATCAGTTACCGGATGGTTTGTCGCCTCAAATACCTGAGCCTCTACCCCTCGGGCTGCCAACAGGTCTACGTATTCCTGTTCAAACAGAATACCTTTGATATGGCTGGCATGCCCGGCCACCGATTCGCCATCAATAGCAGAGAAATAATCGAGAATCTCAGTATTCGATGCGGCTTCAAACTCGTTATAGCCTCTTCTGATCGCCTCGAACACCTCGGAAGTCTCGATCATGTCGTTACGCAACCTTTATTCTCCAAAAGGTTCCGCACTGAATGATGTTTAAGTAACTCAGCAAGCTTGTGAGCAGTAAAACCTTTTGGATTCTTTAGGTTAAGGTTGGCGCCGCTTTCAACCAGCAACTCAACCACTTTCAGATGCCCCTCCCCTGCAGCAAGAATCAAAGGGGTGCTAGATCCGTTGATTCTCTGGTCTGGGTTTGCGCCTCTGTCCATCAGATGCTTACAAAGTTCAGCATTTCCCCGATCCGCGGCTGTGTGTAATGGCCACCAACCCTTTTGGTTCGGGATATTGGGGGAAGCGCCATGCTCTATGAGCAGCTCAGCAATCTCTTCGCGCACATCCAAGGCCACACTTAGAGCCGAATTACCTTTATCCGACCGGCAATTAGCATCCGCACCATGCTCCAGGAATAACTTCACGGCAGCTAAGTCTCCGCGACGTATCGCCAGTATCAGCAACGGTGTGCCATCGGCATCCATAATGTTGACGTTACAGCCTTCGCTGACAAGCTTTCTGACCGTGTCATCGTAGCCTTGCTCATACGCGGATAGCAGCGCTGCTTCACTATATTTCCTGCCAAAGTGGGCTCCGCGCTCAATCAACAATTCCACAATATCGGTACGCTGTTTGAAATAAGCGCCCGTCAACGCATTCCAGCCATCGTTATTGCAGATGTGGATATCCGCGCCATTCTCCAGCAAGAACTCCACGATGCGGCGGTAGCCTTTAATAGTCGCCCAGATGAGTGGCGTCCACCCTTTTGAGTTACGAATATTCAGCTCAGCGCCCTTGGCAACCATCTGCTGGGCAAGGTCAAAATACTCATACTCAAGCGCCAACAGCAGGGCACTGCTGGATTCTTTACAGCGGAAATTCGGGTTAGCCCCTTTCTCCAAAAGAATGGACGCAGTATCGAGGTAGCCAAGCCGAACTGCCAGCCTGAGCGGTTCAGTATCCCTAGCATTCGGATCAAATCTTGGATCCGCAAGCAGTTCTATCGCGACATTTTTAAAGCCCGACTCCAGCGCCAGGGTAAAAGCCGTCGCACTGAGCTCCTCACAGTCAATAGAATCGTCTTCGGACAAGGCAGCTTTAACGTCGGCCCACCGCCCTTCTCTAACCGCTTCCAGCAGTGCGCTCATGTACTACCCCTCATAATCCCTGAATCTAAAAATCAAAATCGCTGGTAAAGGACCGCCGCATCAAATACCTAAGCGACTTGTATTCCTTGTAGTGCGAGGTGCCGGCATGCTGTTCTTCCAGCCGCAGGAAGACCTCCTGGCCGTTAGCCTCGTCCGCTTTTCGGCTCAGCACAAAACGCACCTGAAGCTCCCGCTCGCGGGGGTTCTCCGAGGTCAGGTCAAAGGAGAGCTCATGACTATCCGAGATCAACTCACCTGCTTGCGTGAAAATTCCAGCCCGCAGATGGCGAGGCTGTACCTTCTCGGTAACCGGCCCGGACTGATACAAGGTGACCGCTAGTTGGCCGGAGGTGATCACCGAGCTGGCCCCTCGCAGGATGTCCACCTCAACGGCGCTGACATCGCTCTGGCGCTTCTTGTTGACCTTCAGGACCGGAATCACAACTTCCTGAAGGGATGCGCCGCCATGAACAAAGCGGCTGCCTGAGCCTTTAAGGCGCAGCCGGTTGATGGACTTGGGAATCTGAACTTCCATATCGCCATCCAGCCCAAGCTGCTCAGACGAGAAGTGATGGAAGGCCGGAGAGGTGGACAGCCCCTTGCCCAGCACGAAACGACGATCCCGGTAGCGAATATCGTCGCCGGAAACGGCTTCACCCAAGAAGTCACTCTCATCCAGTTCACGGTTCTGGTAAATGAAGCCATGATCAGCCGTGATCAGTAGGTTGTTGGCGTTGGCCGCCGTCAGCTTTTTGATCAGGCGTATAAGGTCACCTAGGGTTTGTTCCGCTGCTTCAAAAGCCTGCCCCTCTGAATGCATCTTGTCGCCGGTGTGGTCGATGCGGTTGTGGTAGATATACAGCAGGTCATTACCTTTGAGCAGCTCCCGGCTGTCTTCCCGGTTGAGCTGCATAAAATCTTCCGCCTTGACGGCCTGGCCCCGCCCACCTAGGGCGGCCTGTAAAATTTTGGTTCGGTTGGCCGTACCCTGTGAGCTCTGGCCGTCTACCAGTACCGTGCCGGTATCGTTGTCGGCGATCGCCAGCGCCTTGTTGGGCAGTAGCGCCGCCATACCGAGCTGGGTATAGCTAGGCAGGGTTGAGAGTGCCGGTTCGAGCTCCGCGCTGTAGCGATCTTCCTGTCGGATAAGGCCCAGCAGCTCGTCACCAATCTCATAGCGCATGGCGTCGGAAATGATCACGCAGATCCGTTTGTCCTTGCGCAGGTACGGGCGAACCCAGTGCTCGAAAAAGGCCTTTTGCTGAATAACCCGATAGGCCTCCCAGCGCGGCGCGGCATCTACGTGAACCTGGAAGCCATCGCCCAGCTTGAGCAGATAGTTGTTGGAATACAGGTTCTCCACCTGCTCACTAAGCTCGCCCATCAACGATGACTGGCCAGACATGCGCACATGGTAGGTAAACTTGCGGTAGAGCTGATCCAGTTGGAACCAGGAGCGGCTGTATCGCTGAACGCCGTCGGAGAGGCTGTCCATGGTGAGACGAGCCTCACCCAGCATCTGGATAAAACGGGCCGCAAACTCAATGGCCTCGTATAGGTTCCGAAAATCCTCGTACCAATGGCCCTGGCGCCGCTGCCGCACCCACAATGCCACATCGCCGCTGGTAACCGTGCGGCCAACCACCGCCCGCACCAGGTCACTGATAATCTTTTGATCGATTAGCCGGAAGTAGTCCAGCTCAACCAGGTCCCGGAAGTCCCGCTTACCGAGATCCTGCTCAATGCCCAGCACCTCAGCACACTCGGCAGACAGAGTTTCAAAACCTTGCTCGAACTGCCGGCTGTCTTTCCAGCGTTTGAGGAACACTAAGGCATCGCCGGTCAGTTTAACCTCGCCATCAGTGCCCATGGCGTAGCAAGACTTGAAAAGCTCAATCACAAAGTCGCGCAGGCTAGGTTCACTGGCCTCGTAGCCGTAGAAACGGGTCAGTTGTTCCCATAGGAAGCTATCCAGACCGCACCGTTCAATCAGCCGGATGCCATCATCACGGTCTTCCGCCAGTTGCTGCAGCAGGGTTTCCACCACCGAGTCCATACGGGGCTCACTACCGGCACATACAGCCAGCATCTTTAGGCGCAGCTGACCGGCGGTGTCGTCCGGTTTCAGCAACTTCTTCAACGCCTCCTTGCGCTTGATCGCCTGGAAAAACTCCGCGTGAGCCTGGGCCACCTCGGCGAACTCGAGGCCCAATTCCAGTTCGGACAGCCAGATGGCCACCTGGTCGGTCCGGAATTCACCGTGGGCCAACTGTACGTCCAGCAACCAGTTGTCCAGATCCTCTGGTTGCGGCCCCTCCTTGTACAAAAGGAACTTCTGTTCCGGTGACTCCCGAAGAATGCGATGTTTCAGGCCGTACTCGTTGTTGGCGATCTCCAGTTTCTCCACGTCCGGAATGGAAACCGTCTCGAAGTCACCGCGCAGCTCCTGTTTGGCGTCGTACCAGAAAATGATCCGGTGTTTGTCAAATAGTCGGGTTAAAGCCCTTTGAATCTGGCTGCTCATGAGACCGCCTCTTGCAAATCTTCGTCCTCACTATCAGCGACACTCTCAGCCGACAGCGGCGCGGACATGTAGACTCTGGATATCAAGCGCTGTTTCAGGGCTTCCCGCCTGGCCAGATAGAACGCCTTGAATGAGGTAAATTCCAGATCCGCATTCTCGATGAGCAGGTCTCTAGGAGTTAAATGCACATTTGGGTCAGAAAGCCATTCCTTCAAAGGGCGATCTTTCTTGGACAGGTTTTGCGAATGATTCAGTAGGTGGAGATTGGGGATCGCATTCCAATGGACTGGGTCGCGATAAAACTCCATCAACTGCTCGTCATCAGTCAGTAAACTGGCTCTCTTCAGCATCTTCTTGTCAAATGCCGCCCTCGGGTGCAGGTGGTCAATGTGAAAGATCTCTGAAACGTTCATTTCCGGGAACAGTAAATGCAGTAACGCGCGGCAGCGCCCCTCTCCATGCTGGGTTTCCAGTAGTTTATCGAGGGTTTCTTCATCGAAACGTAGATCCTTGTTCGTCGCCTTGTAACGCTCGATGATCGCGGGCAAAGGGAAGGCATTGTCGGTGAGGTGTTTTTCCAGAACATCCCTCATGCTGCTTAAAATCGAGTCGGCTTGGCCGCCGAAGACCCCTTTCAACAGCACCATGTAAAACCACTGGCTTATCACCGCACGGTGCTCGTGGCATTTCGCCAGGTTATTAATCTTCCTAAAGAGCGGCTCTCCTCCAGAGCATTTTTTATATAGGTAGTAGCAGATGGGAATAACAGCATTTCTGGAGGTCAGGGACTGCGGCGTAATACCGAACCGCCGCACGAGGCGAAATGTTTCGGTGATACACTCCTTGATATCGGGCCACTCTTGCTGGATTCGGGCAACCTGCTCACCTTTGAAGTTTCTTACTTTGAAGCGAACATCGGCTTCCGTCAGCATCAAGCAGGTTTTTAACAACCAGTCACGCTCAATGTAGAAGCCCATTTCAGTGCTCTGATGGATGTGCTGGGTCAAATCATCAAGCTCTTTCCGAAAATCACCATTCCAATGGGCAACAGCTATCGACATCAAGAGGTCAGAAAAATCCAGCTTTGTGCCTCCGCTGTTGGTGCGGATAAACACATCTAAAACATGGTCAATTTGCTGACTATTTTCATTGAAGTAATGGATGATCCGCTGAGAGCGGATCACGTCATAAACTTTCAGCAGTGTCTTCCGGGCAAAAGCATTCGCATTGAGCCCTCGTCGTTCGAGCTCTGGTATTACCACCTCCAGAAGCACATCATCGCTACTTACGTGGTTTGGATACCTAAGTATTTCATGCATGCAAAGCCAGTGGTGGGCCGGGGCCTCTGAAGCCAATGAGTCCTTATATTGCCGGTCTGTCAGGAACCTGAAGTTGTAATACATCAATGATTCATCATCTTCCGATTCCAGAGGTGCTTTCAGGTCCAGATACAGCTTGCGGGGCGGCAACACCCGGTCGTCGCGAGTGCTAGGCCACCAAACCCTGGGCTTCTTGTACGCGTATGTACCGCAAAGACCAATGTAGAGGGATGTAAGACGCTGCTGGCCATCAATGACAGCTCTGAAATCCTTATAACTGGCATTGGTTGGAACGTGAGGGTTCTCCTCACTGAAGCGCTGGCAGTAGGACTTCAAGAACTCGTAGAACTTGTAGTCGTTCTTGATGCCATCATCCTTGATCTCCCACATCATGAAAGTGTTGATGGGGTAACCACGCATGATGGAGTCGAACAGCACGCAAATCTGGTGACTGCTCCAGACAAACTTCCGCTGTATTGCCGGCAGCAGATAGTCTCGCTGGTTGATAGCATCAATTGAGTCTTTGATAGTAATGGCCTTCTCGTACTCACCCGCCATGCCGACAGCTCCTTACTGCTTCAGGACAATCCTGGAATTTTCTTCAAGGCTTCGCCAAATCTGGGATAATTAAACTTCACCCCGTCATCGAGATTGATTTCCTTCTGCTCCGTTGCCAACGGGTAGAGCACATCCCGCTCGTAGTCATCCAGCTCGGCGAGGATTTTGTTGATCTTCTCGATCTCTTTCAGGGCCTTGGTCTTATCGCCCTGGGAGGCCCCCGTGCTGATACTGACGGCTTCCAGATGGTTTTTCCGGGCTTTCAGCTTCTCGTCTTTGAAATCGCGCAGATACTCCAGCACCGTGCCCACGGTATGAGTCTGGTAGCGGTGCATATAGATCAGCGCATTGAATGAGCCCTTGGGTGAGGAGAACAGCCAGTAGATGGGCCGTTTCTTGTAACGACGCACGTGGTCGTTATAAAAGTCCTTTAGGAAGTACTTGCGGATGTCCTTGCCCAGTGCCTGCTCGACAAAGCGGAGATTTTCCTCGTAATGCTCTTCGCCAAAAGCGATGCGCAGGAATTCACGGAAGCGCTCAGTAATGTCGTCGGTAAACCAATCGCCATCGAGCATGGGGATGACATTGTCATCATCAGCTGGGAAGCTCGGCTCAGGGATAAGTTTCAGATAATCCCCGATAGTTTCGCCCTGGTTGGCTAGGATCAGCCCCGGTTCTTCCAGGGCATAGCGTCCGAACATGCAGCCTACGGCATATGACACAAGATCACGCATTGTGTCGGCCAGCAGAAGCGCCTCCAGCTCCTCCTCACGTTTGTTGTTGTCGTAACGATAGTGGGGGTTGCACGTCAGAGTGACATCCTCCAGCGCTACATCCGGCGTCAACTCGTCCTGCAGACCATAGGCATCAATAAAAATACGGTTGTTCTCTTCCTCCAGGCTCTGCATCTCTTTGGCCATGCGCTGCCAATGAGTACGAAGAGCATTATAAGTGGCCGCGAGCGTCTCAGCCCGATGGTCGGACAAGAGTAGCGGGAGTCTGGTGAAATCCCATGAGGTTTCATAGGCGTCCCAGTCGGACTTGGTAATTTTTACGGTTTGCAGTTCATTAGCGCTGAGGTTGCGAAGCTCTTTGGGTCTTGCGTATGGGACACGCGCCAAATCACCTACCTGAAAGGTTGACGTAGGGTTGACGCATCGCATGAACTCGGGCATTAATTTGCTGCACAAGAGGCTTAATACAGGGCTAAGGTCTTCTGCTCGATGAGGAACTCCTGACGACCCCTTCACATCAAATAAAAAACCGCCAGGAGAAAAACGCGCTGCGAACGAGGTCGTCGAAATGTCAGACCAAGTCACACATTCCAGAAACATTTTATCCAAGTTCTGAATGTATCTAGACCAATGCTTACCTTTGTTTCGTAGTGTCGCGAAGCGCTTGACCTCTTGGCCGTCGTATTGCCAGTTTATTACGTGACTTTGATTTCCATACCACTTCCTGTGGCCTCCACCTTTATTGTAGGGAAACCACTTTTCGGTTCGATTTGCTGCTTCTTGAAGGTCGTTAGCGTGAAAAAAAATCCCGACATGCCCTACCTCGAACCATTGCTTCAAGTACCGATCATTGTCACCTGTGTTCAGTCCTACTGCGGGCTTGAACACATCCTTGATTGCATTGAGATCTCTAAAACATGACCGGAATTTATCGGATATCCAATGTGCAATGGGCTTTCCATCGATTTCTTCAAACGTCTTAGAGCTAACTATATTTATTGAGCTTTCTCCGTTTGCGGCCTTTCTCAACGCTTCTGATTTTTTTGCCTCTGATCTTCCATCACGAAGATCAACGAAGCTGCCTTGCTCCGTGGTCTTCCCATTTTTTGCCAATACAAATGCTGTTGTTGAAACCACTTCCCCACCGATGGAGTCGAAAGCACCAGTGCCAAGATGCGCCATTGATCTAATAGGAAGGCCTTCGACAATTTTCTCGCGAAGCTTCTGATGCCTCGATAGGAACATCCAACTCTGCATAGTAATCATACTTACAAAGCCGAAATTCCGTGCCAAAGCTGCTGACCTTTCAATGAACATAGCGAAGAGATCAGATTTGGAATCTTCGTAATGTGCTTTCGCGAAGGCATCGAGTTTAGGGTTCATACCTCTACCGCCCATATACGGTGGGTTTGCTACTACGACATGATATTGGGGCGAGAGGGCTTCTGCCATTCGCAGCACTTCGACCACGCGCGCCTGCACCTCCTTCAGCAACAGATCGGAGCCAAAGTCTCGCTCTTCCACCATTCGCAGCGTCTCGGCCGGGTCGCGCAACTTAGGTACGATCAGCGAGCCGAAATTCTTCGCCTGCTCGAACTGGCCAAGAGTCTCGCGCAACTCATCGGTGAACAGATTGTTGCCCACCACGGAGGCCACTTCCTGTATCTCGGTGTCGGTAAACATCACATTTTCCAACACGACAACATTCGGCTGCACGGCATTCCGGAAGAACCGGCGCTGCTTGGCCCGCGCCTTCATGGTCAGAGCAAAGGCGGCTAGCTCGGCGGCCCGCTCGTCGATCTCAATGCCATACAGGTTATGAGCCAGGATCTTGGCCGGAATATCGGCGGGTTCGTAACCTTCCTCCTCGTAAATCACATAGAGCAAATCGAATGCATACGTCAGCATATGGCCCGACCCACAGGCAGGGTCACAGATCTTGATTTCCTCCGGACTACCGATGCGCAGGAAGTCTGTCTCAGGCTCTTCCGGCTTGATGTAGTAATCCATATGCTCGATTAAGCTAGAGTCGGGACGGTTGAGCATCCAGAGGCGGCCCAGTGAGTTCTCCACCAGATAACGCACTATCCAGTGCGGCGTGAATAGCTGGGTTGCCGCCGGGATATTTTCGGGAGTAACCTTCGTGTTCTTCTTGAGATCAGCGAATACCTGGTCTTTCTTTTCGGAGATATAGAACTGGTACAGCCAGCCGATAACCTCGACATCTTCACAGGAATCCGGCGTCATGGCTTCGCGGGTATAGGCCAGGATTGAGTTGCCTGAGAGCAGATCATCCGGCATCAAAAGCTCGGTGTAATCGTCAATGCGTTCGAACAGAAATGGCATGGCGCTGTGCCAATAGTTGCAGGCCGCGACGACCAACAGGCGATAGGCTTCCCCCTGCGGATCTTGGCTGGGTGTTTTGCCATCCAGCAGGGTAAAGATCTTTTGGCAGGTTGACTCCGACACCATTTCTGCATCGATATGGCCCATTTTGGCATCAGCCAGGATCTCGGGCTGGAACTGCCCCTCAGCGGGAGAAACCACGCCAATGCGGTTATAACGGTTCACGTCCATAAAGCGCAGGGCGCAGAAGCGGTTGAACCAGATATAGGCCACCCGCTCGATAACCTGTTCTTTGCCCTGCTCGGCTATCGCCTCTTCCAGCTTTTTAATTGCCTGTGGCCTTTCTCGCCGGGCGGGGCTTTCTTCGGCTAAAACCAGCTTGAGCTTGGCTGTAACCTGTTCGAGCAGGCTGCGGCGAGCGAATTGGGCGAATTTTTTAAGTTTCGATGTTTCCATGAATTAGTCTCCCGCACTTTTTCTTCGGACGGTATGGGTTCCGAATTGTTTCCTGTACTGGTCCAGGTTGAGAATTACGCATGCCTGTGCAAACGGATGAGACCAGTCTTTGTGATTCAAGGGCAGGCAGCGGTGCAGCTCATCTTGTTTGGCTAGCAGCAGTGCGGGATCGAGAGCGGCCATGGAAAGCAGGACGACATAATGTACTGGTTTTCCCGCCTTACCGCTGAGGGCTCGGAACCAGAGGCTGTCTCTATACTTCCCCGCTAAGTCCGGTATTAAATTGCCACTAACGAGCTTTTGTCTGAATGCTTCAGGATTGGCCGCGACAGGGTTATCAGGGTCTTTTACTTCTAAAAAAACGAAGCGATCCTCATACTCCGCAATAAAATCAACTCGCTTCATGGTGCTCTGCCCATGTAGCGAGTCGTCATCGAAGCGAACAGCTTCAATGGCATCGCTGAAATCGAATTCCAGGTCGTCTTCAGAGAGAAGAGTCATGCCTTACCCCCGAGCGAGCGCTTGACCTCTTCGTCGTACAGATCATCGAACGTGTTCGCTATGGCATTGTTATCCAGCTCTTTGTAGCTATTCGCTGACTGAAGAGTGACTTGGCTACCCTTGTTGACCAGCGCATGGAAGCGAATGTGATGTCCCTGCTTTGGGTTGGCCAGCAAATCAAACCACTTGAGCAGCACATAATCATGGGTAGCGAGAATGACTTGCTGGTTATTTCTGGCCAGTTCCAGAAGAACCTGAACAAGCAGCTTCATCAGCTTGGGGTTCATATTCGACTCCGGCTCGTCCCAAAACAGTGGGCCACTGGATCCAGGCGACAGCACGCCGTTACTCAGCAGCCTGTGCAGGATACCGATCTTTCTGAAGCCTTCCGCTGTCATGCTGCTGGAGTACTGACGACCCCTTTCTGCAACGAACTCTGTCACTGTGGAGTCTTGATACGCTTGGGCAGATTTGGAATTGGTCCGTTTAGGGGAGGGCTTTTCCCGGTACTCACCCGGCTGGAAGCAGAAGCCACCGTTTTCCCACTGATATCGCCCACCAATCAGGCTGACCAGTTGCGGAATAATCGAATTCAGCCTCGGATCTTCATTGATTCGTGCGTCCAGGTCTTCGTCATTGGTTTTGGTCAGGGCTTTGGCAAGATCGACGTAGCCATCATCAAATATCAGCTCAACCGTCTTCTGGTCGTGTGCTTCGTCGGCCATACCCTTGACCAGAGAGAGCACCTCTTTGGTTGGGATGAACACGGGCTTAGCCCGGTACTTGGCATAGCTTTGTGATTCCTTAATCGAAAGCTCAGAGGAGTTGTTGAAAAAGGTCGCGTTAACCTTCTGCCCTTCTGCAAACTGTGCGGTTAAACTGGCGTGTTCCCTGGCGCCGTGGAAATGCATCTTCCCCAGCTTGTCATCTAGAGGCATGAACAGGCGCAAGAACTTGGCTGTCAATGCCGCTTCGAGCTCAGCTTTACCGAGACCCGGTTTGTGCTTGAAAAACGACGCGCCCGCACAAAGTCCGTAAGCCGCCTTGAGCAGGTGGGTTTTGCCCGTACCGTTCTCGCCAATGATCACGTTTATCTTGGGCGAAAAATCGATGTCCAGATTACCGAATGACGTAAAGTTTTTGAGTTCAAGCCGGTCTATCATTATTGCTTTCCGCTAATTTAATATCTCCTGACCCAGCACCCGGTCGGCTACTGCCTTCACTGGGACACTAAAATACGTGAGCCGCTCGAATTCGCTCGGGTTTTACGTGCACCGCACGTATTTACTTGCCCCTATGTGGCGAGCACTAGGTCGGCACTTTTAGATTTGAACCTTGTAGCCTTGCTGGATTTCAATCAGCAGAGCCTCGCGCAGAGCATTCAGGTACCGGTCCACATCACTCTCGTCGGCCAACCAGGCCTTGTCGAAAGCGACACGAAGGTTGCGGGTGTGAACATAGTCGGCTGGCGATTCCCTGACTTCATGAGGCTGCCCCCCATTTTGGCCCTCTTTCTGACTACCTCGGGGCTGCTCGGGATCCTCTGTCGGTGCTGACTTCTGATTGGCTAGGGCCACCATTTTGCCCAATAGCCTCTGGTAGCCCTCTTCTTCAAAGTACCGGGTCCGGTCCTTGATCACGGCAATAAGACGCTCCTGACCGATGTAATCGACCAAGCCACGGAACGGTTTATTGAGCTCATCCTGGCGCGGCTCCGGCAGGGACTGATATTCGTCCATGCTTTGCATGCGTTCCTGCATGGTCTTCAGGGACGTTTCTGCCTGAGTTCGGGTTTGCTGCACTTTCTCATCGATGCGCTCCTGTAGGCTATCCAGCTGGCCCTTGAGCTGCTGGATGCGATTCCCCTTGTAGCAGCTGGGATCGTTCAGGATGGTGCGGATCTGCTCGATCTCGTCTCCAGACACATAGATAAAGTTGGGCTCCTGGCTCTGCAGGAAGGACCGAGCCTGGTTGTAGATGTCTTTTTGTGAGCCGCCCATAAACTTGCGGATGGGGTCGATGACATCCTCTTTCAGGTCCAACAGTTGGTCTTCCTGCTTGCCCAATTCCGCCAGGTGCCAGGTGTAGGGCTTTCCGGCAACTTCTTTCAGCGTCTCCAGGGCCGGTTTCAAGGCATTAAGAAACGGGTACTGGTCGACCTGCGCTATCCGCCGATCCAGGTCGTGGTACATCTCCTGGAAGGCTTCGCCGGCCTCTTTACCCAGGGCCTTGGCTTCGCTGCTGCGGGGCGGGCTGTCGAAGAAGTCCTCGTAGAACGACTTGAGCGCCCGGACCTCAGAGGCGGTGAACTCAATCTGTGGTTCCAGCACAACGTTGCCGTGGCCGTGTGTATTACGCAGGGCGCGTTCCAGCTCGCTGTCCTCTAGGATGTTCCCGTCCAGACGAACTTCCACCTTGCCACGGGCGCACAGGTTGGCCAGGGTGCAGAGAATCGCGGCGTAATACCAGCCGTAGGGTTTGCGCTCGAATTTTTCCAGCAGGCTCTTCAGGGTGGTACGGACACCGCCCCGGTTGTTGCTCTGAATGAACGCCAGCACCTCCTGCTCGGATTCCGCCAGAGACGTGGCGTCGTTACCGAAGAGGCCATCATCTGTGCGGTTAAGGCAATTGCTGATGTCGTTTTCCGTGTAGGAAACGCCGCGCAACATGCGGAGGTTGGGATAAGCCCGCGAAATCAACTCATGGAAGCCTCGAATGATGCGGGTCTGGGCGTCCTCATTCGCCACTTCCACATCCGCGCCACCGATGAGCAACTTGGACTTGCCAATGAGAGTCTGAACCTGCTGCCGGAGCCTGGCCTCACGCTCACGGTTCTGGAAGCCCTTGTCATTCAAGATCCGCTTGACGGCTTCCTGCTGGGTAACGGAAATATTCTGCTTGATGTACTTCTCGGTGCGCTTGAACATGAGCAGATCCCGCACCAGGCGCTCGTCCGACGGCATGAGCACAAACAGCTCGTCCGCCTTGTACGTTGAGGCTGTACGGAGCATTTGCTCGGTGTCGGTATGCTCATGAAATGGGCTGATGATGTTGATTGAGAGCTCGTACTCACGCCCATGCAGACGATCATCCAGTTTGCGCGAATAGGAGTAGTCCTGCCCCTGGCTCTGGGAGGAGCCGGCGTCATAACGGATCTTGCGCTGCTTGATGACGTAGTCGAAAACGATCTTTTCCAGTTCGTCCGAGACGTCCGATGATTCGACCTCCGTGTTCTTGATCTCCTGCTCGACGTCCTTTTCTTCGTCCGTCAGGTACTCGTACTGGTCCCCGTTGCGCTGTATGTAGGTCTGTTGCTCCAGGAGGCTCAGGGCTTCCTCGACCTTATTGCGAAGCGCCGGTAGATCCTGGTCGAAGGCATCGAGCATCAACACACAGAGGTTGCGCACCGTGGGCTTGAATTCCTTGACATATTTGACCAGGAACAGGGCCTTCAAAAGACGGATGGCGAAGGCATTATCGAGGTGTTTCTCGGCCTGGATAATTGCGCGCTGTATTTGTGATTTTAGGGCAGAGCGAATGCCCTCGAACATCAAGTCAAAGGTGGCCAACTGGCCTACCTCGTGGTTTCCGATGTGGATGGCGACCTGCTGGAAGACCCCCAGCATGGAGCGCTCACCGACGGAACTGTGTTTTCCTTCGAAGGCGTTATGCTGCGACAGATTCTGGATCGCTGATTGAAACAGCGCGAACTGGTAGGGGACGAAGGGGTAGCTGTGGATGAAGTGGTCCCTGTCCCGGAAGTTCCGGTAGGTGGCCGACCCGTCCGCGAAATCAAAGAGGGTTTTGAAGTTGTTCGCCTGTGCGTGGTAGACGTCAGACAGCTGATTGACACCATCTTCGGTCTTGGTCAATAGACGCTTCTGGATCACTTCCGCCACGTCCGCGCTGGATAGCTTCATGCGGTTATTAAAGCGCGCCTGGATCTTCGAGAAATCATGCCCCTGCTGTTTTCCCATTTCGCCCACAACGTTTTTCATTTCTTCTTGGGCGGTGACAATTATCCAGGCCCGGCCCCGGCATTTGGTAGCGAGGCTCTCGGCAATGGTTTGAAGATTAGTCATCAGCTTGGTGTTGTCGGCAATGTACTGACCCACCTCATCGACGAAGAAGTTCAGGCGGAATTCTTTGTGGTCTCCCTCCTTTGCTTGCTTCTCGATATAGCCATTCACATTGTCCGCGAAGTCTTCGATAGAGACACGGTATTCGCTGCGGTACTTATCGAGAATACCCATTGCAGACTGCTGATCGCCGCCGGTCACAGCGGCGTAAGCCTTGGCGATATTCGCTCCTTCTAGAAGGGCCTGCTCTCGGCCTTTCTGCCAGGAGCGATCAGCGATGGCCTCGTACTGGGCTTTGAACTGCTCGTACAGTCCACGGCTGTCCAAATCGCGCTCAAACTGGGCAATGTGCCCTTGCTTGCCGTAGTAGCCGCACATCTCGTCGAAGACTTTAACGAATACGGCCAGAAGTGCATCGATCTGGGTTTTGCTAATGACATCGGCTTTCTGATCGATATTGAACAGGATGCTCTTCGCCGGTATTGAGACGGCTCGCTTTAGGTCGCCCCGGAGAATCTCATTTTCGCTGCACTTGGGAAGGAACAGATCTAGGGTTGAGGCACCATCCATCTCCCGGTTTTCAAGCAAAAGGGCCAGCATCTTGAGCAGGTGGGACTTACCCGAACCGAAGAAGCCGGACACCCATACGCCGTTCGCTCCCTCGTAGTTATTGTAAGCATCCAGGAACTCTTCGAGGCGTTTCTCGACTTCGTTGGTCAGTACATATTCTTCAATTTCGAGGCGTAGACTGGCTTCATCGTCGGCTTTGATAACGCCTTCAATGGGGCGATCAACGGGCTTTAGAAAAATATTCTTCAATGTCATTGCGCTTCCCTTAATGATTACGCCTCGAATAATGTCGTCCGCTCAGGCTTCGTAATGAAATATGTTGAACGCACGGTAGTACTTGTCGTCATGCAACCTGCCGAACAGATCCAATGATGCCCCGGTTTCCAGGGAGTGAGTGTAGGAGCCTGGGAAAAACATCACCGTTGGCTGGTCTTTGGCGGTGCTTTGTAAGTTGTTGAGCACGTTATGTGAGCGTATGTAGGGAAAGACCTCCCCCACCCCTGAAAGAAACAGCACGTCAAACTCAACGGACTGGAGTTTTGCCGCAATAGCGGGCACCAAATGAGCTTCCGGATCCAGCACTCCCTGTAACAGCTCTTTCAGCTGATCCTTTGAGACCGTGGGCTCGAGCTCCAATACCTGGTTCCAGATGTCTCTTTCTCTCAAAATGCCAACGGCCAGGTCATACAGGTTGATGCTCAGGATCCGGATGCCCGCCTGCTCCAGTCGGTTTACCAGCTGCCGATGAAGACGCTCCATTTCGACGGATTCTTCAGGCCGGTAGGGGCAGATGAAGAAAGGCACTTCATTGCCCAGCCCCTGTTTGTTCAGGAATCGCTGGCCAGATACAACGTTGAACAAGTGCTGGAGTCGATCCTGCATCGGCATTTTGGAAATGTCTTTTCTCACTTTGACATCCCCTTGATATCTGATTCATAGACTGGAAAGTACAGAAACTCGTCAGGGTTGTTCTGACGAAGCAGCTCAACCAGCCTTGGGCTTAGCAGTACCGCGTTGATGGTTTTGTCTTTCCCTAACAGCCCAGCCTCCCGCAGCATTCTGAACAGGACCTGCCGCAATTTGTCCCGCGTTGAAGCGCTGGCACTATCAAGCTCGTCATGCCATTCAGATTTACGGTTATAGAAGGCATCGAAGTCCTCGAAGCTAAGATCCAGCTTCATTGCTACATACCGTTCTCGGAGCACTTCCATCGCAAAATCCGCGATAAAACGGTACAGACGGCACACTGCAACCCATAGGAGGTGAGCCTGGTCTTGGTGGTTTGCCTCCGGCAAAAAAGCGAGTTCTCCATCATTCAACGTTTTCAACCGTGCAATCGCCTCTCTGCAGGTGCGCTTTGCCGTGCTTTCCGTCCTGGCCTGTAGCAGGTTGTCAGCAAGCGCCTGAGCCCGCACCTTTTCCCAGTCATGGAGCGACAGGTACAACTCGGCTAGCTTCACCGATTCCCGGTGATACAAGCTGCCGGACGTGAAGGAGATTCGATACCTGCCCTGGCTCATTCGGAGCGCTCACCCTTGTTTGGCGTTTCGGCGGCGCCACCGGCTTTGACCCATTCATCTACCTCGGCTTTTTGGAACTTCCAAAATCGACCCATACGGTGGGCGGGCATTGAATGCTTGTCGATCCAGCGATACACGGTGTCATTGCTGACACCGAGGTGCTTGCCTATTTCGTCTACGGATAACCAGCGATCTTCCATCTCGGCCATGTTTTCGCTTCCTATGGGAGATGGGGTTACCATCTCACCTGAGTTTGCACTGCTTGAAGGATGGAGCAGCCCTGATCTGAACCGGTTGCTTAATCTATAGGGGGGTTAGCCTGCTTTCAACCGGATTGGCCTATGTGAATCGGCAATGAGCAGCATTGTTAGTTACTAGCCGGCTAAAAACAAAAACTATGATCCTTTGTCCAGCCATGAAGCCCTCCCTGATCGGGAGGGCTTCATGGCCTTCTGCTGCTTTTCCGAAGGAAGATTCAAAGCTTTCCTTGTTCTGCCACAGAGACGTAGCCCTCTCCTCCGACTAACACGTGATCCAGCACTCGAATATCGACCAGGCCGAGAGCCTCCTTCAGGCGCTGAGTGATACGTAAATCGGCATCACTGGGCTCGGGATTGCCCGAAGGGTGGTTATGAACCAGGATCACTGCCGCTGCATTGTGAGCTAACGCCGTCTTGACGACCTCACGCGCATGGACGCTGGCCGAGTCGATCGTGCCGCGGAAGAGCTCCTCGAAGCGGATCACTCGATGCTGACTGTCCAGGAACAAGGCACTGAACACCTCATGCTCGTAGTCCTGGAGCAGGACCTGCAGGTAGTCGAAGGCGCGGGCCGGCTGGCTGATGACTCGTCCACGGGCCAGGCGTCGACGTGCCAGTTGCTTGGCCATGTGAAAGATATCGGCTTCGGTGACGGCGGAGGCCACCTGATAGGTACCGGCCACTTCGCCGGCCTGGAATTTGGCATGGTTCATTGCTGTCTCGAGCACTTCGTGAAAGGCTTCGACGCGTTCGGCAAGGGTCTTAATCAGTGCATCATCCCGGTAGGCCCGCTTGATGAACAGCGGCATCCCTGGCCAGTAGCTGACGAAGTCGAGCCACTCCCGCTCACTGACCCACAGCCCTCCCTGGCATTGCGCGACATGCTCCTGGGGTAGCTCATCGGCCAGCAGCAGCTCGACCTGGTACTTGGGCAGCTTGGTCTTGATCTCGATGAGCCCGTCCTGGCCCACCAGGCTGTCCGGCGAGTAGCCCACGCCGTGATTGAAGATGATGCCGACCTGCTCTAGGGCTTCATTACCGTAGGATGCAAAAGGCTCTCAAGGAGAAAGGGCTGGCACAGTCGACCATCAACAATCGCATTCAGGTTGTTAAGCGGGTGCTCTCGCTGTCATACCGCGAATGGGACTGGTTGGACCTACCACTGGACGGCAAGCTACGCAAGCCATCACCCAAGAACGAGCGGCATATTTACCTGACCGAACTCGAGCTTGGCGAGTTGCTGGAGGCAGTCCCCGAGCGTTACAAGGTCGAGCGTCAGGTGATCTTGCTGGCCATGCTTACTGGGATGAGGCGAGGAGAGTTGATGGGGCTGGAACCGGGGAACGTCTACGACGGCCGGATCGTGCTCAGGCCAAACCAGACGAAGAACGGAAAGCCAAGGGTGATCCCGCTGTCCGACGAGGCGCAGCCACTGGTAGCAAGCCTGCCCTTCGACACGACTGGGGATAAGGTGCGTGGAGCGTTCGAGAAAGCCAGGGAGAAAATTGGTCGCCCTGATATTCGCTTCCATGATCTACGGCACTGCTACGCATCCTTGCTTGCCAGCAAGGGAGAGACGTTAACGAGTATTCGCGATCTGCTAGGGCATTCGTCAATGACAGTGACCAGCCGCTACGCTCATGCGGATCCAACTAGGTGGGATGGAGTGGTTGCAAGGTTGCCGCGGATCAGCAACCAAACCGCAACCAGACACTAACGGAGAGCCTCTTAAATCCCCGTAACCACCTGATTTTATTGGTGGGCCCAGCAGGACTCGAACCTGCGACCAAGGGATTATGAGTCCCCTGCTCTAACCAACTGAGCTATAGGCCCTGACAGTGGTGGCGTATGATAGCGAATGATAATGAAGGAAACCAGCCGCGTTTTCGTTGTCGAACAGCGAGCCACATCACCACGGAGGGCTGCTATGCTATCCAACCACATCACATCCCGCCTACCCCGCGCGCGCTCTCTGGTCGCCGCGGCAGGTGCTGCCCTGCTGCTGGGGACACCGGCCCAAGCAGCCTGGCAGCTCATACCCGAGCAATCACGCGTCGAGGCGACGGTCGTCGAGATTACCCCAACCGGCCCTGTTCCGCATACCCACCGGGTAAGCCAGCTTCAAGGCACGCTTGGCAATGACGGAACACTGCGGGTGCCGCTCCGTCTACGTCAGACTGACATTCTAGAGCGTGTCGGGCAGTTACCCCCATTATTATCCGGCCTGGCCGATACAACGCTGACTACGGTGACTGTTCAACTGTCTCCCGAGCGGCTCGACTCCCTGAATGTCGGCGAATCGATAACCGAAACGGTCATGCTGGGTGTGGATAACCAGGGCCAGAGGCAGCAAGAGCCGTTGAAGGTCCGCATCACTCGTGAGTCCGGGAATACCCTGCATGTACGCAATGCCGAACGCGTTGCGCTCGATGGCAAGGAGCTGATGCAGAACCAGACTGCACGCACGATATTCATGCTGCTGGGGTACGAGGAGATCGGCGACGAGGTGCCGGTCGAACTTGATGCACGGCTGGAAGACCGCTGATCCATGTCGCTATCGCTACCCGCCTGTTGCCATGCTCTGGATGCCTCGTGGCCATGGCAGACTGCGTTATCTTACGTCCGCTCGTACTCGGTGCGTTTCGACCGTCAGCGTCTGGTTGTCGATGATTTTATCCATAGCGGCATCCCGCTGCCCGATACGCTACGAAATGCAGCGCCCAAGCGGCAAGCTGAATACCTTGCGGGCCGGCTCTGTGCCCGCGAGGCGCTGCAGCGGCTGACCGGCACGCCCCATGTCCCGGGAATGGCCGAGAGCAAGGCGCCGCTCTGGCCCAGCGGCACGGTAGGTTCGATCACGCATAGCGGCGATCTCGCAGCCGCCATGGTTGCACCGACGGAGTGCTATCAAGGGGTAGGGCTGGATGCCGAACGCCAGCTCGAGCTGGCGCGGGCCGAACGGCTGGCGCCGCAAATTCTCACTCCGGCGGAGCGGGATCTGATGGCGGCCCTGCCTGTAGAACAGCAGGCCCATTTCGTAACAGCGGTATTCTCGCTCAAGGAGAGCCTGTTCAAGGCGCTGTTTCCACTGGTCAACGTACGCTTTTACTTTCAGGACGCCCAGCTTATCGACTGGAATCCTGATGCTCAGCAGACCGTCCTGCGACTCAACAAGACGCTAAGCGAACATTGGCCGGCCGGTAGCCTGCTAAGCGGACGGCATGCACACCTAGAAGCGTACGTGATCAGTCTGATCGCGATCCCTGCGTAAAATCCATATGCTAAATCGAATGAAAATAATTATTGTTTGACTTTTTCTTGCATATTCTTACCCTTGCGCCCCTGAGTTCAGGCAAAAAGTTGCCAGCAGCAAGGGAACAGACAATGAAAAAGACATTCACGTATGGCCTCCTTGTGGCTGCCGGATCGGCAGCCATGTCAGCGCACGCCCAGCAGGACCAGGACACCATGGTCGTGGTAGGTTCGCGTACGCCGACCCAGATCAGTCAGATTCCTGGGACTGTCTGGGTCGTCGAGCGTGAAGAGCTACAGCAACAAGTCCATACCGGCGCCGATTTAAAGACCGCCTTGGGAAAACTCGTCCCAGGCTTGGACTTCGGCCCCCAAGGCCGCACCAACGCTGGCCAGAACCTGCGTGGCAGAGATGTTCAGGTTTTGATCGATGGCGTATCTATCAGCGGTTCACGCAGCCTATCCCGTCAATTCGACGCCATCGACCCCTTCAATATCGAGCGCATAGAGGTATTGTCGGGCGCCAGCAGCCTTTACGGCGGGGGCGCCACGGGCGGCATCATCAATATCGTTACTAAGAAAGGCGAAGCGGGCCCACCGGTTCTTGAAACGGAGCTGGGCGTGACGACCGGCTTCAACGACAGTAACGATCTGGATCGTCGTGCTGCGATTGGCGTGTCAGGGGGTAGCGAGCGGATAAGCGGGCGCATTGGCGTGGCACTACAGGACAATGGCCGCCAATATGATGCCAGCGGTGATGAAATATTCCCCGACATTGCCCAGACCGACCTGCAGGACAATCGCAGTATCGATGTCATGGGTAGCCTGAACTTCGCTATCGATGCCAACCAGACACTCGACGTCAGCGCACAGCTTTACGATTCAGGGTATGAAGGCGACCGTGGCGTTTATTTTCCCAATCTGGCCGACGGGCCGGTGCAAGGCAGAAACAACAATTTGCTGCATGATGCCGAGATCAGAGATGGGTTCAGCGCTGACAGGGAACCACGTACTCAGCGGAAGCTATTCAATCTCAACTATCATCATGCAAACCTGCTAGGCCAGAACTTCTATTTGCAAGCATTCCACCGTGAGGAAGAGTCAAGCTTTCATCCTTTCCCATACGCAGACTATGAAGATGACAATGCAAATAGACGTATAGACCCGGATGAACAGGTAAACGGCTATTATTTTACTACCTCTAAGCAAGACACCGACCTGAGCGGCATAAAGGCCCTTTTCTCATCGGACGTCACGGACAGTGTCAACCTCACTTATGGTGTAGATTTCGATCGCGAAGAGTTCGCTGCAGATAATATGAGTTTCGACCCTGCTATCACGGATGCCACTGGCGGTCTAGTGCAGGAAGGGACTGGTACCTCCCCCCGCTATCCCAGCTTCCAGATCGATGGCATGTCGGCTTTTGCCCAAAGCGAATGGTGGGCTACGGACTCACTGAAGTTCGGCGCCGGTATCAGGCAGCAGCACATGGATGTCGAAATCAGCGATTTCCAGGATATACCGGGCGGTGAGAACGATTACGACGTGACCCTTTATAACGCCAGCGCACTTTACGATTTCCACAATGGCCACCAGACGTGGACCAACTACAGCGAAGGCTTCGAACTTCCCGACCCATCGAAGTATTACGGTAACGAAGGCCAAAGTGTTAGCGACAACCCGCTGGATGGCATCAAGACGCGCCAGGTTGAATTGGGGTGGCGCTATCAGGGTGGCGACTGGTTGACCCAGGCGGCCGTTTATTATTCCTGGTCCAACTCGAGCATTGAGGTCAACGAGAACCTAAGCATCAGCCAGACGGATGATAAGCGCCGCGATTATGGCCTGGAGGCGTCCGTGACTCGTTACGTGGATACCCACTGGGAAGTAGGCGGGACGCTTCACGTCCTGGCCTCCGAGCGGAAGATTGATGACGATTGGGAAGACCGTGGCATTACTGACGCACCCTACCCGTCCCAGGACACAGCCACGCTTCATGTTGGCTGGTCGGATTATCAACGCTCCCTCCGGTTGCAAGCCAATCACGCTTGGGACTACACGGATTACGAAGACGCAGAAATAGAAGGCTTCACTACGCTCGATTTCATAGGAAGTCAGCAGACCGGCTACGGAAAGTTCACCTTGGGCGTCTCCAATCTGTTAGACAAACAGTACTCGACCGCCTGGGGCCAACGCGCTGTAGGCTTCTATTCCCCCACCTACGGCCCCGAATATCTCTACGACTACCAGGGCCGCGGGCGCACCTACAGTCTGACCTGGTCGCACCAGTACTGATCGTTGCCACAATGCTCGTACCTTCACGCCCACCTTATGGTGGGCGTTTTTACATCTTGCCGTCTCTGTATCTTTCAGCGCCGAGCAAAAACTGGCGCGAAGATAACGCGAAGTATTATCATTAACAGCGGTCAATCCAGTACTGGCAGTTGTCATCCACTTCGATACTGACTGGTGATGCGATCATGAAACCGATGTCTTACTCGCCGTCGCCGGCTGCAATGCCCAGGCCAGCCCGTCGGCTCACAGTGGCGGATTTCACCACCTATGAGCATCGCTATCATCTGACCCATCGCTTCCCCTCCTTGTCAAAGCGGCATTGCTCCCTGGGGGGCTGCATGGTTGCCGAGGGCTATATCGGTGAATGCCAGCCTTGCAGGAGCCTGCAACTGATCGGTTCGGACCTGAACGTCTACCAGACCTACGAAACCCACGCGCGCGAGGATGCGCCAGCGCACGTCTCGATCATTGTCATGCTGGAAGGCTGCGCCGAGCTGGAATTGGGCGATCGGCGCTGCACCCTGACACCGGGAAGCGGACTACTGCTGGCCTATGCCTGCCAACAGACGCTCAGTGCCCGGCATATTGCGGGGCAGCGGGTCCGCGCGGTCAACCTGACGGTGCTCAAGCAGGCACAGGAACACGATTCGCGCCTGGCCAGCCTGGCGCCGCTGCTCCAGGCCCAAGGAGGTTTGTGGTCGCTTTCCGTACCCGAAGGGCTCCGCCAATCGCTGGCCGAATGGCTGTGTTTACAGGCACAAGGAAACGCCGCTCTGCTGCAAGCAGAAGGCCTTGCCCTGCAGTTACTGTCACACGCGCTGTCTGCCTATGACAGCACGCTAGTGCCCCGACTTCCTCTTCCGACCGGGAGTCAGCCCGCCTCATCCCGCGACCAACGCCTGCTGGAACGTGTGCGTACCCAACTTGACAGCCACCCTGGCGATGCGCATTCACTGCGCACCCTGGCCGAGTTGGGCTGCATGAGTCCCAGCAGCCTGCGTGAGAAATTCCGACAGGCTTATGGTCAGTCAATCTTCGATTATCTGCGTGAGCGGCGCCTTGCGTTGGCGTACCAGTTGTTGCGGAAAGGTGAAAGCGTGCAGCAAGTCGCCACTCAGGTCGGTTACCGCCATGCTACTAACTTCGCAACGGCGTTCCGCCAGCGTTACGGCGTGGCACCTAGCGACGCTCGAAACTGTCAGGGTTAGGCAAGGCGCATAAGCCGCTCCCGCCATACACTCCAATCCGGTTGAGGTTCGTCACACGGCATAGTGTTTTCAGCGTTCAGCATACGCAGCCTGCAACGCAAACGTGAATAATTCTCAGTCATAATTACTCACCGAGCGCAAGGAGCATTCATGCAGGACAAGCCTTCATACCGCCCCGTACCGGTGTGGCTACTGGGACTCACTCTTCTGCCATTTTCCGCCACGGCCCAGCAGGCCAATGACGATGCTGCGACGCTGGATACCGTTACGGTGACAGGCCAGGCCGCAACCAAGACCGATACGCCGTTCATCGAGACGCCACAGGCGGTATCACTCATTACACGCGAGGATATCGAAGAGAAAGGTGCCCAGACGGTACAGAGGGCAACTGATTATACGCCCGGTGTCTTTTCCAACCAGATCGGCGCATCGAACCGCTACGACTACATTGTCCTGCGCGGATTCTCCGACGGCAGTATCAACAATACCTTCCTCGATGGGCTCAAGCTGATGGGCGACAGTGGCTCGTACAGCTCGATGGCCATCGATCCGTACTTCCTCGAGAGCATCGAAGTCGTCAAGGGGCCGGCTTCCGTACTCTACGGGCGCGCCTCTCCCGGTGGCCTGGTCGCCATGCAGAGCAAACGCCCCGAATTCGAAAACGAGCGGGAAATCCAGCTGGGTGTCGGCAGCAACGATCAGCGCAGCGCCGCCTTCGATATCACCGGCCCGCTGGATGACGAGCGCCGCGTCGCCTATCGCCTGGTCGGGCTGGGACAAGCCGCCGATACGCAGTTCGGCCCGGTCGAGGAGGAACGCTATGCCATCGCGCCTTCCCTGACCTGGGACATCTCCAACGATACCAGCCTGACCCTGCAAGCTTACCTGCAGAAAGACCCCGAGGGCGGCTACCACTCCGGCCTGCCCTACGAAGGCACGGTGGAAAGCCGCAACGGCATCGAGATCGACAATGAATTCTTCGAGGGGGAGGAGGACTACGAAAAGTTCGAACGCACCCAGCGCCAGTTCGGCTATGAGTTCGATCACCGCTTCAATGATGACCTGACTTTCCGCCAGCGAGCGCGCTATCTCGAGTCGGATGTCGAGCTGGAACAGGTCTACGCCTACGGCTGGGCCTCGGACACGGAGCTGATCCGCTACGCCTCGGGCGGCGAGGAAGACCTGCAGGCCTGGACGGTGGACAACCAGCTCGAGGCTCGCCTGGCAACCGGCGCAGTCGAGCATACCTTGCTGTTCGGTGCCGATTACCAGCAACGTGAGAACGACGTGGCCTGGGACTACGGCACGGCCAGCAACCTTGACGTGACGAATCCGCAGTATGGCAGCGATATCTCGGTGTATTACACCGACAACCAAAAGCGTGAACTCAGCCAGACCGGCGTCTACCTCCAGGACCAGATGACCCTGGACAACTGGCACCTGGTGGTGGGCCTGCGCAACGACTGGGTCGACATCGAGAACACCAATCTCGACACCGATACCAGCACCGAGCTCGACGACACCCAAGTCAGTGGTCGTGCCGGGTTGCTGTATCACGTCGACAATGGGCTAGCACCGTATCTCAGCTATTCGACGTCGTTCACACCCAACGCCACGACGGACGAGAACGGTGATCTGTTGGAGCCAACCGAGGGCGAACAGGTCGAAGCCGGGCTCAAGTACCAGCCGGTTGGTACGCAGGACCGCTACAGCATTGCGCTGTTCCACATCACTCAGGAAAACGTTTCGACCAAGGACCCCAACGAGATCTTCTACAGCGCCGTTGGCGAGATCGAATCCCAGGGGGTCGAGCTGGAATCGCATACCCAATTGACCGGCAACCTGAGTCTGCAGGCCAGCTATACCTTCACCGATGTCACTTATACCGAAACTGAAGACGACACCGAAGGCAATACGGCCAACCAGGTGCCGCGCCATCAGGCCAGCGTGTGGGTCAACTATGGCTTCGACCGTGGCAGCCTGACAGGGCTGGAAACCGGCCTGGGAGTACGCCACTACGCCGACATCTGGGTCGACGAGGCCAATACCGAGAAGCTGCCGGATTACACGCTGGTCGATGCCATGCTCGGCTATGATTTCAGTCAGGTCGGCCTGGAAGGCGTCAGTGCCCGCGTCAACGTGCACAATCTGCTGGACAAGGAATACGTCGCGTCCTGCTACGACATCAATTATTGCTACTTCGGTGAAGAGCGTAACGTGATGGCCACCGTCAGTTATAACTTCTGATTCCTGCCTCAGCGACACGGCCAGCGCCTAACGGCGTCTGGCCGTTTTCATTCTGTTGTATTCCTCACCAAGGCCTCGAGGGGAGCCACAGCCCTGACTTGCTCCTTTCTTCTGACCTGCCTGGTAGCGACGTTGCAAAAAAATCCCTTTTTCCGGTTCAGAAAAACGCAGCCGGTTCGTCTTCTATAGCGCAACAAAGAAAAACAATAACCATTCGCAATAAAGGGAGATAGACGATGCCGGCCACGGCCCATCGCCAAGCCATGCGACACGAACCGAACCAGGAAAAGGTGATGTCATGAGCCATTCTGCTGCACCCCAGACGGCCATCCCCATTCGCTTCACCGACCTGACCCAATCAGGCCTCAAGGACGACCAACTGTTCAACGCACGCAACGCCGATGCCTACCTTCAGGGCATGCTGCGCTGTGTCGATCTCGTCCGACGCAAGGTGTCGTCGGTCGAGCGCCCTTTCACGGGCATCCTGCCCGAAGAAATGCAATCACGTTTCGCTTCGGTCGACCTGGACCAACGCTTAGGCAATCTCGATGCCGTACTTGGCGAGGTCGAGCGATTGTATCTGGACGATGCTGTCTACTTTCATCACCCACACTACGTGGCCCACCTTAACTGCCCGATCACCCTGCCATCGATCCTCGCCGAGGCGATCACCGCACCGATCAATACTGCCGTGGAAACCTGGGATCAGAGTGCCGGCGGTACCTTCATCGAGCAGCGCCTGATCGACTGGACGGTGCAACGCATCGGGCTGGGACCGGAAGGCGATGGCGTCTTCACCAGTGGCGGCACGCAGTCCAACCTCATGGCGCTGTTGATCGCCCGCGACCATTACTGTGCCGGTATCGCAGGCCATGCCGGCAACAAGACGCATGGCTTGCCAGCAGAATCGGGGCGTCTACGCATCCTGGCCTCGCAGGCCAGCCATTTCAGCCTGCAAAAATCCGCCGCCCTGCTCGGCCTGGGCCATAACGCCATCATTCCCGTGGCCTGCGACAACAACTATCGCATGGATAGCCAGGCCCTCGAGCGCGAGATCGAGCGTTGCCGACGTGAAGCGCTGATTCCCATCGCTGTGGTGGCCACCGCCGGGACAACGGATTTTGGCAGCATCGATCCGCTCGAAGACGTTGCCGCGCTGTGCCGCCAGCATGCGTTGTGGATGCACGTCGATGCCGCCTATGGTGGCGGGTTGTTAGCGTCGACGCGCCGCCGCCATTGGCTCGCCGGTATCGAATCTGCCGACTCGGTGAGCGTCGATTACCACAAGAGCTTCTTCCAGCCGGTGAGCTGCAGCGCCTTCCTGGTCCGGGATCGATGCATGCTGGGCCATGTCACCTACCACGCCGACTACCTCAACCCCGCCAGCCAGGCCAGCGAAGGCACGCCCGATCTGGTCAACAAGAGCTTGCAGACCACGCGGCGCTTCGATGCGCTGAAGCTGTGGATGACGCTTCGGCTGATGGGGGCGGATGAGCTCGGCGCCCTTTTCGATCACGTCATCGATCTCGCCCATGATGCCCATCGCGCCTTGCAGGACGATAGTGAGATCGAGGTTGCCGTCGCGCCACAGCTCAGCACGCTGGTCTTTCGCTATCACCCTGAAGCCCCAGTGCCCGACGACGTGCTCGACGCGACCAACGCCTACATTCGCAAGGCGCTGTCACGCACCGGTGAAGCCATTGTCGCGGCGACCCGCCTCGAAGGTCGCCAATACCTCAAGTTCACCCTGCTCAATCCGGAAACCAGCGTGGCCGACCTGCAGATGATCGCCGAGCGCATCAAGCATCACGGTGCCGCCTATTTGACCCGGCATGCAATGACGACTCCGGCACATCCTCGCGCCACACGCGCCCTGTCCTGACGGTTTCTCAAGGAAGACACGCCATGCACGACAAGACCTATGACTTCATCGCTATTGGCCTGGGCCCGTTCAACCTGGGCTTGGCCTGCCTGACCGAGCCGCTGGATAACCTCGACGGGCTGTTTCTCGAGCGCGGCGCCGGGTTCGATTGGCATCCTGGCATGCTCCTGGAAGATTCCACGTTGCAGACGCCGTTCCTGGCCGACCTGGTCACGCTCGCCGACCCCACCAGCCGCTTCAGCTTTCTCAACTATCTCAAGGCGCAGGGCAAGCTCTACTCGTTCTATATCCGCGAGGACTTCTTTCTGCTACGCAACGAGTACAACCAGTACTGCCAATGGGCGGTCAGCCAACTGTCGTCGATCCGTTTCCAACACGACGTGCAGCGCATCGACTATGACACGGAACAGGACTGCTACGTAATTCGCTGCACCGACACACGCCGTGGCGAGCCAGTCTCTTACCGGGCGCGCAAGCTGGTGCTGGGCACCGGCACCACGCCCTACCTGCCCAACTGTTGCCGGACGCATGCCGAGCGCGTCGTACACAGCGGCCAATACCTGGAGAACAAGGCCGAGCTGCAGACCAAGAAATCCATCACCCTGCTAGGCAGCGGCCAGAGCGCAGCGGAAATCTACAAGGATTTGCTGCAGGACATCGATCGCTACGGCTACACCCTCAACTGGATAACCCGCTCGCCGCGTTTCTTTCCGCTGGAGTACGGCAAACTGACCCTGGAGATGACTTCGCCGGAATACATCGACTACTTCCATGCCTTGCCGGAGGCCACCCGCGACCGGCTGATGCGTACCCAGAAGGGCCTGTACAAGGGCATCAACCTGGAGCTGATCAACGCCATCTATGACCTGCTGTACACCAAGCGACTGAACGGTGAACTCGATACCCACCTGCTCACCAATGCCCAGCTCGAAGACTGCCGTTTCGACCCCACCGCCAATGAATTCGACCTGACACTACTGCACACCGAGCAGGAGCAACGCTACCGACATCATACCCAGGCGTTGGTGCTGGCCACCGGCTACCGCTACGAAGAGCCGGCATTTCTGGCGCCTATCGCCGCGCAGATCCGCCGCGACAATGTCGGTCGTTTCGCGGTCGACCGTCACTACAGCATCGACCGTTCCTGCTCTCGGATCTTCGTCCAGAACGCCGAGTTGCATACTCACGGGTTGGCGGCGCCGGATCTGGGCATGGCCTGCTATCGCAATGCCTGCATCATTCGCGAACTCACCGGTATCGAGCATTACCCCATCGAACAGCGCATCGCCTTCCAGCAATTCGGCGCCCCCGACGAGACCGTGTTCCACCCGCAGCGGATGACCGCCTGATGCTTAAGGGGTTGTTGATCGGCATGACTGCCGTGGCGGTGGTCAGCGACTCGATGCTGCTGCCGTTCTACCCGCAGTTCTTCTCAGGGCGTTTCGGCATCGAAAGTCCGCTGCATGTCGGGCTGTATCTGGCGGCGGCCTGCCTGACGGTGATGCTCTCATTGCCTGCCTGGGCGCGGTTGGCGAAACGCATCGATCCACTGGTGCTGCTCATCTACACCCAGATAGCGGCGGGTGTGCTGTGCGTGACCTGTTACGTGCTGACGAACGTGATGACGTTCTGGGCGGTGTCGATGGGCATGCTGGTGTTCAAGGCCAGCTACCTGCTCATCTACCCCTACGTCATGCGTCTGGAGCGTCGTGATCGCCATGCCAGTACCATCGGCGTGCTTTCGGTCGTCGTGCACTTCGGCGGCATCCTTGGGGCATTGCTGGGCGGGCTGGCCCTCGACTACGGCGAAGCGCGTGACATCTTCCTGGTCATGGCTGTCAGCGATGTGATTCAGGTCGCGGTGTGCCTCTTCCTGGTCGCCAAGGGCGCCCACCGTCCGGCAATCGATACCGTGGACGAGACACCGGCGCCCGAGGCACCCACTGCCGGTAGCGGTGCCATCCGCCTGGGCCTGGTGATGCTGGTGTTCTATTTCAGTGCCTTCCTGATACGGCCGTTCTTCGTGCTGCACTGGGAGTCGGTATCAGGCCTCGTAGATGCCAGCGTTTCGGCGCTGGTCTTCGCGATCCCCGGCGCCGTGGCCCTGCTGGCATTAGTGCTGAATGCCCGTATCCGACGTCGGGGCGGGCGGCCCGGCGAACGCTTGGTAACCCTGCTGATGCTGGGGATTGCTGGCCTACTGCTCCAGGCCAGTCTGCTGGTCCCGGTGATGCTGACCGGTCGCGCGCTGTTCGGTTGGGCACTGTTCCAGATCACCGTACGCCTCGAGGTGATGATATTCGAGCTCGGCACCCCAGCCAGTTATGCCAGTGACTACAGCAAGGTACACATTTTCCAGAACCTGGGCGTACTCGGAGCCTCGTTCGCCGCCGGCTCGATGGTCAGCGCTTTCGGACTGGCCAGCCCCTTCTTCCTGGCCGCGCTGGGCTTTCTGACAACGGCCCTGCTCTTTCCCCTGTTACTGCAGCACGTACTCGGATCACGGCAGGCGGCCGCGTCCGGACCGGCTGCTTCCTACCGTGCGAGAGGTCTTTCGCAATGACGACATCGTTTCTCAGCTCTCTATACGATCCGCAAATCCGCTTCACTCATGACGTACCGGGCCTCGGCCGTTTTCACCTGCGCGCCGTGCACCTGCCCGACGATATCGCCTTGATCCATGATTGGGTCAACCGAGAGTACGCCCGCTTCTGGGGCATGAACGGCGATAGCGCCGATCAAGTGCAGGCGTTCTATCAGGCCATGCACGACAGTGCGCACAGCCAGGCCTATCTCGGATTCTTCGAGTCCCAGCCCGCTTTTCTGGTCGAGTGCTATCAGCCTGAACATGATCCCATCGGCGCCCATTATCCGGTCCAACCGGGCGATCGCGGCATGCACTTCCTCGTTGCTCCCGCCGAGACACGCATTCATCGCTTCAGCTGGGGCGTGCTGAGTACGGTCATGCACCTGATGTTCAGCGCTGCCGACACCCGGCGCGTGGTGGTCGAGCCAGACGTCAACAACACCAAGATTCACCCGCTCAATCGCCGGGTAGGGTTCGCCTACGACCGACAGATCACCCTGCCGGAAAAGACCGCCCACCTGGCCTTCTGCACCCGATCCCAGTTTCAGGTCGCCGAACGGCGCGAGCTTGAAGACTTCACTCAGGAAGAGACGACGACACCCATGGAAACCCGCCCGACCACTGCCCAGGACACCACTCGTCACCTGCAGCCTGACCTGTGGGCCCAGGCCAACCGCCTGCTGGTCCGTAAGGCCATCGCCGAGTTCGCCCATGAACTGTTACTGGAACCCATCTGCCTTGCGCAGGATGGCGACTGGGGACACTACGAACTGAATGTGCCGGACCGGGGCATTCGCTACCGTTTTCGCGCCCGGATCATGCAGCTCGATCACTGGTGGGTCGAAGCCGGCTCGATTGAGAAACGGATCGACAACCTCGACGCCGAACTGGATGCCCAGAGCTTTATTATCGAGTTCCGGGATGTGCTGGGCATCGACGATGACACCCTGCCGGTCTATCTGGAAGAGATCAGCAGCACGCTGTTCGGCAGCGCCTATAAGCTGGCCAATCAACGGCATGACGCGGCTAGCCTGGCTCTGGCCGATTTCCAGACCATCGAGACCGCCATGACCGAAGGCCACCCGGGCTTTGTCGCCAACAATGGCCGCATCGGCTTCGATGGCATCGACTACCATGCCTACGCCCCCGAGGCCGGTGCCGAGATCCATCTGGTGTGGCTGGCCGTGCACCGTAACCACGCACACTTCGCCAGCATCGAAGGCCTCTCCTATGCGGCGCTTCTCGACGAGGAGTTGGGCGCCGCCACAGTCAATGACTTCGAGCGTCAGCTCGTCGACCGAGGACTAGCCCCGCAGGATTACCTGTTCATGCCGATCCACCCCTGGCAGTGGCATAACAAGCTGGCGATCACCTTCGCCGGCGAGGTCGCCAGCCAGCGCATCATCTGCCTAGGTGCCGGCGAGGACGGCTACCGCGCCCAGCAGTCGATTCGCACCCTGTTCAACATCCACCGTCCCGAGCGTCGTTACGTCAAGACGGCGCTGTCTATCCTCAACATGGGTTTCATGCGCGGCCTCTCGCCCTACTACATGCAGGGCACGCCGGCGATAAACGCCTGGCTCAAGCGTCTGATCGACGACGATCCGTTCCTGGCCGCCAACGGCTTCACCCTGCTGCGTGAAGTTGCCGCGATCGGCTATCGTAATGCCTATTTCGAGTCGGCCATCGAGCGCGACAGCCCTTACAAGAAGATGCTCGCCTGCCTGTGGCGGGAAAGCCCGATTGCCCTGCTGCAGCCCGGCCAGCGACTGATGACCATGGCCGCCCTCCTGCATCGCGACCGGGACGGCAAGGCCCTGCTGCCTGCGTTGATCGCGGCCTCGGGGCTCGATCAACGCACCTGGCTCAAGCGCTATCTCGAGGCCTATCTCACCCCGCTGCTGCATTGCTTCTTCGCCCATGACCTGGTGTTCATGCCCCACGGCGAGAACCTGGTACTGCAGCTCGAGGGGCACGTTCCCGTACGCGTGATCATGAAGGACATCGCCGAGGAGAGCGCGATCATGAACGTCGACGCCGACCTGCCGGATACGGTACGGCGGCTGGCCGTCGACGTGCCCGAGCATCTCAAGGTGCTATCGATATTCACCGATACCTTCGACGGCATCTTCCGCTATCTGTCGCACATTCTGGTCGAGCATGGCGGCAGCGGCGGCATGTTCGGCGAGCAGGATTTCTGGCAGTGCGTCGCCGACTGCATCATCGGTTATCAGCGCCAGCATTCGCAGTATCGCGACAAGTTCGCCCGCTACGACCTGTTCGCCCCGGCGTTCGTACGTTCCTGCCTCAATCGGCTGCAGCTCGGCAACAACCGTCAGATGATCGACCTGGCCGATCCATCCAAGAATCTCAAGTTCGCCGGCACGCTGAACAACCCCATTGCCGCGTTCCGCCCCGCCACTACGGCACCGGATCAGGCAATTGTCCAGACCACGACGGCCTGACGTCAGCCATGGATTGGCTGTCCGTTAATGCGGGCGGGCAGCCATTACGGCCAAGGCACGGCATGTGCCCTCAGCCTTCACTGTTCAGACGTGATCTGCCATGACCAATACGCTCGATCAGCTGTTTCAGGAACATTCCCGAGAACTCATCGGCTATCTGGCACGCAAGCTGGATGCTCCCGACCTTGCCGCCGACTTATGCCAGGAGGTCTATCTGCGCTTGCGACGCTCCTCCCTACCCGATCCGCTGCGTAACCCCCGCGCCTACCTGTTCCGTATTGCCCGCAACCTGCTAATCGATCATCAGCGCCAGCGCGGGGCCCAGCCGGAAACCATGCCGCTCGATGACCCAACCCTGAGACTGGAGAGCGCGACGATCTGTCCCGAGACGGCAGTCAGCCAGGCACAGCATCTCGATCAGGTACGAGCCCGCTTGAGCCGACTTCCCTCCCATCTCCGCCAGTCTCTGTTATGGCATCGCCTCGATGGCTTGCCCCAGCGTGAGATCGCCCGGCGCCTTGGCGTCTCCGAACGCATGGCTGGACGCTACATCGCCCAGGCCGTCGAGGCGTGTGCCCAGGAGGAAACCGATGAAACACAGTGGCGCAGCGCTTAATTTTGATAACTGTTCTTATTTGAATTACGATTGCGGCGTATGTGTCTTTCCCTCGTGGGGTTCACCACATGTTCAACGTCGACGCTGCCAGCTTCGAAGTGGGCGGCAAATGCCTATTGCAGCCCACCAGCCTGTCCTTCGCCGAAGCCCAGGTGTATGGCCTGATTGGTCACAACGGCTCGGGCAAGTCGACACTGCTTAAGCTGCTCGCCCAGCAGCAGCCGGCGAGCGGCGGCGAGATTCGTCTCGATGGACGGGCCCTGTCGGCCTGGGGTAACCGCGAGTTCGCGCGTCAGGTGGCCTACCTGCCGCAACATCTGCCCAGCGCTGAAAACCTGACCGGCCGCGAGCTGGTGGGGTTCGGCCGCTACCCCTGGCATGGCCTGCTGGGGCGCATGACCCACGAGGACCGCGCCCAGATCGAACGGGCCATCGCCCTGACACACACCGAAGCGTTTGCCGACCGGTTGGTCGATACCCTGTCGGGCGGCGAACGCCAGCGCGTTTGGCTGGCCATGCTGCTCGCCCAGGGCAGTCGCTACCTGCTACTCGACGAGCCGCTGGCGGCACTGGACATCGCCCACCAGGTCGAAGTCTTGGCCTTGGTGCGCAAATTGTGCCGCGAACTGGGCCTGAGCGTGATCATCGTGCTACATGACGTCAATATGGCGGCACGCTACTGCGACCGCCTGATCGCCTTGCACAGCGGCCGAGTGTTGGCCCAGGGCTCGCCGAGCGAGATGATGTGCGATACCACGCTGGAAGCGATCTACGGCATTCCCATGCGCGTGATGCCGCACCCCGGCGGCGAGCACCCCATCGCCATCCTGCATTGATATTTCCGCTTCGTTGACCCGCCATGCTCTCGGAGACTGCGTGACCGTCGAGACACCACAGCCCGTTCATTCACGGCCGCCCCTGACCACTCTCGTTCTCACGCCGCTTCTTGTTCTGCTGCTTCTGGCCATCCCGACGCTACCGAGCCAGGCGAACAAGACGCCTGATGTCGCCACCCTCGACTGGACCCTGGCGGAAACCCTGCTGGCCCTGGGGGTCGTCCCAGAGGGCATAGCCCAGATCGACGCCTATCGAGACTGGGTTCTCGAGCCTGCCATCCCCAATACCGTGTCCGATCTCGGCCTGCGTACCCAACCCAATCTGGAACTGTTGGCCAGCCTGGGGCTCGACCATATTCTGATCTCACCGATGTTCGCCAACCTCGAGCCGCGCCTGTCGCGAATCGCGCCAGTCACTACCATTGGTATGTACGGTCCCGATAACGATCCCTGGCAAAGCATGCTCGAGGCTACCCGTGAGGTGGCGGACGTGGTCGATCGTCAGCAGGCCGCCCAGCGTCTGATCGAAAGCACCGAGGCCTACCTGGAAGAAATGCGTGGGAAACTGCCCGGGAACGTGCCACCGCTGCTGCTGGTGCAGTTCATGGATGCTCGGCATGCGCGAGTCTTCGGAGAAAGCGGCCTCTATCAGGCAGTGCTCGATCATCTGGGCCTCGACAATGCCTGGCCCGGCCCGACCAACTATTGGGGTTTCTCGTTGGTGGGCCTGGAGAAGCTCGCCGAGCTCGATGCCCAACTGGTCGTCATCGAGCCGCTGCCAACCGGCGTGGCCGACGAACTGTCATCCAGCGGGCTGTGGCGCAACCTGCGCGCCGTGCGTGAGCGTCCGGTCATTTACCTACCCCCAGTGTGGAGCTTCGGCGCCCTGCCGTCGGCGCAACGCTTCGCCAGCCTTCTGGCCACGGCATTGCAGGAAACGCATGGTCCAAATGACGGGAGCGAGACGGATGCTTGACACCTCGCGCCTGATGACACCGGCCCGGACCTGCCTGTTACTGGCACTGCTTACGGTGGGGCTGGCCTGGGCAGCCTTGGCGGATCAGTTCTCATTGATAACCGCCCTGCAGGCACTGTTCTCACCGGCGCGTGACGACATCGCCCAGGTGCTGGCGCACTACAGCTGGTGGCCGCGCCTGACGATCTCGCTACTGGCCGGTGGCGGACTGGCCATAGCCGGAGTACTGATGCAGCAGGTGCTGCGCAACCCCTTGGCAGCGCCCACGACACTGGGCGTGGCCAGTGGCGCCAACCTAGGGCTGTTGGCCGCTACGCTACTGGCACCCGGCCTGCTCGGAATGGGCCGTGAATGGGTTGCCTTACTTGGCGGCGGGCTGGCCATGGGCCTGGTCTTTCTGCTCGCCTGGCGGCGTGGCCTGTCGCCCATGGTAGTGGTGCTGGCAGGACTGGTGGTCAATCTCTACTTCGGCGCACTGTCGATGGTGCTGTTGTTGTTCAACCAGGAAGCGCTCAAGGGCCTGCTGATCTGGGGCGCCGGCTCTCTGGCGCAGAACAGCTGGGATGGCGTGGCGTTCCTGTGGCCGCGCCTGCTCGCCGGTATATTACTGGCCTTCGCCATGCTCAAGCCGCTGAGCGTTCTTGAACTCGATGACACCAATGCGCGTAGCCTGGGGGTATCGCTCAAGTACCTACGCCTGGCTAGCCTGGGCCTGGCAGTATTTCTCACTGCCTGTGTAGTCAGTGTGGTTGGTGTGATCGGCTTCATCGGCCTGGCGGCGCCGGCCATCGTTCGCCTGCTGGGCGCGCGACGCCTAGGGCCGCGCCTGCTGTGGTCGGGCTTGCTCGGTGCCCTTCTGCTGGCCGCTACCGACCTGCTATTGCAGCGCTTCTCCAGTGCCTTGCCGACCCTGATCCCGACCGGCGCAACCACCGCTGCCCTTGGCGCCCCGCTGCTGCTGTGGCTGATTCCGCGTCTCAAGCTTGGCAGCGATCGGCCCCGCACCGGTACGTCGATGCCGATACAGCCTCGGCCGGCATCTTCCTGGCTTCCTGCAGTTCTTGTCGTGGCTCTGACGATCGCCGCTGCACTCGCCCTGCTCTCCGGCCAGAGTGCAGGAGGCTGGCAGTGGCTTCCCCGGTTCGATGAAGCATCGATGCTCGAGTGGCGCCTGCCCCGCATGCTGGCCGCCGCCGGGGCCGGCACACTGTTGGCCTTGGCCGGCACGCTGGTCCAGCGTGTTACCGGCAATCCCATGGCCAGTCCCGAAGTCCTGGGCATCAGTGGCGGTACCGCCATAGCACTGATTCTGGCCATTTTCCTGATTCCCGGCGCTAGCCAATGGACTTTGATCGGTGTCGGCACGCTGGGTGCACTGGTTACACTGGGGGTGCTGATCGGGCTCAATTACCGTAGCGGCTTTCTGCCCGAGCGATTGCTGCTCACCGGGGTCGCCATCACCGCGCTGTTCGACGCCGTGCGCAGCTTCATCCTGGCGGGCGGCGACCCACGCGGCCAACAGGTCATCGCCTGGATGTCCGGCTCGACCTATTACGTCGACCTGTCCACGGCCGTGATCGTCATCGCCCTGGCTATCCTGCTTGGCCTGGTCACGGCGCCATTCTCACGCTGGCTCGACCTTCTGCCCCTGGGCGCACCGACGGCCAAGGCGCTGGGTGTGGATATCCTGCGCTCCCGCCTGGTCCTGCTCGGACTGGTAGCACTGTTCACCGCCTGCGCCACGCTGGTAGTCGGCCCGCTCTCGTTCGTCGGGCTGCTGGCACCGCACATGGCACGCCTGTTGGGTTTCTCCCGCGCTCGCAATCACCTGCTGGGATCCGCCCTCCTCGGCGCTCTGCTGATGGTGGTCGCCGACTGGATCGGCAGGCAACTGCTGTTTCCCGACGAGATACCCGCCGGGCTGGTCGCCTCATTGCTGGGTGGCGCCTACTTCATGTGGGGCTTGCGTCGGCTGTAACGACACTCAGCTAATCCCAAAACGCTAAATTAGCGACAAAATGCCCACTTTATCTCTCTCAAGTTTGTCTTCATTTCGCCGTTAACGGAGTCATGTCCTGCTTGCCAGAGTAAGTCAGGGATGACATTCGGGGCGAGTGAATGCCCACCACACAGACGCCGCCTCTTTCGTTGATGGCAGCTCGTGCCTCTCCTGCAGCCGACATCGTTCACGGTCCGCAGTTCGCTGGCCGTTCTCCTGAGCTTTAACACAGGTGCACGATGCGTCCCTCAATTCAATACAACGTGACCAGCCAATGGAATGGCGGCTATGTGATGGAAGTCTTCATCACCAACGAAGGGACTCTGGCTATCCAGGACTACCGTATCGGCTTCGATCTGCCAGGTACCATTACCGATGTCTGGGGTGGCGTGATCGGGGCCCACTCGGGGCCGAGCTATGTGATTCAGGACGATGACGACCAAAATGACATCGCCCCAGGGGAGACTGTGCGTTTCAAGTTCAAGGTATTGAACGACAGCGGCGAAATGCCCTCCGCTTTCACGGTGAACGACGAGCCCGCTGCCGTGAATGGCATCGAGCCGATCTCATCCACCACAGTCACAGACGATGCTGCAGTCACTGAGAGCACATCTGCGCCCGTGGAAAGCAGCGTGACGGCGAGCATCAGCGAACCACAGGCGGCGACGATAAGTGAAACGACCTCCACCGCGCCCGATGATGGCGTAATTCATGTTGGCTCCGATATCACTGCGTCCGAACTCGAGGCACTGATCGCCAAGGCACCAGCCGGAGCTATCATCCAACTCGCCGCCGGTGATTACCGCTTCGACGACTCGATCCATATCACCCGTTCGGATATTACCGTGACCGGTGCCGGTTCCGAGGATACCCGGATCACCTTCACCGACAAGGCACTGGCCGATAACTCGCATGCCTTCTATGTCGAAGGCACTGATACCGAATTTTCCGGCACCCTGCGCCACGACGTCGCCGAAGGCAGCAATATCCTGACGCTGAGCAACAGTGGTCTCAACGTCGGTGACACGGTCCGTATCTGGCAGGACAATACCCAGGAGTATTTCGAGGAAATCGGTGATACCTCCTGGCAGAAGCTCAATGCGCCGCTGCGCACCAGCATGGCCAACATCGTGGCCGTGGATGGCGATACGGTCATCCTCGACCGGGGTGTGCATTTCGATTTCGACGGCGGGGAAACCAAGGTCGAGCGCATGGACGCCCTGGAAAACGTGACCCTTCAGGGCTTCACCATTCAGTATGAGCTGGGCACGCCTGACAATGCCGTGTTCCAGAATACGTTGTCCGACCTGACCGACTACCAGGCCGTGAAGTTCGACGGCACAGTGGGCAGCAGCGTCAAGGACATTCAGATCCTCAATGGCCCTTCCACGGCTTTCGAGTTTGCGCTGAGCCTCGACCTGACGGTAGATGGCGCCCAGGCCCATGGCGCCTTCAACAAGGGCTCGGGTGGTAACGGCTACGCCTACGAGCTGCGTGAAAGCTACGACGGTACCTTCGTCAATCTCGAAGACTCCGGCATGCGTCACAGCCTGCTGTTTGCCTCCTGGCGCTCCTCCGTGGGTAACGAGGCGCACGTCATCTCCACCGATCGTGACATCAACTTCCACGGCGGCCAGGACCACGGCAACACCGTCCACGTCGAACAGTCGATCCGTGACGCCAATGCCGATGGCATGTCGACCACCTTGTGGTACAACAACGGCGGGGCCAGCTTTGGCGCCATCACCGAAGCGGGTGCCAACACCGTTACTTTCGACTATGTGGTCGGCTCGAAGCGCAACGACATTCTTCAGGGCACGGACAATGGCGTCTATCTGGACGGCGCGCTGGGTCACGACACGCTGTACGGAGGCAAGGGCGATGACATCCTGCGCGGCGGTCTGGGCAACGACGTCCTGCATGGTGGCGAAGGCATCGATGTAGCCATCTTCGAGCAGGATTACAGCGCCTACAAGATCCGCTTCAACGATGACGGCAGCATCTATCTGGATGGCAGCAGTGACGACGATACGCTGATCGATATCGAGCAGGCGATCTTTGCCGACGGTACCCGCTTGGATACCGCCACGCGCCAGACGAGCCAGGGCGACAAGCCGGGCGTGCCGACGGCCGCAGAAATCCTGGCCAAGCCGGTCGTCGAAATCATTGAGCCGGTCATGGATGTCGCCGCCCCGGTCGAAGAGGCCGAAGTAGCGCACGAGGAAACAGCGCCTGCGACGGATACCGCTATTGCCGAGCCCGTGGCACATACCCTGGAGCCAGCACCGGAAGAAACGGCATTGCTGACGGATGTCATCGAACCGACTCCCACGGCCGAAGGCAGCGAAACAATCAGCGCCCAGGTCGATCTGGAAACGGTCAGCCAATGGTCCAACGGTCATGTCATGCGTGTGGTAATCACCAACACTTCTGCCGAGGCGATCGAGACACCGCAGATTACCTTCAGCCTGGCAGCCGATATCGACACGCTCTATGGCGCTACCCTGCTCGAACGCGACGGTGACACTTACACCGTACGTTACGATGGCAATGACCTGGTCGAGGCTGGTGAAGCCCTGCGTTTCTCTTACAAGACCTATGCCTCTCCGGACGTACTGCCCGAGGTTCTGACCATCAATGGCCAGTCGTTAAAGACGGCAACGAGCGAGCCGGCCACAGCGCCTAGCGAGGACACGTCCGGTGCGATTGTCGACGAGACCCAGACCGACACCGCGGGTCACAGCCTCGAGCAACAGCCCAGCGATGCTCTGGTCATTACCAGCAATGTGACCAAAGCCTGGTCCAAGGGCTACATCACTGAGGTACTTGTCGAGAACACCTCGGACATGACGTTGAGCCAACCCAAGGTGACCTTTGATCTTCCGGTGGGGATCGCCGAACTCTGGAATGGTGAGTTCACCAAGACCACCGATGGTTACTCAGTGTCGGCCATCAATAGCGGCGCGGAACTCGAGCCGGGTGAAGTGTGGCGCTTCTCCTACAAGGTTCTCAGTAAGGAGCAAGCACTGCCCAGCAACTTCGACGCCTCAAGCGCCAACGACACGCCGGACGCATACGCAACCGACGAATCCGAACTGATGGTCTTCTCGGGCATCGACGAGTTGTTGGCGCCCCAGGACGACACGGCGCTATCCACAAACAGCAACATCATCTTGTCGTCCGAGAGTACCGACGTCTCAGGAACGTCGCTGGTTACCGACCTGGCAAGCGCCGAGCTGTTGGGGACGGATACCACAACAAGCAGCAACTACCTCATTTAGGGGCCTGTTTAATAAGGTAACGTTTCGGGGGCCTAGTGCCCCCGTTCTTGTTACGAGGTTGAAATATATGGCACGTGTCTTATGTTGAATAAGTGGCTTAGCAATTGGCGCGACTGCTGATTCGCTCGTGCCAGGACGCCGCTAGTGATTGCCTAAGGAAAAGGCCTCATAACGCGACACGCAAGCAAAAGGAATTTGGAGAAGGAGCGACACCATGACCCTACGTAAGCCGCTCAATCACGCCCTCACCACCGCCTTGATCGCAGGCGGCCTGGCTTTCGGCGGTACGGCAATGGCACAGTCTCAGGGGCTCTACTCCGCCGACGAGCTGATGGATGCCGAGGTCTACACCAACCAGAACAACACCGAAAGCATCGGTGAAGTGGAGGACATTCTGCTCGATGAATCCATGCAGCTGAAAAGCCTGGTTGTCGAGACAGGAGGTGTCTTCGATTTCGGAGAGAAGCAATACGTCATCGATGCCCAGAGTTTCTCTGTCGAGACTAGCAACGGAGATAATCTGGAAAACATCCAGTACCGTGTCACCGTCGACATGACGGAAGAGCAGATTAGTCAGCAACCCGAATACACCAATGACTGGTGGAACCAGACCAAGCAGACCACGTCTAGCGCTTGGGAAAACACCAAGGAAACCGCCAACAGCGCTTGGGAAAATACCAAGGAAGCAACTTCCGATGCGCTGGGCAACGCCAGCGATGCATTGGATAACGCGGGCGATGAAGCCGACCAGGCAATTCAGAACGACCAGCAGTAAATTTGTTTAGCTGATATAAAAAACCCCGGCATACGCCGGGGTTTTTTATGGATAGGGCTGGCTTACCAACGATAACTCAGGCTGCCGATGACGCTTCGCGATTCGCCGTAGTAGCACCAGTAATCACAGCTGGCGACATACTCTTCATCGGTGATGTTGGTCACATTGACCTGGGCAGTCCAGTTGCGGTCAAAGTCATAACTGGCCATGGCGTCTCCCACGGTGTAGTCAGGCACAGTGATGGTACCATCGACTGTCTCCCTCACATGGCGGACCCCGGCGCCAACCTTTAGGCCATGCAGTGCGGTCCCTTCGAAGTCATAGTCCAGCCAAGCGGACGCCATATGGCGGGGAATTAATGTCGCACGGTTGTCGTCTTCATCACGTGCATCCGTGTAGGTATAAGCCGCCGTTAGCTTGAGGGCATCCGTGACATAACCCACCCCTTCGAGTTCAAATCCAGTAGAGGTTCTCTCACCTTCCTGCGCTTGATACCCAGCAGGCGTTGTCGCGAAGGAATTGGACTCCTCGATGTCGAATAAAGCAGCCGTCACGTAGCCATCCCAGTTAGACGGCGCGTACTTGACCCCCAATTCCCATTGTTCGCCTTTGATTTCCTCGAAGATAGCACCAGAAGCGCTGGTTTGAGCAACCGGCTGGAAGGACTCTGTGTAGCTCAAATAAGGATTTAAGCCATTATCACCGAGATACATCAAGCCACCGGACCAGGAAGTCGCGGTCTGAGTTTCGTTTACCGTAACATTCAATGCCTCTGACTCGTTTCTCACATCGGCCCTGTCGTGGCGCACGCCACCTAACAATACCCAACGATCATCGACACGCAATTGTTCCTGCAGGTAGATGCCTAATTGATCCTTATCTATGTCGCGATGAAACCGTTGGTTCGCAGTCAAGGGCGTGTAGTCGCCATATTGAGGGTCAAAAAGGTTTATCGGTGCAAAAGGGCCCGGAGCCGTCACATTACCATTACTATCAAATGTTGGCCCCACATCAGCTTCTTTACCTTCTAAAGCAAGGTCTTGGTAATCAACTCCAATCAGCAGAGTATTTTCTGTTCGGTTGGTAAACCATTTCCCAACAAAGCGGTTATCAACAGTATAGCTATCAATCTCACCGCTACGCTGGAGATGTCCTCGATATCCCTCTGTTGCTGATGCTTGAGAAAGGATATATGTACTTCTCAAGTCCAGATCCAGATTGCTATAGCGGAAGTCATGCTCAAAGGACCAAGTATTGTTTAGGGCATGGCGAAGCTGGTAGCCAACAGAAGTCTGAGTACGCTCATCCCGGTCGTAGCCAGGCTCGCTATAATTTTTTTGCGGGTCTACCTCACCAAACGGCGTGCCTTCTACCGTGCCATAGGCCAGCTTGAAGGGATTAACGGGGATACCGTCATCCTTCTGAAAGCTGGCCAGTACCGTCAACTGGGTATTATCGGAGATATCCCATTCGAGACTCGGCGCGAAGTAGAGACGCTCGTTCTCGGTATCGTTCAGATCACCGTCGCGCTCCTTGTAGAGGCCCACAACACGGTAGCGAACATCGCCGCTATCAGTGGCCGGCCCTGAGGTATCAAAGGCAAGCTGACGATGGTCACGGCTGCCGACCTGCATCTCGATCTCTCCTTGTGGCTCGGCCGTGGGTCGCTTGCTGACGGCATTGATCAGGCCACCGGAAGGTGCCTCACCATAGAGAATGGACGCCGGCCCTTTAAAGATTTCGACTCGTTCAAGACCATAGGGCTCGGGAAGCCATTGGTAAAAACCTTCACGATAGATACGCAAACCATCTTGGTAAGTTGCCTGGTCAAAGCCTCGAACCTGGAACCAATCCGTATTGTTATCGGCACCGTAGTGGCCAGATAGTACGCCGGAGCGATAGCGGAGGGACTCGTCAAGGCTCTGAACGTTGCGGTCGTCGAGTTCCTCGCGAGTGACGACTGATACCGGGCGAGGTGTTTCCGCCAATGGCGTATCGACCTTCAACGCCGTCCCTACCACCACCACAGTATCCGTCTCACTGGCGGATGCCGCGTTTTCCTGCGCCAGCGCAGCAAGTGGCATTGTCAGCAAGGCGCCGGATAAAGACAGGCCCAGACAACGACGAATGGCTTGGGCTAGATGCTGGTCGGGTTTGGGGGCAAAAGCGGGGGTTGGCATGTGAGGCCTCGGACGTAGTTCTGGCGGGATGCAGCATTAGCGCCGTATCGACCTCAAGGTGGGATTTGGGGAGGTCGCCACGACGGGTAAAATCTAACGCATAGGATAAGGATTTTTATTTGCATCCACAACGGAACTTAATTACCGAGGCGCACCATACTGGTCAGACCACTCTCTATCCGATACGGGTCACGGCATCCCGACTCGCCAGCTCGCGCTGCTCTCCGGCCAGCTCGTTCAATTGCCCATCGCGCATTTCGAGTAACCGATCGGCCTGTTCGAAATAACTATCGTCATGACTGATGGCGAAAACGGTGGTGCCGACTTCGCGCAGCTTGGGTAGCAGCTCATGATAGAAAACGCGTCGGAACACTGGGTCCTGATCGGCCGCCCACTCGTCGAGCAGCAGGAAATCGCGCTGCTCACAGATAGCCACCAACAATGCGAGGCGCTTGCGCTGGCCTTGCGAGAGCTGCGTGGAGGCGACCTGCTGATCGATGAAATCCAGCTTGTGACGCATTGCCAAACGATCCAACCAGGCATCGATCAGCTCCGGATCGGCCTTGCCGCCAATCGGCCCCATCAGTTGATCGAAAAGATGGAAGTCGGTGAAGACACTGGAAAAGCGTTGGCGATAGCGCTCCCAGCTCCCCGCCTCGATCGGCTGTCCATCGACGAGGATCTCGCCGCTCGCCGGACGGTAGAGACCGGTCAGCAATCTGGCCAACGTCGATTTGCCGCTGCCGTTACCGCCGATCAGGAAAATCTGCTCACCTCGTGTAATGGTGAGGTTGACCGGGCCCACGGCAAAACCGGCTCGCGTCTCCTGGTCTGGGTAGCAATAGGTGACATTGCGCAACTCCAAAGTCTGCCAGTCTGTTCCCGGCTCCGCTGCGCCGAACCCCGATCGGTACTCCGCCAGATCCAGCGCAGCGAGCTTGTCGAAGGCCACCTGGGCACTGAGTAGCGTTGGCAGCGCGCCGACCGCCTGAATCAATGGTGTACGCAGGAAAAGGATCGCCAGTGAGTAAGTTGCCGCTACGGTGGTGTCGGCCCAGCCCAGGCCGTTAGCCATGAAAAAGACCACGCCAATGGCGCCAAGCATCATGATATTTGACCAGTTGTTGGCGCTCAGGTGATAGGTATCGGCGCGAATGATGTGGTGACGATAGTCTCGCGCATTCGCCTCGTAGCTACCCTCGTACAGTTTCCGGGCGCGATGGCGGTTGAGTGCCAGCTCCTTGCGTCCATCGATTACCGATTCGTAGTCCCGGTAGAGCCGGTCTTCGGCATCGCGTACCAGATGAAAGTGACGATAGACTCGCGACACGAGCCACCAGCCCACTGCCATGGTGACCGTGATCCATACCGCCGTAACGACGAGCATCGATGGTGAGAGTGAGAAGAGATAGGCCACCGAGGCCAGGGTCAGGATGATGCCCTGTACCAGCTCAGGCAGGCGCACAAAGGCGATGGTGACATTGCGAATGTCGCTCGACAGGCTGGCCAGCAAGTGAGCGCTTCCTAGCTGCTCGATACGCTCGATGTCGGTATCCAGGATACGCTTGATCAACCGGCCGCGCAGACGGTAGACGAACCGGTGCCCCAGCGTCGTCAGGGCCAGTTGCGAGGCAAGCGATACAGCCAGCAGCAGGATCAGCAACGCAATGAACTGCGGCAGCTCGTTCAAGGCGTTGCCTTCAGCAACGATCAGGCGCTGGTTGATGAAGGCGATAACGCCTATCCCCAGCCCGGCACTGGCCATGCTCAACGCCATGACACCGATGAAGGGCCAGCGGTAGTCGCGAAAGACGACGCGCAGCAATTCCATAAGGTTTTCCGAGTCGTGATGGCAGGCGCCCACCTTTGTGGAAAACCGCCGCTGCGTCAACGACTCGTTAGTATCTTCAATGTCATGCCACGTACTGCATGCCGCCTTACTGCCAACGCTGCCACTGAGCCAAGTAGGCTTGCCTGGCCTGACTGGGTGTCACCGGCACCAGGCGCAGCGATTCGCCCGGTGCGCATTGGGCGAGCCGAGCGCAGGCTAGCGGGGTCAGGGCGCCAAGACGCGGGTAGCCACCGACGGTCTGTCGATCATTGAGCAATATGATTGGCTGGCCATCGGAGGGCACCTGGACGGCCCCCAGCGGAATACCCTCCGACACCATGCTGCCAAGCTGACAGCGCAGCTCGGGGCCACGCAGCCGGATCCCCATGCGATCGGCGCGGGTGTCCACCTGCCATTCGCTATTGAAAGCCGCGTACAGGCTCGCCCCGGTGAAGTGGGCGATTTGTGCGCCAACCACCAGCCCCAGCTCGCTCGGTGCCTCGGGGGGCAACGTCAAGTCATCGGGCAGTTGCCTGGGCTTGGAGACTTCACCCGACCAGACGATCCGGTCGCCCGCCGCCAATGCCTTGCCGCACCCATCCAAGCCGCCAAGGCCCTCGCGCACCACACTGGATAGACTCCCCAGAACCGGCTCGGCCTGAACGCCTCCCGGCAGGGCCAGATAAGCGCGTAATCCCTTGGCAGGCTGGGTGAAAGCCAGCCGTTGACCGGGCGCCACCACGAAGCTGCCACTCGCGGGCAGTGACTTGCCATCGAGTGTCGCCCCCAGGTCGGCCCCGGCCAGTGCCAGCGTGGCCTGCGACTCGACACGCAGTACAAGCCCACCCACGGCGATTTCCACCCCCGCCGCTGTGGGCGAGTTGCCGAGTTGCCAGTTGGCCCAGCCCAGCGACACCCAGTCCAGCGCGCCGCCTTGGGTCACGCCCAGATGACGCACCCTGAAGCGCCCCATGTCCTCGATCAATGCCTGAGGCCCGGAGCGCTCGACGATCAATCCGCTCATCCGCGCTCCTCCAGCGGTGTGGGGTCGCCCCCCTGGTCGATGAAAGCCTCGCGGCCGATCGCCTCAAAGCGCACACGATCGCCAGGACGGAACAGGCTATAGCCTTCACGGTTTCTATCGAACAACGAGAGAGGGGTACGACCAAGGATGTTCCAGCCGCCCGGCGAACGCATTGGATAGATGGCGGTTTGGCGGTCGGCAATGCCTACACTGCCGGCTGCAACCTTCTGGCGGGGGGTCTTCAGGCGCGGTGTGGCCAGCGCTTCCTCGACCAGCCCCATGAAGCCATAGCCCGGCGCGAAGCCCAGCGCGAAGACGCAGTAGTCCCGGCCACAGTGGCGCGCAATGAGATCTTCGATGCCGATGCCCAGACGCTGGGCAATGCGCGGCAGCTCGGGGCCGACACTCTCGTCGTACCACACCGGGATCACATGGCGGCTGCCTTGTGCCTCCTGTGCCGGCTCCAGCCCGCTCAGTGCCTGGCGGGCCATCTCCCAGGCCTCGATGTGGGTCAGCCGCATCACGTCATAATGAACCAGCAAGGTGGTGTAGGACGGCACCAGATCGATCAGGGCGTCACCGAACGCATCACGCAGAGCGGCGTCGGCCGCCGTCAGCCACACCATGTGGCTTTCATCGATGGTATCGAACAGGCGTACGATGAAGCTGTCCATGCCTACCGTTTCGAGTCGCGGCGTCATGCCTGCTCCAGCGTCTGGAACGCTTCGCGAATGGCACGCACTGCCGCTACCGACTCGGCGTTATCACCATGTACGCAGAGGGTGTCGGAAACCAGAGTCAGCGAGGAGCCATCATTAGCCGTCAGCGGCTCACCCTTGGCCAACTTGACTGCCTGCTCGACGATCACCGCCTGGTCGTGGTGCACCGCACCCGGCTCCCGCCGTGAGACCAGTTGGCCGCGCGCGTCGTAGGCCCGGTCGGCAAAGGATTCGAACCACAGCGTGACGCCCATCTCGGCCGCCAATGCCTTCATCGGCTCGGGATCCGTCGTGGCCATGACCAGCAGCGGAAGTTGCGGGTCATAGGCGCACACGGCACGCATCACGCCGCGCAGCAATTCGAAATCGCGCGTCATGTCGTTGTATAGCGCACCGTGAGGCTTCACGTACGCGACCCGACCGCCTTCGGCACGGCAAATACCGTCCAGCGCCCCGATCTGATAGAGCAGCATGGCCTCGACCTCGGCAGGCGAACAAGCCATCGACCGGCGGCCGAAGCCCTGCAGGTCGGGGTAAGCGGGATGGGCGCCGATGCGCACGCCATGGAAGACAGCCAGCGCCACGGTGCGGCGCATGATGACCGGATCGGAAGCATGGAAGCCACAGGCGATATTGGCACAATCGACATAGGGCATGACCTCATCGTCGAGCCCCATCGCCCAGTTGCCGAAACTCTCGCCCATGTCGCAATTGAGTAGCGGGACAGGCATGCGATTTCCTCTCGTTATTGTCATTGGTTTGCAAAACTTGGCAGATTACCCACTTTAGGAATCGCCCCGATAACGGTCCAATCGTTTTTCGTGATGCTCGGTATAGATGCAACTTTTCATGCAGTGGCTTTTACGAAACCAGTTGACGCTGCCGCGAGCGTAGGGGAAGAATCCGAAGGCTATCATTTGACAAATTTTACAAAAGGAGGCCTTACCATGGCTGTCAGCGATCCCTTCCACCTGGCTATTCAGGTCCGTGATATCGACGAGGCGCGCCGTTTCTATGGCGACTTCATGGGCTGTCCAGAAGGCCGCTCCTCGGAGAGCTGGGTCGATTTCAACCTCTACGGCCATCAGTTTGTCTGCCACCTCAACCCGGCGCTCAAGGACAACCCGGTCTCCAGCCACAAGAACCCGGTCGACGGCCACGGCGTGCCCGTTCCCCATTTCGGCATCGTGCTGGAAATGGATGCCTGGGAAGCCCTGGCTGACAAGTTGCGCTCCCATGGCGTCGAGTTCGAGATCGAGCCTTATGTGCGCTTCAAGGGCGAGCCCGGCGAGCAGGCCACCATGTTCTTCTATGATCCCTCCGGCAATGCGCTGGAATTCAAGGCTTTCAAGGATCGCGAGACTCAGCTGTTCAAGAAAGCATGATCTTGATCACCAAGGCTGACAACGCCGCTTAGCGAGGCGCTGCATGTTCGATTTCAAGGAACTCGAAGCCTTCGTCTGGGTCGTCCGCCTGGGGTCGTTCCGCAAGGTCGCCGCCCGCCTGCACCTGACCCAGCCGTCGATTTCCGATCGTATCAACCGGCTGGAGGCGGCGGTCGGCGAATCGCTGCTTGAACGTACCGCGCGCCCGGTACAGCCCACCCTGCGGGGGCGTGAGTTCTTCGAACATGCCGAGCGCCTGCTGGCGGGCCGCGAGGAGGCGCTGCGGCTGTTCCAGAACGAAGAGGAGTTTTCCGGCACGCTGCGCCTGGGCATCATCGAGACCATCGCCCATAGTTGGTTTCCCGATTTCATGCGGCGCCTGGCCGAGCGTTATCCGCAGTTGACCATCGAGCTGACCGTGGACATCTCACCGCTGCTCCACCAGTGCCTGGCCGACAACGACTTTGACATGCTGTTCGCGATGGATGGGGTCGCGCCGGGGCTTTGCGTGGAACAAGTGCCCCTGGCGACCTACGAAATGGGCATGTTCGTCGCCCCGCAGCACATCGACACCCTACGTTGTAACGGCCCGCGCGCCCTGCCGTTCATCTCGTTCTCCCGCCAGGCCAGGCCCTATGGCGAACTGGTCGCCTATCTCGCCGAGCAAGGCTTCGACGACCCCAAGATCCATTGCGCCAGCACGTTGATGACCATCGCACGCATGAGTATCGAAGGCCTGGGTATCGGCGCCCTGCCGGTCTCTACCGTCGCCGATAGCGTAAAGAACGGCGAACTGGTGCAACTGGACCTGCCCACGCCACTGCCGGCCATGTATTACGACGCCATCTGGCGCACGGCCAGCTACCCCAGCTTCAGCCGCAGCGTGTCGCAACTCGCCCAGGAATGCGCGACCCGTTATATCCATGAACATGCCGACGATACTGCACTACCCAAGGTGAAAGCCTGGGCCGATACTGGAAATAAGAATTAACGATTTGACCTTGCGACACTGCGGCTTGAAGAATGAATGGAACTAGGCCATTCAATAACAACACGAGGTAACTCAATGACTACTCGTCTTTTCTCCCTGGCTGCGATGGCCGCCGCCGGCGCCATGTCCGCCTCCCTGCCGACGCTTGCCGCCGAGCAGTGGAACCTGGCCACCCCCTATGGCGACGCCAGCTTTCACACCCAGAACACCAAGCAGTTTGCCGAGGACGTTCGCCAGGCTACCGACGGCGAGCTCGATATCACCGTGCATAGTGGCGGTTCGCTGATCGGCCATGCCGAGATCAAGCCCTCGGTGCGCCGCGGCACGGTGCAGGCCGGTGAGGTATTTCTGTCCACCCTGTCCAACGAGTCACCGATCTATGAGGTAGACACGTTGCCGGGTCTGGCCAACAGCTACGAGGACGCCTATAGCCTGTGGCAGGCTTCCAAGCCGATCATTACCCAGATGTTCGCCAAGGAAGGGCTGATGCCGCTGTACTCCGTGCCGTGGCCCTCGCAGGGAATCTACACCGACTTCGAGCTGACCGACGCTTCACAGTTCCAGGGCCTGCGCGTACGTGCTCCCAACATCAATACCCAGCGCTTTGTCGAGAATCTTGGCGGCACCCCCACCGAGACCGAGGAATCCGACATTCCCACCGCGTTCAGCACCGGACGCGTCGACGCCATGATCACGTCGGTCTCGACCGGCAAGGCCATGTCGGCCTGGGATTACGTCTCCCACTTCAGCGATGCCAATTTGTGGTTCCCCAAGAACATCGTGTTCATCAACAAGCGTGCCTTTGATCGTCTCGACGAGGCCAGCCAGCAGGCGGTACTCGACGCTGCAGCTCAGGCCGAAAGCCGTGGCTGGCAGATGAGCCGTGACGACCGTGCCGCAAGCGCCAAAGCGCTCAAGGAGCACGACATGACCATCACCGAGCCTCAGGGGGAGCTGCAATCCCAGCTTCAGGCCGCCGGTGACAAGCTGTTCGAGAGCTGGCGTGAGCGTGCCGGCGAACAGGCCGAGCAACTGGTTTCTGACTACCGCAATCGTCAGGCAGCCCAGTAACGTCAGCCGGGCCGACACTGTCGGCCCGATCCGTCGTAGGCGCGACGCTTCCATTTAATGACCTCGCTTCGCGCCTCCGCCCTACCCGCTGCGTAGACGTATCGCCATGACCTTTCGACTTCGCAAACTTTATGACCTTGGCGCCTGGGGCGCTGCCGCCTGCATGCTGGTCATCTGCGCCCTGGTCACGCTGCAGGTATTGTTCCGCTGCCTGGATGGCCTATTGGTACTGTTCGGCACCAATCGGCTGGGCCTTGAGGTTTCGGGGGTCTCGGAGATCGCCGCCTATCTACTGGTCGGCGCTACCTTCCTGAGCCTGGCCTACACCTTCGTCCATCATGCGCATATCCGAGTGACACTGGTGATTTCGCGCCTGCCGTCCAGCGTCCGCGTGTGGGTCGAGAGTGCCTGCCTGAGCGTCGCCCTGGCATTGAGCCTTGTGCTGGGCTGGGAGCTGATCGGCCTGGTCCGCGAAAGTCTCGACTACGGCGACGTCTCCTCCGGCCTGCTTGCCATTCCGCTGTGGATACCGCAAACGGTACTGACAGCCGGCGTCGGCCTGCTATGCCTGGCGCTCCTCGAGGCACTGGCCGCCACGCTGCGCATTGCTATCACGACGCCGAGCCGCTACGTCGCGCCTGAACAGGATGAAGAGACCGGCGGCGAATGAGCCGAGGCCTTCACTAACGATACCCCTGGAGATCGCTCCCGTGCTGACCCTCAGTCTCGTCACGATCGCTGTCCTGGCACTGCTACTGGGCGGCGGCGTGTGGATCGCCTTCGCCCTGCTCGGCACCGGCTGGATCGCCCTGTCGATATTCTCGAGCTTCGAGCCCGGCCCGATCCTGGCCTCTGATTTCTGGGGCGCCAGCTACGGTTGGGAGCTCACCGCCTTGCCCATGTTCGTGTGGATGGGCGAAGTGCTGTTCCGCTCGGGCCTGGCCGACAACATGTTCCGTGCCCTGTCGCCATGGCTCAATCGCCTGCCGGGACGGCTGCTGCATTCCAACATCATCGGCAGCGGGCTGTTCGCCGCTGTGTGCGGCTCCTCGGCGGCGACCTGCGCTACCGTTGGCAAGATGACCCTGCCGGAGCTGGAGCGGCGCGGCTACGACCCCAACCTGGCCATCGGCACGCTGGCCAGCGCCTCGACGCTGGGCCTGCTGATTCCGCCATCGATTATGATGATCGTCTACGGCGTGGTCACCGAGCAGTCGATCTCGCGTTTATTTATCGCCGGTATCGGCCCCGGCCTGCTGTTGCTCGGCCTGTTCATGGCCTACCTGATCGGCTGGTCGCTACTGGTCGGCGAGCGCCAGGGCCGCGCCGGCAAGCGCGAACCAGCGACCTCGCTGCGCGAAAAGCTGGCCAGCAGTGTTCAGCTCATTCCGCTGCTGGTACTGATCGGCGGTATTCTCGGCAGCATCTATGGCGGATTCGCCTCGCCCACCGAAGCGGCCTCGGCCGGCGTCGTCCTGTCGATGCTGATCGCGCGCGCCAACGGCCATTTCAACAAGGCCATTTTCCTCGACTCGTTGTTCGCCGCCCTGCGCACCTCGTGCATGATCGCTTTCATCATTGCCGGGGCGTCGTTCCTGTCTTCGGCGATGGGCTTCACGCAACTTCCCATACAACTGGCCAACGCCATCGCCGAGATGGGCCTGTCGCCGACGGCGCTGTTGGTGATCCTGACCCTGTTCTTGCTGGTCCTGGGCTGTTTCCTTGACGGGATCTCGTTAATCCTGCTGGTGACATCGATCATCATGCCGCTGATCGAGGCTGCCGGCTTCGACCTGATCTGGTTTGGCATCTATCTGGTGATTGTCGTCGAGATGTCGCAGATCACGCCGCCAGTAGGTTTCAACCTGTTCGTCATTCAAGGCATGACCGGCAAGGACATTATCACCATCACACGAGCCACCTTGCCTTTCTTCCTGCTGATGGTCCTGGCTATCGTCCTGTTGCACCTGTTCCCGGGGATTGCGCTCTACCTGCCGCAGGCGATGAACTGATGCACTTAGTGCCGGTGCTTGTCGCCGCTTCGGCGACGAGTACCGGCCTCTCTCCTGCTCGTCGATTGCCGCCTCATCGATGCTAGACTACGGCGCTCGTCGATCGAGACCGCATCGTTCATTACATTGCAGGAGCCCGAGTCATGCCAACTCCCGCTCTCGCCATCCAGCGCACGCCGCTGGTGGCTGTCTATGGCACGCTAAAGCGTGGGCTGTGCAATCATCATTGGTTATCCGGCGCGGATTTCCTGGGATCGGACCAGCTCACCAGCGTGACGCTCTATGACCTGGGACCTTACCCGGGTGCCAAACCCGAGCCATCACAGGGCATCCAGGTGGAGGTCTTCCGTGTCGATACGCGCACCTTGGGTGAGCTCGACCGGCTTGAAGGCTATCGGGTGCGCGCACCGAAATCGGGCGACTATGATCGCCTGATTCACCACACCGCGTTCGGCCCGGCCTGGCTATATCTCTTCAACCACAGCGTGACCGGCTGTCCCGCAATCCGTGAAGGCGGCTGGCCGGTAACGTCCGGAACCGCCATATCGTCTGTTAGGGCATCCTTCTGACGGTTTGCGCCCCGCGACGTGCGCCCTGCGTCAATGGAGCGCCCTGCTTCACAGTGCAGGCGTTTATCCGTTAGCTGGCTTCTCAATTGCACGACAGGGTAGCAATTATAGACAATAGTCGAACCCTCTCTATCGATACACTAAGGACCGCCCATGTTCGCCGAACTCTTCGCCGTGATGGCTCCCGTCTTTTTCGGTGCCAGTCTCGGCTTTTTCTGGAAGCGGCTGGGCTACGACTATCCTGTTGATTTCATTACCCGCCTGGTCTTCAACATCGGCACACCCACGCTGATCCTGGCTGCATTGGGCAACGCCGAAATCGATGCGAGGAGTTTCGGCCAGACCATGCTGGGCACGCTTCTGGTACTGGGTCTCATGGCGGCGGGCAGCTTCGCGATCGCCAAACTGCTGCGCAAGGACTGGAAGGTCATCATCTCGCCAATGATGTATCCCAACACCGGCAACATGGGCCTGCCCGTTGTGCTCTACGCCTTCGGCAAGGCCGGCTTCGCCTACGCCATCACCATCATGGTCTCGGTGGCACTGGTGCAGTTCACCTTCGGGGCCATGCTCGCCAGCCGCAGTGGGCATCCCCTACGCACATTGCTCCGTACGCCTACCGTCTACGCCATCCTGATCGCCACGGGGCTGCTGCTCACCGGAACCACCCTGCCTCGCTGGCTGTCGAACACGGTCGACTTGCTTTCCGGATTCAGCGTACCGCTAATGCTGATCACGTTGGGGGTCTCGCTGGCCAGCATTCAGGTTCGCAGCCTCGCTTCGAGCCTGGAATTCAGCCTGCTGCGCATTCCCGCCGCGGCGTTGGCGGCTTTCGGCGTATCGCAGCTACTCGGCCTGCCACCACTGGCACAGAGCGTACTGATTCTGCAGATGAGCATGCCGGTGGCGGTCTATAACTACCTGTTTGCCCAACGTGCCCGGCGCGAGCCGGAATACGTTGCCGGGTTGGTGTTCTGCTCAACCCTGCTGTCGTTCCTGTATCTGCCGGCATTGCTGGCTCTCATGATGTGAAACAGTTACGCATCGGCTAGAGTGGGTTACAAACCATAACGAGGAAAATCCATCCATGCCCCCGCAGCAGCAAGCGTTGCCCTTCACCCTTCGGCAGTCCCTGTCACGCCGGCGCTTTCTGAACCGCCTGGGCTTGGGTAGCTTAGCCCTGACCGGTCCTTTCACGGCGAGCGCACATGCCATTCGACCGCTTGAGGCAGGCAGAAACGATAGTTTTGAAGCGCCTTTCACTTCTCAGGACAACACACCGAGAACGGTCAACGGCTGGCTGCTGCGCGAGAGCGACTTCTAATGCAAATCGCCTTTTCCGAACTCGGCACACACTCCGTGGACGTGTGCATCGTAGGCTGTGGCGCGGCCGGACTCTCCATGGCCCAGCGCCTGGCTCGTCAGGGGTATCGTGTCGCTCTTTGCGAGGGCGGCGATCATGAATACAGCGAGCGCTCACAGGAAATCTATCAAGGCGAGTCACTCGGTGACCCCTACATTCCGCTCGTCGGCGCACGGTTACGCTACTTCGGTGGCTCGACCAATCACTGGGGCGGTATCTGTCGCTCGCTGGATCCCTATGACTTCACCCCCAAGCCGGCAGCTCCCGAGACGACGGCCTGGCCGATCGGCCGTGAGGCACTGGAGCCTTACTATGCCGAGGCAGCGGATATACTGGGCGTCGTTCCTACGCCTCCGGATAGCAACATCTCCGGCTCGGGGCTCAAGCGGATCCATTTTTCGGCGCCACCACCGATACGCTTGAAGCCCAGATACACTGCCTTCGTTAAAGATGCCAAGACGCTGATCTACTGCCCCACCGCCAACCTGTTCAGACTGGAAACGTCACAAGGCCGGGTGACTCGCGCAGTCTTTCGCGACTATGCCGGCAATGAACGCAGCGTGACGGCCCACTACTACGTACTGGCATGTGGGGGTATCGAGAATTCGCGCCTGCTGCTGTGGTGCAACCGTCAGGCCCATGGCCAATTGGTCAAGCATGCTGAGACTCTGGGCCGCTACTGGATGGATCATCCCCACGCCACTATCGGGCGGGCGTTGTTTCTCGCCCCCGAACGATTTGGGCTCGATCTCGACCACACCGTCTTTCTCGCACCGACACCGGAGAGCATCGCCGAGCGGGGAATCCTAAACTGCGGCCTGCGCCTGCACCGTATGGGTGATGAGGATACCGAGCAGCTAATTGACGATCTGGCCTATGCGGCGCCGGCGCTCGGAAGAGAGCTCAAGGACAAGGCCTTCGGCAAGCGCTTGATGTGTGGCGCTCTGCTGCGTGCGGCCTGGGAACAGGAGCCGACCCCAGAAAGCCGTATCGAACTGGACACGGCAACGGACAAGCTGGGCATGCCTCGTGCCCGGCTGATCTGGCGCAAAACGCCCCTCGACGCCAAGACCGTACGCGACACGACGCTGCTGCTGGGAGAGGATTTGCGTGATCGCAACATTGGCCGCCTGCAGCTGGCTCCTTGGTTGGCCAACGAGGACATCGAGAACATCGAATTTCCCGCAGACGGCGAAATTGCCGGCCGGCATCACATGGGGGGCACGCGCATGAGCCTGACTCCCGATCAGGGTATCGTCGATCCCGACTGCAAGGTGTTCGGCCAAGAGAACTTCTTCATTGCCGGCTCCAGCGTGTTTCCCAGTGCTGGCCACGCCAATCCTACCCTGACGCTGACGCAGCTCGCCCTGCGCCTCAGCTCGCATTTGGAGAGACAGCTCGGACAACGGGTGTGAGTGTCTGTTGGCCTCGGCCTATGCGCAGTTGCCAGGCCATGCTCGAATGACGTTTCGATATCGCACGGAGTTTCTTATGTTCACTGCCTGCCCAACCGACCCGGCCTTTCTCGATGTCGCCCAGCTGGAAGCCGGCGCGATCTATCGCCTGCTCTCCGGAGCCATCGCCCCGCGCCCCATCGCCTGGGTTTCTACCGTCGATGCCGAGGGCAATGCCAACCTGGCCCCGTTCTCATTCTTCAACGTCGCCAGTGTCGATCCGCCAGTGCTGGCCTTTGCGCCGCTACTTAATGAGCATGCCTTGCCCAAGGATACGGTGCGTAATCTCGAGGCGGTGAAGGAGTGCGTGGTGCATGTGGGAAACGAGGCATTGATCGAGGCCTTGAACGCGACCAGCGCGTCTCTACCGCCCGAGGTGGACGAGTTTGTACACGCCGGTCTTACCAAAGCCTCGCTGGGTGATCTGAAGCCACCGCGCATCGCCGAGGCGCCAATCGCCTTCGGTTGCCTGGTGCGCGATGTGCTGAGCTTCGGTGACCGCCCTCGTTCAGGCCGATTGATACTGGCAGAAGTTATCGCCATACATGCCGACCCCAAGGTGTGGGACGGGCGACATATCAGCCTCGAAGCCCTGCGCCCCGTCGGCCGTCTGGCCGGTGCCGATTATGTGCGGACCACCGATACCTTCTCGCTGGAACGACCTGCCTGATAGCCAAGCCAAGATCAGGAGCCGAAGAACAGGAGTGTCATGACAACCCCCGTGGCAATGACTACTGTGCGGACCGCGATCGAGGGCAACCGCCGAGCTACGCGGGCCATGACATAGCCACCCAGAATGGCAGCGGCCATCATGACGAGTGCTTCTTTCCAGACGATGGCTCCGCCGATGGCGTACAACGTCACGGCGATCATGGTGAGTACGGCGGAAATCAGGTTCTTTAGGCCCTGCATCATGTTGAGGTCGCGATGGCCCAGTAGACTGAATATAGCCAGCAGCACGATGCCCAAACCACCATTGAAATAGCCACCGTAAAAGCTCACGGCCAGCAGGGACGCAGCATGTGCGACGCCGCCCGCCTCTCTGTCGCCGCGATTCAGCACGCTCATCAACCGGGGGCCGATAGCGAAAAGCACGGTCGCCGCCAGCAAAAGCCAGGGAACGACGGCACGAAACACATCATCGGGCGTGACAAGCAGCAACCCCGCCCCGAGGGCACCGCCAATCAAGCTAACTCCCAGCGTCATACTCATGGGAAGCGCCTTGGGCGCTCTCAGATCCTCACGAAACCCCCAGGTACTGGCGATATAGCCGGGCAGCAGGGCCAGCGTTCCCGAGGCGTTCGCGGCCACGGCAGGCACCCCTGCGTAGACCAGGGCCGGAAAGGTGAAAAAGCTTCCACCTCCTGCGATGGCATTCAGCCCACCCCCAAGGAAGGCGGCACCGATCAGCAGCCCCCAAGTGAAAAGAGAATCTTCCACAACGATTCCTTACTACGAACGAGACGGGTAGTCTCCTTGGCCGGTATTTCTACCAGGTGTGGCCTGGCATGCGTCGACTGGGATGATACTACGCAAATTCTTTCCGTTTCTGGTAGACAAAATAGCTAGAACACCAGTTTCACTGGCGGCTAGCCCTGTTTCACATTTTAAAAAACAATTTCCAGCTACTGAAAACAAGAAGGACCACTCTTGGCGGCTGCACGCCAAAGGACCGCTGGGTTACCTAGAAGACTGCATAAAAAAGGGCCGCCCTAGGGCGACCCTTTTTATGCCAACGGCGTACCGTCGAGCTCACGCAGTGCTTACGAACCGCTCTGCGCCATCTGCTGGACACGCTTCATCAGTTCGGGATCCTGCTGGATCGCTTGACCGATTGCATTGAAGGTATCGACATCCAGACCGCTCTCTTCGACGATCGAGATCATCTTGTCGTTGGCCTCCATACGGATCTCCTGCTGCTGGGCTTGATCTCCCTGAGCTTCCTGCAGGCGCTGCGTATATTCCTGAGAAACCTTGGCGATTTCCTGGGAAGCATCGGCAAACTGCTGCAACTGCTGATCCGTGAAGTTCTGGCTGGCCGCCTGGCCCTGCTGGGCCGTGCCCCCCTGCTGTGTCGCTGAATCCTGCTGTGCCATGGCCGGCATGGACATCATGCCTGCGGTCAGCAGGGCGGCAGAAAACAGTGCGGTCATCCTACGCATAGCGATACTCCCAAGTGATGCTGTGTGTCTCCCTGTGATGGCTCTCGGGCCGAGAGGTTCCTGCTTTCTTGTAGAAAAAGGAAACAGGACGTCTCCACCGCCTTACAAGCGTCTTCAAAACGCGACACGGCTTCGCCGTCGTATCGTCATGCCTGCCGCTGAAGCCAGCCGACAATCGCCTTGATACCCTCGACAACCATACGGGCTGCCTCATGATCCATGACCGAAGCGTCAGATTGCAACAGTGCCGCACCATCGAAATCGACATAGGCCAGGCGGACCGTCAACTGTCCGGGATCACAGCCAAAAGCGCTGCCAGGCAATAAGGCTACCCCCGCCTCTTCCAGCAGGCGGCGGGTCAGCTCGGCACTGGTCGTGATGCCGCGGGCCGCCAGCGCTTGGCGATGCGCCTCGAAATCGGGAAACAGGTAGAAGCCGCCGTCGGGGGCATGTGTACGTATGTCCGCCTCATTGAGACGCGTAGCGCACCACTGGCCGATCTCGAGCAGCACCACACGCTGACGCTGCAGGTAGGCATCGAGTGCGTCCGTGCGGGTATAGGCCGTTATGGCTGCCTGCTGGATCGGGCTGGCCACGCTGGACCAGGTCTCCGAGGCGATGCCCAGCACACGGGAGAACAGTTCGCTGCCCAGAGCGGCCGGGACATGCATGACGCCAAGGCGCCATCCTCCGGCACCGCACCACTTGGATAATCCTCCAGTGGTCACGGTACCTTCCGGATAGTTACGAGCAAAGGCACGGTGCCCGCCCCGATGATGTAGCAGGCCGTAGATCTCGTCGGCCAGCACCAGCACGCCATACCGTCGGGCGACGTCGGCAAGACGCTCCTGCTCATCGGGGGTTGGCGCCAGCCCGGTGGGGTTACCCGGTGCATTGTAGATCAGCACCTTGAGGCGGTCCGGCTCGGCGTGACAATACGCCTCGAGCTGCGCTGCAGTGGCCTGCCAGCGCGTCTCGAAGGAAGCATCCAGATGCACGGCACGTTGTCCGGCCATGCGAGCCTGAGGCGCATAAGAGACCCAGGACGGCGCGGGTATCAGGATATCCGCCTCGGGCAATGCTTTCATCAGGGCGAACAGCAACAGCTTGCTGCCCGGGCCTACCACGACACGCGACGCCTCCCAGGAGGTGCCGTCCACATCGCTATAGAAGGCAGATACGCGGGAGCGCAACGCCGGCAGGCCCTGAACCGGCAAATAGTCCTTGTCCGAGGCATGGTCGGCCAGCGCAGCCACCGCCGGCGCAAAGACAGGAAACGGTGACTGCCCGAAGCCAAACTTGTAGACCCGCTTGCCTTCCGCCTCGAGCAGGCGCGACTGCTCATTGATCAGTAGCGTGTCGGACGCGCGCGTAGCAGCATCGTTCTTGGCATAGGCGGTTTCCAGACGCTTGCTGACCGGCAGCGAGGCATCGGACTGCGCGGTGGACACATCGGCAGGTTTCATCGTATTGCCTCCAGGGCATGATAATCGTGACGGCTCATTCGACGTTGAGACAGGCGATCAATGCCTCACGCTGACGAATGCTGGTGATCGCGTCGCTGCCCATGTCATGGGCGACACGCGACAACAGAAGCTCGACCAGTAGAAACAGACTGGTCATGGGGTTGAAGAAGAACGGACCTTCGGCCGGCGCCAGCAGGACATGGTCGGTCAGGCTGGTGAGTTGCGAGCCGGGGTGGTTGGTCAAGGCCAACAGCGTTGCCCCCTGCTCTACGGCCAACCGACAGTAATCGACGCTGGCGCGGGTTTCGGGCCGGAACGCCACGCCGATAACCAGATCGCCCTCAGCCAGTCGCTGGGCCTGCTCCACTCCGACGCCGGCCAAGGGCGAAATGTGTCTGACATCGTCACGCAGAAAATCGAGGTAGTACGCCAGGTAGTGAGCGGCTCCGAAGCTTGCCCGCAGGCCAATGACATGCACGTGCCTCGCCTCGACGATCAAACGCACCGCGCGCTGCAAGGCGCCGCTATCGAGACCTTCGACCGTCGCGGTGAGGTTGGCCATTTCCTGTTGCCACAAGGCCTGGTCCTGTGACGTTGATGCGACCGTCCCCTCCGGAGCTTCGCCAAAGTCGAGCAGCCGCTCCGCGCGGGTGGAATAGAAACTGCTGCCCGCCAGGTCCTCACGAAACAGGGCCTGAAAGGCGCGAAACCCCGAAAATCCCAATGCGTGTGATAGCCGCGTCAGGCTCGACGGATTGACCTCGAGTTGCTCTCCAAGCTTCGAAATATTCGATAAACCGACGCTTTCCGGCATACCCAGCAGAGCATCGAGTAGATGCTGTGCCTTGGGCGAAAGGCGTGGCGCCTGGGTATCGCCACGGCGGACCGAGTTGGCCAATGCTTGTAGCTCGGCGAAACTGGCAGGTGCTGTTGGATGGCGGGAGGTGGCTGACATTGGTCACTCCTCTTGGCAGATGGAGAAACGTTAGCCTTACCCCCATCGATATGCAAATTTATTTGCATATATTGCAAATAATTCTGCACTTCGCAGCCATGAAAGATTGTTATCAATCTAATGTTTGGCTAGTGTAAAGCGTGCGTTTGTGTAGGCTTACTTCTCCTACTCGACTCAAGGAAGAGTACCGATGCCACGACTATCCCGCCCCACCCAACAGGGCTTGTGCCTAGCCCTTATCGCCTTGCCCATGCTTGCTGCCGCCGATGAGAGTCTTTACTCACTCAAGCTGACCAACGACACATTCTCCGCAGGTGGCGACGAGCATTACACCAATGGCGTCGAGCTGACCCGGATCAGCGTGCCTGACCAGCAGCACTGGACACGCCATCTCGCCGCTCGCCTGCCCGGCTGGTCAGCACAGAGCCTGGATGCCGTCGGTTACCATCTGGCGCATCAGATCTATACCCCGAACAACATCGAAGCCACGACGCTCCTCGAGAACGATCGCCCCTATGCTGGTCTGTTGCTAGGCGGTATCTCGCTGTTCGATGATGTGGAGCATGATGGCTGGCGCGAGGCCTCGGTACTCGACCTGGAAATCGGTCTGGTCGGACCTGCAACAGGCGCCGAAAAGTTGCAGAACGGCGCACATCACATCCTGGGTAGCGAGAAAGCCGAAGGTTGGGACAATCAGTTGGAGAACGAACCCATCCTCAATCTGGGCTGGCACAAGGCCTGGTGGGCCCAGGCCGATCTGGGCGGCCTGGAAATGGAATATGGTCCGCATACCTCACTGGCCTTGGGCAATTTGTATACCTATGCCGGTGCTGGCGGCACGCTACGCTTCGGCGAGGGCCTCGACAACAGTTTCGGGGTTCCCAGCGTGGCGCCAGCGATGAGCGTGCGCCAGGGTTTCCTGCCAGACAGGTCCTTCGGCTGGTACGGGTTCGTGGGGGTCGAAGGCCGCTACATGGCGCATAACCTGCTGCTCGATGGCAACACCTTCGAGGACAGCCACGACGTGGAGCGCCAGGAGTGGGTCGGAGACCTCAAGGCAGGTGTTGCCTTCAACTGGGGCGACTGGCAGCTGGCCTATACCGCCGTGTGGCGCACCAAGGAATTCAAGGAGCAGACTGACTCCGACCGCTTCGGCTCGCTGACGCTCTCTACTTGGCTGTAGGCATCGTCAGGCCGGGATTACCGGCCTGACCGACTCGATGATGAAGCGACTCTCAGGGATGATCGGTAACCTCGACCAGTCGACACTTAGGTCCTGAGGTGGCACCGAATACGTCATATGCCGGGTCAACTGCCGTACGGCCTCCTTCATCAGGGCGATAGTGAACCATTCACCCGGGCAGCGATGGTTGACGGCATGATCGCCGCCACCCTGCGGCAGGAAGTTGTAGGCATTAATGGACTCCTGTTCGAAGCGCTCGGGCCGGAACGCCTCGGGCCGCTCCCATGAACGCGGGTCGCGATTGGTGCCGTAGAGATCCAGCATGACCCGCCGTCCCTTTGAAAAGTGGTAACCGTTCCACTCGAAGTCGTCGCGCACACGCGCCGCCAGGAACGGGAAGAACCCGTAAACGCGGCGCACCTCCTGCACGAACGGCTCAAGCCAGGTATCGTTATCGCGCAGCGTCTCGTACCAGGTCGGATGCTCATGCAAAGCCAGCGCGGCGAAAGCGACGAAACGGGCAATCGCCACCGTCGGGCGTAGCAGGTTGAGCATCTCGACTGCCGCTACCTGCGGCGTCAGCAGCTCGCCTTGTGCATCACGGTGCCAGCTGACCCGAAACAGGGCGCGATCCTCGTCGACCTGGATTCGATTACTCCGCACCTGTTCGACCAGCTCGGCCATCCACGTTTCCGAGCGTTTGCGGGCACGCCGGGCCTGCCAGTGCCGGATGGCAATGCCACCGGCGCCATCGATCATCGCAGCCTGATCGGCACAACGCGTCTCGGCCTCGTCGGCATCGATTGGCACCCCTGCCCACCGGCACACGGCGCGAAAATGGATCAACTGCACGGCCGGGTGAAGGGTCACCTGCTTCTGGCGCTGCCAGCCCCCGATGGCCTGCTGCCAGTGTTCGGCCGCGAAGCGTGTCAGCTCGTCGATGTCGGCATCGCTCATCAGTTCCAGAAACATCCGTTTGCGGACCTGGTGTGCCTCGCCATCCAGCCCTTGCACACCGCCGACACCGAACAGCGTCTTGACGAGCAGGCCGGGGGCGGCTCCTTCGCGTGTAAAGCGCTCCTCGTCATAGAACAAACGCGCCGCCGCCTCGCCGCGCAGGCAGATCGTCTTCTCCAGCATCAGGCGGGCCCGAAAGATGTCAGTGTCATAGCGTTCGCAGCGGGTCGAGATGAAGGTATTGCCCTCCCGCAACAGCGCCACGGAACTTTCCCGGCTCGAGTCCAAGGGAATGTAGACCATGAAAAACAGCTCCTTGCCCAACGAGACAATCCTGTCAGGGTGTCAAAACACCCTGTATGACTCTGGCCCACACTTCTTCGACTGTCGAGTCGCTCCCCAACGATAACGGCCCGCCCCAGTAATGGGACGGGCCGGAAGACGACCAGACGAAATCAGCCGTAGACCAGATTGGGTAGATAGGTAATCAGTGCGGGGAACAGAATCACCAGTAGTAGCCCCAGTGCCTGCAGGGCCAGGAAGGGTAGCGACGAGCGAAAGATCTGCGCCATGGTGATGTGCGGCGGGCACACCCCTTTGATGTAGAAGAGCGCATAACCGAATGGCGGGCTCAGGAACGACATCTGCATGTTGACCAAATAGATAACGCCGAACCACAGCGACACGTCACTGGCATCGACCCCCGGCAGGCCAAGCAGGCCGTCGAACGACAAAGGCTGAATCAGCGGCACGAAGATTGGCACCGCCAGCAGCAGGATGCCGACCCAGTCGAGGAACATGCCCAGCGCGACCAGCAGCACCATCATCACCATCAACACGCCGTAGGGGCCCAGCCCGGCACCCGAGATCAGCTCCTGCACGAAATCCTGGCCGCCCTGCAGAATGTAGAAGCCGACGAAGATGGTCGCGCCGAAGATGATCCACATCACCATGGCGGTCGCCACCAAGGTGGTCATGCATGCAGCATGCAGGTTGGGCCAGGTCAGGCGGCCATGCATGGCCGCCACGACCATGGCGCCGAGCGTGCCGATACCGGCCGCCTCCACGGGCGTAGCCAGGCCGGTGAAGATTACCCCAAGCACGACGATGACCAGTATGATCGGCGCCAGCATCTTGCGCAGCAGGCGCAGCTTTTCGGCGGTACTTACTCGGTCTTCCATCGGCAAGGGAGGTGCCGCCTTGGGATTGAGCGTGCCGCGTAGCCAACAGTAGAAAGCATACATGCCCGCCAGCAACAGGCCGGGGACCAATGAGCCCAGGTACAGTTCACCTACGGACTGCTGGGCCACCACGCCATAGATGATCGCCAATATCGAGGGCGGAATCAGGATGCCCAGCGTTCCCCCGGCCATGATCGAGCCGATAGCGATCTCGGGATCGTACTTGCGCTTGAGCATCGCAGGTAGCGCAATCAGACCCATGGTGACTACCGCTGCACCGATCACACCGACCATCGCCGCCAGCAGGGTCGAGGCAACGATCGTGGCGATCGCCAGGCCCGCCTTGAGCCCCCCCATCCATTTGTAGACGGTGTCGAACAGCTCCTCGATCAGCCCCGCCTTCTCCAGCACCGCCGCCATGAAAATGAACAGCGGGATCGCCGAGAGCTGGTAGTTGGTCATCATCGGGAAGATGCGCGACGGGATCAGGTTGAGCATGAACTGATCACCAACCAGATAAAGGAATACCACCCCCAACCCGCCAGTTACGAAAGCCAGCGGCAAGCCGGCCATCAACACCAGCATCAGCGTACCGAACATCAGCGCGGTCAGTGTGCCGGTATCCACTTGGTAGAGGCTGTTCTCCACGCTCAGCGGGAAAGCCTCGTACTCATTGACCGCCACGTTGACGATCTCATGGATCGCGTAGGCGCCCAGCAACACGCCAAGCAGCACGAACAGCCAGGCGAGCACACGGCTGCCCTGAGCCTGCTGCCGAGCATACCGAAATGCCTGGTAATCCTTGATGAACTGCGAGATGCCCTGCAGAAGCAGGAGCAGTCCGCCCAACGCCAGAGTGAACTTCACCGGGTAGTACTGCACCGCCCATTCGGTGAACGAAGTCTCATTGGAGTAGCTTTGGCCGAAGAACAGGAAGTCCTGGTTGACCGATTGAGCGAAGAAGTTCCATCCCGTCGAGACCAATGCCAAGACGAAGATGAAGAAGAACACCGAGGTCATCAGATCCAGCGCCGCCTTGGTCAATGGCGAGGCGCGCGTATAAAGAATGTCTACCTTCACGTGCCCCCCCTCACGCAGCGCGAAGGCACCAGCAAGCAAGTACTGCATGCCGAACATCAGGAACATCGACTCGTGCGCCCAGTTGGTCGGCGAATTCAAGGCGTAACGAACGAACACCTCGTAGCAGTAGACCAGTGGCGCGATCAGCGACCAGTAGGCAACGTAACGACCGGTGAATCCCGATATCTTGTCAATGACCCGGGTCAGGACATTGCCCGGCGGGCGATAGCCAGCATCGTCCTCTCCGGCCGGCACTTCGACGGTGGTATTTCCACTGACCGTGCCGCCGCGCCGAAAGCTGCGGTCGACCAGCCACATCACGATCAGGGGCAGCGCCAGCAGGACCAGCCAATACAGCCAATGTGGCAGGACAAAATTCACCTGTAGATTCATGACCCTCTCCCGTGGCGACACTTAGGCATCAAGAAGCACTCCTGCAGATAACACGGTTCCCCGCGGACAATCGCCCACACGTATGCGCCGCCTCCACCGGAGACGACGCAGATACAGCGCATTAGGAAACGAACTCAGCCGTTGAGCTGCTGGCCAGCCAGATCCTCTTCGGTGACTAGCGCCACGGCCGGATCCTGCATGGTTTGCAGGTGGGCCTTGAACAGACGGGCCGCATCGGGGTCCTTGTTGGCCCATTTGAACCACAGTGGTATCGCGGCCTTGCGGAATTGACTGGCATCGTCCTCGGAGAGGTGAATGATCTCGACGCCCTTCTCCTTGTATTTCGGCCAGGCTTCGGCATTGGCAGCCTGAATGGCAGCGTAATGCTCGCGAGAATAGGCGGCGACGAGCTCATGCATCAGATCCTGGACATGCGGCGACATGCGCTCGAACACACGCCGGTTGATGCCGATATCCATCAGGTCGACGGCCTGGTGCAGGCACGGCGTGGAGGGCGGCCCCAGGATGATGTAATCGGTCACTTGCCAGAAGCCCAGCTCGTAATTGACCGCTGCACCGGTGTAATCGGAGGCATCGATGGTGCCCTTCTCGAGGGCCGGGTAGACCTCCGAGCCCGGCAGCAGCGTAGTCCGCGCACCGATGGAGGCGAAGGTCTCGGCGACGATACCGCCGGGCATGCGGATCTTTACGCCCTTGAAATCCTCGAGGCTGCGCAGGGGGACCTTGGAGTGAATCAGGTTGATGTCGTGATGGACATGCCCCAGGAATTCCTGGCCCTGTTTACGGTAGAGGTCCTTGGCAATACCGAACCCACCATAGGCGCCGAACATCATGTCCCAGTGGTGCGGATCGGAGAGCCCCATGGGATAAGCGGTGAGGAAGACCCCCGCCGGCATCTTGCCGGGCCAGTAGACGGTAAACCAGTTCTGGCCTTCGAGGACCCCGTTGCGCACGGCATCGGCGACCTCGAAGTCCCCGGCGACCGCACCGGCCGGAAATGGCTCGATACGTACTTCGCCACTGGTCAGCTCCTGGACACGATTCGCCCAGTTCTCGAAGGTCTTGTAACCGGTGGTGCCCGGCTGCCACGAGGACTGCATGCGGATACGAATGCCCTCCTGTGCCTGGGCATTGCTGATCCAGGGCGCGGCGACCGCAGCTGCGGAGCCGGCGGCGGCGACCTTGAGAAAGTCACGGCGGGTTCGTGACTTGCCGGAATGATTCCCCTGCGCGGAGTCGCTGGAGGCCTCGGTAATGACAGGCGATTGGCTATTCTTGTCTTGCATGGCATAACTCCTGGGATTCGGGCCGAGCACATCGCGGTGCACGAACGTTGTTTGTTGTTCTACCCCATGTTGCGAAGCGCGCCTCTGTGCTTGCGCGGCTTGCTTCGCCATGGAAACGCGTCCCAGATCTCACATTAGCCAAATTGCGTTGGCTTTCCATCTATGCCCGTCAACGCTAACCCTCCGCCTCGGGAGGTTTTTTCAGCGAAAAAAGCCATCCGGCCACATGGTGATTGGGCTCGTGCTGGTCATACCAATTTACAAAATATTAACGTTCTTAGACCAAAGCACGACCAACGAACCTTCTGCTCCTCGTCGCGACAGTGGCACTTCGCCCATGAATCTGTTCTGCTGGGGTTCCGTAACCAACGATTTCCTCACTCTCGCCATGCTCCGACCAAGGTACTGGTTCGCTCTCCTGAGTCTGATAACCCTGACGATCGGCTTGCCCTCACCCAGTGAGGTATCTGCAGCCGACAACCCGGCCAACCCGCTGGTCACCGACCGGGGCCTGTTCCGCCCTCTTATCCTGGTGACGCCGAGCCTCGACAATGCCGACTTCCGCCGCATTCGCGAGCAGCTGCAGGCGCAGCGGGATGAGTTTGAGCAGCGCAAGATGGTGCTTTACAGCATCGAGGCAGGTAACGGGCATCGCGCCGGACGCCCAATGACTACTTACGAGACGCAGGCCGTACTGGAAGCCATGGAGGTGGCGCCAGACGGCCCGTTGACGGTGATTCTGGTGGGCATGGATGGCGGCAAGAAAATGCAACTGGAAGGCTTCGTGGCTCCCCGCCAAGTCTTCGATATTATTGACAACATGCCGATTCGTCGTCGCGAAGCCGAGGGTACCTCCTCGGGAGTCCCGGCCCGATGAGTGCGACGACGCTGACAGGCCGGCCGTCTACCTTGTGGCTCGCCGCCATGCCGGTCGTCTTCGTACTGCTGTGGAGCACCGGTTTCATTGGCGCCAAGTTCGGCCTGCCCTATGCCGAGCCCTTGACCTTCCTGTTCATTCGCTTCGTCCTGACCGTGCTGGTCATGCTCCCCCTGGTCTGGCTTTTCAAAGCCGCGTGGCCCCGTTCCCCCCGGCTCTGGGGGCATGCCGCCGTGACAGGGTTGCTGGTGCACGGGGTCTATCTGAGCGGGGTGTTCTACGCCATCCAACTCGGCTTGCCGGCCGGCCTGGCCTCGCTGCTGGTCGGCCTGCAACCGCTGCTGACCTCGGCCCTCGCCCTTCCCCTGCTGGGCGAACGCCTGTCGCGCTGGCAATGGCTGGGGCTTGTCATGGGCCTGGTCGGCATCACCCTGGTACTTAGTGGCAAGCTGGCACCGGGCGATGGTCACCTCTTCGCGGGATTCGGCCTGGGCGCCCTGGGTTGCGTCTTCGCCTCACTTCTCGCTATCTCAGCAGGAACGCTTTACCAGAAACGCTTTTGCGCCGAGATGCCTTTGCTTACCGGCAGCGTAGTGCAGTACGTGGCCGCGGGTGCGGCACTCGGTATCGGCGCCCTGTGGCTGGAAAATCGTGAGGTCGAATGGACACTCACCTTCATGCTCACCCTGGCCTGGTTAGTGCTGGGCCTGTCGATCAGCGCCATTCTGCTGTTGATGGCGTTGATCCGGCGCGGTGCGGCCTCGCGTGTCGCCAGCCTGTTTTATCTGGTCCCTCCACTCACCGCCCTGGAGGCGTGGTTGCTGTTCGATGAGACCCTGGGGCCCGTGGCGCTACTTGGCATGGCGATCGCCATTGCCGGTGTGCTTCTGGTTGTCCGGACCGGGAGGGGACCGGACACCACGAGCACAAGGGACAGTTAAGCCTCGGTCTGTCCGGCCGATAACCGGACGAACCCAGACGGCTTTCATCCGAACGAGGGAAAGGGAAAGAAACCATGTCTCACTGTGCGAGAGTCGCCGGCCACTGTGGCCGCTGTGACGGTGCCTTGTCGTTCGACTTCACCATGGCGTTCCAGCCGATCGTCGACGTGGCGATGGCCAAGGTCGTGGCCTACGAGGCCTTGGTACGCGGCCCACAGGGCCAGTCAGCGGGCAGCATTCTTGAGCAGGTCGACGACACGGTACTGTATTTGTTCGATCAGGCCTGCCGCGTCAAGGCCATCGAACTGGCCAGTCGCCTCGACATGCAGGCTACGCTGTCGATCAACTTTCTGCCCAACGCCGTCTACGAGCCCAACGCCTGCATCCAGGCGACCCTGGAAGCATGCCAGCGTGTCGGCTGGCCAACGCGCCGAATCAACTTCGAGATTACCGAGACCGAAAGCGTCACGGATCGCGGCCACTTGCACAACATCATCGACACTTACCACGCCATGGGATTTACCACGGCACTCGATGATTTCGGCACCGGCTACGCCAATCTCGACCTGCTTACCGACCTGATACCCGACACCCTGAAACTCGACCGCCAACTGGTCATGGGCGTCGATCAAGATACGCGGCGTCAGGCGATGATCCGCGCCACGGCAGGCATGGCGCAGGAACTCGATATTCGGCTGTTGGCCGAAGGCGTGGAGACAGCTGAAGAATCCCGCTGGCTTTACCGTATGGGCATTACACGGCAACAGGGGTATTACTTCGCCCATCCCGGTCTCGAAATTCTTCCCGAAGTGCCGGCGGAGCGATTCATCGCGATTCACGCCGACACTTGACTCAGCCTAGAGCGGCGGTGGTGCGCTCAGGCCAGCGCATCCCGCGTATACTCGCCATCGACCAGCCGCAACAGTCCCAGCGAATTGGCGTTCTTGAGCGGCTCGGGCAGGAATGACTCCGGCATGTTCTGGTAGCACACCGGGCGCAGGAAGCGCTCAATGGCCAAGGTACCTACCGAGGTGCCCCGGGCATCGGTGGTTGCCGGATACGGCCCGCCATGCACCATGGAATCGCAGACATCGACCCCGGTGGGGTAGCCGTTGAACAGCAAACGCCCAACCTTGTCTTCGAGAATCTCGATCAGGCCGCGCTGACGCTCCAGGTCGACTTCCTCCGCCATGATCGTTGCCGTTAACTGGCCATTGAGCAAACGGGCAGCATCGACCAGTTCCTCGGGGCTATCCACTTCGACGACAACGGTAGACGGACCGAATACCTCCTCGAGTAGCGGCGACTCCTTGGACCAAAGCAGCGCCTTCTCCGCCTTGAACAAGTACGCAGCTGCCTGGTTGCCCTCAGCCGGCCCAACCGCAGCGGCCTGCATGCCGGCCAGCCCCTTGAATCGCTCGATACGCTCCTGATAGTTGTCGAGAATGCCGGCATTGAGCATGGTCTGGCCGGGCAATTCGCGAATATGCTCGCCGAGCGTCTCGATGAAGCGCGTCGTTTCCGGCGAGCGCTGGACGATGATCAGCCCCGGTCCGGTGCAGAACTGGCCACAGCCCATCGTCACCGAGCCGGCCAGTCCCTTGGCGATGTCATCACCGCGCTTCTCGATTGCCGTATCGAGCAGGAACATCGGATTGATGCTCGACATCTCGGCAAATACCGGAATCGGCTCGGGGCGCGCATTGGCCAGGTCGAACAACGCCCGGCCACCACGCTGCGAGCCGGTGAAGCCCACCGCCTTGATCGCCGGCTCCTGGACCAGTTGGGCGCCGACCCGGTCACCATAGATCATGTTGAAGACCCCGTTGGGCAACCCGGAATTTTCCACCGCGCGCACAATCGCGTTGGCAACAAGCTCTGAAGTGACCAGATGTCCTGGGTGCGCCTTGACGACCACTGGGCAACCGGCGGCAAGCGCCGAGGCGGTGTCGCCCCCGGCTACCGAAAACGCCAATGGAAAGTTGCTGGCACCGAAAACGGCGACCGGCCCCAAGCCCAGCTTCATTTGGCGCAGATCCGGCTTGGGCGGTTGGCGCTCAGGATCGGCCCGGTCAATACGCGCTCCGAGAAAATCGCCTCGGCGAAGCAACTTGGCGAATAGACGAAGCTGGTTGGTGGTACGTGAGCGCTCGCCGGTCAGGCGCCCCTCGGGCAACGCTGTCTCGCGCTTCACCTCGGCAATGAAGTCATCACCCAGGGCATCGATCTCATCGGCAACGGTGTCGAGAAACTCTGCCCGCTTTTCCGGCGTCATGGCACGAAAGGGATGAAAGGCATCTGCAGCGGCCCGCGCCGCCGCCGTCACGTCCTGCGGGGTGGCTTCATAGAACGGTTGTTCATAGGCCTCCCCGCTAACGGCATCGATACTGTACAGCTCGGTGTGGCCTCCCTCCGCAACGCGGGTGCCAGCGATGAACTGCTTGCCGTGAATCGTCGTGGTCATGCTTGCCTCCTTTCGGACGCTGACGCCATGACCGGACACGCCGTTGAAGTCAGATCGCGCGATGACCGAAACGGTAACTACGCGGTGACCTGGAAACGATAGCGTGACCGGATCGTCTGTCCCTTGCCTAGCTCGATCAGTCCGTGGTCGAGCGGAGCTTGGCGATGATGCGCGTCAACGTCGTGTGTGATCGGTTCGAAACAGAAAAAGTCCGCACTTGCCCCCGGAGAGTAGACGAGATATCGCGGGCAGGCCGGGTCGGTATCAATGTAGAGGGTCAAGTCGCGCGACGGCCAGCGTAACCGGGCATGGCCATTCCAGCCGGTGAACAGGTTATCGATCTTTTCCCCGGGCAGAGCGCCGTCTTGATGAAAGTTCCACTCGGGCTTGTCGTCGATGGCGCGCCACTGCGTCGGCAGCTGGGCCTCGTCTACCTCCCAGACGCCATCGCTTGGCGCATCGATGCGCACATCGTCGGTTCGCGGGAACCAGGGGTGCACACCCAGGCCGTAGGGGGCGGGTTGCTCGCCCAGGTGAGTGACGACCAATTCGACCGTCAGGGCTGCGCCATCGATGCGGTAAATGAGGGAGGCTCGGTAGTCGAATGGAGGCTGGTGCCGGGATTCCAATGCTAGTGTCAGTTGGTTGGCGGTGCGCTGACGTACCGTCCAGGCCTGCTGCCAGCCATCGCCATGAATGGGGAAGCGCTGATCGTCACGATTGGGCGCCAATGGATAATGCTCCCCCTGCCACTCGAACCCGTCGCCGCTAATGCGATTGGACCACGGTACCAGCGGAAACAGTGCCATATGGTTGGCATCGGTTTCTTCGGGCGAGCTGGGCCGAAACAGGTCGATGGCCCCATCCTTGCGCAGTGCTTCGAAACGCACCACCGAGCCGCCCACTTCGGGGGCGACTTCCAATCTGAGCAAGGTGTTCTCCAGCGTGATGGTCATTCAGCGTCTCCTGTGGAATTGGTCGGCTCAGAATAGCGCGATGAGAGCCCTTTGTGGGCTTATCCAGGCGTTGTTGAGGCGTCGCGAATGCTCCTTCAATAAAAGGAATACGGCTTTCTGCTAACCTAACAGGCTCATTGTTTTCCGGCTAACAGAAAACAACTGACTCCAAGGGTTCCCCTTCAGGCTCACAAGGAGACAGAAACGACATGTCGCCATCTAACTCACCCAGATGGGGCGCCATCTTGATCATGGCGTCCTCGCTCGCGGGGCTTGCCATCGCCCTCTACGCCTATTACACCCCGCTGACCGGTGTCACGGGTACGCTCGGCGCGCTCATCACCATCCTGGCCTGCATCGCGCTTGCTGTCATGGCGCTCGCGCTCGCTGCGCTGAAAGGGCGCGGGATTCGCATCGCGCTGCGCATAGTGATCCTGCTGGGTCTCGCAGGCACCTTTTTCGCAGGGCTCCTCCTGCACCTATGGTGGCTCGGCGTCGCCATGGTGGCTGGTCTTGTCGGGTTGATCCTCGACATGGTCCGCGCAGGTCGCCACATCCACTCATGAGGAGCCGCTCCATGCCGTCATTCAGACTCACCGCGAAACGCCCTTTCAGGTTCGCCACACAACGCCTGGCCCCGGCCACCGCGCTGGCGCTTTACCTCATTCCCGCGCCGCTGCTGGCTCAGGAGCAGCAGAACGATCAGGGGCAGGACCAGCCCAGCGCTCAAGGCCAGCCGGCGACACAGGAAAACGCCACAGCGCAGGAGGCGTCTACTCCAGAAGCGGACGCCGCTCCGATCCCGCTGGTTCCCGAACAGCCCACCTGGGATAGTTTCCACGGCCAACTCAACGCGCAGAAATACAGCCCGCTCGACCAGATCACCGCCGACAATGTTGGCGAGCTGGAAAAAGTCTGGGAAGTACATACCGGCGATGTTGCGGATGGTTCAGGCGAGCTACCTCCCACGGTCTGGTCCGCGACCCCGGTCTTTGCCAACGATACGCTCTATATCGGCACGCCGTTTTATCGGATCCTTGCGCTTGACCCTGCGACCGGCGACGAGAAGTGGAGTTTCGACACGCAATCCACGCTCGAGGCCCTGACCCAGCCCGCATTGAAAAATCGCGGTGTCGCCTACTGGGAGGCTGAAAACCCAGTCGACGGAGAGCCCTGCCAGAAGATCGTCTACCTGGGCACGATGGACGCACAGCTTTTCGCGGTCGATGCCGATAGCGGCGAACAATGCCAAGGCTTCGCCAACAACGGCGTGCTCGATGTCAATCAGTGGAATGACACCAACGACCGCTGGCCGCTGTCGCTGCTGCAGCCCCCGATCGTGGTCGGCGATCACCTGATTCTCGGCTGGGCCGGCAAGGACTGGGCTTATGAGCAAGCCCCACCCGGGACCGTTTTCTCGATTAATGCCCGTACCGGCGAGCGCGAATGGACCTTCCAGGCCCTGCCCGAGGAACTACGCGAAAAAAGCGGCACCGCCAATGTGTGGACGCATATGTCGGCTGACGAGCAGAACGGTCTCGTTTACCTTCCGGTCTCCTCGCCGTCACCGAACTATTGGGGTGGCAACCGGACCGAAAAGGCGCCATTGGCCACGTCTACTACGGCACTCGACGTGGATACGGGTGACGTAGTCTGGTCGCGCCAGTGGGTTCATCACGATATATGGGACTACGATATCAATGCCGCGCCGACGCTTATGGACATCACTGTTGAAGGCGAGGAAATTCCGGCATTGATCCAGTCAACCAAGCAGGGCTTCCTGTTCGTCGTCAACCGATTGACCGGTGAGGATGTCTGGCCGATCGAGGAGCGCCCTGTTCCGGGCGGCGATGGCACCGTCGACGGCGAGGTTTACGCCCCGACCCAGCCCTTCCCGACCAAGCCCGCTCCCTTGCTCGATCAGGCAGAAAAGCCAAAAGTCTGGTGGCTTGCCGATGCCATCAGCGCAGGTCAGTGTTCAGCGCTATGGGACGACCTTTGGTATGAAGGCATGTACACCCCGCCCACCACGCGGGGCGAAGGCACGCTGACCTATCCTGACAGTTCCGGTGGTGTGCAGTGGGGCGGCGTTGCCTTCGACCCCGAGAGCCAGACCGCGATCGTTAATACTTCGCATATCGTGCAGTACCTGAAACTCTACACACGCGAGGATTACGACCAGGCCGATAGCGGTTCGGGTAACGAAGTCGGTTTCTCGCCACAGGAAGGCGCCCCCTATGGCATGCGTCTCAAGGTAGCGCAGAACTGGCTAGGCATGCCCTGCTGGGAACCGCCCTATGGCGAGATTGTCGCCCTCGACATGACCACTGGTGATGTGAAATGGCGCCGCCCGGTAGGCGCATCACAACAATACGGCTTCTTCATGCCTGAAAGCTGGGGCTCACCCACCATCGGTGGCCCGGCAGTGACAGCCGGTGGTGTCATCTTCATCGGCGCGTCGATGGATGCCAAAGTGCGCGCTTACTCGCTAGAAACCGGCGAGGAGCTGTGGTCGGACCAGCTCGAGGCGCCTTCCGTATCGAACCCCGCCATTTACGAGTACAACGGTCGTGAATACGTTGCCTTCATCGGGGGCGGTAACACCATCCTGAAGCAACAGGTCGGCGACCAGCTCGCGGTCTACGCGCTACCTGAGTAAATCTCACTGATGTGGGTCACTAGCAACACGGGGCGGGTCCAAGGATCCGCCCCGTGTTGCATTTGCAGGTGCAGAATCTCATGGTCGCGCATCGTGTCAGTCGTGATAGACCGCACTGCGCCCACCATCGATGGTGATGCAGCTGGCATTGATGAAGGGGGCTTCATCCGAGGCCAGGAACACGGCAGTCATGGCGACCTCTTCCGGGCGTCCCAGGCGCCCAGGCGGCAACAACGTCTCGACCTGCGCCAACGCTGCGGCCGGGTCGTCGAAGCGTTTCCAGTGTGCATCGACGGCCGGAGTAGCGATATACCCCGGCGCGATGGCATTGACCCGCACACCCTGTGCCGCGTATTCGATACCCAGCGCACGGGTCAGGCCGATCAGGCCATGCTTGGCGACGGGGTAGGGAAAGCAGCCCTTGATGATCGAGAAGGCGTGTGTCGAGGCGATATTGACGATGACCCCACCGCCTTGTGCAAGAAAGTCGGGCAACACGGCACGACTACAGTGCCAGGCGCCCTCGAGGTCGATTGTCATACACTGCCGCCAAGCCTCGTCGGGCATGGTTAGCGGCTCGTGAAACACGTTTTGCCCTGCATTATTGATCAGCGTCGTCAGCGGACCCAAGGCACGGCGAGCCTCGCTCATGGCGGCTTCCACCGAGGCCCGCTCGGCAATGTCACACTCGACGGCGATGACCTCATGCCCCGCATCAGCCAGTGTATCCGCCAATCGTTGCGCCCCCGCCAAATCGATGTCAGCGAGGCACACGGCAGCGTTCTGCTCGACACATGCCCGGGCAATGGCGGCACCGATCCCCGTGGCGGCGCCAGTCACGAAAATGCGCTTGTCTCGGAGACGGCATGTCATGCGCTCAGGCCCGTAACGGGGCTGCAGATGGCGGGCAGCGGAATGTGGCCGACGGTACGCCCTTCACACCCAACGTCATCCGAAACAGCGCGCCGGCCAAGGCCTCGCTGTCCCGTTCGGTGGCGGCAGTCGTGATATAGAGCTGGTTCAGTTCACGTCCGGCAAACACGCAGGAAGTTACCCGTGAGGCCGGAATGGGGATCGTCTCGTCGAGTCGGCCATCCGGGGCGAAACGACTCACCCTTCCCCCATCCCAATGGGCGACCCATAGCCCACCTTCAGCATCACAGGTCATGCCATCGGGGTAGCCCTGCGTGCCCGAGAAGGTGACGTGCTTGCGCTTGCCGGTCAGTTCACCTTCGGGCGTAATATCGAAGGCATAGATGACCCGACTGGGCGTGTCGCTGTGATAAAGCGTAGTGCCGTCGGGACTAATCGCCGGACCATTGGCGACTCGATAGCCGGTATCCACCCTGACCACCCCTCGTTCATCGAGACGGTAGAGCGCCCCCGTGGCTCGCTCGGCGGCATCGTCCATGGACCCGAACCAGAGCCGCCCCCAACGGTCGGCCTTGGCGTCGTTGTAGCGATTGCCTGCGGGTTCATCGGGGGGCGTCGACCATGCTGCAACCACTGTGGGGCCGGCGTCGTCGATGCGTAGGTGTACCAGACGTGAGCGCAACCCGGCAATGTAACCGTCATCGTCATTGCGCGCCACCAGCCAGCAGCAGGGCTCATCAAGCGACCAGCCATGCGTCACTCCCGAGGCGACATCATAGGCATGTAGGCGGCCTTCCAGGATGTCCACGAACAGGACTTCGCCTTGTTCACCTCGCTCAGGGCACCATATAGGTCCTTCACCAAGCTGGGCACGGCCGGCCCACACGCATTCCAGGGAAGACACGCCTATCATTCCCGCTCTCCTTTTCTGTTTCGTCGCCCTATCAAGGGAACTTGGCTAACCAGGCAACCTAATCGCTATGCTCGGCCAAACTCGGGGAAACCATCCTCCCGCCATGTAATAGGCTTAACGAACGTATGCCGATTCGGATCCCAGAGCGCTGAAATGCTTCAATGCGAGTGCCGGGGCACCTCGGCGCCGCGACAGCCCACCAGGAAGTCGAAGTCGCAGCCCTCGTCGGCCTGCAGCACCCGCTCGATATAGAGCTGGCGGTAGCCGCCGCTGGCGGCAATGGTCCGGGACGCTTCGGTGGGATCGGACTCGGCCAGGCGCGCTTCGAGCTCCGCGTCGCTGATGTCCAGGTGCAGCTTGCCGGCATAGGCGTCGAGCTCGATCCAGTCGCCGTTGCGCACCGCGGCCAGCGGACCACCGGCGGCAGCTTCCGGGGCGACATGCAGCACCACGGTGCCGTAGGCGGTACCGCTCATGCGTGCATCCGAGATGCGCACCATGTCGGTAATGCCCTGCTCGAGGATCTTGGCCGGCAGGCCCATGTTGCCGACCTCGGCCATGCCGTGATAGCCGCGCGGCCCGCAGTTCTTCATCACCAGCACGCTGTCGGCCGTGACCTCGAGGTCGGGGTCGTTGATGCGCGCCTTGTAGTCGTCGAAGTCCTCGAACACTACCGCCTGGCCGCGATGGGTCATCAGCTCGGGGGTCGCCGCCGAGGGCTTGAGCACCGCGCCGCGTGGGGCGAGGTTGCCGCGCAGCACGCACATGCCCCCGTCCTCGCGCAGCGGGTTGTCCAGCGGCCGGATCACCTCGTCGTTGTACTGCGGGGCATCCTTGACGTTGTCCCACAGCGTCTTGCCGTTGACGGTCAGTGCGTCCTTGTGCGGCAGGCGGTCGGCTTCACCCAGGCGGCGCAGTACCGCGGGCAACCCGCCAGCGTAATAGAACTCTTCCATCAGGAAGCGCCCGGAGGGCTGCAGGTCGACGAGGGTCGGCGTGCCGCGGCCGATGCGCGTCCAGTCGTCGAGGTCGAGATCCACGCCGATACGCCCGGCGATGGCTTTCAGGTGAATCACCGCGTTGGTCGAGCCGCCGATCGCGGCGTTGGTGCGGATGGCATTCTCGAAGGCGCCCTTGGTGAGGACCTTCGAGAGCGTGAGGTCCTCATGGACCATCTCGACGATGCGGCTGCCGGACAGGTGGGCGAGCACGTAGCGGCGCGAGTCCACCGCCGGGATCGCCGCGTTGTGCGGCAAGGACGTGCCCAGCGATTCGGCCATGCAGGCCATGGTCGAGGCGGTGCCCATGGTGTTGCAGGTCCCGGCCGAGCGCGACATGCCAGCCTCGGCAGCCATGAACTCGTGGATCGAGATCTTGCCGGCCTTGACCTGCTCGGAGAGTTGCCAGACCACGGTGCCCGAGCCGATGTCCTTGCCCTCGTGCTTGCCATTGAGCATCGGCCCGCCGGTGACCACGATGGTGGGAATGTCGCAGCTCGCCGCGCCCATCAGCAGCGCCGGAGTGGTCTTGTCGCAGCCGACCAGCAGCACCACCGCGTCCAGCGGGTTGCCGCGGATTGCCTCCTCGACGTCCATGCTCGCCAGGTTGCGGGTGAACATGGCGGTGGGGCGCAGGTTGGACTCGCCGTTGGAGAACACCGGGAACTCCAGCGGGTAGCCGCCGGCTTCCAGCACGCCCTTCTTGACGTGCTCGGCGATCTTGCGGAAGTGGGCGTTGCACGGCGTGAGCTCCGACCAGGTGTTGCAGATGCCGATGATCGGCTTGCCCTGGAA
>NZ_KB900000.1 GCF_000378505.1 Modicisalibacter luteus DSM 23508 | reverse complement strand
CCTCGGGGCTGCCTCGTTGCGAGAGGGCGTATTCTACCGATCCGGGCCGCGCTGTCAAGCCGCTGTTTTCGCCGCTGGCCGGCATCTCGAAAGATTCTGGCCGAACCGAAGCACCTGAATCCGTGTCTTCGACCCTGTCGGGAACCCCGATCCGTGGCGGTGCATTCTACCGAATGCGGCGTGTCTGTCAATTGTCCTTTCTCAGCGAGCCGAGAAAAACCCCAACAGAAACAGCGCCTTGCGCCACCTTCACCGCCAACCACGTATGCCCGTCGTCAGCAGCGGATGCGTACTTTAACGCCCTCTACCTTCTTAAAGCAAGCTTTTTTCGTGACGATAACATGACACCTCTGCTGAACATCACGCTCCAGCAGATGCCTTGCGGCATACCTATAGCGTCACCGTTCGGCAGAAGACCAACGTACCGCATCAGACGATTTCCCAAGGCTCTATTTCACCTGCCACTTCATCGAACAACGGGTGTAGCCTGACGTGGCCCACCTCGCGTAGGCGAGCGTGCGCCACCGGATCGCGGTTCTGCAGCTTACCGGAAAGATGCCCGAGCTCGTACTTCACCTGACCACTCGTCACCGTCAGCCGGCCAGTATAGAAGCTGTCGACGATCTTGCTCCTGTCGAAACGGTAGCCACGACGATCCGCCTCGTCGACAACGCTCCCTAAGTAATAGGCCATGGCACCGAGCGGGTCCTCGCAGCGCTTGAAGCGAGTCAGTTGCGGATGGTGACGATACCCTTTCGTGGCGCCCTGCAGGACCTTTTGCGCCAGCAAACCCTCGCGCCAGAGTGCCAACAGCCCTTTGGTATCCAGATAACAAGGGTGGAGTGACCAGAGTCTCATCGATATCCTCATGGTACGTTTACATTTGGGCATCATCGCATCTCTTCCGCTGGGAATCTGCCAAGCTGGAAGACAGTCTTACTTCATACTTGGAAAAGAGAAGACCACATGGACGAAACGAATCCGCCCTGGACCCGGCCAATGCCAGATGAGCAGTTCGATCTGATGCGCCGTATTCTGGCCGCGCCCAGCCCGGTCGGGCTGGAAGGCGCCATGACTTACGGGGTTCTCAAGCCGCATTTCGAGTCATTCGCCCCCGACGACTGGCATATTCATCAGTTCAAGGGGCATGCCGGCATCGTGCTGGACTCCCACCCGGGCCGGGAAGATCTGCTCAAGGTGATGATCATCGGTCACGCCGACAAGATTCGCATGCAGGTGCGCAGCATCGGCGATGACGGCAAGATCTGGATTAATACCGATGCCTTTCTTCCCACGGTCGTGGTCGGCCACGAGGTCAAGCTGTTTAGCGAAGATCCCGAGGCGCCGGGCAGTTATCGCATAATCGAGGGCGGAACGGTGGAAGCGCTGGGAGCCATTCATTTCGCCGATCCGGCTGTCCGCTCGGGCGAAAAAGGCATTAGTAAGGAGCAGATATATCTGGATTTGCAGATCCATGGCGAGAACAAAAAACAGCAGGTGCTGAATCTGGGCGTACGCCCCGGTGATTCTATCCTCCTGAACCGACCCATCCGCCCCGGTTTCAGCCCCAACACCTTTTATGGCGCCTATCTGGATAACGGCCTGGGCTGCTTTGTCACGGCCGAAGTCGCACGACTGATCGCCGAGGCAGGCGGCACCCGGCAGGTACGCGTGCTTTATGCCATCGCCAGCTATGAAGAAATCGGCCGTTTCGGCAGCCGGGTACTGGCCGGTGAACTCAAGCCCGATGTGCTAATCGGCGTGGACGTGAACCACGACTACGTGGCAGCGCCGGGCATCGGCGATAGACGTATGCAGCCGCTGGAAATGGGCAAGGGTTTCACCATGTCGGTTGGCGCCATCGCCAGCGAGCAGTTGAACCGAATCATCGCGAGTACTGCGAAGAAGCATGGCATCCCTATGCAGCGCGATATTGTGGGAGCGGACACGGGCACCGACGGCATGGCCGGCGTGCTGGCCGCCGTAGACTGTGCCGCCACGTCCATTGGCTTCCCTATCCGCAACATGCATACGATCTCTGAGACAGGTAACACGCAGGATCTACTAGCAGCCATACATGGCCTGACCCGCACTATCCAGGCGCTAGACGCCCTGCCGGATCCGCACCGGGAATTTCTCGACAACCATCCGCGTCTGGACCAGGCCGATCCGCTTGGTCATCAGGGATCGGTCAGTCCCGAAAAGGAGAAACCGGAACGCTAACAACAATTCGAACCGACCGTTAATACAGCGGCTTCCAGTGCAGCGGTTAACCTCAACAATGTGAAGGGGAGCTAGCTTGGAAGCCGTCCTAAAACTGGGCGAGCTACTCCAGGCAATCCCTGATCGGCAGGCATAGCATCGAAGAGAAGGTAATCGCCTTGCGGCACAGCTATGCGCGTCTGCTGACTCAAGCCAGAGAAAGCATGACGACGGCCAAGGATCTACTGAACCATTCGAGCCTGATCGTGACGAGTCGCCACACTCACATGCTCGATGCGGGCCTAGATAAATATGGGTTCAGCTACCAAGTCTAAACATGGCCTTCTGCGGCCAAGCAACAACAAGGCTGAAACGAGAGGAGGAGAACGAAGCTATAAATCTATTTTGGAAGTGGTGCCGGTGGTCGGACTCGAACCGACACGCTATCGCTAGCGGCGGATTTTGAATCCGCTGCGTCTACCAATTCCGCCACACCGGCAGCGGAATCGCATTATACGGAGCTGAATCGTAACGTCAATGGCGGACTGACTTCATCGTCCTGCTCGGCTATTATAGTCGCCCTGTCCAAACGGTTCAGCCGAGCGCAGGACCGTCAATGCCTCATTCATAAGCTCTGGCCTTTCTTCATCCATGCAGCGTGCCGACTTCTATTTCGATCTCCCCGATGAGCTGATTGCCCGCTACCCCAGCGAACAGCGCAGCGATTGCCGTCTATTGTGCGTGAATGGTAGCAACGGCGAACTCGCCCACCGCCGTTTTCCTGACCTGTTAGATCTGCTCGCACCCGGTGACCTGGTGGTGTTCAACGATACGCGGGTCATCCCTGCACGGCTGCACGGCCAGAAGGCCAGCGGTGGCCGAGTGGAGATGCTGCTTGAGCGGCCGTTGGATGCCCACCGTGGCCTCGCCCATATACGCGCCAGCAAGTCACCTAAGCCAGGAACCGAGCTGATTTTCGAAGGGAATGTCCATGCTGTTGTCGAAGGACGCCGGGATGCCCTGTTCGAGCTGCGCTTTCTTGGCGAGACCCCGCTGATCGAACTGCTCGAGCGCCATGGGCACATGCCGCTGCCCCCTTACATCACGCGCGAAGATGAGCTGGCCGACCGCGAGCGCTATCAGACTGTCTATGCACGCCGCGACGGTGCGGTAGCAGCGCCTACCGCCGGGCTTCACTTCGACGAGCCTCTGTTGGAAGCCATGCGCGAGCGCGGCATCGAGACGGCCTTCGTCACCCTGCACGTTGGTGCCGGCACTTTCCAGCCAGTACGGGTCGACGACATTCGCGAACACCAAATGCACAGCGAATGGCTTGAGGTCGACGAGACCGTCAGCGCGCAGGTACGTGCCGCCCGCGCCCGTGGCAACCGGATCGTTGCCGTGGGCACTACCAGTGTGCGCTGTCTCGAAAGTGCCTGTTTGAAGAGCAATGACGGCGAGATCGCCCCCTACCGCGGCGAGACTGATATCTTCATCTATCCCGGCTATGAATGGCGCTGTGTGGACGCCTTGATCACTAACTTCCACCTGCCGGAGTCGACCCTTCTGATGCTGGTGTCATCGTTTGCCGGCTACGACACGGTAATGCGCGCCTATCGCGAGGCCGTCGCCGAGCGCTACCGCTTCTTCAGTTACGGCGATGCGATGTTCCTGACTCGCATGCCCACGATTTCCTGAGTTCGAGAATCCGATGCGCAACGAATGCTTCATGAAGTTCGAGCGTCTGGCCGATGACGGGCGCGCCCGTCGCGGCCGACTGTCTTTTCCCCGTGGTACGGTGGAAACCCCAGCGTTCATGCCGGTAGGCACTTACGGCACCGTCAAGGGCATGACGCCGCAGAGCGTCAAGGAGATCGGCGCCGAAATCATTCTCGGCAACACGTTCCACTTATGGCTGCGTCCCGGCACAGATGTGATCGAAGCCCACGGTGATCTGCACGACTTTGCCCAGTGGGACAAGCCGATCCTCACCGACTCCGGCGGTTTTCAGGTGTTTTCGCTGGGCGCAATGCGCAAGATCACCGAAGAGGGAGTGCACTTCCGCTCACCGGTCGACGGCGCGAAGGTGTTCATGGGACCCGAGGAGTCGATGGCTGTTCAGCGCTCACTGGGCTCGGATATCGTCATGATCTTTGACGAGTGCACGCCCTACCCTGCCACCGAAGACGAGGCACGTCGCTCCATGGAGCTCTCGCTGCGTTGGGCCAACCGCTCACGCATCGCCCATGGCGACTCGCCTTCGGCGCTGTTCGGCATCATCCAGGGCGGCATGTACCCTGAGTTGCGTAAGCGCTCCCTGGAAGGCCTGGAAGAAATCGGCTTCGATGGCCTGGCCATAGGTGGCCTGTCAGTGGGCGAACCCAAGGAGGAAATGATCAAGGTACTCGACTACCTGCCGACCTGGATGCCGGAAGATAAACCGCGCTACCTGATGGGAGTCGGCAAGCCCGAGGACCTGGTCGAGGGGGTACGCCGTGGCGTCGACATGTTCGACTGCGTGATGCCGACCCGCAACGCCAGAAACGGCCACCTCTTTACTGCCGAGGGTACGGTCAAGATCCGTAACGCCAAGCACCGTCATGACACTCGCCCCCTCGAGGAAGGCTGCGACTGTTATACCTGCCAGCACTTCTCGCGCAGCTATCTGCACCATCTCGACCGCTGCGGTGAAATGCTCGGTTCGATGCTCAACACCATCCATAACCTGCGCTACTACCAGCGTGTCATGGCCGGTTTGCGCGGTGCTATCGAAGCGGGTACATTGGCGAACTTCGTGGAAACGTTCTATGCACAACGCGGCTTGCCGGTACCCGACGAGCCCCGCTGAACGGTCAGGAAGACCCGTTTACCGGCTGGACGCATGACGCCCAGCCAAATCTCTGCAACTTTCTCACTTGTCCGGGAGACGACAACAAATGCTGGATTTCTTCATTTCCCAGGCGCATGCCGAAGGCGGCGCGCCCGCGGGTGGCGGCATGGCCCAGATCATCATGCTGGTCGGCTTCGTGCTGATCTTCTATTTCCTGCTGTGGCGTCCGCAGTCCAAGCGTGCCAAGCAGCATAAGCAGTTGATCAACGGTCTGACCAAGGGCGACGAAATAGTCATCGGCGGTGGCCTGATCGGCCGCGTTACCAAGGTGAACGATGAGTTCATCGCCATGGAAATCGCCGAAGGCACCGAAGTCAACGTGCAGAAGAATGCCGTCGCTGCGGTCCTGCCCAAAGGCACATTGAAGTCCATCTGATCCCCTCGCTGCCGGGCTCCCTTGCCGGCAGCGTCTTTTCTGCATCAGCAACAAGGACAGGGCTTCCATGCTCAACCGTTATCCCCTGTGGAAGTATCTGCTGATACTTATCGTTCTCCTCATCGGCCTGATCTACGCATTACCCAACCTATTCCCTGAAGATCCGGCAGTCCAGATCAGCAGCGCCCGTAGCGACGTATCCCTGGACGAACGACAGCTCGAACGCCTGCGCAGCGCACTCGACGAGGCCGGCATCGAGGTCCAGCGCATCGAGCAGGAGGCCAGCAGCACGCTGATTCGCCTGCAGGACGCCGAGCAACAGCTTGCCGCTCGCGATATCGTCAACCAGGCGCTGGGCGAAAACTACACCGTTGCGCTCAACCTCGCCGAGTCGACCCCGGGCTGGCTCGAGAGCCTCGGTGCCTCGCCAATGAACCTGGGCCTAGACCTGCGCGGCGGCGTGCACTTCGCTCTGGAAGTCGACATGGAGGCTGCTCTCACCCAGCGTCTCGAAGTCAACGCCAGTGCAATCCGCGAAAGCTTGCGCGATGAGCGTATCCGTTACCGTGACACCACGGTAGATGGCCGGACCCTGACGATTACTTTGGCCAATGAGGAAGATCGCAGCCAGGCTCGAGCAGTCATCAGTCGAGAATTTCCGAATTTCCAATACGAGAACCGTGACGGCGGTCGTGGTGCCGTGTTGGCGATGACCTTGACCGAACAGCAGGTCAACGAGATCCAGGACTACGCGATCAACCAGAACCTGACCACACTGCGCAACCGCGTCAATGAGCTCGGCGTGGCCGAGCCACTGGTTCAGCGCCAGGGGCCCAACCGCATCGTTGTCGAGCTGCCTGGCGTGCAGGACACTGCCGCAGCCAAGCGCGTGGTAGGCGCCACCGCCAACCTGGAATTCCGTCTCGCCGCACGCCCCGATACCCCGGCCAACGAGACCGAAACCATTGCGTTCCGCAACAGCGATAACCGTACCGCCGAGGTGATGCGCGACGTCATTATCACTGGCGACAGCGTTTCCAGTGCCAGCCGCAGCTTCGACGAGAACGGGCGTCCGCAGGTTAACATCAACCTTGACGGGACCGGCGGCACACTGATGAACCGTGCGACGCGTAGCAACATCGGGCGTGGCATGGCGGTGATCTACATCGACAACCAGACGCGCACCCGAATGGTCATGCAGGATGGTGAGATGGTCGAGCAGCGCGTGCCCTATACCGAGCGCGGCATCATCAGCCTGGCCACTATCCAGAGCGCCTTGGGGAACAGCTTCCGCATCACTGGCCTGGACTCGCCCACCGAAGCCGAGGAACTGGCCCTGCTGCTGCGCTCCGGGTCGCTGGCAGCGCCGATCTACTTCGTCGCCGAGCGCACCATCGGCCCCAGCCTGGGCAAGGCCAACATCGAGCAGGGCATCCTCTCGGTAGAGATCGGCATGTTGCTGATAGTGCTGTTCATGCTGGTGCGCTACAAGGCGTTCGGTATTGTGGCCAACCTGGCCCTGGCGACCAACCTGATTCTGCTGCTCGCTGCTCTGTCCATGCTGGGTGCCACACTGACGCTACCGGGCATTGCCGGTATCGTACTGACCCTGGGCATGGCGGTGGACGCCAACGTGCTGATTTTCGAGCGCATACGCGAGGAGATACGTGCCAAGATGCCCATTCAGCAGGCCATTCATGCCGGCTACGAACGCGCGTTCACCTCGATCATCGACGGTAACCTCACGACCCTGCTGGTTGCGGTGATACTGTTCTCGATCGGCACGGGCCCGGTGAAAGGCTTCGCTGTGACTCTGTCGTTGGGCATCCTGACGTCGATGTTCACGGCCATCATGGTGTCGCGCGCCATCGTCAACCTGTCAGTCGGCGGCAAGCCGGTGAAGAAACTCTGGATCTGAAGGGGCAACGCGATGCGACAGTTCGACTTCATGGGCAAACGCCGCCTGGCCTTCATCGGCTCAGGCGTGCTGCTGCTCATCTCCCTTATCACGCTGTTCCTACAGCAGCTGAATCTGGGCTTGGATTTCACCGGGGGCACGCTGGTGGAAGTCCGCTATGCCACAGCCCCGGCGCTGGATGTCGTACGCCAGACGCTGGAAAGCGCCGGTTTTCAGGATGTCTCGGTACAGACTTTCGGCAGTGCCAACGAGGTACTGGTGCGATTGCAGCAGGCCTTCGATCCTGGCGTGGGCGAGCAGGTCACGCAGATTCTGCGCCAGACCGGTGAGAGCGTCGACCTGGTACGTGCCGAGTTCGTCGGCGCCCAGGTCGGCGACCAGCTGCGTGACCAGAGCGGCCTGGGCATGCTGGTGGCGCTTGGCGTGGTGATGCTCTACGTGGCCTTTCGCTTCCAGTACAAGTTCGCCTTCGGCGCCCTGCTGGCCCTAGTTCACGATGTAATTATCGTGCTCGGTGTTTTCTCGCTGTTCCAGCTCGACTTCGACCTTACGGTACTGGCGGCGATCCTGGCGGTCATCGGCTACTCGTTGAACGACACCATCATCGTCTACGACCGGATTCGCGAGAACATTCGCAAGTCGCGCACCGATGACATGGCGGCAATTTTCAACGACGCCATCAATCAGACGCTGGCACGCACCCTGGCAACCTCCGGCACCACATTGCTGGTTTTGCTCGCCCTCCTGCTGCTGGGTGGCGACATGATCCACAACTTCGCCCTGGCCTTGATCATCGGGGTGGGCATCGGGACCTTCTCTTCCGTCTACGTCGCTTCAGCACTGCTTATCGTGCTCAAGTTGCAACGCGAGGACCTGATCCCGGCGAAGAAGGAAAATGTCGAGGAGGAAGAATTGCCCTGATCGGGCAGGCGTCTGACATAGACACCCCGCCCTGGCGGGGTGTCTTTCGTTTGCACCTAGTGTTTGCCTTCGCAACGCAAGCCATGCCTGCGCAGCTTACGAACCACACTGGGCTGGCTGATTCCCAAGCGCTGGGCGATCTCGTAGGTGCTTCTTGCCGTCAGGCACAACGAGGCCAGAATACGGCTTTCATAAGCCTCCATGGCTTGCCGCAGAGTCTGGCCTTCGGCCAGCACAGCACTATCCCCACCGACACTCACACTGGCAGGGGTCGACAACGTCGCCTGCCCCTCTTCACCCGGCGCGCCAATGACGCCACCTGGCGCCGCCAACCAGGCCCGCTCAAGCCAGTTCTCGAGTTCGCGCACATTACCAGGCCAGTCGCGGCCCATCAGCTCGGCCCATAGAGAAGGATGAAGCACCTTGGTCTGGTCATATCGCTGATTGAGCCGTTCGAGTTGTAGCTCGACGAGCGCGGGAATGTCCTCGCGACGTTCCCGCAATGGGGGCAGCGTGACGGGAATCACGTTGAGCCGGTAGTACAGGTCGAGACGGAACTCTCCGCTCTCGACACGGTGAGCCAGGTTCTGGTTCGTAGCGACCACCAACCGGAAGTCGACCCGCCGGGGTTGGGTATCACCCAACCGGGTCAGGTAGCCGTCCTGTATGACCTTGAGTAGTTTGGTCTGCATGACCAGCGGCAGTTCGGCAATCTCATCGAGAAACAGCGTGCCACCGTCAGCCATCTCCAGCACTCCCGCCTTGCCTTGGCGGGCGGCGCCGCTAAATGCCCCGGGTTGATAACCGAACATTTCGGATTCGAATAACGACTCGGGAATCGCCGCGCAATTGACATCGATAAACGGCCCTTGGCCACGCCGGCTCCAGCGGTGCAGCTGTCGGGCGAAGGCCGTCTTGCCAACCCCCGACTCGCCGAGCATCAGCACGGTGGCATCGCTGGGCGCAACGCGCTTGAGCAGTAGGGCGATTTCCCGCATCACGTCGCTGCGTACTTGTAGCGAATCCAGAGACAATTCATCGTCTAGCGAGGCTTCGGCACCGCGCTTCAGATGTTCACTGAAGCGCTGCTGAAGCAGTGTGTATTCATCCTGCAACAGTTGCACATCGGTCAGGTCCATCGAGCGCGACACCACACGTACCAGCTCCCCCTCGACGAATACCGGATAGGCCTCGGCAATGACCCTGCGCCCGGTCCCCGTCTGCTGCATCAGTTGTGCCGGGCGATGGGTACGCAACACCTCCTCGGTCACCGAGGGACGTAAGACACCCTGAGTCACCAGATCGTGAACGGTGCTGGATTTGAGCTCTTCCCGGCTCAAGCCGTAGACGGCTGCACACCCGGGACTTACATGCAGTATCCGACCATCGGCAGCTGCAATGAACAAGTGATCGTGGGCCGTGTCGACGACCGTCCTGAGGATCGCGGCATCGATATCCATATGCTCTCCGGCAAGTCATCGATTCAGAATCGCATCAGGATACATTATTGAATCAATTACCTAGCCAAATTGATCCATTAATGAATCATTAATTTTATATCCCCTTACATATCAGCAAGTTATTTTTTGGCACGTTTTATGCTTGAGAACAGGAAGGCTTTTTCTATAACAACCCTTCTGGAACCCTTATGACCAACAGCCCCTCCCGCTTCAATCAGCCGCTCGGCGGCAACGAGATGCCCCGCTTCGGGGGTCCGGCCACCATGATGCGCCTGCCCACTCAGCAGACAGCACGAGGCCTGGACGCTGCCTTCATCGGCATCCCCATGGACATCGGCACGTCAAACCGCCCCGGCACTCGGCTCGGCCCGCGCCAGATCCGCGACGAGTCACGTATGCTGCGGCCCTACAACATGGCGACCCGGGCTGCGCCGTTCGACAATCTGCAAGTGGCCGATATCGGCGACGTGCCGATCAACACCTTTAACCTGCCCAAGAACCTCGACATCATCAGTGGCTTCTACGATGACGTGCTCGCCCAGGACTGCGTGCCGCTGACGTTGGGCGGCGATCACACACTGACCTGGCCGATCCTTCGCGCCATGGCCAATAAGCACGGCCCGGTGGGGCTGATTCATATCGACGCCCATGCCGACGTCAATCCGCACATGTTCGGTGAGGAAATTGCCCATGGCTGCCCGTTCCGCCGTGCCCAGGAAGAGGGCCTGCTTGACAGCCAGCGGGTGGTGCAGATCGGCCTGCGCGGTACCGGCTACGCCGCCGATGACTTCGACTGGTGCCGCGAACAGGGCTTTCGGGTGGTGCCTGCCGAGCAGTGCTGGTATCAATCGTTGGCGCCGCTGATGGCCGAGGTCCGCGAGCAGATGGGCGACCGCCCGGTGTACATCTCGTTCGACATCGATGGCCTCGATCCCTCGGTGGCGCCGGGCACCGGCACCGTCGAGATGGGCGGGCTTACCGCCCAGCAAGGGCTCGAAATCGTGCGCGGCGCCTGGGGCCTGAACGTGGTCGGTGGCGACCTGGTCGAAGTCTCGCCGCCCTACGATCCCAGCGGCAACACCGCATTGATGGGCGCCACGCTGCTGTACGAAATGCTGTGCATTCTGCCGGGCGTCACGCGCCGGTAACTCGCTTCATCGACGCCGGTCCTGGCCGACCGGCGTGATTGACAACAACAACGGGTGATTTATGTCTTCTCCTCTCGACGCGGCAACGGGCCGCGACACCAACGGCGGCAAGCTCAATTACCGAGCGCTGTTCAAGTTCCTGATTCCCTCGCTGATCGGGATCGGCATGTTCCTGGTGCCGTTCCAGATAGGCGATACCATCAATATCGGCATGGGCCTGCTGGCCGACGGTTTGAAAGCGCTGCTGGGCGATGCCTTGCCGGCGATAGCCGTCGTCGTGTTGTGCCTGTCGGTGGGGCTGACAGCGTGGGCGAAATTCGGTACCCCCCGCTGGGCTCAACAGGGGGCCATGAAGGAACTGTTCGATGTTGCCCCCCTATGGTTCGGCATGCGCATTCTGGGTGCACTATTCGCACTGATGACCTACTTCCAGATCGGCCCCGGGTTCGTTACCGCCGACTTTACCGGCGGAGTCATGCTCAACGACTTGGCGCCGGTGCTGCTGACCTTCTTCTTCTTTGCGGCCGTGCTGTTGCCGTTTCTGGTCGATTTCGGCTTCATGGAGTTCATCGGCAGCCTGGTGCGCAAGCCCTTCCGCTTGATCTTCGGCCTACCGGGGCGCAGCGCCATCGACGCCACGGCATCCTGGATGGGCTCAGGCACGGTGGGCGTGCTGATCACGACCCAGCAGTATGAACAGGGTTACTACAACCGCCGCGAAGCCTCGGTCATCGCCACGAACTTCTCCATCGTGTCGATTGCCTTCGCGCTGCTGGTCACGAGCTTCATCGGTATCAACCACCTGTTCGTTCCGTTCTATCTCACCGTGGTCGTGGCTGGTCTGATCGCCGCCGTGATCGTGCCGCGCATCCCACCGCTTTCGCGCAAGCCGGATACTTACTATGAGCCGATAGGCTGTCAGTTGCAGGAAGAAACCACAGGCAACATGGGCGTGCTGCGGTTCAGCCTTCATCAGGCCATCGCGCGTGCCGAGCAGGCGCCCGGGCCGCGCCAGTTGCTGCGTCATGCCGTGCTCAACGTGGCGGATATCTTTCTGGGCCTGCTGCCGCTGGTCATCGCCATTGGTACCGTGGCCTTGATTCTCGCCGAGTTCACACCGCTGTTCACCTGGCTGTCGTACCCGATGGTGCCGGTGCTCGAATGGCTGCGCATTCCCGAGGCTTCCGCCGCTGCACCGGCCACCTTGGTGGGCTTTGCCGACATGTTCCTGCCGGCCGTGCTGGCAACCAACATCGAGAGCGAACTGACCCGCTTCGTGATTGCCTGCCTGTCTCTGACCCAGCTGATCTACATGTCGGAGATCGGCGCGCTGCTGTTGAAATCCAAAATCCCGCTCAAGCTGTGGGAACTGGTGGTGATTTTCCTGCTACGCACGGCGATCACTTTGCCGATCATCGCGTTCATCGCCCATGTATTCGTCTTTTAAGGATCGCATTCAATGACCTGTGCCGAACTGCTGATCCGTCTACTGCGCGAGCGCTACGATGTCGATACCCTATTCGGCATCCCCGGTGTGCATACCGTCGAGCTGTATCGCGGCCTGCAAGGCCAGGCCATTCGTCATGTCACTCCGCGCCACGAACAGGGCGCCGGCTTCATGGCCGACGGCTACGCCCGCGCCAGCGGCAAGCCAGGAGTCTGCCTGATCATCACCGGACCGGGCATGACCAACATCGCCACCGCGATGGGCCAGGCGCTGGCCGATTCGGTGCCGATGCTGGTGATTTCCAGCGTCAATCGCCGCGACACACTGGGGCGCGGCCAGGGCCGCCTGCATGAACTGCCCAGCCAGCAACAGACCCTGTCCGGCGTATCGCGCTTCAGCCATACCCTGCTCGACCCCGACGCTCTACCGGAAGTGCTGGCGCGTGCGTTTGCGGTGTTCACCTCGGCGCGACCGGGGCCGGTGCATATCGAGATCCCCATCGATCTGTTCGCGGCACCGGTCACGCCACCTACGAACTGGCAGGCCCCGCGCCTGTACCGCCCCGCTCCGAATCTCGACGGCATAGCTCAGGCGGCCGAATGGCTACGCGATGCGAAGCGCCCGCTGGTCCTGCTCGGTGGAGGCTGTGTCGATGCCCCCGAGGCGGCGCGCCAGCTGGTCGAACGCCTGGATGCCCCATGTGCTACGACCATCAATGCCAAGGGCCTGCTCGGGCGCGACCACCCTCTTGACCTGGGCGCCAACACCGCATTGCCTGCCGTGCGCCAATTGGCCCACGATGCGGATGTGATCCTGGCGGTAGGCACGGAGCTGGGTGAAACCGATTACGACGTCGTGTTCGATGACGGTTTCACCCTGACCGGGCGCTTGATCCGCATCGACATCGATCCGGAGCAACTGGTCCGCAACCAGGCCACCGCACTGGGTCTGGTCGGGGATGCCGACAGCGCCTTGAAAATGCTGCTCGCACAGGTTCAGGCGCCCTTATCGCGGGATGGCGCGCAACGTACCCGTGCTGCACACGAGGCCTTGGCGCTGGGAAGCGATCCCGCCTTCTCGACGTTCGTGCCGTTGTACGACACGTTGGCGAAGACTCTCCCCGAGGCCATCCTCGTCGGCGATTCTACCGCCCCGGTCTATGCCGGTAATCACTTGGTCTCGCAGCCCGAGCCGCGGCGTTATTTCAATGCCTCAACCGGGTACGGCACACTCGGCTATGGCCTGCCGGCAGCGCTCGGCGCGCAACTGGCCCGGCCCGACCTGCCCGTAATTGCCCTGGTCGGTGATGGCGGCGTGATGTTTACCTTGTCGGAACTGGCCACCGCCGTGGAGGAACGCCTGCCGGTAGTGATCGTGCTCTGGCACAACGCCGGTTACGAAGAGATTCGGCGCTACATGGATGCGCATGGCGTGCCCCGTCTGGGCGTCGACCTCCGTGCCCCCGACTTCCAGCAGCTCTCCGTCGGGTTCGGCTGCGCGGCGCGCCGCGTCGGCAGCCCTCGTGAACTGGCCGACGCGCTTGCCTCGCGGCCGGGCGACGCGCCGTACCTGATCGAAATCGACGCTTTCGCCTGGCAATCCTCACTGGGCGTAGCACCCTAACGGGTCTTTAAACATCACAGGAAAAACAACAATGGCTACTTCCAAACCCTCGGCCTTCGGCCAGGACACACTGGATGCCGTTACCCACGAGCGTAGCCTGGGAATGCCAGGCACGTTTGCACTGTGGCTGGGTGCCAACGTGGTGGTTACGACGATACTCACCGGCATGTTCCTGGCGCCGGATCTGTCCTTTCTTCATGCCATGACCCTGGTCTTCCTGGGCTCGGCCATTGGTATCATCCCGCTAGTGTTGATTGGCGTGATGGGGCAACAGACCGGCATGACGACCATGGTGCTGGCGAGAGGCACTTTCGGAAGGCTCGGAGCGACCTTCCCCGCCTGGGTCAATCTGCTGGCGCTGATCGCCTGGAGCTGGATACAGGCGCTGCTGGCGGGCATGAGCCTGGATTATGCCGTGCAGAGCCTGACCGGCTATTCCAACGTCGCGTTGTTCACGGTGATCTGCGAGGGGTTGGTCGTGTTGATTGCCCTGCGCGGCCACTTGGGTATCGAGACCGCCGAGAAGATCGCCGCGGTGTTGATGCTGGCCTTGTCGGGCGTCGTGGTGTTCGCGCTGGCCTCCAACTACGACCTGCCGAGTATCGTCGAAATGGAGGCGCGCGGGGGGTTGGGCGCCGGCGTGGCCTTCGATATTGTCATCGCTACCGCCTTCTCATGGATTCCATTGGCTGCGGATTACAACCGCCACTGCAAGAGCCTGCGGGCTGCGGTCGTCGGCACATGGAGCGGTTACGTCACCGCCACGCTCATCGCGACGGGCCTGGGTGCGAGTGTCTCGGCCCTATCGATCGCCATCGGCTTCCCTCAGACCTATGACCCGACCCAGCTGTTGAGCAGCTTCGGCTTCGGCCTGCCGGCGGCACTGGTGATTTTCTTCTCGGTGCTGACCACCAATGTCATGTGCGTCTACAGTGCCACGCTCTCCTACATGAGCACGGCGCCCCGTACGCCGTTCTGGAAACCGGCTCTGGTGATCGGCGTCGTTTCGGTGATTGGCTCACTGATCCCGGGTATCCTCGACCAATTCCAGACCTTCCTGCTGATCATTGGCAGCGTATTTATTCCAGCTTTCTCGCTGATGATCGTCGATTACTTCCTGCTCGGCCGCGAGCGTTACAGTGCTGCACACCTGATGGGCCAGGGCAGCACTCTCCCCGCCGTGAATCCGGTCGCCTTCGTCAGCTATGGCGTCGGGGCGGCGCTGGCCTATTACTGGAATTGGGTGTCGCCGCTCGATTTCGGCGCCTCGCTGCCGGTCTTCGTGATCACCGGGGCTCTCTATTATTCGGCGAGCCACGTTCGGCGGCATGTCGGCAGGGCCGCGGCATGAGCCTGCTCCGTATCGATGCCGAGCGCTGGTATCGCACGACCTCGCTCGGCGATGACATTACCTTGATCGACGAGCCGTGGATACGCCCCTTCTACCGCTGCAACATGTGGCATGTGCGGGGGCGTGAGCGCGACCTGCTGGTCGACTTCGGCCTGGGCGCCGTACCGCTGCGCCGGCATGTGCCTCGGCTTGCCGAGCGTGATCTGATCGCGGTGGCCAGCCATACCCACTTCGATCACATCGGCGCGGCCTGCGAGTTCGACACCTGCCATGTTCACGCCGAAGAGGCAGATATCCTCGCTTCGCCGGACCGTGAGCGTACTCTGGCCGCCGCCTTTCTCGACGATGACATGTTCGAGGCCCTGCCTCCGACACCGTTCGAATACCATACGTATCGCCTCACCCCACCCTGCCAGATCGTCACCCTCGAGGATGGCGAACTGATCGATCTCGGTGACCGGCGCTTCGAAGTCATCCACACGCCGGGGCATTCTCCCGGCGGTATCGCCCTTTGGGAAGCGACTACCGGTACGCTTATCTCAGGCGATGTGATTTACGACGGCCCGCTTATCGAAGACACCTGGCACAGCAATCTGACCGATTACGCCGCCAGTCTGCGCCGGCTGCGTCATTTGCCCGCGCGTGTCGTTCACGGTGGGCATTTCCCCAGTTTCTCGGGCGCCCACCTGCATTCGATGATCGATGACTGGCTGCGGACCCATGACGCTTGAAGGATAAAGGAATGGCCATGCAACGCCTCGACAAGCAGTTCATTGCGAATCAATGGGTGCCTTCGCACAGCACTCGTACCCTACCGGTAATCAATCCCTATACGGAAACGGCTATCACCGAAGTCACTGCCGGCGATGCCAAGGACGTAGATGCCGCCGTTGTCGCCGCACGTCGCGCCCTCCCGGGCTGGCAAGCCCTGACGGGCGAGCAGCGGGCCGTGTACCTTGATGGCTTCGCTCAGTCGCTGACCGCCCGTCGTGAGGAGCTGATCCGCCTGTCGTCGACCAATAACGGCAAGGCGCTCGCGGAAGCCGGCATCGATCTTGACGATGCCATTGCCTGCTATCGCTATTATGCCGAGCAGGCCCGTAAGCTCGATTCCCGTCAGGGCCAGCCGGTGGAACTGGACATGGTTGGCGTTGAAGCCCGCTGTTATTTCGATCCGGTCGGTGTGGTCGGGCTGATTACGCCGTGGAACTTCCCCCTGGTGACCAGCGCCTGGAAGCTGGCGCCGGCCCTGGCCGCCGGCTGTACCGCGGTACTCAAGCCCTCCGAAGTCACCCCGCTCCCTGAACAAGCGCTAGCTGAAATCGCCCTTGAAGTCGGGCTGCCCGAAGGCGTGTTCAATTTGCTTCATGGGGATGGCGAGGGTATCGGCGCGCCGTTGAGTCAGCACCGTGGCATCGACAAGGTGTCGTTTACCGGCAGCAATCGCGTCGGTGAAGCGGTGATGCGGGCCGCGGCCGATGGCAGCCGCAATATTTCCCTTGAGCTGGGCGGCAAGTCACCGATCATCGTCATGGACGACGCGGATGTCGAAGAGGCCGCCGATCATGTCATGGCCGGCATCTACTTCAATGCCGGTCAGATCTGTTCGGCCACCTCGCGGCTGATCGTCCATGAAGCCGTGGCCGATGCGCTCTATGCGGCGCTGGGCCAGCGCATCGATTCGCTGGTGCTGGGCGATCCGCTAGATGAAGCGACGACCCAAGGGCCCATGACCAGTGCTCGCCAAAAAGAGGCCGTCGAGCATTACCTCAGCATCGCAGACCAGGAAGGCCTCACAGCGGTTCGCGATGCGCGTGACCGTCCCCTGCCCCAACAAGGCTACTTCGTCGCCCCCACGCTCTACCGTGACGTGCCTGTCGATAGTCGTCTATGGCGCGAGGAGATTTTCGGCCCGGTACTCTGCGGACGCAGCGTGTCCAGTGAACAGGACACCATCGCCCTGGCCAATGACAGCGATTATGGGCTGGCGGCAACCGTCGTCAGCGGCGACCCGGCACGCGCCAAACGCATCGGGCGCCAATTGCAGGCCGGCAGTATCTGGTATAACAGTGAGCAACTAGTTTTGCCGCAAACGGCTTGGGGCGGCTTCAAGCGCAGTGGTATCGGCAGGGAACTCGGCCCGTGGGGATTGGCCAGCTATCAGGAGATAAAGCACATCATCGGCCCCGCTAACTAGGCCTGTCCAGACAATAAAAAACCCCGCTGAGACACAGCGGGGTTTCTGGTTGGGTGCAACGAGCGTCAGGTCGACACATGCGGCTTGAGCCGCTGTAACAACGCCTTGAACAGACGCGGGCCGGCAGCCAGCAGGTCGCTTTCAGGGCCTACATTGGGACTCCCGTCTGGACCGCCCATCAGTGCGCCGGCTTCCTTGAGCAACAGCGAGCCGATCAGGCTGTCCTGCTCCTCGAGGCCCAGCACCAGCACCGCATCGGCGCGACCGGCGGCCATCTCGGCAATGTCCAGCAGCGGACAGCCCGTGGCGATCACAGTCTCGACCTGGGGGCCGAGCTGCTGAAGCACACGCAGATAGGTGGGGAAATGGCGAGCACGCAGCCAGCTCTCGGGCAGCCCCATCGCCAAACGAATTCCCGTGATGCTGGTCGCCTTGCTCACGCGGATGCGCTTGCCGTTGTGCTGGGCGCCGCGTCCACGACTGGCCAGGTATTCGTCGTCGCTGAACGGACAAATCACCACAGCATGTTCCGGGCGCCCCTTGACCAGGCACACCAGCGAAATGGCGAACCCGTTACCGGCGACACCCAGGTTGGAGTAGCCATGGAAAGGTTCGATCTTCCAGACGATGTCCCGGCCTTCGCCTTCACCATCACGGTGCGGGGTGAAGCGGCCAGAAACGCCATGCTGGGGATAGCCGCGCGCCAGCTGACGCACAATCAGCGTTTCGGCGTTACGGGCGGCATCTTCCAGCAGGCCTTCAAGGTTACGGTCTTCATGGGCAGTCTCGATACGCTCACGAATGCGTACGAACTGTTCGGCGGCGCTGCGCGCGGCGCGCAGCGCAAATTGGACCATCGGATGCATGATCGGGCCTTGAGGAGTCGGTCACTGTTAAAGAACGGCGGGCATACTAGCAAAAAACCGCATCATGGGCCATGAAAATCGCCCTGTCCCGCCGTCATGTCACGTCACATGGTAGACTGTCGAGTCCATCGTCAACGACTCCGGACTGCACCCAGACATGCCCGCTTCAACCTTTTCCCTTGACCGCCTGCGCATCGTCCTCGTCGGCACCAGCCATCCCGGAAACATCGGTGGTGCCGCTCGCGCCATGAAGAACATGGGTCTGAGCGACCTGGTTCTGGTAACGCCTCGCTGCGACGTGCATTGCAGCGAGTCGATATCGCGGGCGTCGGGCGCGGACGAGATTCTTGCCGCAGCTCGGGTCCACGATACGCTCGACGCGGCGCTCGGCGATGCCACCCTGGCGGTGGGCGCCAGCGCTCGCTCACGCACCCTGCCCTGGCCGATGATCACGCCGCGCCAGCTCGGCGAGGGGCTGAGTGCGGAAATGGGTCATGAAAGTGCCCGCGTGGCGCTGGTATTCGGCCGCGAGGATACCGGGCTGACCAACGCCGAGCTCCAGCGCTGCCATCGTCATGTACACATTCCCACCAATCCCGATTTCAGCTCTCTAAACCTGGCCGCCGCCGTACAAGTGCTGGCTTATGAGTGCCGCCAGGCCTGGCTGGCATCGGCCCCTAACGGGACCGACCGCGAAGACGACGCCCCCTTCGGCACTGAATGGGACAGCCCACTGGCCGACCACGCGGACCTGGAGCGCTTTTTCGAGCATATGGAGCGCGCCCTGATCGCCATTGACTTCCACGATCCCGACAACCCTCGCCAGTTGATGGCCCGGCTACGCCGTCTCTATCTACGTGCACGCCCCGACCGTATGGAGATAAACATCCTGCGCGGGATTCTCACCGCCATGGAAAAAAGCGCCCGAAATCGCTGACAAGAGCACGGCGTAACTTCTGCCCTGCACATACCTTGCAGGGCGATGGTCACGCCCCAATAATATTTGCCCCACGATTCATCGCTGCGGTCGACTATCGGCCTGGCCCGTGACAAGGATCGCTTCATGTTCAGCCGTCTGCGTGAAGACATAAACAGTGTATTCGCCCGGGATCCCGCGGCGCGCAACTTCCTCGAAGTCCTGACTAACTACCCGGGCCTGCACGCCCTGCTCGCTCATCGCCTGAGCCACTGGCTGTGGACCTGCAATCTGAAATGGCTGGCACGCAGCGTATCGACGCTGTTCCGCTGGCTGACAGGCATCGAGATCCACCCCGGCGCGCGAATCGGACGGCGCTTCTTCATCGATCACGGCATGGGCGTGGTGATCGGCGAGACCGCCGAGGTCGGCGACGACGTCACGCTCTACCAGGGCGTGACACTGGGCGGCACCAGCTGGAACAAGGGCAAGCGGCATCCCACGTTGGAAGACGGGGTCATCGTCGGGGCCGGCGCCAAGATCCTGGGCCCGTTCACGGTCGGGGCCGGCGCCAAGATCGGCTCCAATGCCGTGATCACCAAGGCGGTACCGGCCGGCGCCACGGTCGTCGGCATTCCCGGCAAGATCGTCAAGCGCGCCGACCCCGACGTGGAGGAAGCGCCGGCGTTCGATCCGGAGCGGCGCGAAGCGATTCGTCAGAAGTTCGGCTTCGATGCCTATGGGGTCAGCCAGGACATGCCCGACCCGGTAGCGCGCTCCATGCAGGCCATGCTCGATCACATGCACGCCGTGGATCAGCGCATGGACATGATGTGTGCAACGCTACGCAAGCTCGATGCGGGCTACCGCGCCGGGCAGTGGCCGCAACTGCGCGACGAAGACTTCTCCGAGATCCTTGCCGACGTTGAGAGCTGCTGCTCGCTGCCTGATGACAAGCTGACGACGCAGGACGACGAACGGCAGGAGGCACAGCCAGCCTCTTCGCCGTCCCGCAAACGCTCTGGGGGCGAGCGCTGACGCCAACGGGCATAATTGTTGACCGTTCTACTAGGTTTTTCCATAATGGCTGCGACTCAGCGGAATGCCTTCGGCGTTCCGCCATCGTTTTGGCCATCAACACGCCTGTGTGACCCCCTATGCGCCTGACCACCAAGGGACGCTACGCCGTCACCGCCATGCTCGACTTGGCCCTGCATGCCGATCAGACTCCTGTCTGTCTGGCCGACATCTCACGCCGTCAGGAAATTTCCCTGTCGTATCTCGAGCAGCTTTTCGCCAAGTTACGCCGGGCCAAGCTGGTCAGAAGCGTACGTGGCCCCGGTGGTGGCTATCTCCTGGCCGTCTCGCTGGATGCTGTATCGGTGGCCTGCGTGATCGATGCCGTCAACGAGTCGGTGGATGCGACCCGCTGCCAGGGGCTGTCGGACTGCCAGCAAGGCAGCACCTGCCTCACCCATCACCTGTGGTGTGAGCTCACACGAGAGATTCACGACTTTCTCGATGGCGTGACCCTGGCTGATTTGGTCAAGCGCCATGAGGTACGCAACATTGCCGCTCGTCAGCGAATACGCGTCGACGGTGACACCATTGCCGTGGATTCACCTTGATCGCGGCCCGATTTCGCTCAACGGTAGACAACACGTCATGAACGGACCTGTTTATCTCGATTATGCCGCGACCACCCCGGTCGACCCTCGTGTCGCTGACATCATGAGCCGGCACCTGACCCTGGATGGCATCTATGCCAATCCGGCGTCACGCAGTCATATGCCTGGCTGGCAGGCCGAGCAGACCGTAGAGCATGCTCGCCGCCAAGTGGCCGACCTGATCGGAGCCGACCCAAGAGAGATCGTGTGGACCTCCGGCGCCACCGAAGCCGACAACCTGGCCCTGACCGGCTTCATGCGCGCCAACCGTGCTCGCGGACGTCACTTGGTAACATCGAGCATCGAACACAAGGCCGTCGTGGATACCGCCAGCGCGCTGGAAGCGGAAGGCTTCGAGGTAACCTGGCTGACGCCAGGACCCGATGGCCGCGTGTCGCCGACGCAACTGGCCGAGGCCATGCGCGACGACACCGTACTGGTCTCGTTGATGGCAGTGAATAACGAGCTCGGCACGATCCATGACTTGGCAGCCCTTTCCGAGGTCACTCACACCCATGGCGCTGCCCTGCATGTCGACGCAGCCCAGGCCTCGGGCCGTATTCCGCTGGACGTCAACCAGCTGGGTATCGACCTGATGTCGCTATCGGCCCATAAGGTCTACGGCCCCAAGGGGATTGGCGCCCTCTACGTTCGCCGCAGCCCCGACATCCGTGTCGAGGCATTGATTCATGGCGGTGGCCACGAGCGCGGCATGCGCTCGGGAACGCTGGCAACCCACCAGATCGCTGGCATGGGCGAAGCCTTTGCCCTGGCCGAACGCGAAGGGCCGGACGATCAGGTCCGTATCGCCCGGTTGGCGCATCGCTTCCTCGACGGCCTGAGCGATCTGCCTGGCGTATATCGCAACACGTCGGTCGAGGTGGCAGTGCCCAACATCATCAACCTTGCCTTCGATGGGGTGGACGGCGAGTCGCTGCTGATGGCGCTGCGTGGCATTGCGGTATCTACCGGTTCGGCCTGCAATTCGGCGAGTGTCGAGCCATCTTATGTATTGAAAGGCATCGGTGTACCCCGGTCACGCGCCCTTACATCATTGCGGTTCAGCTTCGGTCGCTTCACCACCGAGGAAGACATCGACACCGCCGTTGCCGAACTGCAGCACGCGCTGACGGCACTGCACCATTGACGCGGCGCTTCATTATCGAGGAGGAAACACATGGCTCAAATTTCGATCACTCCCGCAGCGGCCAATCAGATCCGTCAGGTCCTCGACGAGCGCGGCCACGGCCTAGGTCTACGGGTAAGCGTCAAGCCCAGCGGCTGTTCCGGCTATAGCTACGTACTCGATTTCGCCGACGAAGCCGCCAACGATGACGTTGCTTTCGAGGAACATGGCGCCAAGGTCTATGTGGCACCGGATGCTCTGTCGATGCTTGATGGCAGTGAAGTGGACTACGTCTCGGAGGGCCTCAACCGCTTCTTCCGATTCAACAACCCCAACGTAAAGGATCAGTGTGGTTGCGGCGAGAGCTTCAGTGTCTGAACGCGAGGCCACACCAGCTCGCAGCAGGGTGCGTAACGGCAGCCAAACCGCTATAATGTCGCGATTTTCGGTGCCGGACCACCCGTTTGCCGAAACGTATCCTGCGCGCCGCCCCAGCGGCGCGCAGCCGTCTTTGATCCATACTGCATTCAACGTACTCACGGAGTCTTCGCATGGCTAACCAGCGCACCCTTTCCATTATCAAGCCCGATGCCGTCGCCAAGAATGTGATCGGCGAAATCTATAGCCGCTTCGAGAAGGCCGGCCTGAAGATCGTTGCTGCCAAGATGCTGCATCTTTCCAAGGAGCAGGCCGAAGGCTTCTACGCCGAGCACAAGGAGCGCGGCTTCTTCGGTGAGCTGGTCGGCTTCATGACGTCCGGCCCGGTTATGGTCCAGGTACTGGAAGGGGACGACGCCATCGCCAAGAACCGCGAACTGATGGGCGCCACCAACCCCAAGGAAGCTGCGCCCGGCACCATCCGCGCCGACTTTGCCCAGTCCATAGACGCCAATGCCGTTCATGGCTCCGACTCGCCGGAATCCGCCGAGCGCGAAGTCGCCTATTTCTTCAGCAGTGACGAGATCTGCCCGCGCTGATCCGTGCATGGCGGGGGCGCGCCCCCGCCTGACGCGCATCACGCCTTCGAGCTTTTCTCGCTCCGTGCCCTACCGATAGCTGACTATGACTGCCATCACCCAATCCTCACGTACCAATCTGCTTGGCCTGTCCCATGAAGGGATGGAAGCCTTTTTCGTTTCCATCGGCGAAAAGAAGTTTCGCGCCGCACAGGTCATGAAGTGGATCCACCATGAAGGCTGCGATGACTTCGAGGCCATGACCAACCTGTCCAAGGCGCTGCGTACGCGCCTGGCCGAGGTTGCCGAGATTCGTGGCCCGGGCGTGGTCTACGAAGGTACATCCAACGACGGTACCCGCAAATGGGTGCTCGAGGTCGAGGACGGCAGTTATGTGGAAACGGTACTGATCCCGTCTGATAACGGCACTCGCCGCACCTTGTGCGTATCGTCCCAGGTTGGCTGCTCGCTGGATTGCAGTTTTTGCTCTACGGGCAAGCAGGGTTTCCAGCGCAACCTCACTGCTGCCGAAATCATCGGTCAGGTTTGGGTCGCCCAGCGCAGTGTCGGGCCGCGTCGCGATACTGCCAACCGACCGGTGACCAACGTGGTGATGATGGGCATGGGCGAGCCGCTGCTCAACTACGATAATGTCGTGCCGGCAATGAAGCTCATGCTCGACGACAACGGCTACGGGCTCTCCAAACGCCGCGTCACGTTATCCACCTCGGGCGTCGTGCCGATGATCGACCGGCTCGGCGACGAGATCGACGTTAGCCTGGCCATCTCGCTGCATGCCGCCAACGACGAGTTGCGCAACGAGCTGGTACCGATCAACCGCAAGTACAACATCCGCAATCTGCTCGACGCCTGCCAGCGCTACCTGGCGAAGTGCGACGACACTCGATTGGTCACCATCGAGTACACGCTGATCAAGGACGTCAACGATCAGCAAGAGCATGCCGAGCAGCTAGCGGCCCTGCTCAAGGAACTGCCCTGCAAGATCAACCTGATCCCCTTCAATCCATTTCCGCACTCGGGTTACGAGAAGCCGTCGCGCAACCAGACGATGCGCTTTCAGCAGTGGCTCTACGAGTTGGGGTACACCGCACCGATCCGCACCACGCGCGGGGATGACATCGATGCGGCCTGCGGCCAGTTGGTCGGTCGGGTGAAGGACAGGACTCGGCGACACGAGCGTTATATTCAATCGATTCAGCTCGACGCCGATTGAATGGAAGGCCGTCCTTGACTTCAACTGGTCACGGCGCTTTGATGAGTACGCTTCATACTTTACCGCGATCAAGGTGGCCTGTCCGTATGGCCCAACCATAAGAATCCACTCGAGGAGTGCATGATCCGACGCTGTCGTTCGTCATCGCTGACCAGACTATCCGCCGTTATGCTCGGCGTATTCTGGCTATCTGGCTGCACGACCACGGCGCTGGAGCAGCCAACCCATACGGCAGATCTGGACCAGGCACTCAAGCTCAATGTCACCATGGGTATCGAGTACATGGAGCAGGGCAATTTGCGTCGTGCCCAAGACAAGCTTGACCGGGCCCTGGAAATCGCCCCCGACGATCCAGATGCACTTCAGGCCCAAGCCCTGCTTTATCAGCGTCAGGGTGAGACGGCGCATGCCGACCGCTTTTTCCAGCGTGCCCTGGCCGAAGATCCGGGTTTTACTCGAGCCCGCAATAACTATGCCGCGTTCCTGTTTGCTCAGGACCGCATCGAGGCCTCCTGCCAGCAGCTCGAGCGCGCATCGCAGGACCTCAAGTACGATAACCGTGCCCAGTTGTATACCAATCTGGGCATTTGCCAGCGTGAGCTGGGTGATCTGCAGGCGGCACGTACCAGCCTGGAGCGTGCGCAGGCCATCGACCCGCGTAACGCGCGCACCTATTTGACGCTGGCCCAGATCAACCACGCTCAGGGCAATGACGAGCGCGCCTGGGAACAGCTGCAAACGTTCATCCGGCTGGCCGGCATGAACCCCGAAGGGCTTCGCCTGGCGCAACGAATCGCTAGCGCCCGCGGGGATGCCGTGACCGCCGCTTTCTATACACGCCAGCTCGACGAATACGAAGGCGCCCCCTGACCACACGCATTAAGAGGAAAGCTCAGTCATGAGCGAAGCACAAGAACGACAGGAAGCCAGCTTCGACCCCACCGGTCACACCTCACCCGGTCAGCAGCTCAGACGCGAGCGTGAACGCCAGGGGCTGGGACTCGAGGAAGTGGCCGTTCAGCTCAACCTTCGCCCGGCAGTCGTTGCCGGTCTGGAAGAGGACCGTTACGACGAGGTGCCAATCCCGGCCTACCGCCGTGGATATCTTCGCGCCTATGCCCGACTGATGGGAATCGACGAACGCCAGATTGTCGAGGCCTATAACAGCCAGTATGGTCAAGGCGATCTCGACCGCAAGGTGACGCCAGTCAACGTGACCAAGCCACCGTCAAAGCTCGGTGCCTGGGTATTCAAACTGGTCACATTGCTGGTCATTCTCGGTCTGATCGGCCTGACACTGCTGTGGTGGCAAAGCCGCAACGGTAACGAACTGATGGAAGGCCTGGGCTTGAGCGACTCGGTCGAGGTCAGCCCAATGGGTGAGCAAACAGCGAATGGCACACTCACCCAAGCCGAGCCGGCAGCAGGCGAATCCGAAAGTAGTGCACTCCCCCCTTTACCCGAAGAGAATAACGAGCTCGGCTTGGTTGACGACGAAAGCGCCACCACCGCTGACGAAGCGCCAACGCCCTCTACGGACGAGCCTGATACGGACACACCTGAGCCTACACCCGCCACAGCCGACAGCGAAGCGGCCGAAGCGGCAGCATCCAATGCAGAGGCAGCGTCCAACCCATCAGCGCCTTCTGACGACGCGGCACAGCCTGCGACAACCAACGCGAGCGACTCCACACCCGAGGCCACGGCAGCAGCATCCGCCGAGGCTCAGGAGCCAACACAGGCCGAAGCCCCTGCCGTCAACAACCGTCGTCTGGCGTTCACGTTCAACGAACAGTCATGGACCGAGATTTACGATGCCAATGGCCAGCGCATCCTGGTCGGTCTGCAATCACCCGGCACCGAAGCGACCGTGGAAGGCGATCCCCCGTTCCGCCTGACCATAGGTAATGCCAGTGGTGTCGAACTACGTTATCGCGGCGAGCCGGTCGATCTCCGTGCTCGCGCCGGCGGCAACAATGTCGCCCGCTTCACCTTGGGAGAATGATTCAGGCTATGCACTCTCAGTCTCCGATTCAACGGCGCAAGTCACGCCAGATTCATGTCGGCTCGGTGGCGGTGGGCGGCGGCGCCCCCATCTCCGTACAGAGCATGACCAACACCGACACGAACGATGTCGAGGCCACGGTGGCACAGATCCAACGCCTGGAAGCCGCTGGAGCCGACATCGTGCGTGTTTCCGTCCCGACCATGGACGCCGCCGAGGCCTTTGGACGCATCAAGCGACAGGTCCAGGTGCCGCTGGTCGCCGATATTCACTTCGACTACAAGATCGCGCTGCGGGTCGCCGAACTCGGTGTCGACTGCCTGCGCATCAACCCCGGCAACATCGGTCGTGAGGATCGTGTTCGCGCCGTGGTCGAGGCAGCGCGCGACAATGGCATTCCGATCCGCATTGGGGTCAATGCCGGTTCGCTGGAGAAGGACTTGCAGAAGAAGTATGGCGAGCCTACGCCCGCCGCGTTGGTCGAGTCCGCGATGCGCCACATTGATCATCTCGACCGGCTCGACTTTCCCGACTTCAAGGTCAGCGTCAAAGCCTCCGATGTATTCATGGCGGTCGCCGCCTACCGCGACTTGGCCACACGCATCGAACAGCCCCTGCACTTGGGAATCACCGAAGCCGGCGGGCTGCGCTCGGGAACCGTCAAATCGTCGATCGGGCTAGGCATGTTGCTGATGGACGGTATCGGCGACACCATTCGCGTCTCGCTCGCCGCCGATCCTGTCGAGGAGATCAAGGTCGGCTACGACATGCTCAAGAGCCTGCGGCTGCGCGCCAAGGGTATCAATTTCGTCGCCTGTCCGAGTTGCTCACGTCAGAACTTCGACGTAATCGGCACCATGAACGCCCTCGAAGAGCGTCTAGAGGACATCATGACACCGCTCGATGTTTCGGTGATCGGCTGTGTGGTCAATGGTCCCGGCGAGGCTAAGGAGAGCGACATCGGCCTGACTGGCGGCAGCCCCGCCAATCTTGTCTACATCGACGGCAAACCGGCAACCAAGTTGCGTAACGATCACCTCGTCGATGACCTGGAGCGTTTGATCCGCGAGAAGGTCCGTGAAAAACAAGCCGCCGAGCAGGACATGATCGCTCGCAGCTAAGGTTTCTTTTTGGCCGGGCACTGGGGCATGCCAGCCCATTGCCCGGCATGCCAGGAGTTACCCTTGAGCAAGAAGATCCAGGCCATTCGTGGCATGAACGACCTGTTGCCTGAACAATCGCCGTTATGGCAGTACTTCGAGCATCAGGTCGAAACGTTGATGCAGCGCTACGGCTATCGTGAGATACGCACCCCTATTTTGGAGCAGACAGCGCTGTTTGCCCGCTCCATCGGCGAGGTCACTGACATCGTCGAAAAGGAGATGTATACCTTCGAAGATCGCAACGGCGACAGCCTGACGCTGCGCCCTGAAGGCACAGCGGCGTGTGTACGCGCCGCCATGGAACATGGCCTGCTGCACAACCAGACCCAGCGGCTATGGTACCAGGGGCCCATGTTCCGTCATGAGCGTCCCCAAAAGGGTCGCTATCGTCAGTTCCATCAGGTCGGCGTCGAAGCCTTCGGCATGGAAGGCCCCGATATCGATGCCGAGGTGATTCTGCTGTCGGCGCGTCTGTGGAAACAGCTCGGCCTTTATGAACACGTCACCCTTGAGCTCAACTCGCTAGGCTCACTTGAAGCTCGCCAGGCCTATCGCGACAAGCTGGTTGCCTATTTCGAACAGCATCGTGACGTCCTCGACGAGGATTCCCAGCGCCGCCTATCGAGCAACCCGCTGCGCATACTCGATTCAAAGAATCCCGATATGGCCGAGATGTTGGCCGGTGCTCCGCAACTACTCGACCATCTCGATACCGAGTCGCGTGTGCATTTCGAGCAACTCACCGCCCGTCTCGATGCAGCGGGCATTGAGTATCGCATCAACCCGCGCCTGGTCCGCGGACTCGACTATTACTCGCGCACCGTGTTCGAGTGGACCACTACCGCGCTGGGTAGCCAAGGCACCGTTTGCGCCGGGGGCCGTTACGATGGCCTGGTCGAACAGCTCGGTGGCAAGCCCGCTCCTGCCGTGGGTTTTGCCATGGGTATTGAACGCCTGATCCTGCTGCTCGAAACGCTCGATCTGGTGCCAGCGGATAGCCAACGTGGCCCGGACGCCTACCTATTGGCAATGGGAGAGCGGGCTGAGCGCGAAGCGCTGCTGCTCGGTGAGACCCTGCGCGACGCCCTGCCGACGCTCTCGCTGCAATTGCACTGTGGCGGTGGCGGCTTCAAGAGCCAGATCAAGAAGGCCGACAAGAGCGGTGCTCGTGTGGCTCTGATCCTTGGCGAGGACGAAGTCGAACAGGGAACGGTCGGAGTCAAATTCCTTCGCGAGGAGCGCGAACAGGCAAGCCTGTCACGCGACGATGTCGCCGAGGCACTGTCGGCCCTACTGAATTGATATTCAAACCATTTGTCTTGTAGGCCGCCTGAACAAGGCACAGCCAGTTTCAGACAGACTTGAAGGAGACCGCCCGTGGCGGAACTGCAAACCGAAGAAGAACAGCTTGACGCCATCAAGCGCTGGTGGAAGGCCAATGGCACGTCCCTGATCGCGGGTGTGGTGATTGCCGCTGCCGGTGTCTTCGGCTGGAAAGCGTGGCAAAGCTACCAGGCCAACCAGGCTGAAGCGGCCTCCATGCGCTACCAGCAACTGTTGTCGCTGGCCGGCCAGGATGAACTTGATGCCGACATGATGGCCCAGGCCCAGCAGCTTATCGGCGAGGTCAAGGATGAGCATGGCGATACGCTATATGCCGACCTGGCCACCCTCCTCCAGGCACGCCTGGCAATCACAGATAATGATCATGCGGCAGCCATGGAAGCCTTGCAGGGCCTGATCGACACGACGCAGCGCCCTTACCTGCAGGGTCTCGCCCGCCTGCGCCTGGCTCGCGTACAGCTCGCCGACGGTAACCCTGACACGGCACTGAAGACCCTCGAAGCCGGCGTGCCCGATGCCCTCGCCGCCCAGTTGGCCAATACCCGTGGCGATATATTTGTTGCCCTGGATCGTGAAGCCGACGCCCGCGAGGCTTACCGTAACGCCTTGCGTCTGGCCCAGGAAGGTGGCCAGCCGGTGCCCGGTGTCCAGCTCAAGCTCGACAATCTCGGTGCAGAGGATGCCATGCTATGAAGACTTCTTCGCTTTTCGTTCCCGCAGTTCTGGTCGCTCTGCTGGCCGGCTGTGCCGGCTCCGTCGAGCCCGAGTATGCGCCGCGCGAGCTGACCGCTATCCAGCCCCAGGTCGACATCGACCGGGACTGGAACCAGAGTATCGGTGAAGGTTTGGGCGTGGCTCGCTATCCAATCACTCCGGCACTCGATAGTGGCGTGCTATTCGCCGCCGACCAGTCCGGGCTGGTCCGTGCCATCGATGCCGAGAGTGGCGAGCGCCAGTGGCAGGTCGAACTCGGTACGCCCATCTCCAGCGGCCTGCGTGCCGTCGCCGGCCGTGTTTATCTGGGCACCCGGAATGGTGAGGTCGTGGCTCTGGATCAATCCAGCGGTGAGGAGCTGTGGCGTTCCAGAGTCTCCAGTGAGGTCCTCGCGCCGCCCCAGGCCAACAGCCGGCTGTTAGTCGTACAAAGTGTGGATGGCGCCATTACCGCCTTGGATCGGACCACTGGCGAGGAGCAGTGGGTCTACAACAGCAATGAACCGGCGCTGACCCTGCGTGGCACTGGCACCCCCCAGGTCATCGACCAAGTAACCTTTGCCGGCTTCGCCAACGGCCGCCTGGTCACCCTGGACAACCGCAGTGGCCAAGCCCTCTGGGACATGCGTGTCGCCGTACCGCAAGGTCGCAGCGAAGTCGAGCGTCTGGTCGACCTCGACGGTCAGCCACTGCTGACCCGTGACGGACGCCTCTATGTCACCAGCTACAACGGACGTCTGCTGGCCCTCGAAGCGACTAGTGGCGAAACACTCTGGGAGCGCGAGTCGTCTAGCTACCTGAGCCCCATGCTGGTTGGCGACACCCTGTTCACGGTCAACGAAGCCAGTCATATGCTGGCCCTCGATGCGCTGTCCGGCCGGGTCATATGGGAGTCTGACGCCTTGGAAGGCCGCTGGCTGACCTCACCGACCTTCGTCAACGGCCGCATCGCAGTGGGCGATTACGAAGGTTATATCCATCTGTTCGATGCCCAAAGCGGCGAACTGGTGGGTCGACGCGATGTCGGTGACGGCATCAGCCTGGAACCCATCGGCAACGGCCAGCGTCTCTACGTGATTACCGACGATGGTGAACTCAATGCCTTCGGCGTGTCTGACACCGATAACTGAGCTCTTGCGTGCAGGCACCCCACCTGCACGCTTTACGTTATGCCACTTTCACTGATGGGCGTACCCTGGCTGGTAATGCTAGAATCGCGCCCAATCCAACAGAAACCGTGCCGGTTTCTGCCGACTCCTGACTCGACTCGCTAATACCATGAATCCCGTGATCGCCCTGGTCGGCCGACCCAACGTCGGCAAGTCGACCCTTTTCAATCGCCTCACCCGTTCGCGTGATGCCCTGGTCGCCGACTTTCCCGGTCTGACCCGGGATCGCAAGTACGGCAATGGCCAGCTTGGCGACAAGACCTATACCGTCATCGATACCGGCGGTATCAGCGGTGACGAGGAAGGCATCGATGCCGCCATGGCCGAGCAATCCCTGCTGGCCATTGATGAGGCCGATATTGTGCTATTCCTGGTCGATGCCCGCGCCGGCCTGCATGTCGCCGACGAGGCCATTGCCAACCACCTGCGTGTCAACCAGAAGAAAACGTGGCTGGTCGTCAACAAGACCGACGGACTGGAAGAGCATTCGGCCATGGCCGACTTCTGGACCCTCGGCCTGGGCGACCCTCGCCCCATTGCTGCCGCTCACGGACGTAACGTCACTACGCTGATCGATGAGGTGCTGGCGCCTTTTCCCGAGCGTGAGGAGCACGCCCCACCCCCGGCCACTGATCAAGGCATTCGCATCGGCGTGATCGGGCGGCCCAATGTCGGCAAGTCGACGCTAGTCAACCGGTTGCTTGGCGAAGAGCGCGTGGTGGTCTTCGACGAGGCCGGCACCACGCGCGACGCCATAGAGATTCCCTTTGAACGCCGCGGCCGTCCCTACGTACTGGTTGATACCGCCGGGGTTCGTCGCCGCAAGAATATCAGCTTGACCGCCGAGAAATTCTCGATCATCAAGACGCTGGAAGCGATCAAGGAATGCCATGTCGCTGTCATGGTGCTGGATGCGCGCAGCGGCCTGGTGGAGCAGGATCTGCATCTGCTTGATTACGTACTCAGTACCGGGCGCGCCCTGGTGCTGGCGGTAAATAAATGGGATGGCCTGGAAAGCGAGCAGCGCGAGAAGATGCGCGCCGACATCAAACGCCGGCTGGGCTTCGCCGATTACGCCGACCTGCACTTCATCTCGGCGTTGCACGGCACCGCAGTGGGCGACCTATACCCATCCATCGAGCGTGCTTTCAAGGCAGCAACCGCGCATTGGTCCACTAACCGCCTCACCAATATCTTGCAGGATGCAGTTAGCGAGCATCAGCCGCCTTTGGTGCACGGCCGCCGCATCAAGCTGCGCATGGCCCACCAGGGTGGTAGCAATCCGCCAATCATCGTGGTCCACGGCAACCAGACCGAGGCGCTGCCGGAAGCCTACAAGCGTTACCTGACCAATACCTTTCGCAAGGTACTCAAGGTGCGGGGCACACCAATGCGCTTCGAGTTCCGATCGGGCAAGAATCCCTACGACAGCAACGCCGACGCCACCGATCGCGAGAAAGCTCGCGCCCGACAACTGGCCCGTACCAAAGAGGCACGCCGCAAGCGTCGCTGAAGCGTGACGACTGGCGTCTCTCTAATTTACTTGTCGCCCTCTGGTGGGCGACCCTAGAATGCGCGCGCGTACTGGCCTCATACGGCCAGGCGCCCCACCTTTCTTGTCGTTTGGGAGCGCTGCATGCCCTCTTTCCGTTCCGACTACCGCCACGCCTGGCGTGGATTGCGTGTTCTTCCCTTCTGCCTGGCGCTGTGGCTCGGCGGCTGTTTGGCCCTGCCGCAAACGGGCCTGTTCGCCATGCGGCTGACGCTCACCTCGCTGGGGGTCGAAAACGTTCGCGTCGGCTCGTATGACATTCAAGCTGGCCTGAACACCAGCGACCTTACCTCTCTGCTCGCCTCGACCTTGGGCACCGGCAGCCTGCCGATTCAGGCGACACTGGCCCTGGGTCTGGGTTTGCCCAGCGGCCTGCCGCCAGTGCAACTTGACGGCTTTGGCTGGACCCTCGATGTACCCGGTGCCGAACCGGTCAGCGGTCACTATGACGAAAATGTAGCTCTTACGCCTGGCAACGATGCCGATGTGCGTCTCCCGGTAAGCTTCGACCTGCTCGGCGATAGCCAGAAACTGATGCCTATGGTGCAGCTGGCCAAACAACTGGCTAACCAAGGCGAATTACCGGAAGGCAGCGAGCTGAGTATCGATCCAGGCGACGTCAGTGGATTGGGCGTCAAGCTTCCGGCCGGCCTGTGGATGCCAACCCTGCGTTTCACTGTCGGCCCCCAGGGCAACCTGCAGCCTCAGCAGTAATCAGCTCAACGCTCAAGGCCTGGCTTCCGACCCAGTGGCAGGCAAACTGCCAAGCGGCTCGCCCGCTGCGCCCACCGCGCAGCGTGGCGAACCGGATGGCCTCCTCACGGGCTTCGTCGTTCCAGCCCCGCATGTCGCCGAGTTGGTGAACCCAATGGCGGCACGTTTCGAGATAGGTGCCTTGATTGAAGGGGTGAAAGGCCAGCCACAGCCCAAAGCGATCCGACAGCGATATCTTTTCTTCCACGGCATCGCCATGATGCAGTTCGTCACCGACCAGCCGGGTCTCGGCATTGTCGCTGAGCGACTCTGGGAGTAGGTGACGCCGATTTGAGGTGGCATAGAGCAGCACATTTTCGGGGGGGCCGGTCAGGGTACCGTCGAGGACGCTCTTTAGCGCCTTGTACGCGTCGTCATTGCCTTCAAAGGAGAGATCGTCGCAATACACCACGAAACGATGCGGCTGATCCCGTAACTGTTGGACCAGCATGGGCAGGCCGACGAGGTCATGGCGGTCCACCTGAATCAGACGCAGCCCTTCAATGGATAGGGTGTTCAGCAATGCCCGTACCAACGAGGACTTGCCACTGCCACGCGCACCCCATAGCAATGCGTGGTTGGCAGGTAGACCACGCAGGAATGCGCGCGTATTGTCGAGCAGGGCGCGTTTCTGGCGCTCTACGCCGAGCAGGTCATCCAGCGTCACGGCATCGCGTACGGTCACCGGCAACAGCTGGCCGCCCAGCGCATGACGCTGCCACAGGGCAGCGACATCCCGGGACCAGTCCAGTTGGGGTGGCTCTTCGGGTAACCAGGCCTCGACGCGATCAAGCAGACGAGAAAGACGCTGGGACAGCTCGGCATCCATCGTTTCTACGCTCCTAAGTCAGCAGTGGTTGACCCCGCAGGGCATCCGGGTATCTTGAAGCCCAACACGACCACGGTCCAGATGGATAGGACGCCAGGAGACGAAACCCATGAAATGGATGAAGCGTAGCGCCATCGGCGCCTTGATAGTCACCCTTGCCGCCTGCAGTCAGTCGCCGACCGGCCGCTCGCAACTGACCCTGTTTTCCGAAGAACAACTCAACCAGATGGGGGCGCAGAGCTTCGCCCAGTACGAACAGCAATTGCCGGTTGTCGGCGGACAAGCCGGCAAATACGTGCAGTGCGTGGCGACCGCCATCACCAGCCAGTTGAACTCGGGTGGAGCCTGGGAGGTCAGGGTCTTCCAGGACGAGTCGGCCAACGCCTTCGCTCTGCCCGGTGGTTACATCGGCGTCAATACCGGCCTGCTCAATGTAGCCAAGAATCAGGACCAGTTGGCAGCGGTCATCGGCCACGAGATCGCCCACGTCATGGCCGACCATGCCAACGAGCGCGTATCCCAGCAGGCCGCTACCCAGACCGGCCTGTCGGTGTTGCAGTCTGCGGCCGGCCTCGAAGGGGCTGGCGGGCAGCAGCTAATGGGCCTGCTCGGTGCCGGCGCCCAGTACGGCATCCTCATGCCCTTTTCGCGCAAACAGGAAGGCGAGGCTGACGTAGTAGGCCTCAACCTGATGGCCCGGGCCGGCTTCGACCCACGCGAAAGCATTGACCTGTGGCAGAACATGTCAGCCAACAGCCAGGGACAGCCGCCCGTGTGGATGTCAACCCACCCCAGCCATGGCCAGCGTATCGGAGGCCTGCAGGAACAAATGGATGAAGCACTCGCGCTTTATCAACAGGCGAAGGCGTCAGGCCAGACACCCAACTGCCAGAGGCCGAACTAGTGCGACGTTGGACAGCATTTTGCTAACGGATCGGCCTGATACGGGTAGCTAGGGCTGGTACGTTCGTCGCCGCCAGAAAAGCGTCACCCGGCCGAGGCCGGGTGACGGGTCACATCTCGCCGCGCAGCAGCTCCCTGATAGGTGCCGTTTCGGGACGATGATTTCGCCACAAAAAGTAGGACTCCGCTGCCTGTTCAATCAGCATACCGAGACCATCCACGGTACGTGCCCCACGCTCGGCGGCCCAGCGTAGGAAGACGGTCGGCTCGTTGCCGTACATCATGTCGTAGGCCAACGCAGCATCCGCGAATAGATCGTCGGGAAGGGGCGGCAGATCTCCGCCTAGACTGGCACTGGTGCCGTTGATGACCAGATCGAACGCTCCCACGATCTCGTCGAAGCCACCGCCGGTGGTTTCACCCAGGTCAGCGAAGTCCTCGGCCAATTGGCGTGCCTTGCCCGGGGTGCGGTTGGCAATCATGAGTGCTGCCGGCTGCGCAGCCAAAAGAGGCTCAATAACGCCGCGCACGGCCCCTCCTGCGCCCAAAATCAGGATGCGCGCCCCTTCCAGGGGAGCGGCATGCGCCTGCAGGTCACGCACCAAGCCAACGCCGTCCGTGGTGTCGCCATAGATGTCGCCTTGCTTGCCGAGCACCAGCGTATTCACGGCACCGGCACGCTGCGCGCGTGAACTCAACACGTCTGCCAGGCGAAAGGCATCTTCCTTGAAAGGCACAGTGACGTTAGCCCCCTTGCCGCCATGAGCGATGAAGTCGCGCCAAGCATCCACAAATCCATCCAGAGGTGCTTCGATGGCCTCATAGGCGATATCGTCACCGAACTGCTCGGCAAAGGCTGTATGGATACGGGGCGACTTGGAGTGGCCGACCGGATGGCCGAACACGCAATAGCGATCTGTCATCTCTCGACTCCTAGGCTCGCGGTGCGGTGCAGTCGGCATCGTTCAGCCAGTCACGCGGATGCAGATAATCGCGATATAAAACCTCCTCGCGACTGCCCGGCTCCGGAGCCCAGCCGTAGTGCCATTCGGCGACCGGCGGCATCGACATCAGGATCGACTCGGTGCGACCGCCGCTCTGCAGGCCGAATAGCGTACCGCGATCCCATACCAGGTTGAACTCGACGTAACGTCCACGACGGTATGACTGGAACGCACGCTCACGCTCGCCATAGGTATCGTGCCGACGGCGCTGAACGATGGGCAGGTAGGCGTCCAGATAGCTATCACCCACGGCGCGCTGGAACGCAAAGCAGCGGGAGAAATCCCACTCGTTCAGGTCGTCGAAGAACAAGCCCCCAACCCCTCGGGTCTCGTTGCGATGCTTGAGGTAGAAATACTCGTCGCACCATGCCTTGTAACGGGCATAGATGTCTTCACCGAACGGCTGGCAGGCATCACGAGCCACCCGATGCCAGTGGATCACGTCCTCCTCGACCGGATAGAACGGCGTCAGGTCGTAGCCGCCCCCAAACCACCATACCGGGGCCTCTTCGGCCTTCTCGGCTATGAAGAAGCGCACGTTGCCGTGGCTGGTCGGCACGTGGGGGTTATGAGGATGCATGACCCAGGAAACCCCTACAGCATGAAAGCTGCGGCCCGCCAGCTCAGGACGCGCAGCGGTGGCGGAAGGCGGGAGAGTCTCGCCATGAACATGGGAGAAGTTGACGCCACCCTTTTCGAAGACGGCGCCGTTTTCTATAACCCGTGAACGGCCGCCACCGCCCTCGGGACGATCCCAGGCATCTTCCCGAAAACTGGCCTCGCCGTCTTCGTCGGCAAGTGCCTGGCAAAGGCGATCCTGCAGATCGAGAAGATAGTGTCTGACGTCATCGAGATGGGAGTGTGCCACACGTTACTCCTTGAATTGCTTTCGTGGCGCCATACCCATATCGGCGTATGGCTGCAGGCAGCATTTGCTCAGTCGCGCAGCACTAAGCCGCTGCGCAGGTCGCGGATGGTGCTGGGACGCGAGTAGCCGCCGAGCGATCCATCCAGGACATGGACCGCCTCGCCGAATTGGCGGCGCACGGTGACTGCATCCCGTGCTGGCGACTCACCGGCGCTGTTGGCTGAAGTCGATACGACAGGCCCACCGAAGGCGGCACATAATTCACCAACCAGTGGATGATCACTGACTCGCAGAGCCACACTGGAATGCTCCCCCCTCAGCAAGGGGTGCGAACGCCCGTTATCCGGCACCAGCCAAGTATTCGGCCCTGGCCAGCTCGCGGCAAGGCGCTGCCGGTCTTGTGCCTGCAACCCGGCCAGCCAAGGCTCCAACTGCGCGATATGCCCGGCAATCAGGATCAATCCCTTGGCCGGATCACGCTGTTTGAGTCGAATCAGGGCCGCCAAGGCCTCAGCGTTATCGGGATCGCAACCCAACCCCCATACGGCCTCGGTCGGATAGGCGAGAATGCCGCCCTGGCGCAGGGCGGCGACAGCATCATCTAGGGCGTGGCAATCGGTCATCATTTGCAGCTCGATTGAGAGACTGGGGCGGGATTCTAGCATGCCCGCCACCGGTCAACAGCTATGCGGGCAGCCGGACCCAGCCGCCCGGCGCCTGAATCACACGGCCTTCGAGTTCGAGCTCGAGCAGCCGCTGCTGGCAGTGGCCAAAACCCTGGCCGGATAGATCGATCAACAGATCGAGTGGTGTCGGCGTATCGCTGAGCAGGGCCAGCAACGGGTCTTCGGGGGTCGGTTCAGCTGGCTTGCCCACGCCCTCTGACAGGGCGGGTAGCGTGGCCGCAGGCAGCGACCAGTGCGTCAGCTCGGTGAGGATATCCTCGACGCACGTAACCAGTGCTGCGCCCTGGCGCAACAGCGCAAGACAGCCTTTCGCCTGAGGGTTATTGATGGATCCCGGCAAGGTAAAGACGTCCCGGTTCTGCTCCATGGCCAGTCGCGCACTGATCAGAGAGCCGCTTTTTTCGGCCGCCTCGACGACTAGTACGCCCAGTGACAGACCCGTAATGATGCGATTGCGGCGCGGAAAGAAGGCCGGGTTGGCACGCGTACCTGGTGCATGTTCGCTAAGCAACAGTCCGCCATGCTCCAGCATCTGCCGGTAAAGCCCTGAGTGCCGTGAGGGATAGATTACGTCGATGCCGCATCCCAGCACCCCGATACTGGCACCGCCAGCGGCCAGCGCCGCATGGTGGGCCTGGCCATCGACTCCCAAGGCCATGCCACTGACTACAGCCATGCCCGCCCTGGCGAGCTCACCAGCAAAGCGGCCGGCATTGCCAAGCCCCTCACGTGTTGGCCGACGTGTGCCGACAATGGCCAGCCCCGGCATGCTCAACACATCCAGGCTGCCTCGCGCCCAGAGCAGCGGTGGTGGATCCGGCAATTCGTCGAGCAGGGCCGGCCAGGCGGCATGCGCCGGGGTCAGCAGACAATGAGAGGCCTCGCGGGCCTCCCATTCCAGGGCGCGCTCGACTTCTGCCTGGAGCGGGCTGCGCGATGGATGCTCCAGCCATAAGCGCAGGGCGTCACGAGCGGGACCTGGCAGTAACGCCAGCCAGCCGTGAGGCCACTCGGGCTGGCGAGCCCTGAAGGAGGCAAGTCGTCGCGCGCCGAGCCCCGGTAATCGCGACAATACAAGCCACTCCCTGGCAGTCATGGCCATGTGTCACGCACCCCCAACATCGGTCAGCAGCTCTTCGGCCCGCGGGGAATGAACGCGATCGCCGACTGCTAGACTTCGCGAGGCATGCATGACCAACGCGTAGCTGACCCGGTCGTAGACGCGAAACACCATCAGCCAGCCGGCATCCTCGCCAGGCAAGCGAATCTGCTCCTGGGTAACGGGATCGGTGACCAACTCACCCTGCTGCTCCACGGCAAGTACGTGGCCGGGCTCGAGGCCATCACGCTCGCCGAGATCGAGAGCCACTACGTCCAGCCTGCCGATGAACTGAACTCCGCCGGGAACCGACAGGATCTGCCCTTCGCTCGGCCGAACCGGTGCACGCGGCTGGAATTCAGGCGTCACCGAAAGCGACTCGAGAGGGAGCACTAGATCGGCATCACGGATTTCCTGCCGCGAGGACACCACTTCCAGCATGGCGATGTCGCCCTGCTGGCGTACGAAACGTGCTTCTCCCAGAGTCTGGAGTTCCAAGCCAAGGAACTCACCGGTGTCGGGGTCTTGATAGCGTTGCCCCGGCCGATAGAGACCGAAGCGCTGCATTGAAGGCAAGTCTCCGCGGACATAGAGCCGGTCACCGGCGCCGCTGATGATTCGCCGATCATCGCCGGCCACCACATAGGGCACCCCCTCGATAATGCTCGGATCGACGATGCGGTTGCCCTCGAGGAAATTTTCCACCGTGTTAAGTGGTAGTGGCGGTATAGCCTCACGGTGCGGTATCCGTCGCACCTCGGGCGATAGCCGCACGACACCGCCTTGGCCACGCTCGAGCCCCAGCCGTGGCTGACCGTTTTCGTAATGCAGATAGATGCTGTCGCCTGGGTAAATAAGATGGGGATTACGAATCTGGGGGTTGACGTCCCAGACCTCGGGCCACTGCCAGGGAGATTGCAGGAAACGACCTGAGATATCCCATAGCGTGTCGCCCTTGACCACCGTATAGCGCGCAGGCGCATCCTGGCGTAGCTCGGTGGCGAGCGCCGCAGCGGGCATCATTAACAGAGCGCCAGCTAGCATTCCACCCAACCAGCCGATCAGATGCGGGCGGCGCACTTCACCGTCCAACCTCTTTCTCATCCCCTGCCCCTTATCGAACGCCTGCTCTTCTCGAGAACCGGCTTTTTCTTTTCCTGAGTTAATGCTTCAGCCCCTAAACGAGAGCTTGCCATGCCCATAGTGCCGGGGCGGCTCAACCATCGCACCGACAGCCAACCACTGCTGCAATGGCGCCCCAAAGGTTCCGTTACTCGGCGGCGCGCACTACAATATGCCTAATGTTCACGCAACTTTGCACAACGGTAATTTAAACGCCATGGCCAAGCTAGACATCCTCGAATTTCCCGACGAACGCCTGCGCACCAAGGCAGCGCCGGTCGATGTCGTCGACGATGAGGTACGTACCCTGGTCGACGACATGTTCGAAACCATGTACGACGCCCGCGGGATTGGCCTGGCGGCGACGCAGGTCGATGTCCATCGCCGGGTCATAGTGATGGACGTGAGTGACGATCGATCGCAGCCGCTGGTTCTGATCAACCCGGAGTACACGCCGCTCGGCGACGAACGCGAGCCGATGCAGGAAGGCTGCCTGTCTATCCCCGAGTATTATGCCGAAGTGCCGCGCGCCTTACGTGTCCATCTCAAGGCGCTCGACCGTGACGGCCAGCCCTACGAACTGGAAGCCGACGGCCTGCTCGCCCATTGCATTCAACATGAGCACGACCACCTCGAGGGTGTGCTGTTCGTGGATTACCTCTCTCCTCTCAAGCGCGACCGTGTGCGCAAGAAGATGGAGAAGCGCCACAAGCAGATGCAGGGCTAGTAAGCTCTCCTTCGGCCGAACGGCTGACATGACCAGGACCGGACACATGTCCGGTCCTGGTGTTTTGGCACCAGCGTTTTCGACTTCCGCTCCCCTTCGCTATCATGCCTCTCATGCTTCTCCATCACGGATGCCCTTCATGACCCGACCCTTGCGCGTGGTATTCGCCGGTACACCGACGTTTGCCGCTGAAAGTCTCAAGGCGTTACTTGCTAGCCATCACGACATCATTGCCGTCTATACACAGCCGGATCGTCCCGCCGGGCGCGGCCGCAAGCTGACGCCTAGCCCGGTCAAGGCGCTGGCCCAGGAACACGGCATCGATGTCCATCAGCCCGTGACGCTCAAGGATGCCCAGGCCCAGCAGACCCTGGCTGCACTCGGCGCCGACATCATGGTTGTCGTCGCCTACGGACTGCTGTTGCCTCAAGCCGTACTCGATATTCCTCGCCTGGGCTGCCTCAACATCCACGCCTCGCTGTTACCACGCTGGCGTGGCGCTGCACCTATCCAGCGAGCTATCGAGGCTGGCGATAGTGAAACAGGGGTCACCATCATGCAGATGGATGCTGGGCTAGATACCGGCGACATGCTGCTGATCCGACGTATTCCCATCGAGGCCACAACCACTGGCGGGGAATTGCATGATCAGTTGGCTCAGCTCGGCGGCGAAGCTATTGCCGAGGCCCTAAACGCCCTGACCTCCGACGAGTTAACGGCAACGCCACAACCCAGTGATGGCGTCACCTATGCCAGCAAGCTCTCCAAGGCCGAGGCTGAACTCGACTTTACCCGAGCGGCCAAGGAACTGGCCGCTCGCATCCGCGCCTTTAACCCATGGCCGGTAACCTGGGCCTTGCTCGACGGCCAGCCGCTGCGTGTCTGGCTGGCCGAGCCTGAAGCCGAGGCCACCGAAGATCTAGCCCAACTGCCCGGCACCCTGCTCAAGCCGGCCAGCGATGCACTACGCATCGCCTGCGGCTCGGACGGACAAGATGTATTGCGTGTAACTCAGGCACAGCTACCCGGGGGCAAGCCCTTGGCGGCACGTGATCTGCTCAATTCACGTGCCGAGCGCTTCTCGCCCGGTATTCGCTTAGGCCATTCGCATCAGGAGGACACGGCATGAACGACATGTCCAGTGGACAGGGAGTCCGCGTTGCCGCAGCACGCGCGCTGGTCCCGGTACTGACCGGCAAGGGATCGCTGGCCACGCTCGACGACAGCACAGTGCCGGCGCGCGATCGTGCCTTTCTGCGCGCACTCTGCTATGGAGTTTGTCGTACCTTGCCGCGCCTCGAAGCGCTCGCCTCCGAATTGCTGCGCAGCCCATTCAAGGCACGAGATGCCGACGTCAAGGCATTGCTGCTGCTGGGCATCCACCAGTTGCTCTACCTACGGGTACCGCCGCATGCCGCCGTTGGCGAGACCGCGGGTGCCGCGCGCCTGCTCAACAAGGAGTGGGCTACCAAAGTAATCAATGGCTGCCTGCGCCGGTTACAGCGCGAATCCGAGGCATTACAAGCGCGGGTCGACAGCGACACTCACGTAGCACTTCTGCATCCTGTCTGGTTGATACGCTCGCTGCGTCAGGCCTGGCCCGATGACTGGCAGGACATAGCCGAAGCCAACAACCGCCCCGGCCCGATGACGCTACGTACCAACCGGCGCCTGACCACGCGCGACGCCTACCTGCAGCAACTCGAACAGGCTGGCAAGTCGGCTACGCCCTGCCGTTACTCCGAGGATGGCATCACTCTGGATAGCCCCTGCGATATCGGCGAACTGCCTGGTTTCGCCAGCGGTGAGGTCAGCGTGCAGGATGAAGCTGCACAATTGGCCGCGCCATTGTTGGCGCCAGTATTGCAACAACGTCCCGGGGCGCGCGTGCTGGATGCCTGCTGCGCCCCGGGCGGCAAGGCCGCCCATCTGCTCGAGGCCTTCGATATCGAGCTCACCGCCATCGACAGCGATGCAGCCCGCCTCGCGCGCGTCGAAAGCACACTCGCACGTCTCAAGCAGAAGGCCCATCTCAAGCACGCCGACGCCGGGGGGCTCGACTGGTGGGACGGCCAGCCGTTTGAGGCGATTCTGCTGGACGCGCCCTGCTCGGGCACTGGCGTCATTCGGCGCCACCCGGATATCAAGCAGTTGCGTCGCCCCAGCGACATTCGCGACCTCGCCGCGCTGCAGGCACGCCTGCTGGATAATCTGTGGCAGACGCTGGCGCCCGGCGGCCAGCTGCTTTATGCAACTTGCTCGATAATGCCGGAAGAGAATGCCAACGTCGTCGACGCGTTCCTGACCCGTACGCCGGATGCCCGCAGCTTGACACCGGTGGACGTTGAGTGGGGCCGACCCGCCGGGGCCGGACGCCAGCTTATGCCCCGCATCGACGGCCACGACGGCTTCTTCTACGCCCTGCTGGAAAAGAACCTCGGTTAGACAGCGGGCGGCAGGGTGCACCTATACTGGCGAAGGTATTCGGCACTGCGCAGGCGGTGCCGACTAATACGTTCTACGGTCTAGGAGGACTGGCATGTCCAATCATGTCTACAAGCATATCGAGATCACTGGCTCTTCACCCAAGGGTATCGAGGATGCCGTCGAGCAAGCTATCGCCAAGGCCAACGAGACGCTGCACGACATGCGCTGGTTCGAGGTCACCGATACCCGTGGCCACATCGAACATGGCCGCATCGCGCACTGGCAGGTTACCGTCAAGGTCGGTTTCACACTGAACTGAGCCCACCTGACGAGAGACTCGGGTCCGGATTGGCCGGGCCCTGTCCTCGGCGCCCTTCTCTGGTTTATGCTAGCGCGTCACAACGGACCACCCCGTATGCGGATTCCTCATCGATGAAGATCATCATTCTGGGCGCCGGTCAGGTCGGCGGTACGCTAGCCGAACACTTGGCCCATGAAGAAAACGACATCACCGTGGTCGATACCGACTCGGGACGCTTGCGTGAGCTGCACAATCGGCTGGATATCCGCACCGTGACCGGTCCGGCCTCCTATCCCATGGTGCTGCGTCAGGCCGGCGGCGAGGATGCCGACATGCTGATCGCGGTGACCAATTCCGATGAAGTCAATATGGTGGCCTGTCAGGTTGCGCACACCTTGTTTCGCACGCCGACCAAGATCGCTCGGGTGCGTGCCGCCGCCTACCTGACGCGAAAGGGGCTGTTCTCCAACGAGGCAGTGCCGATCGATGTGCTGATCAGTCCTGAGCAGGTAGTCACTGACCATATCCGTCGTCTGATCGTCTATCCGGGCGCCTTGCAGGTCCTCGAGTTCGCCGGTGGCCAGGCTCAGTTGGTAGCGGTCAAGGCTTATTACGGCGGCCCGTTGGTGGGACAGGAACTAGGGTTTTTGCGCAGGCACATGCCTAATGTCGACACTCGTGTCGCCGCCATCTATCGGCGAAACCGACCGATCATCCCACGGGGCGACACCGTCATCGAGGCCGACGACGAAGTCTTCTTCATTGCCGCGCGCAAGGACATCCGCGCAGTGATGAGTGAGCTTCGCAAGGTCGAACGCGACTTTCGACGGGTGATCATCGCCGGGGGCGGCAACATCGGCCAGCGCCTGGCCGAACAGCTCGAACACAGTCACCAGGTCAAGATCATCGAACATGATCTTGATCGCTGCACGGTACTTTCCGAGCGACTCGATCGCACTGTGGTGCTGCATGGCAGCGCTACCAGTAAGCGCCTGCTGATCGAGGAGAACATCGAAGACTGCGACATATTCTGCGCGCTGACCAACGATGACGAGGTCAACATCATGTCGTCGATGCTGGCCAAGCGCCTGGGCGCCAAGAAGGTGCTGACCCTGATCAACAACGCCGCGTACGTCGATCTGGTCCAGGGCGGCGAGATCGACATCGCGATATCGCCGCAGCAGGCCACCATCGGTGGTTTGCTGACCCATGTGCGCCGCGGCGATATCGTCAACGTACACTCGCTGCGTCGCGGTGCCGCCGAGGCCATCGAGGCCATCGCACATGGCGATTCGCGCTCGTCCAAGGTCGTCGGCCGTACCATCGACGAGATCGCCTTGCCGGCAGGGACGACCATCGGCGCCATCGTGCGCGGCCAGGAAGTGCTCATCGCCCACGACGATGTGGTCGTCGAATCCGGTGATCACGTCATCCTGTTCGTCGTCGACAAACGCCGCATTCGTGACGTGGAACGTATGTTCCAGGTAGGTCTGACCTTCTTCTGATAGACCGGACAGGACAACGATAGACATGCATAACGCAGGAAAAACCACGCCATGAGCCCACGCGTGACACTGCGCATTCTTGGGCTCTTGCTGATGCTATTCAGCCTGACCCTGTTGCCCCCGATTCTGATCTCCTGGCTGCTCGACGATAGCGTATGGGATGCCTTTGCCATTGCCATGGCGATAACTGCAGTCACCGGGGCGGCGCTCTATCTACCTAACCGGCACGCCCGCAAGGAACTGCGTACCCGGGACGGTTTCCTGATTACCGTGCTGTTCTGGAGCGTTCTGGGTCTGTTTGGGTCGCTGCCGCTGATGCTGGCCAGCGATCCGGCACTGTCGTGGACCGATGCCGTCTTCGAGTCGTTCTCGGGGCTTACCACCACCGGCGCCACGGTGATCACCGGCATCGACTTGCTGCCCGATTCCATTCGCTATTACCGGCAGCAATTGCAGTGGCTGGGCGGCATGGGGATCGTGGTATTGGCGGTCGCCATCCTGCCGACCCTGGGCATCGGCGGCATGCAGCTCTACCGCACCGAAATTCCCGGTCCGCTCAAAGACTCCAAGCTGACGCCACGCATCACCGAGACCGCCAAGGCGCTGTGGTACATCTACGCCGCCCTGACCTTGTCCTGCTTCCTCGCCTTCTGGGCCGCCGGCATGAATTGGTTCGATGCGCTCGGGCATAGCTTCTCGACCGTGGCCATCGGCGGCTTTTCGACCTACGACGCCAGTATCGGTTACTTCGATAGTGCCATGATCGAGACGATCTGCATCGTGTTCATGGTGCTATCATCGATCAGTTTCGGCCTGCACTTTGCCGCCTGGCGCGAGAAGCGTCTGGGCCAGTACGCTCGCGATCCCGAGTTTCGCTTCTTCATCGTTTTCCTGGCACTGCTCAGTGCCGTCAGTGTACTGATCCTGCTGGTCAGCGATACTTACAACGACCTGAAGGGCGTACGTCATGGAATCTTCGAAGCCGTGTCGGTGGCTACCACCTCAGGCTTCGGCGTGGCCGATTTTTCGGCTTGGCCCGGAGCGCTGCCGTTCATGCTGTTCGTCGCCGCTTTCGTCGGCGCCTGCTCGGGATCGGCCGGTGGCGGGATGAAAGTGATCCGCATCCTGCTGATTATCAAGCAGGGCATGCGTGAGGTTTTGCGCTTGATCCACCCCAACGCCGTGATCGCCGTCAAGGTGGGCCGCACCAGCGTGCCGGACAGCGTCTCGCAAGCGGTATGGGGCTTCTTCTCGGTCTATGTGATGCTGTTCTTCCTGATGCTGATCGGCATGCTTGCCACCGGACTCGACCAGGTCACCGCCTGGTCGGCAGTAGGTTCAGCGCTCAATAACCTCGGCCCCGGCCTCGGCGAGGTCGCCAACCACTATGGCGATATACCCGCAGCGGCGAAGTGGATTCTGGTGGTAGCCATGGTGCTGGGTCGCCTGGAAATCTTCACCGTGCTCGTGCTTTTCACTCCCGCCTTCTGGCGTCGCTGAGCGGGTTTGGTCTATTTCTACCCTTCGTGGATAATCGGATGCTCGATTTCATTTGCAAGCGAGCGTCCATGACCGAAACCCAGGACATTTCCCGCGAGGACACCCATGAGGGCCCACGCCGGGTGATCGATTGCGGCGATACCCGCTACACCCTGCTGGGCACCGCCCATGTCTCCCGTGCCAGTGCCGACGAGGTTCGCGAGTCGATTCGCTCCGGAGAGTACGATGCCGTGGCTATCGAGCTATGCGAGTCACGCTACAAGAGCCTCACCGAGCCGGACAGCCTAGCCAATCAGGACCTGTTCGACGTGTTCCGGCAGGGTAAGGCCGGCATGGTCGCCGCCAGCCTGGCCCTCGGCGCCTTCCAGCAGCGTGTCGCCGAGCAGTCGGGAATCGAGCCCGGCGCGGAGATGCGCGCGGCGATCAAGGAGAGCCAGCGCGCCGCCCTGCCGGTGGTCCTGGTTGACCGCGATGTCGGCATTACGCTCAAGCGCATCTACGGCAACGTGCCCTGGTGGCAGCGAGCGGGCCTGATCAGCGGCCTGTTCGGTAGTCTGCTGTCACGTCAGCAGGTCTCCAGCGAGGAGATCGAGCGCCTAAAGCAGGGTGACGTGCTGGAATCCACATTCCGCGAGTTCGCCGAACAATCGGAAAGCCTGTATACCCCGTTGATTGCCGAACGCGACCGTTACATGGCGCTGCGCCTGGCCGAGGAGAGCCCGCCCGGACGCTACCGCAATGTACTGGTCGTGATCGGCGCAGGGCACCTCAAGGGGCTGGCCGAGCATTTAGCGCAACCGCTACCCGACGACCCTGCCGCCGAACGCCGCCAGTTGGACGAGACGCCAACGCGGGCACGCTGGTGGAGGGCCTTGCCCTGGCTGATTACTGCGCTGGTGCTGGCCGGCTTCGCCATTGGCTTTTCTCGCGATACCCAGCTCGGCTGGCAACTGGTCGGCGAATGGTTCCTGATCAACGGCGTGCTGTCGGGGCTCGGTGCTGCCATTGCCCTGGCTCACCCACTGACAGTGGCCGCCACCTTTTTCGCCGCTCCACTGACCTCACTCAATCCCACCATCGGGGCCGGCTTCGTGGCCGCCGGGGTGGAGCTCAGCCTGCGCCGTCCAAAAGTCCGCGACTTCTCTCGGCTTCGGCACGACGTTTCCTCGGTCAAAGGCTGGTGGCGCAATCGCGTCTCGCGAACGCTGCTGGTGTTTCTGCTCGCGACCGTTGGTTCGGCTGCCGGCACCTGGATCGCCGGGCTGCGTATCGCCGAGCAGTTACTTTGAGCGCTGTTCCAGCAGGCGGCACATTGCCAAGGTTGGGGATTCCAGCCGGTGGTGCTTGCGACTGGCCGCATAGCTATCGTTGAACGCATCGAAATAGTCGTCGAGAGTGGCTGCGGCGTGAGTGTCGCCACTCTGGCGCAACAACTCGGCGGCCACCTCGGCAGTACATAGATGCGACGCCGAAGCCGGCTTGCGCAGGTGATAGCGAGTCAGCCGGTCGCTGTGCAGCGGAAGTACCGGCAAGTGATCGAGATAGGGACTCTTGCGAAACATTCGGCGTGCCTGACGCCAGGTTCCGTCAAGAATGATGAATACCGGGATACGGCCGGTGCAGGCTGCCTCGCCTACCGCGTCGATATTCACGACTCGCTCGGCATAGTCCGGCTGATCGTCGGGAAAGATGATGAAAGGCGCGAAACGTGAATCCTCGAGACGCGCTATCAGGGTCGCGTCCGGCGCCGTCCGGTACCAGGTGAATACCTCAGTGGACTCTAGAATGTCGCCGATCAGGCGCCCGGTGTTGGTCGGCTTGTTGTGTTCCAGCGGGTGCGTCAGCAACCAGAAGCGGGATTGGCTCTGCGCTGCGACCCGATAAGGGCATAGACAGTTGAGTACGGGTAGACGGCAACCTTCGCAACGTTCGACGAAACTCCCCCGTGCCTTAAACGGCCTGCGTGGCGGACGTGGCCGGCCGGTGGCCGGATCACGCTCCCAGGCGCTGTCGCCCGAAAAGCCATCACCGGATAGTTGGACGTCAGTGCAGGTCGCCGTGTCCGCGTCGTCGCGAATATCGCTCATCATTGATCTTGCCGGAGTTGCCAAAAAGAGTGCTAAAAAAGCGGGGCCGGGCATTCTAGCATGCCCGGCCCCGCTTGCCGTGTGCGATGGGGTCAGCCGGCGATCGGACGCGCCCCGCCTTCGGCATCCGTTACCGGGCGACGCTTCCAGTATCCGGCCAGCAGCGACCCCGACACATTGTGCCAGACTGAGAACAACGCACCCGGCAACGCCGCCGTGGCACTGAAGAACTGGTTGGCCAAGGCCACGGCGAGCCCTGAATTCTGCATGCCAACCTCGATAGCAATGGTACGTGCGACGCGCTGGTCGAAGCCCAGCAGCCGACCTACACCATACCCACCCGCCAGGCCAATGGCGTTATGCAATATGACAGCGACGGTGACCAGCGGGCCCAAGGTAGCCAGCCGGCCGGCATTGAGCCCCACCACGATGGCGATAATCAGCACGATGGCGGCCATCGCGATGGTTGCCAGCAACGGTTCGACACGGCGGATTTGCTGGCCCAGAAAATGATGGATGATCACACCCAGCGCGATGGGTGCAATGACCAACTGGGCGATACTCATGAACATGCCCGCTACCGGCACATCGACACTCTGGCCGACCAGCAACCAGGCCAGCAGCGGCGTAGCGACCACAGAAATCAACGTGGATACCAGCGTCATCGATACCGACAATGCGACGTGACCGCCGGCCAGCCAGGTCATGACATTGGACGCCGTACCACCGGCGGTGGCGCCGACCAGCACCATGCCGGTAGTTAATGCGGCATCCAGACCCAGCACCCACGAGACCGCCAGAGCAGCCACGGGCATCACCGTAAACTGCAGCACCACGCCAACCGCCACTGGCAGCGGTGCCCGCACCACACCAAGAAAGTCGTGCCGCGAGAGGGTCAGGCCCATAGCGAACATGATAATGGCCAGCAGTAGCTTGATCTGCCCTGCCAGGCTGGTAAACCAGCCAGGTTGCCAGGCTGCCAGGATGGCAAAAAGAATCGCCCATACGGGGAACAGGCGATTGAGGCGTTCGAAAGTCGACATGAGGTGTCCTGATAGCGTTGGAACAGGAGATCGGCCGCTCGATGCGGCGCTTATGGTTTGCCGGCCAGGCCGGCCGAGCGAGCTATCTTGCCCCATATCGCTCGTTCGGTGAAGGCAACGTTCGTCACATCATCGGCTTATAGCCACTCCGGCACCCAGAGCCGGTTTTCCCGCTTCCAGTCGCCGATCAGTGTCGGCACGCCCTCGCTGGCCGGCGCATCGAGCGCCTTCACCCATTTTGGCGACAGCTGCGTCGCCTTGGGGTCGACAAGGATACAGGGGCATTCCACCGGCGCTTGATCGACCAGCATCGCTGCCGGCATGACGCTCAGCGAGGTACCGACCACCAGCAGCAGGTCGGCTTCGGCGACGATGTCGCAGGCATGCGGATAGGTCGGCACCGCCTCGCCAAACCAGACAACATCCGGCCGCAACTGACTGCCTTTATCGCATAGGTCGCCAAGCTTGATGCCGCCTCGCGGTAGAGGATAGAGCAGTCGTGGGTCGATGCTGGAACGCGCCTTGAGAATTTCGCCGTGCAGGTGCAGCACATCGTGTGAACCAGCCCGTTCGTGCAGGTCATCGATGTTCTGGGTGATGATACGCACATCGAAACCGGCCTGCTCCAGCTCGGCCAGGGCCTGGTGGGCCGGATTGGGCCTGGCCCGGCGCACTTGGGCTCGGCGTTCATCGTAAAAGCGCAAGACCAGTTCAGGATCACGAACCCAGGCCTCGGGGGTAGCCACATCCTCGATGGCATAGTTCTCCCATAGGCCATCGCCGTCGCGAAAGGTCTTCAAGCCGCTTTCTGCGCTGATGCCCGCGCCAGTGAGCACCACTAGCCGCGGTTGGGAATGGGTCATGTCACATTGCCTGCTGCCGAAAAACACGGAACACAGGATAGCCGACACCGCCCCGAGGATGACACAGCGCATTCCGACGGCGACAATAGCGGCCTACTCATGACTTGCTGAACGCTCCATGTGCCAGGCCCTGCCCATCGTTTATCAGGACGACACCCTCGTCGCTGTCCGCAAGCCGTCCGGCCTGCTCGTGCATCGCACGGCTCTGGCACGCGGCGAGACGCGATTCGCCCTACAGATGCTGCGTGACCAACTGGGGCGCCACGTCTATCCGGTGCACCGTCTGGATCGACCCACCTCGGGAATATTGCTGTTTGCCTTATCCCCATCGATGGCCAAGTCTCTCGGCGAGGCCTTCACTGCCCAACAGGTACGCAAGCGTTATCTGGCGGTGGTACGTGGCATCGGTCCCGAGCATGAGTGGATAGATAATCCACTGCGCGAGGAAGATGGCCGGCGCCCCAAGGCGGACATGCCGCCGCAACCGGCGTGCACCGAGATACGCCGACTCGACAGCGTAGAGCTGCCGGTACAAGTTGACCGCTATCCGCAGGCACGCTATTCGCTGATGGAGGCACGCCCAGCTACGGGGCGACGCCATCAGATTCGTCGCCACCTGTCACAGCGAGGCTATCCGATCATCGGCGATGCCAAGCACGGCAAAGGGAGACACAACCGATTTTTCCGTGACCAGTTGGCTTGCGGTCGGTTGCTGCTTGCCGCCGTAGGGCTGAGCTTTCGTCACCCGACCTACGATGCGGTGCTGCACTTGTCCGCTGCTGTCGATGCCGACATGCACCATCTATTCGAGTCCTTTGGCTGGGTCGGGCATCTACCCTATGACGACGTTCACTGGGACGATGCGCTACCGCCTTCCGGCGGCGACCCGCAACATGAGCCACATATTACCTACAGCCATGAACCTCTCTGAACCGGATGCCATGACTGACGATTATGAGTTTCGCTTTGGCGGAATCCGCCGCCTCTACGGCGCCCGTGCCGCTCGCCACTTTCGACAGGCCCACGTGGTGGTGGTCGGTGTCGGAGGGGTAGGCAGCTGGGCGGTCGAGGCCTTGGCGCGCGCCGGCATCGGCAAGCTGACCCTGATCGACCTGGACGACGTCTGCGTCTCCAACATCAATCGCCAGCTTCATGCCCTTGACGGCACCATCGGCCGCCCCAAGGTCGATGTTCTGGCCGAGCGCTGCCGGGCAATCCATCCCGGTATTGAGGTTGTCGCCGATACCGCCTTCGTCACGCCCAGCAACTTGGCTGAGCGCATTCCCGATGATGCCGACCACGTCATCGATGCCATCGACAGCGTAGTTGCCAAGGCGGCGCTGATTGCCTGGTGCAAGCGCCGCAAGCTGGGCCTGACGGTCACCGGCGCCGCCGGCGGCCAGACTGACCCCACCCGCATCAAAATTGCCGACCTGACACGTACCGAGCATGACCCACTACTCGCCAAGGTGCGCTCGCGACTGCGCCGCGATTTTGGTTTCTCACGCAATCCGAAGCGCCGCTACAGCGTGGAATGCGTCTATTCTGACGAGCAATTGGTCTATCCCGGCAGTGACGGCGAAGTTTGTCTGCAGAAACCCGGCCAGGCCGAGGCCACCCGCCTCGATTGTGCCAGCGGTTTTGGCGCCGCCACGTTCGTCACCGGCAGCTTCGGCTTCGTCGCTGCCTCCCGGGTGTTGGCCCGTCTGGCGCGCGAGGCCGCCCGTCGCGCCCAGCACGACGCTATCGAGGAGCCCAGCGATGTCACATGACCACCTCCGCCCCGTGCCAGGCATCTACCGGCATTACAAAGGCCAGACCTATGAAGTACTCGGCGTGGCGCATCACAGCGAAACCGAGGAGCCGCTGGTCGTCTATCGTGCCTTGTACGGCGACTATGGTCTGTGGGTGCGCCCACTCGACATGTTTGTCGAAACGGTCGAGGTGCAGGGCGAGCCGGTACGACGTTTCGAGCTCGAGACGCCTTTTCGCTAATGACCACTACGCGGCAGGCAGGCATGCTTGCCGCGAGAATGATATACTCCCGCGCTTGTTTTGGACGGGACAACACGGGCCTGCGTAAGGCCGGCCATCGGTAAGCGAATCGAGCGGAGGAAGCATGAGCGCACGGGTAGGCGTCATCATGGGGTCGAAGTCGGACTGGGCGACCATGTGCCATACGGCTGATACCCTGGAGCAGCTGGGCATCGCCCATGAAGTCAAGGTCGTCTCGGCCCACCGTACGCCCGATCTGCTGTTCGAATATGCCGAGACGGCTGCCGAGCGCGGGTTGGAAGTCATCATCGCCGGAGCCGGGGGCGCCGCTCACCTGCCCGGCATGGCGGCTGCCAAGACCTGCCTGCCGGTGCTCGGCGTGCCGGTCCAGTCGAGCATGCTCAGCGGGGTCGACTCACTACTATCGATCGTGCAGATGCCGGCGGGGATTCCCACCGGCACCTTGGCCATCGGCCGCGCCGGGGCAATCAATGCCGCCCTGCTGGCTGCCGCCATGCTAGGCAACAAGTATCCCGAGGTTCGCCAGGCGCTGGAGCGTTACCGCGCCGAGCAGACCCGCAAGGTTCTCGACCAGCCCGATCCCAGCCGACCCGACGATCAGGAGGCCTGAACATGCGCATCGGTGTGATTGGAGGCGGCCAGCTCGGTCGCATGCTGGCCGAGGCCGGGGCCGGCTTCGATGCCCGCTTCACCTTTCTTGATCCATCGGATTCGGCGTGTGCCGCTGTACATGGTCGGCATATCCAGGCCGACTGGAATGACGCTGCCGCCCTGGAGAAACTACTCGTCCATAGCGACGTGATCACCTTCGAATTCGAAAACGTTTCGTCCGATGTCGTGGCCATGCTCGCCGAACAGCGTCCCGCCTATCCGCCGGCCAGAGCATTGGCAACCGCCCGTGACCGTTGGCTTGAGAAAAGCCTGTTCCAGGCGCTGGACATATCGCTGCCTCCGGTAGCAAAGATCGACAGCCAGGCTGATCTCGACGCTGCAGTGGCCGAGATCGGCCTGCCGGCCGTGCTCAAGACTCGCACGCTGGGCTACGACGGCAAGGGCCAGAAAGTGCTGCACCGAACTGAGAATGTCAGTGGCGCCTTCGCCGAGATGGGCGGCGTCCCCTTGGTGCTCGAGGGCTTCGTCGACTTCGACCATGAGGTCTCCGTCGTCGCGGTCCGTGGCCGAGATGGCGAGACTCGAGTCTGGCCATTGGTGCGCAATGAACACCGCCAGGGCATGCTGCATTGTTCAGTGCCGCAACCCGACCATCCATTGCAAGTACAGGCCGAGAGCTACGCCAACCGGGTCCTTGCCGAGCTCGATTACGTCGGCGTCATGGCTTTCGAGTTCTTCGTTCAGGGCGAGACCCTGCTGGCAAACGAGATCGCACCACGAGTCCACAACTCTGGCCACTGGACGATCGAGGGCGCTGAAACCAGCCAGTTCGAGAATCATTTGCGCGCCATCTGCGGGATGCCTCTGGGTTCGACAGCGCGACTTGCGCCCTGCGCCATGCTCAACGTCATCGGCGCCCTGCCCGACCGCGATACCGTGCTGGCGATCCCCGGCGCCCGCTGGCACGACTACGGTAAGGCACCCCGCCCCGGGCGCAAGATAGGCCATATTACCGTACTGGCAGACAGCGAAGCGCAGTTGCAGGAGCGCCTGACCGCTGTAGAGCGGCTGCTGGCCAACGACCTCGGCTGACATAGAATTTCTCATACATGCAAAAGGCGCCCCGTAGGGCGCCTTTTGCGTTATCGCGATGCTTGAATGCAAGAGCGACTCAATCGCCGTCTTGGTGCATCTGCTTCTGCAGGTAGTTCTCTATCCCTACCTTGTCGATCAAGCTGAGTTCGGTTTCCAGCGCATCAATGTGTTCTTCCTCATCGTCGAGGATATCGCGGAAGAGATCACGGCTGACGTAGTCACGTACCTGCTCGCAATAGGTGATGGCTTCGATCAGGTCGTTGCGCCCCTTGTGCTCCGCTACCAGGTCGGCTTCGAGCATTTCGCGGGTGTTTTCGCCAATATGCAGCTTGCCGAGATCCTGCAGGTTGGGGATCCCTTCCAGGAAAAGAATACGCTCGATCAGCTTGTCGGCATGATTCATCTCGTCGATGGACTCATCGTATTCCCACTTGGCCAGTCTCATCAGGCCCCAGTCCTTGTACATCTTCGCATGCAGAAAGTACTGGTTGATCGCGACCAGTTCGTTGCCGAGCGCAATATTAAGATGTTCGATGACCTTGGCGTCGCCTTTCATGGTGATCTCCTCACAGATGCTTTTTGGGAGCAGGAGTCACGCCCGCTCGCTCAAGTGCAGAAAAGTATCGCCCATAGACAAGAAAAAGTCTAATTACGCCAGTGAGTTACGAATCTTAGTCGCATTTGGGAAAAATTGACGAATGCCAATTGATGTCCACCTCGGACATGGCTTGCGAATTGTCAGACGGCGTAAGCGAGGTCCGCACCGGAGACGAGCTCCCGTGCCACGGCGTCACGAGTGATGGTCTTGCCCATGCAGGCGCACTTACCGCATTGGGTGCCACAACCGGTCTGTTCGCGTACTTCACGCCAGCTGCGTGCCCCATCTTCCACGGCCTGACGGATTGCCTTGTCGGATACGCCCTTGCATAAACATACGTACATTGCATCACCCCGCTTGCTATCGCGAAGTCAAATGTAAATGATTCGCATAATGTACCGCAAGCAGAATTGTGTAACTCAATAGCTACGATAGAAATATACAACCAACAAAAGGCAAGAAATTAAGGCGTTACGCTGACTTGCGCTTGCGCCGTACAGCGTTGGGCAGGACGACGACACGAGAGCGAGAGGCAATATCGGACCAGCTACGCTGTTCCCTATCGAAGAATATCCACCAGTAGCCTAGTCCGAAGGCTGCAAACGAGATGATGGCAACGACGAATCGGATCAGACTCTGTTGAAGCGTGATGGGGCGGCCCTCGAGACTCTGGACGCGCAGCCGCCAAGCCTGCATGCCTAAGGTCATGCCGGCCCGCATCCAGAAGTAAGCAAAGAAGACGAATGTCACCACGAACAGGATGTTGTGAAACAGCGGCGACTCGTTCGCCTCGCCCCCGTTCAGGGCAACGGCAATGAACCCCACCAGCATCCACACCGCAAGCAGTACCAAGGCGTCGTAAACCATGGCCATCAGGCGGCGCAGAAGCCCAGCCGGCCAGACATTATCGAGGTCGGTAAAAGAGCGCATGAAAGATATCCATCATCGGGGCGAGTGACACCCTGGCAGGCGCTAGCCGCTTCGGCGTAGCAGATATAACCCCAATAGCACGCAGCCCAGCGTTGGTGCCAGCACTGCCCATACCGGGGAGAAGCCGAACACGGTCGAGGCCGGCGCCAGCAGGTCCTGAAGGTATTTGAAGGTGAGGCCCACGATCACGCCATAGAAGACCCGAGTGCCCGCCGCCACACTACGCAGCGGGCCGAACACGAACGAAGCAGCAACCAGCACCAGCGAGGCCATGGTCAACGGCATTAATACCTTCTGCCAAAAGTACAGTAACGGCTGGGTGGCAGCCTGCCCTTGTTCGCGCAGATAGGTGGCGTAGGCCCACAGCTCACTGGGCGCTTGGCTATCGACGTCGCGCAGCAGGCGATTAAGCTGCGCCGGTGTCAGCTGCGTCTCCCAAGTCATGCGCTCGAGGTGCTCTGACTCGGTGCGCTGCTCCAGAAAACGGGTGACATCGGCGTCTTCAAGCACCCATTGATCCTCCACCCAGACAGCGCGTGCCGCATGCGTGGCTTCGACCAGCCGCTGGCCATCGAACTGATAGCGAGTCAGGTCGATGACGGTGTCATCCGCACGAATCGCGCCGAAACGGTAGAAGTTTTCGCCTTCGCGCTGCCAGCCACCGCGCTGGGTCAACACGGCGCCCTCCCCAGCCATCTGCTCAAGTCGCCAGGCCTCGGCAAACTGCTCGGTTCGCGGGCTGACGAATTCGGCAATCAGCAGCACGGCTACGATAACCAAGCCAATCGGCTTCATCACACCCCACAGGATGCGGGTCAGCGAACGGCCCGCCGCCCGCATCACGGTAAGTTCGTTGCTCGAGGCCATTGCCCCCAGCCCGATCAGCGCCCCGATCAGCACCGCTACTGGTGCATACTGGTAAAAACGCCACGGCAGGCGCATTCCCAAGTAGAGCAGGACGTCGAGTGCTCCGTACTCGCCCTCGACATCCTTGAGATCGTTAATGAAGGCGATGACCAGGTCGAGCCCCAGCAGCACCAGTTGCACCACCACGATGGCGGCAAGGACGTTGCGCGCGATATAGCGGTCGAGACGGTCGATCAACATTAGCGCCCCCCTCCCAATTGCGCCCGCCGGGTCATCCACACGCCCAGCAGCAAATACATGAGGTGGATCGGCCACATACCGACCGCTGCCGGCAGCGCACCACCGGCGATGGCATCCAGCCCCGCCAATAGCAGACTCAAGTAGCTGATATGCAGAAAGATTGCCGGCAGCAGTTTGGCGAAACGTCCCTGCCGCGGGTTGACGCGGGACAGCGGCAACGCCAGCAGTGTCAGGATCGGCACCATCAATGGGAGGCTGATCCGCCATTGCAACTGAGCCAAGGCCTCGGGGGTTCCCGTTTCGAGCAGCAACTGTGTGGACGCATATTCAGGATCGTCGAGTTCGCTACTTTCCATGGCTCGTGACAGGCGAACCGCATAGGTGTCGAACTCGAGACGTTCGGCCATCGCACGCCCCGGGTCGACGCTGTAGCGTTCTCCATCGGCCAGTACCAGGAAGCGGCTGCCGGTCTCTGCATCGACGGTCTGATAGCCACTGGTGGCACGCGTAACCACCGTTTGCGGCGTACCATCGGAGCGGCGCTGGCGCTCACTGATGAACACGCCCTGCATGCGGCTCTGATCGTCGTTCAAACGCTCGGTATAGGCTGTGCGTCCATTGCCGATGTCCTGGAAACGCCCCGGTGCAAGCGCCGAGAAATCCAGCCGGCTCTGTTGCTCCTCGAGCAGGATCTCATTGTGGCGCGCCCCGGCAGGCGTCAGCCATAAGCTGCACAATGCCACCATGAACGCTACCAACACTGCAGGCAACATAGTGACCTGTAGAAGCCGATTGGGACTCGTGCCGCATGCGACAAGTACGGTAATTTCGCTATTGAGATAGAGTTGCCCGTAGGCCAGCAGGATGCCGAGGAAAAACGCCAGGGGCAGGATCAGCTCCAGAAAGCCCGGCAGGTGAAAGAGCATCAGGGTGCCGAGAATACTGGCTGGAATGTCGCCTTCGGCCGCGTTGGAGAAATAGCGGATAAAACGACTCCCCATGATCACCAGCAACAGCACGCCGGCAACGGCGGCCATGGTGACCAGGATTTCGCGTGTCAGGTAACGAAAGATGAGCAAGACGGTCTCCCGATGTGGCTGGCTCCACGCACCGCACCTCGACAATGCCTGATACCGGTGCGATATGCCCTTCCATGAACGTGTTCGGTACCGAGTCGTGGCCCATGCAATGGCGCTCGCCTTTGCGTACACTGGGGGAAGTTCGGCCTAGTGCCGGCATTATCCAGATTCCCCAGACCCTTGTCTCGTCAAGAGACCTCTGTCTTGTGGAGGAGAAGCCCTTTGTCCAGTGGAGACGACATGGAATTTCCTGTTCTCACCGTCAATCCGGCCAAGGTCGAGACGGCCTGCTTCGTGGTCCCGGTGTTCAAGGAGGGTGACCTGCTACCGGCAGCGGCCAAGCTCGACGACGCCAGCGAACGCCTGATAGGCCAACTTATCGAGCGTGGCGACTTCGACCCGGCTCTCGGTAACGTACAGTTGATTCCCTTTGCCCCGGGTCTTGCCGCCGAGCGCCTGCTGTTGGTAGGTCTTGGTGACCGTGCGAAATGCAACGAGGGCAATTTCCGCAAGGCACTAGACGCCACCTTCCCGGCGCTGGCCCGCCTGCCGGTGGACGAAGCCGTGGTTGCCTTCGGCGACGTACCCGTTCCTGAGCGAGACGGCGCCTGGAAAGCGCGCATGATCGCCGAAGCCTCCTTGCGTGCGGTCTATCGCTTCGACACCTTCAAGTCCGAACCGGCGCCAGTACCGCGCCTGTCCCGTGTCGGCCTGCTGGTCAGTGATAATGCCGAGGCTGCAAACAGCGAACTGGGAGCACGCATCGGCAGTGCCCTTGGCCATGGCATCAACTACGCACGTACCTTGGGCAATCTACCCGGCAACGTTTGTACGCCACGCTACCTTGCCGACCAGGCCGTACAAATGGGGCGTGACTCCGCAGGCCACCTGGCAGTGGATATCCTTGATGAGGAAGCCCTCGAGGCGCTGGGTGCCCGCACCCTGCTCTCTGTCGGCCGAGGCAGCGCCGAGCCCTCTCGCTTGATCGTCATGCGTTACCAGGGCGCAGAGAGTGATGACGAGGCGCCGCATGTATTGGTCGGCAAGGGAATCACGTTCGACACCGGCGGCATCTCGCTCAAGCCCGGTGCCGACATGGACGAGATGAAGTTCGACATGTGTGGGGCCGCCAGCGTGTTCGGTACCATGCAAGCCGTGCTGTCGATCAAGCCCAAACTCAATGTGATCGGTATCGTAGCTGCCGCCGAGAACATGCCCGACGGGCACGCCACCAAGCCCGGCGACATTATCAAGACCCTCAAGGGCCTGACTGTCGAAGTGCTGAACACCGATGCCGAGGGCCGCCTGGCGCTCTGCGATGCGCTGACGTATGCCGAGCGCTTCGAACCGGCTAGTGTAGTCGATATCGCCACCTTGACCGGGGCCAGCGTAATCGCCCTCGGCTCACACGCTACCGGCTTGTTCTCCAATGACGACGATCTCGCCCTGGACTTGCTGGAAGCAGGCGAGACAGCCTGGGACCGTGCCTGGCACATGCCGCTGTGGGATGAGTATCAAAGTCAGCTGGATTCCAACTTCGCCGACATGGCCAACATTGGTGGCCGCCCCGCCGGGGCCATCACCGCGGCGTGCTATTTGTCACGCTTCGCCGACAAGTACCCCTGGGCGCACTTGGATATTGCCGGCACGGCTTGGCAGTCGGGCAAGCAGAAAGGCGCCAGTGGCCGCCCCGTGGGCCTACTGACGCAGTATCTGTTGGATCGCGAAGAGGATACTCGGGACATTACCACCGAAGCGTGATCTGCTCGTTTTACGAGCGTCATAAGCCAAAGCAGCGAGAGCGATTCTCGCTGCTTTTTTAACGCTGTATGGCAAGCGAAGTCAGTTTTGGATAGTGCTTCATGACTCAGATCGACTTTTATATTCTTCCCGACACCTCGATTGAGGCTCGCCTCGATTTTGCCTGCCGTCTGACCGAGACCATCTTCCGCAAGGGTTACCGTTTGCATGTTCACGTGGCCGACGAGAATACGGCCAGCCAGTTCGACGATCGCCTGTGGCGCTTTCGCCCCGATAGTTATGTGCCGCATGCCATCGTCGGTAACGAAGATGCACCCGTTCCGGTCACCATTGACTGGCGCGAACCGCCTGAGCCCGGCATTGAAGCCATGCTCAACCTGCACCCTGACATCCCCGAATGGTTTTCACGCTTCGAGCGCGTCGCAGAAATCATCAACCAGAACCAGGACGTGCTGACCGCCAAGCGCGAATGTTGGCAGACCTACAAGCGTCGCGGGTACCCGGTCAAGGCCCACCACATCGGTTAGCGTACGGCAGGCACGCTTCGCGTTGCATCGAGCGTTTAGCCAGTTCCAGAAACGACGAGACCCACCGCATCCGGTGGGTCCGTCAGTACCATAATACTTCGCAGGGTGCCTACTCGTTAGGCGACGGCGCGAGGACTCAGGCGTCGGTGGCGCTCTCGATGCGCCCTTCCTCGTCGGCATTTTCCACATCGCCGACCGTGCCGCCTACCGGGTCGGTAGCGTCCTTCGCCGCTTCGCTGCTGTCGTCGCCTCCCTGTGCGGCACTACTTTCATCGCCGCCCGGCAGGTTGGCCTGAACAAAGGCTTCCTGGCCGTCCAGTTCCAACACGCGAGAAGTGTTGAGACGCACCTGACGCAGTAGCTCCGGATTGTCGGCCAGCTTCACATTCAGCGAGGGAATGATTTCCTGGAGTTTGGTCTGCCACGCGTCGCTTTCGACTCGCTCGGGGAAGACCCGTGTCAGCAGGTTGAGCATGATGGGCGGCGCAGTGGAGGCACCCGGCGAAGCGCCTATCAGCGCTGACATGGTGCCATCTTCAGACACGACAACCTCGGTGCCAAACTGCAGTTTGCTCCCCTCATCGGTCTTCTTGATGATCTGGACACGTTGACCGGCGTTCCACAGTTGCCAGTCGTCCGGGTTCAGCTCGGGGTAGTACTGGCGCAGCGCCTCGAGGCGATCTTCCCGGTCCTGCAGCACCTCACCTACCAGATACTGCACCAGATTGAAGTTGTCCAAACCGACTTTCATCATCGGCCAAGTGTTGCTGAGCGTCATCGACTCGAACAGGTTGGTCCAGGAGCCTTCCTTCAAAAACTTTGTCGAGAAGGTAGCAAAGGGGCCAAAAAAGAGCGTCGGCTGCCCATTCAGATAGCGTAGATCGAGGTGCGGCACTGACATCGGCGGCGAGCCCTCGGCAGCCAGGCCGTAGACCTTGGCCGTGTGGCGCGAAACCACGTCCGGGTTAGTGGTGTAGAGGAAGGAGCCTCCCACCGGGAAGCCGGCATACTGGCTGGCCTCGGGAATGCCTGATTCCTGTAGCAGCAAAAGCGCCGCACCACCTGCGCCGTTGAAGACGTAGCGGCTGTTGACGGTCTGCGTCTCGCCACTACTCACATCGGCGACGGTCACACGCCAGGTACCATCGTTGTTGCGTTTCAGCCCACGTACTTCGCTGTTCATGGTCAGCGAGACGTTCGATTGGCGGGCCAGGTTCTCGGCCATCTGGCGCGTCATTTCCCCGAAATTGACCTCGGTACCGAGATCCATGCGGGTGGCGGCCATTGGCGTGCCATCCTCGCGCCCCTCCATCACCAACGGCATCCACTCGGCGATGGTGGCGTTATCCTCGGTGTATTGCATGCCGGCGTAGAGCGGGTTCTGCGACATGCGCGCGTAGCGCTCGCTCAGGAAGTCGACGTTCTCCTGTCCCCATACCAGGCTCATGTGAGGCACGGAGGAGATGAAAGCGTTGGGATCGGGGAGAATGCCCCGCTCGACCTGGTGGGCCCAGAACTGACGCGATATCTCGAACTGCTCGGTGACACCGATGGCGCGTGAAATATCGACGCCGCCGTCATCCGTCGGCGGAGTGTAATTCATCTCGCAAAAGGCGGAGTGGCCTGTGCCGGCGTTGTTCCAGCCACTGGAACTCTCCAGGGCGATGCCGTCCAGGCGCTCGTAGAGTCGAATGTTCCAGTCGGGCTCTAGCTCGTTGAGGTAGGTACCCAGCGTCACGCTCATGGTGCCGCCACCGATCAGGACGACATCGACGATGTCGCTATCGCCGCTCGCGGCGCCCTCTTTCCCGGCCAGGGCATAACCGGGCAGCAGGCAGAGATGCAAACATAGCGCTGCGGTCAGTTGTCTTTTCATGGCTGTCTCGACTTGCTGGCTTGCTGTTCGGAAGGCCCTTCCGTGCGGAGGGCCAGCGCCTGCCTCCATCACACGATGACAAGCAGGAAAGACCTTGAGGGGGCGGCACTATAGCGCAGGAGATAACACGGCTCTGTTTATCTAAATATAAAAAGCGGTGGCATCGATTTTCTTAATTAAAAAAAGTGCATATGCGTATTTCACGAGCCATACGCGTCATGCTGGTTGCGGCTGGTCGCGCCATCGCCGAGGTGCCCGGTCTCGGCGACAGAAGAAACTGAAGCGTTGAGTAAGCTGAAACGCCGGTCCAGCGGCCGGCGTTGACTCGGCGAGTTACGGTGCGATCTTGAAGCGCTGCACCACTTCACTGAGGGCGAGCGAGCGCTGCTCGAGCTCGCTCGCCGCTGCGGCAGTTTGCTCAACCAGTGCGGCGTTGTGTTGGGTGGTCTGATCCATCTGCGCGACGGCATCGCTGATCTGCTCGATACCGCTGGTCTGCTCACGAGCCGCGGCGGCGATCTCACCAAGCAAATCGTTCATGCGCTGGATCTGTACGTCGATTTCCTTCATCCGCTCGCTGGCCGTGCCGACGCGGGTCGACCCGGTGGTGACCTGGGTATTGGATGCCTCGATCAGCGTCTTGATATCCTGCGCGGCGGCAGCCGAGCGGCTGGCCAACTGACGCACCTCCCCAGCGACCACGGCGAAGCCTCGGCCCTGTTCGCCGGCCCGCGCCGCTTCCACTGAGGCGTTAAGCGCCAGCAGGTTGGTCTGGAAGGCGATGTTGTCGATTAGCGTGATGATTTCGGTGATTCTACCGGCACTGGCGGTAATATCACCCATTGCCGCGACCGCTGCGCTGATCGCTTCCTGACCGCTCTGCGACGTCTCAGTCGCTTGACGCACCAACTGTCGTGCCTGATCGGCGCTGTCTGCACTCTGGCGTACCGTGGCAGTGATCTCTTCCATGCTCGATGAAGTCTGCTGCAGTGCGGCTGCCTGCTGCTCGGTTCGCGACGACAGCTCCTGGTTGCCCGAGGCAATCTCGCCGGCGCCGTGGTCCACCGCCGAACTGGTGGCATGGATGGCGTGCACCGAGTCCTTCAGCCCATCACGCATGCGCTTGATGTCATACAACAGGCTGTGGCTGTCACCGTCACGCAGCACGACCGGCGCGGTCAGATCGCCGCCGGCAATACGTTCGACCACCTTCGCCGCATAAGCCGGTTCGCCGCCGAGACGGCGCAGGATATTGTTGATCAGCAACCAGAACACCATGGTCACCAATGCCCCAGCGACCAGTGCCACCATCCCCGACTTGATCAGCTGTGCCCTGATCGTGGCGTTGACATCGCCCATGAACACACCGCTCGCCACATAAGCGTCCCACGGCTTGTATCCGGCCACATAGGCCCGCACAAGCGGTGTCGTTTCCGAGCCACGGGCGAAGTTGGAACGATACTCTGCGAAGCCGTGACCATCAGTGCGTGCCGCATCGACCAGCGCCTGGAACAGTTTTTTTCCGGTCGGATCGGTAACCTGCGAAACATCCTGCCCGACTGGGCGCTTGGGATGGGCGAGAATATGCAGTGTGCCGTCGAAGGCATAGACATAGTTGTCGCCGCCTTCGAAGCGCATGTTGCGGATGGCGTCGAATGCCTGCTGCCGCGCCTGGGCGTCGCTCATCGTGCCGCTTCTTGCCAGCGCATCGTAGTGGCTCATCAACGTTGCAGCCATATCGACGGCGGTGATCATGCGTTGTTGGCGTTCCTCGAAAATCGCGCTGCGGCTCTGCCAGGCATTGATCGCCAGCATGCCGACCAGGATCAGCCACAGTACTCCGATGCCGACTCCCAACTGCTTACGCACCGATATGCCAGCCATCTTGCCGGTACTCTTGTGTTTACCGGCTTCGTCTGCCGAAGCTGCCTCAACCGGCAATTGTTTCTGAAATCCCTGCGTTAATTCCACGGCTTCCTCTCATTTCTTGGCGGCGTTGCATCACAGGCCGCGGCAGCCGTCGCAGAAGTAGGCTCTCGGCGAGGCGTGCGCCACGTGACATTAAACTTTGGTCGTAGACGATAACCTGCTTATTATCGCCACCTGATCTGAATTCTTTAGCAATTAGCCGCTTACAGCGCTGCCATGACGCCAACGGTCGTGTAGCGCTATACTTGTCGCCATTTATTTAGCCCCTGCATCCGGGCCCGCCGCGCAGCGAGTGTCACCACGTTCAAACCGAGTCAGTCAGCCCATGGAAAAAACGTATCAACCCGAATCGATCGAAACCCGCTGGTATCAACGCTGGGAGGCGGACAATCGCTTCGCGCCCTCCGGGCAAGGCGACCCCTTCTCGATCATGATTCCGCCGCCTAACGTCACCGGAAGCCTGCACATGGGCCATGCGTTCCAGGACACCATCATGGATACGCTCATCCGTTGGCGGCGCATGCAGCAGCGCAACACGCTTTGGCAGGTAGGGACCGATCACGCCGGCATCGCCACGCAGATGCTCGTCGAGCGCAAGCTGGCCGCCGAAACAGGTCAGTCTCGCCATGATCTGGGACGCGATTCGTTCATCGACAAAGTCTGGGAATGGAAAGCCGAGTCCGGCGGGCACATCACTCGCCAGCTGCGCCGCATGGGTGCCAGTGTCGACTGGAGTCGTGAACGCTTCACCATGGACGACGGCTTCTACAAGGCAGTTCAGGAAGTCTTCGTGCGCCTTTTCGATGAAGGCCTGATTTACCGCGGCAAGCGCCTGGTCAACTGGGACCCGACCCTGCACACCGCCATTTCCGACCTGGAAGTGGAGAATCGCGAACAGCAGGGCCAATTCTGGCACTTTCGTTATCCGCTGGCCGACGGCGTCACCACCGACGACGGCAAGGACTACCTGATAGTCGCGACCACCCGCCCCGAGACACTGCTCGGCGACACCGGCGTGGCGGTCAACCCCGAGGACCCACGCTACGCCTCGCTGATCGGCAAGTTCATCGAGCTGCCTCTGGTCGGCCGTCGCATCCCCATCGTGGCCGACGAACACGCCGACATGGAAAAGGGCTCGGGCTGCGTGAAGATCACCCCGGCGCATGACTTCAACGACTACGAGGTCGGCAGGCGTCAGGGGCATGTGCTGATCAATGTCTTCTCGCGCGATGCCCAGATCCTCGAGCGCGCCGAGATCTTCGATCAACAGGGTCGTCCGCTGCCCGACGAGGACGACACCCTACCGGCCGCTTACGCCGGCCTGGATCGTTTCGCCGCGCGCGACAAGATCGTCGCCGACATGGACGCACTGGGCCTGCTTGATAAGGTCGAAACCGTCAACAATACCCTGCCCTACGGCGACCGTTCAGGCGACGTCATCGAACCGTTACTGACCGACCAGTGGTTCGTCGCCGTGGAAAGCCTGGCCAAGCCGGCCATCGAAGCGGTGGAGAACGGCGACATCCAGTTCGTGCCCAAGAATTACGAGAACATGTACTTCGCCTGGATGCGCGACCTGCAGGACTGGTGCATCTCACGCCAGTTGTGGTGGGGCCATCGTATTCCGGCCTGGTATGACCCGCAGGGCAACGTCTACGTGGCGCGGACCGAGGCCGAGGCCCGCGAGAAGTACGCCCTCAATCCCGACACCGTGCTGACACAGGACGAGGATGTGCTCGATACCTGGTTCAGCTCCGGGCTTTGGACCTTTGGCACGCTGGGTTGGCCGGAGCAGACGCCGGAACTCGCGACCTTCCACCCGTCTAGCGTGCTGGTCACTGGATTCGACATTATCTTCTTCTGGGTCGCGCGCATGATCATGATGACCCTGAAGTTCACCGGCGAGGTACCCTTCAAGACCGTCTATGTGCATGGCCTGGTCCGTGATGGCCAGGGCCAGAAGATGTCAAAGTCCAAGGGGAATGTGCTCGATCCCATTGATTTGATCGACGGCATCGATCTGGAGACGCTGGTCGACAAGCGTACCGGCAACATGATGCAGCCACAGAAGGCCAAGGCCATTGCCAAGGCCACGCGCAGTGAGTTTCCCGAAGGTATCGAGCCTCACGGCACCGACGCTCTTCGCTACACTTTCCTGTCCCTGGCCTCGACGGGGCGCGACGTCAAGTTCGACATGGGCCGCCTCGACGGCTTCCGCAACTTCTGCAACAAGCTATGGAATGCCTCTCGTTACGTGCTGATGAATACCGAGGGCGAGGACATCGGCCCAGGCTCACTCAATGACGGCGAGGTCGAGCTGTCGCTGGCCGATCGCTGGATCATCTCGCGCCTGCAACAGACCGAGGCACAGGTGACCAAGGCCTTGGAAGAGTATCGCTTCGATCATGCCTCGCAGGCACTTTACGAATTCGTGTGGAACGAGTACTGCGACTGGTATCTGGAACTGTCAAAGCCGGTGCTGTGGGATGACAATGCCCCGGTTTCTGCCAAGCGCGGCACACAGCGTACCCTGGTACGTGTGCTTGAGGCGATCCTGCGTCTGGCCCATCCGATGATGCCCTACATCACCGAGGAGATCTGGCAGCGCGTGGCGCCGCTGGCCGGCAAGGCTCGAGACGATGGCAGCGAGTCGATCATGAACCAGCCTTGGCCGCAGCCGGAGTCGAGCAAGATCGACGAGCAGGCCGAACGTGACATTGAGTGGCTCAAGGGTGTAATCGTTGCCGTACGCAACGTGCGCGCCGAAATGAACATCGCCCCCGGCAAGCCTCTCGACGTGCTACTGACCAAGGGAAGCGACGCCGACCGCCAGCGCCTGGAGAGCAATCGTCCGTTCCTCGCCAAGCTGGCCAAGCTGGCCAGCGCCGAATGGCTCTCCGACCCGGCCGAAGCGCCATTGTCAGCCACCCAACTGGTCGGCGACATGGAAGTGCTGGTGCCAATGGCCGACCTGATCGACAAGGAAGCCGAACTGGCCCGCCTGGCCAAGGAACTCGACAAGCAGGACAAATTCATCGCCGGGATCGAGAGAAAACTGGGCAACGAAGGTTTCGTCGCCAAGGCCCCAGCCGAAGTCGTAGAGAAAGAACGTGCCAAGCTGACCGACGCTCAGGCCAGCCGCGCGGTTCTCGCCGAGCAGCGCGACAAGATCGCCGCTCTATAACTCCTGCCGTATAACCGAAGCATGTAAAGCAAGAAAGGGCCGGACATTGACATGTCCGGCCCTTTCTCTTTTAACCATGCCTTAACCGACCTTCACTCAACACATAAAACCATCAATCAACCAAAACGTGAGAGCCGTTGTGGCTGCACCGGGAGCGGATCTTCCTTGGTCGGTACCGTTATCCGGGGATCTCTGGCCACGATACGGTCACGTCCAGTGCGCTTGGCTCGGTACAGGCGTTGATCGGCAAGTGCAATCAGGCCATTGAGGTCATTGGCCTGGCTAGACACGGCTACCCCGATGCTGACGCTCATTGACAGATGCTGCCCGGCCGCAGCAGCGTAGGGATTCTCGCGAACCAAGGCCGCAAGACGTTCGGCCACGCCCACGGCATCGTTCAATGTCATGCCGTTGAGTACGACCATGAACTCCTCGCCGCCGTAACGCCCCAGCACATCTTCTTCACGTAACCCCAGGCGCAGACATTCGGTCAGATGGCACAGCGCGCGGTCGCCCACATCGTGGCCATGCTCGTCGTTGATGCGCTTGAAGAAATCAATATCGATCATCAGCATGGCAAACGTGCGCCCGCCTTGCGCCATCTGCTCCGCCGCCCTGAGAACCGCACGGCGGTTATAGGCCCCAGTCAGCGCATCATGGGTTGCTTCACGGCGGTAGCTTCGCTCGAGACGTTCGGTCACGCCTTCCAGCCCCGTCAGGATGACGGCGAACAGCACGCTGACCAGCAGCAGGTTGGCCATCAGCACCAGATCGGGGATCAGCGATTCGTGATGCCAGCCTGGGGTCTGCTCAGGCAGGTCAGTGACCTGCAGCGCCGTCAGCGCCAGTATCAGCAGGCTAATGCCAAGCTTGGCCACCGGAGGCATGGCGCTGATGTAGATAGTCAGCAGAATGACCGAGAAGTAGAGCTCAAAGCCGACACCCGCCCCGTAGACGTTGAGGGACTCGAGCATATGCCAGGCCATGCTCGCCAGCACCAAGCTCACGCCTACGGTCATGTACCCCCGCCGGTGCAGCTCCCGGGCAACCAGCACAGCCCCCAGGCCGATCAGAGTGATAGCCAGCAGTCGCTCGCTACCCAATAACCAGAACATGGGTAACAAGGCCAACACGTAAGTTGCCGTAGCGATGATATAGAGCCGAGACAGGGTATGAAAATAGCGCTGCTGTTCGGGAGGCAAAGGACAAGCGGGAAACGCGAACGAACGCCACTTGTCCGGAATCTTTCGAGAGTTACAAGCAACCATGAATTCCCTTTCTCCTTCCGTCGCCAGTTCAGGTAACGGAATGTTCTTATCGACGGTATTGACGAAACCTCACGGCCCCACCATCGACCCATGGATTGATCCAGTTCCAAGGTGCTCTGTTTCTGTTTTGATAACCGCGCGTTGCGGTGCTACGCCTTATCCTTGGCGCTTGAAACCACCCAACACGTGACCGTCACGCCCCATCAGGACCAAACGATCATGATCGAGAAGATAACGGTAGGCTTGCGATAATAATTCTGCGACCTGTGGCGACTGAGGCAGGCCGGGACAGGCCATGCGGGTTGTCGCCAGATCGGAGACCACCAGCCTCCGTTCATGACCTAGCGTAGCTTCTCCTTGCAAAGTATTACAGCCGTCACTGCCTACAAGCTGCAATATTTTACCTTTCGGTAACAATGAGAAATATGCCTTGCGCTCTCCCTTCCACCACTCGTCCGTCCCAATCAAGGTTAGTTCCCAGCGCACGCCCACCAGAGGGGAGTCGGCCACAAGCGCAGCTGGCGCCTCTTCCATGACCGGTTGGGAAGACCCACACCCAGCCAGTACTGACACAAACAATCCCGCTAACCAGTTGCGTCCACGCCCGCTGACGTAACGAATGTTCTTTCCTTTCATACCTGCCTTCAATGAGCGAGCCAGTTTCAGGCATTGTCCGCCGATGGCGTTTCATGTAGCAAGCGCGCCGTGACCCCCTCACCCAATTCGGTCTCCCGGGATTCGCCCCCCTGTGCAAAAAGCCGGTCGCGTCCCGATGACTTCGCTAGGTAAAGCCGCCGGTCAGCCAAGTCGACGACATCACGTAACTTGTCGCCCTCACTCGATAATGCCAGCCCCATGGAAACGGTCACGGCCAGATCGAGCGATTCCAGCCGGCACGGCGAGCCAGACAATGTGTTGCGCAAGCGTGTCGCTACGCCCAACGCCTCTTCCCGCGAGGTATCGGGTAATAGCACCAGGAACTCCTCTCCCCCGACCCGACCGATAAAGTCCGCCTCACGCAGCGTCCTGCCCAGCAGTTGCGCCAAGTGACGCAGCACCTCGTCCCCGACGCTATGGCCGTGATTGTCATTGATAAACTTGAAGTGATCGGCATCCAGCAACAGCAGCGCAAATGGATGCCCTGCCTGCCAGTAGCGCTCGGACTTCTCGAAGATGGCACGCCGATTCAGAACCCCGGTCAGTGAATCGTGGGTGGCATCGATACGAAATCGTCGCTCAGTGGTTTCGGTAATGGCGTAGACCTGCAAAACGATGAACGTGAACAACACAAAAGTGACCACGACGTTCAGGGAATACAGCAATTCACGGCTCAAGCTGCTGTAGGGCCAATTGCCCAGTGTGCCGAACAGGAGGTGCTCCGTTGCCAAGATAAGGCTGATCACGAGCAAGCTGAGGAGAAGCTTGAGACGACGCGCCAAATCGCTGATCAATACTTCAAACAGCAACACGAAGAAAAAATACTCACAGCCGGTCTCGTCACCGAGTGCCATTCCAGTAGCAATGATCAGGGTTGTGGCAGAAACAAGCTTGGTTAGCAGCGCCTGGGGGCACTGACCATGGCGGTGCAGCACAATCGCCACGATGTTGGCCGCAATGCAGGCCAGGTTAAGCAGTGATAGCGCCACGATGTCGATCGCGGCGAATACCGGGATGTAGATTAGATGCGCCGCGATGGCAAAAAGATAGATATGGATAAAAATCTGGTAACTGCGCCGTCGCTCGGAAGCGAGATCGGCGGGGGGCCGCGTCAAGCGTACCCAGCGTGACCGGAATGCACCACTGGACATAGTATTCCCCCCTGTATGCGGCCGCCTTGCGCATTTTTCTGATTGAGGCGACAGGCAGCCCAAGAGGCAGCTCATGCCCTCACGGCCTGCTCCAGCGTAGGTCGGCTCACCTCACGCATGAATCGAGCACATGCCAGGACAAGCTCATGGACTAGTTCGTCTCGATGTAGCTCTAGCATCCGGAGCCATGCCAATCATAACGTTTCGCTACGTTGGTGGGCATTCGCCTCGATCAACCTACCCGTCACAGCAGGCATGGTATCGTTGACGCCCGTTAGCGAACCTGGCCGCCATGCCTCAAGAACGGCATTTGCCGGCCTTTACCAGAATGAGGGCTCTGCATGCTTCAAGCACTGCACAACGATGCTGTCGGCAAACTCATAATTCGGCTGAGTGTCGGCGTGCTGATCCTGTTGCACGGTGTCGCCAAGCTGCTCAACCCGGGCAGCCTAAGCTGGATCGGCGATCAGGTTGCCAACCAGGGTCTGCCGGTCTTCCTGGCATATGGCGTATTGATCGGTGAGGTCGTCGCTCCGATCATGGCGATTGCTGGCTGGCAAACGCGCATTGCGGGGCTGCTCATGGCGGGGAATATGGTTGTGGCTATCTTCCTGGCTCATTCCGGCGAACTCTTCACGCTGGGCCGAAGTGGCGGCTGGGCGCTGGAACTACAGGGTATGTTCCTGTTCGGTGCCTTGGCCCTGGTGTTTCTCGGCAGTGGACGTCTGGCCGTTCGCCCCGACTAGAGCCAGTACCTAGCCAGCTTGGCGCAACAGATTGGCCACGCCCATGGCCTCGAGCCGCGCTTCCAGCAGCCCGGGGAAGCGCTTGAACCATGTCTGGTTCAGTGGCGAGGGGTGCGGTAAAGGGGCGAGACGAAACTCGGCTTCATGGCCATCTTCCATGGTCAGCAGTGTTGCATGGCTGGCCTCGAAACGGTCTTCGCGCTTCCAGAAACTCTCCAGTGCTTGGCGTACTTCCTTCGGTTGATTGATACCGAACCACAGGAAGGCTTCGCGCCCCAGAGTGATCAGCTCCCGCCCCTGCCAGTGATCGATCAGTACACGGGCCATCAGAGGCTGAAAGCGTTTCTTGGCGGCCATCGACCAAGCCTTGTTGCCGGTAGGCTTGTAGGGCACGGTATTGGCCCAGAAGACATGCCTTCCGATCTCGCGTGACGCCTCGAAATCAGGCATCGGTTCGCCGTGGATGGCCTGATAAAGCCCCTGGCGCACCTTCTGGCCCCCGCTGCCGATGAAAGGCTCGCCCCACTTGATTTCCTGGCGCCCCGGGTCGCGCCCGAAGAAACCCACTGGCGCGTCAGCGGGTCCCAGGCCAATGATCGGTTCGAGTGGATCCTTGCCGAAGTCGCGGTAAGTCTCGAGATCGACACCTTCCAGTGCCTGTGCGGCATCGCGAAACTGCTGTTTTAGGGTATCGTCCAGTTGCATGGTGCTCGCTCCTTGAGCCGTTGAGGGCACAGCGAGCCGGCTCGTTGAAGCCAGGCTCGCCAGGCTACTCAATTTATCCTTGTGGCCGGTTTACCAAGTGCCGGTGTTCTCCATGGATACCCAAGGTTCCTTGGGTGCCAGGGCATCGCCTTTCTGCAGCAGCTCCACGGAGATACCGTCCGGTGATCGTATGAATGCCATGTATCCATCACGGGGCGGGCGGTTGATGGTCACACCGTTGGCCTGTAGATGCTCGCAAAGCGCGTAGATATCATCGACGCGATAGGCCAGGTGACCGAAGTTGCGTCCGCCGGTGTACTCCTCGGGATCCCAGTTGTAGGTCAACTCGACCATTGGTGCCCGGTCTTCCTTGGCACGCGGTAAATCGTCGGGTGCGGCAAGGAAAACCAGCGTGAAGCGTCCTTTCTCACTCTCCTTGCGGCTGACCTCCTCGAGACCGAGCAGATCGCAATAGAAATGCAGCGACGCGTCGAGATCGCTGACGCGAACCATGGTGTGCAGGTACTGCATGGTCAATTCCCCTTTTCTCGCTTACGTATCGTGCGTGTAGCGCTGGTAGATATCGATATCGCCATTTTCTTGCCAGGCATAAACGGCATAATTGTCGACGCGGCCGGTCTCCATGCCCGGCGACCCATGGGGCATGCCCGGCACAGCAAGTCCGCTTACGTCGGCACCACTGTCCAGCAGGCGCCGGATATCAGCCGCCGGCACGTGTCCCTCAATCACATAGCCATCGATCACGGCCGTATGACACGATACCAGCCGGTCCGGCACGTCATGCTCCGCCTTGATGGCCCCCATATCCCGGCTGGCATGGAGTTGCACATCGAAACCGGCCTGCTCCAGATGCTCGACCCACGCGGTACAGCAACCGCAATTGGGATCCTTCCAGACTTCGGCGACGGAACCGGCCCAAGCCGACCCAGCCATCATACCCAGCATCAGTCCGGCCACACCTCGGCGCCACTGCCGCCACGACGATGATTGTACCTGCATGATTGTCTCCCACTTTGGCTATTGCCAGGAACTCCGGCATGATGGCTCATTATCCACCGGCACGTCACGCCTGCCTCGACCTCCCACAGCCCTGTTGCCTCAAGAGAGACCCCATGGCCGATTACTGTGACCTGGCGCCCACGCATCCGTTTCATCAACCCTACCATGACAATGAGTACGGCTTTCCGGTAACGAGCGACGACAGTCTGTTCGAACGTCTGGCACTGGAGATCAACCAGGCCGGGCTGTCATGGCTAACGGTACTCAAAAAGCGTGCCGCGTTTCGCCAAGCCTTCGACGAATTCTCGGTTGTGCGTGTCGCTGACTACGGTGAGCAGGAGCGCCAGCGCCTGCTCGGTGATGCTGGGATTATTCGCAACCGACTCAAGATCGACGCCGTAATACATAACGCCGGGGTAATTCGAGACCTGCAGACCGAGCATGGCAGTTTCAAGCATTGGCTGGACTACCACCATCCGCTGCCGCTGAACGACTGGGTTCGGTTGTTCAAGCGTACCTTTCGTTTCACGGGGCCGGAAATCGTCAATGAGTTTCTGATGAGCACCGGCTATCTCCAGGGAGCGCACCGTGAGGATTGTCCTGTTTATGCCAAGATCGTCGCCTGCCGACCCGCCTGGGTCGACACCTGAGGAGAGGGAGCATGGATTCGCTGACTCAGGCCTGTCTGGGCGCCGCCATCGGCGGTGCCGTGCTCGGCCGCCGGTTAGGACGTAAGGCCGTCCTCGCCGGTGCTGCGTTGGGCACCCTGCCCGATCTCGACGTAGTCATCGACTATGGCGACGCCGTGGCGGATTACACCTATCACCGAGGTTTCAGCCACTCGCTGCTGGTACTTGCCGCGTTGTCGGCGCTGCTGGCCGCACTGACCGCCCGTCTGGCCCCTGCCTGGGATATATCGCTGCGTCGCTGGGGAACATTCTATGCCGCCTGTTTACTGACCCACCCGCTGCTCGACGCTTTCACGACCTACGGCACACAACTATGGTGGCCGCTGGCCACGCCACCAGTGAGTTGGGCAAGCATTTTCATCATCGACCCGCTATACACTCTGCCGCTGTTGGTGGCCGTGCTTTACACGTTGGTACGGGGTTATCGCCCGCGCGTCCTGCACTTGGGGCTGGCGCTATCCACGCTTTATCTCGCCTTTTCATTGGGCGGCAAACTGGTGATAGATCAGCGCATGGCACCGGTGCTTGCTGCACAGGGCCTGCAGGACGCCCCTCGCCTGATCCAACCCACACCTTTCAACACGCTGCTGTGGCGAGTCACGGTCGTCGAGGAGGAGCACTACTACGAAGCATTGACCGGCCTGTTCGATTCGATACCTCCGGTCCTGGAGCGCTTTCCGCGAGGCGGCCACTATGCCGAGACCGCCCTGGCACTGCCCAGCGGACAACGCCTGCAGTGGTTTGCCGGGCCATTTCTGCGCTACCGTATCCAGCATGACGATGGTGCCACTTGGCTGATAGCCACCGATCTACGCCTAGGCTTTCCTGACTTCCATCCGTTCAACTTCCAACTGGCCAGGCGCGACGATGGCGAGTGGCAGCCGGTCACGACACGCGAGATCCCCGGTCGCCCTGCCGACACCGCCGCCTTGCTGAAATTGTTGGGTCGCGCTGTTACACCCGACAAGAACATCTGCCCATCAGCCTTCTTCGAAACGAAGAAGGCTGATGGGCTGGGCGCCTGCGCTTCATCCTGACATGACAAAGCCCGGTCGATTGACCGGGCTTCGGTTATCACACCCTGAGGGTTAGAGTGCCTCGACCAGCGAGTCGATTGCCTGACCTGCTTCGCGTAGCGCTGCCTCACGGCGACCTTCGCCCATGTTCAAACCTTCTGAATAGACGAAATCGACCTCTGTGATGCCCATCAGTCCCAGCATGTGACGCAGATGCGGCGTCTGGGAATCCAGCTCAGTTCCGGCATACTGGCCACCCCGTGCCGCCAGGATAATGGCCCGCTTGCCTTCCACCAGGCCCTTGGGCCCATTCTCCGTATAGCGGAAGGTCTTGCCGGCACGCAGTACGCGGTCGAACCAGGCTTTGAGCTGCGAGGGAATACCCAAGTTATAGAGCGGCACCGCCAGCACGAGCACGTCATGAGCCAGCAGCTCGTCGACCAGGAATTCGGAGCGCGCTGCCAATTCACGCTGGGTGGCATCACGCTCCTCGTCGGGCACCATCCAACTACCGACCTCTTGGCCATCCAGGTGCGGAAGTGGCTGAGCGGCCACGTCGCGCTCGGTCAGGACCAACCCCTCACGCGCACTGGCTCGCACCTTGAAATGCTCGGCCAAGGCACGGGACTGACCGTTGTCGCCGAGAATGGAGCTATTGATCAGCAGAATCTTGGATGTCATCACGTGGCCCTCGTTGAACGCTTGAGATGACAGCCATTCTAGATGGTTTTTTTCAAATGAAAATCGCAAAAAACCGCTCTAACAATTCGACTACATCGAAACGATGTATCCAGTGAATATGCTTGGGCAACAGGGTTACAGTGATTCGACACCCTGACCGCAGCCGCGCAACGTACGCTCCTGCCATTGCAGCGTTACTTGCACCGGGTATGGCATGCCGCTCATCGAGTCGAAGCAGGCCTTGGCCTGAAGTCGGGCCTGAAAAGGCTGACCCGCCTGGGTGCTACGCAGCACGACCGCAGCCTCTTGGCCATTGTCCAGGCGTTCGATCTTGTAGGGCAGGGTCAGAGTCTGTTGACCGTAATCGGCGATCAGGCGCAGATGCGATGTCTGGCGGTCGAGCATCAGCATCCACCCCGGCTCATTACCCTTGGCAAAGAAGATCGAATTGGGGCGAGTCTCGCGCGTGATCGTTTCGCGACTCACGTCACGCTGGCATTCGAGCTGGCCACTGGCACTCTCTACTCCTGCCTCATTGCCCTTGCTCCAGAAAGACAGATCGCCCTTCACATAACGTGCTCCGGACGCGACTACCGCCGGGTCCAGCCGATAGAACCCCTGCCCCGACCATAACCGCAGTTCGCCTTCGGGAAGTGCGGCGACCAGATCCTGAGCCGGCGTGCAGCGCCAAGCCACGAAGGCCGGCGCTCCATCGGCGAAAAATGCCGATGGCAATAGTGGCGAGGTTGGCTTGGGTTCGGACGTATCGACCGGCCCCGTCACGGCCCGGTTGAGATCCTGAACCTGGGGCGGGGTGGACGGAGCCGGGGCCTGCGAGGCACAGCCGGCCACCGTCAGCATGGCAGCGAACAGCGGGATGAGACGCATAGTGACTCCTGTATGACGAGGGCAATCCCAGGCACTCAGCATACCAAGCGCTCCCCCCCCTTCGCTCTTTCCCGCTAATGACATTTATTGCGTCAATTCAACCCTTTGATTTGGCCGACATTGATTTAGGTTCTAGCATGGCAACAGGCTCAACCATGCTGACGACGCAGTTCGCGTGCGGCCTCGACCATATGTTTCAACGCTGGCTCGACTTCGGCCCAGCCGCGGGTCTTGAGACCACAGTCGGGGTTGACCCATAGTCGCTCGGCAGGAATTTTCTCCGCCGCCTTTTCCATCAGCGTCACCATCCAGCCCACCTCGGGAATATTGGGCGAATGAATATCGTAGACGCCCGGCCCGATCTCGTTGGGGTAGGCGAAGTCCTGAAAGGCATCGAGCAGTTCCATGTCCGAGCGCGACGTTTCGATAGTGATCACGTCGGCGTCCAGAGCTGCGATGGCGGCAATGATGTCATTGAACTCCGAGTAACACATGTGGGTGTGGATCTGCGTCTCGTCGCGGACGACCGCCGCAGTGAGCCGGAAGCACTCCACCGCCCAGTCCAGATAGCGCTGCCACTCGGCCTGGCGCAACGGCAGCCCTTCGCGCAGAGCCGGCTCGTCGATCTGGATAATGCCGATGCCCGCCGCCTCGAGGTCAGCGACTTCGTCACGCAGTGCCAGGGCGATCTGGCGGCAGGTGGTCTCGCGCGGCTGATCATTACGTACGAACGACCACTGCAGGATGGTCACCGGCCCGGTGAGCATGCCCTTCATTGGTTTGTCGGTAAGGGACTGGGCATACTCGCTCCAGCGTACCGTCATCGCCTGAGGGCGGCTGATATCGCCGAAGATCACCGGCGGCTTGACGCAACGCGAACCGTAACTCTGCACCCAGCCATTGCCGGTAAAGGCAAATCCGTCGAGCTGCTCGCCGAAGTACTCGACCATGTCGTTGCGCTCCGGCTCGCCGTGCACGGGCACGTCCACCCCCAGTGCCTCCTGGCGTTCGATGGTGAAGGCGATTTCCTCACGCATACGCGCCTCGTAGACGTCGCGATCCAAAACGCCCTGCTTGAAGGCGCGTCGCGCAGCACGAATCTCGCCGGTCTGCGGGAAAGAGCCGATGGTTGTCGTCGGGAACAACGGCAGATCGAGTCGAGTTCGTTGTGCGCGGGCCCGTACCGGATACTCGCTTTTTCGTCGGCTGTCTCGCGCCGTTACGCCTTCGAGACGGGCACCAACGGCCGGCTTATGGATACGCGGTGAGCGTCGCTGGGCATCCAGCGCGGCCGCGGCTTCATCCAGACGTGCTATATCGTCCGTTGTGGCACGGCCATCCAGCAGACGTGCCAATGTGGCAACCTCATCGAGCTTCTGCCGGGCGAAGGCCAGCCAGCCCTTGAGTTCCTCGTCCAGGGCAGTCTCGCTGGCCAAGTCCACCGGCACATGCAGCAAGGAACAGCTCGGCGCCAGCCACAGGCGATCGCCGAGACGCATGCGTGCGGTAGCCAACGTCTCACGCAACGCGGACAGATCGGCCCGCCATACGTTGCGTCCATCGATAGCCCCCACCGAAAGTATCTTGTAGGCCGGCAGGCGATCGAGAACACGTTCGAGTTGCGCCGGGTCACGCACTGTATCGATGTGTAGCGCCTCGACTGGCAGACCGGTGGCCACCGCCAGATTGTCGCCCAAGCCGCCGAAATAAGTGGCCAGCAGAAGCTTCACCGGAGCCGACCGCAGCGTGTTGTATGCCAGCTCATAGGCCTGCCGCCATTCGAGCGGCAAATCCTGTACCAACGCCGGCTCATCGAGCTGCACCCACTCCACCCCCTGACTGGCCAGCCGCGTCAGGATTTGTCCATACACCGGCAGCAGTGCATCCAGCAGGTCGAGCCGCTCGAAATCCTCGCCGCTTTCCCCTTCCACCTTGGTATTTCCCAACCACAGCCATGAGAGCGGGCCAAGCAGGGAGACCTTGACCGGGTGGCCTGCGGCTCGGGCTTCATCAACCTCATCGAACAGGCGTGAGCTGGCAATCCGGAAACGCTGACCTCGATACAGTTCGGGGACCAAATAGTGATAGTTGGTATCGAAGTATTTGGTCATCTCGCAGGCCGCTGCCGGCGTACCAGTCGGGGCGCGGCCGCGCGCCATGCGGAACGTCGTGTCGAGATCGACTTCGTCATCACCCTGGCCGAAGCGCGGTGGCACGGCACCGACCAGGGCGGAGGTATTGAGTACCTGATCGTAGAAGGCAAAGTCGCCGACAGTCACCAGGTTGAGTCCGGCATCACGTTGCTCCTGCCAATGCCGGGCGCGTAGCTCGGCAGCAGTAGCTTCCAAGGCGTCCTGTGCCAGTTCGCCCTTCCAGTAGGCCTCGACGGCGCGCTTGAGTTCGCGGTTCGCGCCAATACGCGGATAACCCAGAGTATGTGCCAGCGTCATCGTTATTCCTTGGCGTGTCTTAACGGATAGAATTGGCGATCAATGTCGCCGTGCGATGGCTAGGCAGTCTCACTGGCATTATAAGTTGATCAAACTAAATTAATTAATCATTAAAGTGAGCGGGACTCATACATGCTCGAGCTTCGTCATCTCCGTACGCTGATCGCCTTGCGCGATGCCGGTTCGCTGGTCGAGGCCGCCGAGCGGGTTCACCTGACTCAGTCGGCCTTGTCGCACCAGATCAAGGACTTGGAAGAGCGCCTGGGCAGTCCGCTGTTCCTGCGCAAGACACGGCCGGTCGAATTCACCCGGGCCGGTGAACGGCTGCTGACGTTGGCCGAGCAGATCCTGCCTCAGGTGAGAATGGCCGAACGCGACCTGGCACGGCTGGCCGGCGACGAACAAGGCCGCCTGCACATGGCCATCGAGTGTCACAGCTGCTTCCAGTGGCTAATGCCGACCATTGATCGCTTTCGCGATCACTGGCAGGAAGTCGAAGTCGACATCCCCAGCGGACATAACTTCGACCCGCTGCCCGCGCTGGCCCGCGAGCAGCTCGATCTGGTGATTACTGCCGATCCCCAGCCGCTGGCCGGAATTCACTACGAGCCACTGTTCCGTTACGAGGGGTTATTGGCGGTAGCCAAGCAGCATCGCCTGGCCGGGCGAGTATTCGTCACGCCGGACGATCTGATCGAGGAAACCTTGATTACCTATCCGGTGGAGCACGAGCGCCTGGACGTCTTCACCCAGTTTCTCGATCCGGCGGGCGCTGCGCCGCGCGAGATACGAACCGCCGAGCTCACGATAATGATGATGCAGCTGGTGGCCAGCGGTCGCGGTGTGTGCGCCCTGCCTAACTGGGCGCTGACCGAGTACCTTGAGCGTGACTATGTCCGCGCCCTGTCACTGGGGGAAAGTGGCGTATGGAGCACGCTGTTCGCCGCAATCCGCGAGGAACAGCGCGACCTGCCCTGGATGGAGGATTTTCTGCGCACCGCCCGGGAAACTTCATTCGCGGTACTCGAAGGCATCAAGCCCGCTTGATCAACGGGTCCATTCAAGCAGGGTAACGTATCCCCCCTGCGGTATATGCGGACTCGGTTCGTCGGTGGATAGAATCAGGCGATCACTCTTGAGGGTAACGTCACGGGTCAGGCGAGTCCCCTCCCAGAACGCCAGGCTGGCGATATCCACGTCGTGGTGCACCCGGCCCTCTTCCAGCGACCAGTTACCGGAGTAAGCGAAGCCGCTACGAAAGTGCAGCGCCTGGCTCGCATCGCTGTCCAGGTCGAGCGGCGGGCGCTCGGTCGCCATGATCTGGACCGACATGCGCCCCGGACGCTCCCGGTCAAGTAGATAGATGAGCTGACCGACAGCGTGGCCGAGCGGCGAAACCTCCTTGCCGTCAGGCCAACGATAGGCGAAGCGAACCAAGCGCCACAGGCCGCTGAGCGCTTCGGGTGTTGTCGTTGACATACTTTTCCTCGCTCCCTAGGTTCGTCGGCTGAACGAACCCTAGCTAACCTTGGTTGTCGGTACGGCGCCAGGCAGCAATAGGCTGAAACAGGCGCCACCCAACGCCTCGCTGTCCTCGACCACGACACTGCCACCGTGCCAGAGCATGATCTTCTGCACGATCGACAGGCCCAGCCCGTAACCACCCGAGCGTCGGGTACGACTGTTGTCTAGTCTGGCAAAGGGCTTGAAGACTTCTATACGGTCGCTTTCGGGAACTCCCGGACCGTCATCCTCCACGTCCAGACGCACGGCGCGGGCGTCCTGGCTGAGGCGAATCAACACTTGCGACTCGGCATGCCGACAGGCGTTGGCGACCAGATTCTGCAAGGCGCGTTGCAAATACCGGGGCTCGGCAATGACCTCGACGTCACCGCCAGGCTCGACTGCCAGGGAAATCTGTGGATGCAGTGGCGCCAAGGCATCCACGACCCTCGCAGCCATGGCCCGACAGTCAACACTATCGGTTTCCAGCGTGACCCCACTGGCATTGTCGCTGCCCAGCCGGGCGTAAGTGAGAATCTCGTCAATCAGTTGATCGAGCTCCTCGATATCGCTGTCTATCCCCTTCAACTGGCGTCGCACCGGTTCCTGATCCGACATGTCGTCGACCATCTGCACCGCAAAGCGGATACGTGCCACCGGCGTGCGCAGCTCATGGGATACCGCCCGGATCATCTCCTGCTGAGCACGCAGCAGTGACTGGACCTGGGCCGCCATGCCATTGAAAGCCATGCCCAGCCGGCCCATGAAATCGCTGCTCTCGACTTTTACCCGAGTGTCCAGATAACCGCCGGCAATGCGCGTCGCCGCTTTCTCAAGACGTGCCATGCGGGCTTCGAGACCTCGTACGACCAGATAGATAGCTGCCGCCAGCACAATCAGAGCCACCAGCACCAGGCCCAGGGTGAGTAGCAGCGGCATGGGGTCGAAGGCATGCAGGGGACCGACACGGATCCAGCGCGGCGCGCCGTCTCCGAACATCGGCTTGAGCCGCGCAAACGCCGACACCGTACCCTCTTCGGCCAGCAAGTGCAGTACGACGGCGCCGTCGCTGAGACGCTCAAGCTGCTCGTCGTCGAGCACCTCAGGAGGCGACGTCGATAGTTTGACCGGCAAGGCCTGGCGATCGATTAGCGCCTGCAGCGGCAGCTCCGGCGAGAACTTGCCCTCCAGCCAGACACGCAGGCTGCCGACCAGGCCACGTAGCTGCTTCTCGGATAGGCGCGTTAGCGTCGCCTCGAGCAACAATGGCTCGCCTGGCACCAAACGCCACAGATGCCAGTCGCCTCGACTGTCGCGTTCCACCAGGGGGCGGCCATCTTCCAGACGAGCGCGTTGGAAATAGTTGAAGTCCTGCTTATCGACGTGATGCAGGCTCAGACGCATATCCAGGCGCTCGCTCTGATCCAGAAGCCAGGTTGCACGCCGTTCCTGTGCCACTTCGGACACCAGTGTGGCCAGCAGCGCCATGGGCGCGTCGGCCAGGTTTTCGCGGTAGTACTCGCGACGTACCTGATCCACCATCAGGTATCCCAGCATGGCCAGGCCAAAGGTCAACACCAGCGCCAGCAGCAAGGATGCATAAACCCGAAAGAACGTGCTGTCGGCCAAGGTGCGACGCATTACGATCAGACATCCTTAACGAAGAGATAACCCTTGCTGCGTACCGTCTTGATGCGATGCGGCTGGTTGGGGTCGTCTCCAATCTTGGGGCGAATCCGTGATACGCGCACGTCAATGGAGCGATCCTGGCCGTCATACTTGATGCCACGCAACGACGAGAAGATCTCCTCGCGCGTCAGCACGCGTCCGGCGTTGTCGGCCAGCAGCCACAGCAGGTCGAACTCTGCGCTGGTCAGATCGATGCGCTCCTCTTCGAGCCAGGCCTCGCGGGTGGCGCTGTCGATAACCAGCCCGCCGAAGGTCAACCTGGCCGAACCGCTGTTACTTTCAATCGGGTCGGTACGACGCATCAACGCGCGCATGCGCGCCAGTAGCACGCGCGGCTGTACCGGCTTCGGCACGTAATCGTCGGCACCCATTTCCAGTCCCAACACCTGATCCATGTCGTCGGTGCGCGCCGTCAACATTAGAATCGGGCCGGAATATAGCGGCCTTACGCGGCGGCAGATTGATAGGCCGTCTTCGCCGGGGAGCATTAGATCCAGGATGACAATGTCAGGCTCAAGCTCGGTGATTCGCTCGACTCCGTGAGCGCCATCTGCCTCGATGGTGACCTGGAAACCGTTGGCCTCGAGATATTCCCGGGTCAGGTTAGCCAGACGCTCGTCATCCTCGATGATCAGTACGTGGTCCTTGTCTTTACTGTCCAAGCTGTTACCCATCCTATTTGGCTAAAGGGCATTGCTATGCCACTGATTTCCTGACAATGCTACACCTCGCTACAGGGGGTTACGAGATGGTCACTCTAAACCATAGCGGATGGGCGCGGATGATACCCGAAATCCTTCCCATTCTGTCCCATTCCACGAAAAATCATCGATTAGCCAAGCCTTAAAAGGCCTAGCCATGCGGCTTCGACCACCCCCTGCTTTTCACCCCCAGAAGAGCCACAAGTTACCCACAACTTATTCACTTGCTGGCCGCCTCCGGACACACTATCTTGTGGCCCATTCGCAGCAGACCACTACATGATGTACTAACTACCAATTGCCGCCCAGCCTGTCAATGCCCCTTGAAACGGGCCAACGGCGCGGGTTTAACGCTTCGGCAAACGCTAGTCGGCATCGTCGGTGGTCGCTGTTACCGACTTTTCCATCCAACGTAAGCGAGGGATACACGGCGCCATGGAAACCACTCTTTCTCCAGACAAGACGGCTGTGAACGTGACTGCGCCCGAGCGACTGCGCGTGATCAAGCGAGGCGGCGACGTGGCCGCGTTCGATCCCAGCAAGATTTCCGTGGCCATGACCAAAGCCTTCATCGCGGTCGAAGGCGACAATGCCGGTACCTCCTCGCGCATCCGCGAGTTCGTGGCCCAGGCCACAGATCAGATTACCGAGGCGTTCCAGCGTCGCACACCCGATGGCGGCACCCTGCACATCGAGGATATCCAAGACCAGGTCGAGCTGGCCCTGATGCGCGCCGGCGAACAGAAAGTCGCTCGCGCCTACGTGCTCTACCGCGAGGAGCACGCCCGCGCCCGCCAGGCTGCCGGGGGCGACATCGCCAAGCCCCACCCCACGCTCAACGTGACCCTGGCCGACGGCACCGTGCGTCCGCTCGATCTGGGCCGTGTCGAGACGTTGGTGTTCGATGCCTGCGAAGGCCTGAGCAACGTCGATCCCAAGAAGATAGTCGACGACTCGTTGAAGAACCTTTACGACGGTGTGTCCATGGACGGCGTGGCCACCGCAATGATGATGACCGCGCGCACGCTGGTCGAGAAGGACCCCAACTACACCTACGTCACGGCGCGCCTGCTGCAGGACAACCTGCGCCGCGAGGCGCTGAGTTTCCTCGGCATCGCCGACGAGGCCACCTTCGGTGACATGGCCGGACTCTACAAGCCGGCTTTCCAGGCTTACATTGCCAAAGGCATCGAGTTCGAACAGCTCGATCCGGCGCTGGCCGAGTTCGACCTCGACCGCCTGGGTGATGCGCTCGATCACACCCGTGACAACCAGTTCACCTACCTTGGCCTGCAGACGCTCTACGATCGCTACTTCATCCACCGCGACGATGTCCGTTATGAACTGCCGCAGGTGATGTTCATGCGCGTCGCCATGGGTCTGGCGCTCAACGAAGACGACCGCGAAGCGCGCGCCATCGAGTTCTACGAGCTGCTCTCCAGCTTCGACTACATGGCTTCCACACCGACGCTGTTCAACGCCGGCACCGTACGCAGCCAGCTCTCCAGCTGTTACCTGACCACCGTGCCAGACAACCTCGACGGCATCTACAGTGCGATCCGCGACAACGCCATGCTCTCCAAGTGGGCCGGCGGCCTGGGCAACGACTGGACACCGGTACGTGCGCTGGGCTCCTACATCAAGGGCACCAACGGCAAGAGCCAAGGTGTAGTGCCGTTCCTCAAGGTAGTCAACGACACCGCCGTCGCCGTCAATCAAGGCGGCAAGCGCAAGGGTGCCGTCTGCGCCTATCTCGAGACTTGGCATCTCGACGTCGAGGAATTCATCGAGCTGCGCAAGAATACCGGTGACGACCGCCGCCGCACGCACGATATGAACACCGCCAACTGGGTGCCGGACCTGTTCATGAAGCGTGTGTTCGACGACAAGGACTGGACGCTGTTCTCGCCGTCCACTTGCCCGGACCTGCACGATCTGTACGGCGCCGCCTTCGAAAAGCGCTACGAGGAGTACGAAGCGATGACCTACACCGGTCAGCTCAAGCTCTTCAAGCGCGTCAAGGCCAAGGACCTGTGGCGCAAGATGCTATCGATGCTGTTCGAGACCGGCCACCCGTGGATTACCTTCAAGGATCCGTGCAACCTGCGCAGCCCCCAGCAACACGCCGGCGTGGTTCACAGCTCGAACTTGTGCACCGAGATCACCCTCAACACCTCGGTCGACGAGATCGCGGTGTGCAACCTGGGTTCGGTCAACCTGGCACAGCATGTGGTCGACGGTGAGCTCGATGCCGACAAGCTCAAGAAGACCGTGCGTACTGCCGTGCGGATGCTCGATAACGTCATCGACATCAATTACTACGCAGTGCCGCAGGCCAAGAACTCAAACTTCAAGCACCGTCCAGTGGGGCTGGGCATCATGGGGTTCCAGGATGCGCTCTACAAGCGGGGCATCGCCTACGCTTCCCAGGACGCCGTGACCTTCGCCGACCGCTCCATGGAGCTGGTCAGCTATCACGCCATTGAAGCGTCTTCGGACCTGGCCGCTGAGCGTGGCCAGTACAAGAGCTACGACGGCTCACTGTGGAGCCAGGGAATCCTACCCGTCGACTCCATCGAGAAGCTCAAGGCCGAGCGTGGCGCCGATTATATCGAGGTCGACACCACCACCAGCCTCGACTGGGACCGCATCCGCGAGAAGGTCACCAGCCAGGGCATGCGCAACTCCAACGTAATGGCGATTGCTCCCACCGCGACAATCTCCAATATCTGCGGCGTGTCGCAGTCCATCGAGCCGACCTATCAGAACCTCTACGTGAAGTCGAACCTCTCGGGCGAGTTCACCGTGGTCAACGCCTACATGGTCAACGATCTCAAGGAGCGTGGCTTGTGGGACGAGGTCATGATCAATGATCTCAAGTACTACGACGGCTCTCTACAGCCCATCGATCGCGTCCCCGAAGACCTCAAGGCACGCTACGCCACAGCCTTCGAAGTCGAGCCGAAGTGGCTGGTCGAAGCCGCCGCGCGTCGCCAGAAGTGGATCGACCAGGCCCAATCGCTGAACCTGTACATCGCTGGGGTTTCGGGCAAGAAGCTCGACGTCACCTATCGCATGGCCTGGTTCCGTGGCCTGAAGACCACTTATTACCTACGTGCCCTGGGTGCGACCTCTGTCGAGAAATCCACCGTCGATCGCGGCAAGCTCAATGCCGTGAGCAACGGCAGCGCCCCGGGAGCCAAGCCGGACGCCGCGCCGCAGGCCGAGGCCCCGCGTGAAGCGCGCGGCATCGATGATTTCCTGACCGGCAAGGGCGGCAGCGGCTCGCGCGCACCGTCGGCCGGCGAAATCGATGAGCTGGGCTGCGAGGCCTGCCAGTAACCGTAAGCACTGGCAGTGGTTCGGCCAGGCCGTGTTGCCCGCGGGGAACCGGCCTGGCCACCCTCGCCCAGCGTCGCAATTGATGAAAACTTTCTGATCCAAGCGCAGCGCTCAGGATCACAGCCATATACAGGTGATATCCATGCTGAACTGGGACGATTTCCACGAAGACGAGAACGCGACCGCCCCGACCCAGGCACCAGAGAAGCCGGCCCCGCAGGCCGACGCCAAGCCGGCCGCTCAACCTGAGCCCGAAGCGGTGCGTGAAAGCGCCGGCACCTACAAGGTCGCTGACACCGACCGCCTGGCGCGCGCGCGCAAGTCGCTGGAAGAACTGGATGTCGCGGCCGGTCTCGAGGAACTCGAGATGGGCGCGGCGCGCATCGAGGTCGATGACAAGCAGATGATCAATGCTCGCGCCGATCTCAACCAACTCGTGCCCTTCAAGTACGAGTGGGCGTGGCAGAAATACCTGGACGGCAGTGCCAATCACTGGATGCCCCAGGAAGTGAACATGAATGCCGATATCGCGCTGTGGAAGAGTCAGGACGGCCTGACCGCCGACGAGCGCCGCATCGTCGAGCGTTCATTGGGCTACTTCTCCACTGCCGATTCGCTGGTTGCCAACAACCTGGTGCTGGCACTCTATCGACTGATTACCAATCCCGAGTGTCGCCAGTACCTGCTGCGCCAAGCCTTCGAGGAAGCGATCCATACCCACGCCTACCAGTATTGTGTGGAATCGCTGGGCATGGATGAAGGCGAAGTCTTCAATATGTATCGCGAAGTTCCCTCGGTGGCCGCCAAGTCCGCCTGGAGCCTCAAGCACACCCAGTCGCTGGCGCGTTCAGATTTCCAGACAGGCACTCCCGAGACCGACCAGGAGCTGCTGCGCAACCTGGTCGCGTTCTACTGTGTCACTGAAGGCATCTTCTTCTACTGCGGCTTCAGCCAGATCCTGTCCATGGGCCGGCGCAACAAGATGACCGGCGTCGCCGAGCAGTTCCAGTACATCCTGCGCGACGAGTCCATGCACCTGAACTTCGGCATCGACATGATCAACCAGATCAAGATCGAGAACCCGCACTTGTGGACGCCGGAATTCCAGGACGAGGTGACCCAGATGATCATCGAGGGCACCGAGCTTGAGATCGCCTACGCGCGCGATACCATGCCGCGCGGCGTGCTGGGCATGAACGCCGCGATCATGGAGGAATACCTGCATTTCATCTGCAACCGCCGCCTGGCACAGATCGGCCTGAAGGAGCAGTACCCCGGCGCGCAGAACCCCTTCCCGTGGATGAGCGAGATCATCGACCTGCGCAAGGAGAAGAACTTCTTCGAGACGCGTGTTACCGAGTATCAGGTCGGCGGCGCGCTGAGCTGGGATTGATATAACAGGAAGATGGAATCAAAAAGGGGAACATGAAGTTCCCCTTTTTTGTAGCCCTGCCATGATCAGTCAAGTGCTCGGAACGTCTCGAGTAGCGCCGGCACCCCGGGAAACATGCCAACTGCGGCCATCACACCACAAAGCAGGACAAACACGATGGAGGGGATGATCCAGCGGTCGCGACGACTCATGCTCTGGCCTCGCTCCTTGTCACCAATGACCCCTAGATTGTCCAGCAGCATCGTCAGCGACCAGCCGAACACCGGATTCACCAACGTAGAGGCGAAGACCACAATTCCAGCCGATTGGTAGGTCTTGCCCTCACGGGTCATTTGAAGGCCAGCTTCAAGCAGAGGCAGGAAGACGCCGACAATCAAGGCCACGCTCAGTACTGGCGGCCATACTGCCAGGTCCATGGGATATCCCCAGACAGCTGCCACCACGCACAACAGGCCGGTCAGGATCGCCCCTGCAGGAATCGGACGCTTAGCAATTGCGGCCGGCACCATATAGGTACCCCAAGAGGAAGTCAGCTGGCCGCCCCCCAGCGAGGTGCCAACAATCTGACGTGCCGCAGCGACACACATGGTGTCGTCAACATTCATCAGAACTTTGTCAGCCTTCTTCGGGTAGTTGAGCTCCTGAAATACGCGATGTCCGAGGAAGTCCGGCGTCCACATGGCAACTGCCAGGACCGCAAAGGGGGCCACTGCTAGAAAGTGATGCAACTCAGGCAGGCCCAGTTGCCATCCTGTGTTCTCACCCCACCAATATGCCGGGTTGAGGTTGGGTAGCCCAGGCTCCGTGGTGAACTCCAGCGGTGCGCCCAGCGTAAAGGCGATCAGCGCCGCCAGGCCAGACCCCAGAGGGATAGCCAGCCAGCGCATCTTCACCTGTTCCAGATAGGCGTACATCAATAGGGCGACTAGCGTGATTATGAAGGCGATGTAGCCCATATCGATGCCTTCCGCCCAGCTAAACAAGTTCTTGATCTGAGAAGTTACGCCCATGAAGCCGAGAAAGAGCAGTAGGCCACCGCAAACGCCCTTGCTGGTCAAGCGCGTCAGCAAGCTGCCCCCTTTGAAGGCGCCTAGTGCGAGTCCCAATGCGCCGACCATGAGGCCGAACGCCATGGGATGCCCGCCCGAAGCAACAATCAGTGGAATCAACGGAATCAGTGGCCCGTGAGTGCCGGAAAGGTTAGCCGTAGGGTTAAGGATGCCGGAAAACAGGATGACAAACAGCAGAGCGGCGATGAGCATCTCGAACCGGGCATTCTCTATTACGAAAGCATCCGAGAGGCCCAGCGGCGTGGCAAAAGCCGCCACCACCGCTGCCACCATGACGATCTTGCCGATAGTCGCAGCTATTGCGGGAACCCAGTCCTCCATTTCGAACCGATAATCACGGAATGGCAGGTTCACCCGCCAGCGTCTTGGCGCCATGATCGTCAGTTCGTGCTCGAGATAATCTGCGCGTGAGTCGAATGCTTCTCTTGGCTTGTGAAGCGCCCGATAACTACTTGCGTCATCTTCGGCGTGAGGGAGCGTACGGTTATTATCCAGTTCAGCTTCTAACATGATAAATTTCTTACCAAAAAATGTGCAGGTAAGATACGGCCTGGTTGGTAGCGCGTCTCTGAGACCTTAGCCTATTCATTAGCCCGCACGTCTAGCGCGGGCATGCTTACCGGCCCCGCTTCGTTACAGCATGGTTAAAAAGCGCATCCAACCGCTTACTTGCCATTCACAGTTCTGGTGCTACAAGCCCACGGTTTATCGCACCATCCGCAGTTAACGCCTGAGTCGTCCCGAGCCCCTCATTATCGGATGGTTTCATTCAGGACGGAGCCAGGCCGTGACAGCATGACATCCCGGCTATGCTAGCCTTCTATTCATTGCGCTAGCCCACGTATCGTTTACCCCTCCCTGATGAATCTGCACAACCAAGGATGGAAACAAGGAGAGAGCATGGAATCGCAAGTGGAGCCGTATGAGTGCCTCAGCGCCACTGAACTCCTCGTCCGCCTGCAACGCTCGGAAGTCACCGCCGTGGAACTGGCAGAGTCGGCACTGCAACGCATCGAGGCGCTGGATGACAAGGTCAACGCATTTCGTCAGATCGACCGTGACATGACTCTGGAAATGGCCCGGGCCGCCGACGAGCGCTACCGCGCCTGGCAAACCATGGGCCTGCTCGATGGAATCCCGGTGGCGGTCAAGGATGCCTTCGACCAGATTGGCTGGGCGACACGTGACGGCTCACGACTCACCGAGGACAGCCCGGCCACGACCGACGCCCCGACGGTCGCTGCCTGCCGCCGTCACGGCTTCGTGCCGGTCGGCCGAACGAACATGCCGGAATTCGGCTGGAAAGCGGTCACGGACTCGCCACTGACCGGGATCACGCGCAACCCCTGGAATCTCGACAAGACCCCGGGCGGCTCCAGCGGGGGTAGCGCCGCCGCCGTAGCCATGGGCGTGACCCCGCTGGCCCTGGCGGCCGATTCCGGCGGCTCGACCCGCATCCCCGCCAGTTTTTGTGGCGTGGTTGGGTTCAAGCCGACACATGGCCGAGCGCCAATGCACCCCGGTAGCCACTTCGGAAAGCTCTCCCAGCCCGGGCCAATCGCGCGTACCGTACGCGACGCCGCGTTATTGCTCGACGTGATGACCGAGTCAGATCCCAGCGATCCGCGGCTCCAGCCGGGCCCTCAGAGTTATCGGAACGGGTTGAATGGCGACGTCAGAGGGTTGCGTATCGCCTACAGCCCTAGCTTGGGTCTCGACGTGGAGGTCAATCCTGAAGTGGCCACTGCGGTAGAACATGTCGCGGACAAGCTCGAGCAATTGGGCGCGCGCGTGGTACGTACCGATCCCCATGTCGGTCAGCTTCGGGAAACGTATCAGCGCCTGTTCTTCACCACGGCAGCTCAGATGATCCAGGGCTACGATGACAGCGCACGGGAAAAACTGGACCCCGCACTTCGGGAAGTCGCTGAGCACTACGCTAGCCTCAGTGCCCTGAAATACCTGGAAGCAGATACCGCGCGCGTCGAGCTCATGCATCGTATGAGCTTCTTTCACCTGGATTTCGATCTGATACTCTGCCCTACCGTTCCGGTGCGCCCTTTCGATGTCGGACGCGAGGTCCCGGAAGATTGGCCCGATCAGCGATGGACCAGCTGGGCTCCATTCACCTGGCCGTGGAATATGACTGGACAACCGGCCATCACCGTACCCTGTGGCTTCACCGAGGACGGCTTGCCGATTGGCGCACAGTTCATTGGGGCGCGGCACAGCGACACGCAGGTGTTATGCGCAGCTCAGGCCTTCCAGCAGGTCTTCCCGTTGACCGCCAAGCGGCCACCGCTGACCAAAGAAGGTGGCATTTAGCGTCATGCCTTTGCTATCGCGTATGGCCAGGCGTGGCAAGCGGATAGATACGCAACAGATCTTCGGCCAGCGTATTGTCGGCCCCGAAGACTTCGGGCGGGTAATAACCACGATGCCGCTCGAACTGTGCTCCTTCGGCCTTGGCTATGGACTCGAACATCGCACGCGAAGCCGCGTTGGTCGCGCTAACCGTCGCCTCCAGCGTAGTGACATCACGGCAAACCGGGCGCGCCAGAATATGCTGTATCATGCGCAGCGGTAATTTCTGGCCGCGGCCATGCTCATGAACCCCGATTTGCCAGAGAAAGTACGTATGGGGCTGTTTCGGATGAAGGTAGCCGGTCACGAAGGCGACCAGTTCTCCCTGCGCCTCGGCGACGGCACAGGTGTCAGCAAAGTGAGTGCAGTGAAGCAGATTGCAATACGCCGAATTCTCGGCCAATGGCGGCACCCGGCGCACCAGATCATGCAACCGTGCGCTATCTTCCAATATTGGCTGCCGAATGGTCATCTCGGCGCTGACATGGCGATGCGAGGCCATCAACTCCTCCCTGAGTTCGTGGCTGGCTCGCCAGCGACGATAGCAGAGAGGTTCATTGATTTCACGAGATGCTTCGAGCAGAGTGTCGCCGCAACGCGCCAGCTGTCGCTATCCTGAATTCCACTAGTCAAGTTCTTTGAAAGGTAAACACATGCAACTCGGTATCATCGGACTCGGTCGCATGGGCGGCAACATCGCTCGCCGCCTGATGCGAGACGGTCACGAGATCGTCGCCTACGATCGTAGCCACGAGACGGCCACCGCCCTGGTCGACGACGGAGCTATTCACGCCGCCAGTCTCGAAGCGCTGGTGGCCAACCTGGCGTCGCCGCGCGCCGTGTGGGTGATGTTGCCCGCCGGCGCCCCGACCGAGGACACGATCGCTGCCTTGGCCGAGCTGCTGGAGCCGGACGACATCATCATCGATGGTGGCAACACCTTCTACAAGGATGATATCCGCCGGGCCAAGGCGCTGCGTCAACAGGGGCTGCACTATGTTGATGTCGGTACTTCCGGTGGCGTATGGGGCCTTGAACGCGGCTACTGCATGATGATCGGCGCCGAAGGTGAAACCTTCGAACGCCTCGAGCCCTTGTTCGAAACCTTGGCGCCAGGCTACGGCAATATCGAACGTACCCAAGGCCGCAATGCGCCCGACGACCGTGCCGAGCGGGGCTACATTCACGCTGGCCCGGTGGGTGCCGGGCACTTCGTCAAGATGATCCACAACGGTATCGAATACGGACTGATGCAAGCCTATGCCGAAGGCTTTGATCTGATGAAGACCAAGTCGTCGCCCGATCTACCTGAAGACGAGCGCTTCGATCTCAACCTGGCCGACATCGCTGAAGTCTGGCGTCGCGGCAGTGTCGTCTCATCATGGCTGCTGGACCTGACTGCACAGGCCCTGGCCGGCGATGCGCGCCTGGACAATTATACCGGGGCCGTAGCCGACAGTGGCGAGGGTCGCTGGACCATCGATGCGGCGGTCGAGCAAGGTGTACCGACCCCGGTATTGGCCAGCGCCCTGTTCGCGCGCTTCCGCTCGCGGCAGGAGAACACCTACGCCGATCGCCTGCTGTCAGCGATGCGCTTCGGCTTCGGTGGCCACGTCGAGCCGCCCAAGTAACCTCTCCGAGATACCACGGGCCATGCCTTGCCGCATGCTCCGTGGTATGTGTCGAACTCCCCCAACCGGGATCAGCGAGCGTCTATCTGCCGTTCATTTGCCAGAGAGCAAACAAGGCGAACAACGACGCCACCGAGAGCATGGCACTCAGGCCGACACTCATCGGAAACGGCAAATGGGGAATCTCCGAATAGGGCAGCCATTTCTGCAACTGCCGTAGCCGCCACGTGGCGATCGTGAAGCAGAAGATACTGAACACGATCAGCAGAAAGGTAATGACCCGGGTTTCCCAGTCGTTGAGCACATCGGCCATGAAGCGCATGACCGCAAGCCCGGCAATCAGAGTGGCACAGCCGGTACGCAGCCATGATGCGTAAGTCCGCTCGCTGGCCAGGACGGTGCGGTCTGAAGCGAGCTGCACCGCCTTGGAGGCCTCCTTTACGGTCTCGGTTTCGTTATCCTGAGTCATTAGATACGCATTCCCTCTCTCCCGTCTCATCAACCAGCAAGCATCCTGCCTGCTGTCACGAGCGCAACTCGTTTGTGAGCGGACTTTAGACGACCCCCTGTGTCTGAGCGTCGTTGCCCTTGTCCAGCCGACCAATGGCCTCGTCGCCGCGCCGGGCCAGGGTATCCAATCGATCGATCTGGGCATCCAGCTTGGGCAACGCCTCGCGCCGGTAGCGAGACACGTCGTCGATGGCTGCCAGTACGTCCTGGAACGCCTGCTCGAGCTTTTGCATGTCGAGCATCGCTGATGACGAACGAGTCTGGATATCAACACCCTGCCCGCGCAGCGCCTTGGCGGTACCGGCGATCATGTCGGAAGTCGCGGTATTGATTGCCTCGACCCGGTCGAGAACCAGACGCTGGTTGGCTAGCGCCAGCGCCACCGTGACCGCCACCGAAAGCGCCGAAACAGTAACGTTGATAGCTCGGTCGACGCCGCGTATCAGCTCGCGGTTATTGCGAATGACCACTTCCAACGCGAGTACGCCCTGCTGACTGACGGTCAGCTGCTGTTGCAGATCGACGATACGCTGGCGCAACGGAAACAGCAGCTCCTCTTCGATAAAGGCGCGCTGTGGATCGCTTTCGTCGAGAGTGACGGCACGCTGTTCCAGACGTTGGTCGATTAGCCGGCCCAGCTCAACCTGACGACGCAACTGCGCAAGCGTGTCGCGCAGGGCATCCTGGTCATCGCTAAGTGTCAGGTTGTCCCGGCGCAGCATGTCGCGACCGCCCTCGAGATCGTGGATGATGGCATCCAGCGCCTGCTGGGCGCTCTCGTACTTGCGAAAGTAGCGCTGCAGGCTGCTGCCGACGCCGGGGATGAGCGCCAGCACGCGATCGAGCCCGCCCCGCGACAGCGAATGCCTGTTGGGGTCAAGGCTTTGCATGCGTCCGCGCAGGCTGGTCAGGGCCTGGGCGACAGGGCCGCCTTCGTCTCCCTGGTGGGCCAGCTTGCGCATTGGGGTCTTGAGCATCTCGCTCTGGTGGGCGGCCTTGCGCTGCACCTCGATGCCCATTTCGTCAACGGTCCGGCGCTGCGCCTCTGCCGAGGCACCCTGCCCCTGCTCTCGCAGCAAGCCGTCGACAAACGCATCGGCCTGAGCCGCCAGTGAGGCCTCGTCGTCGGCCCCGGGGCCGGAACGCGGCTCACGTTCCAGCTGCTGCTCGATCTCCTCGACCGGCGGAAGGGCCAGCGGTTTGTCGGGACGGTTTTCCCGCGTATTACTCATTGGTTCGCTCCCCTGTTGCCGATATCTTTGATCGTGTCCGGCCGGTGGTGTCAGGCATTGCGGTCGTAGCGCCCGGCTCGTTCGACGAAACGCTGCAGATCGTAGAGCGCCTGATCGGTATCGACCGAGGCCTGAGGACGGCCGGTATCGATACGTGCCATGGCAACGGCTGTATTGTCCAAGGCCGTCAATGCCTTCTCGTTACGGGCACTTAGATCGCGCAGGTGACGTTCGGTTTCTTCGACCAGCGCCAGGCGCCGCTCGAGCGCGGAGCGTTCTTGTTCCGATAGAGGTATGCCTTTCGCCAGCCGGTGCCGGGCGTAATCGCTGTCGACGCCAGCCACGCTGCTGGCCTGCGACGCCATCGCGGTCAAATTGTCTACGGCACCGAAGCACACCTCGCCGATCAAGGCCCGTGAGCGCTCATAAGCCAGTTCGCTGCTGTCGAAACGCGTCTGGAGCACCTCAAGAGCGCGCAGGTAACGGCTGTACAGACGATCGGACTGAGTTGCGATATCCGGGCGATGCGCGTCCAGCAATTGCTGCTTGGCGCGGCACAAGGCAAGTACGACCTGGTCGGCATTCGCCGGGGGATGGGCGGGATCGAGCGTCAGCAGGCCCGACTCTTGGGCCTTGCGCTGTTCTTCCGCCTGTCGGCGTGCAGTCTCGGCGGCCTGACGCGATGCACGGCGACGCTGCTTGTAACCCTTCCACCAACGCCGCAACCGACCTTCGACCGGGAGCTCAATGGCAACCGCCGCCAAGCCGGCCAGCCACCCCCATAGCGACGGGCCAAAACCGCCCCATAGCGACGTCAGCCACAGCAGCAGGGCGATGAACGGCACTACCAGCCAATAGCGCACCACAACCTGTAGGCGACTCGGAAAATCCGAGGGGATGGCATGGCGCGGACTGACCATGCCGATCAGAAACCAGGGCAGGCAGGAGAGAAACAACCCGTAGGCCAACCCTTGGAGAAATTCGAGCATACGCGACAGGCCTGCAAATCGTGGGAAAGCCTGATTGTAGAGAAACGACAGGACGGAGATAAGAGCCTTGGCCCGCTTCAAAAGAAAGAGCCAAGGCTACAGCGAAACTGATACCTATCCAGAGGAGGCCTTGCCTGAACTGACTTTACGCGACCTCAGCCATTTGGCGCTCTCATCGACGAACAATAGCGTGACGGCAATTCCCAACAGAACGGCCCAGGTCTGCCAGGAGACCGGCGAGACGCCGAGCACGTCCTTGAGCCCGGGTATGTACATCGCGGCAACGTGTATGCCATGTGCTCCGATGATCGAGAGCAGCAACAGCGGGTTGCTGCGCAGCGGTACCTTGAACAGCGAGCGGCGCTCGGAACGGCAGCTCAGCAGGTGAATGTTTTCGAACAGCACCATCAGCAACAGAGTGAGATTGCGAGCCTGTGCCTCGTCCATGCCCATCACTGAATACAGGTAGTAATAGACCCCGAACGCGACCACGCCGATATAGATACCGGAGACAAGCACGTTCTCGACCATGCGCCGGTTGAAGATCGGCTCGTCGGGAGATCGCGGCGGCCGATCGAGCACGCCGGGCTCGGCCTTCTCGAAGCCCAGGGCAACGTCTTGGATGCCGTTGGTAACCATGTTCAGCCACAACAGTTGCACGGCGGTCAGCGGGATCGGGAGTCCAAAGCCCAGCGCCAGGAAGAAGAGAAGCACCTCGGCAGTCCCGGTCGACAGCAGCAGCCACACGACCTTGCGCACGTTGTCATAGGCCGTGCGCCCCCACTCTATGCCGGGAACGACCGATGCGAAGTTGTCGTCGGTGAGGATCAGGTCACCGGCGCTGCGCGCCACGTCGGTGCCACTCGCGCCCATGGCAATGCCGATATTGGCGCGATCCAGGGCAGGCGCGTCGTTGACACCGTCGCCGGTGACCGCCACGTAATGGCCATCACGCTGCAGCGATTCGACGATCTCGGTCTTCTGCAGCGGCTCGACCCGTGCAAAGACACGCGCCCGCCCGATGCGGACATCGGCTTCGTCATTCGCCTCGGACAACGCCTTGCCTGTAATTACCTGGTCGCGCTCGTCGGCCAACTTGAGGCTGCTGCCGATGGCATATGCCGTGTCCGGATGATCGCCAGTAATCATGCGCACCCCGACACCAGCGCCATAGCAGCGTTCGATGGCCTCGGGCACCTCATCGCGTATCGGATCGATCAATGCGACCAGCCCGAGGAACGACAGGTTACGTAGGCTTTCCTCATTGGCAGCGTCCACTTCACCGCCAGCCACCGCCAGGACCCGAAACCCTTCGTTGGCCCAGTCTTTCTGCTGCTTCTCGATAGTCTGGCGCGTCTCGTCATCCAGCGAGCACATATCGATTATCGTTTCGGGTGCCCCCTTGGCATGTGCGACCAGGCGATCCTGCGATGTATTGAACGTGGCACTGAAGAACTTGGACGCTTCGAAGGGAATGCGGTCCTCCTCGGGATATTCGTCTGCCAACGTCTGCTGGTCGATCCCCAGTTTCGCTGCCAGCACCAGAAAGGCCAGATCTGTCGTGTCGCCTTCGGCCTTCTGGATCTCGCCTTGCGCGATGGTCAGCTCACCTTCGCTGGCCAGGGCGCCGCCCGTGGCGAACGTGCGCAGGGCCTCGCAGGTCTCATCCTCCGGCGTCTCGCCACCGGCGGTCACTTCGCCCTCGAGTGAGCGCGCCTCGCCACCGATCTCGGCCTGGCGATTCGGGCCCAGCCAGACCCGCTGTACGGTCAGCTTGTTGGCCGTCAGCGTGCCGGTCTTGTCGCTGGCGATCAACGTACACGAACCAAGCCCCTCGACGGCGGCCAGGCGACGCACGATCACGTTGCGTTCGGCCATGCGCGAGGATGCCACGGACAAGGCGACGGTGATGGCCACCGGCAGGCCCGCCGGTATCGCCGCCACCGATAGCGCCACGGCGAGAGTGAAGATATCGACGAATGACTTGCCATTAAGGAACTGGATCAGTGCGACCCCGGCCACGGCGGCCAGCGTGAACAGCGCAATCAAATGCGTCAGGCGCTTGAGCTTCTGGACCAATGGCGGGGTGCCGCTTTCATTCTTCGCCAGCGACGCGGCGATCTGGCCGATTTCGGTGGTCTTCCCGGTGCGGATTACAATGCCAGTGGCACGCCCGGCCATCACTGCACTGCCCGAATGCAGTAATGTCTGACGCTCAGCGAGGGGGGTGTCTTCCTCCAGTTCCGCGCCGGCATCCTTGTCGACGGGCGTGGATTCGCCCGTAATCAACGATTCGTCGGCCTGCACGTTGGTGCTATCGATCAGACGCAGGTCGGCGGGTACCGTGTCGCCGGTTTCGAGCAGCACGATGTCGCCCGGGACCAGTTCGGTGGCATCGACCTTGTCGCGCTGACCGTCGCGCAACACACGTGGACACATGCGGACCACGGATTGCAGCGCCTGGGCACTGGATTCCGACTGGTATTCCTGAAAACAGCCTACGATCGCATTGAGCAGCAGTACCGCCGTGATGAATGCAGCGCTAGCGAAACTGCCGATGGCCAGCGATACCCCGGCCGCAATCAGCAAGATGTAGATTAACGGGTCGGTGAATTGGCGAAGGAAGATACCTACCAGGCCTGCCCGCTTGTCTTCGGGAAGTTCGTTGGGGCCGTGGCGTTCACGTCGCCGCTGCGCCTCCTCGTTAGTCAGCCCCCGGTCCGTGCTGCTTTCCAGATGATCGACGACCGCCTCTGCCGACTCGGCGTGATACGCTTCACCGGATCGTCCCGGCCTTTCGGTTTGCGCTTCCTCCGCCACACTGCCTCCCTGCCCACACGGCCATCAAGAAGGACCCCCGCCATTCCTGACGGGGGTTCGTACGATTCCAAGATACCAGGCACGCCCTGATGAAGATGTCCGCTACCCCTTGGGGCCGAAGATTAGCCAAGCGATGAAACCGACCAAAGGAAAGATCAACAACGCAAGAATCCACAGCACCTTGGCCAGCCCACTGGCCGAACTCTTCGCCACCTTGACGATGGCCCAAATAATGATGATCAGCCAGATCAAACCCAGAATGCCGCCAACTTCGATATCCATTCGCTAGACTCCTTTGCTTGGCAGTTACCGCTGTATATGTGTCCTTCATGCTTAGCATAGGCCGAAGAAAATCAACAATACTGGACGAATATCATTGAAGTGCTACCTAACCTGACATCCTGAAAACTCATGTTTCCCAGATCAACAAGGCGACACAAGTTGTGCTCGATGGAAGGCTCTGTTTCTGACTAGGGTGTAATGACATGGCAGTGAAAGGGAGGTAACTGACATGACTTATCGCAACGCTAGCACCCTGGCAATCGCTATCGCATCGACTGTGGCTTTCTCGCAGGCGCAGGCCCAGTCTTCCAACAATGCGGGAGCCAACCAGGCGCAGCAAAACCAGAACTCGCAAGTCCAGCAATTGCAAGGTCAACTGCAAGCCAAGCCTCTGAGCGAATGGAATTACGATGAGGTGTACAAGCGAGGGGAGTTTCTCGCCTCGGGCTTGTTAGGTGCCGATGCCATTGGAAAAAATGGCGATGATATCGGTGACATTACCAACGCCGTGCTCAACGAGCAGGACAAGATCATCGCGGTGATCGCCGAGGTCGGCGGTTTCTGGGACATTGGTGATACTCATGTGGCTGTTCCTTGGGAGCAGGTGGAACTCTCCAAGGAAGGCGTGCGAGTTCCCGTTAATGAAGACAACGTCGATCAGTTCGATCTCTATGGCGATAACTCAGTCGTCAGCAAGGACGTGTTCCAGCAGAAAGCCGCCATCGCAGATGACGCCGAGACAGGTGAGCGAACCTGGAAGCTCAGCGAACTGATCAACGACTACTCCAACCTGCAGAGCGGAGCTGGGTACGGCTATGTCGACAATGCCGTGTTCTCGAAGGAAGGCGAACTGCTGGCCGTTCTGGTGATGCCCTCTGGTGGTTACGGTCCCGGCACGATGGCCTATCCCTTCTATGGTTACAGCTATGGCTGGCAGCCGGGCTTCAGTTCCTATCAGCTTCCCTACTCGGAGCAGGACGTTAGCGAAATGACTGCCTTCGACTTCGAACAGTTCAATGGGCTCTGGGATTCGTAGCGTTGGCTGACTGGCATGTACCGGCCGAGGCACCAAGCACAGCCAATGGTACTTGCCCCCTGATGCCGATATAGCCCTGGCAACGTACTGTCGGGGCTTTTCTCGTTTTGCATCCCTGTCGCCCGGTAGCGAACCCTTACAATGCCGGCATTGCTGTCCATAGATGGAGTTATCTACGCTCAAGAGCCACATGCTCAACAGCGATCAGGAGCTCAGCATGAAAGCAATTGTCTACCATGGAATCGGTGACATTCGATTGGACGACGTTCCCGAGCCGAAGATAGAGGAACCTACCGACGCTATTGTGCGCCTCACGGCGTCCGCCATCTGCGGAACCGACCTGCACTTCATCCGCGGCACCTTTTCCGACATGGAGGAAGGCACCATCCTCGGTCACGAAGGGGTGGGGATCGTCGAGGCCATCGGCGACGATGTCCGTAACCTGAGCATCGGCGACCGGGTGGTGATCCCATCCACCATCGCCTGCGGGGCCTGCAGCTATTGCAGGGCCGGCTACTTTTCCCAGTGCGATGTCGCCAACCCCAACGGCAAGCAGGCAGGAACGGCATTTTATGGCGGCCCCAAGCCCACCGGTCCGTTCCACGGGTTGCAGGCGGAAAAGGCCCGCATTCCGTTCGCCAACGTGGGACTGGTCAAATTGCCCGATGAAATCAGCGACGACCAGGCTATTGCCATGTCGGACATCTTTCCCACCGCCTACTTTGGCGCCGTGGAAGCCGAAATTTCCGACGGCGATACCGTAGCTGTATTCGGCTGTGGCCCGGTCGGGCTGTTTGCCGTGGCCAGTGCCAAGCTGCTCGGTGCCGGGCGTGTGTTTGCTATCGACGGCAAGGAGGACCGCCTCGCCAAGGCTCGCGAATTGGGCGCCGAAACCATCAATTTCGAGCGCGAGAACCCTGTCGAGACCCTGCAACGACTGACTGGTGGCATCGGCGCAGATCGTGCCATCGATGCGGTGGGCGTCGACGCCGAGCACGCCCATCACGGTGCCGCGGTCCAGGACGACGAGATCCAGTCCCAGGAGCAGGAATCCCAGGAGAACGCCCCGCAGGCGAACCCCTCCGGCGACCTGTGGCAGCCCGGCGACGGACCGAGCCAAGCGCTACAGTGGGCCGTTGAAGGCCTCGCCAAGGCCGGCACCCTATCGATCATCGGGGTGTATCCCCCCGATTTCCGGGCTTTCCCCATCGGTATGGCAATGAATCGCAACCTGACGATGCGCATGGGCAACTGCCCACACCGCAAGAACATTCCCAAGCTGATCGAGCTGACTCTCGCGGGCAAGATCGATCCGGCCAAGCTGCTGACGCAAAGCCAGAAGATGCCCGACGCACTGAGTGCCTTCGAAGCCTTCGACCGCCGCGAAAACGGCTGGATCAAGGTAGAGCTACTGCCACAGACAGGAACCTGACCCGACAATCCCAGGAAACAGCGCCATGCAGTTTCGTGCGACAGGCACCGGAAACAGCGCCCAGGTCCCCTGCTTCGGGTGTCAGTGTGCCGCCTGCCGGCGGGCCCGGGAGCGCCCCGAACATCGCCGGGCGCCGTGCGGTGCCGAAATCCATATCGCAGGCCAGCGTTACCTGATCGATGCCGGGCGACTGGATCTCGTCGAGACCTGCGAGTTCCAGCGCCCCGCTGCGTTCCTGATGACGCATTACCACGCCGACCACGCCCAGGGACTAATGCGCTTGCGCTGGGGCGTCGGCCCCTCCATTCCTGTCTATGGGCCCAGGGACGAGAATGGGTTCGACGGGCTGTTTGCCAAGCCCGGCCTGCTGGATATCAAGGAGGGGCTCGAGCCCTTTCAATTGCTTCAGTTCGATGACGGCCTGTCGGTGACTCCCGTACCGCTCAATCACAGTCTACCGGCCATCGGTTATTGCCTGGAGGGTAGCTCGCGACGGCTGGCGTATCTCACCGACACTCAGGAATTGCCAGTCGAAACCCATCGCTTCCTGATGTCCTGGCAGCCGGACATCATCATCCTGGATGCCACGTTGCCGCCCAACGCCTCGTCAGCCAATCACAATACGGTGCCCCAGGCCTTGGCCATCATCGAACGCCTGGCGCCCACCGAGGCTTGGCTGACACACTTGAGCCATGAGGTGGATGCATTGGCCATGCAAGGCAGCTTACCGCTGCCGGACGGTGTTGGCCTGGCCTATGATGGCTTGTTGCTCGATGTCTGATGCGACTTGTCGATTACAGGGGCTGGGCCGGGCTCAGCGTCATCTCAGCGCCGCGAATCTGGATGTCGAAACGATGCAAGAAGCTCATCCCCAGCAGCACGGTATCACCCTGCATTCCAGGATTGATCGAGCCGGGTACGTCATGGGCATTCACTCCACCCAGCCCGACCCGGTCGAGCCGGGTCAGGTAACCCCGGGCACGTCCGTTGGCGGTGAAAAAATCGGCGCTGGCGCCCGGCTCGAGCTCCAGACGCTCGGCCAGTTCGCCAGGCACCGCGACCAGACTCGCCCCGGTATCCAGCAGGAACCTGACCGGTTTACCATTGATGTGGCCGGGTGCCACGAAGTGCCCCGCCGCATTGCGCTGCAGGGTAATCGGCAGGTTGGCCTCGCCAGTGGTGGCCAGATTGGCATTGGGATGCTGGCGCGCCTCGATCAGGTGCTCGAACCACCACACACCCAAGGCCATGAGCAGTAGCCAGAATACCAGCATCATGCCCAGTCCGATGCGCCGGAGCGCTTTGTCTTCCGCGTTCATCTCTGCGTAAAAACGGCAATATTTTGCCGATCCCTTTTTATGGATGGTCAGCGCAACAGGGCGGCCTCGAACGATAGCCCCGGGCCGAAACCCAGCACGACACAAGGGCCACTCGCTCCGGCACGACGCATCCGTTCGAGAACGAACAGCACCGTGGGCGATGACATGTTGCCATGCTCGGCCAATATCTTTTCCGAAGCATGGCTGGCCTGCTCCGGTAGCGCCAGCGCCTGGCGTGCAGCACGCAGGATCTCAGGCCCTCCCGGATGGATCGCCCAGTGCCTTACGTCACCGAGCCTCAGATCGTGCTCCGCCAGCCATTGTTCGACCCAGGGCCGCAACGCCCCGCGTATGCGTTTCGGAACCTCACTGGATAATGTCATCTCAAAACCATGATTCCCGACTCTCCAGGTCATGGCTTCACTCGAATCCTCGGCCAGGCGGCTGCGCGTCTCGACCAACCGCCAACCTTGCCGATCGCCAGTCTCGATACCATCGAGTACCACGGCCCCCGCGCCATCGGCGAAAAGACCATTGGCAATAACTTTCTGCATGTCCCAGCCGTACTGGAAATGCAGGCTGCACAACTCGACACAGCACAGCAGTACACGTCCCTCGGACGAGGCCTGCAACAGCCCTTCCGCCGCACGCAGGCCATTCAGAGCACCGTGGCAGCCCATGAACCCCAGGTTCAAGCGGCCAATGTCCGGTGATAACCCCAATCTCTGGATAAGTTGCGCATCTAACCCCGGCGACACCATCCCGGTACAGGACACCATAACCAAGTGGGTGATACTGGCGACCTTGGCCTGGGCCTGTTCGAGGGCAGCACGACAGGCCCTCTCGCCCAGCGGGGCGGCTTCTTCCACATAGCGCTGGATTCGTGTCGCTGTGGTTGGCCCGCGCTCCTCAGTGGTGGCGGGTACGGGATAGAAACGCTCGAAACCGGCGGTGTCATGTTCCGGCCCGATCAACACGCTGCCCCGCTTTCGGATGCCACTATGGCGGTAGACACGTCGCAGCCAGGCACGCTCACGCTCGTCAGTACAACAACGAGCCTGAGCCAGGGCCGTGGCCGCGTCCTGATCCAGCCTTCCGGGCGGCACGGCAACGCCGATGCCCTGGAGTGTTGCCGATACGGGCTTCATTGCGCCTCCCGACGATTGCATGGGTAATCTCGATTGAGCCAGGCCGTCAATGGCGCGACACTCGCCGGCACGGCATCTAACCACGGCAGTGTCGCCTGCAGCAGGCGAGGCCGACGCAACGCGGCTGCCACGCCCTGGCAGCCGCGTTGACGTGCTCGGATCACTCGCGCATGGCGTGCCGTCCAGCGCTCGACCAGCGCCGGCCGCCACGCGAACACCGCCTCCAGCGCCAGAGGCTCAAGGGCTGCTGCCCCCGCCACCGCCCAGCCCATGCCCTCACCGGTAAATGGTTCCACATAGCCGGCAGCATCCCCCAGAATTAGAACCCGCTCGCTGCCCAGACGGGTGCGCCGGCGAGTCAGTTGCGGCGTACCATGCCAGTCGGCCTCATCCAGTGCGCCCCAACTCGGAAAGCCAACCTGGCGCAGCACGCCTTTCACCGCCTCGACCGGCCCCCCGCAACGCTTGATCCAATCAGGGTCGAGCGCTGCACCGATGTTGAGCCGGTTGGATTCGACACGCACAAGGCCGACATAGCCAGGCGCGGCGCAGGCCATGTGGATACGCCCCGAGGTATAGAACGCCGGCGCTTCATCCAGCGTGGTACCGACGCCGATGCGCGAGCCGTCGGCCACGTGAAGCTCGTCGGGCGCGTCCTCACGCAGTAATCGGCTACCTAGTCCATCGCCACCGATGACCAAGCGGGCGCTTACCGTGCACTGCACCTGCCGTTGGCGCAGCAGGACGCGGCGGCAACCAGACTGGGTATCGGCCGGGCGTAACACGACCTGGGTCGAATCGAGAAACACGACACCCGCCTGCATGGCCTGCCGCACTAGCCAGTCGTCAAGTCGCCGCCGACTGAGGGCGCGGCCCTCCGGTAGCGGCAAGGTGGCTCTACGCTGGCCACTGGCCAGCGCCAGTTGCGCATAGGGTCGGCCCAACTGGCGAACCTCACCAAGACCTGCATGGTCCAGCGCGCGCAGGGTAGCCGCATTGAGGCAGCCACCGCATGCCTTGTTGCGTGGCCAGGCGGCCTTCTCCGCCAGCAGTACGCGCAACCCACGACATGCCAGCCGATAGGCGATGACCGCGCCCGCCACCCCGGCGCCGGCGATGACGACATCCCAGTCGCGGGGCAGCGTATTCAGATGCATGAGTGGGCCTCGTGCGGATGATTGTCGGCCGAGGTCGTGTCACGCGACCAGGTCATCAGAAAGCGGCTCGGCCAGTGACGCGTAAATCTTGCACCGGTCAGGCCGGCCCGATGCGCCAAGGCTTCGGCCTCAGGCAGGGTCAGGGCGGCACGCACCGACTTCAGGCCGTCGACATGCACGATGGGAGAAAGCGACAGCAAGCGCGTGCCCAGATAAGCCAGACTGTAGCCGGTGCGGCTGCGCAGCAGGTCGCTGATGATCAGGTGGCGGGTCTGGCAGGACCACGCCTCGAGCAGCTCGACGATCTGCGCTTCGCTCAAGTGATGGAGAAACAGCGTAGAAACGATAATGTCGTAAGAGGCTGGCAGCGGCTCAGTGAGGATATCCTGACCAAAAAAGCGTACCTCGACACCGCCACGCCTGGCCTGCTCTTCGGCGACTCGCAGTGCAGTGGAACTGATATCGCAGGCCTCGACACGCAGCGCGATGCCATCGCGCTGCGCGCGGCGGGCCAGCGCCACGGCAACATCACCACCGCCAGTAGCGACATCCAGAAGGGATAGCGGTTCGCCGCGGCGCTCCCGGGCAATACGGCGGATCGTGGGCCACAACGCCGCTGCCGTGCGGCTCGCGACATTGATCCGGCGCAGCCCCCGCAGCGCTGCACGGTGTGCTTGAATATCGATATCGGGATCATCCATGAGCTCGCCTTCGAGCAGGCGATGCCTCAGCGACGTGGCCATATCCTTATGTCCATCGGCTAGGTGTGAAACGCGCCAAGCGTGTCCTTCACTATCGTGAGCCTACGCTGCCCGGTCAAGGCGACTTATGGTGTGTCCACCAGCTGGGCAGCAGGCGACGGATGCGCGGCTGCGCGAAGCGATCGTCGATCAGCGTGATCACACCTCGATCACGCTCAGTACGTATCACCCGCCCCGCAGCCTGGATTACCTTCTGTACGCCCGGATAAAGATAGGCGTATTCATAACCGGCCCCGAACTGAGTGGCCAGGCGTTGGCGGAATTGCTCGTTGACGGGATTGAGCTGCGGCAATCCCAAAGTGGCGATAAAGGCACCAATCAGCCGGTTGCCAGGAAGATCGATACCTTCACCGAACGCGCCGCCAAGCACGGCGAAACCGATTCCCTGCCCTTGCTCGGTAAAACGCTCGAGAAAGCCCTGCCGCGCCGCCTCATCCATTCGCCGTGCCTGCTGCCAGCAAGGGATCTCGGGGTGCTGGGCCTGAAAACGCTCTGCAACCTGTTCCAGATACTCGAAGCTGCTGAGAAAAACCAAATAATTGCCGGGAAGGGCCGCGTACTGCCCCGCGACGATCTCAACGATCGGATCAAGCGAGGCCGCACGGTGTGAATAGCGCGTCGACACTCGGTCGACGATCCGTAGCGTCACTTGCTCAGCGGAGAATGGCGAGGGCGTTTCCAGCCAGGCGGTTTGTTCAGGGAGACCCAACAGGTCGCGATAATAAAGCTCGGGACTCAGCGTGGCCGAAAACAGCACGCTTGTGTGGCTGGCCTCGAAGCGAGGCCCCAGAAACCCGGCCGGTACGACGTTGCGCAGACACAGCGTCGACACGTGACTGCCGCGCCGTCCGGGGCGCAGGGTAAGATCGCACAATGAATGACTATCGAACGTGTCAGCGATTCGACAGAGCTGCATCGCTTCGAAATAGAATGTCTGCAGCGCAGCGTCGAGCCCATCGGGCTGCTCGGCAAGATAATCCGTGATCGCGGCGACGGCCTGCTGCAGCGCCGTAAATAGTTTGGCAGGTAGCTCCGCCAGCACCCGGTAGCCGTCATCCTGTGGCTTGGCTCCGGGGGGGCCTTGAGTCGGCAGCTCAGCATTGAGAGCCCGCCACTGGCGGTCGACCCGGGTCAGCGCCTTGCCCAGTGCCGATGGAGCGTCCCGGCTTAGCGCCCTGACTGCCGTCTGGTCTAGCTGCGCCGTATACATCCCCCGTGCCCGCTCGACGAGATTGTGCGCCTCGTCCACCAGCACGCAGACCCGCCACTGATTGGCGACAGTCAGCGCGTATAGCATGGCGTGGAAGTCGAAGTAATAGTGGTAGTCACCGACGACGACATCACTCCAGCGAGCCAGCTCCTGCCCGAGATAGTACGGGCAGATATCATGGGTCAGCGCCACGTCGCGTAGTGCCGCCTGGTCGAGAAAGCCACGCTCGACAGCGGCTTGGCGAGCCTTGGGCAAGCGGTCATAGAAGCCGCTGGCCAGTGGGCAGGATTCGCCATGGCAGGCCTTGTCTGGGTGCTCGCAGGCCTTGGTGCGAGCGGTGAGCTCCAGGACGCGAAGAAGCAAGGCTTCCCGATCAGGTTGAGGCGCCGTCAGAGTCGTCAACGCCTGTAAGGCCAACTGCCGGCCTGGCGTTTTGGCGGCCAGAAAGAACACGCGATCAAGATGCTGGCCTGGCATGGCCTTGAGCAGCGGAAACAGAGTACCCAAGGTCTTGCCGATTCCAGTGGGCGCCTGGGCCATCAGGCAGCGGCCGGTGCTGGCGGCCTTGTAGACCGTCTCGGCCAGCGCCCGCTGGCCGCTGCGAAAATCCGAGTACGGAAAGCGCAACTCGCCAAGTGCCCGGTCCCGTGCCAATCGATGGTCACGTTCCTGGCCGGCCCAGGCCAGAAAGCGCTGGCACTGCTCGATGAAGAACGCATGCAGCGACGCGGCACTATGCACTTCACTGAGTACATGCTCACGCTGGCTAACGATATCGAAGTAGACCAGCGCCAGGCGCACGTCAGGTAGGTCGCGTTCCCCGCACAACAGGGCACCGTAGACCTTGACCTGGGCCCAGTGTAGCGCGCGATGGTTGGCCGGCATGCGTTCGAGATCGCCGCGAAAGGTCTTGACCTCTTCTAGCTGGTTGCGCTCGGGATCGTAGCCGTCGGCCCGGCCCCGTACATGCAACTGGCTGTACTCTCCATTCAGGGCGACTTCCCGCTCGTAGCCCGCGCCACGCCGTGACGCCACCACAGCATGCCCGGCCATGCCCTCCAGGGCGGAAGGCGACGGCGTGAAACGCAGATCAAGATCGCCCGCCTTGGCGGTGAATTCGCACAACGTGCGCACCGCCACGCTATAGGAGGGCGTAGCGTCGGCTCCCCCTGCCTGGCATATCGATTCCGTCATGCGTCCTGCCATTGCACGTAGCAGACAGCCACCGGCATGCCGTGCCGGACACAAAAATCCAGCCAGCGACGCTGGTTATCCTGCAGCCGATCACCGGGCCCCTTCACTTCGATCATTCGGTAGCGCCTTTCCTTTGGCCAGAACTGGATCAGGTCGGGCATTCCGGCACGGTTGGCGGCGATATCCTCGAGCAGGCGCTCGAACCACAGCCGTAAATGCTCGGGCGGCAAACAGGCCAGTGCCCGCTCGATCAGTGTCATGTCGAGCGCCTCCCAGTACACGAAGGGGGACACGATTCCGTGCTTGGCATGGTAATTGGCGAGAATCGTGTCGCGATACTCCGCCGAGTTCAGTTGCGCGAAGCAGGCATCGAACAGAGCTTGGCGTCGCGTCGGAAAATCGGGGTGCAACAGATCCTTAGGCCCACTATGGAAAGGATGAAAAAAGGCCCCGGGCAACGGCGCGAAGATCGCCTCCCAGCACAGCAGCCCAAATAGCGCCGTAATCAGCGTGTTTTCGACATAGTGCACGGGCGCCTGTTCATCATGCAGGGTATCACGAGCCGCGAGTTCCACCGGCGCACGGCAGACAAGGCGATCCAACACCAGGTCGATGCGCTCGACCTCAGTCGGTGCCCGGCGGGTCGGAGGAGGCAGCCCCAGTTTACGATGAAGCCTGGGCATCAGGCGCTCGAGATGCTGCGCTTCGGCAGCGCTCTCAGGGAAACGTTCGGCCTCACGCGCCAAGGCCAAGGCCTCCTCGAACCGCTCGCTACGTTCCAGTACCCGCAAGTGCCGCACCCGTGCGCCAGGGTGGGTGCAGTCGGCATATAGCTGCCGTGCCTGTTCAAGCTCACCCTGCCGCTCACATGTCTGGCCCAATCGGAACAGCAGCTTGGCGCGGCGCGATTCCAGCCAGGCATTGTCGTACGCTCCAGGCAGCGTGGCCAGGATATCGGTCAGGGGCTCGTCGGCCTCGAATCGCTCACGACAGGCATCGAGATGAAGATAGGCCTCGATATCGTCGCGGCAGCGAAAGGCGCGTGACTCAGGACTGAACGCCACTTGCTCGTAACGGTAGATACCCAGGTCGGCGAGTACGAATTCGGACCACCCCTGGCGCAGATTGCCAAAGAACATCAGGCGCAAGCGATCGCACAATGCCCTGAGGCGCAGTGCATATACCCGATCCTTGCTGCCTGGGCACCACTGCAAGAAGCAACGAGGCTCCCCTACCACCGGTTGAAGTTGCTCTACCAGCTCGGGCTTGCGCAGAGCCGCACAGGGTTGATGGTGGCGAAAGTTCGCGACGATTTCCGCCTTGGTCAACAGGCTACAGAGCTCCTCGAAGGTGAGGACGGCGTCAGCATCCACCCAACCAGTAGCCAGCAAGGGGCTGACGGCCTCATGTTCGTCGCCGATCTCGGTATAGCTCAGCTTGCTTGCCCGAAACAGGGTGCCCTTGCGCATGATCATGCGCACCAATAGCGCTTGCGCCGTCTCGGGCAAAGCGGGAAAGACCTCAATGAACTCCCGTTCTTCGGTATTGAGCAGGTCACGATAACGATCGTTGACCCAGCTCAGTACCGTCTTGAAGTTCTTCAAGTAGTAAAGAGGATCGTCGAGCGAATTTGCTATCATCAGCGGTTACGAATACTGTTCATCCATACATAATAACAACCGCCAAGTGCGCCGGGAACCCAATGCCGCTTCCCCTGATTTCTTTCACTTATTGCGACCAAAGTCTTCCAGGCGTGCCATACCGGCCAAGGTGAACTATGTTACGCTATGTATCAGCATGTTTCGTTTGCCACGGAGGGCATCGCAGTCATGTCGCTCAAACCTGACAGCGTCACCGCAATCCAGCTACGCCAAGCCATCGGCGGCCCATCTTTCGGCCTGTCCGATGACCTGATCGACTACCTGGCCCAGCACATCTGCCAGACTTTCTTCCGCACTTGCCGTGTCGTTCCACAAGCTCTCGGCTGGTCGACAGACGGCAGCCCTTGTGACTACAAGGGGGTCAGCACCGGGCAACCGCATCGTCCCGGCGATTACCGCCATGTCGGCGATTTCCTCGATGCACTCGCCGAAGGCCGGACCAGCGAGGATGGCAATCCCGCCAACTTCCGCCTGCGTACCATTCGCGATCAGCTGGGTATCCCCTTGCTGATGACTGAATATGTGGCCAAGCAACTCCAGATCGACCACAAGCGCATCGTGGAAAAACTGGCCAGCGATCCCTGCCTGTACGACTGGTGGTGCGATGCAGCCGAGACGTGCGAGCGAGTCATCGGAGCCATGCCGATGTCGGCCTTGCTGTTCAAGCACTCGGCACGCGCCCGGGCCATCGTGGATCAGGCGGCACAGGAAAAGGCAGCTTACGCCTCACCCTCCCCCAAGCACCAGCCTACCGACGCCCGCCGCAGTAGCAGCCAAGCCGCCTACAAGATGCAGGAAAACCGTATCAACGGCCTGTGCCGGCATGTCTGGAGCCAGTTCCAGGGCCAGGCACTCACAGCGGAAACCGGTACAGGACTTCAGCAGGCGCTGGCCGCGATAAGGGACGAACACGGCGCCAAGGTGACACGCTCGGTCGTCGTACGTCTGCGTACCCAGTACGACCCGGCTTCCCACTGGTGTAGCCGGGAACTCTGGAGGCAGGTTTTCGAAGCGCATATTCCTTTGGACACTGGAACCCAATAGCCATATCCGCCTCGTAATAACACCCTGGCGAATCTCGCCCTGCCCGGCTAGGGTGGTCGCTCGACATGGCCATGGAAGGCCGGACACATCGGTACGAGGCCAGGGAGGGCCAGACCAGCAATGCATGATGAATGGACGCAGGGCAACCAGTTCGAACTCCTGCCGGCGGCGAAGCGCTATGTGCCGGCCATGCTTGACGCCATCGAGGGCGCCAGACACTCGGTTCTCTTCGAGCAGTATCTGATGGAATCGGGACATCACGCCGATCTGTTCATCGACGCCCTGGCAAGGGCCTCCCGACGAGGGGTACACGTCTATTTGCTGCTCGATACCTATGGCGCCAAGGGATTCAAGCAGCGCGACCGTGATCGATTGACAGAGGCCGGCGCGACAATATGCCTGTTCAACCCCATCACTCCCGGCCGCTTGTCGAGGAGCCTGACCCGCGATCATCGCAAGATGCTTGTCATTGATCACTGCATGGCGTTCACCGGTGGCTACTGCATCACGGACGAGTTTCTCTTCAATTGGTACGATGTTGTTACCAAGATCGAGGGACCCGTCGTCGAGGACTGGGCTGCGCTCTTCTCCCAGGCCTGGTCATCTGCAAACCAGCGCCAACGTGTCCGCTCCTCACCTGTCCGAACACAGAGCAACGTCCACGATCAGGAAGCCTCCGGCGCTGGCATGATCGGCCGCGTCGCGCATGGCCGAGGACGCCGTTACCAGGAAATCCGCTTCTCGTTGCAACGGCGGATTGCCACGGCTCGTGAATGTGTCTGGATATGCACGCCTTACTTCCTGCCTACGTTAAGCCTGCGCCGTCGCATGATGGCTGCGGCCCGGCGAGGTATCGATGTGCGTCTGCTGGTTGCCGGCCCCCGGCACGATCACCCCAGCGTACGCTACACAGGACAGCACTATTATCGCCGCTTGATGCGGGCTGGCGTGCGCATCTACGAGTACCAGCCGACCTTTACCCATGCCAAGTTCTGTCTGGTCGACGACTGGAGCACGATCGGTTCCTGTAATTTCGACCACTGGAGCCTGCGCTGGAATCTTGAGGCTAATCAGGAGGTGATCAGCAGCCGCTTCGCACACGACATGCGTCGTCTGTTCGAAGACAACCTTGCTCAGAGCCAGGAAATCGACCCACAGGCTTGGGCACAGCGCCCACGCTGGAAAGCCTGTCGAGAACACCTGCTGGGCACGGCCAATGCCTGGATGACCTTGCTGCGCTAGTCTCCCAATTGGTTCTGGACTTCTGGTATCACCGGATATGTGCGTGAGGGGCATGGCCGGATTTAACAATAATTATTTCGGCCTAGCGGCCTCACCGTAGGCCGTGCCTGCCCATGATGCGGCAATGCCTATGAACAACAGTTGTTATGTGCGTGCCGCAACATGCTCAAGAACTTGAATGAATCCAGTTGAAGCCTGTTCACTGAAACTGCGCTTATCTCAGACACCCGTGTTAACACATGCCTCCCTCTTCCCACGCTCAAATGACAAGTCATTCACACAAAATATTTTAAGTTCAGCGATTTACAGATAAAACTTATATAAATCAGCGCTCCTCAATAGATCATTACGGATGCACACTTGTTAGCTTATATTAATCAATGAAAAAAAATGAAACCACCCGCTGTTTAACCTTGCGTATCCGCATAAGCGAACCTACGTTTCCCATAACGGCGCTGATTAACGGCCCAGTCAACATTGGCTTAGCCAAAGCGGGACGTTAAAAGGCATCACCGTTAAGCGTAATAGAAGGAATTGTTACGTATTTTATTGATGGACGAAGGAGGTGTTAGACATGGCAGAACATCGTGGTGGTTCTGGTAACTTTGCCGAAGACCGCAAGAAAGCTTCCGAAGCTGGTCAGAAAGGTGGTCAGCATAGCGGTGGCAACTTCGCCAACGACCCCCAGAAGGCGTCCGAAGCTGGTCAGAAGGGTGGCCACAATAGCGGCGGTAACTTCGCCAACGATCCGGAACGTGCTTCCGAGGCTGGTCACAAAGGCGGCCAGCAGAGCGGGGGCAACTTCAAGAACGATCCCGAGCGCGCCTCTGAAGCCGGCCACAAGGGTGGCCAGAACAGCGGTGGTAATTTCGCCAACGATCCGGAGAAAGCCTCTGAAGCCGGCCAGAAAGGTGGCCAACACAGTGGTGGCAACTTTGCCAACGATCCGGAGAAAGCCTCAGAAGCCGGTCAAAAAGGTGGTAAGGAGAGCGGCGGCAATTTCGCCAATGATCCCAAGAAGGCCTCAGAAGCCGGCAAGAAAGGAGGCCAGCACAGCGGCGGTGGCAATCGTTAAGATGCACTGATTCGCTGACTCACGGATGAGTAACCCAGGAAAACGGAATTTCCCTGGCACCGCCAACAGGTACGTCCTGTTGGCGGTTTGTTTTTACAAAGTTGTATTTATTTATGCTAATTCAATTAGTTCTAATTTCTGGCTTGGCGGCTATTCATCTACTCGCCGGAAAATTGCGCTATCTAAATGATATTCCCAGAAGTAGCTGGCTATCCTTTGCAGGCGGGATTTCTGTCGCCTATGTTTTCATTCATATCTTTCCTGAACTCGAAGAAGCCCAGCGGACCCTGGGCGAGCAAGGTATCGTCTCGTTTGTCGAACACCATGCCTATCTTGTGGCGCTTGCTGGTCTTTCCGTTTTCTACGGATTGGAACGACTGGTCAAGCAGGATCAAAGAACTTCTGCCAGGCAACGCCGACCTGGCAAAGGTATGTTCTGGCTACACATTGGCTCCTTTACCCTATATAACGCCCTCATCGGCTACCTACTCGTCTATCGGGAAGGCGAGTCGCATGAGCTGCTATTCTATTTTCTGGCCATGGCTTTTCACTTTCTGGTGAACGATCACGGACTGTACCAGCACCATCGCGAGAGCTACCTTCATAGGGGACGCTGGGTACTGGCTTCCGCCGTCGTTATCGGCTGGCTGGTGGGGCTAAACGTACAAGTCAGCGAAGCGGCGACAAGCACCTTGTTCGCTTTCTTGGCCGGTGGCGTGGTGCTTAACGTGCTGAAGGAAGAGTTGCCTGAAGAACGCCTGAGCCGTTTCTGGCCCTTCGCCGTAGGCGCCGTCACGTATTCCGCCCTGCTATTGATAGGTTAATCGCCCTGCTCGCCTTACCTGCCGGGCCTGCAGAAACGGCCGCCTGCCACTGGCGGCCGTGGCGAACTTACTTGCGCAGATCAGGATTCAGCGTATAAGTGCCGGTGACCGTGGCCTGGTCGAGCACATGGCCTTCCATCGCTTTCAGCGCGTCATTACCGGTAAACTCGCCGGACAATCCCAGCGATTCGATATCCAGGGCATAGACGGTAAATCGGTAGCGATGCACTAGCTCATCGTTCCATGGCGGACATGGCCCATCGTAACCACCGTAGGTACCGCCCATGTCAGGGTCGCCGGCCAAAAAGTCGGTAAAGGTATTGATGCCGCGTAGCCCGATCGGGGTCTGTCCCGGTGCCTTGCCCTTGGGCGTGACACCATCGGAATCCTCGCCTTCTCCGATTGCCTGGATGTCGCCGGGGATATCCACCACGACCCAGTGGTAGAAATCGACGCGCGCCATGCTGGATGGCAGGGTCTTGCCTTCCTGGTTCACGTCGCTGGGGTCACCAGGCACGTCCGGGTCGACCACGAGCACGGCAAAGCTGCGGGTAGTATCGGGCGCCTCCGACCAGGTCAGTGCCGGGTTGCGATTGGCTCCCAACGTCATCGGCTCGCCGTCACCGGGCACGCCGAAGGCGAAAGTCTCGGGGATCGGCCGCTGGTCTTCGATACCTTGAATGGTTAGCTTCATTGATCGCCTCCTGTGTTGAAGATGATGGTCGGGTTCAGACTAGCTTACGGCCCTGGCCGACAGCCAGGCCGGGAGCAGGCTAACGTAAGCGGTGTTGCCATTGCCGGTTCCTCCGAACCCTGTTAATTGTGAGAGCAGGATATCTTGAGGTTTGTCATGAGCGTTACCCCCCCCACGCAAACTCCGACACCCGCTGAGCTTGGCTTCCGCATGCCGGCCGAGTTTGCCCCGCACGACGCCTGCTGGATGCTCTGGCCACAGCGCCCCGACAACTGGCGCTACGGCGGAAAGCCCGCCCAGGCCGCCTTCGTGGCGGTAGCCAAGGCTATCGCCGAGAGCGAAACGGTCTTTGTCGGTGTCAATGACGATCAGTACGAAAACGCTCGTCATCAGCTCCCCGAGCACGTTCGCGTCATCGAGTTGTCGAGCAACGATGCCTGGATGCGCGATGTCGGGCCGACCTTCCTGACTCACCCGGATGGGCGCCTGGCGATGGTCGATTGGGAATTCAATGCCTGGGGTGGGCTCAACGGCGGACTCTATTTTCCCTGGGACAAGGATCGGCGTATTCGCTTGAAAATCGCCGAGATGCTGGGCGTGCAGCGCTTCTTTACCCCACTGGTACTGGAAGGTGGGTCGATCCATGTGGATGGCGAAGGTACGCTGATTACCACCGAAGAGTGCCTGCTCAATCCCAATCGCAACCCCAACATGACCAAGGCTGACCTGGAGAAGCTGCTCGGCGACTTTCTGGGCGTGACCAAGGTTATCTGGATACCGCGTGGGTGCTACCTCGACGAGACCGACGGGCACATCGACAATCTATGCTGTTACGTCGCCCCTGGCGAAGTGGCCCTGACATGGACCGATGACGATAACGACCCGCAGCATGCCATCTCTCGCGAGGCGCTAGAGATTCTCGAGTCGGCCACCGACGCCCGTGGACGTCGGCTCACCGTGCATAAGCTGCCGATGCCGGGACCGCTGACCATCGCCGAGGCCGAGGCTAGTGGCGTCGATCGCCTGAGCAGTTCACGCCCGCGCCAGCCCGGCGACCGTATGGCCGGCTCCTACGTCAATTTCTATATCGGCAACACAGTGGTGGTCATGCCCCGCCTTGATCCGGCGCGCGACGACGAGGCCAAGGCCATCCTGGAGGGGCTGTTTCCGGGGCGGCGTGTGATCACAGTCGATGCACGGGAGATACTGCTCGGCGGGGGCAACATCCATTGCATCACGCAACAGCAACCGCGCGCGCTACTAGACTGATCAGCGGCAAACGCTGACGCCGCGCATGCCAAGATGGAAGTGATTGGCATGCGCGGCATTGTATTCGGGCCCCAGCACGGTGCCGAATAGCCCACACGCCGTCTCCTGCGCCTCGTGCAGAAAGCGGCTCTTGTCAGCATCTCCCTCCCAGTCGTGCAATACCTCGATACGTTGCCCATCGTCGAGCTGAAAAGCCGCTATATCCAACGCCTCCGCAGTAGCATGTTCGCTGCGCCGGGCATTGGCCCGGTGATAGATGTTGCGGCAGGCAAAGCTACCGTAATGCTCCACACTTACCACCGGTTGCCCGAACACATCGCGTGCCAACGGTTGCAGCCGATGCCGCTCGTAGAGCACCCAGGCCACGGCCAGCGGACAGCTCGCCACGAAGCTTCGATTGAAGCTCACACCGGTACGCTGTATCCGCACCACGTTATCCAGAGCGCATCCCTCGACGGGGGTATAGGGCGCCAACGGGGTATACTCCACTGCGCCTTCCGGCGCCGTCCGTATCGCAGCAAGACAGGCTTCGCTGTCGTCTTCCAGGCGCTGCAACTTCCACTGCGTGACCGGCGTGATCGGATCGGCAATGTGCAGCGGCTTCCAGGGACTCCACTCCCGTGGGATCGTCCACCATTGCTTTTCAAAGCCAATCCCCACCACGATCAACACCAAGCCGATCACCTCGCGCGCATGGATCTTCATGGCATTCCCGTTCCATGGGTTCACCTAAAGCGTATCGTGTCGTGGCAGTAGAAAAAACGAGAGTTGCGCAGGATAACGCTTTTGCTCATCTGGATATTTTTCAGTGATGAAGTGATCTACTGCCCTACCTCACCTCCGCCTGCCATTATTGGCAGGTGGTGTTATGCCTTTCGTTGCCAGCACGACTGCATAAAAAAAGACCAGCCGAAGCTGGTCAAGATAGGACGACTGGCACTGGAGAGATTCCGGCGTGGTTTTGGCAGGGGCCCCGAAAGAAACAGCCAACGGCAGGACGCCGTTGCAGTGGTAGTACCGCTAGTCAAGCGTGCTCGAAACGATCCACTCGGAAAGGCGTGAGGTCGATATCCGCGGCCCGCCCCATCATCTGATCGGCAACAAGCTCTGCCGTAATTGCTGCCTGAGTCAGCCCCAAGTGCTGATGACCGAAGGCGAACTGGACTTGGGAATGACGCGGATGTTGGCCAATGACCGGTAGGGAATCCGGCAGTGTGGGACGAAACCCCATCCAGTCGCGAGCCTGATCTACCCCGTGGTTATCGCTTAATAGCGCCGAGACGTGATGCTTGAGCGTGCGCGAGCGCTTGGGATTAGGCTTAAGCGCCAGTCCGCCCAACTCGGAGAAACCCACGACCCGAAGGCCGCATGTCATGGGTGTCATTACCACGTTGCGCTCGGCCGAGCCAACGGGCTGACGTAACGCGCCAGCCCGATCCGTGAGCGTCAGGTGATGACCGCTTTCGCCTTCCAGCGGAACCTTCAGACCCAACTGCTCAGCGAGTCGGCTGCTCCACGCTCCGGTAGCAATGACTACACGGCCTGCCTCGATACGGCGCTGGTCGGTGGTTATCGTCACGCCTTCATGGGTGACGGCGACGTTCTCGACACTTTCGCGGTCGATCACACCACCTGCCCTTTTGAATGCATCAACCAGGCGCTGCACTACGCGGTAAGGATCACTCACCTGATGAGCGTTAGGAAAGAGCAGAGCGTGATGGATACTGCGGCTCAGACCGCTGTCGCGCGCCTGTACCGCATCGGCATCAAGCAGTTCGGTAGCAATGCCGTATTCGTTGAGCTGCGCCTGATGTCGCCGCGCCTGTTCCAGTGCGTTCTTTTTTTCCCACACCATCAGGTAGCCCGAGGCGATCAGTTCATCCCGGGCACCGATGCCATCTAGGCAGCGTTGCCATGCTCCCACTGCCCTCGCGTTTAGCGCGGCAAGCGCGCGCTGGCTCTGATCGACGTTTTTTTTGCGTGCGGCGAGGGTAAAACGCAAAAGCCAGGGCATCAGCGCTGGCAAGTAGTGCGGCGGCAGAGCCAGTGGGCCATGGGGATCAAGCAGCAGCCCAGGCGCACGCCGCAGGGTATCAGGGGTCGAGAGCGGGTTGACCAGTTCGGTGGCTAGATAGCCCGCATTCCCGAAAGAGGCCCCCTTCCCAGGCTCGTCGCGATCGATTACCAATACCCGAAGCCCCTCCTGACAGAGCTTCAGGGCACTGGACAAGCCTATCAGGCCTGCCCCGACGACCACGACGTCGGGGCGGAGTGAAGATGCGCTAGCACTCATGATGTACCGGAGTTCTCCAGTGCAATGTTCTCATCACGGGGCGGTATCGGACCTTCATCGTCGACTTGCGAAGACAATCGTGCAGGCTGATCGCTATTGGGGCGCTTTTCCGGATCCGCCTTGTATGAGAACAGGCCGAACTGAGCGTAGATAATGCTCAGCAACGGCGAGAGCCAACAGGCAAAGGCAAGCGGGATATAAAGCAGTGCGCTCAGATCGCCGTCACCGATCGTAAGCCCCAGTGTGGTAATGACGAAGGCGCCCCCTACGTTCCAGGGAATCAGCGGGGACACCAGCGTGCCGCCCTCTTCGATGGCACGAGAGAGGTTGAGTCGTGAGTAGCCCATGCGGTCATAGGCACTGACGTACATGCGTCCCGGCAAGGCGATGGAGAGGTAGACATCGCCGGCAATGGCATTGACGAAAATCGGCGTGAGCACCGCACTGGTCTGAAGCGCCCTGAAGCTGCGCGCCTTCTCGGTGATGGTCGTTACCACTTTCTCGAGGCAACGGGTCTTCTCAAGAATACCGCCAAACACCAGCGCAAAGATGATCAGCGTGACTACCCAGGTCATGGAGGTAACCCCCCCACGGTTAAGCAGGCTATCCAGCGGCCCCATGCCGGTGTCGATGGTGAATCCGCTATGGGCAAAGGTCAGCACATCATGGAATGAGACGCCTTGAGTCAGCATGGCGATGATGCCGCCCAGACAGGTCGCAGTAAACAACGCCGGTATGGGCGCCACTTTCAGGAAGGCCAAGGACAGAATGAGCAGGAGTGGCAACAACTGCCAGAAGCCCAGCTGAAAGGCATTATCCAGCCCTTCACGAATATTGACGATACGCGCCAACGTGCCTGCACTGCTCAATTCAGCGCCACCGGCCCAGGCGTAGATGACCAGTGCGATCAACATCGCCGGCACCGTTGTGGGCAACATATTCTTGATATGGTCGAAGATGTTGGTCTCAGTGACCGCGGGAGAGAGGTTGGTGGTATCCGAAAGCGGGGACATCTTGTCACCGAAAAAGGCACCGGAAACGATGGCGCCCGCCGTCCAGTACACCGGGATTTCCAGGGCGGTACCGATTCCCATCAGTGCTAGCCCCACCGTACCTACTGTGGTCCAGGAGGAGCCAACTACCAACGACACCACGGAGCACATCAGCATGGTAGCGGCCAGAAACCATTGCGGACTGAGTAGCTCGAGGCCGTAGTAGATCAGTGTCGGCACGGTGCCGCTGGCAATCAGCACGCCGATCAGCATGCCGACAACGATCAGCGTGGCGACTGCGGGCATCGCTACGTGTAGTAGTTTGAAGCCGCCGGCCTCCATTTCCTTCCAGCGGTAACCTCGGCTCCAACCGAAGATGGCAGCGATGGCCGCGCCCAGCGCCAACGGAATATGTGGCGTGAAATCGTCATAATAGAATAACTGGATAGCCAGCAGCCCGATCGTCAACACGATCGGCAGCAGCGCCATACCCAGAGATGGCAGTGCAATAGCGTTGGATTCACGTTTCATACTAAGTCAACTCTTGTATTAGCCTTGTTGTGTTTACGTCTTTGACTGGCGTCAGTCGCAGCGATTAACCAGCGCTTCTTTCAAAAGCAGCAATGGCGGCAGCCAAATCTTCTATCGAGGCACCGACCGACTTGAAGACGGTGATGGCCTGACCGGCGTCAGCCAGCGCTGAGCGTCCGGCATGCCGGCCACCGCACAGATCGGGAAAATCGGCCAGAATGTCCGCTTCGGTGATGACGCCGCTGGCAAGCGGATCGATCAAATCGCCGGTTTCGCTCAGCGCCCCGTCACGAGTGTCAACGAAGACTGCACTCCGGCGCATGACGTCATCGTCGGCTTCGCGCATCTGCGGCGTAAAACTGCCGACAAGGTCCACGTGGGTCCCGGGCGACAGCCATTCGCCGCGGATCAGGGGCTCCCGGCTGAGCGTGGCGCAACTGATGATATCGGCGCGACCGGCAGCCTCAGCCAGTCCATCCGTAGTGACCACCTGGGCATCGACTCCCTCGGCAACGAGTTCTTCAACCAGCGCCCGCGCAGACGATTCCCGAATGTCCCATACCCTCACCCGCTCGATCGGCCGAATGGCTCGGTGCGCCGGAATCAGTCGGTGCCCCATGCGCCCCGCCCCGATCATCAGCAACTCACTGGCATCCTCGCGGGCCAGATAACGGGCTGCCAGTGCGGAGGCTCCCGCCGTGCGACGCGCGGTCAATTCATTGCCGTCCAGTTGAGCCAGGTGGCGGCCGGTACGTGCGCAACTCAACAGGTAGTGGCTACTGAGTCCGGGTTCTCCACGGGCGCTGTTGCCGGGAAACACGTTGACCTGCTTGACCCCAAGGTACTGGCCTTCGATCCAGGCGGGCATGAGTAGCAGAGTGGCGTCCGGGTCACCGGGAACGTGCATATGGTGGTGATGACGGACAGGAGAGTGAACGGTGCGGGTGAATATGTCGTCCAGCGCCTCTACCATAGCATCCCAAGGCAGTGCCTGGGTTACTTGTTCGGCATTCAGAAACATGTCAACCTCATTTTAATTGTGCCTGATGACAGTTTATGGAGCAGACAGGTGGATCTTTTGACCCAGGCTCCGCAAGCGTTGACTCAGGCTCCGCAATTGCCATCCTTCCGGTAACATGCTCATGCAGCAGACCCAGGCTAGATGCAATCTGATTGCCCGGACATCAGGCGAGCACTGTCACGACGCTCCCCAGTTGATGTTGGGTTGGCGGGGTGCCATGGATTATGAATTCACGCGGGGTGGAGGGCGCCTGGTGCTGGGACAGGCCGCGATTCTGCCGTCAGGTGAACCCCACTCCTACCTGGGCCGCCAGGACGAGTGCGAGGTCTTCGTGATCGACCTTGACGCCGCCGATCCCTGCCTGGCATCTCTGGAGCGGAGCTGCGCACTGGACCTTCGCGAATCTCTGTTTGCCGAGCCTCGTTCGCTCAGTTTGCCCCCGACCCTGCTTCCCATGGTGGAATTCGCTACGACACAGGTGAAAGCGGCCAGCGACGATGCGCAGATTCGTTTGGTCAATCATCAATTGGCGATGCTGTTCGTGAGTCAGTTCAGTCAGTTGGTGGGTGACGTCGATCTGAAAGGCATGCAACGTCAGCGGCTCTCCGCCGAGGCATTGAACCGATTCATCGACCAGCGCCTCGCGTCTCCTCCTGACAATGCGGAGCTGGCTGACGCCATGCATCTTGGTCAAAGTCAGTTCCATCTGCTGTGCCAGCGCCAGTTCGGGATGTCACCTCAGCAGTATGTCATGAACCGGCGTATCTATTGGGCGCAGCATTGGCTACGCCATACCCCTCGCCCCATAGGTGCCATCGCCATGGACCTGGGGTTCGCAGATGTCTCGAGCTTCTCGCGCGCCTTCCGGCGACGTGTCGGTCATGCCCCGAGCAAGGAACGTGGCTGTCCTGTTAACCAAAGATGATCACGGATTTCCAGCCTGGACTGGAGCCTTGGCATAGTTAACAAGCTATTAGTTAGCTCATGAAATTCCTTGTCGATGGGCTTAGAATCATACGGCTCATTCTCACCGGTGATTTTAATGCCCAACGATTCAATGTCGCGCTCCGACTCGGCTCCACGGGATCGTTCCATCCCTCTCGCTTTTTTCGCTTTCCTGTTCTCGCGTCTGGCCGCGGTATTCGCCATGCAGATCCAGGCCGTGGTCGTGGCCTGGCAGGTTTACGACATCACTCGCGATCCATTGTCGCTGGCCTATGTCGGCCTTGCTCAGTTCCTGCCCATGGTCGTGCTGCTGTTACCGGCCGGGGATCTGGTCGACCGTTTCAATCGCAAGCATATTCTCGCTGCCAGCTGGACCGTGCAGGCAATATGCAGCGCCCTGCTGCTGTGGCTTTCATACACGGCGTCCCATGACGTGACCGGCTTCTATGCCGTGCTTGCGCTGTTTGGCTGCGCCCGCGCCTTTACTGGCCCGACGCTGCAAAGCCTGCTGCCCCAAATCGTGCCTCGCGACCAGCTCTCCCGCGCCATCGCGCTGAACAGCTCGATCATGAAGATCGCGGTGATTGGCGGCCCCCTGCTCGGCGGGGTGCTGTACGCCTACGGCGGGAGCCTGACCTATGCCGTGTGCCTGGGCTGCTTCCTGCTTGGTCTGCTGCTGCTGACCACGGTGCCGGTACGCTACCGCAATGAAGCCCGCCCTCAGGAAACAACGGCTTGGAAGCGCTTTACGGCGGGCATCGCCTACATTCGCAACAAGCCGATCATTCTCGGCGCCATTTCGCTGGATCTGTTCGCGGTGCTGTTGGGTGGCGTGATTGCCTTGCTGCCCATTTATGCGCAGGAGGTTCTGCATGTTGGCCCCGAAGGATTGGGTGCACTGCGTAGCGCCATTGCCGTCGGTGCACTCCTGATGGGGCTTTATCTTGGGGTGCGCGAACTCAAGCGCAACGTAGGCTGGATTATGTTCGTGGCGGTGGCGATCTTCGGCATCGCCAACCTGGTATTTGCGATGTCGACGGTGTTCTGGGTGTCGTGGCTGGCGCTGCTGGTGGCCGGTGCCGCCGACATGATCAGTGTCAACGTGCGCATTACCCTGATCCAGCTCGCCACCCCCGACGAGATGCGCGGCCGGGTCAACGCCGTCAACATGCTGTTCATCGGATCGAGCAATGAACTCGGCGAGTTTCGCGCCGGCACCAGCGCGGCCTGGTTCGGCGCCGTGCCGGCCGCCGTGATCGGCGGCATCGGCACCCTCACCGTGGTCGGGCTGTGGATGAAACTGTTTCCCTCGCTGCGTCAGGTCAACCGCTTCGAGGATGCCACCCGGGAACTCCCGGCCCGAGAAGCCACTGCCTGAGTACGAGACAAACGCTAGCCGACCAGTTCGGCTTCCTCGCGCAGCATCGCTTCTGCCACTTCCCCGACTTGCCGCACCGCGACGGCGGTTTCGGGTGTGAGTGCCGCAGCATAATTCAGGCGCAGACAATGGCGATATTTGCCGGACGCCGAAAACAGCGAGCCCGGTGCGATTCGTACACCGACCTCGGCAAGCCGTTCATTGAGACGTATGCAGTCGATGGCTTCCGGGAGTTCCAGCCATAGCAGGAAGCCGCCCTGCGGGTAGCTGACCCGGGTTCCCTGGGGGAAATGCTGCCCGACCCAACCAAGCAGGATGTCACGGTGACGCTGGTAGCGGTGCACCATCTCTCGAACATGCCGCTCATAGTGCCCCTTGGCGGCGAACTCGGCCACAGCAAGCTGGGGCAGGGTTGCCGAGGCGCCAGTAGATACGTACTTCATATGCAGCGCCTGGTCGCGATAACGCCCCGGCGCCAGCCAGCCGACCCGCAGCCCAGGCATCAGCGTCTTCGAAAAACCGCTGCACAGCAGGACCCGGCCATCATCATCATAAGACTTGAGTGTGCGGGGGCGCGGCGTGACAAAGGACAAGTCGCCATAAATGTCGTCTTCGACGATGGCCACATCGAAACGTTGGGCGAGACGCACTAGAGCACGCTTCTTGACCTCTGGCATGGTGTAACCCAATGGATTGTTGCACGTCGGCGTGACCTGAATGGCACGGACCGGCCACTGCTCCAGAGCGAGTTCCAACGCCTCGAGGCTGATACCGTCACGCGGATCGGTGGGAATCTCCATCGCCTTGAGGCCGTTGGCCTTGAGGATCTGCATGGTGCCGTAGAAACTCGGCGAGTCGACGGCAACCACATCGCCGGGCGAGGTCAGCGTGCGCAGCGCGATGGCCAGGGCTTCCTGACAGCCGGTGGTGATCAACACATCGTCGGGATGCAACAGGCAGCCCGAGGTCGTCGCCAACCTCACGATCTGCTGGCGCAGTTTCAGGCTACCGATCAGTGAATCATAGCTAGCCGACAGCGCATCGCCATGCCGGTACAGCCCGGCGAGCAGGCGCTGCAGAGGCTTGAGTGTGGCGGCATCCAGGTCGGGGATACCACGACCCAGCATTAGCACACCGTGATCGCGGTTCATGCCAACCAACTCCAGCACCTGATCCCACTGAGATACCTCCAAAGGTCGTTGGGCCGGGCGTGTCACTGCCGGTAGTTGAGCGGGAGCCTGGCGAGGCAGGACGAAATAGCCGGACCTGGCGCGTGCCTCGACCAGCATCGCGTCTTCCAGCCGCCGATAGGCCTCCTGGGCCGTTGAGATGCTGATGGCATGTTCCCGGCACAGTGCGCGAATCGAGGGCAGGCGATCACCAACACGATAGACGCCGTGTTCAATGCGCTGGCGCAAGAGAGCCGCGACTTCCTGGTACCGGGTCATTACAGAGCCCTTCTTAGTGCTGATGACGATACAGATGCGCCGGTTAGCAAGATACAGAACGTCATCGCAGAGAATCTGTATCTTTTCCTCTCAGCATTCTGAATCTGTATCGGATACAGCGCCAGTCGTAGCCTGTGATTATTCAACTACAGGAGACGACTCATGCGCCTCGCCAGACTTTCCCGGTTCATGGCCCGGTTCGATACCTATCGTCACCGCCACAGCACACGTCGCTGCCTGATGGCATTGGATGACCGACTTCTCAAAGACATTGGCCTATCACGAGCCGACGCCCTGCGCGAGGGTAGTAAGCCGTTCTGGAAGGGCTGATTCGCTCATGCTCAGGAGGCATTCTCGAGATGAACCACCACCCCGCTGATTACTACTTGCTGGATGTCTTTACCGACCGCGCCTTTACCGGCAACCCGCTGGCCGTGTTTCCCTTCGCGCATGGCTGGGGCACGGCGCGCATGCAGGCAATCGCCAATGAGCTCAACCTCTCCGAGACCGTGTTTGTCGGCGAAGCGACCGGCGCCAGCCGCTTCCCTATATCGATATTCACTCCCACCAGCGAGCTACCCTTCGCCGGCCATCCCACGGTAGGCACGGCACATCTTCTCGCCCACCTCGACATGGCGCGACGCGATCAGCCATTGATTCTCGAGGCCGGTGTCGGCCCACTGGAGGTTCGTTTTGACGGATCCTTGGCATGTTTCAAAACGGCCCAGCCAGCTACCGTCAGTGAAAGCGGTCTCGATAGGACCGCTGCCGCCTCGTTGCTTGGCCTCTCGAAAGCCGAGATCCTTGACGAGCCGGTGCTTGCCTCCTGCGGCTTGCCCTACCACCTCATTGAACTGGCCTCACTGGATGCCTTGACAAACGCTGTTCCGAATCCCAGCGACTGGTCGCGCTGGGTGGCGCCTAGTGGCCACGAAGCCATCTATCTCTATGTGAATCAGTCGATAACGTGTGCCGGTAGAACCTTACGCAGTCGCATGTTCTCGATGGAAAACAGCCTGCGTGAGGATGCCGCCACCGGCAGCGCTGCGTCTGCGCTGGTGGGCATGCTGACATTACGCGAGTCGGGTCAGGGAAAATGGCAGTGGCGCATCGAGCAGGGTGTGGAAATGGGGAGACCGAGCATCATTCATGGCGAAGCGGAGCGCGATGCCACTCATCTGACAGCTATTCGTATCGCCGGTCAGGCGGTCCTGGTCGGTCAGGGAACGCTATACCGTTGAGGCCATCAGGCACCCGGCCCGCATTCGATGCATTGATCGACCATTACCGGTTCGAGTAGTAACTTGGCGCTGAGATCACGCAGGGCCGTGCGCACGCCCTCTTCCAGGGTCGGGTGGTAGAACGGCATGTCGAGCATCTGCCGGACGGTCATGCGCTGCTGATAGGCCCAGGCCAGCAGGTGACCGAGATGCTCGGCCTGGGGTGCGACGAGTTCCGCGCCTAGAAACAGTCCGGTACCATATTCGCCATACAGGTGCAGCAGGCCCCGATTCTGGCGCATTACCTTGGCGCGCCCCTGATTCTCGTAACTCAACTCGCCAATGGCGTAATCTTGCCCCGGCACATGGGTCTTCTCGATCTCGGGACGACTACGGCCCACGCTGGCAATCTGCGGCTCGCTGAAAACGATGGTCAGAGGAGCTCGCCGGTAGCCGACCCTCACATCGGGAAAGCGCCCCGCGTTGTCCCCGGCGATACGCCCTTCGTCGGTGGCCTCGTGCAGCAGCGGCTCGGCATGATCGACGTCGCCAGCGATGAAAATATGGCTTGGCCTGCCTTCCGTGTTGCGGCACTGCAGGGTATGGCGATCGAACAGGGGCGTACCCTTGTCACCTGTCTCGATGCCCGCGCATTCCAAGTCCAGTTCGCCGAGGTTAGGGCGGCGCCCGGTGGCAGCCAGCAGGTAATCGAAGCGCTCGGTCAGCCGCTTGCCGCTGTCGCGCTCGGTGAACGTCACGCTGACTCCATTGCCATCGCCCCGGATATCGTGGGTTTCCGCCTGCGGGTCGAGGTAGAACTCCTCGTTGAACAGGCGCACGGCCGCGGAGCGCAGGTCTTCGTCCTGCAAACCGCCTACGCCACCGCTGCGCCCGAACATGCGCACTCTTACGCCAAGCCGTGCCAGCGCCTGGCCCAGTTCCACCCCAATGACCCCGGGGCCGAACACGGCGACCGACTCGGGCAGCGCCTCCAGGTCGAAGAGCGTATCGCTGGTCAGAATTCGCTCGCCGGCGGCCTGTAACGGCTTGGGAATGTGCGGCGAGGAGCCGGTGGCAATGATAGCGCGTGAGAAACGTATCCGGGTATGACCGGAAACCACCAGGGTAGTGGCGTTCTCGAAGCAGGCCTGACCGCGCAGCTTATCCTCAGGGGGAAAGGCCTCGATCGAGTCGAGGATCGAGGCGACGAAGGCATCGCGCTCGTCCCTTACCCGTTGCATCACGGCATGGCGGTCGACGGTGACGCCACTTTCGATACGCGCGCCGAAAGGCTCGACGTGCCGGGCATCATGAATGGCATTGGCCGCGGCGATCAGCAGTTTGCTGGGCATGCAGCCGGTACGGGCACAAGTCGTGCCGTAGCTACCCCCCTCGATGAGGAGAACGGAGGGTGTGTGCTTCCTGGCAGCACGGTAAGCACTCAGGCCGGCGCTGCCCGCACCGATAATGGCAACATCAACGTTGTGTTCCTGCATCGCCCTCGCTCCCCTGTCGGCTATTGAACACCGTAGCAGTACAGGCGGGACGTCAACCACGTTCCATGTTCGCGATGGCGCTGCGCTAGCCGACGATCAAGGTAATGATTAACGCCGTGCTGCCTACCACCAGCGCGGTAAGGACGGCAATATCGAGCAGGCGATTGAGCCAGCGGTCGGCAGGGGCCACCTGGCGCCGTGTCGCTCCCCGCCGATACCGACTCGAAGACTTGTTGGATGGTCGCATGACGGCGCTCCGCACTTTCCTCCGCTAGAACCTCATTATGCGCCGACCCTTGCGTTTATCACCATTGCCGATCATGTGTTGATCCGCCGATTGACCACGTTGGGTGCACGACGGTAGCGCTCCTCATCGGACAACAGTTCGGCCTCGAAGGCGTCCGCCCCCACCGGAGTTTCGCCATGCTTGCGATAGAGCGAGGTCAGCATCGCCTTGCGATCGGCGCGCAGCTCGCTGATCAGCACGAACATCATGCCAAAGATGATGAATGTGAATGGCAAGGCCGAGAGCACTGCGGCCGACTGCAGGCCTTTCAGACCACCGGCGATGATCAGCGTCAGACAGATCGCCGCGATCAACAGCCCCCAGGCGACGCGCTTGAACAGCGGCGGATTGATCGAACCACCATCGGTCATCTGCGCCACGATGTACGTTGCCGAATCCGCCGAGGTGACCAGAAACACGAAGATCAACAGCAGCCCAACGATCGACAGTACATTGGAGAACGGCATCAGTTCGAACATCCGGAACAGTGCCACGGTGATGTTCTCGTCAGTGGCCTGGGCCAGCCCCACGTCCTGGGTCAGCTCCATGTTGATTGCCGCGCCGCCGAACACGCCGATCCACAGACAAGCCAGCAGGGGCGGCACAATCAGCACGCCGAAGACATACTCCTTGATGGTCCGCCCCCGTGAGACACGGGCCACGAAGGTGCCCACGAACGGCGACCAGGCAATGACCCAGGCCCAGTAGAAAATCGTCCAGTCATTAGCCCAGGTATTGTCGCTATATGGCGAGACCCGCAGGCTCATGACAATGAAATTCTGCAGGTAGTCGCCGATGCCCAAGGTGATGGTTTCAAGGATCGCCAGGGTCGGTCCGGTGAACAGCACGTAGAACATCAGCGCGAAACATAACGTCAGGTTAATGTTGGATAAACGCTTTATGCCCTTGTCGAGTCCCGACCAGGTCGAGAGCATATAGCAGACGAACATTGCCCCCATGATGACGAACTTCCAGAACACGTTCTGCTCGACCCCGAACACGGCATTCAGGCCACCGTTGATCTGCAGTACGGCCAGGCCGATCGAGGTGGCTACCCCCATGACCGTGGCGACCACGGCAAAAATGTCCAGAGCGGGCGCATAACGGCGCGACTTGGGGTACTTGGCAGTGACCGGGGCAAGCACCGAGGAGACCAGACCGGCCTGTCCCTTGCGGAACTGGAAGTAGGCGATGATCAGCCCCACCATGGAAAAGGCAGCCCATTGATGCACGCCCCAGTTGAAGAAGCTGTACTGGATGGCATAGCGTGCCGCCTCGGCGGTCTCCGGCTCGACATCGCCATAGGGTGGGCGCAGGTAATGCGTCATCGGCTCGGCCATGCCGTAGAACACCAGGCCGACACCGAAACCGGCCGCCAGCAACATGGCTACCCAGGAAAAGAAGGAGTAGCTGGGCGAACTATCCTGCGGCCCCAACCGGATCTTGCCGTACCTGCTGAAAGCCAGCACGAACAGGAACAACACGAATCCGAACACGGAAAACAGGTAGAACCAGCCGAAATAGCGGCCGATGAAGCCAAGTGCTGCATTTGCCGCACTGCCGAACTGCTGCGGAAATGCGGCGCCTACGGCCACCAGCGCAAGAATGATGCATGCCGAAATGGTAAAGACACGATGCCGTCCAAGGTTGGCCATGGAGAGATCCCTCTTCCAGTTGTCGCTTCCAGCGAATATATCGTCTACTTTCGCTTCATATCGGTTCGTACTTCTACTGTTAGCATGCGAGCTTCACAAACGTTAGGCAAATCCTAGGCAACGTGGATACTATTTTCTTCCATGCCGTTACCTTCCCTTACCTCATTGTCTTCAACCACGGCATGGCTTAACCGGCTGGCTGAGTCGCGTCACGCCTATTGGCTTCTGTTTGTGGCCTCGATGATGGAGACGCTGATCATCCCGATCCCCATCGAGGTCATCCTGATCCCATGGATGCTGACCCACCCCGAGAAGAAATGGCGCATCGCCGCGGCTGCCTTGGCCGGCAACCTCGTGGCCGCCTCGATCGGCTATTGGCTCGGCAATCTGGTCATGGACCAGTGGGGTGATACGTTAATCCATCTGTTTGGAGGCCAGGCCGCGTATTCCGATTTCCAGACCCGGTTCAATCAGGATGGCTTCATGGCCATCGCCGCCATCGCCGTGATCCCCGTCCCCTTCCAGATCGCCATGCTGGTCGCCGGCGCCAGTGATTATCCCTTTTTCCTGTTCCTGCTAGCAGCGGTCATGGCGCGTAGCGTCCGCTATTTCGGGTTGGCGATCCTGGTGAAGATCTTTGGCGATGCGGCAATGCGAATCTGGCAGCGACACTCGAAACCTGTGGGTATCGGCCTGGTAGCGCTCTTCCTGGTGTGGATAGGCTGGCAATTCAAGGGATATCTTCCGCTCTAGTGGCTTGTATTTCGTCATCACCGGCCCAACCTGAAGGCAAGTATTAAGGACGCTAACAAAACACGTCCCCGCTCCCCATTCCCCAAGGAGGCCGTATGAGCCGACTTTCTGACACGCCCCTTTCCGTACTCGACCTGGCGCCGATTCGCCAGGGCGGCAACGTCGCCGAGACCTTCACCGAAACCGTCGAGCTTGCCCGGCATGTCGAAACACTGGGCTTTCAGCGCTACTGGCTGGCCGAGCATCACAACATCGATGGCATCGCCAGTGCCGCCACTGCCGTACTGATCGGGCATGTCGCTGGCGCCACCCAGCGTATTCGCGTCGGCTCTGGCGGCATCATGTTGCCCAACCATCCACCGCTGGTGATCGCCGAACAGTTCGGCACCCTGGAAACGCTCTACCCCGGACGTATCGACCTGGGTCTGGGTCGTGCGCCAGGCTCCGATGGCGTGACCATGGCGGCAATGCGCCGCGATCCACGCTCCGGCGTGAACGACTTTCCCGATCAGCTCGACGAGCTACGCCGCTACCTTGGTGACCCGCAGCCCAACCAGCGCGTGCGCGCCATGCCCGGCCAAGGCACCCATGTGCCGATCTGGCTGCTCGGCTCAAGTGGCTACAGCGCCCAGCTCGCTGCTCGCCTGGGCCTGCCCTTCGCCTTTGCCGCACAGTTCGCGCCCGGCTACCTGCTCGAGGCACTGCGTCTGTATCGCGAGCAGTTCCGTCCTTCTGAGGTGCTGGACAAACCCTACGCCATGGTCGGCATGCCGCTGATTGCTGCCGACAGCGACGAGCAGGCACGCTTCTTGGCAACCACGGCCCAGCAGAAGTTTCTCAACCTGATTCGCGGGCAAAGCACACGCGCACTGCCGCCGGTCGAGGAGATCGACTGGTCGCCGCAGGAACAGGCCATGGTCAGTCAAAATCTTGGTGCCGCGGTAATTGGCGGGCCCCAGACGGTACGCGACGGCCTGGAGCGATTCCTCGAGCAAACCGGGGCCGACGAACTGATGGTGGCTACCGACGTTTACTATCAGAAAGACCGCCTACGCTCGTTCGAGATTCTGGCAGACGTCTGGAAGGGATAACGCCAAGACGCGGTAGCGCAAGACTTGCGGCCAGCGCGTTGACCGTCGCAGGATACGTGTTTCGCTAATCAAATTATGGACGGTCGTATGGGGCATTCACGTTCCGCTGATGCGAGGCTCGACCTCGCCGGCACTCTGGATGGCATGCGGCGCATGGCGCCGCTGTGCCTGTTCGTGATTGCCTTTGGCCTGGCCTTTGGCGTCGCTGCCGTACAGCGCGGGCTGAGCGAACTCGAAGCCCTGTTGATGAGTGCGCTGGTGTTTGCCGGGGCCTCTCAGTTTGCGGCGCTCGAACTATGGGGACCGGAAATCCCTCTGGTCGCATTGATCGCCTCGACATTCGCCATCAACGCCCGTCACTTGCTGATGGGTGCGTCACTTTATCCCTGGTTGCGCGACCTGCCCCCCCGGCAGCGCTACCTTTCCATGAGCGTAATGAGCGACTCCAACTGGGCCATGGCCGCCGACGACTATCGTCGGGGCGTCCGCAACGTCGGTATGTTGATCGGCGGTGGAATCGCGCTGTGGCTGGCGTGGTTGCTCGGCACCCTGCTCGGCGTGCTGTTCGGTAGCGGAATCACCGAGCCAGAGCGCTACGGACTCGACGTGATCATGGGCTGCTTCCTGCTTTCGATGCTGGTGGGCGGTGCGCGTAGCCTGACGATACTCATTCCGTGGAGTGTCGCCGCCATTGCAGCCCTTATCGCAGTCTACTGGCTACCGCCTCACTCCCATGTCGTTGTCGGTGCCTTGGCGGGTGGCCTGGCTGGCATGGGGCTACCCACCGAGAAAAAACGTGACAGGGAGCCAACGTCGTGACGCTTGCAACCAGTCCGGGCGGTGCGCTGCTGGCCATCCTGATCATGGCGCTAGTGACCTACCTCACACGCAGCGGCGGCATACTGGTCATGTCACGCATCCCGATAGGCCCCCGTGTCGAGCGCTTCATCAACGCCATGTCCGGCTCGGTACTGGTGGCCGTCATCACCCCGATGGCTGTCACCGGGGACTGGGGCGCACGTTTGGCCCTGCTGGCCACCGTCGTCGTGATGCTGGCGACCCGCAAGCCGCTGTTTGCCATTGGCGCCGGCATTCTCTGCGCGGCGCTGTGGCGTTTTCTGATGCCCTGATCAGCGCAGGCGCTCGGCCAGGCGCTGCTCCAGCGACACCTGATCGGCGTCGAAGCGCCGGATACCTTCGGCCAGCTTGTCATTGGCCATGGCGTCCTGGTTGTGCTCCCAGCGGAACCGGGCTTCAGTCAACGATGGCAGCCGCTCGGACGCCTCGCCCACATCGCTGATCTTGCGCTCGACCTCGCCTTCTGCCGCAGCCAGCTCCTCGAGCAGTTGCGGCGAGATGGTCAGCCGGTTGCAGCCGGCCAACGCCAGAATCTGCCCCGTGGTACGGAAACTTGCCCCCATCACCACCGTGTCGTAGGCATAGTCGCTGGCGTAGCGGCACACACCACGCACGAATTGTACGCCCGGGTCCTCTTCCGGGGCATAGTCCTTGCCGGTCTCCTTCTTGTACCAGTCAGTGACCCGGCCCACGAACGGCGAGATCAGGTAGACCCCGGCATCGAAGCAGGCGCGCGCCTGGGCCTCGCTGAACAGCAGCGTCAGGTTGCACTGGATGCCCTCGCGCTCCAGAACTTCGGCGGCACGTATGCCCTCCCAGGTCGAGGCCAGCTTGATCAGCACCTTGTCGCGGCCGATACCGGCACGCTCGTAAAGCTCGATGAGTTGATGCGCCTTGGCGATGCTGGCGTCACGATCAAACGAGAGCCGCGCGGCCACCTCGGTCGAGACACGCCCGGGGACAATGCGCGCGATCTCGCCGCCGATGGCCACCGAAAGACGGTCGACGGTCTGTTCGATGCGCGCTTCGGTATCGCTCACCTCGCCCTTGACCTCAGCCAATGTGCGGTCGATGAGCTCCTGATGGCCGGGCAAATCGAAGGCCTTGAGAATCAATGAGGGGTTGGTGGTCGCATCATGGGGCTGGTAGCGGCGGATGGCCTCCAGATCGCCGGTATCGGCGACCACCATGGAAAGCTGCTTGAGTGCTTCGAGTTGATTCATGAGGAATTCCTGTACTCGCGGTGAATAAGTGCGTCAGGCTGGCACGCCGTAGCGCTCGGCCAACGCCTGCCGATACGTCCGGTAGAGTTCCTGATAACGGGGCACGGTCTCCGCATGCGGCCGGGTCAGCGTCTCCCGATCGAGGCTGACCAAAGCGTCGCAGAGTTCGGCCAGTGTACGCCCCTTGCCGCGGATGTGGTCGTCGCACCAGACCGCCTGGATGGCAGCGCCCAGTGCCGCCGCCTCGGTGACGTTGGGGCAGATCACCTCGACCCCCATCACGTCAGCGACGACCTGACGCCACACCGGGCTCTTGGCGCCACCCCCGACCAGGCGCACCTGGCTGGCCCGTGCCGCCAGCGGCCCGAGCGAGTCGAGGCCATAGCGCAGCCCGAAGGTGGTTCCTTCCACGACTGCCCGACACAGGTTAGTCGGCGTGGTGTTGCGGCTGGTCAGGCCGACGAAGCTCGCAGTGGCATGCGGCAACGCTGGCACCCGCTCGCCATTGAAGAACGGCAGTACCATTACACCGTCCGCCCCCACCGGCGCGGCGGCGACCTGCTCACCGAAGGTGGCGATATCGAAGCCGAACAGTTCGCGCACGCGGGTAGTCGCCGAGGTCACGTTCATGGTGCACACCAGCGGCAGCCAGCCGTCGCTGCTGGCGCAGAAGTTGGCCACCAGACCGCTGTCCTCGATGACCGGATGGTCGGCATGGGCATAGACCGTGCCCGAGGTGCCAAGGCTCATGGTGACCAGCCCCGGCGCGATATTGCCGGTGCCGATGGCCGCCATCATGTTGTCGCCACCGCCGCTGGCGACCAACACGTCCTCGCCGAGTCCCAACTGGCGGGCCACCTCGGGAAGCACCCGGCCCACCGGCTCGCGGGAGTCGATCAGCCGGGGCAATACCCGCTCGGGATCGAGATCGGGAGCAATGGTGCGAAAGACTCCATGATGCCAGGTACGTGCCCGGGTATCGAAGTAACCGGTCCCCGAGGCGTCACCGCGCTCGGCGACGCGCTCGCCGGTCAGCCAATAGTTGAGGTAGTCGTGGGGCAGCAGCAGCGTGTCGATACGCCGATAGAGGTCAGGGTGCATGTCACGCAGCCAAGCCACTTTGGAGGCGGTATACCCGGTCTGCAGCATCAGCCCCAAGGTATCGAGGCAAGCCTGGTGCCCGCCAAGCTTCTCGATCAATGCCTCATTATGTAGCGCTGTTTCGGTATCACACCAGAGTTTGGCCGGATACAGCGGGACGCCCTGTGCATCGAGGGCAACCATGCCGTGCTGCTGACCGGACACGCCGATGGCACGTATCGACCGCGGATCGATCTTCGCCTGGGCGACAGCATCCTCGAAGGCGCTGCATAGCGCCTCGACCCATTCAGCCGGATGCTGTTCGCGCCGGCCGCCCTCGCCCTCGTCCAGGCGGTGCGCATGGCTGGCCTCACCGATCACGCCCTGCTCGGTATCGACGATGACCACCTTGGTACTCTGGGTTCCGCAGTCCACGCCTGCGTACATGCGCTGTTCCTCGCTCGCCATCATTCGCCTGCCCCGTCACTGCCCACTACTACAAAGGATAGTCTCGACGCTCGCCTGCGGACTACCGCGCTACCAGGGCTTCTACCGTGGCGCGTGCGCCGCGGGCATGCAAGCTTTCCAGTGCGTTGAGGTAGGCCCGGCGGAAACGCTCGTCGTCGGCCAGGTCGCCGAAGAGCTGGCGGTTCTCGATGAAGGCGGTGGGCCACTGGCGATTGTCGCGAGCGATGGTCATCAGCGGCTCCTTGAGCCGGTCGACAATCTCGATGGGCCGGCCCTGCTCATCGGCACCCTCGGCATAACGCGCCCAACTGGCAACGACTGCCGCGCTGCGTTGGATGTCACCATCGCGAGCAAGCTGCTCGCGAATCACCGGCAGCAACCACTTGGGAATGCGGTCGGAACTCTCCGCACATAGCCGCGCCAGAGTGTCCCTGATTTCGGGATTGGCGAAGCGCTCTATCAGGGTCCGCTTGTAGGCGTCCAGATCGACGCCCGGAACCGGGCGTAACGTTGGAGTCGCCTCGATATTCATGTAATCGAGCAAAAAATCGACGAATAGCGGATCCTGGCAGACCTCATGGGCGTAACGGTAACCGGCCAGGTAGCCGAAGTAGGTCAGTGCCTGATGACTGGCATTGAGCAGGCGCAGCTTCATCAGCTCGTAGGGCATCACATCGTCGACAACCTGCACGTCGACCGTCTCGAAGGCTGGCCGCCCCTGTGTGAAGTGATCCTCGAGCACCCACTGGGTGAACGGCTCGCAGACCACCGGCCAGCGATCCTCGATCTCGAAGCGCCGCTGCAACTCCTCGATGTCCGCCGCGGTGGTGACCGGCGTGATGCGATCGACCATGGAATTGGGGAAACTCACCTCGCGCTCGACCCAGGCCCCCAGCTCGATATCCAGCGCCCGGGCATGTGCCGTGAACATGCGCTGGGCAACCTCGCCGTTGCCCTGGATATTATCGCAGGACATGACCGTGAATGGCGCCACGCCCCGCTCACGTCGGCGGCGCAACGCCTCGACGATCAGCCCGAAGGTGGTCTGCGGAGCCTGCGGATGTTCCAGGTCGTGCCTGACCTGCGCATTGGTCAGATCGTACTCGCCGGTAACATGATGAAAGTTGTAGCCACCCTCGGTCACGGTCAACGAAACGATGCGGATGGCCGGATCGGCCATCTGTTCGATCACCGCCTCAGGATCGTCGGGCGCGAACAGGTAGCCGACGATCGAGCCGATCACGCGTGGTTCGTAATGACCATCGGCATGCTTGGTCACTAACGTATAGAGATAGTCCTGGGCGGCCAATGCCTCCTGCATGCGTCGGTCACCCGGCATCACGCCGACTCCGATGATGCCCCAATCCAGCGCCTCGCCGATGTTCATCAGCGCATCGAGGTACATCGCCTGGTGGGCACGGTGGAACCCACCCACGCCGAAGTGGACGATGCCCGGCGTCACGGCACTGCGATCATAGCGGGGCACGGCAACACGGGAATCGAGTCGATCGAGGGTCTGGCGGCTGAGAGCGGTCATGGGCACTCCTTGCGGCAGTGGCAATAGGAAGAAAAGAAGGTTGGTAGCGCGTCGCTAATACCAGCGAATGTCCGGCTCGATGGAAGCCGTCTTTATCAATCGCGCATTGAGCATGTCCTTGTGACGGGCCTTCGCGATGGCGTCCTGTTGATCCTGCCCCATGCCTAGCCAGCGCTGGATCAGGCGCGCCTCCAGCACCTCGTCGGGCACCTCGAGGAACAGGGTCAGATCGAAGTACTCGCGCAATGCCGGCCATGGCGCCTGGTCAAGCAGCAAGTAATTGCCCTCGACGATGACGAGGCGATGCTCGAGCGTGATCAAGCGACCGCCGGCGCGGGCCAGGTCGAGCGGACGATCGAATACCGGCACCGCTACTGGGCGATCTGCGCGCCGGATGCGCTGCAGGTCACAGCGCAGCCCATCGGGATCGAACGTCTCCGGCGCGCCCTTGATCGGCACCTGTCCGCGCGGCTCGAGTACGGCGTTATCGAGGTGGTAGCCATCCATCGGTACCACTGCGGCGATGCCCGGCTGGCGGGCGTTGATCTCACGGGCTAACCACTCCGACAGGAACGACTTGCCCGCCGCCGGCGGCCCGGCCAAGGCAACGATGAAACGCTTTCTGTCGGCAGCCGCGTCGACCAACCGCGCCGCCATGTCGTGAACACTTGGGTCCATGGTTGTATTCCAACTATGCTCGTTTCGATAAATGTCCGAGCGTAAGCACAAGGCGCCCAAAACACAGGAGTCGAGACATGACTGGCTGTTAGGCGAGGCTTCGTGTATTTGGGCAACACAGTGCTTCGTGCGCGCAGGGATTTATCGTCAGCTCATCCAGTTGCCGCCATCGACGTTTAGGGTCTGCGCGACGACATAGTCGCTATCGGCAGTGGCCAAAAATACCGCCGCTCCCGTATGGTCCTCGGGCCGCCCCATGCGCCCATAGGGCACCGCCTCACCGACCAGGCGCTTCTTCTCGCCGAGCGGGCGGTTCTCGTAGCGGGCAAACAGCGCATCGACTTCGTCCCACATCGGCGTGTCGACCACGCCCGGCGCGATGCCGTTGACGTTGATACCATGCTTGATCAGGTCCAGGCCGCAGGACTGGGTCAGGCTGATCACAGCAGCCTTGGAGGCGCAGTACATGCTCACCAGCGGCTCGCCGCGACGCCCCGCCTGGCTGGCCATGTTGATGATTTTGCCGCCCTGCCCGCGCTCGACCATGGCCTGCGCTACCGCCTGCAGAGTGAAGAACATACCTTTGACATTAACGTTGAACTGCCGGTCGTAGCTCTGCTCGGTCACCTCGAGCACCGGCGCCATGTCGAACACCGCCGCGTTATTGACGAGGATGTCGATGCCACCGAAGCGCGCGGTGACGTCCCGCACCAAAGCGGCAATGGAGTTAAGATCACAGACGTTGAGGCGCTGGCCCATGACTCGTTCGCCGCTGGGGTCGAGCCCCTGCTTGAGCTGATTGATGGCCGCATCGATGGCCTGTGAGTCAATGTCTGCCACCACGACGCGCGCTCCTTCCTGCAGATAACGCTCCACGATGGCCAGTCCGATGCCACGCGCGCCGCCGGTCACTACCGCCACTTTGTTGTCGAGTTTCATGCTGTGCTGTTCCTGAGAAGCCTGTGTTCAGTCGTAAGCGCTAGGCCAGACTGCGTCCGCGCGCATCGCGCCAGTGCTCGATCAATGCCTCGAGCCCCTGCATGTCGTTCATGATTTTCCAGGCACCCGCCTTGAGCAGATGCTGCTCGTGCCCGGTCTCGATATGGCTGGCGCCGGTGAAGCCGATCACGGTCATGCCTGCAGCGTGAGCGGCCCGCACACCCGACACGCTATCCTCGATCACCAGACACTCTGCCGGGTCGCAGCCCATGCTGCGTGCCGCCAGCAGATAGACGGCCGGGTCCGGCTTGGGTCGTTCCGCCTGGTCGGCCGTGAACAGCGGCACACTGCCGAGCCACGCATCGAGCCCGGTCGCCTTGAGTGAGGCCACTACACGCTGCCGCCGGCTGTTGGACACGATCGCCAGCGGCATTTCGAGGCGGGCCACTACCTCGGCGACGCCCTCGATGGCCAGCACTTCGCGGGCCAGTCGCGCCTCGATGTCGGTATCGATACGTGCAAGAGCATCGGCGGGCAGTGTGTGAGCGCTGCCGCGCTCGATGTGCTCGAGAATCGACGCTGTGGTCATGCCCAGTGCCTGGCGCAGCGACGCGTCGGGATGAATGTCAGGCAACCATTCGCCGAGCCGCTGGATCAGCGTTTTCTCGGCGATGGCCTCGCTGTCCACCAGTACGCCGTCGCAATCGAAGATCAGGGTTTCCATGCCGTTCCCCGGTGGCTGGTTAGTGACTGGCGGCCGCGGTGGGCGCCGAGCGATTGTCCTGCCGACAGATATCGGCCAGCGGATGCCGATTCAGGCTGGGCAGGGCCAGGCCCTCGCTGTCGAACAGATGGGCACGCCCGGACTCGAAGCCGAAATGCACCGTGTCGCGGACCTGAGAAATGACATCACCATCGGTAACCAGAATGACCGATGTCTCGCCCATCTGTAGGTACAACGAGGTCGACCCGCCCAGGCGCTCGATGACCTGTACTTCCCCTAACAGTGGCCCCCGATCGTCAAGAAGCAGGTGTTCGGGCCGCACCCCGAGCTCAAGGCGTGCGCCCGGACTCAGGTCCCTGCCATCCACGGGTACCTGGCACTGTCCACCGCCAGGCAGGCGCACATCGACCCCGTCGGCACTGGCCGAGATGACTTCAACGTCGATGAAGTTCATCTTCGGTGACCCGATGAAGCCAGCCACGAAGCGATTGCAGGGATGATGATAGAGCTCCATGGGTGAGCCGACCTGCTCGACCACCCCGCCCTGCAGCACGACGATCTTGTCGGCCATGGTCATGGCCTCTATCTGGTCGTGGGTGACGTAGATCATGGTGGCATCGAGTTCGTCGTGCAGGCGCGCCAGCTCGATGCGCATCTGCACGCGCAGTGCCGCGTCGAGGTTGGATAGAGGCTCGTCGAACAGGAAGATGCTCGGGTTGCGCACGATCGCCCGGCCAATCGCCACGCGCTGGCGCTGGCCACCCGACAGGGCCTTGGGCTTACGCTCGAGCAGCGGTTCGAGCTGCAGGATGCGCGCCGCCTCGAGTACCTTCTGGCGGCGCTCTTCCTTGGAGGCGCCGGCCAGCTTGAGGCTGAAGCCCATGTTGTCCTCGACGGTCATGTGCGGATACAGCGCGTAGCTCTGGAAGACCATGGCCAGGCCGCGCTCGGCGGGGCCAACATCATTCATGCGCTGGCCGTCGATCAGAATGTCGCCACCCGAGGTGCTTTCCAGGCCGGCAATCATGCGCAACAGGGTCGACTTGCCACAGCCGGAGGGACCGACGAAGACCACGAATTCCTTGTCGTTGACGTCCAGGTCGACGCCCTTGATCACGCGGGTGTCATCGAACTGTTTGACGACCTGCTTGAGTTGTAGCGTTGCCATGTTCAGCTCCTTGTTCTACTGAACGCTATTTGACGGCGCCGAAGGTCAGCCCACGCACCATCTGTTTCTGCGTGAGCCAGCCGAACACCAGAATGGGGGCGATGGCCATGGTCGAGGCCGCGGAGAGCTTGGCCCAGAACAGGCCCTCAGGGCTCGAGAACGAGGCGATGTAGGCGGTCAGCGGTGCCGCTTGCGACGAGGTGAGGTTGAGGCTCCAGAAGGCCTCGTTCCAGGACAGGATCACCGACAGCAACCCGGTTGAGGCGATGCCCGGCAGGGTCAGCGGCAGCAGCAGATACCAGACTTCCTGGAAGGTGCTGGCGCCATCCATGCGACCCGCCTCCAGGATGTCCTTGGGCAGGTCCTTGAAGAAGGTGTAGAGCATCCACACCACGATCGGCAGATTCATCAACGTGTAGACAATGATCAGGCCGGTACGGGTGTCGAGCAGCCCGGTATCGCGGAACAACAGGTAGATCGGCACCAGTACGCCCACCGGTGGCAGCATCTTGGTGGAGAGCATCCACAGCAGCGTGCCCTTGGTACGTTTGGTGGGCAAAAAGGCCATGGAATAGGCTGCAGGAATGGCCAGCAACAGTGCCAGCAGGGTCGAGCCGAAGGCGACCACGACACTGTTCATGGCGAACTTGAAGTAGTCGGCACGCAGCTGTACCTCAACGTAGTTCTCCAGCGTCGGCGCAAAGATCAGGCTGGGGTCGGCGATGGCCTCGGCCTCGGTCTTGAAGCTGGTCACGATCATCCAGAAGATCGGAAAGAAGATCAGGATGGCCACGCCCCAGCCGAGCACGGTCAGCCATAACTTGCGGCTGTTCACCCCGATCATCGATGCCTTGCGCGGGGTCGCCCGGGCCATTTCACTATCATGGGCCAGAGGCACCTGGCCGGTCTTTACTGTCGTCATGATTCGGCTCCCCGGCTAGCTTTCCAGATTCTTGGCCACCATGCGGACCAGGAAAATGGCGACGATATTGGCGAGAATGATCGCAACCACCCCGCCGGCGGAGGCCATGCCCACATCGAAGTCGAGCAAAGCGCTGATGTAGATGAAGTAGGCCAGATTGGTGGTGGCCAGGCCGGGCCCGCCCGATGTCGTCACGAAGATCTCGGCGAATACGGTGAGCAGGAAGATCATTTCAATCATGATCACCACGCTGATCGCGCGCTTGAGGTGCGGCAGCGTGATATAGAAGAAGACCGCCAGCGGGCCGGCACCGTCCATGCGTGCCGCTTCGACCTGATCGTCGTCCAATGATTGCAGGGCGGTGAGCAGGATCAGCAGGGCGAACGGCAGCCACTGCCAGGCGACAATAATGATGATCGAGGTCAGCGGCAGTGACGAAAACCAGTCCACCGCCGGCAGGCCGAGTAGTTCAGCGACCCAGGAGAGCACCCCGTTGGCCGGGTGCATCATCATGTTCTTCCATACCAGGGCACTGACCGTAGGCATGACGAAGAACGGAGAGATGGCTAGCACCCTAGCGACGCCGCGCCCGAAGAACTCCTGCTGGAACAGCACGGCCAGCAAGGTGCCACCGATGACGGTAATCGCGAGCACCGACCCTACCAGCACCAGCGTGGTGCCCATGGCCGACCACAGGGCCGGATCGGTGAAGAGATATTCGTAGTTTTCCAGCCCGGCAAAGCCGTTCATGCCGGGCATCAGCAGATTGTATCGCTGGAAGGAGAACCATACGGTCATGGCCAGCGGCACGACCATCCACAGAAACAGCAGGGTGACGGCAGGCGCCTGTAGTGACAGGGGACGCGTTCCCCCGACGGTGCGCCCGGAGGCTCGGACTTTATTCATGGCGTTCACGCAGTAGTTGAGTGTCGCCCGGCCGGGGCAGGCCCCGGCCTGTATGGAACGCCGGCCAGTGAAGACTCATCGTCAGGGCCGGCAGCGACGGGGATTGCCTGGGCCAGTTACTTGGGATAGCCCGCGCGTTTCATGGTGCGCTCGGTCGAACGTTGTGCCGAACTCAGCGCCTGTTCGACCGACATGTCGCCGGTCAGGGCCGCCGCAATCATCTGGCCTACCTGGGTGCCGATGGCCTGGAATTCGGGGATGCCTACAAACTGCACGCCTACGTAGGGTGCCGGCTCTTGGGTCGAGTCGGTGGGGTCGGCCTCACGGATAGCGTTGAGCACGAAGTCGGCAAACGGTGCGGCCTGCTGGTAGTTCTCGTTTTCGTAGGTGGATTCACGGGTACCCGGCGGTACACTGGTCCAGCCTTTGGTTTCACCCACGAGTTCGATGTAGTCCTGCGAAGTCGCCCAGGTAATGAAGGTTTCCGCAGCATCCTTTGAGTCGGACGTGGCGGGAATCGCAAGCGCCCAGGACCACAGCCAATGCGAGCCCTTGGGGGTTTCGGCGATCGGCGCCGGAGCGAAGCCCAGTTGGTCGGCGACCTGGGACTCGTCGGGGTTGTAAAGCTTGCCGGCAGCGGAGGTGGCATCGACCCACATGCCGCAATTGCCACGCGAGAACAGCGCCAGGTTCTCGTTGAATCCATTGGAACTGGCACCCGGCGGCCCATAGTTGTTCAGCAGGTCGACGTAGAACGACACGGCGTCCTGCCAGGCCTGGGAGTCGAGCTGGGGGTTCCAGTCCATGTCGAACCAGCGTCCACCATAGGTGTTCACCAAGGTCGAGACGAAGGCCATGTTCTCGCCCCAGCCCGGCTTGCCGCGCAAACAAATCCCATAGACCTCGTTCTGGGGATCATGAATCCTGCTGGCCCAGTCGCTCACTTCCTGCCAGGTAGGCTGATCGCTCATCTCGATGCCGGCTTTCTCAAACAGGGCCTTGTTGTAATACGTCATCGAGCTTTCGGCATAGAACGGCAGAGCGTAGAGGGTGCCGTCATAGCTCAGGCCATCACGGACCGGCTTGAGCAGATCGTTGACCTGGTAGTCATCGGGAAGATCGGCGAGCGGCGTCAGCCAGCCGCGTTCGGCCCAAATCGGCACTTCGTAGGTACCGATGGTCATGACATCGAACTGGCCCCCCTGAGTGGCGATATCGGTGGTCATGCGTTGGCGCAGCACGTTCTCCTCGAGAACGACCCAGTCCAGGGTGATGTCCGGGTGCGCCTTCTCGAACTCGTCGGTCAGGCCCTGCATGATGACCATGTCGTTGTTGTTGACCGTGGCCACGGTGATGGTTTCCGCGCTGGCAGCGGCGGAGACCAGAGCCGTCGCCCCGGCAAGCGGAATGGCGTGACGTAACCGCATGGCTTGCTCCTTGAAGGAGATTGTTGGGTTTATTTTTGATCAATCTACTCAATGGCAATTCAAATGATCAATCACGACCCTAAAAAAAGCAAACCCACCACGCTTAGACTTTGGCCTAAGCTAAGCGCCCTGCTCGATAATGTAGCGCGCCGCCTGCTCATCCGTGATGAGCCCCTGCAACCAGCCACCGCGCAGTGCCGCGAGTATCGCCGGCCCCTTGTCGCGCCCGCCCGCCAGGCCGATCAACGCCTGGTTCTCAAGCATGTCCAGCGGCAGGCTCGTGACCCGGTGGGTGATGGGACAATCGACCAGTTCGCCATCGGCACTTAACGGCCAGCCCAGCAATTCACCGACCGCACCGGCCTCGAGCAACTCCTTGAGTTCCGCCTCGCTGATGAAGTGATCCTGAAACAGCGTCGCCTGGGGGTCGATGCGGCCGATCCCGATGAAGCCCGCCTCGGCCTCCATGGCCACTTGGGTCACAGCCTGGACCAGTGGCTGGGCGAGCAGCGCCCGCTTCTCCTCCACGGACCCGGCCACCACGGGCGCTGGCAAGAGAAACCGCTCGGCATCGGTCTTGTCGGCGAGCACCATCACCCCGTCGTAACGGTTGGCCGAGCCGTCGCGGGCGACGTTACCCACCAGCGAGACGAAACGATGTTGCGGCCGTTCCATGCGGCTCAGTGATTCCACCGTGGCGCGTATTGCACGGCCGGTACCCAGCGACAGGGTCAACGGCTCGCTGCGGTCAACGTAGCGCAGCAAGCGCTCCGCTCCAGCCAGTGCCAGATATGCAGAGCTGTTGTCGCTACGCTCGGTGTCCGAGGGCACCACGTCGCAGAAGGTCAGCCCGAAACGCGAGGTCAAGGCGTCCGCCATCGCCATGCAGTTGGCCATCGGGTGGTCGATATGCACCTTGACCAGCCCCTCCTGGCGCGCCAGCGCCAGCAGGCGCTGCACCCCCGGCCGTGATACTCCCAGCTGGCTGGCGATCTCGTCCTGGGTGCGTCCGCCGACGTAGGAGAGCCATGCCGCACGCGCCGCCTGATCCAGCTTGAGTTCGAATTTGTCCATGAGAAACGCTACCTGTCGTTATCGCTCTATGGAGAAATCATCGCAGCCCATCCATACCGGCACAATCATCCATCCGATGAGCAAAGCGGCCGAAACGCCCGTGCTTCACTGTGCCGTCTCGGCGGCGACCTCGTGAGAACCTTGGCCACGCAGTGTTCTCGTACCGCTCGGTGCGGCTGACGGCGCGTGGCGCCGTGCATGAGACAGGCCAGCAGAGGCGATTCCTGGGCGGCCAGGGTAGTGAGCACTGGCAGAGCCCATGGTGACTGCAACGATTCGGCCAGCTTGATGTCGATGATAATGAGCGCCTCGAAATCGAGGGCAACGATACCCAGCACCGTGAAGTCGAGATACGCATGTACCGTAGCGATTCCACGGTCACCGGAGTGGACGATGACTGACCAACGTCACGAACGCCAGTACAACGCCGCTTGGCAGGCGGCACAGCAATGGCAGGAGCGGGCGCGACAGGCCCGCCCATCCCGCTCAATGAGCGGCCCACGGCTGTTTCTCACCTGGCTGATGTTCGGGACGATGTTGATTGTCGGTACCGTGCTCGGCCTGTTCTTTTTGTTGCTCGGCTGGCTGATGCTGCCTCTCATACGCTATCGCATGAAGAAGCGGGTCGAGGCCTTTCGCGCCCAGCAGGCTCAGGACATCGGTGGAGATTACCGGGGCCATGCGCGCCCGCACGACACTCGGCTGCATGTGCTGGAAGGCGACTATGAAGTCCGCAATAATCGCGAACCATGAACGGGCGCGCAACGAGACCCGCCGCTAGACGAAAAAAACCCGCGTAAGGGTACGCGGGTGAGGTAGGGGTGGAGCTTGAAGCATCTCGGAAAGATGCCAGCATTACCCGTCTGGTTGGCCTCCAGACGTTACTAATATATGTAGTGGGAAGCTGATTCAGCCAATGCATTGTCATCATGAAGGTGATAGTTTCTAACTAACGCTGGTTTCAGTGCCCGTCTGTCGCATCAGGGCGTGCTTCTCTGGCACGCTTGCTCTCTTCTCTGCCCTTCACATGTTGCTGCGTGACCAATTCGGCACGCAGCGAACGTACTTCCTCGGTAAGCAGGGCCACCTGTCGATTGAGATGACGAACCATGTCGCGATCGGCACGGTGCTGACGGGATTCCCGCTCGCTTTCGTCGGCGACGAATAGTGAGCCAACATAGGCTGCAAAGCTGCCAAAGAGACCGACACCGCCCACCATCAGCAGCACGGCGACGATACGGCCCTCCGTGGTGACCGGGTAATAATCGCCATACCCCACCGTTGTCACCGTAACGAAGGCCCACCACAGCGCCTCTTCGGCAGTATTGATCTGGCTATCGGGATTGGGGCTTTCGACGACCAGCATGGTGATCGCGCCAAAGGCCACCAGTAACAAGGTCATTGTCGCCGCCGAGGCGAACACGCCTTGGGCACGATTTCGGAACAGCAACCGCCAGATCATCTCCATCGACTTCAGCGCACGCAGCAGGCGGATGACCTGCACCACGCGAAAGGCACGTGCACCCAGCAACACTCCGGCAGGAATGCTCGCCAAGAGGTCGATCCAGCCCCAGCGCATGAAGCGCCACTTGTCCTTGGCAGCCCGAAAACGGACGCAGAAATCGGTGAAGAAGAACACACAAACGATTACGTCCATGTAGTAGAGCAGCTCAGACACTTCGCTGGGCAGATCGAAGAACGTATCGGCGACCAGCGCGCCGAGCACGTAGAAGGACAGCACCAGAATGAATAACTGGAACGGCGTGATGCGATCGTTCATGACATGGTGAATAGCCGTGGACTCTGGGCCGATGACCATACGTCATGCCCGGCGCAGAGCCAAGGCTCGGCTCGGCTCCTCATCGGCGTGGTCACTTCAGCCGGCTTACTACAGCGCTGCCGAGGAACCTGCAAACTAACAGCCTGTAAAAAAACCCGCCGGGACAAAACCGGGCGGGTCAAGGAGAGCACTGTCAGAGTCAGGATAAGTCGTCGATCATTCCAGCGATTCGTAGGGCAAGCCCACGTAATTCTCGGCGATGGTAGTCAGGCCGGCCTGCGAGCTGGTGTAGTAGTCGAGTTCGGCCTGCTGGATGCGCCGCTCGAAATCCTCGCCATCCGAGAACTTGTGCAGGTTAGTGGTCATCCACCAAGAGAAACGTTCGGCCTTCCAGATGCGCCGCAGACACACCTCGGAATAACGTGCGATCAGGTCGGTGCGCCCCTCCTGATAGACTTTCACCATCAGACGATAAAGCGTGTTGACGTCGCTGGCCGCCAGGTTGAGCCCCTTGGCGCCGGTCGGCGGCACGATGTGTGCGGCATCGCCAACCAGAAACAGACGCCCATACTGCATGGGCTCGGCCACGAAGCTACGCAGAGGTGCAATGCTCTTTTCGATGGACGGACCGGTAACGAGCTTCTCGGCGACATCGTCGGGCAGGCGTGCCTTGAGCTCGTCCCAGAAACGCTCGTCGGACCAATCCTCGACCTGCTCGCCGTCCGGTACCTGCACGTAATAGCGGCTGCGGGTCTTCGAGCGCATGCTGCACAAGGCAAAACCACGCTCATGGTTGGCATAGATCAGTTCATCGGAGACCGGCGGCGTATCGGAGAGAATACCCAGCCAGCCGAACGGATAGACGCGCTCGAAGGTCTTGATGCGTTCCTCGGGAATCGAACGACGCGATATTCCGTGATAGCCGTCGCAACCGGCGACGTAGTCGCAGTCGAGGCGGCAGGTCTCACCATCCTTCTCGTAGGTAATATAGGGATGGTCGGTTTCGAGGTCATGCGGCTGCACATTCTCGGCCTCGTAGATAGTCGTGGCGCCGACCGATTCGCGCGCTTCCATCAGGTCGCGGGTAACCTCGGTCTGACCGTAGACCATGACCGTTTTCCCTCCCGTCAGGCCCTTGAGGTCCACATGGACACGACGGTTGTCGAAGGCCAGCTCGAAGCCGTCATGCGGCATGCCTTCCTCATCCATGCGCTTGTCTACCCCAGCTTCACGAAGCAGGTCGACCATGCCCTGCTCCAGCACACCGGCACGGATCCGGCTGAGCACATACTCACCGGAACGCCGCTCAAGAATGACGTTGTCGATGCCCTGCCGGTGCAGCAGCTGCCCCAGTAACAGGCCGGAGGGGCCAGCGCCGATGATGGCTACTTGGGTTTTCATAAACATATCCTCAATCGTGCTGGAGCGCCCCATCAGGCAGGCGCTATCGATGACTTGTATTTTTCATCGATACATCGCCCCAAATAAGGCAAAATCCTCAAGCAAACTTGGACATAACCAAGATAAGCGCACGACTTTGGTCTATGCTCGCCCCACTGGGCATGGCTCGCACTGGGGAATCATCATGGAAACCAGGCAGACAGCGGTTCCCGTCTTCAAGCTGTACGGCGAAACCCGCCACTGGCCGACGCCCGACCTGCTGCACTGCGAATCGATCGCCGATCGCAGCCGGTTGCACGATTGGCACATCCGCCCCCATCGCCATGCCGACCTGCTGCACCTGCTGCATATCCGCGACGGCGAGGTAACGCTGCACCTGGAAGGCACGGACCGTCACCTGAAGGGACCGCTGCTCATCGCTGTGCCGGCCATGACCATCCATGGGTTTCACTTCTCGAAGGACATCGGCGGCCACATCATAACCCTGGCCCAGCCACTGGCCGGTTACCTGAGCGATCAATTGGAACAGTTGGGCGAGGTACTCGGCCGCGCCGCCCACTATCCCCTTGCCGATCAGCCGGAGGCTGAAGCAATCACCGCCCTGGTCATGCAGATAGACACCGAGTATCGGCGCCCTGCCGAAGGCCGCGATCCGCTCTTGCATGCCCTGATCCAGGCGTTGGCCGTACATGTCGCCCGGCGTGCCGAGCGTCGTCGGCCAATCCTTGCCCGCCGCCACGACAAGGGACAGGATCACCTGCAGCGCTTTCAGGCCTTGATTGATGCGCACTATGCCGAGCAGCCCACCATCGAGTCGCTGGCCTCGCGCCTGGGCATGACCAGCGCCCACCTCAATACCCTTTGCCGACGCCTTGCCGGACGCAGCGCTCTCCAACTGCTCCATGAGCGTCTGCTACTCGAGGCCAAGCGCCAACTGACCTACACCAACATGACGATCAGCCAGGTATCGGATGCCCTGGGCTTCTCCGAGCCGGCCTACTTCACGCGCTTCTTCAAGCGCCACACCGGCGATTCGCCCAAGGCGTTTCGCCAACGGCAATGATGCCGTTGGGATCCAAAACGATCCGATCAGCCCGTTGATGCCCCATTGGGATCCAGATCCAGCAGCTCGCCATAACGCATTCCGATATAGGCGTGTTCGCGCATCAGCATTTCGGCGCGCGCGCTCTCGCCCAGCCGAAGTGCCTGGAACACCGTCTGGTGCTGCATCTGGGCGAAGTAGAGCTTGCGGTATTCGCGATCCAATGCGTCGGTGTCGATAATGATCGAATCCGCCGAGGCGAACGGAAGATGGTTGTTGCGCCCGATGGCGTCGGCGATTACCAAGCTGCCCGTGGACTCAACAATGGTTGTATGAAAAGTTTCGTTGATCTCGCTCCAGCGAGTCACGTCATCCTTGTCCAGGTAGCCTTTGGCTAACAACTCACGGCCGTCCTCGATGCACTGCGCCAGATGTACCTCGACCTCTTCCGTCAGTCCTTGTTCGGCCAGGCGGCGGGCGGCGAGCCCCTCCAGTACTCCCCTGACTTCGAGCGCACATAACACATCCGTTTCGGTGAATTCGCGCACCCGATAGCCACGCTTGCCGGCACGCTGCAACAGACCCTCCTGCTCCAGGGTACGAAACGCCAAGCGCACAGGCGTGCGTGACACCCCGAGATGCTCTGCCACATGCAATTCGGCAATGCGGTCACCAGGGGGATAGCGCCCTTCACTGATCAGTTTTCGCAGACTTGCCACGACACTCGTATTGCCCTTACTCACCCGTTTTCCCTGTGTTATCCGAGACATGAAAGAAACAAAAGGCTTTGGATCCAACTAAAGCATAACTTGACCAGAAACCCGCCATAGAACTTAACTTTGGATCCAATAACGACAAACAACCGACCCGCTGATGAGGATATTGCCATGTTTCCCAAGAATACCTGGTACGTCGCCTGCACACCCGACGAGATCGATGGCAAGCCGCTCGGCCGTACCATCTGCAATGAACAGATCGTGTTCTTCCGTGCCGAACAAGGCAAGGTCGCCGCGGTCGAGGATTTCTGTCCCCACCGCGGGGCACCATTGTCGTTGGGTTTCGTACGCAACGGCCAGCTGGTCTGCGGCTACCATGGCCTGGAGATGGGATGTGACGGCAAGTGTTCCAGCATGCCCGGCCAGCGTGTGCGTGGATTCCCTAGCATTCGCGCCTACCCAGTCGTCGAGCGCCACGGTTTCATCTGGGTGTGGACCGGCGATGCCACCTTGGCCGATCCCGACAAGATCCCCGAGCTCCACTGGGCCAACAACCCCGACTGGGCCTATGGCGGCGGTCTCTATCACGTTCAATGCGATTACCGGCTGATGGTCGATAATCTCATGGATCTGACACACGAGACCTATGTGCATGCGTCGAGCATCGGCCAGCCCGAGATAGAGGAGGCGGCGCCAGAGACCAAGGTCAACGGCGATGAGGTCATTACCAGCCGATATATGGAAAACATCTCTGCCCCGCCCTTCTGGCAGGCAGCGCTGCGCGGCAACAACCTGGCCGATGACGTACCCGTGGATCGTTGGCAGATCTGCCGCTTCACCCCGCCCAGTCACGTGATGATCGAAGTCGGTGTGGCACATGCCGGCAAGGGAGGGTACGACGCCCCGGCCGAGTTCAAGGCCTCAAGCATCGTGGTCGACTTCATTACGCCCGAGACCGAGACGTCGATTTGGTACTTCTGGGGCATGGCACGCAATTTCAATCCGCAGGACCAGGCCCTTACCGACCGCATTCGTGAAGGTCAGGGCAAGATTTTCGCAGAAGACCTGGACATGCTCGAGTCTCAGCAGCGCAACCTGCTCAAGTACGCCGACCGTCAGTTACTCAAGCTCAATATCGACGGCGGCGGAGTCCAGGCACGACGCATCATTGACCGCCTGCTCAAGGAAGAAGCGACATCGTCGGCCGACACCGCGGTGGCCAGCTAATTCCCCTCTGACCGATGGCGGACGGCACGACAGCGTGTCGTCCGTGACAGAACACGGACCGGCCTGGCGCCGGACAGGATTTGAGCGATGAGCAACAGTACGCTTTCCCTATTTGTGCGGGTCACGAAGAAGACCCAAGAGGCCGAGGACATCGTCAGTTTCGAATTGGCGGACCCGCATGGTCGTCCTCTCCCCGCGTTCAGCGCAGGTGCACATGTCGATGTACGGATCAAGGACGGCCTGGTACGTCAGTATTCGCTATGCAACCATCCCGAGGAGCGCGACCGGTACCGGATCGCGGTACTCCGCGAACCTGCGTCGCGAGGTGGCTCGACGGGCATGCACGATGACGTTCAGGAGGGCGACCTGCTGCAGATCAGCGCACCCAAGAACCACTTCCCCCTCGAGCCATCGCCACGCACCCTGCTTTTCGCTGGCGGCATCGGAGTCACACCGATCTTGTGCATGGCCGAACGACTGGCGCATACCCATGCCCACTTCGAGATGCACTATTGCGCCCGATCCCGTGACCGCATGGCGTTCGTCGACCGCATACAACAGAGTGACTACGCCGAGCACGTCCATTTCTACCACGACGATCAGCCAGAGGCCGGTAACCTGGATGTTGCCTCGCTGGTTGCCGAGCCGGACAAAGACACGCACATCTATGTCTGCGGCCCCAGCGGCTTCATCGATCATGTACTGTCCACCTGCAAGGCGCAGGGCTGGCCAGCCTCCCAACTGCATACCGAGTACTTTACCGGTGCGGTTCAGGACAGCGAGGACGATGAGAGCTTCGAGGTGAAGATCGCCAGTAGCGGCGCCTCCTTCACCGTGCCCAAGGACAAGACCGTCTATGAAGTGCTCAGCGAAAACGGCGTCGAAATCATGGTCTCCTGCGAACAGGGCGTCTGCGGCACCTGCCTGACGCGAGTACTCGAAGGGGAACCCGACCACCGCGACCTCTACCTCGACGATGAGGAGCACGCCGCCAACGATCAGTTCACTCCTTGCTGCTCACGCGCCAAGAGCAAGACGCTGGTACTCGACCTGTAAATATCACTAGTTTGTCGGGCTCTCCCCGACAGTTTTGCCCCTGCAGTACGCCACATCACAACAACACAAGAGATCGAGATGATGAGAACGACAATAATCGGCCTGGCCATGGGCCTGACCGTGGCTGCAACCCCTGCCCTGTCACAGGCCAACGAGGTGCTGCGCCTAGCGCATGTCTGGCCTGGCGGGTCGCTGATCGACAAGGAATTGTTCCAGGCCTGGGCAAAGAGCGTGGAAGAAGCCTCGAATGGTGAACTCAAGGTTCAGGTCTTCCCCGGCCAGACACTGGCGAAGTCCGACCAGACCTACCAAAGCGCCGTCGAGGGGATTGCTGATGTCGGTTCGACAGCCCAGGGCTATAACTCTGGTCGTTTCCCTCTGACGCAGGTGGTCGAGCTTCCCGGCGTTTCCCATAGCAGCAAGCAGGGCTCGTGCATCCTGCAATCGCTTTATGATCAGGGCGCGCTGGATGAAGAATACCGGGACTCGCACGTCCTGTTCATGTTCACCACCGGTCCCGGTTACCTGCATACCAAGCAGAAGCTGATCGAGAACCCCGAGGACATGGCCGGGATGCGGATGCGTCGGCCGACATCAGTCGTTGGTGACATGATGACCCGACTGGGGGCGCAGGCAGTGGGGATGCCGGCACCGGATGTATTCACCTCGATGCAACGCGGCGTACTCGATGGCCTTAGCTTCAACTGGGAAGCCATGAAAACGTTTCGTCTCAATGAACAGACCCGCTACCACACTGAAGTGCCGCTCTACGACCTGTCTCTGGTCGCAACCATGAATCAGGAGCGTTACGAGGAACTGCCTGAGCATCTGAAGGAGGTGATCGACGAGCACAGCGGCATGGAGTGGTCAATGAAAGCCGCCGCCGTCTACGACAAGCTCATTGAGCAGGGCCGCCAGGAAGCCGTCGATGCCGGTCACGAATTCCTGGCTGTGGAAGCGCCACTGGAGGATCCCCAGTGGGGCCCCGTCTTGAAGGAAACCATCGACACCTATCTGACGGAAGTCGGTGGCAAGGCACAGCCCCTCTATGATGAAGCCATGCGACTTAGCCAGGAATGCCAGGCCTGAGCAATCCCTTCACAGCAATGCCGCTACATTATGTAGCGGCATGTTCTTCCAGCCCTCACCGTCAGGCGTTCTCGCCCTCTGCCAACGCCAGAGGGCTTTCACTTTTCTCGAACTCCTGCTGGATGCGCCGATAGATTTCCTCGCGGTGCACGCCAACATCCTTGGGCGCATTGATACCGATGCGAACCTGATTGCCCTTGACTCCGAGTACGGTCACGGTGATGTCGTCGCCAATCATCAAGGTCTCGCCAACCCTGCGCGTCAAAATAAGCATTTCGTTCCCTGTAAATAAACAGTGCATGTTCAAGCCTTGCCTGCGAACCGTATGGGCAATGCCCTTCCCTGTAATCTATTTCTTACACGAACTGTAGTTATTAGCTACAGCTGTATACAACCTATGTTATCTTTTTGTTACAAAAAAACCATCGAGGGAGTATCTAAAGACAGGATGCGCTCCGGCATCAGGGCAAGACACGTTTGCTACAAGGCGAGCGCCTATTGATATGGGCGCCAAATGCTTTGCCTGGGCAGACAAGGGGAGGGCTTGAATCGAGTAGTCAAACTACTGGGCGCTAATCAGCGCCCTTGGGAGGTGGCAGTTAAAATGCGGGCCTGCGAACGCCGCATGCATGAGTAAGCAATTCCGAGGACGTTACCCATCATGCCCACCGTTTCCTCATTCAGCTAAGGCATACACCCGTTCGGGAGCGTCTTGAACCTCATCCCGCTCTTGAGCTACGCCCCCCTGTTGAATCCGCTCGAAAATTTCTTCCCGATGAACGGCCACATCCTTTGGCGCCTTGATACCAATACGTACCTGGTTTCCTTTTACCGACAAGACGGTAACGGCGATATCGTCACCAATCATCATCGTTTCACCGACCCGGCGAGACAAAATGAGCATATTGATTCCCTTCAGTCGATTGGCTGACGTGCCGCCGCGACTCGTAACATACGGCACATCAGCCTTGTAAGCATTTTCTTACAAAAGCTAGAGGCATTTTCGTACACAAAAAGATAACTCACGTTATCTCTTACAATATGTAAACATGAGACATTAAGCGGCGTGCACAGGACGTGCCGTAAAGGAACCCAGGCAGGACGCTTGATGACCCAAGGAAGCACGAGCAGGACGCTCGTCATGGATGCAAGGATGCTGCTCAGCGCAACTTGCGCTGAAAAGCCCGGCCCTAACAGGCCGGGCTTTATTTTTATAGGTATGGGTCTCCCGCACTGCGTGCTCGCTATTCGGATCGGACAGAAGCTGCTTATCCAAGGCAGCCCTGCCAAGAAGAAGGCAATCTGAGCCTTCTTCCGAGATGATCCGATGGTGTTCTGTCACGAGCAATGGCACTTCACTTACCCAATAGTTAAACCTAGCTATCTATAAGCAACGCCCATGCCAAAAACCAAGGAGAAAGCATTAAATGATTGTTTGATCAGGGATTTATTTTACCACCGTTCCACCAGTGACAAAAAAACAAAGCAATTTTTTGCATCGAACCGGCAAACAGTGAAAAAATGACAGTGACAAAGTGACAATGGACCGTCAAAAAACCATCATGACTTCTTCATTATTCCTAGCACTTGGGGGCCTACTCAATCGTATGGGCGACGGCCTCTCCGCCGAGGCGCAGCAGGATGTTTGGCTCCAGCTTATTCAAACGCTACTCGCTCGTTACCCTGTTGATGCCTGTACACTCATGGTTGCTGACAAGGACGGCTTACGTCCAGTTGCAGCCTTCGGTCTTCCACAAGATATTTATGGCCGCTATTTCCTGCTGAAGGATCATCCACGTCTGGCAGCCATTGCCGATCATGCGGGCGTGTGTCGCTTTGCGCCGGACTGCTCCCTTCCCGATCCCTTCGATGGAATGCTCGACGACAAGCTGACCCATGTTCACGATTGCATGGGCGTGGCGCTGCTCGACGAGGGCCAGCTTATAGGCATGCTGACCCTGGATGCCCTGACTCCAGGACGGTTCGATACTATAGACCGGCAGGAACTGCAAGCGGCCGCCCAGATGTTAGCGGGCGCTCTACGCCTGACCCAACGATTCGAACAGGCCAGTTCACGACTCAACGAAGCGTATGACAAGGCGCAGGTGCCACAGTCACAGGTTCATTGGCACAGTTCTGCCATGCAACGCCTCAATGAAGCCCTTAAACTGGTAGCCCCCACCGACATGAACGTGCTGCTACATGGGGAAACGGGCGTCGGCAAGGAGCGCGTCGTTCAGCGGCTGCACACGTTATCCACGCGACGCGACAACAGGTTGGTCCGTGTCAATTGTGCCGCATTGCCCGAGCACTTGATCGAAAGTGCGTTATTCGGTCATCGGCGTGGCGCGTTCTCGGGCGCCATCAAGGATCACCGTGGCTATTTCGATGTGGCCAACGGCAGCACCCTGATGCTTGATGAGATTGGCGAACTGCCCCTTGCGCTTCAGCCCAAGCTCCTGCGTGTCCTTCAGGAGGGCGAAATCCAGCCTCTCGGCAGCGAGCATCCTCAGCGTGTCGATGTCCGCATCATCGCTGTCACCAACCGTGACCTTGCCGCTGAGGTCGAAGCCGGCCGCTTTCGTGAAGACCTTTACCATCGCTTGAGCGCCTTTCCGCTCCAGGTGCCCCCCCTCCGGGATCGGCGCGAAGATATTCCGCTACTGGCCGGTAGTTTTCTGGAAGAGAACCGTGTTCGTCTCGGATTGGCCAACCTGCGCCTGACCGAAGATGCAGAAGTGGCGCTCAAGGCTTGGCACTGGCCGGGCAATGTCCGGGAGCTGGAGCATACGCTAAGTCGGGCCGCCTTGCGGGCGTTCGGCGACAGAATGCGTCAAGATGATGCCACTGAATCTTCTCAGCAGCGTACCGCGTTGTATATTACCCGCACGCATCTGGATCTACCGACAGATAGCGCCAACGAGTCAGATGCGGAGGATGCCGATCTACCAGTCGCCGCGAACCAAACGGTCTGGATGGCACTACGAGAGGCCACGGACAATTTCCAGCGGCGCTACATCTATCGCGCCCTGGCAAGCCACGGAGACAACTGGGCGGCAACGGCACGCGCCTTGGAGACAGACAGTGGCAACCTGCATCGCCTTGGAAAGCGCTTGGGGTTAAAGTAGTCGACTCACGACAGGTGCTAATCTGCACTGCTTCAATGCCAGTCACTTCACTAAAGGTTCTAGCCAGTGCAACAGGATGTAAAGCAAAATGTGCTGCTTAGAAACAACGTAAAAGTCTTCGGTCATGGCTCACAGGCCATGGTCTTTGCTGCGGGTTTCGGCTGCGATCAGAACATGTGGCGGTTCGTGGCGCCTGCATTCGCCGATGACTACCGTGTCGTACTGTTCGACTATGTCGGAGCTGGTAAGTCAGACCTGACGGCGTATACCGCGGAGCGCTATGGCACCCTGGACGGCTACGCACAGGACGTTCTGGACGTTCTGGCCGCCCTGGATGTCCACCGCGCCATCTTCGTCGGCCATTCGGTGAGTAGCATCATAGGCTTGCTCGCCTCGATTCAGGATCCCGAACGTTTTGAGCGGCTTGTCATGGTCGGTCCGTCGCCATGTTACGTGAACGATCCACCCGACTATATGGGCGGTTTCGAGCACAATGCCTTGACGGGCCTGCTCGACATGATGGAAAAGAACGACCTGGGCTGGGCCGGCTTCCTGGCGCCCACCATCATGAGCCATGAGGCACGGCCGGAATTGACGGAAGAACTGCAAGACAGTTTTTGTGCCACCGACCCGGCCATTGCCCGAAATTTTGCCGCCGTCACGTTCTTTTCCGACAACCGCGCCGACCTTTCCCAAGCCACGGTTCCTGCCTTGGTGCTTCAGTCCCGGGAAGACGCAATCGCCTCGACATGTGTCGGGGAGTATGTGCACAAGCATATGCCCCACAGCACCTACAAGCTCATGTCCGCTACGGGACATTGCCCGCACATGAGCCATCCGGAGGAGGTCATCCGTTCGATCCGGGAGTATCTGCCAACCCCGGCCTACTTGCCGGCGGCGTCCTCTAGCGATTCTCTTTATTCGCTACCTTGTGGCTTCCTGGCATTCACGATGGAGGGCAAGATAACGACGTCGAATGACAAGCTCCAGCAATGGTTAGGCTATTCTCCCGATGACTTGCAAGGTCGCTCGATAGATCTTGTCCTCACGGACGCCAGCCGGCTTTTCTTTCAGATGTATCTATTCCCCATGGTTCGCCTCCAGGGCAATGTCGAGAACCTGCACCTCTCGTTGTTGGCACGAGATGGCAGCGAGCTTCCTGTACGGGTGAACGGAACCTGCCAGAACGTTCAGGGGCAGCTGGTCGTCGAGTGCGTCATGCTGGAAGATAGTCTCTAGCACTTTTCCCTTCTTCCACGTCAATACCTCGGTGTGGAGCGTCTTACCGTGAACCGTTCACCCAACGAAAAACGCCGCCACCCTGACGGGTAGCGGCGTAGCGGGTCTGTTTCGTAACAGATGGATCAGGCCAGGCGCGTCAGCCAGCCATGGACGTCTTCACTGCGTCCGTACTGGATATCCAGCAGTTGCTTGCGTAGAGAGCGACCAACCTCGCCACCGTTCTCGGCGTTACAGACGATGTGCTCGTTCTCGCTGACCAGTTGCCCGATCGGCGTGATGACGGCAGCCGTTCCACAGGCGAAGACTTCGGTGATCTCGCCGGAGGCTGCGCCCTCGCGCCATTCATCGATGCTGATCTGGCGCTCTTCGGGCTTGAGCCCGGCATCCCTGGCCAGTTGCAGCACCGAGTCGCGGGTCACGCCCTCGAGAATGGTGCCGGTAAGCGCCGGGGTCACGATGCGGCCGTCCTTGAATACGAAGAACAGGTTCATGCCGCCGAGTTCCTCGACCCACTTGTTCTCCACCGCATCCAGGAAGGCGACCTGATCGCACTGGTGGGCCTCGGCCTCTTTCTGGGCAGCCAGCGACGCCGCATAGTTGCCGCCGCACTTGGCAAAGCCAGTGCCTCCGGGGGCGGCGCGGTTATAAGTCGAGGAGAGCCAGATCGACACGGGCTTGATGCCGCCCTTGAAATAGGAGGCAACCGGCGAGGCGATGACGTAGTAGTCGACTTCCTTGGACGGGCGTACGCCGAGGAACTTCTCGCTGGCGATCATGAACGGGCGCAGGTACAGGCTCGATTCGTCGGCTTCGCCCGTCGGTGTCGGCACCCAGTCGATGTCCTGGGCGACCAGCGCTTTCAGCGAACCGACAAATGTCTCGGTGTCGAGCTCCGGCAGGGCCAGGCGACGCGCCGAGGCACGAAAGCGTGCCGCATTCTTCTCGGGCCGGAAGGACCACACTGAGCCGTCTGCATGGCGGTAGGCCTTGATTCCTTCGAAGATTTCCTGGGCGTAGTGCAGCACCGAAGCGGCGGGGTCCAGTGTCAGCGGTCCATAAGGCCGGACTTCGGCGTTATGCCAGCCGTCGCTCGCCGTCCAACGCACATGCGCCATGTGATCGGTGAAGAAGCGGCCGAAACCAGGGTTGGCCAGGATTTCCTCGCGCACACGGGCATCGGTCGGGTTGGCATTGGGGATCAAGCTAAAGCCTGCTGTGGCCACGGGTATCGCTCTCCAGTACTGAATGGCAGAAACGCTGAAATTCGGCGTGATCTAGACGCTAATCATGACATGAATGGTTGATGCCGAGAAAGCCTGCGATCCGCCGCGATGAGCCTGCTAATCGTTGAATGGCCCGACTCCCCCTGCCAGAAAAACGCCCTGCAACCGGCAGGTTGCAGGGCGTTCCACGGCGTCTAGCGCATATGGTTCAAAAATCGAAGAATACCGTCTCGCCCTCGCCACGGAGACGAATGTCGAAGCGGTAACGCACCTTGCCGCCTTCGCCTTCCTCGCGCCTGGCGAGCAGTGTGCGTCGACGGGCCTCGGACTCTACCGCGTTGAAAATCGGGCAGGCCACGTTGACTTCGGCCTCATCCTCGAAGTACATGCGCGTGTTCAACTGCATGTTAATGCCGCGGGCGAACACCGCCAGGTTGATGTGCGGTGCCATCGGCTTGCCATTGGCAGCCTTGACGATGCCCGGCTTGACGGTGGTCAGCGACCATTCGCCACCAGACTCTACGGTGGTGGCGGTTCTCCCGAAACTGTTGAACGGCCGCTCGAGATCGTAGTCGCACTGGTATTCGCCGTTGGCGTCAGCCTGCCAGGCCTCGATGAAAGTGTCGCGTACCAGATCGCCATTGCCGTCGATCACGGTGCCCACCACCTCGATGAGCTGGCCGTCGGCCTCGGATGTGGCCATCCGGTTCCAGATCTCTTCCTTTCGCGGAGGCAGACCGGCAATGCTCAAGGCCAGGCCGATGTGAACGTACGGGCCAGCGGTCTGTGAGGCGGTTTCACGCAGCATGAGGTCAGTGGTCGGCGTTGAATTCGGCTGTTTCATGGCATTTCCCCTCACACGTTCTCGAAATAGGTCTGCAGTTCGCCGCGCGTCACGATATCGAAGCGGTAGGCAAGGCAATCCATGGGCCGGCTATGGGCCATGTCGAGACGGCCGACCATGGTCTGTACGGCTTCCGGATCGTTGAGGGTACGTACGATCGGGCAAATCGGAATCAGCGGGTCGCCCTCGAAGTACATCTGGGTGACCAGACGTGTGGAGATCGACGGCCCCATTACCGAGACATGAATGTGTGCCGGGCGCCAGGTGTTGATGCCGTTCGGCCACGGATAGGGGCCGGGCTTGACGGTACGGAAGCGATACCAGCCCTCTTCGTCGGTCAGGCAACGCCCCACGCCCCCGAAGTTAGGGTCGAGTGGTGCCAGGTACTGATCCTTCTTGTGACGGTAGCGCCCACCGGCGTTGGCCTGCCACATTTCGACCAGGGTATGCGGTACCGGCTTGCCGAACTGGTCGGTTACGCGGCCGAACATGATGATGCGCTCACCCACCGGCAGACCGTCCTGACCGTTGCCTTCGCGGTAATTGAGCAACAGGTCATTATCATGCGGTCCCATGCGCAGGTGCTGGAAGTCGGGACCGCTGAGTTCGGAGACCGTCGGCGCCTGCAGGCTGACCAGGGCCTGGCTGGGCGAGCGGGCCACGGCGGTCTTGTAGCCGGGGGTGTAGGCAACGGGATGCCAGGTGCGGTCGCGCTCGACGAAGCGCTTGCCCTTGTTGAGAGGCATGGGGGTCATCTCCTTTCAGTGCCTTTGTTATGCGACACATTGTCGCCGACGATGGGGATTAACCAAGTGAAATGTCGCCTACCTCGCATAACCCTCAGGTTATGGCAAACTTTCTACTTACCCTACTCACGCAACTATTCCTTCTCCTCATGGTCAGTAACCTCGTATAGGCCTTTCCCCTCGGAGTCCTCCCATGCTGATCCGCTCCCGCAATCGCCACTCCATTGGCGAGAATGACGTCACGCCGGAATCGGTCTATTTGTCGCGCCGTACCTTCCTGGGTGGCGTTGCCGGGATAGGGCTGGCGGCAAGCCTGCCGCGTGCAGCCCTTGCCGGCCCCGACTACGACGATGTCACCAAGGCGAAGGGACCTGAGTGGTTCGAGGCCCATCTATCCGATACCCGCTGGAACGCAGTGACGGCGGAGGAAAAGATCACGCCGTTCGACGATGCGACGCACTACAACAACTTCTACGAGTTCGGCAGCAACAAGAGCGATCCGGCACGCTATGCCGGCCAGTTGAATACTGTGCCGTGGTCGGTGACCATCGATGGAGAAGTGGGAAAACCGGGCCAGTATGCCCTTGAGAATCTCATCACGCCGAGTCGTTTCGAGGAACGCATTTACCGGCTGCGTTGCGTCGAAGCCTGGTCAATGGTGATCCCTTGGCTGGGTATTCCGCTGGCCGACGTTATCAAGCGCGCCGAGCCTACCGGCAAGGCCAAGTATGTACGCTTCGAGACTCTTGAGCATCCCAAGCAGATGCCCGGCCAGGCCTCACGCTTCGGGTTGATCGAGTGGCCCTATCGCGAAGGCCTGCGCATGGACGAGGCAATGCATCCACTCGCTTTCCTGGCGGTCGGCATGTATGGGCGCGTGTTGCCCAATCAGAATGGGGCGCCGCTTCGCCTGGTGGTCCCCTGGAAGTACGGTTTCAAGAGTATCAAGTCGATCGTGCGTATCTCGCTGGTCGAGTCCCAGCCCGAAACGTCGTGGCATATGCTGGCACCTGATGAGTACGGCTTCTACGCCAACGTCAATCCGGACGTCGACCACCCGCGCTGGAGCCAGGCTACTGAGCGCCGCCTACCCAACAGCCTGTTCAACCCCAACGTCATCGATACCCAGCCCTTCAACGGCTACGCCGAAGACGTTGCAGGGCTCTATCAAGGCATGGACCTGCGGAAGTTCTATTGATGGCACAACCCCGGCACATTCTCGTGTGGCGGCTGCTGGTCTTTGTAGCTGCGCTGGTGCCGCTCAGCTGGTGGATGTTTCATGTCGCCATCGGTGCGGCAGGCCCGGAGCCTGGGCGCTATCTGCTGCTCAACCTGGGCCAGGGCGCCCTCTTTTTGCTGCTGTGCACGTTGAGCCTGACGCCGTTGATGCGGCTCACTCGCTGGAAAGGCTTCAGCGCAATCCGGCGCCAGCTCGGGCTGTGGACGTTCAGCTACGCGCTTCTGCACATGCTCAGCTACCTGCTGTTCATCCTCGGCCTCAACTGGACGGCACTCGGCGAGGATCTGCAGAAGCGTCCTTACGTGATCGTCGGGGCGCTGGCTCTGGTCATCCTGCTGGCCCTCGCCGTGACATCCAATCGCTACGCCATGCGCCGGCTAGGTAAACGCTGGAAGCCGCTACACAAGTGGATCTATGCCGCGCTGGGCCTGGTGCTGCTGCATTTCCTATGGGTTGTGCGTGCGGACCTGGCGGAGTGGAGCACCTATGCCGCGGTCGCCCTGGGGCTGATGCTGCTGCGCCTGCCCGGAATCGCCCAGCGTTTGCCGCGGCTCGGGGAGCGCTTGAAACGGGCCCGCGTCTGACGTGAGCCGCCCTGCCTCGACCCGCCTACGGGTCGCGTCTGCCGGCCAGGTCGCGCAACTGCTCGATCAAGCGTTCTGCCGCCGGCGACAGCGCACGGGTCGCGTTGATGCATACGCCTACCGAGCCGCCATGCGCCTCGATATCGATAGGTAGACGGACCAGCCACTTCTCGGTGAGATCACTACGCACAGCATCCAACGGCGCGACCCACAGTGCGTCGGTACGTTGTACGTAGCGACGGCTCAGGGTCAGCGATAGGGTTTCCAGTGCAACGGGCGGCGGTGGGCCACCCTGCTCGACCCAGAAACGCTCGATCTGTTCGCGAAGCGTGGTCGGCGTCGGCGGAACTACCCAGGGATACTCGCCGAGCATGTCGGCACTCAGCCGGGTGCGTGGCAGACTTGCCAGGGCATGTCCGGTACGGGCCACAAGCACCAGCGGTTCGTGGTAGAGATGCTCGAAGCTGAACCCACGGCTTTCCTGTGCTTCGCTCATACGGCCGACAACCAGGTCCAGCTCACCCAGCCCGAGTTGAGAGAGCAAATAGGCACTCGGCCCGGAATTGACCTGCAGGCGTATGTCGGGAAATCGCCCATGCAGCGCCTGGGCGGCCTGTGGCAGCAAGCCCTCCTCCACCGTCGACAACGCGCCCACCCGCACCACCACTTCCCCGCTTGCCGGCTGGCGTACAGCGGCCAACCCCTCCTGCAGCAGGTTGATCGCCGGCCCGGCGTGTCTCAGCAGGGCCATGCCCGAAGGCGTAAGTGTCACACCGCGCGGCCCGCGCTCGAACAACGACGCGGCAACGGCCTCTTCCAGTTCACGGATGGTCTTGGACATGGCCGGCTGGGTAATGGCAAGGCTATCGGCCGCCCGAGCAAAACTGCGCTGGCGAGCTACCTCCAGAAAGGCTTGTAGGTGGCGTAGCTTGATTCTCGGATTAAGCATGGTCAGCCGCCAACAGCCGCCGCGTGCCCAGCATGGCGACGACGCTCACTACCAGGGTGGGCAGAAACGCTAGTGCCACATGACCGCTGACATCGTTCAGCCAACCGCCCAGCACAGTGATCGCAAAGACCAGCAGGTAGCCAAAGAACAGCATGCCGCTCATCAGTCGCGGCAGTTGTTCAACGCTAGCCAGCCAGGCGGGCAGCGCCAGAACGAAAATGAACAGCGCACTGGTGAAGAAGCCGAACACGCCGGCGGTCCAGACGATGCTTGCCCCAGGCGATACCAGCATGGCCGGAATCGCAAGCAGCGCACACAAGGTGATGACGACCAGCGGCCAGCGTTGGCCGAGCAGACGATCCGCCCAGATCACCAGCAACGCCGAGGACAGCATCTGAGCGGCATTAAGCGAGGCCAGGCTGGGACCGAGCAGCATCAGGCGCTCGCTGTCTTCGAGAATCGGCGGTAGAAAGACGTTGCCACAGAAATACAACGCCGCGGCGCAGCCCAGCAGCCACACCAGGCGCCACATGCGCCCGTCACGAACATCGGGCAGCGTCAGCCCGCCCTGGCTGCGCGGCAGCTTGGACGCCATCGGCAGCGCCTTGCCCGCCAATGACAGAACCAGCATCAATAACGGAACCGGCGCTACCCACAGCGCAAAGGCCCACTGCCAATCCTCCTGAAGCCAGGCGGCAACCAGCGGCCCTGTGGCGCCGGCAGCGAGTAACTCGCCAACCAGCAGGCCGTTGGTGTAGATCGCCGAGGCGCGCCCGACACGGCCCGGCACCCACAGCTTGGCGAGTACCGGAATGGCGGTCTGCATGAAGGCAATGCCTGCGCCCATCACTACGGTGGCCAGCAGGAACGGCAGGAAATCCTCCGGCACGGCACGCAGGGCACTGCCCAGCGCCATGACTGCCAGCCCACCCAACATACAGATTCGCGCCCCCAGGCGCGCCAGCAACCAACCTGCCACCAGAGCGCCACAGGCCAGCGTGACCAACGGCAGGCTGGTGGCGATTGCCACGTCGCCGCTGGAGAATCCCAACACACGTTTCAGTTGAGGAATCAATGGCGGCACGATCAGCACCGACAAGCGCAGGTAGAGCCCCAAGCACCATAGCAGGCCGTAAGCGAGTCTGTGCTCACCGGTATTTTCCGTATCGAGGGCGCCCTCGAGGGTGCGGGACGTCATGCCGTGTTCCTTGTACCAAGAATCGACGAAGGCCTACTCCACGGCGGTCGTCCCGTCGAAGCAAGCCTCAGGAAATAGCAGGCGAGTGATCGGTCAACGCTTCCAGTACCTCGCGAATCGCCTCGGCAACGATATCCGGATGATCCTCGGGATTGAAGTGCTTACCCCCCGGAATCGTCTCGACCCTCGGCGCGCCAAGCAGCATGGCCAGGCGCTCGGCCGACTCGAGACCCAGCGGATCCTTCTCGCCCCAGACGATGCGTACCGGCAGGTCCGGCCGTGTCTCAAGACGTGAGGCAGCTTCCATCGTATCGGCAGCGCTTAGATAGCGGGCCTGATTGGCGAAGCCGGCTGGCCCTGTTGGACGGCTGTAAGGTTCCCACAACAGCGTTGCCGACTCCACACCGCGCGCAGCGTCATCATGACCAAGGTCGCGAATGCCGGTATGGAGGAGCGGCTTGAGTGCGGCCGGCGGTAACATGCCGACCAGCGAATGGCTTTGCTGCACCAGTTTCATCATTGGCACCGGCCAATTGTCGAAAGCCACAGAGTCCACCAGCACCAGGCCAGCAAAGCGTTCGGGGTGGGCGGCAAGCAGCGCCTGGACCACCCCGCCGCCGACATCATGCCCGACAAACACTGCCCGCTCGATACCCTGCGCCTCAAGCCAGGACTGCAGATATTCCGCCTGGGCGGGAATCGAGATGGCCCGCCCCAGCCCTTCGTCGATCGAGTAGCCGTAACCGACCATTTCCCAGGCCAGGCGGGGCGCTCCCGAGGCCTCGAGCTGAGGAATCACATAACGCCAGATACGCGGATTGGTCGGGATGCCATGCACCATGACGATGGGCAGCTTGCCCGAGGTGCGTTCGCCATGCTCCTCCCAGCGCATCAGAATGCCCTCCACCAGAGCACTGCGTGAGAGCGCCGGTGCGACAGGCATATCATCGGTTCCCGAGCGACGCGCCTTGAGCGCCTGCCGCTTCTGGTAAGCGGCGTAGGCAAACCAGGCGGCGGTACCCAACAGAGCCAACCGGCCAAGGCCTGACGACTTGCGCGAACGATGGTTATCCATAACCCCCTCCTGAACATGACGGCGTATCGGTAAGGCCCCGCCGGATGCGAGGCCTGCCGTCAGCTTAGGCACACTCCTTCGTCAGCGCGTAATTGCTCGGATCGACGCTCAGATCGGATAATGACGTGGACCGAGCTGCATTGTCATCCAGCGCAGCTCGGTGAACTCCTCGATCCCCGCCTTGCCGCCGAAACGCCCGTAACCGCTGGACTTGACCCCACCGAACGGCATCTGCGGCTCGTCATGCACGGTCGGTGCGTTGATGTGACAGATGCCCGACTCGATCTGCCCGGCCACGCGCATCGCCCGCGCCGTGTCACGGCTGAATACCGCCGCCGACAGGCCGTACTCGGTGTCGTTGGCCATGCGGATCGCCTCGGCCTCGTCGGCCACGCGCATCATCGCCACCACCGGCCCGAAGGATTCCTCGCGATACAGGCGCATGGCCTCGGTCACGCCATCGATCAGGGTCGGCTGCATGATCACGCCGTCGGCCTTGCCGCCCGAGGCCAGGCGCGCACCTTTCTCGAGGGCATCGTCGATCAGCGAGTTGAGCTTCTCGCCCGATTCGCGGTTGATCAGCGTGCCCAGCGCATTGCCCTCGCCACGCGGGTCGCCGGCACGCAGGCTGGCGGCCTTCGTCGCCAGCTTGTCGGCGAAGGCATCGGCGACGGCATCGACCACGATCAGGCGCTCGGTGGACATGCAGATCTGGCCCTGGTTGAAGAACGCCCCGAAGGCGGCCGCCTCGACTGCAGCATCCAGGTCGGCGTCGTCGAGCACCACGAAGGGCGCCTTGCCGCCCAGTTCGAGCAATACCGGCTTGAGCTGACGTGCCGCACGCTCGGCAATGATCCGCCCCACCGGGGTGGAACCGGTGAAGTTGATGCGTCGCACCGCGGGGTGATCGATCAGCGCACCGACCACCTCGGCAGCCTGCGCGGGGGCGTTGGTCACCACGTTGACGATCCCCTCGCCGAGCCCTGCCTCGATGAGTACCTCGCCAATCAGGTGGTGGGTCGCCGGGCATTGCTCCGAGGCCTTGAGGATCACCGTGTTGCCACAGGCCAGCGGGGTGGCGATGGCCCGGGTGCCGAGGATGATCGGCGCGTTCCACGGCGCGATGCCCACCACCACCCCGCACGGCACGCGCACGCCCATGGCCAGGTTGTCGGGCACGTTGGAGGGAATCACGTCGCCGCTGATCTGGGTGGTCAGTGACGCGGCCTCGCGCAGCATGCCGGCGGCGACCATGACATTGAAGCCGGCCCAGCCCGGCGTCGCGCCGGTCTCGTCGACCATGCGTTCGATGAACTCGGCCTGGCGCGCTTCCATGAGTTCGGCGGCCTTGAGCAGCTTCATGCGTCGCTCGCCGGGGCCGGTCTTCGACCAGGCCGGGAAGGCACCGGCCGCGGCATCGGCGGCAGCCCGGGCATCCTCGACCGAAGCGGCCGCGGCACGGGTCACGGCCTCGCCGCTGAAGGGATTGGCGCGGTCGAAGTTCGTATTGCCTTGCGGTGCACGGCGTTCACCGCCGATCAACAGTTCCAAGGTGTTCATGGCGTCTTCCTTATTCTTTCATTCGCAACCGTTAGCATCCTAACGCCAGGGATCAGGCCTCGCACCGCTCACGCAGCGCCAAGGCTTTCTCGTAGACTTCCTTGGCATTATCGAGACCACGTTCCTCGAGCCGCTTGAGATAGTTTTCGGTGCCTTGCTTGAGCGGCGCGGCCCAGGCGGGATCGTTGAGCGGATCTTCAACGACGTGGATGGTGTCGCCCTGGGCTTCGGCTTCCTCGCGCCCGGCCTTGTCGAGTTCGCCAAAGACCTGGCCCGCCTTGAGCGCCCATGCCATGCCGCTGTTATCATCGATCACTGCCTGCATTTCGGGAGACAACCGGTCGTAGGCGGTCTGGCTCATTGTCGCCACGATAGCGCCGGCGTAGTACGGCACCTGCAGGTGATAGTTCGTCAATTCGTTGATGCGGAATACTTTCATCGCCTCCCAAGGGAAGCTCAGGCCATCCATCACGCCACGCTGCAGGGCGGTATAGATGTCCGGGGCCGGCATGCCCAAGGGCTGGGCACCCATGCTGGCAAGCATCTCACCGGCTACCTCGCTGGGACGTCGGATACGCAAGCCCTGAAGATCGGCAGGCGTACGGATCTCGGTATCCCGGGTGTGCAGGTAGGCCGGCCCGGTGGTGAACATGAACAGCACATGGGTATCACTGTACTCCCCGACGATGTCACCTTCGTCATAGAGCGTCTGCAATATGCACGCGCCTTGCGATGCGCTGTTGGCGACCCCTGGTAACTGGACGATCTCGGTGAGCGGGAAGCGGCCGGCCGTATAGCCCTGCAGCGTGACGGAAATGTCGGCAATGCCATTGGCCGCCGCGTCGTAGGCCTGGTCGGCCTTGGCCAGGGTCTGCGAGGGGTAAATCTCGACCTTGATCTGGCCATTGGACTCCTGCTCGACCTGGTTCGCCCAGGCCTGATAAATGTCCTGGTTGACCGCCGAGCCGGCCGGCCACAAGTGCGCCATGCGCAGGGTGGTTTCCGCCCCAGCCGAGGCACACAACCCCAGCGTGGAAGTGACGAGCAGCAAGCGTGAGATGGCGTGTTTCATGCGTTTTCCTCTCTTGTCGTTATTGATGTTTCGCAGTTGACCGACGTCCGGGCGCCAGACCGTCAGGGTTCGATAGTGGTAGTCGGCACCTCGATAAGCATGGGCTTGGTGGCATTCAGGGCTTGGCGTAAAGCACTCTCGAAAGCATCGCGAGTATCGGTGCAAACCGCCTCAACGCCGTAGCCGCGGGCAAGGGCGCAGAAGTCCAGCCCGGGTACATCGAGGCCCGGAGCATCCTCGGCGTCCAGCATGCGCGAGAACCAGCGCAGGGCGCCGTAGGTGTCGTTACGCAGGATGATGAACACTACCGGCACGCCGTACTGGGCCGCGCTCCACAAGGCGCTGATGGCATAGTTGGCCGAGCCGTCACCGATCACCGCAATGACCTGACGCTCGGGACGGGCGAGTTGTACGCCCACCGCAGCCGGCAACCCGAAGCCCAGTCCACCGGCCGCCGGAAAGAAGTAGCTGTCGGGTTGGCGCATTTCTACGCGTTGCCAAAAGGCGGTGACCGTCGAGGTCGACTCCTTGACGAAGATCGCATCCTTCGGGGCCAGTTCATCCAGCGCATCGAAGACGCTTTCGGGTGCCAGTCGGCCTGGCTCATCCGGCACCGGTTGCGGCAACGGCAACGGCTCGGGCATGGCGCGTTCGCTCTGTCGCAGCGCCGGAAGCAGTTTGTTCAACGTGGCGTACAGCCCGCCGACCAGGGCATCGCCCATCGGCGCCCGCGCGGCCTCCTGTGCATCGCTGGTCAGGTGAATCAGTTCAGCCCCCTCGGGCAAGTAGCGGCCCGGTGCGTACTGGTGGTAGCGGAATACCGGCGCACCGATGACCAGAATAAGGTCGTGCCCTTCCAGTTTGCCGGAAATCCCCGAGATTGCTGCCGGTAGCACCCCACGGAAGCAGGCATGGCGGGTCGGGAACGGGCAGCGCGAGGCGGACGGTGCCACCCAGGCCGGCATGCGCAGACGCTCAGCCAGATCCACAGCCAATGCATTGGCATGCTCTGCATCGACCTCGGGCCCCAATACCAATACCGGATTGCTCGCCCGGTTGAGGCGCTCGGCCAAACCGGCCAGCTGTTCATCGGACGGCGTGCCGGCATGATCCACATCGCGCCGGGTAACCAAGGCGGCATCCTCGGCGACTTCGCGTCCCCAGTCATCATGAGGGATCGACACGTACACCGGCCCCTTGGCAGGCAGGTTGGCCATGTGAATCGCCTGGCTGATTGCCCGAGGTACGTCCTCGGGGCAGGCCGGCTCGTAGCTCCACTTGACCAAGGGACGCGGCAACGAGGGAGCATCGACGTTGGCCAGCATCGATTCGACACCGATCATCGACCGCGCCTGCTGCCCGGCGGTAAGTACCAGCGGTGAATGCGAGTACCAGGCGTTGGTCAGCGCCCCCATGGCATTGCCGGTGCCTGCCGCGGCATGCAAGTTGACCAGCACAGGTCGTCCACTGGCCAGGGCGTAGCCGTCAGCCATGCCGACCACGACGCCTTCATGCAAACCAAGGACGTACTGAAAGTCCTCGGGAAAGTCCTTTAGGAATGGCAACTCATTGGAGCCGGGATTGCCAAAGACGACGCTCAGACCTTGGCGGCGCAATAGCTGATAGGTAACGGAATGCACGGTAGGCATGATGGGCTCCGAGGGGACTGTATGGTTCCACGTTAGGCCGCGTGTTAGCATCGATCCAATCGATAGTTCTTCTATAAAAAATAAATAATGTCTATTCCATGAGTACCATTGATCTCAATTTGGTGAGAGTCTTCGTCACGCTCTATGACGCCCGTAGCGTGACACTGGCCGCAGAGCGGCTACACGTCACCCAACCCTCGGTAAGCTATGCCCTGTCGCGCCTGCGCGCCCTGTTCGATGATCGGCTTTTCGTGCGTTCCCGCGATGGAATGGAGCCCACCTTTACCGCGATGCAGCTTTACCCTGGTCTGCGTGATTCTCTAGCTCAGATCGATAGCGTTCTTGAAAGCAGCAAGGAATTCGAGCCACGCCGTTCCCAAAGGCGTTATCGCCTGGCTCTGACAGATCTTGGCGAAATGTCGTTATTGCCGCGCCTTCTCGCTCATCTACACGCCCAGGCTCCTGACATCGAGCTTGAGGTCGTTCCTCTGGAGATCGACAAGGTGGAGGACTGGCTGGCCACCGGCAAGGTCAATGCCGTTATCTGCAGCCGCCCGATCAGCTCGGCAGGCGTCGAGCGGCGGGTGCTTGTCAGCGATGAACGTTACGTATGCCTACTCAACCGCGAGCATTCCTTCATCGGCGACTCCCTGACCCTGGAGCAGTTCATCCAGGCCCGGCACGCCGTGGTCGCCGCCTCGACCGGGCATGGCCTTGCCGAGGACGTGCTGCGCGAGCGGGGGCTACAACGCAAGGTCAGCCTGAAGGTATCGCACTTTTCGAGCCTGCCGCGCATTCTTCAGGAAAGCGACCTGCTGGCCATCCTCCCCGAGCGGATCGCTAGTGCTTTCGTACGCGAGGCCCCGCTCAAGCTTCTCGAGCTACCGTTCGACGTCCCGCTCTTTGAAGTCGCGCTGCATTGGCAGTCCCATACCACCCGCTCCCCGGCCCAGCGCTGGTTCTGCGACAGCATCGTCGAGGCCATCGCCAGCGCATAAGCTTGCAAGAAAAACGCCGACGGCAGGACCGTCGGCGTTGTACTCCCGGATTCCGAATAGGCCGCTATCCAGTCACCAGATATAGACTGAGCGCCGGGAACAGGATCAGCAGCGTCAGGCGCACGAAGTCCGAGACGATGAACGGCGCCACGCCCTTGAAGATCTCACCCAGCCCGACATGCGGGGCCATCGCCTTGATCACGAACACGTTCATGCCCACCGGCGGGGTGATCAGCCCCAGCTCCACGGTCAGCACCGTGATCACCCCGAACCACACCGGGTCGATGCCCACCGCCTGGATGATCGGGTAGACCACCGGCACGGTGATCACCAGCATGGCGATCGAGTCCATGAACATGCCGAGGATGAAGTACATCGCCAGGATGCACAGCAGCACGACGATTGGTGCCAGGTTCAGGCTGAACAGATAGTCCGAGATGGAAAACGAGATGCGCGATACCGAGATGAAGTAGCCCAGCGTCTCGGCACCCACCAGCATGAAGAACACCACCGTCGACAGCGCCAACGTCTCCTGCAGTGCCTGCCACAACCCGGCGCCGCGGATACCCTTGACCAGCGCGTAGATCAGCGTGGCGAAGGCGCCCACGCTGGCCCCCTCGGTGGGCGTGAACAGCCCGAAGTAGATGCCCAGGATGATGATCAGGAACACCGCGAAGAACGGCACCAGCCCGGCCAGCGAGCCGAGTTTCTCGGCCCAGCGGGTTGGCTCACCCGCCACCGCCAGTGTCGGCTTGATCCGCATCATCACGGTTACCGTCAAGGCATACATCACCAGCCCCAGCAGCCCCGGAATCAACCCGGCCATGAACATGTCGCCCACCGACTGCTCGGTAAGGATGGCGTAGATCAGCAACGCGATGCTCGGCGGAATCATGATCCCCAGCGTGCCGCCGGCGGCCAGCGCCCCGGTAGCCAGGCCACGGTTGTAGCCGTAGCGCTCCATCTCGGGCAGGGCCACCCGGGTCATGGTACTGGCGGTGGCCAGCGACGAACCGGAGATCGCCGAGAAGATACCGCACGAGCCCACCGCGGCAATCGCCAGACCGCCCTTCCAGCCACCGCAGATGATCCGCGTGGACTCGAACAGCTTGCCGGCCATGCCCGAGTGCGCCGCCAGCACGCCCATCAGGATGAACATCGGCACGGCGCTGAAACTGTAGTTGGTCAGTACCTCGACGGGCACCGACTTGACCATCGAGATTGCCGCGTCCCAGCTGATGACCTGGGAGAAGCCCCCCACGCCGATGACCAGCATGGTCAGCGCCACCGGCATGCGCAGGATCATCAGGACCAGCAGCAGGCCCAGGCCCAGGGCACCGATCATTTCGCTACTCATCTCAGATCTCCTCGACCGATGCCACGCGGTAGTTGAACAGCAGCCCCAACAGGGCGAAGGCCAGGCTGCGGATGCTGAGCAGCAGGCTCAGGCCCGCCGCCATCCAGTAGATCGGCCCCATCGGCAGGCGCAGGTCCTGGGTGACCTCGCCATGCGCCCCGGCGCTGACCGCCGCGTCCCACAGGCCGATGGCCACCACCAGCCCCAGGGCGGTGAAGCCCAACAGGTAGAAGCCGTTGAGGCGGGTCTTGATGGTGGCGTTGAGCCGGTGGCTGAACGCCTCGACTACCACCTGGCCCTTCTCGACGTTGGCGGCCATGGCGGCCAGCAGCGCAAACAGCATCAGGTAGCTGACCAGTTCGACACTGCCCACCACACTCCAGGCCAGTGCCCCGTCCGTGAGGCGATAGACATAGCGCAGCGTCACGTCGACGACGGTCACCGCCAGCATGCCCACCAGGGCGATGCCGGCGATGAGCCTGCACAGGGCTTCCAGCCAACGACTGAATCGAACGAGCCCTTGCTGCATGATGATCTCCTAGAAAAGGTCCTGCGGTTAAGAGGACTGCGCAGCGCAGGCCTGCTTGGCGTCAAGTGCCGCCTGATAGACGTCATGCGCCTGGTCGAGACCACGCTCTTCAAGGCCGCTCAGGTAGGTCTCGATGCCCTGCTGCAGCGGTGCCTGCCAGTCGGAATTCTCCAGCGGATTATCGATGACGCGAATGGTGTGTCCCGCCTCCTCGGCTTCCTGCTTGCCGGCCTGGTCGATGCGATGGAATACCTCGCCAGCGTTCTCGGCCCACTTCATGCCCGAATTGGCGTCGATGACCGCCTGCTGCTCAGGTGAGAGGCGCTGGTAGGTCTTCTCGTTCATGGTGGCCACGAAGACCAGCGTGTAGAACGGCACCTGGGTGTGGTAGTTGGCCAGCTCGTTGAGACGGAAGACTTTCATGCCTTCCCAGGGGAAGCTCAAGCCATCCAGCACGCCACGCTGCATGGAGGTGTAGATGTCCGGGGCGGGCATGCCGACCGGCTGGGCACCCATGTTCTCGAGCATGTTACCGGCCACGGCGGTCGGGCGGCGGATGCGCAGGCCCTGGAGGTCAGCCGGTGTCTGAACGTCTGTCTCGCGGGTATGGATATAGCCCGGGCCGGTGGTGAACATGAACAGCACGCGGCTGTCCTTGTACTCGTCGCCGAAGTGGCCTTCGTTATAGAGCGTCTGCATGATGCAGGCGCCTTCCGGGGCCGATTCGGCCACGCCGGGCAACTCAACGATCTGCGACAGCGGGAAGCGGCCGGCAGTATAGCCCTGGGCAGTGATGCCGATATCGGCGATGCCCTTGACGGTGGCTTCGTAGGTATCGTCGGCCTTGCTCAGGGTCTGCGACGGGAAGTTCTGTACACGCAGCTCACCGTTGGACTCTTCCTCGATGGTCTTGGCCCAGGCTTCGAAGATGTCCTTGTTGATTGCAGACGCACCCGGCCAGAAGTGCGACATGCGCAGGGTGGTCTCACTGTGGGCCGCAGTGGCGACACCGGCAATGGAAAGTGCCAGCAAGCAGCGAGTCAGGGTACGTTTCATGGCTAGGGGTCCTTTTATCGTTATCGAACAAGGAAGCTGGATAACGCCATGCTCCCTCATTTCACTCAAGATGACTATTAGACGAACGATAGTTCGCATAGCGATCACACCCAATGCTAGCGGCTCTCGGCGCGGAGGAAATCGCGACTTTGGTCTAACAAGGAAGAGGTAAACAGGCCAAGGGCATGTCGTGTCCACCGGCACACCGCGTCATGTCGGATCGCCTCACAGACACCAGCACGCTTTACGTCTGCTCGCCAATCGACTGTCATGAAAGCGCACATGGAAAAGGAGCTCCCATGCATATCGTATTCGACATTAACGAGACCTTGCTGGACACAGCGGCATTGAACCCGCTGTTTGAGGAGATGTTTGGCACCTCCCAGATGCGTCAGGTGTGGTTCTTGACACTTCAGGAACACTGGATGACCGCCACCCTAACGGACCAGTTCCTGCCTTTCGGCGAACTGGCGACTGCCGCACTTCGTCAGGTGGCCCAGCAACAAGGCCAATCGGTTTCCGAGGTACAGCAGCAGGCACTGGTCGAGGGGCTTCAGACGTTACCCGCCCATCCAGACACCTTGCCTGCGCTGGAATGGCTGAGCCGGCAAGGCCATACCCTGTCGGCACTCACCAACGGTAGCCTGGCCGCCTTACATAAACAGCTGCAGCATGCTGGGCTGGCCGGGCTGTTCGATGCCGAGTTGAGCGTTGAACAAGTACAGCGCTACAAACCTGCTCCCCAGGCCTATCGTCTGGTCACCGAGCATTGGCGGATCGACCCGGGCGAAATGACGATGGTGGCGGCCCACCATTGGGACGTGGTCGGGGCCTCCCACGCCGGGTGTCTGACCGGCTTCATCGCGCGTCCCGGCAAGGCGCTTGACCCGCAAGGCTTTACACCAACCTGGCAGGACGATGACCTCGAGTCGCTTTGCCGCCAGGTTGCGGCCGCGACCGGCTAGCGTTGCCTGCTTCTTGGGCTCTGGAGCCGCCCACTGGACGGCTCCGGACTGGCAAGCGTAGTCGCTCAGCCAAGCGACTCGCCCCAGCCCAGTTTCTTGGCCAAGGCAAAGGCATGGTTGGCAGCGGGGACGCCACCATAAATGGCGACATGCATCAGCACCTGACGCAGTTCCGCCTCGGATAGCCCGATGCGCTTGGCCGTCTTGAGATGCAGTTCCAGTTCCTCACGGCCCAGCGCGGCGAGAATCCCCGTGGTGATCATGCTGCGTTCGCGCCGAGTCAGGTCGTCGTTGCTCCACAGCTCACCCCAGGCCAGCCGCGTGATCATCTGCTGGAACGGCGCATCGAGCGTGGTTGCCCCGGCGCTGGCCCGGGCGACGTGCTCTTCGCCGAGGACCTGCTTGCGGGTTTCCAGCCCGATGGCATACGGCACGCCCTGCGCGCCGACATCGCCCAGGTCGACAGTCAACCAGCCCAGCAGGCGCTGGGCGAAGGCACCGGGGCACTCCACCGACGGCACATGACCCACGGTGCCGAGAATCTCAAGAGGCGCATCGCTGCATTCGCCTGCCAGCGTTTCCAGCGTTGCTGGCGGTGTCGCCATGTCCTCGCTGCCACCCAACAGCTGGACTGGCACGTCATGGTCGGCCAGCTTGCCGCTGAAGTCGGTGCGTCCCAGCATCTCGCACAGACGCGCATAGCTCTCGCCATCA
>NZ_KB899999.1 GCF_000378505.1 Modicisalibacter luteus DSM 23508 | reverse complement strand
CCTACATCCATGCCGAGGCCTACCCTGCCGGGGAGCTCAAGCACGGGCCGCTGGCGCTGGTCGACAGCGAGATGCCGGTGATTTCGGTGGCGCCCAACGACGAGTTGCTCGAAAAGCTCAAGTCCAACCTGCAGGAAGTGCGTGCCCGCGGGGGCGAGCTGTTCGTGTTCGCTGACGAGCACGTGACGCTGGCCCAGGCCGAGGGCATCCGCGTGCTGCGCCTGCCGCATGTCGACGAGGCGCTGGCCCCGATTCTCTACACCTTGCCCCTGCAGCTGCTGTCCTACCACGTCGCCGTGCTCAAGGGCACCGACGTCGACCAGCCCCGCAACCTGGCCAAGTCGGTCACTGTCGAATAAGCCTTGTCGCCGTGCCAGTTGGGACAACCTAACTGGGCCAATGCCAATTAGTGGAGCGGGCTGTAAGCCCGCTCCACGTTGGCTCGGCTACGTAGCCGACAATTATTGTTGGTTGCCTTCAGATTTACCTCAGTCGGTATATCGGCTTGCATTTTTGAGGGAGTGCATAAGTTGGTCAAGCGGGAAGGCTAAAGTTTAAAAGCCGGAAAGATTTTTTGTTCCTGTCATCATTTTTCAATAATTTTCGTGTAGAGCGCTTGTTCGGGGTTTAAGTTTCCGCCCAGAGGGTGATCGTGGCTCGGATATTAAAAATTTATTGAAACGCTGCTGATTTTATCTCTGTTCTAATGTTGTCAGGGCCCACGTTGGAAGTATTAGATATCTAATATGTCTAACGTCATTGAGTCCACCTTTAAAGATGCTAAAAGATACGCCTTTCCGAAACTTGAAGTAGTAATAAAAACACCCTGCTGATGAGTCAATGTCAGGTTGGGAGGGCTTCTCTCACCCCCTATCATATGCGTGCTTGTTACGGGCCTGTATATGGAAATTAATATAAGCAACAGACCGTTCTCGCCGTATAAGTCCAGACATATAAAGTAGGCAAGGGGACGTTAAATGAATAGCGCGACAAGGACGCTACTGTGCCTGATGGCGTTACTGGGAGCGGATGTGGCCTTGGCCCAGAGCGATCTCGACTCCCAGCGAGAATCCTGGGTCGTCATGGCCCGTCAAGGACAACTCAACGAAGCGATCGATGGCCTCGCTCGACTCTACGGTCGCACCGGCGACCGCACCGTTCTTTCTGATCTGATTGCCCTGCTGGTTCGTGACCAACGTTATCAAGAAGCCCTGAATGCCTGTACGGCGTGCAGCGTAGAAGATTATTCCAATGCTAGCCTGGAAACGCTGGGTCGGGCGGCACGCTTGGCGAACGACTATGAGCGCTCGCAGGAATTCTACCAGGCACTGACCTTACGCGACCCGAACAATGCCCAAGGATGGCTTGGCCTGGCCCTGACCAACATCGAACAGGGCTTTCATGAGACTGCCAACTGGGCCCTGACCCGCTACGAGGAGCGTTTTGGACGTACCGATGAGTGGTTCGAGGCGCGTGCCTACCTGGCAGCACGCAGCGACAATCCCATCGCGGAACTTCAGGCGCGCCAGCTGCTCGTCGAGCGTCAACCGCAGAACGAGAAGGAGATCAAGGCGCTCTATCGTCTGGCCGTGACTTTGGGAGCGCGCAGCGCCGCCGAGCGTCTGATGCAGGACTATCTCCATGTCTTTACCGCATCAGATCGCTTATGGCTGCGTTATTACGACGGCGTGAGCAAGATGCGCCTGGCCGAAAGCACCAACGATGTGGCTCGCACCGAGGCGGGCCTGGTCGACCTTGAGGCAGTCATCTCTGCGCCCAATGCCGATCCCGGACTGGTCCAGCGTGCCCAATACGACAAGGTCGTGGCACTGGCCACGCTGCGTCGCTTCAGGGACGCCGAGACGCTCGCAACGCAGCTCGAAACCCGTAACGGCACGCTGCCCAATTACGTACTCGAAGCCCGCGCGGATGCGCTCAGTGGCCTGGGCCGGCCGGACGAGGCACGCAAAATCTATGAAACATTGATTGCCTCCAATCCCAACCTCGCGCGCGACGTCAACAACCCACGTTATGAGTCGCTGGTCTATGCCTATGCCGATGCTCGCCAGTATGACGAGGCCGAGCAGGTGCTGGAGGAATGGAAAGCAGAGGAGCCCGCATCACGCTGGGACTTTACCGGGACTCAGCGCATCAACAACCCCAACTACGAGCGGGTCCATCATCTCGACGTGATGCTCTCCGCGTGGCGCGGCGATGAAGATGTCGCGTCTGAACGTCTCGACGCCTTGATCGAGCAGGCCCCGGCCAACGCCTCGCTGTGGCGCATCAAGGGGGACCTCAGTCGTTGGCGCGGCTGGCCTCGCCAGGCCGAGGAAGATTATAGGAAAGCCGCCCAGTTCTCGGCACCGGATGAGCGTAATGTGCCTACCTACGGGATTCTCATGACGCGCCTTGACCGGGGTGACTGGCGCGGCAGTGTCGAGACCATCGAACAGCGTATCGAGCAGGATCCACCCAGCGTCTCGCTGGATAGTCTGGCCCGGGAACTGCGCGAACAACGGGCCGGCCGGCTTAGTGTCAAGGGCTCGCGCGGCGACAGCACTGGCGCCGGTGTGCAGAGCTCGCGCGACTGGCGCTATGAGGCATTGCTGGAAGCCCCGCGCAACGATGCAGGTTCACGTTTCTTCGCTCAGCGCATTGGCCTGTTCGGTGAGTTCGAGGGTGACCCTCTGCATGCCGCTTATACCGCTGCCGGCTACGAGTTCAATCTGTACCCCGCCACCTTGAAACTGGCGGTTGGGGAGGGCGCCCAGCTCAACGAGGACCCGCTGATCTGGGGGGAGTTCAGCTATGCCTTCTCCGATCGTTGGACAGGCATCTTCAGTGCCGAGATCAATAGCGACGAGACGCCCCTGCGTGCCCTGCGCGATGACGTTTACGCCGACCTTTACCGACTCGAAGGGCGCTACCGCCGCGATGAGTCCGGCATGGGCGGCGTTGGGCTGGCCCTTATGGACCTGGAAGACGGCAACCTGCGCCGCGCCATTTCGGGCTACTGGACCGAGGAACTCTACGATCACGACGAGTGGGCCATCACAGGCCAACTATTCGCCGGTGCGTCGAAGAATGACGAGATCGAGACCAGCTATTTCAACCCTGGCCGGGACGCCAGCGTAAGTGGCGAGCTCGAACTCGGCTATACGCTGCCCCTGGGCTATCGCAAATCGTTTGTACAGACCCTGTCACTGGGGAGCAGCAGTTATTGGCAGGAGGATTATGGCAGCGATTCAACCTGGGCCGTCGGTTACCGGCACGGTTGGGAATTCGAACCCAACGTCATCTTCGAATACGGCTTCTCACGCCAGAAATCCGTTTACGACGGCGTTCCGGAGTACGGCAACTTCATTACTGCCGGTGTTGAATGGAGGTTCCTGTGAGTAAATGGATTGCTGCCCTGCTGGCGTTGTCATTGGCCATGCCGGTCTTTGCGGCCAAGAATACGGGCCGCGACCCGGGACGGGATCCCGGTGAATTCAGCGTGATCAGCTATCACGATGTGATCGATCTGGATCAGACCCCGGACATGAAGATTTTTCCGCAAACGATCACACGCAACCTGTTGGTCAAGCATTTCAACCTGATTGCCGAACTCGGCTATCACCCGGTCAGCTACCAGCAGATCATCGATGCGCGTGAAGGCAAGCAGCCACTACCGGAAAAGGCCATTCTGCTGACCTTCGATGATGGTTACCGCAGCTTCTACGAGATCGTCTATCCGCTGCTCAAGCTCTATGACTACCCCGCCATTACTGCTGTGGTCGGTAGTTGGCTCGACGTGCCTGCCGGGCAGCGAGTCCCGTACGGCGATACGACCCTGCCCCGTGAGCGCTTCATGACCTGGGACGAACTGCGCGAAATGCAGCAGTCCCCCTTGGTCGAGATCGCCTCGCATACCTATGACCTTCACAAAGGCATCATCGGTAATCCGTTCGGCAACCAGCAGCCTGCAGCGACTACCAGTGCGTGGTCGCCGTCCGGTTACGAGAGCGAAAGCGAGTACGTCACGCGTATACGCAACGACATGCAGACGACCCGTCAGCGTTTCCAAGACGAGTTGGGCAAGGGCCCACGCATCATGATCTGGCCTTACGGTGCCTACAGCAACGTCACGCTGGAGCTGGCCGCCGAAGCGGGGATGCCGCATACCTTCAGCCTGCTTGGGCACGTCAATAACGTGCAGGAAAACCCCCGGGAAATGGGGCGTTATCTGATCGATCAGGAAACCTCACTGGAGACCATCGAGGAGATCCTGGCTGATCGTACCTGGGAGCGCGACGTCGAGCGTATCGTGCATGTCGACCTTGATTACGTCTACGACGAGGACGAAGTCCAGCAGGGGGAGAATCTGGATGTCCTGCTCGATCGCGTCAAGAAGCAGGGCGTAAGCACCGTGTACCTGCAGGCCTACGCCGATGCTGATGGCAATGGCGTAGCCGAAGCATTGTATTTTCCCAACCGCCACATGCCGATGAAGGCCGACCTGTTCAACCGTGTCGCCTGGCAGCTCAAGAAGCGTGCCGGGGTCAAGGTCTACGCCTGGATGCCAGTCATGGCCTTCGATCTTGGCGAAGGCTACCAATACATCGTTGACGCGCGTCACGGTCAATCCAATCCGGACTACTATCGGCGCCTTTCACCCTACGACGAGAACAATCGCCGGATCATTCGTGAGATCTACGAGGATCTGGGCCGCATGACCAAGTTCGACAGCCTGCTGTTCCACGACGACGGGCTCCTGAACGATTTCGAGGACGCCAACCCGGCAGCGCTGCAGTGGTATGCACGCGAATGGAATCTACCCGGCAGCGTGACCCAGATACGCCAGGACGAGACGAAAATGGCCGAGTGGACCCGGCACAAGACGCAGTCCCTGATCGATTTCACCCATGAACTGCGCGATGCCGCTGACCATTATCGTCAGCATGACAACAAGCGCTTCCTGATCGCTCGCAACATCTATGCCCCGGTGGTCCTCGAGCCCGAGAGTGAGGCCTGGTTTGCCCAGAATCTCGAGGAGTTCGGCAAGGCTTACGATTACACCGCGGTAATGGCCATGCCGTACATGGAAGGTGCCAAGGATACAGATCACTGGCTGAGACGGCTTGCCAGTGAAGCGCTGGAACATGTTCCCGCCGAGCGCCTGGTCTTCGAACTCCAGGCCATGGACTGGCGTGACCAGTCGCCAGTGCCCAGCGAGACACTGGCGCACTGGATGCAAGTGATCCGCAGCGAGGGCATCGACAACTACGGCTATTACCCGGATGACTTCATCAATGGTCATCCCGAAACCAGCGTGCTGCGGCGTGACTTTTCGCTGACGGCCCATCTGGGGGATGCGCTATGAGTGCAATGGAGCTGCTGGCGCTATTCACCATCGGCTATCCCAGCCTGATGGCCACGGTGTGGATCTGTGGCGGCATCTACTACTACTTCCATTGGGAGCGCAAGCAGACAGAGCGGCCGGCTTCGGCCGGCGACCCCAATGCCCCGCGTGTCACCGTACTGGTGCCCTGTCATAACGAAGGGCAGAACATCGACGAGACGATTGGCCACCTGTTCCGGCAGAACTACCTCAATCTCGAGGTGATCGCCATCAACGACGGCAGTCGTGACGATACCGGTGAGCGCCTGGATGCATTGGCCCGCCAGTACCCGGCGCTGAAAGTGCTGCACCAGGTCAACCAGGGCAAGGCAAGCGCCATGAACCATGGCCTGGCCCATGCCAGCGGCGAGGTCATCGTCGGAATCGATGGCGATGCCGTGCTCGACTACGACGCGGTGAGCTGGATGGTGGAGCATTTTCTACGAAGCCCACGAGTCGGCAGCGTGACCGGCAATCCACGGGTACGTACGCGCTCCACGGCGATCGGCAAGATCCAGACAGGTGAGTTCTCTTCGATCATTGGCCTGATCAAGCGCGCCCAACGCATCTACGGCATGGTCTTCACCATCTCCGGAGTGATCTGTGCCTTTCGCCGCAGTGCGCTCGAGCAGATTGGCGGCTGGAGCACTGACATGATCACCGAGGACATCGATGTCAGTTGGAAGCTGCAACTGTCAGGCTGGCAAGTCCGCTATGAGCCGCATGCCATGTGTTGGGTGCTGATGCCTGAAACCCTGCGAGGCCTGTTTCGTCAACGTCTGCGTTGGGCCCAGGGCGGCGCCGAGGCGTTTCTGCGTCACCTCGGCAACGCCATTTGCTGGCGCAACCGCCGGTTCTGGCCGCTACTTCTCGAGTACAGCATCAGTGTCGTCTGGTGCTACTCAATGCTGACACTCATCGTGTTGGGCCTGCTCGACCTGGCACTGGTTATTCCAAGCTGGGACACAGCAGCGGCCCTGATGAGCTGGTCAGCGGGATTGCTGATCTTCCTGTGCCTGATCCAGTTCTGCGTCAGTTTCTATATTGACAGCCGCTATGACCACGCCATGGTCGACTGCCTGTTCTGGAGCATCTGGTATCCGTTCTTCTACTGGATTCTGAACATGATGACGGTCGTCATCGCATTTCCCAAGGCCGTGGTGCGTCGCCGCGGCCAGTTAGCCACCTGGAGTAGTCCCGACAGAGGAGAAGCCTTTCGTGAATAACAAGCTTGGCCCGATGATAATAAGCAACCCCAAGCGGCGTGGGTTGGGGTACCGCTTCCGTGATACCGCCCTGGTGCTGGCCACCCTCAGCCTATGGTGCCTGTTCGGCACGCAGACCTATCTGACAGTGTCGAGTGCCGAGTTCCTTGTAGAACAGGCGTATATCCTGGCCATTCTCAAGGTAACCGCTATCAACTTCTTCGCCGTGTTCATGATCTTCCACGCTTGGGTGATCTATGAGCGCTTGCTCTTCCGCATGAAGGTGAGGGCCTGAGATGCCTCGTTTGCGCCGGCCATGACACGTATCGCCCCGTAGCCGCTTTTTCTATCGACAGCCTCCCCATCATGTGCGGAGGCTGTTTCGTTTGACAGGGCCAAGGGCATTGCTGACGAGAAAGCGCCGCAACTATGCTGAACCCAACATCAGCTGGGACGCACCTATGAAGATTCTCATCCTGGGGGCCGGACAAATCGGCAGCAACCTGGCGGAACATCTCGTGCAGGAAGGACACGACATCACGGTCGTCGATACCGCCTATGCCCTGCTGGATGAACTGAGCACCAGCCTGGATATTCGCACCGTGGCGGGCAAAGCCTCGCATCCCAGTGTCTTGAGGGACGCCGGATGCGATGACACGGATATATTGATCGCCGTGACCAACTCCGACGAGATCAATATGTTGGCCTGCGAGGTCGCCAATGCGATCTTTCGCACCCCCACCAAGGTTGCCCGGATACGCGACAAGGATTATCTCGGCCAGGAGGCGCTGTTCTCATCGAAGGCGATTCCCGTGGATGTCATCATCAGTCCGGAGCAACTCGTTACCGACAGCATCTATCGCCTGTTCGAATATCCCGGGGCCCTGCAGGTGCTGGACTTCGCCGATGGGCGAGTTCAGCTCGTCGCGGTCAAGGCCATCGAGGGTGGGCCGCTGATCAACAAGGAGCTGGCGACGATAGGACAACACCTGCCCGATGTGAAAACACGGGTCGCTGCAATCTATCGTCAGGGGGCCGCGATCATTCCTCATGGCGATACCGTCATCGAGGAGGATGACGAGGTGTTCTTCCTCGCCTCGCGGCAGGATACCCGCACGGTGATGCAGGAATTGGGCAAGGCCGAGCAAGGATACCGCCGGGTCGTCATCGCCGGAGGCGGCAATGTCGGCGAGCGGTTGGCGGAAAAGCTGGAAGGCAGCCATCAGGTCAAGATCATCGAAGCCAACGAAACGCGTTGCCATTACCTGGCGGAGCGTCTGTCGCGGGCTGTGGTGTTGCACGGGCGTGCGACACGAAAGCGCCTGTTGGAAGAGGAGAACATCGAGGACTGCGACATCTTCTGCGCCCTGACCAACAGTGACGAGGACAATATCATGTCGTCGCTACTGGCCAAGCGGCTCGGGGCGCACAAGGTGCTCACGCTGATTACCGATCCGGCCTACGTGGAACTCATCCAGGGTGGTGACATCGATGTTGCGCTATCGCCCCAGCAGATCACCATCGGCAGCATTCTGGCCTACATCCGTCGGGGCGACATGACCCGGGCGTACTCATTGCGGCGTGGCGCAGCAGAGGCGATCGAGGCGGTCGCGCATGGCGACGCCAGGAGTTCCCGCCTCGTAGGATGCAGGCTAGATGATCTCAAGATGCCCGAGGGAGTGACCATTGGCGCCATCATTCGCGGTGACGAAGTCATCATGGAGCACCACGATGCCAGCATCGAACCAGACGATCACCTGATCCTGTTCCTGACCGACAAACGCCGCCTGCATGACGTCGAGCGCCTGTTCCAGGTCGGGGTGAGCTACTTCTAGTCATGGATTTCTCGCCAGGCCGGCATCGGTCACGAGTCGCAAGGCGCTACTGACATTGGTCATTGGTCATTGGACATTGGTCTCGGCTCCGGCATTGATGTCGATCAAGCCTTCCAAGAGCATCCCGGATTAGTCTATTTTGTATACACAAACGCAGTAATGACAATACGCTGGGTGCACCGACACCGAGCAGCCCGGGCTAGATAGCTCGTTTTTTCCTGGATCGAGGAGATCCCATGAAGAAGTCGTTCGTTTCCATCCTGATGTTGGGCAGCGCCCTGGCCATGTCATCCACCGCCTTCGCCGTGGATGCAGAAACGCTCTTCAAGTCCAAGGCTTGCGCCGCCTGCCACGCCATAGACACCAAGATGGTCGGGCCGGCCTATAGCGACGTGGCCGACAAGTACGCTGGCCAGGGCGATGCCGCCACCATTCTGGTCGATAGCGTCCTGAACGGTAGCAAGGGCAAGTGGGGGCCGATCCCGATGCCGCCGAACGCCGCCGTGACCGAGGAAGAGGCCAAGACCCTGGCGGAGTGGATTCTCGAGCAGTAACGTTTCAGGGCTTTTCACGTAAGGCTTGAAAGACCGTTAGCTGGCCTCGTTCTGGCCGTTAGGGCTCCAGAATGCGGATTTCTCGGTTCCAGCGGGTCATGAATGCCTTGCGGCGCAGCGGATCGACGAAGGCCAGCAGCGAGGCGTTGATGGGGATCGGGTAGAGCCGCTCACCGACCTGGTCGCGTAGTCGCTGGGCGGTGTACGGGCCAATGACTCCGGGCAGCACGCTGAACAGCGGCGTGCTGCCTGCGAGAATGCGCTGGCCCTCGATGCCGAGCAGAAAGCTGACGAAGGCCTTGGCAGCGGTCGGGTGCGGGGCGTCGCGGTGCACGAAGGCCATACGCATCATGACCAGCGCGTAGTCCTGGGGAACTTGCACGATCAGTTTCGGATGGTCCTGGGCCCAGTGCATTGCGTAGGAGCCCAGCAGGTTGTAGCCCACCCAGTACCTACCTTCGGTCAGGCCGTCTAGCATGGCCTGAGTATTGTCCTCCAGATTGACTTCGGCGGCGCCCATGGCAGCGACCAGATCCCAGAAGCGCGGCGAATAGCGCGCATCCTGCTGGAACAGCGTGTAGCCGACCCCGCTGCGTCCTGGCGAATAAGTCGTTACGCGGCCACGCAATAGTTCCTGTTGCGTAGTCAGGATGGTATGCAGGTCGGCGTGAGTCGTTGGGGGAATCATGTGTCGTGCCAGATCGAGGCGGTAGACGGTGACGATGGGTTCGAAGGTAAAGCCGAACACCTCGTTGCGCCACTTCGCCCATGCTGGCCAGTCACGCGCCTCGGCACTGTCCACGGGCTGGGCGAGGCCCTCGTTGACCCGCGCCAACTGCCAGGGCATCGCGGAGCTGATCACTACGTCGGGGGCCGGTCGCACTTCCCGGGCGCGTCGGTCGACTTCGAGCGTCGAGCGGTCGTGATACTGCAGGGCAATGTCGGGGTGAGCGCGCTTGAAGGCGTCGAGCAGCGGCGCGACTACCTGGCGGTCGAGAGCAGCTTCTACCACTAACGGTTTCCTGTCTTGCGCCCAAGTACCGAGTGGTAACAGGCAGAGCAGCACAAGGCCCGTCAGCCAGCGTCGCATCATGTCAGGTCTCCTCCGGCAGTAACGGAAAGCGGATGCCGATCCACAGGCCATGCCCCGGCGCGCTGTGTACGCTCAACACGGCGTCGTGACGTCGGGCAATGGAGTCGACGATGGCCAGACCGAGGCCGGAGCCCTGGGTGTCCTGACGCCCGCCACGCTCAAAGGGTTGATGCAGGCGGCCAAGCAGGTCGTCGCTCACGCCGGGACCGTTGTCCATGATCACGAGCAGTACCGTATCGGCCTGGCGCTCCAGGCTGAGCGTGATCTCGCTGTCCGGCGGCGTGTAGCGCAGGGCATTGTCGATCAGGTTGCCGATCATTTCCCTCAGGGACCAGGACTCGCCCTGGATGCGCACCGGCGTCTCGGGCAGCGATCCCAGCCCCAAGTCATGATGTTGGGCGATATCTCGTTCGGCCCATTCCATCACGGTATCGCGTAGCACCACCGACAGATCCACCGTTGCCAGTCTGGCTTCCTCGGCATGCCGCAGGCGGGCCAGGCTCAGCAACTGGCCGGCTAGGCGACTGGTGCGTGCCGCACTGCGATGTACGGTTTCCAAGGCCTGGCGCCAGTCGTCGGGACGCTCGCTCTGCAGCGCGAGTTCGCTGGTGCTCTGCAGGCCGGCGAGGGGCGTCTTGAGCTGATGGCTAGCATCGGCAGTAAAACGCAGCAGGGCATCGCGCCCCTCGCGCTGACGGGCAAGCAACGCGTTGAGGGCATCCGCCATGTCGTAGAGCTCGCCGGGGACCCTCGCATATAGCGGGCTTACGTCGTCGGCATCGCGCTGACGCAGCAACTGGCGCAGGCGGCGTACCGGGCCGAGTGCGGTTCGGATGGCAAGCAGCATCAGTAGCCCGGCCAGCAGCACCATTGTCAGGAAGCGAGTCAGGGTGCGCACGAACAGGTCGCTGGCAAGGGCGTCGCGGCCCGACAGGGTATGCCCGACCCAGATCTGCACGGGATCCAGCGACTCCCAGCCTGCCGAGGTCAGCTCGCGGCCGTGCAGGCGGATAGGCGAACCATAGTGTTGCACGGTCATCCACATCGGGCCGGTCTGGGCGGCACGCTGCCACTCCGGTGTCACGGTCCCGTCGAGGTTGCCGGTCACCTCGCGACCGGTCGCGTCGAGGATTGCATAGAACACCCGCTCCTGCTGGTTGGTGGCCAGTATCTGAAAGGCAGCGGCCGGCATCTCTACGATCGGCCGGCCGTCCTGCCATTGGATGGCCTCGGCGATGGTCAGACCGGCGGCCTCGAGCTGGCTGTCGTAGGCGCGGTCGGCGGCACGATGGGCGCTGGTGTAGGCCTCGATCAACAGGAATGCGCCAAGCACGCCCACAGTGGCTAACAACCAGACAGCCAAGCGCCGCTTCAGCGTGCCATCGACGATGATCACGCCGGGTCGTCCTCCAGGCGATAACCCATCCCGCGCAGGGTGCGGATGCGCAGACCGCTGCCCTGCAGGCGCTTGCGCAGACGGCTGATATACACCTCCAGCGCGTTGGGGCCCACCTCGCCGAAGCCGAACAGACGGTCGGCCAGCAACTCTCGGGGCGCGATACGCCCGGCATGTAGCAGTAACCCCTCCAGCAACACCAGCTCGCGGCGCGGCAGGGCCAGGAGCTCACCACGCAGGGTGGCGGCGCCCGAGGCCGGATCGAAGCACAGTTGGCCGAACTGCAGACGATTATCGATACGCTGCTGACTGCGACGCAGCAGAGCGCGGACCCGTGCCTCGAGTTCGGCCAGCGAGAATGGCTTGGCCAAGTAATCGTCGGCACCCAAGTCGAGTCCGCGGACGCGCTCATCAACGCCGTCACGGGCAGTGAGGATCATTACCGGCGTGGCATCGCCCCGCTCGCGCAATTCGGCGAGCAGTGACAGGCCATTGCCGTCGGGCAAGCCCAGGTCGAGCACGATCAGGTCGAAAAGGCTATGTGCCAATGCCGCCCGGGCTTCGCCCAGGCGGGAGAATGTCTCGACGGTATTGCCTAGAGGGCCGAGGGCCTGGACGAGGGAACGGGCAATCAACGGGTCGTCTTCGACGATAAGCAGGCGCATTGGACCAAAGTCTCACGGGGAAGAGGCGGGGATGACAGGTTGATGAAAGGTTGTGTCTCTAGCATCTCTAGAGTCATCGAGGCGATGACGGCAGGGAGGGGTAACCCTCGCTTACAACAAAGAAACAGGAGTTCGCCATGAAATTCAACTCGGCATTCCGCCAGTGGTCCTCGTTGCTCGTGCTCAGCGGCGCGTTGACGGCAGGCACGGTCCAGGCCCAATCCGACGCCTCCGAGTGTATCGCACCGGCCAAGCCGGGCGGTGGTTACGACCTGACCTGCCGCCTCGCGGCCAATTCCCTGCAGGAAACCGGCCTGATCGACAAGCCGATGATGGTCAGCTACATGCCGGGCGGTATTGGTGCGGTGGCCTACAACCACGTCAATGGCGTGCGTAACGACGATCCCAACCTGATCGTTGCGGCCAGCACCGGGGCGGCTGTCAATCTGGCACTGGGCAAATTCGGCCAGTACGACGCTGATGAAGTGCGCTGGCTGGGCGCGCTGGGTGCCGATTACGGGGCCATCGTGGTCAAGGCCGACGCGCCGTGGCAGAACCTGGAGGAACTCATGAAGGACCTCGAGACTCAGCCGGGCAAGATCGTCTTCGGCGCCGGCGGCACCGTGGGTAGCCAGGACTGGATGAAGGCGGCACTGATTGCCAAGGCGGCGGACATCTCACCGCGTGATCTACGCTACGTGGCCTTCGAGGGTGGCGGCGAGTCGCTGGCGGCGCTGCTTGGCGACCATATTCAGGTCTTCACCGGCGACATGTCCGAGCTACGCCCGCACCTGGAAAGCGGCAAGGTTCGCGTGCTGGCCTCGCTATCCGAAGAGCGCTTGGGCGGGCCGTACGCTGACATTCCTACCGCTGCCGAGCAAGGCTACGACGTGCAGTGGCCGATCTGGCGCGGCTACTACATGGGCCCAGACGTCAGCGACGAGGCTTATCAGGCGTGGGTGGACAAGCTCAAGACGCTATCTGAGAAAGAAAAGTTCGCCGAGCTGCGTGAAGCACGCGGGCTGTTCCCCATGTCACGCTTCGGGGATGACTTTGACAGCTACGTCAAGGAACAGGTTGCCCAGTTCAAGCAACTCGCTGAAGAAGTAGGACTGACGCAATGAAACTCGCCGCCGACCGCGTCCTGGGACTCGCCCTGATCGGTCTGGCGGCGTTTGCCGCCGCCCATGCCGCCAACCTGCACGTCCCGTTCAGCTACGAGCCCGTTGGACCCAAGGCTTTCCCGATCCTGTTATCGGTGGTGCTGGCCGCGTTGTCCCTGATCATGGTGTTTCGTCCGGGTGAGAACGGCCAATGGCCGGACAAGACGCTTAGCCTGAAGCTGCTGGCGGTGTTGGGCGTGCTGCTGGTCTATGCGCTCTTGTTCACGCGCCTGGGGTTCATCGTAACCACCTTCTTCACGGTACTGGCCCTGGCCCGGCTGTTCGAGGCGACCTGGCTCAAGGCCTCGATCGCTGCCGTGTTGATGGCCCTGGGCAGCTACTACCTGTTCACCCAAGGACTGGGTATTTCACTGCCACGCGGCTACTGGCTGCCCGATTTCGCCTGAGGAGCCCGGCATGTTCGATTTTCTGATAGATGGTTTCGGCGTGGCGCTGACCCCCCTCAACCTGGGGCTCGCCTTTCTGGGTGCCGTACTGGGTACCCTGTTCGGTGCACTGCCAGGCATCGGCCCGATCAACGGCATCGCCATCCTTATGCCGCTGGCCTATACGCTTGGCCTGCCTGCAGAGTCGGCGTTGATCCTGCTGGCCGGAGTCTATACCGGGGCGGAGTATGGTGGGCGCATGTCGAGCATCCTGCTCAACGTGCCCGGTGATGCCGGTGCGGTAATGACCACACTTGACGGCCACCCGCTGGCTAAGAAGGGCCTGGCCGGGCCGGCGTTGGGCCTGTCCGCGGTGAGTTCGTTCGTTGGTGCAACCATTGCCATTATCGGCCTGACCCTGTTTGCGCCGCTGTTGGCCGAGGTAGCGGTGATGTTCGGCCCCGCCGAGTTCTTTGCGCTGATGATCTTCGCCTTCGCCTCGATGTCGGTGATGATGGGCAAGGACCCGATCAAGACCGCCATCGGCGCGGTGCTCGGCGTGATGATTGCCATGGTGGGCGTGGACTCCGGCACCGGCGTGTTGCGCTACACCTTTGGCATGGCTGAACTCTACGATGGCATCGACTTCGTGGTGATGATTATCGGGCTGTTCGCGATCAGTGAGATCCTACTCATGCTCGAACACGCCAACCGTAATGATGCCAACGATGAGATACCGCCATTGGGGCGGGTGATGGTCAGCCTCAAGGAAGTGCTGTACTGCAAGTGGACCATGCTGCGCTGCGGTCTGATCGGTTTTATCGTCGGTGTGTTGCCGGGCACTGGCGCCTCTGTGGCCGGGGCAGTCGCCTACACCACCGAGAAGCGTATCTCCGACAAGGACGGGACCTTCGGCACCGGCGACATGCGTGGGCTGGCTGCGCCCGAGGCGGCGAACAACGCTTCCGCGGCGGGTTCGTTCGTGCCGATGCTGACATTGGGCATTCCCGGCTCGGGGACCACCGCGGTGCTATTGGGGGCGCTGATGCTCTACAACATCACGCCGGGTCCGATGATGTTCTCCGAACGCCCCGAGGTGGCCGGCGGGCTGATCGCCTCGCTGTACATCGGAAACGTGGTGCTGCTGGCACTCAACCTGCCGCTGGCGGGCCTGTTCGCCAAGGTACTGACCATTCCGCGCTGGGTGCTGGTGCCCGGGATCGCCATTCTGGCCTTTACCGGCGTCTACCAGTTGCACTCCGATCTCATGGCCATCTACCTGATGCTGATCATTGGTGTGTTCGGCTATTTGCTGCGCAAGCTGGGCTTCTCGCTGGCACCGGTAATCCTCGGCTACGTGCTGGGCGGGCTGATGGAAGATAACCTGCGCCGCGCCCTGTCGATCAGCGGCGGTGACGTCGGCATCTTGTGGCAATCGGGAATTTCGCTGGGACTATGGATCGCTGCGGCGCTGTTGCTGGTTCTGCCATGGCTGTTGCCGAAACTGCTGTTCCGCAAGTCGCTGGACGGTGCGTAAAACTTCCCGCATCCTCTGGCGGCGCTTGGGCCCGGGCCCGGACTCGTAGAGTGCCGGCCACGGGCCCAATGTTTCCCTTGATGCAAACTCGAGACAGAGGAACCGCCTTGATTGGCACGATCAAAGGCCGGTGCGTTGCGACCGGCAAATTGTTTCCGACACTTGCCATCGGTGCCGCTGGTGGCGGCATCGCCTATGTCCTCGCCATTCCGTTGCCCTGGCTGCTGGGGGCGTTGATCGCGACCACCCTGCTCAGCCTGGGCGGTGTGCGGCTACGTGCACCTACCACCTCACGCAAGGCGGTACTGGTGGTGATCGGGGTAATGCTCGGAGCGGCGTTCACCCCCGACATGGCCGGCGACGTGACCCTATGGGGCACGAGCCTGGCGTTGATGCTGCTGACCACGGCAGTGATGATGGCGTTTTCGGTGTGGTTCGGCCGACGCATTGCCGGCTACTCCATGGATACGGCGATGTACTCCGGGGTGCCCGGCGGGGTGTCGGCGGTGACCATGATGGCGGCGGACTCGGATGCCGACCTGCGCGTGGTGGGCCTGACCCATGCAGTGCGCATTCTGGTGCTGCTGCTGGCGATTCCACCGGCACTCAGCCTGATCGGTCACGTCAGCCTACAGCCGCGCAGCATGACGCTGGCCGAGTGGCTGTCGGTGCCGGCATTCGGCGATGCCCTGCTACTGACCGGGGCCGGCGTGATCGGCATGTGGCTGGGGCGGCGTCTGCACCTGCCCAACCCGTTGCTGTTCGGGCCGGTCCTGCTATCCGGCGCATTGCACGTGACCGGGGTGACCGAAGCCGCCATTCCGCCTACCATCGTCGCGCTGGCGCAGATCATCATCGGTGTGTCGGTAGGGGTGCGTTTCGGAGGGACGTCATTGACAACGGTGGGGGTAAACCTGCTGATGGCGGTGCTTCAGGCGGTGGCGTTGCTGTTGATCGCCATCGCCGCCGCCTGGCTGGTGCATGCAATCACCGGCTACTCGGCGGCGGCGGCGCTGCTGGCCTACATGCCGGGCGGGGCGCCCGAGCTCAGCCTGGTGGCGCTATCGCTGGGCATCGATCCGGCCTTCGTGACCTCCCACCACTTGCTGCGCATTACGGTACTGATCATGGTGATGCCGCTGTTGCTGCGGGCCTTTCAGCGGCGCCAGGCCTGAGCAGCCAGACTTCATGACAAGGCGCTACCACCAGTGCTGGGGATAGCGCCGATGGCGGGCGAGATTGTTGACCAGGATCGCCACACTGAGCATCAGCACGCTTCCGGCAGCAATCGGCATGAAAGCGTAGCTCCAGCCTAACGAATGCAGCTCGCCGGCGCCGATCACTGCAATCAGCGCAGTGGCCCCGCCGGGCGGGTGCAGGGTGTGGGTGAGTTGCATGGCCAGGATGGCAGTCGACACGGCCAACGCAGCGGCCAGCCAGGTATCGCCCAGCCACTGCCAGCTGAGTACGCCGATCAGCGCCGAGACCACATTACCGCCAAGTACATTGCGCGGCTGTGCCAAGGGGCTTTCTGGCGCAGCGTACAGCAGTACCGAGGTCGCCCCGAAGGAACCGACCATCAGCAGCGAATGCGCCTGGAGCGACAGGCCGCTCAACCAGCCCACGCCCGTCATGCCGACGAATGCCCCGAACCAAGACCACAGCGCGTCTCGCCAGCATGGCCGACCGCGTTCGACGGGGGCCCCCTTCATCTTGCCCAGATAGCTTCTGACCATTGGCTCCCTTTCATATGGTCCCGAAAAAGCGGCCCATCTTGCCAAAATTGCTCAAATGACTGAAATAGCCAGTGGTTATGGTGACTATCGGCTACGTAGCGGCCCGCAAGCGGAAGCACAAAAAACAGCGGTCAGGAAATCAGACTAGCGAGGCGCTGCGCGCATGCCGTTACGGCTTTCGCAGCTGCTGGGGCATCCAGGTCATCTAGCGCCACCACGCCGACACTGCCCTCGAAGCCAGAGTGTTGCACCGCGCCACGTAATGGACTGGCTACGCCGACCGCGCCGCGCTGAAGCTGGCCGCGCGTAATGCTGAAGCCGTCCTGCCGGGCCTGTCGAACCTCATCGGCATCATTGTCGCGCGCGGGGCGAGCGGAAAGAATGGCGACTCCGGCAGCGCCGAGTTCAAGTGGGTGACGGCTACCGACCCGGTAGCTGACCCGCAACAAGCCTTCCTCCGGTTCGGCAACCAGCAGTGCCACGCACTCCTCGCCTTGGGCAGCTGATAGATAGGCCGTGGCGTGCGTTTCCCGGGCGAGTTGGCGTAGCAACGGCTGGGCGATGCTGCGCAGTTGAGGCTCGAACCGGGAAGCCAATGCCAGGATCCCGCCACCAAGGCAGACCTGGCCCTCTTGTCGTCGGTAGGCCAGGGCGTTTGCCTCTAAGGTCGCGACGATGCGATAGACAATGGCGCGATTGATATCAAGCCTAACCGCCAAGTCTGCGATGCTTATGCCGCTGGGGTGTTGGGCGATGATCTCGAGGGCTTGGAGACCTCGGTCGAGGGTTTGCAGTTGGCTCATTGTTCACGGCTCGGAGCAGGGGGGCTTAGACTTTGGGCGATAGGGAAAAGCGGACAGGATCATGTCGCTTGACCCCGCTCAGCGGCTCCCCTATGTTCGTTCACAGAACATGTGTTTTCAATAAAAGTAAATATAACAATATTGGCCGAGGCCTGACATGCGTGTTTCCCTGACTGCTCCCTCCGCGCCCGAGGATCGTTGCCCGCTCAGCCATGCTGCCCCACAGGCCGGCACGGCGCCGAACGGTTGTCCTGTCTCGCCTCAGGCGGCGGAATTCGACCCCTTCGAAAATGCCTACCAGCTCGATCCCGCCGAAGCGCTACGCTGGTCGCGAGATCAGGAGCCGGTGTTCTACAGTCCAAAGCTTGGCTACTGGGTGGTCAGTCGCTACGCCGATGTGAAGGCCATCTTTCGCGACAACCGGATATTCTCGCCATCCATCGCACTGGAGAAGATCACCCCGGTGTCTCAGGCGGCGCAGGACACGCTGAAACGCTACGGCTACGCCATGCACCGCACACTGGTAAATGAAGACGAGCCGGCCCACATGGAACGGCGCCGTGCCCTGATGAAATCCTTCGAGCTGGAGGAACTGGCCCATCACGAGCCCATGGTACGGCGCCTGACCCGGGCTTATTTGGACCGTCTCATCGACCAGGGCGAGGCGGATCTCGTCGATGAAATGCTCTGGGAAATTCCGCTGACGGTGGCGCTGCACTTTCTTGGCGTACCCGAGGAAGACATGGATACGTTGCGCGAGTACTCCATCGCACACACCGTCAATACCTGGGGCCGCCCCTCTCCGGAGGAGCAGGTCGCGGTGGCCGACTCCGTGGGCCGGTTCTGGCAGTATGCCGGCAAGGTACTGGAGAAGATGCGCCAGGATCCCTCGGGGCATGGCTGGATGAAATATGCTATCCGGCGGCAGCGGGAACTTCCCGAGGTGGTCACCGATTCTTATCTGCACTCGATGATGATGGCCGGCATCGTCGCGGCTCATGAAACCACCGCCCATGCCAGTGCCAACATGCTCAGACTGCTGCTGGAAAGCCGCGAGGTATGGGAGGATGTCTGCGCCAACCCCTCGTTGATCCCCAATGCGGTCGAGGAGTGCCTGCGCCTGTCCGGTTCTGTCGCCGCCTGGCGGCGCATCGCTACCGCCGATGCCTGGATCGGCGATACGTTCATCCCCAAGGGCGCCAAGCTATTGATCGTCAGCGCGTCGGCCAACCACGACGAGCGTCACTTCGAAAATCCTGATGTTCTGGATATCTACCGCGACAACACCACCGATCACCTGACGTTCGGCTACGGCAGTCATCAATGCATGGGCAAGAACCTGGCGCGCATGGAGATGCGCATCTTTCTTGAGGAGTTCACCCGGCGTCTGCCGCACATGGAGCTTGCCCCGGATCAGACGTTTACCTTCGTGCCCAATACTTCCTTTCGGGGGCCCGAGCACTTGTGGGTGCGCTGGGACCCATCCCGCAATCCCGAACGCCACGATGCCTCGTTGCTTGAGCGGGAGAGGCATTTCCCGCTCGGCGCGCCGAACCGGCAGGATGCCGAGCGCGAGGTGCGCGTGACCGAGGTGATTGCCGAGGCGGAAGACGTCGTGCGCCTGGTGCTGGAGGATCCGAGGGGCCGCCCCTTGCCTCGCTGGAGTCCGGGTGCGCATATCGACGTCCTCATTGGCGACTACGTGCGCAAGTACTCATTGTGCGGTGATCCGAATGACGAACACCGGCTGCAGGTGGCGGTACGCAGGGAGTCTCCCGGGCGCGGCGGCTCGCGCCATATCCACGATTCCATCAAGGCGGGCATGCCATTGCGCATGCGCGGGCCCCGCAATCATTTCCGTCTGGATGAGCGAGCCGATCGCTACCTGCTGATCGCCGGTGGTATCGGCATTACGCCGATCATTGCCATGGCCGATCGGCTCAAGGCCCTAGGCAGGGACTACGCCATCCATTACTGCGGACGCTCGCGCCAGTCCATGGCACTGCTGAGCCGCCTGGTGCGGGATCACGGTGAACGACTGCAGCTCTACCCCGCCAGCGAAGGGCGGCGGCTCGACCTGCCGACGCTCGTGGCGGGGCATGGCAATGCACTGATCTATGCCTGCGGTCCGGGGCGCCTGCTCGACCAACTGGCGGAGTTGACCCGCACGTATCCCGGGGCGCTTCATGTCGAGCACTTCACCGCCACGGCAGAGGCACTCGATCCCCGTCGGGAACATACCTTCGAGGTGGTGCTCGAGGATTCCGAGCTGACCGTGCCGGTAGCGGCGGATCAGACGGTCCTTCAGGCTCTGCGCGCGGTCGGTGTCGATGTGCCCAGTGACTGTGAGGAGGGCCTGTGCGGGACCTGCGAGGTGGCGGTCGTCGACGGCGATGTGGATCATCGCGACAGGGTGCTCACCGATGCCGAGCGGGCAGATAACCGTCGCATGATGACCTGCTGTTCGCGGGCCCGCAGCGGTCGGCTCGTGCTAGGGCTTTAAGCCCTGTCTGAACACCGATAACCAACAACAACATTTATCGATGTATCCGCCCGAGCGGAACACACCAGGAGATTCCTGTGAATAACAACATCCCCAAGCTCGCCACGCTCACCGCCGGTATTGCACTCGCCCTGTCGGGTACGGCGCTGGCACAGACTACCCTCAAGGTTAGCCACTACCTGCCCCCGGTGCATGGCATCCATACCGATTTCATCGTCCCGTGGACGGAGCAGATCACGGCCTGCACCAATGGCGAAGTGCAGTTCGATATCTACCCGGGCGGCACGCAGCTCGGTAACGTGGCCAAGCAGCAGGAGCAGGTGGTCGCCGGGGTAGTGGATATAGCCCACGGGCTGCACGGCATCCCACGGGGCCGCTTTCCACGCACGTCGCTGATCGAGTTACCCTTCATGACGCGCGACGCGGGGGCGGCCAGCGAGACCCTGTGGGATATGTACCCAGAGGATCTGGCCCCTGAATATCGCGGCCTCAAGGTGCTCGCCCTGCATGCTCACAATGGAGGGCTCGTCCATACGGCGGACAAGAAAGTCGAGACGATGGAGGACATGCAGGGGCTGCGCCTGCGTACGCCAAGCCCTGCGGTATCGGCCATGCTGACGGCACTGGGGGCCACGCCTCAGGGACTGCCGCCGGGTGAGGTCTACGAGAATATTCAGAAGCACGTAATCGATGGCACGGTCTTTCCCTGGGATCCGGTGAAGTCGTTCGGCCTCAACGAGGTGCTTAACTATCATCTGGAAGCCGGGGCCTATACGGTGCCGTTCTTCTTCGTCATGAATCAGCGCAAGTACGATGCCCTGCCCGACAATGTCCAGACCTGCATCGACGAGGCTTCGGGGGATACGCTGGTGGCCAAGTTTGGCGACTGGTGGGACACGTGGGATGCGGCCGGACGCCAGGAGGCCGAGGCATCCGGGCACGTCATCACCGAGCTTTCGGATACCGAGCGCGAGCGTTGGAGAGAGGCGCTGCAGCCGACCATCAACGACTATATCGAACAGACGGCTGATCAGGGCGTCGACAATGCCCGTGAGATCTATGATCGCATGCTGGAACTGCTCGCCGAGAAACAATCACGATAAGTCCGCCGCATCGGCCCGGCACGCAAGGTGGTGCCGGGCCGTCTGCCATGACGTGAGCTTGCCATGAGATATCTGATTACGGCGTTGCGTTCGCTCGTCACGCTATCCGCGGCCACAGGCGTTGCAGCCTATGCGGCGGCTGCCCTGCTGACCGTTGCCGACGTGATCGGCCGGCAACTCGGTCTACCCATCCCGGGCATGGTCGACTTGGTCCAGTTGTTTGTGCTGGGTGGCGCCTGGCTGGTCATTCCCTATGCCTTCATGACCGGAGCGCATGTGGGCGTCGATCTGCTAGTCGACTCCTTTCCGAAGCGCCTTGCGGTAGTGATGCGGGGCGTAGCGGCCATGGCTGCCCTCGGCCTGATGGCGCTGATGCTCTACTTCTGTTATGCCACCTTCCAACAGCAGGTTATGTTCGGTGACCGCTCTCAGCAGTTGGGCATTCCCATCTTCTACTTCTGGCTGCCGTTACTCTTTGGAGTCGGGCTTTCCATGGTAGCCATCGTGCTGACCTTGGTGCCGGTACCGGCCCGACAGGCCGAGGTACTGTCATGAGTAGTGCCGCACTCGGGCTGGCCGGCTTCGGCCTCACGCTGTTGCTGATCGCCTTCGGGTTTCCCGTCGCCGTGGCCATGGCCCTCGTCGGGGTGGGAGGTTTCTGGTGGCTGAACGGGAGCATGGGGGCCGGGTTTATTCTTGGCTCATCGCCGTTCGAAGCCATTTTTCCCTACTCTCTGAGTGTCGTGCCGTTATTCGTGATGATGGGCGTGTTTGCGGCGCGTGCGGGTTTGTCGCGCTCGCTGTTCGATATGGTCAACAGCTTCCTAGGACACATCCGCGGTGGGCTGGCAGTGACGGGCGTCGGCGCTTGCGCGATCTTTGGAGCCATCTGCGGTTCGTCGTTGGCAACAGTGGCCACGATGGGACGGGTGGCGATCCCTGAGATGCAGAAGCGGGGCTACGATAGCTCGCTGTCCTCGGCTGCTATTGCCGCCGGGGGAACCTTGGGCGTGCTGATCCCACCCTCCATCCTGCTGGTCATCTATGGCATCCTCACTCAGACCTCGATCGGCCAGCTATTCATCGGTGCCATCGTGCCCGGCATTATCGGTGCCGTGCTATATGGCCTGGCCATCGTCATTCGGGTACGCATGTCGCCGAAGTTGGCACCGCCGGCGGAGAAGGCGGGCTGGACGACGCGGCTAGCTACATTGCGGCGGGTATGGGGCGTACTGCTTCTGTTCTCATTAGTTATCGGGGGCATCTATCTGGGCTGGTTCTCGCCGACCGAAGCCGCTGCTGTCGGAGCCGTTGGCGCCTTCGCGCTGGCGCTGGTTTCCAGGGAGTTGGACCGACACTCGTTATGGGGAGCGGTACGTGAAACGGCGGGACTGACCGGTATGATCTTCTTCATCCTGATCGGTGCGTCCCTATTCAACTACTTTCTTGAAACTACAGGGTTGCCCAGTGCCCTTATCGAAGGCATTCGCAACAGCGGCCTGGGGCCGATGACAGTACTGATCCTGATCATGCTGTTCTACATCGTGCTGGGCTGCTTCATGGATGCCATGTCGATGATCCTGCTGACCGTGCCATTCCTGGCCCCGGTCGCTGCCTCGCTGGACTTCGACATGGTGTGGTTCGGTATCCTTGTCGTCACGGTCGCCGAGATCGGCCTGATCACACCACCCATCGGCATGAACCTGTTCGTGGTGCAGGCGACACAGCCGGAACTCACCCAGAGGATGATCGTGCGCGGCATCCTGCCATTCATTCTCGCGGATGTCGTCCGGCTAGTGCTGCTGGCTGGCGTGCCGGCACTGACCCTGTGGCTGCCCGCTAAAATGTTCTGAGTCTGGCCGGCCCTGGTTCAATTCAGGCCCAGCCGCTTGCCCAGCCGGTACAGGTTGCCACTGTCGAGGCCCAGCGTATGTGCCTTGGCTGCCCAGTGGTGATCATGGCTGGGGCTAAGAAGCACAGGGCCACCGTCATGGCGATGGCCCTTGCCGTTCTAGAGGCGGATAACGCTAGACCTTGAGCACCACGCGGCCGCGTCGTGGACACAACTTTTCATGGTAGCGGTGGGCCTCGACCACCTCCTCGAAAGGAAAGACACGGTCAATCTGCGGAAGCAGTCGCCGTTCGTTGGTCAGGCGGTCGATTGTCTCCAGGGCACGCCGAACGGCGTCACAATCCTGGGGGATACCGAGCTCGGGCTTGCCGGTAAAGTTGGTCAGGCAATGCAGATGAAACTGGATGTTCTTGCGGAAGGCCTCACAGGCGGGCAAGGGGGTTTCGTTGCCACCCAGAAGCCCATAGAGCACCAGGCGCCCTTGCGGGGCGAGCACGTCGCCCATCAGGCCCATCTGCGGCCCGCCCAGAGGATCCATCACTACATTCACCCCGCGCTTGTCGGTCAGCTTGGCGACCTGCATGACCAGATCCTGCTCTTCCGTGACGATGACGTGCTCTGCGCCTAGAGAAAGCAGGTAATCCCGGTCGTCTGCAAAGCGGGTCGTAGCGATGACCCGCGTTCCCAGCGCCTTGGCCAGTTGAATCGTGTAAGGTCCTCCGGTCTGGCTGGCGGCGGTAATCAGAACCCACTGCTGCGGCCGTACCTTGGCCAGCTCGACCAGTCCAAAGTAGGCCACGAATAACGGTGAATAATGCACGCTCGCCTCGATGGGCGAGAGTATCGAGGGATAGCGTGTCAGTGAGCAACGCGGCAACACGAGCCGATCGGCGTAGGTACCGTACTGGCCGGGGTCGTGGCCCGGGAAGGAAGCCACACTGTCACCCACCGCCAGGTCTTCAACACCGTTACCTACCGCCAGTACGGTGCCGGCCATTTCGTGGCCGATTCGCGAGGGCAGGCTGGCATGGGAAGGGGCCAGATTCTGACGCCAGAGCACGTCAAACCAGTTGACCCCAATCGCCTCGGTCGAGACCAGCACCTCGCCTTCACCGGGCGCTATTTCAGGTTGCTCTTCGCAGCGAAGCACATCCGCCGTACCGAACTGATGGAAACGTATCACACGGGGCATCGTTCACCTCGCCAGATGAGCCTGATGGACATAAACTCTATCGGGGATAACCTGCCTGCACCATTCATGTCCATCGATAATCGATATAGAGCCTGATAATGAAGCGAGGTTCAGCGTTGGGGCTGGAGTAGTTCAGCGAGGGTCGATCCCGGCTCGTTTTCCTCTCATGTAGGATTTTTGCCGCACGGGGCATTGCCTGCAAGGAAGAACCATGAACCGTAATGACCTGCGCCGCGTCGATTTCAACCTGCTGATTGTCTTCGAGACGCTGATGCATGAACGGAGCGTGACGCGTGCGGCAGAAAAGCTCTTTCTCGGCCAGCCCGCAATCAGTGCCGCCCTGGCCCGGCTGCGAACGCTCTTCGACGATCCGCTGTTTATCCGTACCGGCCGTGTCATGGAGCCGACCAGCCGGGCTGAAGAGATTTTTCGTCTTTTGGAGCCGGCACTCGATTCCATCTCCAATGCGCTGAGCCACACCAGTGAATTCGATCCCGCTACCAGCGATGCCGTTTTTCGTGTCGGCCTGTCTGATGATGTCGAGTTCGGCTTGCTGCCCCCCTTGTTGCGTCGTCTGCGTGCGGAAGCCCCCAATGTCGTGCTGGTGGTCAGGCGCGCCAATTATCTGCTGATGCCTCAGTTGCTGAGTTCGGGCGAGATTTCTGTCGGCGTGTGCTACACGGGTGAGTTGCCGGCCAATGCGAAGCGCAAGGTGCTTAGGCGAAGCAAGCCGCGTGTACTGCGTGCCGATGCTATCCCGGGGGCGCTCTCGCTGGAGGATTATTGCGCTCGGCCGCATGCCCTGGTGTCGTTTGCCGGTGATCTGAGTGGATACATCGATGAGCGGCTGGCGGCGTTGGGATGCCGACGGCGCGTGGTGCTGGCGGTGCCGCAGTTCAATGGATTGAGCGCGCTTCTGGCCGGGACGGATATCATTGCCACCGTGCCGGATTACGCCGCTGCTGTCCTGACAGCGGGTGGCGGACTGCGTGAAGACGACGTGCCTTTCGATGCGCCCTCGTTCGAGCTTTCGATGGCTTGGCGGGGGGCCCAGGATAACGACCCTGCCGAGCGCTGGCTGCGTTCACGTATCCAGATGTTTGTCGGCGACCCCGATTCCTTACGGTAGTTGCCTGCATTGGCGTGGATGCCGTCCCATCATAAGGCGTTTTCTATCGTTGCGTCGTAACCATCATTCTGAGCGATAGTAGCTTTTACTCTGTTCGATTAGTCACCTTGTATGTTGCATTGCAGAATCCGCTAACTCCCCAGTGATTAGCGGTTCAGACCATGAACTATCAGTTTTCCTACCTACGCAACGCGTTGCATGCAGTCGTGGCCGTTTTCGTACTGTCAGCGGCAAGCGCCCATGCTGAAACGATGCCTGCGCCAACAGTGAGCGTGGCACAGGTCATTCGGCAACACACCACGGAGTGGGACGAATTCACCGGACGTCTCGAGGCGCCCGAAACCGTCGAGGTGCGCCCGCGTGTCTCCGGCTTCGTCGATGCCGTGACCTTTCAGGAAGGGGCCCGGGTGAAAAAGGGCGATGTGCTGTTCGTCATCGATCCGCGTCCTTACGAAGTCGAAGTGCGCCGTCTGGAAGCACAGCTTCAGCAGACGCGGGCGAATGCCGACCGGGCCAACAACGAAGCCCGCCGGGGTGAGCGTCTCAAGGCCAGCAACGCCATCTCGGCCGAACTCGCCGAAGCCCGTACCAGTGCGGCCCGGCAGGCACGCGCCGAAGTGGCGTCACTCGAGGCAGCACTGGATGCAGCCCAGCTCGACCTCAGCTTCACCCAGGTGACCGCACCCATCGATGGCCACGTCAGCCGTGCGGAAGTGACTGCCGGTAATCTCGTCACTGCCGGGGAGAGCGTACTGACCACTGGTATCTACAGATCGCGTTTATGCCTATTTCGAAGCCGACGAACGGGCCTACCTGAAATATCAGGAGCTGACCCGGGAAGGACAGCGTGGCCAGTCCAGCCCGGTCTATATGGGGCTCGCCAACGAGAGCGATTATCCCCATCTGGGCAGCATGGATTTCGTTGATAACCGGGTCGATCCGCAGACTGGCACCATTCGTGGCCGCGCAGTATTCGATAACCCGGAAGGACGCTTCACGCCGGGGCTTTATGTGCGGCTCAGGCTGGCGGGCAGTGCCAGCTACGATGCCGTGCTGATTCAGGATGCCGCGGTGGGTACCGATCTCGGTCGCAAGTTCGTGCTGGTGCTCAATGAGGACGGGACGGTGGCTTATCGCAATATCGAATTGGGTCCTCAACTTGCCGGGCTGCGCATCGTGCGGAGTGGTCTCGATGCCGGCGAACGCATCGTGGTCAATGGGCTCCAGCGCGTCCGCCCCGGAATGCCGGTCACCGCCGAGATCGTCCCTATGGCCGATAGCGAGACGCTGGCCACCCTGTCACGCATGCAGCGTCGCGTCGATGCTGCCCTGGCGGCTTCGCAGTCGCTGGAAGACAACCGACTGACGGCCAGCGCGGCGCACCAGTCTCGCTAGCGGGTTATTGAGGGACGACAACGATGAACTTTTCACAGTTTTTCATACGGCGTCCGATCTTCGCCGTTGTTCTTTCCCTGCTGATCCTGATTGCCGGCGCCATCTCGCTGTTCAAGTTGCCGATCAGCGAATATCCGGAGGTGGTGCCGCCGACGGTAGTGGTGCGTGCCAACTATCCCGGTGCCAACCCCAAGGTAATCGGTGAGACCGTGGCGGCGCCGCTGGAGCAGGCAATCAACGGGGTGGAGAACATGCTTTACATGTCCTCCCAGTCCACTGCCGACGGCAAGATGACCCTGACCATCACCTTCGCACTCGGGACCGATCTCGATACCGCCCAGGTGCAGGTACAGAACCGTGTCACCCGGACGCTGCCCAAACTTCCCGAGGAGGTGCAGCGGCTCGGCGTGACTGCTGACAAGGCCTCGCCCGACCTGACCATGGTCGTTCATCTGATATCACCCGATGAACGTTACGACATGCTTTACCTGTCGAATTACGCGGCGCTCAACATCCGTGACGAGTTGGCCCGGCTGGAAGGGGTGGGCGATGTGCAGCTGTTCGGAGCAGGCGATTACTCACTGCGTATCTGGCTCGATCCCAACCGGGTGGCGTCGCTCAATCTCACTGCGATGGATGTGGTAAATGCCGTACGCGAACAGAATCGGCAAGTCGCCGCCGGTACGCTCGGAGCACCGCCATCGCCGGATGCCACCAGCTTCCAGTTGCTGATCAACACTCAGGGGCGCCTGGTCAGTGAAGAAGAGTTCGAGAATATTGTCGTGCGGGCGGGGGCGAACGGCGAGATCGTACGTCTCAAGGACATCGCTCGTATCGAACTTGGGGCCAGCCAGTATGCGCTGCGCTCACTACTGGATAACCAGCCGGCGGTAGCCATCCCCATCTTCCAACGGCCGGGTTCGAATGCCATTGCGCTGTCCGATGCCGTACGCGAGCGCATGGCCGAGCTGAAGCAGGCCTTCCCCGAGGGTGTCGACTACCGCATCGTCTACGACCCGACGGTCTTCGTGCGTGGGTCCATCGAGGCCGTGGTCCATACCCTGCTCGAGGCGATCATACTGGTGGTATTGGTTGTGGTGCTGTTCCTCCAGACCTGGCGAGCCTCGATCATTCCGCTGGCCGCCGTGCCGGTATCGCTGATCGGCACGTTTGCGGTCATGCACTTATTCGGATTCTCGCTGAATGCGCTGTCGCTGTTCGGCCTGGTCCTGGCGATCGGTATCGTCGTCGACGACGCTATCGTGGTGGTGGAAAACGTCGAGCGTAACATCGCGCTTGGCAAGTCGCCGATCGAAGCCACCCAGCAAGCGATGAAGGAAGTCACCGGACCGATCATAGCCACTGCGCTGGTGCTGTGTGCGGTATTCATCCCCACCGCCTTCATTTCGGGGCTTACCGGGCAGTTCTATCGCCAGTTCGCCTTGACCATTGCCATCTCGACGGTAATCTCGGCGTTCAACTCGCTGACCTTGTCACCGGCCCTGGCCGCTGTACTGCTCAAGCGCCATGATGCACCGAAGGATCGCTTCTCGCGTCTGCTCGACTGGATCTTCGGCAAATGGTTGTTCCGGCCCTTCAATTCCGTGTTTCACCATGCCAGCAATGGTTATGTGGGCACCGTACGACGCATCCTGCGGGGTAGCTCGGTCGCCCTGTTGGTATACGCGGGGCTGATCGGGCTGACCTGGCTAGGTTTTTCCAGCACGCCAAGCGGCTTCGTGCCGCAGCAGGACAAGCAGTATCTGGTATCGTTCGCCCAATTGCCGGATGCCGCGACGCTCGATCGTACAGAGGCGGTAATTCGCGAGATGTCGGAGAAAGCCCTGAACTACCCCGGTGTAGAGAGCACCGTGGCGTTTCCGGGCCTGTCGATAAATGGCTTCAGCAACAGTCCAAATAGCGGCATCGTCTTCGTCACACTGGACCCGTTCGAAGAGCGTCAGGCGCCTGGCCTGTCGGCCAACGCTATTGCCGGGGCGCTGAATCAGGAATTCGCGGCCATTCAGGAGGCGTTCATTGCCATCTTCCCGCCGCCGCCGGTCATGGGGCTGGGAACCATCGGCGGGTTCCGTCTGCAGGTCGAGGACCGTGCCAGCCTCGGTTACGACGAGCTCTACGCGCAGACGCAGAACATCATTGCCAAGAGCCAGCAGGTGCCTGAGCTGGCGGGGGTGTTCTCCAGCTTCACGGTCAACGTGCCGCAGATCGATGCCGACGTGGATCGTGAGAAAGCCAAGACACATGGCGTATCCGTCGATGACATCTTCGAGACCATGCAGGTTTATCTCGGCTCGCTATACGTCAACGACTTCAACCGCTTCGGTCGGACGTATCAGGTGATTGCCCAGGCCGACCAGCCATACCGACTCGAGCCCGAACAGATCGGTCAGCTCAAGCTGCGCAATGCCACCGGCGACATGGTGCCTCTGGCGACGTTCGTGGATATACAACACTCGGCTGGTCCTGATCGCGTGATGCACTATAACGGTTTCCCTACGGCCGAACTCAACGGTGCCGCTGCGCCCGGCTATAGCTCCGGCCAGGCCGAGGCAGCCATGGCCCGGTTGCTTGAAGAGGAATTGCCCAATGGCATGACCTTCGAGTGGACGGACCTGACCTACCAGCAGATCCTGGCCGGGAATACGGCGCTGTTCGTGTTTCCGCTGTGCGTGCTGTTGGTACTGCTGGTCCTTGCTGCGCAGTACGAGAGCTGGAGCCTCCCGCTGGCAGTGATCCTGATCGTACCGATGACGCTGCTTTCCGCGATCACCGGCGTGCTTATTTCCGGCGGTGACAACAATATCTTCACTCAGATCGGACTGATCGTCCTGGTGGGGCTGGCGTGCAAGAACGCGATCCTGATCGTTGAGTTTGCCAAGGACAAGCAATTGGAAGGATTGGACCGGGTCAGCGCCGTGCTCGAGGCTTGCCGGCTACGCTTGCGGCCCATCCTGATGACGTCGTTTGCCTTCATCATGGGCGTGGTCCCGCTCGTGCTCTCTACCGGCGCAGGTGCCGAGATGCGTCAGGCCATGGGCGTCGCGGTGTTCGCCGGTATGCTTGGTGTCACGTTCTTCGGCCTGCTGTTGACGCCGGTTTTCTATGTGCTGATCCGTGCCTACGTGGAGAAGCGCCAGGCCCGAAACCTGCATCCGGATGCGGCTATGTCCTGAGTCGCGTCCCGTCGTCGGCTGGCTATCTTGCCTGTGTAGCCAGCCGATGAGTTTGCCCGCAACGCTTGCCGTTGCGGGCTTTTTTCGTCAAGAGACCAGCGTCGTTCGGTATCAGCTTGCAACGTCCATAACCGGACGGCGGCTCAGCGACAGATAGACGACCAGCGCGCTGGCTCCGGCCAGGGCAATGACCAGCACCATCGGTAACGCCGTACCGTCATAGAGCCGGCCAACCAGTGCACTCGATGTCGCTGCCGAGCCCATCTGGATGAAGCCCAGCATCGACGCAGCGGTGCCTGCCATGTGGTGAAAGGGGGCCAGTGCGCCGGCAATCAGTTGCGGCATCATCATTCCCGAGCCGATGGCGTAGATCACCTGCGGGCCGATAATCGCCGCAAGGGTATCGGCGCCGCTCGCCACCAGCGACACGACCAGCACGCCGGCCAGGACCAGCAGGCTGCCGCCGACGAGAATCAGGCGGTGTCCGCCGACCTTGGATATCAGCCGTGCGCCCAGCAGGTTCCCGGCGATGAAGGCCGCCACTACGAACAGGAAATACCAGCCGAAGTGGGCTTCGGGCACCTCGAATAGCTCAATAAGCACGAACGGAGCGCCGGACATGAAGCCGTAGTGGCCGGCAAACATCAGGCTTACCGCTAACGCATGGGCGAGAAAGGTGCGGTTGCTGATCGCTGACAGGTAATTATCCATGACTGTGCGCGGATGCAGGGTCTGGCGACGTTCGCGGGGCAACGACTCGGGCAATCCGACCCCCACCACGGCCAGTGTCAACGCGGCGTAGATGGCCAAAAATAGAAAGATCGACGGCCAGCCGAAAGCCACCAATAGCGCACCACCGACGACCGGGGCGAGTGCCGGCGCAACGGCCGTGGTGCTACCCATATAGGCGAGCTTCTTCGCCGCCTCGACAGGCTCGAAGGTGTCGCGGACCATGGCTTGGGCCAGCACCATGCCTGATGCTGCGCCGAAGGCCTGGAAGAAGCGATAGCCGAACAGCACGGTGATACTGTCGGCGAACATGCAGCCCACGCTGCCCAGGCAAAACAGGCCCATACCGACGAGCAACAGCGGCTTGCGCCCGAACCGATCGGCCAGTGGGCCACACAGCAACTGCGCGATTGCCAGACCGATCATGTAGGCACTGAGGGTCAGCTGGATCCTGTCTGCCCCAACGCTGAACGTCTCGGCCATGGCGGGAAAGGCGGGCAGGTACATGGAAGTGGCCAGCGGTCCCATCGCCACCATGGCGGCCAGGACGACGACGGCAATCGGCGAGGTGAGCTTGATCATGGGGTGTCCCTTCGGTGATCGGGCTAGAATTCTACGCCTAACACGATGGGATTAGCCAGCTAACGAAAGGCCGGCGTACACGCAAAAAAATGGACCGCAAGAGCGGTCCAAGGTACGCAGGGAACTGAAGGGTCGTGCTGGGGCTGAGCCCCACAGAGTCAAAGGACGGCCATCGACATTACGTCCTTTGACACTGTTCATGATGCGTCGCGGTGAAACTGAGCGGCGCATGCCAAACGAGGCGTCCTTGCGGGAATCCATTCCAGATGCCGTGGCATCCTTGGCCCGAAGGCGCGGCGATTCATCCTTGGACTGGGGGGGTGAACGACGTTTGCACGTGCCTGCCCTCGCCAGCCGCACCTTGAACAATGCGAGAAGGGCGCCAGGTTTTCAAAACATTTGAGATAACAATGCCTTATAGAGGGTTGCTGGTGACTGGTGTTCGGGGGCAACGGTGATTAGGGCTCGCCGGGCCAGGAAAATGTCATCGATTACCGACGGCCTGGCGGGGACATGTCTCGCATTGTCTGTTTTTTCAGCAGCTTAGCCAGTATCTAAACAACGACAAGGCGGTGCCAGGGCTTGTAGAAACACGAAGCCCCTGCCGGGGCAGGGGCTTCGATTTCATTGCCAGCGACTCAGTCGCCGGTGTCCTTGGCGAGGGTTACGCCTTGGACACCTTGCCCAGGGCGGCGTTGAGCGTGGCGCTCGGACGCATGGCCTGGCTGGCCAGTTCACCGTTGGGGTGGTAGTACCCCTGGATATCGACCGGCTTGCCCTGCACCTGGTTGAGCTCATCGACGATGGTCTGCTCTTCGGCTTCCAGCGTCTTGGCCAGCTCGGCGAACAGCGCCTTGAGTTCGGCGTCCTCGTCCTGGCCGGCCAGGGCCTGGGCCCAGTACAGAGCCAGGTAGAAATGGCTGCCGCGGTTGTCGATTTCACCGACCTTGCGCGACGGTGCCTTGTTGCTGTCGAGGAACTTGCCGTTGGCCTGGTCCAGCGTCTTGGCCAGTACCTTCGCGCTCGCGTTGTCGAAGGTGTTGCCAAGGTGTTCAAGGGACGCGGACAGAGCCAGGAACTCGCCCAGGGAGTCCCAGCGCAGGTGGTTTTCCTGCAGGAACTGCTGGACGTGCTTGGGCGCGGAGCCGCCAGCACCGGTCTCGAACAGGCCACCGCCGTTCATCAGCGGGACGATGGACAGCATCTTGGCGCTGGTACCGAGTTCCATGATCGGGAACAGGTCGGTCAGGTAGTCGCGCAGCACGTTACCGGTCACGGAGATGGTGTCCTTGCCGGCGCGGATGCGCTCCAGCGAGAAGCGCATGGCTTCTTCAGGCGCCATGATATGGATATCGAGGCCGCTGGTGTCGTGATCCTTCAGGTAGTGCTCGACCTTCTTGATCAGCTGCGCGTCGTGGGCGCGGTTGGCGTCCAGCCAGAACACGGCAGGGGCACCGCTGTCGCGGGCGCGGGTTACGGCCAGCTTGACCCAGTCCTGAATCGGCGCGTCCTTGGTCTGGCACATGCGCCAGAGGTCGCCTTCCTCGACGGCGTGCTCGAAGACCACGTTGCCCTGCTCGTCGGTGACACGCACGGTGCCGGCCGCGGGGATCTGGAAGGTCTTGTCGTGCGAGCCGTACTCCTCGGCCTTCTGGGCCATCAGGCCGACGTTGGGTACGCTGCCCATGGTGGTCGGATCGAAGGCGCCGTTCTTCTTGCAGTCCTCGATCACGGTCTGGTAGATGCCGGCATAGCAGCGATCCGGAATCACTGCCTTGGCATCGTGCAGCGCATCATCAGAACCCCACATCTTGCCGGAGTCGCGGATCATGGCCGGCATGGAAGCATCGATGATGACGTCGCTGGGCACGTGCAGGTTGGTGATGCCCTTGTGGGAGTTGACCATCGCCAGACGCGGGCGCTCGTTGTACAGCGCCTGAATGTCGGCCTCGATTTCGGCCTGCTTGTCTTCGGGCAGTGACGTGATGGTCGAGTACAGATCGCCGATGCCGTTGTTGGGATCGAAGCCGACCTGGGCGAGATCGTCGGCGTGCTTGCTCAGCACTTCCTTGTAGAACTCGGAGACGACCATGCCGAACATGATCGGATCGGAGATCTTCATCATGGTTGCCTTGAGGTGCAGTGAGAACAGCACGTCCTTGGACTTGGCATCCTCGATGGCCTCGGCGACGAAGGTGCGCAGGGCGCTGCTGCTCATCACCGCAGCGTCGACGACTTCACCATCGAGGACCGGAGTCTTTTCCTTGAGGGTGGTAGTACTGCCATCCTTGCCGACCAGCTCGATCTTGAGGCTGCCGGCGGCGCCGAGGGTGGTGGACTTCTCGCTACCGTAGAAGTCGCCCTCGCTCATGTGCGAGACATGGGACTTGGACTCACTGCTCCACTCGCCCATGCGGTGCGGGTACTTGCGCGCGTAGTTCTTTACCGACAGCGGGGCGCGGCGGTCGGAGTTGCCTTCACGCAGGACCGGGTTGACGGCGCTGCCCTTGACCTTGTCGTAGCGCGCCTTGATGGCCTTCTCTTCGTCGCTCTTGGGCTCTTCGGTGTAGTCCGGCAGCTTGTAACCCTGCTGCTGGAGCTCCTTGATGGCGGCCTTGAGCTGCGGCGTGGAGGCACTGATGTTGGGCAACTTGATAATGTTGGCTTCGGGGGTCTTGGCCAGCTCACCGAGTTCGGCCAGGTGATCACCGATACGCTGCTCTTCGGTCAGGTAATCGGGGAACTGCGAGATGATGCGGCCGGCCAGCGAGATATCGCGGGTCTCCACTTCGATGCCAGCGGGGTCGGTGAAGGCATCGATGATCGGCAGCAGCGAGTAGGTCGCCAGCGCGGGGGCTTCGTCAGTCAGCGTATAGATGATCTTTGGCGTTTTGGACATGTCTGCATTGACCTCTCTTGTCACAGCGGTGGCACGAATCTGGGCGGTAAAGAAGTACCGGGATGCCTGGACAGACTGCTTCGGGCAGTGGTTCTGTCCTGCTCGTCGATGAGGTGACGAGCCGAGATATTGCTTGGACCTCCACGCTCGAGCGGTCTCGGTGGGTCCGGGTTTGTCGACAATCCCCAGCGAACGTGCCGGAGTATACCAGCGCAACACGCGATGCGCATGACCGCTATCGTCGAGTCACGGACTCCAGTGTAGTTGGCGCTTTGGATGGCGTTTATCCAAGGAGAGAGCGCTTACGGTGCCAACGAGGAGGGGGCGTTGCCGTGAAGACACCGGCATCCACTGTGCCGGTGTCTTTCCAAGCGGATTAATGTTGAACGGCACTCAAGGCGCCGAGGAACTGACGACACCAATGGTGGATGTCGTTATTGCGCATCACGTCCATCATGCGCTGCCAGCGTTCCTTGCGCTCTTCCAGCGGCATGTTCAGGGCCTGATCCAGCATGTCGGCGACACCCTCGGTGTCGTACGGGTTGCAGACCAGAGCGCCTTCCTGCAACTCCCAGGAAGCACCGGCCAAATGGGAAAGCACCAGCACGCCGGGATCCTCCGGATCCTGAGCAGCCACAAACTCCTTGGCGACCAGGTTCATGCCGTCGCGCAGCGGGGTCAGGAAACCGACACGACTCAGGCGCAGGAAGCCGAGGATCGATTCTCGGCTGTAGCCGCGATTGAGATAACGCAGCGGTGTCCAGTCGTAATCCGAGAAGCGACCATTGACATGGCCGGCGATGCGCTCCAGCGTCGTGCGCAGCTCGGCATACTCCGGGACGTCGGTGCGCGAGGGCGGCGATATCTGCACGAACACCACGTGGCCATGCTGGTGCTCGGCTTTTTCCAGCAGTCGCTCGAAGGCCAGGAAGCGCTTGTAGATGCCCTTGCTGTAATCCAGGCGGTCGACCCCCATCACTAGCGTCCTATCAGCCAGCGACTGTGCCATACGTTTGCCAATGTTGCTTTCCACACCCTGGCGGGCCAGCTCCTGAGCCGATTCGAGGTCGATCGAGATGGGGAAGGCCTCCGCGCGGAAACGCCGGCCCTCTGCCTCGATTGTGCCATCGTCATGGAAGGTGGCATCGAAACCGTGGCGCATGCACTCTTCAAAGTTGCGCAGGTCGCACTTGGTCTGGAAGCCAACCACATCGTAGGCGCTGAAGTAACGCAGCAAGTTCTCGTAATCGGGGAGGATGCGCAGCACGTCCCACGGCGGGAACGGCGTATGCAGGAAATGCCCGATGGGCACATTGATGCCGGCCTGGCGCAGGTAAAAGCCAAGGGGAATCAGTTGGTAGTCATGCACCCAGATACGCGAGTGAGGTTCGACCAGCGTGGCAACATGACGGGCGTAGCGCTGGCTGACGCGAAGGTAGCCTTCCAGGTTCTCGCGGCTGTAATCCACCTTGTCGGGACGGTAGTGGAACAGTGGCCAAAGCACCTCATTGGAGAACCCTATATAAAAGGTCTGGTGGTCAGTCTCGGTGAGTGGAAATGTCGCAAAACGTACCGAGTCGAACTCATAGTGATTGAGCTGGGCGTCGCGATTCTCATCGATCTCGCCGCTCCAGCCGACCCATAACCCCTCGTTCTTCTGCAATGCGTTCATGACGCCTACGGCGAGCCCCCCCTGGCTGCCTCCCGAACTCTTGGGGGAAGGGACGCGATTGGAGACGACAATCAGCTCGTTATCCGGTTCCTTGGACATGTGAACACCTATGCTTAATGGCGAGTGGCACGGGCCTTCCTGTCCGTGCTCACCCAGGATGACGTCCGGCCGGCAGCTATCCAAGCTAGCCGAGTCGATCTGATGCGATGAACATGCCGGACTTTGCTCTAGTCTATGCTGGCTCTACCGGCCATTGTTCCAGGCAGGTCTTCAGCCAGGCTTCCACGGCCTGGGTATCGTCCAACCGATACCTTGCCCGGGTTTCGCCCTGGCCGACCTTGATACTGTATCCTCCCAAGGCATTGACGGCCTCGAAGCCGTCCTCGTCTGTCAAATCATCGCCGAGAAAGACTGGCGTACGCTGGGCGAATGGCGTCACTTGCATGAACTGATGGATGGCTTCGCCCTTGTTGCAGGAGGTTGTCCGTAACTCGAACACGGACTTGCCGCCATGCATGATGAGGGCGTCCCCCAAGCGCTCCCGCAAGCTTTCCAGCTGCTTCTCGATCGTCGTCTGCTTGTAGGGCGCATTGCGGTAGTGCAAGGCCAGACTGGCTCCCTTGTCTTCTAGTTCCAGCTCGGGATGCGCCTCGAGAAATCGGTTCAGTTCCTCACGAGCCTCGTGCAGTGTTGCGTAGTCGGGCTCGGTCAGGGAATAGCCGTTTACCGCATCGTGTCGCTCGGCACCGTGCTGGCCCGCCAGTGGCAATTCCAACGGCGACAGCAGGCGCGATAGATCGTCGATGGAGCGCCCGCTAATGATTGCCAGAGCGCCGTCGAGGCGCTGGTGCAACTGCTGCAGCAATTCTAGCAGGCGCTTTTCCAGTACCACATCCGCGGGCTTTTCCTTCAAGGGGCTAAGCGTGCCATCCAAGTCGAGAAACAATGCCCAAGCTTCGCCCTTTTTAGGTAATGGGCATGATCGGAATATCTCCGGTTTCGACATCGAAAGGCACCCTCCCTGGGCCTGTTTGTGATAAGTAACTTCGAGGGATACCCCCCGACGAAATCATTCTTACTGTAAGAAAGTCCAGCCGCGTTCGCCAGCGCTTCTCAGTGTTGGAAACGGGGTCGTCATGCTGTTTTAAACGTACGAAAACAACTCATTACGCATTGCAATTAAACCGGCCTGGTTGCAATGTTTGTTGACAATGCGTTGCAAGGCGCCCCGTTCCGATCGAAATCAAAAATAATCGAGAACCTTTGCTTATCGTGCCTCGTTGGAGAAAACATGCTTAATCAGCGAGCCTTGGCCTACCTTAACGAAGTCATACGCCGCGGCTCGTTACGCCGTGCCGCTTCCTATCTCGATGTGGATGCCTCAGCGCTCAGCCGGCAGATCAAAGCACTTGAGGAAACCTTGGGAATCACCCTGTGCGAGAGACACGGAAGCGGAATGCATGCCACACAGGCAGGCAAGCTACTCGTTGAGCATTATCATGCCCAACGTGCCGCTGATGAGGCCGTACTTTCCAGACTGATGGCGCTACAAGAACTGCGCCGCGGCGAAGTGCGGATTGCCGTTGGGGAGGGCTTCATAGCCGATCTGGTGTCGGCTCCTCTGCAGAGTTTTCTTACCGCCTTTTCCGGCATCGAGCTGGAGGTTCGCATGGCCGGTGTCAATGAAGCGATATCGCTGGTCAAGGACATGGAGGTAGATATCGCTCTGCTCTACGCCCCGCCGGTAGATCCTTTACTGCATTGTCATGTGGAAACACTCCAACCATTGGACCTGATCGTGCCGGCAGGTCATCCACTCCTGGCAAAAGGCAGGCCACTGACATTACACGACCTGACCGAGTGGCCGCTGGGTCTGATGGATAACTGTTTTGGTATGCGCCAGATGGTCAGCTTGGTGGAACAGCAGGAACGGGTACATCTGCATGCCCGCTTACGCACGAATTCGGTAGCCGTGCTGAAGAATTTCGTACGTTCGGGAATTGGCGTGACATTCATGCCGGAACTGACGGTAATGGAAGAAGTGCGCCGTGGCGAGATCCGGGTCTTGCCCATGAATTACCCGGCACTTAGTGGTGCGCGTGCCCAGATCGTCAGCCGGTCAGGCCGGGAGCTAACCGTTGCTTCCCAGGCATGCATAACCCATTTGCGAAGAGGGCTGCGTTTCTTCAATGCCGACGCGCCGAGGCTGTTAAACGCAAGTGTTGCATTGAAGACAACACAGCCGTGATTGCATAGGCAACACGACAATGCATAGTCTCATGTAACTTTGTTAAACCCTGTGCCTTAACAACAACAAGGAGACATCGTCATGTCTTGTTCTGCACGATTGCCGTTGAGAACACTGGTTTCAGCCTGTGCATTGAGCTTTACCGTGCTGGCTGGTGCCGTGCAGGCCGAAACGACCGTGAACTTGAGCTATAACGGTGCGCCTGACCCCGACAAGAATGCCGTCCATGTGTTTGCGACAAACTTGAAGGATCTTGTCGCGGAAAAGACCGACGGCGAGATTCAATTGAAGCTGTACCCCAATAGCATGCTCGGCGAAGAGCAGGCCCGCATGGAACAGGTCATGAGTACCCCCAGCCTGAACATTGCTTCCTTCGCCGGCATGTCTCCTCTCGTACCTGAGATCTATGTCAGTGCGATTCCTTTCCTGTTCGAGGATTTCGAGGCGGCACGCAAGTTCTTCGACGAAGGCCAGTACTGGCAAGAAGTGGAAAACGCCCTGCGTGAGCGTACCGGCGCCGAGCTTTTGGCCGTCGTCGAAGAGGGAGGCTTCCTGGCGTTCACCAACGACGAGAGGCCCATCCACTCACCCAAGGACTTCGAGGGCCTGCGCTTCCGTGCGATGGACCCCAGCCAGGTCGCCCTCTATGAGGCATTTGGTGCGTCAGGCACGCCGATCCCCTGGACCGAGGTTTACATGGCCCTGCGTACCGGAGTCGCCGACGGTCAAATGAATCCGCCGATGTATATCATCCTGGGGAGTCTCCACGAGGTGCAGGACTACCTGACTCTGGCCAACATCCAGTACTCGGACCAGTTCCTGGTTGGTAACGGCCAGATGCTGGATAGCTGGGATGAAGAAACCCGCCAAGCCTTCATGGACGCCGTGGCCGAGGCCAACGAGATGGCCCGGGACTACAACGAAGCGAAGGTCGACGAACGCATCTCTTATCTCGAGGAGCAGGGCATGGAGGTCATCCGCCCCTCACAGGAAGACTTGCAGGCGTTTCGCGAGCAGGGCCAGCCGGCCTATCTGGACTGGCTGAAGGAGCAGGGCATCGAACAGCGCTGGATCGATATGGCGCTAAAGGATGCCGGCATGACCGAGCTGGCACAGTAATCGACACTCGAAACGGCAGGGAGCCGCCTCCCTGCCTCACCTGACTCCTGGCTTGTAGAACTCCCATGACTTCGCTTCGCTCTCGGGTCCTGGCCGTCAGCCGGCCGCTGTCCCTGTGTGTCGCCAGTACCCTGCTCTTCATCGATCTGGCCGTCATTCTTTATGGCGTATTCATGCGTTACCTGGCAGGGGGTGCACCGATCTGGACCGACGAACTGGCCCGCTATCTGATCATCGGCAGTGTCCTGCTGGCAGCCGGCGCCGTATGGGTCGAAGGCGGTCATATGCGCGTCGCACTGATCGAAAGGCTGTTGCCGGCTGGGCTTTGCCGGCTACTCAACTGGTATCAGTGGCTGCTGACCCTGGGGCTGGCGGTAGCCGGCACGGTCATAAGTTATGACTATGCCCAGTCGGTAGCCATGTTCACCAGCTCCGGGCTGGGCATCAGCCGTACCATTCCCATGCTGTCGTTGCCGGTGGGGTTTGCACTGCTGTCCTGGCATGTACTCTGGTACGGTCCGGCGCCTCTGCGCACCCAGGTGGAGGAAGCTGCATGACCCTGACCATGCTGGCCGTCTTTCTGGTGCATATCCTGTTGGGGCTGCCCCTGTTCCTGGCCCTGCTGGTCACGGCACTGGTCGGGTTCATGTTCATCGATCCTTCGATGATTCCTCGCATGCTGCCCCAGCAATTCTTCGGGGGGATCAACGCCTTTTCCCTGATGGCGATCCCGTTGTTTATCCTTGCGGGCAACCTGATGAATGTCAGCAGCCTGACCGAGCGGCTGATGGGGCTGGCCCGGTTACTGGTGGGGCATCTGCGAGGAGGCATGGGGCATGTCAACGTGGTCTCGAGCGTGTTCTTTGCGGGGGTCAATGGTTCGGCGGTGGCGGATACCTCTGCACTGGGGTCATTGCTGGTACCTTCGATGCGCAAGGAGGGCTACTCCACGGCGTTCGCTGCCGGGCTTACGGCAGGCAGCTCGCTGATCGGGCCGATCATTCCGCCCAGTATCTTCATGATCCTCTATGCCTCGCTGACCAATACCTCGGTAGGCGACCTGTTCCTGGCGGGCGTCGTGCCGGGCCTGATCCTCGGGCTGGCGTTCATGGCCATGAACGCCTGGTACGCCTGGCACAAGGGGCTCGCCAAGCGAGGCCAATGGCCTGCGGCGAGTGAGCTGGGCAAGGCCATATTTGCCGCGATGCCGGCTCTCGTGGCGCCGTTCATCATCGTTGCCGGGATTGTACTGGGGTTCGTCACGCCGACCGAGTCCGGTGCCCTGACGGCACTCTACGTCGCCTTGTGCGGCTTCATGCTCGGTAACCTGCGACTGGCTGACGTGTGGCGGGCCATCGTCGACACGGCGCGGCTGACCTCGGCGATCTTCCTGATCATGGCCGCGTCGGCAACCATCAGCTGGTTGTTGTCCTATGCCCAGGTGCCAGCCCAGTTCGTCGAGCTCCTGGCACCGTACATGGAAAACTCCCTCGTGATTCTGTTATTGCTCAGCGCCATCACTTTTGTCACCGGCATGTTCATGGAAGAGGTGTCGGCCCTGATGCTGCTTACGCCGATTCTCTCCCCGGTGGCGATGATGGCGGGTGTCGATCCGGTGCATCTGGGCATCATCATTACCCTGAATATCACCATCGCGCTGATCACGCCGCCCATGGGTGCCTGCGTATTCGTCGCTGCCGCCGTGAGTCGGCTGGAGATTGTCGAACTCTTCAAGACGATCTGGCCCTTTGTGCTCACGGCCGTCTTCGTCCTGATCCTGCTGATTCTGTTTCCGTCCCTGACCCTTTGGCTGCCGACCCTGCTTGGATAAACAATGATGGTGAAACCCTCCTGCAATACGTTTCTCGCTGACCGGCTGCCACCCATTTCGACCCTTGCCGAGCCGCACTGGGGAACGGTCAGCCGCTTGCCCATCCTGGGCAGCGATGAGCCGCTCGTGCCCATGAGTCTGGCGCCGCTGCCGATAAAGGTCTTTCCGGCTTACGCCAAGCTGGGTATCCCCGGTGCGGTCGCTGAATGCTACGTGCGGGAAGGCGTCTACCGTCGGTTATTGGCCGTGGCACGCTCGCTGCCGTCGGGGCTACAACTGGTGGTGTTGGACGGCTGGCGGCCATGGCGGGTCCAGCAATACCTGTTCGATACGCTCTATGAGTCGATTCGGGCGCATCATGGCGAGGCCGACGAAGCACAGTTGCTGACGCGCACGCGTGAGTTCGTCTCTGTTCCCAGTCGTGACCCGCAGGCGCCGAGCCCGCATCTCACCGGAGGCGCCGTGGACGTGACGCTGTGCGACGAGGACGGCCTGATGCTGGATATGGGGACATTGTTCGACGAGGCGGTGCCGGCCTCGCATACCGCGGCCCTGGAAAACCAGGACGAACTCGACGACCGTCTGGTCCGGGCACGCGACTACCGACGGCTATTGTTCCATGCCATGCGTGAGCAGGGGTTCACCAACCTGCCGAGTGAATGGTGGCATTACGACTTCGGCGATCAGCTATGGGCCCATTATGGGGACCATGGTCGGGCCCTCTATGGCCCGGCCGAACTCGATACCATCGAAAGCCGTTGGCGCCGACAGCTATAGCCGTGGTCGTTTGCGTGACGGTCGTTCCGGACCGCGGTGCTGGCGGGTTACCGGCACGCAAATCTCTTTACGCTTGGGCAACAGGGCTGGCATTGACGCGGCCAGGACGGCTTGCCAGCCTTGCTTGATGCCACGTATGACGATCTCAGAGGAGGAGACTCATGGCCAATCAGGAAGATACCCTGTTCCGTCCGTTTACGCTTTGCGGAATGGAACTGCCCAACAGGGTAATCATGCCGCCCCTGACCCGCTCACGTGCCGGACAGCCGGGAGATGTGCCCAACGACATGAACGTCGAGTACTATCGGCAACGCGCCGGCGCGGGGCTGATCATCGCCGAGGCGACCCAGGTCTCGCCGCAGGGTAAGGGCTATGCCTTCACGCCGGGCATCCATTCCGATGAGCAGGTCGAGGGTTGGCGCAAGGTGGTCGATGCCGTTCACGGCGCTGGCGGCCGTATCATTCTGCAGCTTTGGCACGTGGGTCGCATTTCTCACCCTGAGCTACAGCCGAACGGCGAGAAGCCGGTGGCGCCGTCGGCGATCAAGCCCGAGGGTGCACAGACCTTTATCAGTGCCGAGTCCGGCATGGTCGATATACCCGAGCCTCGGGCACTCGAAACCGACGAGATCCCCGACGTCGTCGAACAGTTCCGCCAAGGGGCCGAGAATGCCAAACGTGCAGGCTTCGATGGCGTCGAGATCCATGCCGCCAACGGGTACTTGCTCGACCAGTTCCTGCGCACCAAGACCAACCAGCGTACCGACCAGTACGGCGGCTCGCTGGAGAATCGCCTGCGCTTCCCGATGATGGTCGTGGATGCGGTGGCCGAGGTCTGGGGACCGGACCGCGTCGGGGTGCGTGTCACGCCGACCGGCAGCTTCAATGACATGGCCGACGACAACCCGATCGAGACCTTCGCCGCGTTTGCCAAGCGACTCGACGAGGCCGGCATCGCTTTCATCGAAGTGGTGGAGGATTCGTTCCAGGGCAACCTGGTGAAGGGGCGCCCCGAGGAAGTCATCGAGGCCATCCAGGAAAACTTCAAGCGCACCTATATCGGCAACGGTCACTACACGGCCGAAGAGGCACGCGAGCGCATCGAGGCGGGCAAGTGCGACCTGGCGTCGTTCGGCCGGGCTTTCATCGCCAACCCCGACCTGCCGGAGCGCATACGCCGTGGCGCCCCGCTCAACGAATGGGACGCCGGCACCTTCTACGGTGGTGATGAGCGAGGCTACATCGATTACCCCTTCTTGGATTCGTAACCCGGCTGTTGGCTGACAAGGGGGGATACGATCCCCCCTTGTTTTCCGTCCCACCTTGCACCCGCCTCGCTGTGATAAGCTCGCTGCGTTCCGTGGCCCTGGCCGTTACAGCGTGCCAGCCCGCTTAAATGAGCCAGCGAATAGAAGCCCTGCGCATGTCGCCCACGCTAGAGCACACGCTTACCCGCATTCGCGGCCGGGATCGCCAGGTTGGCGACCGGGCCCGTGCCCATATCGACACGCTTACCAAGCCACCCGGTAGCCTGGGACGCCTGGAGACGCTAGCCATCGAGCTGGCGGAAATCCGTAGCGAGGCCTTTCCCGACGTAACGCCGCCCGGCGTGCTGGTATTCGCCGCTGACCATGGTGTGGCAGCGGAGGGCGTGTCTGCCTTTCCTCAGGAAGTCACCGCGCAGATGGTTGCCAACTTCGTCAGCCGGGGCGCGGCGATCAACGTCTTCGCTCGGCAGATCGATGCCCGACTGGAAGTAATCGATGTCGGCGTGGCGGCCGAGCTGAGCGGCGATGGCGTTGTGCATGCCAAGGTCCGCCTCGGCACGGGCAACATCGTCGAAAGTGACGCCATGACCCGCGATGAGGCCGTGCAGGCCATCGAGACCGGTATCGGGGCCGCCGAGCGTATGGCCGAGGCCGGCTGCCGCTGTTTGATCGTCGGCGAGATGGGCATCGCCAATACTACTGCCAGCAGTGCCGTGCTAGCTGCCTTGACTGGCCGTGAGGTGAGCGCCGTGATCGGCCGGGGTACCGGCATTGCCGAGTCGCGCCTCGCCCACAAACAAGCGGTAATCGAGCGGGCCATGGAGGCGCGCCAGGCGAATACCGACGATGCGATGGACGTATTGTGTAAGCTCGGCGGGCTGGAAATTGCCGCCATGACCGGGGCCTACCTGGGCGCGGCGGCGCATCGCCTGCCGGTAATCGTTGATGGCTTCATTGCCACGGTGGCCGCCCTGGTGACTTGTCGGTTGTGCCCGGCGGCACGCGACGCCATGATTTTCGGGCATCGCTCCCAAGAGCCGGGGCATGGCGTGGCGTTGGATACGCTCCGGGCCCGACCGCTGCTCGACCTGGACCTGCGCTTGGGTGAAGGCACCGGTGCCGCGTTGGCCTATCCGCTGCTGGTCTCGGCGACTCGAATGCTCGCCGACATGGCGACCTTTGCCTCGGCCGGTATAGCCGGCGGCGAGGCGCGCTGAACGCATGGTTAGCGAGCCATTCGGCCTGGCCGGGCTGGGACTATTACTGGTAGCGATCGCTATCGATCTGCTTGTTGGCGATCCGCACTGGCTGCCGCATCCGGTGGTCGTTATCGGGCGCGTTATTGCCCGTCTGGACCGGGGGTGGAACCACGGCTCGCCCGAGGCCAGAAAGACAAAAGGTGTCGTGCTGACCGCTCTGGTCGTGCTGGGAACCTACGCGGTCGCCTGGCTGGCGCTGGCAGCGCTGGCCTGGTGGCATCCCTGGCTGGCTGCACTTGGCGAGGTCGCGATGTTGGCAACCTCGTTGGCCATCAAGGGGCTGCGTGATGCGGCGCTCGATGTGGCCCGGCCACTAGCTCGGGGCGACCTGGTCACGGCCCGGGCCAAGCTGGCCATGATCGTGGGGCGTGACACGCAAACGCTCGGCGAAGGCGAAATTACCCGAGCCACGGTGGAGACGGTGGCCGAGAACACCGTCGATGGCATCACCGCGCCGCTGTTCTGGGCTTTTATCGGCGGTGCTCCGCTGGCGTTGGCTTACAAGGCGGTAAATACGCTGGATTCGATGGTCGGCTACCTGAGTCCGCAATATGCCGACTTCGGTTACGCCTCGGCGAAGCTCGACGATCTCGCCAACTGGATTCCCGCTCGGCTGACCACATGGTGCCTGTGGCTGACCGCATGGTTCGTTCCCGGCGCCAGGCCACACGGTGCATTAGCCGCGACCTACCGCGACGCGCCGCGTCATCCCAGCCCCAACGCCGGCTGGCCGGAGGCGATGATGGCGCACCTGCTCGGCGTGCAACTGGGCGGCACCAATTATTATCAGGGCCGTGTCTCGCATCGTGCCACGCTGGGCCAGCCTCGTGAGGCCCTGGCAGTCGCCCATGTGTTCCGTGCCATCCGCCACATGCATGCCGGCTGGCTGGCCTTTGTGCTGTTGCTGGCCATCGTGGCACTGCTATGGGAGGCCATGACATGACAAGAGACACGCCGCTGGACGATTGGCCGCGGCACGGCGGGCAGCCTCAAGCCTTGCTGAAACGGCTCGGGCTGACACCGGGGCAGCCCGTACGGGATTTCAGTGCCAATCTCAACCCGCTGGGCCCGCCTGAGTGGCTGGACGAGCACTTGCCGTCCCTCTGGCACGGTATCGATCGGTATCCCGATCCCGACTATTACACTGCACGATATGCGATCGCCGAGGCCCAGGGGCTCGACGCCTCACAGGTACTGCTGACCAATGGCGGTGCGGAGGCGATTTTCCTGGCTGCCGCCCTGCATACCGGCCGACGGGCTGCGATTGTCCAGCCAACCTTCGCCGAGTATGCCCGAGCCTGCCAACACTACCGCCTGACTGTTCGGAACATATTCCTGTCCCCCGATTTCGCCATCGACGAGACGCGGACGCTCGAGGCGATGCGCGAGGCCGACGTGGTGTTCCTGTGCCGTCCCAACAACCCCAGCGGCACGCTGGTGCCGAGAGCGTTGATCGATAAGATGTTGGCAGTGGGGCAGGCCCATGGCACCTGTCTGGTCGTCGATGAGGCGTTTATCGACTTCATCGAGGATCCCTCCGAGTCGTTGACGCCGCTGTTGGCTGAATACCCACACCTGATCCTGCTGCGCTCGCTGACCAAGTTGTATGCCATTCCCGGCCTGCGGCTGGGTTATCTGCTGGGCGCACCCGATGTCGTCGCCCGGGCCACCGAAGTGCAGATGCCGTGGAGTGTCAATGCACCAGCCGCCGCGTTGGTTGCGCCCCTGCTGGCGGATGGCGACTTCGTTGCGTGCACTCATGCCTGGCTGCGCCGGGAACTGGATCGCCTGCAGCCGACTCTTGACCGCTTGGCGTTCGACGTCTCGCCGACCCGGGTCAACTTCTACCTGCTACGTGACCGGCGCCAGCCGCGGTCCAGCGAGGCGTTGCTGCGCTTTCTGGCCAGTGCTGGCATCCTCGCCCGGCCTACTCATAACTTCCCCGGTCTCGAGGACGGCTGGCTGCGCCTGGCGGTGCGTTCGGCCGAGGACAACGATTGCCTGCTGGCGGCCCTCGCGGCCTGGCGGCAGAGGCAGGAGGTGTCATGATCGCCTTCGTCAGCGGCGGTGCACGCTCGGGCAAGAGCCGCTATGCCGAATCCCTGGCCCGGACCTGGCAGGCCGAGGCGGGTGGCGAGCTCTACTACTTGGCCACGGCCGAGGCCGCGAGCCACCTCGCCGATACGGAAATGGCCCGGCGCATTGCTCGTCATCGTCATGAGCGCGGCGAGGATTGGACGACCCTGGAAGAACCCGTGTCACTCGACGTAGCCATCGAAAAGGTGGCTGATCAGGGCACCGTGCTGCTCGATTGCCTGACGCTGTGGGCCAGCCAAGTGCTGTATGCCAGTTCGCTGAATGAAGGCGCTGCCGTAGCGATGTTGCGCACCGTCATGCACGAGGTCCGCAGCCGAGCATTGCGCCTGGTGGTGGTTTCCAACGACGTCAACGAGGGGCTGCCGATTCGCGCTGCCGAGGTGCAGCGCTATGTAGCCTTTCTGCAGCACCTGCACCACCAGGTGGTTACCGAGGCCGAGGTAGCCGTACAAGTGATTGCCGGCTGCCCTGTGGCTTGGAAAGGAAGTGTGCTGGAAAAGGGTAAGTTGAAAGGAGTGCCGCCATGCGTGCCGTGATGCACGGCTTCTTGCTGGCGCTGCAGTTCCTGTCGCGCCTGCCGGTCCCGGTTGAATGCCCGTGGAATATCGAGACCAGCCGCTGGGCAGTGCGTTGCTACCCACTGGTGGGCTTGCTGTTGGGCGGCATTGTCGCCTTGGTCGGGCTCTTGTTGCAGGCGGTACTGCCCACGCCGCTGTTGGCCCTGCTGTTACTCAGCGTATGGGTGGCGCTGAGCGGCGGGCTGCATCTGGACGGCTGGATGGACGTGGCCGATGCCGTGGGTAGCAATGCTCCGCTGGAGAAGCGTTGGGCGATCATGAAAGATCCACACGTCGGTAGCTTCGGCATCCTGGCGTTGGTTTTTCTGCTGCTATGGAAAGGCGCGCTGCTGCTGGCGGTCCTGGACGCTGGGGCCAGCCTGGCGTGGTTGCCGCTGGTTATGGCCTTGGCTCGACTGGGCGCAGTGGCGCTGCTGATACTGTTGCCGGCAGCGAGGCCGGAGGGGTTGGCCTGGGCCTGGAAGCAGCATCTTGAGCGGGGCGACCTGCTATTGGCGCTAGTGCCGCTGTTGCTCGGTTTCCTGTTATGGCCGGGCTGGCCGTGGCTGCTTGTGGCGCTGATACCTTTCTTGTTCGGGTATGGTCTTTGGGCACGACGTGCCTTCAACGGCATCAACGGCGATATCGTGGGTGCCGCCATCGAGGGAGGAGAGCTATGGCTGCTGCTGTGCGTCTGGCTGTGGTACTCGTCCGCCATGGGCTGACGGCCTGGAACCGTGAGCGGCGCTATCTGGGGCATCACGACATCGGTCTGCTGCCCGATGAGTCCGGAAGCGGCCTTGTCATGCTGCGCAACGCCCTGGCGGGGATGACGTTCGATGCTGTCTATTGCAGCGATCTGCGCCGCTGCCGGCAAACCCTGGCCGGACTCGGCTTGCCTGATGATCGAGGCGTCGAGACACGTTTCGACGCCCGGCTGCGTGAACTCGACTTTGGCGCCTACGAGGGCTTGCGCTACGACGACCTCAAGCATGACGCCGGCTACCGTGCCTGGATCGACAGCCAGGGCGAGCAGGCCCCGCCGGGTGGCGAGCCGGCACCGGCCTTTCATGCCCGCGTGGCAGCCTGCATGGACGACCTGCTGGCGCGTGCCGAGGTGCACGGGCACGGCCGAGCGCTGGTCGTCACCCACGGAGGGGTGATTCGCTCGCTGCGTCAGCGTCACGAAGCGCTGGGCTTCTGGGAAGGCAATATCGAACCGGGGCAGGCCCACACATTGGCTTTTGTCTATCGGGGAGGGTGGCAATGCAGCTGTTCATCGGCGGTGCCTATGCCGGCAAACGCGCCGAAGTAAGGCACCGTTTCGATAATCTCGTCTGGCATTCCGCTTACGATGAGATGGCGTTGGAAGACTGGCGAGCAAGCATGTTGCCGGGAGCCACGCTGATCGTGGAAGGCTGGGAGCGCTGGCTGGCAGCGGCCCTGGCCGAGAGCGACGATGACGACCGTATACGTCGACACTTCGCGGAGGCGCTGGGCTCGCTGGCCCGTGCCGAGCGTGATCATGGCTTGCAGGTCGTGCTGATCATGCTGGAAATGGGGCGAGGCATTGTTCCCCTCGACGCCCGCGAGCGACGCCTGCGGGATTTGGCCGGCTGGCTGGCCCAGGATGCTGCCTCGGTTGTCGAACGTGTCTGGTACGTGTGGAACGGGCTGGCAAGGAGTTTGCGTTGATGTGTCGTTGACCAGAGACAGGAATGTTTTTCTCTCGGTCATTTAGCATGGAGAAATTCATCTTTAATGATACGAATCGCTAACTAGACTTTACATTTCTATAAGAAAACTTATAACCACGTACGCAAGGAATGACGCAATGGCTATTTATTCAATCGCTTATGATCTGTTCCAGCCTCAGGAGTATCGCGCATTCTATGAGTGCCTCGAATCCTTCCCGCATATCCATGTCATGGATTCCCTGTGGCTGATCCAGGCCGATGACGATGCCGGGACGCTACGCGATCGCATGATGTCGCTGATCAGCGGCGGCGATGCGCTCTTCGTCAGTCGGGTCAGCCAGGACTGGGCCGGTGCCGGCACACAGTGTGGCGAGTGGCTCAATGCCACCGACAGGCATCAGGCCTTGGCGTCACAGCCAGCCGCCGTTTAATGGCAAGCGGCGCCTGCACTTGACCGACCCGCCACATGCAGGCGCCGACCGACACCGTAGTTCCCTTTAAAGCTCCATGCCTTTCTGTGCACGGATGCCCGCCTTGAATGCGTGTTTCTCCATCTTCATCCACGTCACCGTATCGGCCAGGTCGATCAGCGCTTGTGGCGCATGCCGGCCGGTGATGACGACGTGTTGCATGGCCGGGCGTCGATTCAGAACGCCAAGCACTTCATCGAGGGGCAGTAACTCCTTGTTCAATACGATATTGAGTTCGTCGAGCAAGACCACCTGATAGCGTTCATCACCCAGCATGCGCGCGGCGACCTGCCAGGCCTGGCGGGCGGCGGCCAGATCGCGCTCGCGGTCCTGGGTCTCCCAGGTAAAGCCTTCGCCCATGACGTGGTATTCCACGCCAGGGATGCGCCGGAAAAAGGTTTCCTCGCCGGTACTGAAGGCCCCCTTGATGAACTGCACCACGCCGACCTGCATATCATGGCCCAGGGCGCGGGCGATCACGCCAAAGCCAGCCGAGCTCTTGCCCTTGCCGTTGCCGGTATTGACCAACAGCACGCCCTGGTCGCGGTCGGCCTTTTGAACCCGCGCATCGATCAGGCGCTTCTTGCGTGCCATCTGCTGGCGGTAGGCGTCGTTGTCGTGTGTGTCGCTCATCGTTCGTCTCCGCTAGTTGGGGGTGGGCTGCAACAAGCCATTCAACCAGGCCCTGTCCAGGTGGCTCTCGATGGTGTCCGCCAGCCGGTCAAGCTGGGCCAGGCGGTGCCGGTGATAATCCACGGCGGGATAATGATCGGTATGGCCCAACAGGGTAAGCAGTCCCTCGCAGGCCTCGGCGCGATCAAACAGTCCGTGGATATAAGTGCCCATTACCTGGCCATCATCGCTGATTGCCCCGTCGGGGCACCCCTGCAGGTCGACGAGCGGTCGGGCCAGGGCCGGACCGCTGGTCACGCCGTTATGAATCTCGTAGCCGTCGAGGGGCATCGACCCGCCGCCCTGATCGATCAGGTGGCCACTGACGTTGCGCAACTGCTTGCCGGCGACCATACGCGTCTCCATGGTCAGCAGCCCAAGGCCCGGCGTGCTGCCGGACTCGCCTTCCAGGCCGTCGGGGTCGTGCACGGCGTCGCCGAGCATCTGAAAGCCGCCACAAATGCCCAGCAGCCTGCCGCCGTAGCGCAGATGACGATGGATCGCGGCGGGCCAGCCCTGCCGGTTCAGCCAGGCCAGGTCGTGACGGGTACTCTTGCTGCCGGGCAGGATGATCACGTCCGCCGCGGGGATGGCCTGGTCGGGGCCGATGAATTGCAGATCGACACCGGGATGCAGGCGCAACGGGTCGAAGTCGTTATGGTTGCTGATGCGTGGCAGGGCGGGAACGATCACCTTCAGCGCGCCGTGGTCATGGCTACCGGTCAGGCCCAGGCTATCCTCGGCATCCAGCACCAGGCTGGGCAGGTAGGGCAGTACGCCCACGACCGGCTTGCCGGTGCGCTGGGTCAGCCAGTCGAGGCCGGATGTCAGCAACGCGGGATCACCACGAAAGCGATTGATGACGAAACCACGGATACGTTGCCGTTCGGACTCGCTGAGCAGCTCCAGCGTGCCGACCAACTGGGCAAAGACGCCGCCGCGATCGATATCACCGACCAGCAGCACCGGGCAGTCGATGGCCTCGGCAAAGCCCATGTTGGCGATATCGTTGGCGCGCAGGTTAATCTCCGCCGGGCTGCCGGCGCCCTCGGCAATAATCACATCGTGGCGCTGACTCAGGGCCTGCCAGGCAGCCAGCACGCTCTTTCTGGCCTCGGCCTTGAAGGCGTGATAGTCCAGCGCATCCATGTTGCCATGCACGTGGCCACGCAGGATGACCTGGGAGCCTCGGTCGCTCTGTGGCTTGAGCAGCACCGGATTCATGTCGCTGTGGGGCACGAGCCCGCAGGCCAACGCCTGCAGCGCGGTGGAGCGACCGATCTCGCCGCCGTCCTCGGTAACGGCGCTATTGAGCGCCATGTTCTGAGGCTTGAAGGGGGCCACCGAGACGCCCTGACGGGCCAGCCAACGGCACAACCCGGCGACCACGGTACTCTTGCCGGCATCCGAAGTCGTCCCCTGGACCATCAGCGTGGTCATCGGCGTGGCTCCAAGGTCTCGAGTGCCGTGCTCAGGGTCGGTGAGTCCAGGGGCTGCTTCCACCCATTGCCATGCACCCGCTCGGCCAACGGCAGGCGCTGCCGCCAGCCGGCGCGAGCGAGTTCCGGCTGGTCGAGAAAGTCACTGACATATCCCAGGCACAGGTAGGCCAGGGGATACACCGACGTCGGCAGCCCCAGCACATCGGCCAGTTCGGCCGGGTCGATGATACTGACCCAGCCGACACCGATGCCCTCGGCACGGGCCGCCAGCCACAGGTTCTGGACCGCCAGGCAAGTGCTGAACAGGTCCGTCTCGACGATGCTGTGCCGACCCAGTACATGCTCACCGCCTCGGCTCCGGTCGCAGGTAATGCACAGGTTGAGCGGGCTCTCCAGGATGCCTTCGAGCTTGAGGCGGCGATAGAGCATGCCGCGCGCTTCGGTATGGCACTCGGCGGCCCTGGCGTTCTCGCGCTGAAAGATCCGGTGCACTCGCTCGCGCACCTCGCGACTGTCGATCAGCAGGAAGTCCCAGGGCTGCATGAAGCCCACCGACGGGGCATGGTGGGCGGCCTCCAGCAGACGTGCCAGAACCTCGGGCGGGATAGGGTCCGGCAGGAACTGGGCGCGCACGTCGCGCCGCTCGTGGATGGCCCGGTAGACGCCGGTCCGCTGTGCCTCGGGAAAGGCGTGGTCGGGTCGCCCGCTCGGTTCTGCCATGGGGCTTTCTCCTGAAAACATCATTGGTATTCATTGCTCGGGGCGGCGATCCCCGTCGGTGTCCGAGCCAGCAGGTAGATGTCCATGATCCAGCCATGCCGCTCGCGCAGAGCGGCACGACGCTCGATGATCGATGGCGCCACGTCGGCCAGCCAGCCGTCGAGCAGGCTTTGCTTGTCCATGCCCAGATAGGCGCCCCACCAGATGTAGATGCCTTCCGACGGCAATGCCTCGAAGGCGCCGCCACTGTCGAGCATGACGGCGACGGTGGCCGCTTCGCCGGGCCAGCCATGCTCGCGCAGGCGCCGGCCCGTGGTGATCTGGACCGGCTCGGCGAGCGCATTGAGAGGGATCCGGTGCTCGGCGGTGAGCACCTGCAGACTAGTGATGCCCGGCACAACGTCGACCTCGACCGTCCGCTCGGCGGCGCCTTTCGTGCAGCCTTTCATGCAAGACTCGAGACGGCTGGCGATGCGCAGGCTACTGTCATACAGCGACGGGTCGCCCCAGATCAGCATGCCAACCCGCCCTCCCTGGGGCAGGTGGGTCTCCATGAGTTCCGCCCAGACGCTGGCAATCGCCTCATGCCAGGCGTCCACCGCATTCAGGTAATCGCCATGGGCATCGCGGCGTGGCAGGTCGAATTCCACGACTCGGGTCTGCTCCGGATCGTCCAGGAGGTTCCGGCACAGCAGCCGGCGCAGGTCGATCAGGTCTGATTTAGCCTCCCCCTTGCGTGGCAACAGGATGAGGTCCGCCTCATTGAGCGCCCGCACGGCGGCCAGGGTGACATGCTCGGGGTTGCCCGTGCCGATGCCGATCAACGAGAGCCGGATCATGCGTCGTCATTCCCGTGGTCGGGAGCGGTGCCGGCGAAGGGTGAGTCCGCCGACTGAGGCCGAAATCGACGATCATAGCCCACTGAATATAGGCAGCTTTCCTGAAAGCTCTCGCTTTCCAGCACCGGCCCCACCAGGATCAATGCCGTTCGCTGCATGCTGTCGTCGACTTGGGAGGCCAGGGTCGCCAAGCGCCCGCGGATTATCCGTTCATCGGGCCAGCTGGCCCGCCAGACGATGGCTGCCGGGCAATCGGCGCCGTAGAACGGTGCCAGCGTTTCCACCACCTGGGCCAGGTTATGAATGGAAAGGTGAATCGCGAGGGTGGCGCCACTTCTGGCGAAGTTGGCCAGGGTTTCACCGGACGGCATGGCGCTGGCACGCCCCGGTGTGCGGGTCAGCACGACGGATTGCGCCACCCCCGGCAATGTCAGTTCCTGTCCCAGGGTGGCGGCGGCCGCGGCGAAGGATGGCACACCCGGGGTAATGGTATAGGGAATGGCCAGTTCACGTAGCCGGCGCAACTGTTCCCCCATGGCGGACCAGACCGATAGATCTCCTGAATGCAACCGGGCCACGTCCAGGCCTGACGTATGGGCGCGACGCATCTCATCGATGATCTCATCCAAGGACAGGGGCGCTGTGTTGAGAATTCGGGCGCCCTCCGGGCAATGCTCAAGTATCTGTTCGGGCACCAGCGACCCCGCGTAGAGGCACACTGGGCAGGAGGCGATGAGATCCCGTCCCCGCAATGTCAAAAGGTCCGGTGCGCCGGGGCCGGCGCCGATGAAATGTATCGTCATGCTCAGTCTCCTCTCAGCCTTCCTCTCGCCGCCGCCACGGTGGCTCGTCGATCCGCCGAAATCAGCCGGGGGCCCAGCAATGCCGCCCCGGGGCCCGCCGACAGCAGGGCAACGGCCTCGGCGACGCTCCCCGTGCCCCGGGCTCGCAAGCTGTGCCTGGAGCAGGTGATCGTGGTGGCGGTGGGCAGGGCGTCGTCGTCCACGGTGATCACGGCGATGCCCCGCGTTCGCCCCAAGGCCTGAACCAGCGGCAACATTGTCTGTGTCGCAGCCAGCCGGTCGACGGCTCCGTAATAAGTCTCGAGCCGCTCCAGCGCCTCGTTCAGCGAGGCCAGCTGCGCTGCTTGGCGAAAGCCGAATCCCGCCACTATCAACGGGTCACCCGCCACTGCACGATGGGATAGCTGGCTTGCCAGCCCCGCCGCGTGCCGATGGGAGCGGCGGCGGCCAGTTCGAGACGCAGCAGCTCTCCGCCAGCCACCTGCTGCCAGTGGGCCAGCAGGGCCTCGGATTCAAGGGTGACCGCATTGGCCACGATGCGCACGCCCGCCGGCAGACGATGCCACAGCGCCTCCAGCAGCGCCTCCGATAGTCCACCGCCGATGAAGACCGCATCGGGCAGTGGCGCGTCACTCAACACGCCGGGGGCGTTTCCTTCCATCACCTCGAGCCAGTCGACACCCAGCAGGCGCGCGTTGCGACGCGCTCGTTGCGCACGTTCGCTATTGGATTCGAAGGCCAGGGCGCGGTTGTCCGGGTGGGCCAGCAACCACTCGATAGCGATCGAGCCCGAACCCGTGCCGATATCCCACAGCCGCTCCCCCGGGGCCGGTGCCAGGGCGGCCAGGGTCATGGCACGTACCACCTGTTTGGTGATCTGGCCATCGTGCTCGAACCATTCATCCGGCAATCCGGGCGTCAGTGGCAGGGACGGTCCGTCACCGGCGACCTCCAGCCCCACCGCGACCGGGTGGGTGATATCGTCCGGCAGGGCGGCTTCCGCCTGTACGCTGCGATACCGCTCGCCGTCTCCACCCAGCGCTTCCAGCACATGCAGCCGGGTTGTCCCGAAGCCATAGTGCACCAGCAGACCGGCCAACTCGTTCACTGGGTCGCCATTGCGCAGCAACACCAGCAGGCGCCGCCCACGGTGTAGATAGGGCCGGATGCGCGTCAGGGGTTTGGCATGCAGACCCAAACACACACAACCCTCCAATGACCAGCCCAACCGCGACGCCGCCAGGCTGAAGGTGGAGGGCGATGGCAGGGCCTGCCATTCGCCGGCCTCAAGGTGCCGCACCAGGGTGGTGCCGGCCCCGAACCAGAAGGGATCGCCGGAGACCAGCATGACGACCCGGCGGCCACGCTCGGCAAGCAACAGCGGTAGGCCATCCGCGAAGGGCACCGGCCATTCCCGTACCTCGGCGGCCAATGGCGGCAACAGACGCAGGTGGCGACGCGCGCCGAAGACCACGTCGGCGTCCTTCAGTGCGTCGCGGCTTGCCGGCGTCAGGCCCGCTGTGCCACTCTCGCCCCAGCCCAGCATCGTCAGCCAGGGAGCGTCGTCAACGTCATTCACCATGAAAATCCTGATTCTGGGAGGGACCACCGAAGCCAGCGCTTTGGCCAAGGCCTTGGCCGAACGCGAGATCCCCGCGCTGTTCAGTTATGCTGGCCGAGTGACCGCGCCTAAACCGCAACCGCTGCCCACCCGTGTCGGTGGCTTCGGGGGCGTGGAGGGCCTGGCCGCTTTCCTGGCGGAACAGCGCATCACCCACCTGGTCGACGCCACCCACCCCTTCGCCGAACAGATGAGCCGTCACGCCCTGGCGGCGGCTGAACGGTGCGGTGTGGACGTGATTGCCCTGACCCGGCCGCCCTGGACCCCGGAGGCTGGCGACCGCTGGCAGCGGGTCGCTGGTATCGCGGCGGCGGTACAAGCCTTGTCCGGCCCGCCGCAGCGCGTGCTGCTGGCGATCGGACGCATGCATCTGGCCGCCTTCGCGGCGCGTCCCCAGCACCATTACTTGCTGCGGCTGGTCGACCGGCCAGAGGCCCCGCCGCCCTTGCCACATCATCACGTGATCATCGACCGGGGCCCCTTTACGCGGGAGGGCGATCTGGCCCTGCTCCGGGAGCATGGCATCGAGCGTATCGTGTGCAAGAACGCCGGCGGCGCAGGCGCGGTGTCCAAGCTCGCCGCGGCCCGCCACCTGGGCCTGCCGGTGACGATGATCGAAAGGCCGGCGCTGCCACTCCGCCGGGAGGCACATTCCACCGAGGCGATCCTGGCGTGGCTCACTCATGACTCCGACCCTGGCGCCGACCTCGGGGTATAGACCCACGGTACCCCTTCGCGCGCAATATGCCGCGTCAGGCTGGAGCCCACCAGCACCAGGGTGCGCATGTCGGCCATCTCCGGCTCGGCGTCGCCCAGGGTCGTGACCCGCACGGCTTCCTCCGGGGTGGAGACGGCCCGTGCGAACATGATCAGGCGCTCCGGTCCACAGGCCTCCCGCAGCACCTGCAGAGCACGGACGAATCCCTCCGGTCGCGCCTTGGAGCGGGGGTTGTAGAAGGCCATGGCAAAGTCAGCTTCCGCGGCCAGCCGTAGGCGTTTCTCGATCAGGGCCCAGGGCTTGAGGTTATCCGACAGGTTGATACAGCAGAAATCATGCCCCAGTGGCGCCCCCAGGCGGGCGCTGGCGGCCAGCATGGCCGAAATGCCCGGCAGTACCTGGATGTCCAGTGCACGCCACGCCGGCTCTCCCGCTTCCAGCGCCTCGAAGACGGCGGCAGACATGGCGAACACGCCAGGGTCCCCCGACGAGACGATCACCACCCGGTGGCCACCGGCGACCATGCGCAGCGCCTGTTCCGCCCGCCGGATTTCCTCGCGGTTGTCCGAGCCGTGGCGCGTTAATCCCGGCCGCGGCGGGACCCGCTCGACATAGGGGGCATAGCCCACCACATCGGTGGCCTCGGCCAGTGCGGCGGTGACCTCGGGGGTAATCATCGCTTCCGCGCCCGGGCCGAGGCCAACAATTTTCAGCCAGCCATCCTTTTCCCACTCATGAGTTCTCATGGCCGTCTCCCGTTACCATGGATTACCAGGATGGAAAAGTAAGGGGCGCTATCGCCGGCTTCGCTGAAGGGCAGGACCCGTTCCTGCGGCATGGCGGCGTATTCGATCAGCCAGGATTCCTTCTCCCTGCCGGCCCGCGTCAGCGCCCGCCTGACCTTGTCCAGGTTGCGGCCGATCTTCATCACCACCAGGGCATCGGTCTTCATCATGTGCTCGGCCAGCGTTTCTTCCGGCAGTGTGCCCATCAGCACGGTCATGATGTCATCACCCCAGGTCACCGGTTGGCCAGTGGCGGTCCAGGCGGCAGACATGCCCGTGATGCCGGGCACAACCGAGACGGGCACTCGGCCCTTCAGGCGCGTATACAGGTGCATGAAGGAGCCGTAGAAAAACGGGTCGCCTTCGCACAGCACCACCACATCGCCTCCGGCGTCGATGATCTCGGTCAGGCGTGCCACGCTTGCCGCATAGAAGTCCGCCAGCAACGCGTTATAGCGGGGGTCGTCGAACGGGATCTCGGTAGTAACCGGGTATTCCATCGGCAATTCAACGGCATCAGGCGCCACCATGCCTTCAACGATGCTGCGGGCATGGCCGGTTCGGCCTTTCTTGCGGAAATAGGCGATATGAGACGCCTGACGGATCAGCCGATCCGCGCGCACGCTCATCAGATCCTGGCTGCCCGGCCCGAGGCCGACCCCGTAAATGGTTCCCTGGCTCATTCCGTACGATCCGCCATGGCGTTGATGGCGGCCACCGTCACCGCGCTGCCACCGAGCCGCCCCTGGACGATGCAGCAGGGCACCGAGGCGCTCTCCCACAGTGCCTGCTTGGATTCGGCCGCCCCCACGAATCCCACCGGACAGCCGACGATGGCCGCCGGGCGGGGGCAATCGAACTCTTCCAGCATGTTCAGCAGGTGGAACAGCGCGGTCGGGGCATTGCCGATCGCCACCACCGCGCCGTCCAGGTAAGGGCGCCAGAGTTCCACGGCCGCCGCCGAGCGGGTATTGGCCATGTCCTGGGCCAGGCCGGGAACCCGCTCATCGTGCAGGGTGCAGATGACGGCATTGTCCGCCGGCAGGCGCTTGCGGGTGATACCTTCGGAAACCATGCGGGCATCGCACAGAATCGGCGCCCCTTGCTCCAGCGCCTCCCGCGCCCGGTTTACCGCATCGCCGCGGAACTGAATGTGTGACGCAAGTTCTACCAGGCCGGCGGCATGGATCATGCGTACGGCCACCGGCTCTTCCTCTTCCGAGAAGCGCTCTAGCTCGGCCTCGCGCCGGATGATGGAAAAGGACTCCCGGTAGATGGCCGGGCCGTCCGTTTCATAGACGTGAGGCATTCAGGTTCTCCAGATAATCTTCGAGTTCAGTTTCGGTGAGGCCAGTTGCTATCGGTGTATCATCGGCACGACCGCCGAGGATCAAGTCGAAGCGGCCTGCCCGTCCCGTCAGACACAGTTCGGCCGGCTTTTGATAGGCACACCCCTTGGCACAGCCGGACACATGCACGCTGCCCTCGACCCGGCCTGCCAGCCGTTCGGCCAGACCCAGCGTCTCGACACTGGCCTGATCGCAGTAAGGGGCGCCCGGACACGCCTGCATGGAAAGGCGCGCATCGCTTTCATCGTTCAGCAGACCCTCGATCGATGCCGCAGCTGCCTGCCCAACGTTCTCCAATAGCAGGCGCCGCCATGGCGTTACCCGCACGGCGGTCGCCATGGTCGATTCGAACGCGGCACGTAACACCGACGCTGTGGTCCGTCCAAATGGAAGGCCGAATACCGCCCCCTGCGGATGCGTCCCCAGCGTCAGCCTGTCGTCGGCTTGGGCGGGCGGCATCAGGGCAGGAGCCCAACCCGGCATCGGTGCTCTGTGTCGACGCATTCGCCCGGATTCCCGCCCACCGCTCTCGATGAACCAGTGTGCAAGCCGCACCAGATGCTCGACGCCGGCAGCGACCGAGTCCACAGGGGTGCCCAGCGCTCGCCCATCGGCCCGAACGAGCAGGGCGCCCGAGGCCGACTGCTCGAGGCGGAAGTCCGCAGAGGCTTCGCCCAGGACCGGCAGGGGACCGGCGTCAAGGACGATGCCCATCTTGGCTGGCAGTGGAGGCATCTCAGCGAGGCGGGCCAGCAGCAGGTGGGCCGCCTCATGTGTCGCGTCGCCCACGTGCCAGTCCGGTGCCAGCAACAGCTGAGGCTGGCGCTCGACCTCCGGGTCTGGGTCTACCAGCGCTTGTTCGACAAGGAAGGCCATTAGCTCAGGCCAGCCGGCCTCGGACACGCCGCGCAACTGCAGGTTGGCGCGGCTGGTGAGTTCGATCAGACCGCTACCGAAGGCCTCGGAGGCGTCACACAGCGCCAGCAACTGGGCCCGCGAGAGCCGCCCCAGGGGGGGGCGCACACGTACCAGCAGGCCATCGCCGGTCGCCATGGGTCGCCATGCCCCGGGACACCAGCCCTTGATGCGAGCTTCAGACGTCATGCCCCGGTCTCCCTGGCCTCGTCGATCTCAAGAAGCAGATCCTGCAGGGCCGCTCCCTGTTCACCAGGGTCCTGCCACATCCCCCGCTGGACGGCTTCCAGCAGCCGCTCGGCCATCTCCTCCAGCGCCGCCGGGTTATGCTCGCGCAGGAAGCGCTGGTTGGCCTCATCCAGCACCAGGGCGTCGGTCACCTGGGCATACTGATAGTCGGCTACCAGGTCGGTGGTGGCATCGTAGGCGAACAGGTAGTCCACCGTGGCGGCCATCTCGAAGGCGCCCTTGTAACCGTGCTCACGCATGGCCTCGATCCATTTGGGATTGAGCACCCGGGAGCGAATCACGCGGGACAGTTCTTCCTTAAGGGTACGAATCCGCGGATGCGCCGGGTTGGCATGATCGGCGTGGTAGATGGTCGGCGCCTGTCCACCCAGGGAGCGGCTGGCATTGGCCATGCCGCCCTGGAATTCGTAGTAGTTGTTCGAATCGAGAATGTCATGCTCGCGGTTGTCCTGGTTCTGCATAACCGCATCCAGGCCCTTGATCTGTCGTTCAAAGGCCCTGCGTGCAGCGACCCCGGATTCCGGGAATTGGCCGTAAGCATACGCGCCGGCACCGAGATAAGCCTCCGCCAGGTCGTCCGCGGTCTCCCAGGTGCGGTTATCGATGAGCCGGTTCAGGCCGGTACCGTATTCGCCGGGCTTGCTGCCGAAGATCCGGTAGCTGGCTTCCCGGGCAGCGGCATCGGGCGATAATCCCTGACGTTCGAGTTCCTGCCGGCGCTCCATGATTGCGGCGCGAATGGTATTGCCGTTGCCGGGCTCTTCATACTCGGCGACTGCCTGCACTGCGGCATCGAACAGGCGAATGACATTGGGAAACGCATCACGGAAGAAGCCGGACATCCGCAGGGTGACATCCACACGGGGACGCCCCAGCAGCATGGCGGGAATCACCTCGATGTCGATGACCCGTTGCGAGCCGAGCGACCAGACCGGCCGTACGCCCATCAGGGCAAAGGCCTGGGCGATGTCATCGCCGCCGGTGCGCATGGTCGCGGTACCCCAGATTGACAGCCCCAGCTGGCGCGGATAGTCACCGTTATCCTGCAGATAACGCTCCACGAACGCCTGCGCCGATTTTTCGCCCAGAGACCAGGCGGCGGGTGACGGAATCGAGCGATTGTCCACGCTGAAGAAATTGCGCCCGGTGGGCAGGGTGTCCAGCCGCCCACGGCTGGGAGCACCGCTCGGTCCGGGGGGGACGAATTCGCCGCTGAGCCCGTCCAGCAGCGACTGTATCTCCATCTCGGCCCCCCGCTGCATGGCGACCCATAGCCGGTCGCGGGCATAGCGGCACTGTTCCGCGGTGGCCGGATAGTCACGCGCCAATCCGTCCAGGCAGCCCGGCGCCAGAACGTAGTCGGTTACCAGTCGATGGGCGAGCAGTTCCAGTCGCTCACGGGTATCGGCGGCGGTGCGCCAGGCGGACGAATCCATCCCGGTCAGAGCCGGCGGCCTCGGGCCGACCCAAGGCTCGGCGCCAGCCATGAGAGGATCGAAGTGCCTGCCGCCGTTCTGCAATCCCAGGTCGTCCGCCAGGTTGTGCAACAGGCCGCGATGGGCCGGCGTCTCTCCACGGGGCAGCCTCAGGATGGCGACCAGGGTTCCTGCCAGCTTGTCCTGCGGCGGCAAGGTGCCCAGCACGTGCAGGCCATGGCGGATCTGAGCTTCCTTGATATCGCACAGGTACGTGTCCAGTTCGTTGAGCAGCAGCTCGTCATCCGCGCTGTTCACTGCCTGGACGAGCTCCTGGTCGATACCGGTGCGGTGCAGGTGCTCCAGGATCTGTTCGCGCAACAACGCCTCACGCCGCGGATCCATGCCCAGGGCCTGGTAATACTCGTCGGTCAGGGCTTCCAGTTCCGCCATGGCGCCGTAGAGCTCGGCCCGGGCCAGCGGCGGCATCAGATGGTCGATGATGACGGCCTGGCTGCGGCGCTTGGCCTGGGCGCCTTCGCCCGGGTCATTGACGATGAAGGGATAGAAATGCGGCAGCGGGCCCAGGACGATATCCGGCCAGCAATTGGCGCTCAGTGCCGTACTCTTGCCTGGCAGCCATTCCAGATTGCCGTGTTTGCCGACGTGAACCACTGCATCCACCTGATAGTGATCACGCAGCCAGAGATAGAACGCCAGGTAGCTATGGGGCGGTACCAGCTCCATATCGTGGTAGGTCTGCGTCGGGTCGTCGCTGTAATCCCGCTCCGGCTGTATCCCGACGAAGGTTTCTCCCAGGCGGATACCGGCAATCATCAACCGGCCCTGGCGGCATTTGGGATCGTCCGACGGCGCACCCCAGCGCTTCCATACGGCCTCCCTCAGGGGCGCCGGCAGGGCCTGGAATCCGGCCATGTACTCATCGAGTCCGATACTCTGCCAGCAGAGGCGTTGGTCCAGAGCATGGCGGTCATTGGTGATGGCGCCCTGCAACAGCTGTATCAGAGCATCCCCGTCGTCCGGAACGTCGCTCACCGGATAACCCGCCGAGGCCAGCGCCCGCAGGATCCGCACCGTCGATGCCGGCGTATCCAGGCCAACGCCGTTGCCGATGCGGCCATCGCGATTGGGATAATTGGCCAGCACCAGGGCCAGCCGCTTGGCGGCATTGGGCGCCTGACGTAAACGACAGAACCGCCGCGCCAGCCTGGCGACGAAGGCGGCGCGCTCTGGATGCAGGGCGTGGCGGGTCACCGATAGCTGGCACCGCTCACTGTAGTGCGCTTCCGCCTTGAATCCCACCGCCCGCGTAATGATGCGTCCATCCATCTCTGGCAACACCACCTGCATGGCCATATCACGGCTATGCAGGCCGGCTGCCATGGCCTGCCAATCATCCTCGGTGCTGCTCGCCAGGATTGCCTGCAGCACCACCGGTCGCCCGACGAAGAGACCATGGGAAATCTCATCGCCCAGGGCGTCCATGTCGTCCGGGTTGCGGTTGACGGAAAAACCGGTGGTGTTGACCACCAGCATGGCACCCGTCTGCTCGATCAAATGATTGACGAAGGCGACGCAGGACGCCTCCTTCAGCGACGTCACGGCTACCGCCAGCGGCTCAAGCCCTTGGGCCCTCAACACTTCGATCAAACCATCCAATACGGCGGTATTGGCCCCTTGCAGATGACTGCGGTAGAACAGCAGCAGACATACCGGGCGCCCGGGAACCTGGCGCGCACGCCATTCGCTCAGGGTCGCTTCCTGTCGGCCTGTCGTCTGCGGCGCGTAGAGCAGCGCCGCGGGAATCGCTCTGGGTTCCTGCCAGCCCAGCGGCACGCCTATACACTCGGCGGCGACAAAGCGCAGCAACTGCTCGGCATTGTCGACGCCGCCCTCTCTCAGGTAGCGCCAGACCCGCTGGGCCGACTCGAAAGGCACGCTGGATTCGCCCAGCAAGGCGTCGTCCGGCTCGTCACTGCCCGGTACCAGTATCAGTTGGCGCCCCTGGCCGGCGACGGCCCAGGACAATAGACGCTCGTGACCGTAGCGCCAGTAGGCGCTGCCGCCCATCAACGAGACAATCACCAGGCGCGCCTCTTCCAGCACACGATCCTCGTAGAGGTCGTAAGCGGCGGGCTTGGCCAGGTTCATCCAGTTCGCGAGTCGTACCGTCGGGTAATCATTCCCGGTCGACGCGGCCAGCCGGTCAACTGCCTGCGCCAGCGCCGATAGGCTGCTGTCGGCCGCCGACAGGATGACGATCTCGGCAGGGCTCTGCTGCAGATCGACGATGCCTTCATCGTCGACGAAGCCCCCAGGCTTGGCGGCAAAAAGGTGCATCAGGGCGTCGTCGCTATCTCGGCGCTCGCCAAGGCCTGGTGCAGCGCATCGCGATCCAGCGCCTTGCCGATGATGACGAGCTGGGTGTGGCGCGGCTCGTCCTGGCCCCATAGCCGATCGAAGTAGCCGTCCAGCCGCTCGCCCACGGCCTGGACTACCCGGCGCATGGGCTTGCCGGGAATGGCCGCGAAGCCCTTGGCCCGATAGATCTCATGGGTTTTCAGCAGCTGCTGGAGCCGTTCTGCCAGGATGTCGGCATCGACTTCCCCCAGGCGGATCACGCAGGAATCGAAATGATCGTGCGCGTGGTCGTGATGCGCCCCCTCGGCATGGTGGCGATCGTGATGGTTCACGATGCGGTCGATGTTTTCCTCGCTTGCCGCCCCGATGCCCATCAGGGCTTCCAACTGAGCCGTATCCGTGGCGAGAGTCTGGTCGATGAACAGGGTCTTGACCGATTCGGGGACGCGCGCCTGGATCAGGGCCTCGACCCGTGCCTTGTCGTCTGGCGTGAGCAGGTCGGTCTTGCTGACCAGCACCAGATCGGCCGCGCTCAGCTGGTCGTCCAGCAATTCGCGCAGGCTGGGATCGTGGTCCAGGCTTTCGTCGGCCCGGCGCTGGGCCTCTACCTGGTCGACATCGCTGGCGTAACGGCCAGCGGCGACGGCCGGCCCGTCGACCACGGTGATAATGGCATCGACGGTGCAATGCTGGCGTACTTCCGGCCAGTTGAAGGCCTGAACCAGTGGCTTGGGCAGGGCCAGACCGCTGGTCTCGATCAGGATGTGGTCGATGTCGTCGCGGCGGGCCACCAGCTTTTTCATCACCGGCAGGAATTCCTCTTCCACCGTGCAGCAGATGCAGCCATTCGCCAGCTCGTAGATACCGCTGTCCTCGCCTTCCAGGGGGCGCTCGTTCCCGTCGCCTTCTTCACAGCCCAGGGCGCAGCCGCGCAACAGGCTGGAATCGATATCCTGCTCACCGAATTCGTTGACGATGACGGCGATGCGCTTGCCGGTGACCTGGCGCAGGATGCTGGCCAGCAGCGTGGTCTTGCCGCTGCCCAGAAAGCCGGTCACCACCGTGGCGGGGATCTTGTTCAGTTGCATCCGTTGGATTCCTCAGTCTCGATGGTCTGCCCCGTGGCCGGGCCGAACAGGCGGGCCACAGCGGCGGGGTTGTCAGGGAAGAACAGGTGCAGGTAGGACGCAGTCAGGCGTCGATCGCGATAGATGGCCTCGCCCGGCGCGGGATGGCGCTGGCGCCGCCCGTTAGCGATGGGCGTGGGGGTGTCCGCCGCCACCGAGCGGTGATGGGCATGGCCCCGAATCTCGCCCTCCGGCAGAGCGGCGGTCTGCATCCCCTGACAGCCTCGTCGCCCCCGCATGGCGCCATGACCGGGCAACAGGCCCAGCATGGTGTGGGTGCGGCCGTCGTAGTCCGTGAGGGTATCCAGGGCATAGAGCATGCCGCCGCACTCGGCGAGGATGGGCTTGTCGGCAGCAAAGAAGCGGCGGATGTCGTCCCGCATGGCGGTATTGTTCGCCAATTGTGCGGCATGAAGCTCGGGGTAACCGCCGGGAAGCCAGATAGCATCGCAAGGTGGCAGGCCTTCATCGCTCAGCGGCGAGAAGAAGCGCAGTGTCGCTCCCATGCGCTCCAACAGGTCGAGGTTGGCCTGGTAGATGAAGCTGAACGCGGCATCCCGCGCCACGCCGATAATATGGTCGTGAAGCGAAGGCAGGGACTCTGTCGCTCCCGCCTGCGGCGGCGCAAACGTGACCGGCGGCAGCTGCAGCAGGGCCTCCGCCAGCCCCTCGGCCAACAGGGCCTGGGCGCCGGCTTCGAAACGGGTCTCCAGGTCCTCGCGTATCTCCTCGGCCTGAACCAGCCCCAGGTGGCGTTCCGGCAGGGCCAGATTGGCATCGCGCGCTACCGCCGCCAGCAGAGGGATGGAGGCTGGCAGCGCCGCTTCGATCAGCTCCCGGTGACGCTGTGAGCCACAGGCGTTGGCGATCAGCCCGGCAATACGGATATCATCACGGAAGCCTGCCAGGCCGGCCACCAGCGCCGCTGCGGTCTGGGCCATCCCTTTCACGTCCATGACGATGACCATCGGCAAGTCGAACAGGGCGGCGAGGTCGGCGCTGGACGGTTCGCCATCGAACAGGCCCATGGCGCCTTCCACCAGGATGAGATCCGCCTCGAGCGCGGCTTCGTACAGGCGTTGGCGGCAGTAGGCTTCGCCGGCCATCCACAGATCGAGCTGATCGACTGGCTGGCCCGAGGCTTGCGCCAGTACCAGCGGATCCAGGTAATCCGGGCCGGTCTTGAAGACTCGCACCACCTTGCCTTGGTTGCGCAGCATTCGTGCTAGCGCCGCGGTCACCGTGGTCTTGCCTTGCCCCGATGCCGGTGCGGCAATGAATACTGCGGGGCAGGCCGCAGCCAGCGATTCGCGGGCTGGCGCTATGCCGAGACGGCCTTTGCCTCGGATCTCGACGCTCTCGGTCATAGGGCCTCCAGGCGGGGCAGTGGCCGATAGCATGCACCCAGCTGCTCGGCGAGTTGGCGTCCTCGGCCTCGCTTGATGGCAGACTGCTCGGTATCGACCACGACGCAATCGCCGAGTGACGGTAGGCCGGTCAGGGGTTGCCGGGTGCGGCCGTCGGTGATGAGGTAGGTGCGGATGTGCAGGCCGGCGTCCTGTCGTCGCCACTGGCGGAGCAGGCGCGCCGCCCGCAGGATGGCTTCGCGGATCGGCGTCCCACCGCCACCTGGCGTGGCGTTGAGCTGCTCGAGCGCATCCTTGGGCGCGCGTCGCCGTGGCAGGATGAAGTTGACGCTATCATTGCCGAAACCCAGAACCGCGATCTGCTCCCGGGCGGCGTAGGCCTGGCACACCAGCCGATCGACCAGCCCCTTGGCCCGGCCCAGCAGGCGTTGACCCAGGGTGGAGGCGGACGTATCCAGCAGGATGAGATGCAGTACCGGCTGCCCGGTGCGGGCCCGGCGATAGCGCAGGCGTCGCCAGGGCCACTGTCCGCGATTGTCGATCAGGGTGGCGAACCAGTCCGGCTGTCTGCCTTCGCCATGGGCCCGGCGCTGGCCCGACTGGTATCCCCGGCGCTTTCCCGAGAGCGGCGTCGATGAGGCGGATGCCGCGCTAGGTCCCGGAGTGATCTCGGGGAAGTCCGGGGCCGGCACACTGACGCTTTGCTGGGATATTGGCGGCATGGCACCCCATTGCCCTTGCGAGGTCTCGGCATGACCGGGCGACGCGATCTCATCGCCGCCGGTCTCCCCTTGCCCAGAGGGCGGGGGAGGCGGCGTGCCGGACGTAGAAGGGGGCGTCGTACGGCGATGGGCCAGGACCCAAGGCTCAACGGTATCCAGATCCTGCTGGCCCACCACCGTTACACCCCGCCAAGCGGCATGGGCCTGCGCCGCCCGATGCCAAGTCACATCCGCGCGCAGGCCTTCGACGCCTGCAGCCTCGCAGCGCGCCGCGATATGCTCGTAGACCCAGGACTCGGCGGTAGTTTCGGCCAACATTCGCTGTGCTTGACGGATGCGCTGGGTCAGCGCTGCCTGGTCGGCCTGATGCCGGGCGACAAAAGCCTGCGGGTCACGGTCGAAGGCTTCTCGCTGCCGCACGATGGCCACCCGCTCCTGCACATTCGCCACAGCTTTCTGCTCGAGGCATAGCCCGAAGCGGTCGAGCAGCTGAGGCCGCAACTCTCCCTCGTCCGGGTTCATGGTGCCGATCAGGCTAAAGCGAGCCGGATGCGAATGGCTGATGCCGTCACGCTCGACAATATTGACGCCGCTCGCCGCCACATCGAGCAGCAGATCCACCAGGGGGTCCGGCAGCAGATTGACCTCGTCGACATACAGCACGCCGTTGTCGGCCTTGGCCAGCAGACCCTCGTGAAACCTCGCCTCGCGCTCGGAAAGCACTCGTTGCAGGTCCAGGCTGCCGGTCAGGCGCTCCTCGCTGGCACCCAGCGGTAGAGTGACGAACGGCGGCCGCCGGCCACCGGCGTCATCGGGCAGAATCGCTGCCAACGCCCGCGCCAAGGTGGACTTTGCGCTGCCCTTGGGGCCGCTGATCAAGACGCCACCGACACCAGGATTGATGACGTTGAGCAGCAAGGCGGTCTTGAGTGCTTCCTGGCCGACGACGGCGACGAAGGGAAACTCAGTCACGGGCTTCCTCATGGCCTTGCGCTATACCGGTAAGGCGCTGCAGGGCGATGACGGACAGCAACCCGGCCAGTAGCCAGAATGCCAGGTTGGTGAGGCCGGATGCCCAGATAAACGAATGGTGCAGCTCGGTCAGCGCCGCTACGGCTTGGGGGTCCGGATGCGAGAACAGCGGCCCTTCATGGGCAGGCACCCACGCATAGGGCGCCAATAGCAGGAGCCCCCCGAGCCCGCGCTGCCAACCACGTGCCAGGATCAACAGCCCCAGACCGGCCGCGGCCAGGATGACGGTGGCAAGCCACCACAGCTGCCGTGACTCGAGAGCCGTAGCTGCAGCCCCGGGAATTTCGGGCGGCAGGCCAAGAGACGGCGCCACGAACACTACGAGATAGCACAGCCCTCCCATCATCAGGCCGCGCCCTGCCGTCATCATCAGCCGACCACGCTCGTGTAGCTGGTTCATGACCACCAGAAGGATGGCGGCAAAGCCGATCCCGGCGAGTATGTTGGACACGGCCGTGTAGAACAGACGCTCGGTACCATCGGCTGGCGCCCAGGCCGTCTCGTCATGATGATGACCTGCCTGGCCAGCATGTCCATGATCGTGATGGGCTCCGGCTACCGCTTGAGGGCCGTGGCTGACTTCATACTGTTCGGCGGCGAGCAGGATCGGGGTGACACCAACGGCTTGCATGGCCGTCATGGCCAGTCCCAGGACAATGCCTATAAGACAGGCGCTCAATACCAGCGCACGGAACATTGGCTTTTCTCCTCAAATGCCTCAGTGGCAGGGAAACACGAGGGAATGCCGGGTATCGTGGGCCGCGTTGTGCGCTGCGTTCATCGGCAGGAAGCCGACGGCATAGAGGATGAGCGCTCCGAAGAGCACTACGGCTCCTTGCTGATAGGCAGACGCGATACGGGAGCCGGAACGGGAAATCCGGCTGGAGGAAGATACGGGAGTCGCAGACATTTTGGATCCTTTCGGTGCCCACCGCACCGTTATGGGATGGTACGTTATGACAGGCCGGTCTCCGGGCTCGAAGAGGATGCATTCCGCAGAACACGCCGTTGCCTGTGCCTTCCCGGCAGATGCCAGTGGTCTTCGCAGGCAGCTCTTTCATTACCGTTGCGGGGGCAGCGATGGGATTGGCCGCAGGCCGCACCATACTTCCCGATTATCCCCTTGCAGCACATCAGGGGCACCTGTCTTCGAATGGGCCATCCTAAGTCAACTGCCGCAACGAGCGCAATCGGTGGGCGCGGTCTGGCCTGTCACCTCTTCGGCATGAAGATCCCTCGAGCTTCCATCCTCGCTGGGTCTGCTCGGCGCGCTCTCGGTCAGCGGGGACTGGGCCAACGGAGAAGCGAAGCTGTCGAAGTGATCAAAAGTCATAAAAATGAATTCATTTCTCTCGGCCCTGACTCTGCTTTTCCTCCCTGGCCCTGCGCATCTGCTCGTCGAGGTTGAGCTGGTTACGGTTATAGGGACGGATCATCACGACGCGCTCCTCGTCAACGATGCACAGGCGGGGTTTGATGGGAAGCTGCAAAAGACGCTGCATTTCCTGCTCCTCTTCCATCAGGTGCAGCAGGTTGTCGTACAGGCGCTTGCGTACCCAAGGCGGCATATCCTGTGGCTTGCGGTGCAGGCGCACATGGCTGAACAGTCCCTCCAGCAGCTTCATTCGGACTCCCTTATTTCTGGAACGGAAGAAGGGCAAAGGTCACGACGATCAGACCCAGTGACAGCAGGATGAGGTGCAGCCCGCGGGTACGGTCATGGGCGGCCTGCTCGTTGGCCGCGAAGTACCAGCGATAAACGATGTCGTAACTGCCCGACATCATGTCCTGCATCTGCGCGGCGATGGCTTCGTCGCTCTTGTCACCCTGTTCCTTGAGTTTGTTTTCTGCCTCGACGAGCTCTTTCAAGTCGGGAGGATCGACATAGATAAAGCCTCTCTCTAAATTGATGATGAACGCCGCGCCGGAGAGCAGCAGCACGACGCTGGTGAAAAACAGCACTCCGATAGCCAGGTTGACCGGGTAATTCCAGTGTTCCAGGTGATAGTTGGTGGCCAGTGTCGACAGGTTGAAGACAGTAAAGGCCAGCGCCGAGACCGGCGTTGCGACACTACTGCGAATCTGCTCGCGACGGTCGCGCTGGGATTGGTACAGCTCCCGCATGACTTCGAAGCGTAGGCGTACTGGATCCACGGGCATCCTCCGTGTCACTCATGATTCCTTTCAGATAGAAGCAACGTAGCGCAATGGCAGGTACCTGCAAGCTATCGCCTCGAGAGCAGGCGCAGGCATTGGCCGACAATGCATCCGACAATGACCGGTGCGAGGTTTCGGGGTAGGGTCTGTATTTCTTCTCTACAACAACAGTCAGGAGCTTTCCATGGATCTAGGTATCGCCGGCCGCTGGGCCGTGATCGGGGCAGCAAGTCGTGGGCTGGGGAAGGGGTGCGCGAACGCTCTGGCGAAGGAGGGCGTGAATCTGGTACTCAACGCCCGGGGCGTCGAGGCGCTGGAAGCCACTGCTGACGAGTTACGCGCAGAGAACCCCGGCATCGAGATTCATACTGTGGCAGGAGACATCGGTACGCCCGAGGTGCGCGCCGATATTCTGGCTGCCTGCCCTCAGGTGGATATTCTGGTCAACAATAATGGCGGACCACCTCCGGGTGACTTCCGGGACTGGACGCGTGACGACTGGGTGAGTGCAGTGGACGCCAACATGATCACGCCGATTGAGCTGATCAAGGCGACCGTGGACGACATGGCATCGCGCGGCTATGGGCGGGTGATCAATATCACCTCCGGTGCGGTGAAAGCGCCTATCGACACCTTGGGGCTGTCCAATGGGGCGCGTAGCGGGCTGACGGGCTTTATCGCCGGGCTGGCTCGGCAGCCACGGCTGGCTGGCAACAATGTGACGATCAACAACCTGCTGCCAGGGCCCTTCGATACCGAGCGATTGCACAAGACGCTCGAGGCCGCTTCCAAGGCATCGGGGGAGGATGTCGAGGCGATTCGTGACCAGCGCCGCCAGGGGATCCCCGCGCAACGCTTCGGCTCTGCCGAGGAATTCGGGGCATTCTGCGCCTTCCTGTGCAGTATGCATGCCGGCTACATGACCGGGCAGAACATTCTGCTGGACGGGGGCAGCTATCCCGGCACGTTCTAGCAGCGGCATGTCGTGAATCGCGGCGCTATCACGGCGCCGCGATTCGGCAAGGTTCAGCGCCAGGCCTCTCCGTGAGGGTACTGGTGGGCTTCCAGCGAGGCGTCATGCATGGTGATGCTGTAGCCGGGCGCCTCGGGAACCAGGTAACGCCCGCGATGGATGCGCACCGGATCGACAAAGTGTTCGTGCAGGTGATCGACATACTCGAGCAGACGGCCCTCCAGCGAGGCTGACACACAGATATAGTCGAACAGGGAGATATGCTGGGTGTACTCGCAAAGGCCGACCCCGCCACCATGCGGGCAGACCGGAACGCCGAACTTGGCCGCCATCAGCACTACCAGCAGTACCTCGTTCAGCCCGCCCAGGCGTGCTGCATCGAGCTGGCAGTAGTCAATGGCGCCGGCTTGGAACAGCTGCTTGAACATGACCCGGTTATGGCAGTGCTCGCCGGTCGCCACGCCGATCGGCGCCACACGGCGGCGGATCTCGGCATGGCCGAGGATATCATCGGGACTTGTTGGCTCCTCGATCCATAATGGGGCGTATTCGGCCAGGTTTCGTACATTGGCGACGGCCTCGTCGACGTCCCAGACCTGGTTGGCATCGATCATCAGTGAGCGCTGCCAGCCGATCTCCTCGCGCAGGATCTGGGCCCGGCGACGGTCTTCATCCAGGTTCCCGCCGACCTTCTGCTTGAAGTGCTCCCAGCCTTCCGCCAGGGCGTCACGGGCCAACTGGCGCACCTTGTCCTCGCTGTAGCCCAGCCAGCCTGCCGAGGTCGTGTAGCCGGGGTAGCCCAGCTCACGCATTTCCCGCTCGCGTTCACGACGGGTGTCCACATGCCGTCGCAGCAGGGCAGTGGCTTCCTGGGGGGTGAGCACATCCGTGACGAAGCGAAAGTCGAGGCAGTTGACCAGTTCTTCAGGTGACATGTCGGCGAGCAATTTCCAGACCGGCTTGCCTTCGCGCTTGGCCCACAGATCCCATACGGCATTGATGATGGCGGCAGCGGCCAGATGAATGACTCCCTTCTCGGGACCCAGCCAGCGCAACTGGCTGTCGCCGCTGGTCAGGTCGCGCCAGAAGCGTCCCATGTTCGCAGTGATGCTATCCAGATCCTGACCGACGATGCGAGACGCCAGCGCCTCGATGGCGGCGACGCAGACGTCGTTGCCTCGGCCGATGGTGAAGGTCAGGCCATGGCCGGTGAGGCCGTCGCCGGCATCGGTGGAGAGGATGACATAGGCTGCCGAGTAATCCGGCGCGGCGTTCATGGCGTCCGAGCCGTCCAGATGGCGCGAGGTGGGAAAACGCGTATCGCGGGCTTCCAAATGGGTAATGGTGGGCATGGCGGTGCTTCCCGGGTCGTGTGGGTGGCTCAAGCGTGATGAGTGGGAACAGCCCTAGAGGCTAGTGCTACTATCGATAACCGACCAATCGATATTTTATTTGTCCGATCAGGCTAGGTTATCGGAGTAGGGAAAGAGTTTTTGTATGGTAATTGTTGAACTTTGCGTACAAAAGTCATTATATGGAGTCAGGCTTCCCTTGACCGTGACGAGGCAACCATGGAACTCATTCATCACTCGCCAGCTGTCATTCGCTTGCATGCCAATGACAATGTCGGTGTAGCTGCCCGCGCCCTGGCAGAATCCACTCCCATTGACGATGGAGGACATCTGGCCCGACAGAACGTCGATGCAGGCCATAAGGTCGCGCTGACCGACATCGCCAGCGGCGAGAATATCGTCAAGTATGGTCAGGTCATCGGCCGTGCCAGCCGCGACATTGCCCTTGGCGAGCATGTTCACACGCACAACGTGGTCATGCTGGAGCGTGAGACTTCGCTGGAGGGTTTTCGTCCGGCGTCGCCGACGCCCGTGACCGTGAGCGACAGGACCTTCAATGGTTACCATCGCGCAGATGGTCAGGTCGGCACGCGCAACTATATCGGCATTCTCTCCACCGTGAACTGCTCCGCCACCGTGGCGAAGATGGCGGCCGAGGCGCTCAATACGTCTGAAGAGATTCGCCAGCTAGGCTACGACGGGGTCGTTCCGGTGACGCACGGTTCGGGATGCGCCATGAATACCGAGTCGGAGGGGTTTGCCTTTCTGGAACGGGTCATTGCCGGTTATGCCCGCCATCCCAACTTTGCCTTCGTGCTGATCATCGGGCTCGGCTGCGAGACCAATCAGGTCAAGCAACTGGTCGAAAAATCAGGGCTATCGGACAGCTCACGCATTTTCTATTTCAATATTCAGCAGGTCGGCGGCACCCGAGCCAGCATTGGCTTGGCCCGTGACAAGATATTAGAGATGGCGCGCAGCTTTGGCGCTGCCGAGCGGAAGCCGGCACCGCTGAGTCACCTGAGCGTGGCCCTGCAATGTGGTGGGTCTGACGGTTACTCGGGCATCACGGCCAACCCCGCACTGGGCCACGCGGCCGACCTGATCGTCGGGCATGGCGGCAGCGCCATTCTCAGCGAGACGCCCGAGATCTACGGTGCCGAGCACCTGCTGCTGGATCGGGCCATTGACGAGCGAGTGGCCACCAAGTTGCTGGAGCGTATCGCCTGGTGGAAACATTACACCGAGATCAACGGCGCCGAGTTGAACAACAATCCCTCGCCCGGCAACAAGGCTGGCGGGCTGACCACCATCCTCGAGAAGTCCCTGGGGGCAGTGGCCAAGGGCGGCGCCAGCAGCCTCAACGACGTGCTGGAGTATGCCGAGCCACGTCGAGTCGCCGGCTTCAACTTCATGGACAGCCCGGGCTATGATCCGGTGTCGGTGACCGGGCAGATCGCGTCGGGCGCCAATGTGGTCTGCTTCACTACCGGGCGTGGCTCGGTATCCGGCTTCAAGCCCTCACCCTGTCTCAAGCTTGCCACCAATACGCACATGTACGAGCTGATGCAGGAAGACATGGACATCAACTGCGGCGTCATCGTCGAGGGACATGCCAGTGTCGAGGAGGTCGGTGTCGAGATCTTCGAGCGGATCATTGCCGTGGCATCCGGTGAACTGAGCGCCAGCGAATCGCTGGGCTACGGCAGCAACGAGTTCGTGCCGTGGATGGTGGGCGCTGTGACCTGACCGCCTGCCGAGTCCAGGGCACACGATAGATTGAACCGCATCCTAACGGGAGAGGCATGACCAAGACCTTGCAGGAACAGCTTTACCAGGCGTTGGCCAACAGCATCGAACGGGGGCATCTGGAGCCCGGCCTGGTATTGCTCGAGGGCAACATTGCCAAGGTGTTCGGCATGAGCCGCTCGCCGGTGCGCCAGACGCTGGGGCGGTTGCACGAGGAGGGGGCGATCAGTCGCTTCGAGGGGCGGGGCTACCTGGTAGGACGTCACCCCGGCGATATCATTCGTCGCACCCTGACGGCAGGGGACTTTCGCGTGGTGGGCGGACGGGCCGCCATTGAGCGCAAGGATGCCTGGCGCTCAATGGCGGAAACGGTGGAACGGGATGTCGTGCTGTGCTCGATGAAGGGGCGGCTCGAACTCAATGAGCTGCAATTGGCCAAGACGCTCAAGGTCAGCCGGACCGTGACGCACCGCATCCTGCTGCACCTGCAGTCACTGGGGGTCGTTGAGAAGGCCAAGTACACCAGCTGGAGCGTGGTTCCCCTCGATGAGTCACGTCTTCACCATCTTTATGAAGCGCGTCTGCAGCTTGAACCGTTCATGATCGGGCAGGCCTGTCAGGTCATGCCCGAGTCGGAGATCACGCAGTTTCTCGATCGTCTCGAGGATGCGGCGCGACAGTACCCCAACGTCCCGGGCTCCACCCTCGATGCGCTCGAGAACGACCTGCACCACGAGGCGGTTGCCCGTGGGGGTAACCCGGAAATCCTGGGGATGCTGCGCCGGACACGTCCCATTCTGCTGGTCAGCAAGCACCTGCTGGGTGCCCTGTTCGACATGCCTGCCGAAGACCCCTTCTTCGACGAGCACCGGGCCGTCTTCGAGAAGATGCTTGCCCGTCGGCCGGACCAGGCCGGGCGGGCCTTGCATTCACACTTGGCGCGCTCGGAAGGCAAGGTGCAGGCACGGCTGGCGGCGTTTCGCGAGACTGCGCAGGTCGATCTGCCTGCCTATCTGCGCTGGGATGAAAGGGACTGAGCGTCTCGTCCAGCCACGATGAGTCTACACCGGTAGCGCGTTGTGCCGACGCAACTCGCGAATCAGGCCACTGTGATCGAGATCGCCATCGCCATGCTCGACCATGGCCTGGAACAGCGCATCGACCAGGCGGGTAACCGGCAGGTCGAGATCCATCGACGCCATCAGTGCCACGGCCGTGGACGTGTCCTTGTACTGCCACTTGGCGGGACCGCCGGGCTGGAAATCGCCATCGAGCATACGCTGGCCATGCGCGCGCAGGATGGTGGAGTCGGCGAAGCCGCCGAGCAGCGCCTCGCGAACCTTGGCGGGGTCGGCCCCGCCGCGCTCGGCTAGCAGCAGGGCCTCCGCCACCGTGGCGATGGTGTTTCCCACGATCATCTGGTTGGCCAGCTTGGCCAGTTCGCCGCTGCCCGCCGGGCCCACGTGCACCGGATTGCCCAGGTGGGCCAGCACGGCGCAGACATCATCGAAGGTTGCCTTGTCGCCACCGGCCATGATCGCCAGCGTGCCGTCGATGGCGCCTTTCTCTCCACCGGAAACCGGTGCGTCCAGATAGCGGACGCCCCGCATCTGTGCCTCTGCGGCCTGACGTCTGGCGGTTTCCACCGGAATCGAGCTCATCACAATCAGGGTGCTTCCCGCTCGCATGGCATCGAGCAGGGCCGCGTCGCCGAAGAGGATGTCATCGCATACCTGGCCGGAGCTCAGCATGATGATGACCACGTCTGCATCCCGCCCTGCCTGGGCGGGCTCGTCGCACACCGAAACACCATCGGCCTCGAGCGCAGCCGCCTTGTCGCGGCTACGGTTCCAGGCCTTCACGGTATAGCCGGCACGTGCCAGCCGTACCGCCATGGGGGCGCCCATGATGCCTGTCCCGAGCAGGCCGAGAGTGGCACTGGAAGTCATGGAATTCTCCTCTAGACACCGTTGTTAACCCAGCTCGACGCTGCCCTGCAGGGACGAGTCGTTGATGGCTTTCTGCAATTCCGCGACCACATCCCCTGGCAACGGAATGCCATCGCGGAGGTAGTCGGCGCGGCGACGCAGGCCGGACTGGCCAGGAAGGCGAACCGGCTGCTGTGGATCGATCTGGCCGGCAACCAGGCAGCTTCGCACGAGGTGATCGGTTTCGTCGAGGAAGGCCTCGGTGCCACCGAAACGTGCGGGATCGATGACCATGACCATCACCGAAGCGCCCCAGCCGGTGGGGCCATCCTTGCGGCCGAAGCCGCTGAGTGCCGAGGTAAGCGCCTCGACCATCAGACCAAGCGCGAAGCCCTTGTGCCCGAATTCCATGCCTCCCAGCGGCAGAATACTGCCGCCCGGTGGCGCGAAGAAATCCTCGGGGTCGTCACTCACCGTACCCTGCGCGGTAAGAATGGCGTGGTGGTCGAGTTTCTCTCCTGCGGCGCGCGCCTTGTTGACGCTGCCGTTGGTAATGGTCGACATGCTGACATCGATCAGGATTGGCTGCTCGCGGCCGGGAATGCCGATGGCCAGCGGGTTGGGGGTGTAGACCCGCTCGGTCCCCCCGAAGGGCGCCACCGAAGCGACTGCCGGGTCCGAGGTCATGATGATCGGGACCAGGTTTTCCTCGACCAATGGCGCCAGGTAGGACGCCAGACAGGCGATATGATGCGAGCGTTTGAGACTGACGATTCCGATACCGTAGACCTTGGCGGCCTCGCGGCAGTGGTCCAGCGCGCGCTGGACCAGATAGGGGCCAAGCAGGTAGTTGCCATCGAACAACGCCGCAACCGGGCTACCCTGGTCGATGACCAGACGCTGTGGATCGCCACAGGCGTGGCCGGCCTTGAGATCGTTCAGGTAGCCGTTGGCCAGCTTCACGCCATGCGTGTGATGGCCGAGCAGATCACCTTCGACCAGGAGGCGTGCCGTCGTTTCGGCGACGTCCCGGGCTGCGCCGTTCTCTTCGAAAAGCGTGACCAGCCAGCGGTTGAGTTGGTCGGCAGGGTAGCGTGTCATGATGACCTCGGCGTGTGATTGGTATGGGGCGCCTTGTAGCGCTGATAGAGGCGCACCAGCAGCGGAGAGAGCCAGACCAGGATGACCAGAGCGCCCAACGAAGCGCTGATCGGGCGTGAGAAGAAGCTCAGCAGGTCGCCATTGGACTTGAGCATTGAACTCATGAAGCTGTTTTCCAGCGTGGTACCCAACACCAGGCCGAGAATGGCGGGAGCCATGGGAAAGTCGCAGCGCGCCAGGATGTAGGCAACGATACCGACAAGCAGCATGATCCATACATCGGTAATCGAGTTGTTGATCGAGAAGGCGCCGACGATGCAGAAGCACAGGATGATCGGCATCAGAATCTTGCGAGGTGTCAGGATGAAGACCTTGGAGGACTTGATGGCCAGGTAGCCGATCGGGAGCATGATCAGGTTGGCGACGAAGAACACCACGAACAGCGAGTACACCAGACCGCTGCCCTCCATGAAGATCGTCGGCCCGGGATTCATCCCTTTCATGTACAGCACGCCGATCACGATGGCGGTGATCGAATCGCCGGGAATGCCGAACACCAGCGCAGGTACCCAGGCCCCGCTGATGCCCGAGTTGTTGGCGGAGCTGGCATCGACGATGCCTTCGATATGTCCCGTGCCGTAGGCCGCCCTGTCCTTCGAACGGCTCTTGCCGACGGCGTAGGCGATCCAGGCCGCAATGTCCGCGCCAGCGCCGGGAAGGGCACCGATCAGCGTGCCCAGGGAGCTGCCACGCAGCATGTTGCGCCAGTACTTCTTCACATGAACGGGCACCTGCCCGAACACCTTGTCCTTGCTGAGTGATGGCGGGTTGCGGACTTCGTTACGCGAACCGTAGAAGCTCATGATCTCGTTGAGCGCGAACATGCCGATCATCACCGGGATGAAGTTGATCCCCGCCATCAGGTCAGGAATGCCGAAGGTGAAGCGCGGCGCCCCACTCATCATGTCCAGGCCCACGGTGGACAGGAGCAGGCCGATCATCAGCGAGAGGAAGGCCTTGGTCTTGGAGCCGATCGAAATGAAGATCGAACTGCTCAGCCCCAACAGGGCCAGCCAGAAGTATTCGTAAGAACTGAACTTCAGTGCGACCTCCGCCAGCGAAGGTGAGACGAAGACCAGGATAACGGTGCCGAACAGACCACCGAATACAGAGCAGACAAGATTGGTCCCCAAGGTCTCCCGGGCACGCCCCTTCTTGGCCAGCAGCGAGGACTCGCCAACGTAGGCGGCGGATGCAGGCGTGCCCGGAATATTCAGGTAGGTGCCGGGAATGTCACCGGCGAAGATGGCCATGGCCGAGGTAGTGACAATCGCCGCGATAGCCGGCGTGGGGTCCATGTAGAACGTGATCGGGACCAGCAGCGCCACGGCCATGGTCGCCGTCAACCCGGGAACGGCACCGACGAAGATGCCGAACGCCGCCGCGGCGAGAATCACCAGCAGCGTTTGGCCGTTGAAAACGAGCTGAAGCCCTTGGAGCAGTGCATCCATGAGTTAACCCCCAACGCTCAACAGCCCTTCGGGAAGGGGTATCAGCAGATAGCGTGAGAAAATGAAATAGATGATCAGGGAGGCGACCACTGAGACACCCAATGCCAGAACCACTGGTGTTCTGCGGACCAGCATCAGTACGAACATCATCGTGGCCAGGCTGATAGCTGTCCCCAGGTAGTCACTGGCCAGGATGTAGAACACGATCAGGACGCAGGGGAGCAGAGCGACGAGGATGGCCTGGTAATCGATGCTCCAGGCGATACGATCCTCACTGGCGTGCTGGCGCAGTGTCGGGACCTGGCTGACCGCGAGAACCAGGCCTCCCAGAAAAAACCCTCCCCCGATGAGGGAGGGAAACAGAGACGGGCCGTACTGCAGGCTGGGCATCGTGGGATATTGCCGGGCGACGTAGATCGTGACGATGCCTGCCACCATGAAACACAGCCCTAACAAAACGTCTTTCATGGGAAGCCCTTATTATTTTTTCAGACCGATACTTTCGATGATGCTGCCGTATTCCTGGTCCATTTCAGCCATCATCTGCGCGAAGTCTTCAGCATTACGCCATTCTGTACCGAAGCCCTGCTTGGCCATGAAGCCCTGATAGGTCTCGCTGTTGTAGGCCGCCTCCAGTGCTTTTTCGAGTTTGTCGACGATCTCCTGATCCATGCCCTTGGGGCCGGCAATGCCGCGCCATTCGCCGATCGTGTAGTCGCTGCCGATGGCTTCCTGAACGGTGGGTACATCGGGGAAACTGTCCAGACGCTCAGGTGCCATGATGCCCAGGCTCTGTACCTTGCCGGCTTCGATCATGGAGCGAGCTTCGGGCACCGAACTGGGCACGATGTCGATACCGCCTGATACGAGCTCGGTCATGGCCGGGGCGGCCCCTTGGCTGGGAATCCATGGCACCTTGTTGGGCTCGATGCCTTGATCCAGCAAGAAGCCGGCGAAGGCCAGGTGCCAGACACCGCCAAGGCCGGTACCGGAAGCGTTATAGGTGCCGGCCGGCTGTTCCTTGATGGAGCTGAGCAACTGATCCAGCGAGTCGAAGGGGGCATCTTCTGCAACCTGGACACCGGCGTAGTCAAAGTTGATCTGACCGACCGGGGTGTAGTCCTCGTAGGTGAGGTCGGTCAGCCCCAGCCAGTGCATCATATTTATTTCGCCGGTGACCAGACCGAGGGTATAGCCGTCGGGCTTGGCCGTAGCCATGGCGGTATGGCCGACGACACCGCTGCCGCCGGTGCGGTTGACGACGTTGATCGTCTGTCCGAGTTCTTCTTCCAGTGCACTGGCAATGGTACGTGCCGTGGCATCCGTTCCCCCGCCGGCGGCCCAGGGAACGATGATGGTGATTGGCTTTTCGGGATATTCGGCGAAGGCCGTGCCGGATAGTGCCAGAAGGAGGGCTGCGGCCGTGCCCTTGAGTGCGGTCTTCTTGTTGCTGGCTGTCATGGAGGCGTCCTCGTTATTGTTGAAATTAAGCGGTGCGCGTATTCACCTTAGTTTTAAATGAACATTGTGCGCAATATTCATTATAGGTAGACATTGGTCTATACCTGCGCCTGGCCGGGCACGCTTCTATCAGACCGGGTACGCAGGGTGCAGCATCCTTGCTGCATTTGTTCGGCCCGCAACGTCCTGTTGGGGCCGTCTTGCATCTGGGGAGCGCGGTGGGACAACGCGCTATCGGGCTTCGTAAACTTCCATCAACATGTTCAGGAAATCTTCCCGGGTGGCGGGCCTCGGGTTGGTTGCAGTGGAGTGATCCTCCACGGCCCACTGGGCGGCCTGGTCGAGTTGCTCATGCGTCACGCCCAGCTCGGCCAGGCTATTGGGCAAGCCCAGTTCCTGGTGCAGCGCCTCGAAGGCCGCGGCCACGTCCGCGTCCGGGGCAAGTCCCATGGCAACGCGTAGCTGAGCGTATTTCTCTTCGCAGGCAGGCGCGTTGTAGCGTAGTACGGCAGGAAGCAGCAGGGAGTTGAGCGTACCGTGGTGCAGTTTGAGCGCGTGGAAACCGCCAAGGGCATGCGATAGGGAATGCACGGCCCCCAAACCCTTCTGAAAGGCGAGTGCGCCTTCCACGGCTGCCATCATCATCTCGCTGCGTGCCTGAAGGTCGTCGCCATGGCGATAAGCTGTGCGAAGATTGCCCATGGCGCGACGCAGTCCATCCAGAGCGATGGCCTCGGCAGGCGGGTTGATGCGTGGGCTGAGGTAGGTCTCCACGCAGTGCGCGATCGCGTCCATACCGGTGGCGGCAGTCAGCCAGGCGGGAAGTGACAGGGTCATGAGCGGGTCGCAGATGGCGACCGAAGGAATCAGGTGTGGTGAAATGAACCCCAGCTTGCGCTGGTCACGCATGGAAATCAGCGCTCCACGGCCTACCTCGCTCCCTGTGCCCGCTGTGGTGGGAATGGCAATGAGTGGCAACGTGGCGGCAGTGATGCGTGACGCGCCGCCCTCGATCAAGGCGTACTGACGTAATGGGGCGGAATGGGTGGCCAGCAGCGACACCCCTTTCGCCAGGTCGATGCTCGACCCACCGCCTACCGCCACGATGCCATCGCAGCCATGCTGCTCATACAGTGCCAAGGCCGCTTCCACTGCAACTTCGGTCGGATTGGGCGGAGTCTCGTCATAGACAGGCCGTTGGCCGGAGCCGGGAATGGCTCGTTCGACCCGCTCGATGAGCCCGCTTTGCACGAGGCCCTTGTCGGTGACGAGCAGTGGGGCGGTAACGCCCAGTTGGGCGAGCTCCTCGGCAAGGCTATCTAGGGCCCCTTCACCGAACACGATCTTGGTCAGGTAATTGATTACGGCTGGCATGTATCGCTCCGTCACCCGATCTGCGGGCATTGTTCTTTGTTCTTCGGGCTCCCCAACGGACCTGGAGGAGCCTGTCCAGCTCAAGGCTATGGCGACAATGCAATTACAATCCAATCGAAGTTTGTGTCATTGTGATTCCCTTGAGTTATCGATGCCCTGTCCCGCCTCCGGAACCCATCATGGATAAGCTTTCCACGTTACACCTATGCGGCTGGCTGCGGTTCAAGCACTTGATGCTGCTTACCTACCTGGCCGAAAGCCGCAACATGCATGTTGCGGCTCGCGCCATGTACCTTAGCCAGCCAGCGGCCAGCAAGATGCTCAAGGATCTTGAGGATTATTTCGGCTTCGCTTTGTTCGAGCGGCTACCTCGCGCCATGCATCCGACCGAACTGGGCGAACAGGTCATTCGGCACGCTCGAATCCTGCTCAACGACGCCGAACGCCTGGTCGACGACATCAATGACCTAAGAGAAGGTGGGTACGGTCATCTGCTGGTTGGTGCGATCGCGGCGGCTGCGCCGGAGATCCTGCCGGCCGCTATCGCCTGTCTGAAACGGCGCCGGCCCCGGCTATCGGTCAGCCTGCAGGAACAGACCAGCGATCGGCTGTTGCTGGACCTGGAGCACAAGCGTCTCGACCTGGTCATCGGGCGGCTGACCCATGTCAGCCAGCACAACCTATTCGATTTCGAGCCGCTACTGGACGAGCCGTTACGGGTCGTGGTTCGCCGGGACCATCCCTTGGTTGTGCAGGGCAAGGTGCCGGGGCTGGCCGAACTCAGCCGCTGGCCCTGGGTGTTGCACCCCTTGAGCAGTCCCATGCGGGGCGTTTTCGAGGCGGCCCTGGCCGAGGAAGGTGTCCCTACGCCAGCCAATATCATCGAGACGACGTCCATCCAGGCGACCCTGCAACTGCTCCAGACTTCGGATTCGCTGGCGGTTCTGCCTCGTTCGGTACTACGACGCCCGTTGGAGGGTGGGCAATATGTCATCCTGAATCGCGTCATCGGCAAGCCATTGGACTACTACGGTATCGTCAGCCGACGCGGCGAGGTGCTTCCATCAGCGGCTCAGGAACTCATTGGCTATCTTCGTGAAGAGGCGCGAAAGGACCATTACCCAAGCAGGGGTGAAGAAGCCGTCGCAAGCGTTTTGTGACGTTTTTGTCACAAAAAAGCGACACATGCGTTTCGTAAACGCGCTACCCTTCGTGAGGCTTTTGCCTGCAGATATCGATTGCGTTGCTTAGCGCTCAACAGTCAACGCCAGGAAGGCGACACGTTACGTCTCAAGGATGACTCATGCCTCTCTATGTCGTACGCCACTCCGAAGCGAACCATGATGCTGACTCGCCATTGCCCGAGTGGCTGGTAGTGGATAGCCGTTACGATGACGATCCCAAGGATGAGTGGATAGTGACACGGCACAGTTTTCCCGAAGAGGCCGAAGCGGAAGCCGAAAAACTCAACACGGAAGAGGGCTGATTCAAGGATCGCGGCACGGCGCCGATACTTGAGTCAAGACGCCACGGGAGTTCATGTATGCCCAAGTCTATCTATCGCGTCCGGGCGGTTCGCCATCCGGGGGCACCTGAAGGCCAGTATTACGAAGTCTACAATCAGCGCACCGGTAAAGCGGCGGGTGCGTATGCCTCCTTTCTTGAAGCCAGCGATGAAGTCCTGCTGCGCAATCGCCTTCAACGCCGGCCGTCCCAGACAACGGCTCTCGCCTAAGCCTCCCTGATACGGGGCCTCGGCCTACCCAAGGCTTCGGCATGGGAAGCGCCGGGCCATGTCTCGTTAGCCAACTACACTGGTGTCACGCACCGGGCATTCCGCCCGGTAGCGCCGTGTCCATGAAGGAGACGTCATGAAGGCAATCACCTATAACCGCTACGGTGAGCCCGGTGACATTCTCGAGCTGACCGAGCAGCCCATGCCCAAGGTACCGCCGGGCGAAGTGTGCATTCGCGTGCGCAGCGTGGCGGTCAATCCGGTCGACTGGAAGATTATGGGCGGGCACCTCGACGGGGTCATGCCGACCTTCTTTCCCGTGATTCCCGGCTGGGACGTGGCTGGTGTCGTCGAGTCGGTGGGCTTTGATACGCCACAGTTTCAGCCAGGTGACGAAGTCATCGCCTATGCACGCAAGGATTTCGTGCAAGGCGGCACGTTCGCCGAGTTCACGTCCGTACCGGCCCGCGCCGTGGCGCGCAAGCCGACCACGCTCGATTGGGACCAGGCCGCGGGGCTGCCGTTAGCCGGACTCACTGCCTACCAGCTGCTGACACGCCTTGAGGCGTCGCCGGACGACACCGTGCTGGTACATGCCGCCGCGGGCGGTGTGGGTAGCTTTGCGGTGCAGATCGCCCGCAGCCAGGGGGCACGGGTCATTGGTACGGCCTCAGAGAGCAACCACGACTACCTGCGCAGCCTGGGCGCCGAGCCGGTGACCTACGGTGATGGCCTGACCGAGCGTGTCCGCGAACTGGCTCCCGACGGAGTCGATCTGGTGGTGGATTTCGTCGGTGGCGTACTCGATGTGACCCGGGCCGTGCTGCGAGAGGGCGGGCGTCATGGCTCCATCGTCGACCCGGCCGTGACCGACGCAGGTGGTCTGTGGGCCTGGGTGTATCCCGATGCTGCTGACTTGCAGGCGCTCGCTGATGCAGTCGACCAGGGGCGGGTGACTGTCAATGTGGCCGAATCCTTCCCGCTGGAGCGGGCAGCCGATGCTTTCCAGCGGAACCAGAGCGGCCACGTGCGCGGCAAGATCGTGGTTCGCGTCAGTCGCTGACGGCACATTTCGTTAATGCGTATCCTGCTTGTCGGCGGCAACGGCTTCATCGGCCGGCATCTGATGACGGCGCTGCTGGCCGAGGGACACCGGATCGTGGCTACCTCGCGCAGAGGGCAAGGCCCCGAGCTGCCCGGCGTGACTTGGCAGTCACTGGATCTGGGGCGGCTGGGGCGCGATGGACACGCCTTCGACTGGCCGGCAGGCACCGCATTGGTCATCAATGCCGCCGGTCTGCTGACCAGCGATGCGGGGGAACTCGGGGCGGTACAGGACCGCGGTAGTAGGGCTCTGTTCGATCTGGCCGCCAGCCATGACGCACAGATACTGCAGTTCTCGGCGCTGGGAGCGGGTGAGCATTCTGAGGTGCCGTTCCTGGCCAGCAAGGCGGCGGCCGATGATTATCTGCTCGGTCTGAACGCGTCCTGTGTAGTGCTTCGTCCGTCGATGGTGATTGGCCGTGGCGGGGGCAGTAGCGGCTGGCTGACCCAGCTTTCCCCCTTGCCCTTGATTCCGCTGCTCGATACCCGGGCTCGGGTGCAGCCACTGCATATCGACGATCTGGTGGCCGCCGTGCTGGCCCTGCTGCGCCAATGGCCGTCTCGCCCGACTGTGCTTCCGCTGGTTGGCCCCCAGCCAATGACACTCCCGCAGATCATCGATACGTTGCGCGCGGTACAGGGCTGGACACCGGCGCGTTACGTACAGGTACCTCGACGCCTGGCCGCCACCGGGGCGAGGCTGGGCGATCGCCTGGACTGGCGCGCTCTGAACACCCAAACCTTACGTCTGGCGGGGCATGACAACCTCGCCTCGCCGGAGCCCTTGGCCGAAGCCAGCGGTTTTCGCGCGGCCCCCTTGCAGGCGCGCTTGCATGACTGGCCGACACGGGGCGAGAGCGTCACGGCGACGTTGCGCCCCGTGATGCTGGCCGTGCTCGTCGCTATCTGGCTGGGGACTGCGCTGGTGTGTCTCGGGCCCGGTTATGACTGGGGGCTGCGTATCATGGCGCAAGCGGGTGCCGAGGGCTGGTTGGCAGCCGCCGCAGTGGTGGGCGGGGCGATCCTTGATGCCGTTCTGGGGCTCGGCCTGTTGTGGCGACGCTGGCGTCGCCTTGCACTGCGAGCGCAGATCGGGCTGATGCTCGCCTACATGGTCATCATTACCATGCTGGTGCCGCTGTACTGGTCCGATCCGTTTGCCGCCGTGGGCAAGAACGCCGTTTTGATCGTCGCCACCTTGTGGTTGCTGTGGACCGAACCTGGGCGCAAGGAGGCGCCGCCCAAATGAGTATCTATGTCCTGCTGAAGACCCTGCACATTCTTTCCTCGACCTTGCTGTTCGGGACCGGACTGGGCTCGGCCTACTATTCCCTGCGCGCGTGGCGAGGGGGCAACCTCGAAGTAATGGCTGCGACCTTTCGCTATCTGGTGACTGCCGACTGGCTGTTCATTGCCACCACGGCCGTCATTCAGCCTCTCAGCGGTCTGGCCATGGCACACATGGTTGGCTGGCCGCTGACTCAGACGTGGCTGATGTGGAGCCTGGGGTTGTATGTCCTTGCGGGGGCCTGTTGGCTACCGGTCGTCTGGCTGCAGATCCAGGTGCGTGATCTGTGCGCCGAGGCGCTGCGTGAAGGCAAGCCGATACCGCCGCTGGTGGAGCGCTACATGCGTATCTGGTTCGTGCTGGGCTGGCCGGCGTTTGCAGCGTTTATCGTGATCTTCTACCTGATGGTGGCCAAGCCCGCGTAAGCGATCAAGGCGCGCCCTGCAGGCGCGCGACTTGGGGCTAGACGATTCGAGCGGATCGCTGAAGGCGCACGGCGACGGCCTTGCTTGCCGGGGTGCCGGTGTTGGCTCCGGCGCTTTCCAGCGGTACCAGGGCGTTGGTCTCCGGATAGTAGGCGGCACAGCAGCCCTGCGGAGTGTCGTAGGCGACCAGGCGAAAGGCCGGGGCGCGTCGCGGCTCACCCTGGTAATCCAGACCGACAAGATCGACCCAGTCGCCGTCGGCGAAGCCCAGGCGTGCGAGGTCCAGTGGGTTGACGAACAGCACCCGACGCTGGCCCTTCACGCCGCGGTAACGGTCGTTGTAACCATAGATGGTCGTGTTGTACTGGTCGTGGCTGCGCAGGCTTTGCAGGGTCAGCCAGCCATCGTTGCGACGCACGTCCAGTTGCTGGTGGAGTACCGCCTCGGGTAGCGGCGCGGCGGAGAACTCGGCCTTGCCGGTCGGCGTGACGAAGCGCCGCTCGCTGGCGGCATTGGTCAACCAGAAGCCGCGTGGGCGATGCAGGCGCGCATTGAAGTTGGCGAAGCCGGGAATCACCGCCTCGATCTCGTCGCGGATGCGATCGTAGTCGGCGACTAATGCCTGCCAGTCGACCACCTTGGGGTCGATACCACGATTGGGCAGCACCCGGGCCAGGGTAGCCTCGGCGATCTCCGCGACGATTGCCGGTTCGGAGCGCAGGTGCTTGGAGGCCGGCTCCACGCGACCCGCACTGCCATGCACCATCGACATCGAATCCTCGACGCTGATCACTTGAGGTAGCTTCTGCGGCCCCTGTCGGTCGATCTCGCTTCGGCCCAGGCAGGGCAGGATCAACGCTTCTTCGCCGACCACCAGGTGACTGCGGTTGAGCTTGGTGCTGATCTGCACGTTGAGACGGGCACGGCGCATGGCCGACTCGGTGCGCATGCTGTCCGGCGTGGCGCGGGTGAAGTTGCCGCCCAGGGCGATGAATACTTCGGCCTGGTCGGCCTCCAGGGCATGCAGGGCATTCACCGTGTTATGGCCGGGCCGGCGCGGCATGGGCACGCCGTAGCGCGCTTCCAGCGCGTCGATCAACCAGGCCGGGGCCTTTTCGTCGATGCCCATGGTGCGATCGCCCTGCACGTTGGAGTGGCCTCGCACCGGACAGGCTCCGGCGCCGGGCCGGCCCATGTGGCCGCCGAGCAGCAGCAGGTTGACGATCTCGCGCACACTGTCCACGGCGTGCAGATGCTGGGTGATGCCCATCGCCCAGGTAGCGATGATGCGCTCGGCGCCGGCGTATATCTCAGCGGCGGCTTCCATCTCGACGCGTGACAGGCCCGACTGAGCCTCTAGGGCCGCCCAGGATGTGGCTTCGACGTTGGCACGCCAGGCATCGAGGCCTTGGGTATAGGACTCGATGAACTCCCGGTCTGGAGTGAAGCGGCCCGAGGCTTCCATGGCAAACAGCGCCTTGGCGATGCCGCGTACCGCCGCCATGTCGCCGCCCATCTTGGGCTGGAAGTAACGCGAGGAGATCGTCTGGCTTCCGCCGGTGAGCATCTCGCGCTTGTCCTGAGGATCGGCGAAGCGCTCCAGGCCACGCTCCTTCAGCGGATTGAAGGTGACGATCGCTGCGCCACGCTTGGCGGCCCGGGCCAGGTCGCCAAGCATGCGTGGGTGATTGGTGCCGGGATTCTGGCCGAACACGAAGATCGCATCGGCCTGCTCGAAGTCCTCCAGGCGCACCGTGCCCTTGCCGACCCCCAGGCTGGCCTGCATGCCTACGCCGCTGGCCTCATGGCACATGTTCGAACAGTCCGGGAAATTGTTGGTGCCGTAGAGGCGTACAAACAGCTGGTAGAGGTATGCCGCCTCGTTGCTGGCCCGCCCGGAGGTGTAGAACAGGGCGCGGTTGGGATCATCCAGCGCCGCCAGACGTTCGCCGATCATCGTGTATGCTTCGTCCCAGCCGATCGGCACATAGCGGTCCTGAGCGGCATCGTAGCGCATCGGTTCAGTGAGCCGGCCCTGATCTTCAAGGCGGTAATCATCCCAGGCAAGTAGCTCGCTGACGGTGTGACGGGCGAAGAAATCGCGTGTCACCCGCTTGGCGGTGGTCTCCCAGGCTACCGCCTTGGCGCCGTTCTCGCAGAACGCGAATGATGACTCGGCATTGGCGTCGCCCCACGCGCAGCCCGGGCAGTCGAAACCGTGCGGCTGGTTAGTGGCGAGCAGCGAGCGCATGCCCTTGAGCGGTGCGCGGTTGTGCGCGACGTGCCGTCTGACGCTATTCAGCGCCCCCCAGCCTCCGGCCGGGCCGGGATAGGAGGCCACGCTTGGAGCACGGGTACGATCGGGATCGGCGATAGGCACATCGACGCCAGAAGCATCGGTCGCATTGGCAGCGGAATCCCGCAAAGACATGGCGAACTCCAGGACGGTGAAAAACGATTGAGGCGCCACAATACCCATTATCGACAAATGGCCAAAAAGCCGAATGTCTTGCATTAGGGTAAGCTGGGGGACCGAGAGGCGTCGCGCCCAGGTATGGCCGGCGCAATTTTGACACAATAATCCATCGAGGCGCGCACGTGTACGACTTCATCATTATCGGTGGCGGCATCCTCGGCATGTCTACCGCCATGCAGCTCATCCGGGCCTATCCAGACAAAAAGATGCTGCTGGTCGAGAAGGAAGACGGCCCGGCCCGTCACCAGACTGGCCACAACAGCGGTGTAATACACGCCGGGGTCTACTATACGCCGGGCAGCCTCAAGGCGCGCTTCTGCCTGGAAGGCAATCGCGCCACCAAGGCGTTCTGCGACGAGCACGGCATTGCCTACGATGAATGTGGAAAACTGCTGGTAGCCACCAACGATCTCGAACTGCAGCGCATGCAGGCGTTATGGGAGCGCACTGAGGCCAACGGCCTGGAGCGCTTCTGGCTTAGCCGCAACGAATTGCACGAGCGCGAGCCCAATATCGTCGGCGTGGGCGGTATCTTCGTGCCATCCAGCGGCATCGTCAGCTACGCTGAGGTCGCTGCCGCCATGGGCCGCGAGTTCGAGGCCGCCGGCGGCGAGATCCGCTATGCCACCTCGGTAACCGGGCTGGAGGAACGCAGCGGCGAAGTCGTGGTATCGACCGGCCGGGGCGAGTTCACTACCCGTCATCTGGTGTCCTGTTCGGGGCTGATGGCCGATCGCGTGGTGCGCATGCTGGGTATCGAGCCCGACTTTACCATCTGCCCGTTCCGTGGCGAGTACTACCGGCTACCACCCGAGCATAACCGCATCGTCAACCACCTGATCTATCCGATTCCCGACCCGTCGATGCCGTTTCTCGGCGTGCACCTGACACGCATGATCGATGGCAGCGTCACGGTCGGCCCCAACGCGGTGCTGGCCTGGAAGCGCGAGGGTTACCAGAAGACCGACATTTCCTTCTCTGACAGTCTGGCTATGCTCCGTCACTCGGGCATTCGCAAGGTGCTCAAGGCCAACTTGCGCCCCGGGCTGATCGAGCTGAAGAACTCGCTGTACAAGAAGGGTTATCTGGAGGAGGTGCGCAAGTACTGCCCGAGCCTGACGCTGGACGATCTCGAGCCCTACCCGGCCGGGGTACGCGCCCAGGCGGTGTCCAACGACGGCAAACTGGTCGACGACTTCCTGTTCGTGAATACCCGGCGCACGGTCAACGTGTGCAATGCGCCGTCACCGGCGGCGACCTCGGCGATTCCCATCGGTGCGCATATCGTCGAGCAGGTAAAGGCACAGGTCGAGAACTGATCCGAGCACGGCGACTTACGCACCAGAGCGGTGCAAATCGGTTATGCTGGCGCAGGCAGCTTTGTTATGAAACCTAGCCACTGCCACACCCGCTCACGGAGGAGTCCATGTCATCGTCATTGGTCGGCATTGCCTACATGTGTCTCGGTGTCCTGTGCCTGGCACTGGGCGATGCCGTGGCCAAATGGCTGGGGCAGAGCTTTGCGCCGGTACAGATCATCTTCTTTCGTACGTTGGTCTCACTGCCGCTGATCGCGTTGATCGCGAGCCTCAATGGCGGCCTGCGCACCTTGGCGACACACCGGCCCAAGGTGCACCTGCTGCGCGGTTTGATCGCGACCGGCACCATGTACTGTTTCGTGATTGGGTTGACGCTGTTGCCTCTGGCGACGGCAACGGCGATCGCTTTCGCCGCGCCGTTGTTCGTGACGCTGCTGTCGGCGCCGATGCTCAACGAGCGCGTTGAACGTCTGCCTTTCATAGCCTCGCTGATCGGCTTCGCCGGGGTGCTGGTTGTGGTAAGGCCTGGGGCAGAGGGCTTTCAACTCGGCGGGCTGATAGTGGTGGGCGCTGCCGTGTGCTACGCGTTGCTGATGATTACGGCGCGGCGTTACGGGGCTCGTGAAAATCTCTGGGCAATGGTCTTCTATGTCACGCTGGTACCGTGGTTGGTCAGTACCGCCCTGCTGCCGTTCTTCTGGCTGTCTCCGCAACCGGTGCACTGGTTTGGCTTTGTGGGAGCAGGCATTCTGGGGGTAGGGGCGATGACCTGTATTACCTTGGCCTTTCGCCATGCACCAGCCTCGCTGGCGGCACCTTTCGATTATACGGCCATGATCTGGGCCGTCATTCTGGGCTGGTGGTTCTGGGGCGAAATGCCCGACCTGTGGGTCTATGTCGGTAGCGGCGTGATTATCGCCAGCGGGGTGGCCATCGCCATCCATGAGCGTCAGGTGGCGATCAAGGCGCGACCGACTACCTCAGCATGATAAACCGAAGCACGGTGACGACACGAAAAAGCCCCGGTTTGAAACCGGGGCTTATCGTTAGTGCGACTCGCGGCAGACTTACATCTGCTCCTTCTGAGCACCGGACTTCTTGCGCGCCCGGCCCAGCTTGGGCTCTTCGCCGAGCGGCTCGGGCTGCTGCTTGACCGAATACTCGCCACGGCCATCCAGCGACGGTCCGCTGGACCAACGGCCTTCGGGAGCTTCCTTGTCCATCAGCGTGTTGAGGTAATAGTAGGAGTGTTCCATGGCCTCGTGGTCCTCCGGTGTGGAGTTGGGGACCGGCAGTGCCGCCTTCATGCCACCCATCTCCTCGATCACGGCCAGCCACTGCTCCTGGTGATAGGTATCGCGAGCGATGAGGAAGGACAGCATATCCTTCATGCCCTTGTCATCCGTCCAGTTGTAGAGACGTGACGCCAAGGTACGGCCGCTGGCTTCAGCCGTCACGTTGGCGAGCATATCCGCACCGACGTTGCCTGTGGCATAGATATGGCTCATGTCGAACGGGACACCATTGGCGTTGACCGGCATGGCTGACAGGCCAGAAGACAGCAGGTGGCGGGGGTTGGCGCCGCCCAGGATGGCGTTAACGATCGGATCCTTGGCCGACTCTTCCTGCACTGACAGAGGCGCACCTTCCAGGTTAAGCGCAACGGCATGCGCCAAGATCTCGATGTGCGACAACTCCTCGGTTGCGGTCGAGAGCAGCATGTCGCGGATGCGATCATCTCCGCGTGCCCCCATGGCCTGGAAGAAGTACTGCATGGCGACACGAATCTCACCTTCAACACCGCCGATAGCTTGCTGCAGCAGCATGGCGAACTGGGGATCCGGCTTGTCGACTTTGACGCGATATTGCAGTTTTGCGGAATGGTGGAACATAACGTAATCCTTTACGGTTGAATTTTACTGATAACAGTATGTTTTCAGTAAGGATATCCACTCCTACCTCGCCAACACGGAAGTCTGCGAGTCATTATTATGGGATTCACAATAGAAGCTATTTGAGAAAGTTTCCAAACAGCACAGGATTAACTTTTTCAATTTTTATTTTCTGCACGTAAGTACTATTTGGCGGCGGGTTTATTTCTGGATGTTTTGTTAGGTTTTGAAGAGTTAATTTAAGTAACTTTATTGCACCATCGACGAAGCATGTTCGTGGTCGCGCTGCTTATCGGTTATGGGGATGCTCGATAAGCGCAAGAAGGGGCGTGCAGGGTAAACAGGACGCACTATAAAAGGGCCAGATAAGGTCAGCGTGGTTACTAATGATCAATAAATCGCCTCGCACAAAGGCGAGGCGATACTTGGTGATCATTGTCTTGGCCGGCCTGGCCGAGACGATGTACCGAGGGTCAGGTCTTGTTCGGCTGCTTGACCATGCGCAGATAAGGCTTCTTCTCTTCCCATCCCTGCGGGAACATTTCGGCGGCCTGCTCGTTGCTGACGGACGGGACGATGATGCAATCCCCACCATCCGTCCAGTTGACCGGTGTGGCTACCTTGTAGTCATCGGTCAGTTGCAGGCTGTCGATGACACGCAAAATCTCGGGGAAGTTGCGCCCGGTGCTGGCCGGGTAGGTGATGGTCAGGCGAATTTTCTTGTTGGGATCGATAATGAATACCGAACGCACTGTCAGCGAGTCGCTGGCATTGGGATGGATCATGTCGTAAAGATCGCTGACCTTGCGATCGGAATCCGCCAGCAATGGAAAATTGAGTCCGTGTCCCTGGGTCTCCTGAATATCACCGGCCCAGGCGACATGCTCATCGACTGGATCGACCGACAGGCCAATCGCCTTGACGTTGCGCTTGTCGAATTCCGGCTTGAGGCGTGAGACCTCGCCCAGTTCGGTGGTGCAAACGGGGGTAAAGTCCTTGGGATGCGAGAACAGGATCACCCAGCTATCCCCGGCCCATTCATGAAAGTTGATCGGGCCTTCGGTGCTTTCCTGGGTGAAGTCCGGGGCGATATCGCCGAGTCGCAGAGACATGGTTCACTCCTTATAACGTATGGACGCTGATGAGCAGCGTTTTCATAACCTCTTGATCATGCACCCCAACGATGGGAAAGGGAAATAACGCCTATGGCTAAGAAAATGCTTGCGCGCTATTTCACCGACAGACTCAGAGGGTGACACTCATAGGGCCCTCTAGGGGTGGCCCATGGCATGTCAGGGTAGAACATGTCTGTTGCATTGGTGTGGACGACACTCATGGTGCGGGTCCGGCAGCCCCCAGGAAACGATTCCGCCAGTAGTCGATATCCAGCGATGTCATGGTCACTTCGCGCCCTTCACCGGGAGCATGAATCATCTGTTGTTGGCCGAGATAGATACCGACATGTGTGGCGGTGCTGCCCGAGCCAAAGAACAGCAGATCGCCGGGTCGCGCCAGTTCCCGGCTCGGCAAGCGAGAGAACTGCTGGTCTGCCGTTCGGGGTACAGCAATACCGGCCGCGCCATAGGCCATCTGCACGAGACCCGAGCAGTCCACACCGTTGCTATCGGCGCCTCCGTAACGGTAAGGCGTTCCCAGGGCCTGACGGGCATTGGCGAGAATCATGGCGCGCTCGATGGAAAGTGCCTGGCCAGGGGGCATTGTCGGCGAAATGGCCTGCTCCATACGGGGGCCACCGGCACAACCGGCCAGAAACATCATCAGGACCAGCGGGATCAGGGTATAGCGTCGGTTGGGGACGTTCAGCATTCTGCCACGGTTCTCATGGTAAACAGCCTTACGGTGCGGTCGGGGCAGCTCAGGCCCGACGACGTGACGCTCCCGTAGAGGCATCCTGTACAGGTGCCGGCGCGGCACGCAAATGTAGATGTACGGCGCATGCCACGCGCAGCATTGATGCCAGGTTGGGCACCTCGCCCTTGTCGGCAATGACCTCGCTATAGAGCTTGCTGATGAAGCGACCAGCGGACATGCCCTGCTCAGCGGCCAGGCAGTCGAGAATTTCCCAGAACTCATTCTCCAGCCGGACGCTGGTCACGCTGCCCTGCAGGCGTACCGAGCGTGTGGTGCTCTCGTAGCGCTGCGGATCGGTCGAGGCATAGACATGGCACATGGCATGGTTCCGTTAATGATGTTGTTCATTACCAACCTAGCCTCCCTGGCGGAGAGGGGCCATCCGACTTGTGTCTGGCAAGGCCCCGGCCTGCTTAGACCTTAGGCTATGTAGTAACCCGCTAATACCCGCCTGTCCCGATTGACGCCTATTCTCGAAGAAGATGCCACCCGGCATCGCAACCTACAACGACAAACGGGCGGCCAGCGACTCAACGTTTCAACGTGGCCAGTCCGAATGGGGAGATTTCGCCATGTTCTCACGCCCCTTATCGCGCCGTGTGTTCCTCAAGTCGAGCGGTGGTGCGCTCGTCGGGACGCTGGCCTTTGCTACGGGCTCCATCGCCCTGCTGGCACCAAGCCGCAGCTGGGCAGTGACTACGGAGCTGCTCACGACCCACGAGGGTGAGGTGCTGTTGCAGTTCACCCGCCATGTCTTTCCCCACCGTGACCTGGAAGATGCCGTCTACGCGCTGGTAGTCAAGGACCTCGACCGCCAGGCCGACACCGATCCCGAGACCCTGACGTTGCTGCGCGACGGCGTGACAGCACTGGATCGCCAGGCTGGTGGCGACTGGCTGGCTCTCGATGCAGCGCAGCGCCAGGCCAGCGTGGCCGAGGCCGCTGGCTCGGCATTCTTCGAGAAAATCCGCTCGTCCGCCGTGGTGTCGTTGTACAGCAATCCGCTGGCCTTCGCCCATTTCGGCTATCAGGGCGAGGAGGGCGACATGGGCTATCTCTTCAAGGGCTTCGATGACCTCACCTGGCTGCCCGACCCGGGCGTCCCGGATAGCGGGCCGATACCCGGCGTCTGAAACATACAACCATAACGACAAGACGATGCTTTCTTGAGGAGAACACGCCATGGCGCAGTTCGAGAATCGCAAGTCCTTCACCCATGACGACGATAGTGTCGTGGTGATCATCGGCTCCGGAGCGGGTGGCGGTACCCTGGCCAATGAACTGGCCCAGCAGGGCATCGACGTAGTGGTACTGGAAGCCGGTGCCCTGCATGACCGCCCGGATTTCCTTGCCGATGAGTGGCCGGCCTTCAGCCAGCTCTCCTGGCTCGACAACCGCACCACCTCGGGCAGTTGGCGAATCGCCAAGGACTTTCCCAACCTGCCGACCTGGATCTGCAAGACGGTGGGGGGCACCACGACGCACTGGGCCGGGGCCAGCCTGCGCATCCAGCCGCATGAGTTTGCGGTGCGCACCCACTATGGCGCGCTGGAGGGCGCCAACCTGCTCGACTGGCCGATAGGTTATGACGAGCTGGCGCCATACTACGCCCGTGCTGAGGACAAGATGGGCGTGACTCGCACCAACGACATTGCTGGGCTGCCGGGCAACAACAACTTCAAGGTGATGCATGCCGGGGCGCAGAAGCTGGGCTACGAATGCAATACCGGGCATATGGCGATCAATAGCCAGGCACGTGACGGTCGGCCGGGCTGCCAACAACGCGGCTTCTGCTTTCAGGGCTGTCGTTTCGGTGCCAAGTGGTCGACGCTATATACCGAATTACCCGCAGCCCTGGTCACCGGGCATGCTGAGCTGCGTACCAATGCCCATGTGGCGCAGATCGAACACGATGCCAAGGGGCGAGCGACCGGGGTCACCTACTTCGACAAGGACGGCAAGCTGCACCGCCAGAAGGCACGCCTGGTGGCGGTGGCCGGCAACTCCATCGAGACGCCGCGGCTGCTGCTCAATTCGGCGAGTGCCATGTTCCCTGACGGCTTGGCCAACAGCTCGGGACAGGTAGGGCGAAACTATATGCGTCATATGACCGGCTCGGTCTATGCCACTTTCGACGAGCCTGTGCATATGTACCGCGGTACCACCATGGCCGGGATCATCTCTGCTGAGGCTGGGCATGACGATTCACGTGGCTTTGCCGGCGGCTACGAGATGGAAACCCTATCGCTGGGCCTGCCGTTCATGGCGGCGTTTCTCGATCCCGGCGCCTGGGGTGAGAAGTTTACCGGCGCCATGGATCAGTATGCGCATATGGCCGGCATGTGGCTGGTCGGAGAGGACATGCCCCGCGAGACGAACCGCGTCACGCTCAACCATGAACTCAAGGATCAACACGGCCTGCCGATTCCCAACGTTCATTACGATGACCATCCCAACGATGAGGCGATGCGCGAGCACGCCTACCAGAAAGGCAGTGAGCTCTATGCGGCGGTGGGCGCCCGCGACATCTACCGCGTGCCGCCATACCCGTCGACGCATAACCTGGGCACCTGCCGCATGAGCGCGAAGGCGCAGGACGGGGTGTGCAACGCATACGGCCAGACACACGACATCCCCAACCTGTTTATCTCCGATGGCAGCCAGTTCACCACCTCGGCAGCGGAGAATCCCACGCTGACCATCGTCTCGCTGGCGATCCGCCAGGCCGAGCACATTGGCCGGATGATGAAGGAACGCGTGGTGTAAGCCTGCCCGCTTCATCCTGATTTCCATCTGGGCGGCGCCGGCAGGCGCCGGGCCGCCCATTCTTGCCTTTCATACCTGATCAAGGAGTACGACATGAGCTTCAGTGGCGAACAGCATCCCGGCGTCGAGTCTCCGCCCAGCGAGGCCAACGGCTTTCGCCTCAACCACACCATGCTGCGCATCAAGGATCCGCAGCGCTCGCTGGCGTTCTATACCCGGGTCTTCGCGATGCGTGTATTACGCAAGCTGGACTTCGAGGAAATGGGATTCTCGCTCTACTTCCTGGGCTGCCTGGAGGATGACGAAAGGATTCCCGAGGATGCCGGGGAGCGTACCGTTTGGACATTCCAGCAACGTGGTCTGCTTGAACTCACTCATAACTGGGGGACAGAAGAACAAAGTGACTTTTCCTACCACGACGGCAATACCGAACCGCAGGGCTTCGGCCACCTCTGCTTTTCGGTCCCCGATCTGGATGCCGCCATTGCCTGGTTCGATGCTAATGACGTGACCTACGTGAAGCGCCCGGAACAGGGCAAGCTGAAGGATGTCGCCTTCATCAAGGACCCGGATGGGTATTGGCTGGAAATCGTTGAAGCAGCACGCCTGGCCGATCTCGGGCGTTGATTGCCCTGCAAGGGTGGTGGGGTTGCTACCCCTGCACTAGCTGAAAGGAGGGCAGCACGCCCGGGCCGTGGCTCGGGCGTACGTAGGTTAGCGACCTGCCTGGGTCATCAGGGCCGGCTCGATGATCTCGATCCAGTAGCCGTCAGGGTCTTTCACAAAAGCCACACCCTGCATCTTGCCCTGATCGGGACGCTTGACGAATTCCACCTCGTTGCGATCCAGCCAGTGCACTGCCGTGGTCAGGTCAGGGACCGAGAAACAGATATGGCCGAAGCCCTGCGGCTCGGCATTGCCGTCGTGGTAGGCGAAGTCGGCCTTGTCCTCGCTACCCCAGTTGTGGGTCAGCTCAAGTATGCTGCGCTGACTGAAGGTCCACATGGTGCGCTCGCCGGGATCCTCAGGCACCTGGTCCTCTTCCTCGAGCCGTGCCAGGAAATAAAGGGTGAACTGCATCTCGGGAAAATCCAGCTTGCGCAGCAGGCGCATTCCGAACACGTGACTGTAGAAGGCTAACGAGCGCTGCGGATCCTTGATGCGCAACATGGTGTGATTGAGCGTGAAACCGGACGTTTCCTGGGGAACGTGCGCCTCGACGCCCGGGTGCTTTTCGGTGAATAGTGTCATGGTCGCCTCTCCATCTGCAGTGTGATGCGAAAGCTTAGCGCACCCCGGGGCAGCATCTCATCCCCTTCGCTGGCTTGGCTCGATACGGGCTCTTGGCTAGTGTTAGACAGACACGGAGCCTGAATGCCAGGGAGGCACCATGAAACGCAGACCAACCGTCAATCGACGCCACAGCCCGGTCCAGCCTCCAGGGGCAGACAAGGGGGCGTGGCTGGCCGTGCTCGAGCAGGGAGCCAACCTGCTGCAGGACAAGTCGCCAATGAAGGGCTTCGATGTCTATGTCGTCGGCTTTCATTGCGCCAAGTGCGATCCGCACATGCAGATGGAAGCCCACCATTACTGCAAGGTGGTTAACGACGACTTTCTGCAGTGTCTGATTTTCGACGGAAATACGTCGAATGCCAATCTGATCGGTATTGAGTACATCGTTTCGGAGGCGCTGTTCGAGAGCTTGCCGGCCAATGAGCAGAGCTATTGGCATCCCCATAATTATGAAGTGTTCTCCGGCGAACTGATCGCTCCCGGGATTCCCGAAGCCGCCGAAACGGCGTTCATGAAGCGTCTGGTGAACAGCTACGGCAAGACGTGGCATACGTGGCATACCGGCCATCACGATGGCGACCCGGGTGACGCCCTGCCCATGGGCGAGGCGAAATTGATGTGGTCTTTCAACCGCCTGGGGGAGTGCGACGAGACGCTCAAGCGCAATCGCGATCAGGCCATGCAGGTCGACGTCGACAGCAAGGCCCGCGACCGCCAGACTTACCTGGAACTGGCTCATCCACAGCGCGGGGTGAATGCCCTGGCCGGTGCGTTCAGCCATACCCAACCGGTACCGGGAGTGGAGGATATCGATGACGCGTCGCATGCATAGGCGACACAGGCTCATGTCGTCCGGGTCGGGGGCGGGGCGTAGTGGAAATACCGACAGGGAGAGCTCGGCTTCGATCGACGCACTGATCTATCGGTTGGGCAACTTCATGGAGCTGTCCGAACCGGACAAGCAACGACTTCGTGAATCAATCGTCCGCTCGATCACCGTGGAGAAGGGCAAGAACCTCATTAGCGAGAACGAACGTCCCGACCATGTGCATATCGTCGTCGATGGCTGGGCCTGTCGTTACAAGCATCTGGCCGATGGCCGGCGGGCCATCCTGGCCTACCTGATTCCCGGCGATGTGTGCGATGTGCATATCGCGTTACTCGACCACATGGATCATTCAGTCAGCACCCTGACATCGGTCACGTTCGCCCTGATACCCCGCGAGACGGTCAACCATATCTTCGAGAACTACACCTCGCTGGCTTATGCCTTCTTCTGGGCTTCGTTGGTCGAGGAGTCCGTACAGCGGGAATGGTTCGTCAACAATACCGGCCGGCCAGCCGACAAACGCCTGGCGCATCTGCTTTGCGAAATGCAACTGCGTCATCGAGCCGCCGGCCTGACCCAAGAAAACTGCATCGACTTTCCTTTGACCCAGCAAGACCTGGCCGATGCCATGGGGATCACCGTGGTGCATACCAATCGAGTGATGCAGAAGCTGCGTGGCGACGGGCTAATCGCCTACGACAATAAACAACTGACCATCCATGACTGGGAAGCGTTGAAGGCATTCGGGGACTTCGATCCGGGCTATATGCACCTCACCGAAGAAGCCTTGAAGCAATAAGCAATAAAAAGCCCGGCCAATAGGCCGGGCGTTCTAGCGCTGCTTTCCTTGCATCATCACAGGCGTCCTGCCCGTGCTTCCTTGGTACGTGAGCCTTCCCTGTGCTCGGTCTTCCCTGTTCGAGCCTCTCCCTGCCCGATGGCGCATATGGTCTCAGGCCTGTGGGCCACATTAATTAACTTGGTTAAAGTTTTGTGAAATTCTTTTCACTGCCTGTTCAATAGCCGGTCATTTCCAGGTAGCCCTCGCCGACATGACTGCCTTGCAAGGTGACCATGCCCTCCCAGTAGGGAAATGACGTGCCCATCCATTGCTCGGGGTGGACCGCGCTTACGGTAACATCGAGCCCGTGGTCGGGTGCCTCGACTCGCCAGGTCGTGGGCAATTCCCTACTGGCCACGTCATCTGTTTTAACCGGTGTCAGGCGCAGGGAGCCCTCGCCCAGAGCAGTCACCTGGCCCTGAGGCGTGATCCAGCTACCGGAAAGGTAGTCCCCCTCTTCACTGCCGCCGCCGCGCAGACGAAAGGCCATCAGCTTGGCACCGCCAGCGAGGTGCAGCGAGAACCAGTCCCAACCGCGCTGAGTCGCGCCCAGCAACTGGCTGCTCCATTCCCGGTCCAGCCAGGCCCGTCCGGACACGACGATCGGCTCGTCGCCGAGGCGCAGCGTGCCTTCGACCTGGTAGAACGGCTGGCTGTAGTACATCGAGCCCTGGCCATCGGCAGACTTTTGACTGAAACCGTCCTCACCATGGCGGACCAGGGGGCCCTGTGCAGTCAGGGCGAGACGATAGGCGAAGTCGTCGGCCTCGGCGCGTACCGTTAGTTGATCGAGCCCGGCGTCGGCCGAAACGGCAGCCAGCGACCAGTCATCGATCCAGGCGGAAAACGGGGCTGCCATCACGCCTGCCTGGCCCTGGCCGGCGGGCAGGGCCATGCCGCGCGCGAACTTTTCGGCGAAACGGTGCCCCTGCGGCGTCGAGAGGGCGGCGTGGGCCATCCACAACTGCCTGTCCTGCCACGGGGAATCGCTTGCCTCGTCGTTGTTGCCGGTCTCGGGCGCCAGTGCCTGGCGGAACAGGGTCCACTGCACACCGAATGGACGGCCATCGGCACTTTCCAGATTGGCCGTCAGATACCACCATTCGATGCGAAAGCCGGGATGCGGGCCATGATCCTCGGGAAAGGCCAGCGCGTGCCCCGGCCCGGCTTGGGCGAAGCCGCTCGCCTGCTCGCCCAGGCCGGCATAGCCGGCCTGCGGGGACGTGTCTTGCGGCCAGAATGCCTTGCCCAGGCCGGCAAGGATCACCGTTGCCAGCAACAGCAGCAGGGTGGAACGTTTCATATAGCGGCAAACTCCTGTAGCAACTGGCGTGGCGGCACGCGCCATAGCCGCCAGGCGGGGAGCAGCGTGGCCAGGGCGGCAACGAATATGGCCAGCACAATCGTCATGGCGATCTGGCTCGGGAAGATATGCAGCGGCAGCCGCCAGCCAAAAGCGGCAACGTTGATGACCGCCACCAGCGCCCAGGCCAGACCTATGCCCAACGGGATGGCCAGCACGGCGGTGCCCGTCGCGGCTGACACCAGCTGACCGAGTTGCAGCCCGATCAGTTGCCGGCGAGAGACCCCCAGCGCCCATAGCGGCGCCAACTGGGCACGCCGCGCCCCGGCTTGGGCCAACAGGGTAGTCAGCAATGCCAGTCCGGCCACGGCCAGGGTCAGCGCATTGAGCGCTTGAGTAATGGCGAAGGTCCGCTCGAAGATCTCGGTAGCGGTACGTTTCACGGCGCCCTGGTCGACCACGGCGTCGCCGCCCAGGCCAAAACGTTCGCGTAACGCTGCCTGTAGTCCGGCAACGTCGCGTGACCCTGGACGTAGTACGACGCCCAGCGAGCCCGGAGTTGCGGCGAACTTCTCGGTCAGATGGGAGGCCGACAGTACGGCCTCGCCACGCGGGTTACCGTAATCGGGATAGATCGCGGCGACCGTCAGCATCACGGGGCCCTGCGGGCTGCGCAAGTGTAGCGGGTCGCCGGGCGCCAAGCCGTCACGGTGGGCAAGCTGCTCGTTGATGAATGCGCCATCGCCTGCGTCCAGTGCCTGCCACGCTGCTTCATGGCCCGTGGCGGTGTCCAGCAGCGGCCAGGACTGGCGCATTATCGGGGCCGGCGTGATGCCGAACAACGCCAGTGTGCGCCCGGTAGTCTGTCCCTCGGCATCAAGTCTCGGCGCCTCGGCATGGCGTGCCTCCAGCAATGCCTGGACCTCGTCCTGGCCTTCGAGCCACGCGGCCACATCGGTGTACTGGGCTTCCGGGGGGCGCACATACATGTCCGCCAGCAGGCGCTGATCGAGCCAGTCGAGGAAGGTCAGACGGAAACCGCCGACCATGCTGCCCACGCCGAGGTTGGCGGAAAGCGCCAGCAACAGGGCCATCATCGGCAACTGCAGGCGGGGAAGCTGCAGCTGCAAGTCGGCCAAAGCCCATTGCAGACGCGGATGCGAGCGCAGGCGTCGGGAGAGCAGCCCCAGGCTACCGGCCAGCAGTGGCGGCAGCCATAGCGATGCGCCCAGCAGCAGTGCGGCGACCATGGCGAAGCCCAGCGCCAGCTCCTGAGGGTTGGGTTGGTGGTCCAGTCGCCAGCCGAGCCACAGGGCCACGCCCAGCAGGACGGTACCGGCCCCGGCCTGCAGACGCAGTTGGCGATGCAGTCGGGCGCGCCAGGCCTGGGCCTTGCCGAGGGCGAGGATGTCGAGACGTGCAGCTCGCCACAACATGCCGAAACCGGCCGAGAACAGCCCGCCAAGCGTCACCGCCAGGCCGCCCAGCCAATAATACCAAGGCAGGGACAAGTGGCTGGCGACGTCGGTATCGTAGAGTGCATCCAGGCTGGCGGCCACGTCGGGCAGCAGTAAACGCGCCAGCACGACTCCGCTCACGATACCCAGTACGGCGCCGAGCAGGCCGATCAGCAACAGCTCCAGGGCCATCGCGATGATCAGTGTGTGGCCCGGCACACCCAGGGCGCGTAGCGTGCGCAGCATGCCCAGGCGCTGCTCCAGGGCCAGGCCGAGGGCGGCATGCACGATGAACAGCCCGACGATCAGCGCCAGCAATCCCATGGCGGTCAGATTGAGGTGGAAACTATCCGTGAGCTGTCCGGGCGAGGCCAGTGCAGCGGCGGATTGGCGAACCAGGGTCGGCGGCAGGGCAAGGGACTGCTCGGGTGCGACGACCAGCCGGCTCAGCGTCTCCACGCCCAGCAAGCGCTGGGCCACGCCGATATCGGTGACCAGCGTACCCGGCGGCAGGCTGGGGTCGGCTTCCAGCGGCGGCAGGCGCGAATCGGCGCGGGCAGCGTCGGCGTTCTCCGGAGCGATGCGGGCGCGATGTGGGGGAAGGATCCAGTCGCGTAGCGATGCCGCATCGCTTTGTTGCCGCGCCAGGCCCGACTCGCCGGGCAAGGTCAGCGGATCGATACCGATCACGCGCAGGGACGTACCGTCGCTCAGGGTCAGGTCGCCCTCGACCAGTGGCGACACCGGTTCGCCGGCACGCCGCAAGGACAGGTAGGTAACGAGGGACAGAGGCTGGTTGTCGCGGCGAGTGACGCTGTCGAGGCTGGCACTGAACAGGGTCTCGGCACGCGCATAGCTGTCGCGAGCCGAGGCGTTGATCGCCTGCACCCCGCTCCACAGTGCACTGGCGACCCACAGCCCGAGCAGCAGCATGGCAAGCTGGCCGGGGTGACGCCGGTAATGGCTAAAAAGGGTCAGCCAGGTCGTGCGTAGTACTCCGGGGCTAGCCGTTCCGGGCCTCATGGATCGGCCTCGGCCAGGCGTCCACGTTGCAGGTGCAGGCAGCGGTCGAGTGGGGTGGCGACACGCGCACTATGGGTGACCATCAGCAGGGCACAGCGACTTTCCTCGATCAGCTCCCGCAGCAGGTCGAGTACCTGATCGGCGGCGGCCTCATCGAGGTTGCCGGTGGGCTCGTCGGCGAGCAGCAGGCGAGGCTTGGCGGCCAATGCCCGGCCGATCGCCAGGCGCTGCTGCTGGCCGCCGGATAATTGTTCCGGGTAGCGATCGTTGAGCCCGGCCAGACCCAGCCGGGCCAGTAAATATTGTGCCCAGTCCGTATCCTCGCGCCCGGCCAGACGGGCCTGCAGGGTCAGGTTGTCGGCTACCGACAGGCTGGGTACCAGATGGAACTGCTGAAAGACCAGGCCCAGGCGCTGGCGGCGCAGCTCGGCACGGCGCGGCTCACTCAAGCTGGCGATCGACTGCCCCTCGAAGATCACGTCGCCGCGATCCGGCGTATCCAGACCGGCGGCCAGATGCAGCAGGGTCGATTTGCCGCTTCCCGACTCCCCCATCAGTGCCAGGCTTTCGCCGGGCGCCAGTTGAAGGTCGACACCGTCCAGTACGTGCAACGGCCCCTGTGGGGTGGGGTAGGTCTTGGTGAGGTTGGTCAATTGCAGCATAAGGCGGCCTGAACGCGAGCGTGTCCCTGCGCATAGTAGCAAACCTGGGCAGGGTTCCGCGGTCGGAGACGAAACGAAAGGAGCGGGACAAAACGAAAGAACCGCCCGGGTGGGCGGTTCTGAAACTTCATTGCAGCGCCACGGAAGAACGACACTTCCTTCAACAGGGCACTGGCCTGTTCCTGCAGCGATCGTCCGGTGGTGCTCGATTGCTTGATTATTCGGTGTTTCCGGCCAGCGCGTCGTGAATCAGCGTGGCGTTGTGGCGCATCATGCCGGCGTATGTGCTGGCCTCGCCGCTAGCGGCCAGGGCACCGGAGTAGAGCGTGCCGGCAATCGGCAGATCGGCCTCTTCGGCGAGTTGCTCGATCAGCGCCGGGTTGGTGATGTTCTCATGGAACAGCGCTTTGACCTGGTTCGCTGAGAGCGTGTCGATGAGGCGGCCCATCAGCGCCGCGGAAGGTTCGCTGGCCGTGCTCAGGCCTACCGGGGAGAGGAAGCGCACGTCGTAGGCATCGGCAAAGTAGTTGAATGCATCATGCCCGGTGACGACCAGGCGATTTTCCGAAGGAATATCCGCAATCAGGCGACGTATCTCTTCATCCAGCGCGCCGAGTTCGTCGTGATAGGCCCTGGCATTCTGGCGATACGCCTCGGCGTGGTCCGGGTCGGCCTCGATCAGGCCATCGCGGATATTGGTCACGTATTGCTGGGCACGTGACACGTCAAGCCAGGCATGCGGGTCCGTGTCACCATGATCGTGCCCTTCATGGGCGTCGTGAGCACGGTCCGCATGGTCATGATCTTCATGCGCATGTTCTTCGTGCTCATGATCATGAGCATGGCCTTTGTGATCGCTGTGTTCATGGGCTTCGCCATTCAAGGGCTCGATCCCCTCGCTGGCAATGACCAGAGGGCCCTGGTAGCTACTTGCCTCGATCAACCGCTCCATCCAACCTTCCAGTTGCAGGCCATTGAAGACCACCAGATCGGCTTCGGCAATGCGACGGGCATCGCCGGGGCTGGGTGTGAAGGCGTGGGTGTCGCTGTCGCGCCCGACCAGTGGCGTAACGTTGACCTGCTCGCCACCCACCTGCTCGACCATATCGGCGAGCACGCTGAAGCTGGTGACGACGCGCAGCGGATCCGCCCAGGCGGGCAGGGCGAGGCCGGTGGTGCCAGCGATCAGGCCGAGGGCAAGCAGTCTACGCATGGAACGTTTCCTTTCGTGAGGGAGTGACAGGTTATGCCGAAGCTGCGCCGTTGCGTGACGTGTCCAGCGGGGCAGCGCGCCGACGCAGGCGGACGAGAAGGCTGTTGTAACGGCCAAACAGCGCCGACAGCAGGTAGGCGATGCCGGCCAGCAGGATGATGCTCGGCCCTGACGGCAGGTCGAGGTGATACGACAGCAGCAGCCCGCCGGTACTGGAGAGCATGGCAATAACGATGGCCAGGCCCATCAGGCCTTCCAGACGCTTGGACCAGAAGCGTGCAGCGGTGGCCGGCAGCATCATCAGGCCTACGGCCATCAGCGTGCCCAGTGTCTGGAAGCCGGCCGTCAGGTTGATTACCACCAAGCCCAGGAACACCCCCTGGATCAGGCCGGGGCGCACGCCTTGTCCGCGCAGGAACAGCGGGTCCAGACACTCCATGACCAGGGCGCGGAACATCACTGCAAGCAGCAGTAAGGTCGCTGTGCTCACTGCCGCGATCAGCAGCAGGGCGGTGGTATCCACGGCAAGGATCGAGCCGAACAGCACATGGGTCAGATCCACGCTGCTGCCGCCCAGCGAGACGAGCATGACCCCGGCGGCCAGCGAGATCAGATAGAAGCTAGCCATAGCCGAGTCCTCGCGATGACCGGTCATCTGCGAGACCCCGCCGGCCAGACCGGCGACCACCAGCCCCGAGAGTATGCCGCCCAAGCTCATTGCCGGCAGCGAGAAGCCCGCCATCAGGAAGCCCAGCGCTACGCCGGGCAGGATGGCATGTGCCATGGCATCGCCGATCAGGCTCATGCCGCGCAGCATCAGGAACACACCCAGCGGAGGGGCGGCAAGCGACAGGGCCAACCCGGCGATCAGAGCCCGGCGCATGAAGCCGTAATCGGCCAGGGGAGCGATCAGGTCGAGCATGGCGAGGAATCCGAAAGGTTCAGGGGGACGAAGGGAGCCTGGCTTGTCAGGCCCGTGACGCCATGGCGCTCGAGCACCTCTTGGGGGGTGGTCCACTGGCCATGGCCACCAGCGAGCAGCAGTACGCAATCGGCCAAGCGCGCCAGATGCTCCAGGTCGTGCAGCACCACGACAATGGTGGAGCCTTGGTCGGCCATGTCGCGCAATACCTGGATGAGTATGTTGACGGTATCGCTATCAACATTGGCGAAGGGTTCGTCGAGCAGCAGCAACTCGGCTTCCTGCATCAACGTGCGGCCGAGCAGGGCGCGCTGACGCTGGCCACCGGACAGCTCGCCGAGAGGCCGGTGGGACAGCTGGGTGATTCCCAAGCGCTGCATCACGTCGCGTGCCTGACGGTACTGTGAGGGGCGATAGCCCTTGAGTGCCCCCCGGGTCGGCCAGCTACCGGTCATTACCAGCTCTTCGACGCTCATCGGAAAGCTCAAGTCGAGGGCCAGTTGCTGGGGCAGCCAGGCTCGGCGCTCCTTGGGTACGTCACAATCGATACGCCCAGCCAGTGGGGGCAGAATATCCATGATGCCTTGAATCAGAGTGCTCTTGCCGGCGCCATTGGCACCGATCAGTGCAGTGATCGCGCCATCGGGAAAGCTGCCCGACAGCCCTTCGAGGACCGTACGTGCCCCCTGGGCCAGGGACAAGTTGTCGAGACGCAGGTGTGACATTATCCCCAGACTCCCATGGCCCAAGCCACGGCCATCCACAGCAGGGCCAACGGTGCCGCGGCCATCATCAAGCGGCGGCGTGCCGACAGCGACATCAACGAGAAGTGACAGGGCCCATCGGGCCGGTGATGGTGACGATGCGCCATGAACGGAACTCTTCGGTAATGAGGCGGAGGTTATAACATAACAAAAAAGCCTCGCCTAGAGACACCAATCATCCAATCCTGGCTTTTTAGCAACGTTCAGTAACGGATATCGATACCCACCCGGTTAGGGGTCATGGTCCAGGCATAGTGGTAATCGAGACTTACACCGCCCAATGTCAGGCGCGCCGGCTGGAAACGGTTGAGTGCGCTGCCCGCCTGGGTCGGCTGGGTGCGAATTTGCAATTCGCTGACCAGCATGCCGGTGGCGAAACTGAGCGCGCCATCGCCAGGACGATCATCACCCAGACCGATCGCCAATCCTCCCAGAGTATTGACGATCAATGAGTCCAACCTGGCCTGCCATGCACGGCGCTCTCGCTCTTCGGCGGCCACCCGCTGCATGAGCTGTCGAGCCTCGGTGAGATCGCCGGTCTCGCGGAACTCGGCCAGCTCACGGCGTGCCGGTACGTGCGGCTGAACGTCGAGAAGGGTGCCACCCAATGCTAGCGCCGATTTCACCGTGCCCACCCGGGCATCGAAGCGATCGTCGTTGTCCTCCGCTTCGCTGGCCTCGTAGGCATTGATGCCCAGACTGACGGCATATACGCCGCTCCACCCATAACGCCAGATCTCGCCTTGAGTCGCGCCGCGGTTCAGGGACTCGCTGTAGGCCTGCCATTCTTCTTTCATCGTATTACCGGACTGGCCCTGCGCGACTGTGGTGAACAGGGTAAGAAGTACTACGGCCAGCGAAGGACGCAAGGTGGGCATGGGCAGCTCCTGAGCTTCAAGCGGATAGGCAGAAGGGTCGCAGACAAGTGTAGAGGATTCCGTGTCGTCCGGTAGCTGCCCGCCCGTCGGTGCCAACGCTGTTTCATGCTCTACGCTATAAGACGCAGCTCCGGCGTGTCATGACATTGACTACCCATCACTTCCTCTCGATCAATCAGAGATACCATCATGAGACCCCAAGAAAATAGCGAGTCGCTATCGCGGGACCGTCTGAACCCGGTAGTCTTCTACAGTTCGGTGGTAGGCATCGTGGCCTTCTCTCTATGGACCATGCTCGCCACCGAGCAGGCCAACAGCGTCATCAATGCCATCCTCGGCTGGATCGCCAACACTTTCGGCTGGTACTACTTTCTGACCGTGGTGATCTATCTGGTCTTCGTGATCGGGCTGGCGCTGTCGCGCTACGGCAAGATACGTCTGGGTCCGGAGCACTCCCGGCCGGATTTCAACCTCTTCTCGTGGTCGGCGATGCTGTTCTCGGCAGGGATCGGCATCGGGGTGATCTTCTTCGCCCTGGCCGAGCCGTTGACGCAGTTCTACAACGCCCCTAACGCGCCCGAGGACGAGATTGCTGCGGCGCGCCATGCCATGAAGATCACCTTCCTGCACTGGGGGCTGTCGGGTTGGGGGATCTATACTCTGGTGGGCATGTCGCTGGCGTTCTTCAGCTATCGGCATAACCTGCCGCTGACCATCCGCAGTTCGCTCTATCCGATCTTCGGCGATCGCATCTATGGCACCATCGGCCACGTCGTCGATACCGCCGCGGTGATCGGCACGGTATTCGGGATTGCCGCCAGTCTGGGCATCGGCATCATCCAGCTCAACTTCGGGCTCGACTACATGTTCGGCATCCCTGAAAGCGTTTGGACCCAGGCCGTGCTGGTGTTGTGCATCGTGCTGTTCGCGACTATTTCTGCGGTGACCGGAGTGGAGCGCGGCATTCGACGGCTGTCGGAATTCAATATTCTGCTGGCGGTGGCGCTGTTGCTGTTCGTGCTGTTTGCCGGCAAGACCATTTTCCTGCTTAACGCGCTGGTGATGAACATCGGCGATTACCTGTCCGACTTCATCAGCCTGTCGTTCAATACCTATGCCTTCGATCCGCCTACTGCCTGGCTCAACGGCTGGACGTTGTTCTTCTGGGCCTGGTGGATTGCCTGGGGGCCGTTTGTGGGGTTGTTCCTGGCGCGTATTTCGCGCGGACGCACCATCCGTACCTTCGTGCTGGGCACCCTGACGCTGCCCATCATTTTCATGATGTTGTGGATGTCGCTGCTGGGGAATAGCGCCATCGACATGGCCATGAACGGCGCTACCGAGTTCGGCCAGCAAGTCATGGATAATCCGCCTTCCGGTATCTACCTGTTCCTGGAGCAATATCCCTGGCCGATCTTCACGACCATTGCGGTGAGTGTCCTGGCCATTGTGTTCTTCGTGACCTCTGGCGATTCTGGCGCGCTGGTGCTTTCAAACTTCACTTCGATCCTTACAGACGTCAATCACGACGCCCCGATCTGGATGCGCATCCTGTGGTCGGCAGTGATCGGCATCCTGACGCTGGCGCTCCTGATCGCCGGCGGGCTGACTACCTTGCAGAGTGCGGTGGTGATCACTGGCCTGCCGTTCTCGGTGGTACTGTTTTTCATGATGGCGGGGCTCTATCAGGCGCTCAAGACAGAGGCCTTCAAGGAAGACAGTCGGCAGACGAGCCTGGCGGGTCAACTGTCCGGACGCACCAGCGGCGAGCGTGGAGCGGCGCAGAGCTGGCAGCAGCGCCTGAAACGGGCCATGAGCTTTCCTGATCGCAAGGAGGCCCAGCGCTTCATGGATAATGTCTGCAGGCCGGCCATGGAGGCGGTCCGTGATTCGCTACGCGATGAGCATGTCGATGTGGTGATTCATCAGGGCAGCCAGAACAACGATGACTATCTCTCACTCAATGTCGACTTTGGCGAGGAGCAGAACTTTACTTATCAAGTCTGGAGTCAGGGCTTCACCACGCCGGGCTTTGCCATGCATACCCCGCATGCCTCGAGCCGTTACTACCGGATCGAGGTGTACCTGATGGAGGGTAGCCAGGGTTACGACCTGATGGGCTATACCCGTGATCAGGTGATCGAGGACATTCTCGATCAGTACGAGCGTCACATGCATTACCTGCACCTCAACCGCGAGGCGCCAGGCAACGTCAACATGCCCGACAGTACCATGCAGCCGCCCGCCTGAACGGGACACTGATCAGTACCGCGCCGTTCACCAGCAGTGGGCGGCGCCGTTTCGTTGCAGCTGCGACACTTTCGACCTGCACGCAGCGGTGCGTTTGGCTACGTTATTGATTTTTTAATTTTTTTTCAGCCTTGGGTAAACACGTAACCGGCCTTGCATCTGTCCAGAGTTTGTCTAACTTGGTAGGTGCAAACCATGGATTAGGAGTGCCGTAACATGAAAAGGACAGCTATTGCTATTGCCGTTGGTGCCCTGTGTACCGGTCTGTCTGGTGGGGTAGTCGCTCAACAGAGTGAACCGGAAAAGAAGTTCGTCAATGCGGACAGCAATGGGGATGGCCACCTGACTCAGGAGGAGATCAGCAATCTCCAGGGTCTGGATAAGGACGCATTCCGTCAGGCGGATGCCAATCAGAATAATGAGTTGTCTCTGGAAGAATATCTGGCGGTAGCAGGCGACAAGAACGCCCAGCAGTCCCAGTCGGGGCAGCAGCAAAGCCAGAGTGGACAGTCCCAGGAAAAGATGGACGTAGACGTCCAGCAGAAACCTGCCGACGTGAAGGTCAATCAGGAGCCGCCCAAGGTTACTGTCAAGCAGCAGCCTCCTGAAGTGACGATCGAACAGCCGGATCCCAACGTCAAGATCGATCAGCCCAAGCCGGATGTGAGCATTGATCAGGCGAAGCCTGATGTGACGGTCGAGCAGCAAGGCCAGCCGGAGGTCAATGTCGAGCAGTCAGGGCAGGCTCAGGTCAACGTCAACGAGCAGAACGAGCAACAGCAACAGCAACAGCAGAACCAGCAACAGCAAAACCAAAACCAGCAGCAACAGAGCCAGCAGCAGAACTCTCTGATGCAGATGACTGCAAGTGACCTCCAAGGTAAGCAGGTCGTCACCCAACAGGGTGAGGAACTCGGTGAGGTCGGGGAGATTTCCAAGAGCACTCAGGACAATAGCCTTTATGCCATTGTCTCAGTAGGTGGCTTCCTTGGCTTGGGTGAAAAGGAAATCGCTCTGCCACTGCAGGAGATGAACCTGGAGCAGGATCAGCTGGTGATGCAGACCCAGCGTAGCAAGGACCAGCTCAAGGATTCAGCCAACGAGTACAACGAGCAGGATTACCAGCCGGTCGAAGGCAACGTGACGCTGTCTCAAGCTGCTGGCAGTGGCTCCTGATCGCTAGTATTCATTACCTATAGTAGTAAGAAGGCGTAGCCGGTGGCTGCGCCTTTTTTCGTTCACTTGGCGCTTAACGATGAGTGGCGCAGGCGAGGCTAGCTCATCTCGTTACGCTTGGGGCTATCGTGCGGCTCATGGCCCAGGCGCTGCCGATTCTGTATCGGCAAATTATGGCCTTGGTAGGTGATCTCGCTTCGCGAACGGTTGATCCGTTGATCGATGTGGGCGAGCAGAAGAAGTTGTGCGGCAAGGAAAAGAAAGCAGAACACGATGCCCTTGAGCATGGCGGTGAACTCTGGCGTGAAGGAGGTGCCCTTTGCGCAGTGTAGAGCTAAGCAGGGGAAGCTAGCTAGTAGCTACCGGCGGCGTTTTTGCCAACCCGTTAGGCTATGAAGGGAAAAGCCCCTTGGACAATGTTGTTCGATGATCTGACTGGTTGTGTTGATTCCTGACTGGGCACTCCATGAGGGGTGGTCTAGCCTTGTACAAGCAGGATGTCTTGCGTTTACGCATACAGGAGGACGTCATGAAAAGGACAGCATTGGCCATTGCCATCGGTGCACTGTGTGGCGGCTTGTCGGTTGCGACTTTGGCTCAGGAGAGCGGTCAGACAGAGCAGGGACAACAGCAGGGCCAGATGGGCCAACAAGGGCAACAGGGCCAGATGGGCCAACAAGGGCAACAGGGCCAGATGGGCCAGGCTGAGGGGCAGCAGACCCAGCAGGGCGAGAGCGGTAGCCAACAGGAAGGGCGGCAGAACTTGATGTCCATGCCGGCGAGCGAAATCGAGGGCATGCAGGTCGTCAACCAGGAGGGCCAGGAGTTGGGTGAGGTCGAGCGTGTCGCTGTCAGCACCCAGGGCAATCAGGTCTTTGTCGTGGTGTCCGTCGGTGGCTTCCTGGGGATCGGCGATGAAAGCGTCGCGCTGCCTCTCCAGGAGATGAAACTGCAGGAGGATCAGTTGGTACTCCAGACCAGCCGTAGCGAAGACGAACTGCAGCAATCGGCCGAGGAGTACAATGAGGAGGACTACCAGACCGTAGAGGGCGAGACGACATTGTCCGATGCGGCCAGTGGTGGAGGCATGTCCGGGGGCAGCGGCGGCTCAATGGGCGGTGATTCATGAGCACGGCCAGCAACCGATAGAATGGCATAACCTCAAAGGCGCGGCAGAAAGCCGCGCCTTTTTGTTTGGCATGTTACCGGATCAGCGATTGATAGGCTGGGCTGGACTCAATCCTCGCGCTGCTCGAATTCCTCGGCGGCGCGAATCGCTTCTGCCTGGGATTCGTGTTCGGACACGACAGTCTCATTTTCCGGCTGTGACTCGTCGATGACGACCCAACCGGTGATCTTGTCGTTGAGGTCCTTGGCGGCGAAAACGGGTTCGATACGGGCTTGTCTGGACATGATGCCTCCTTGCTGTCGCTAAGTGTCGAAACGTTCAAAACTGCTCTTCGGGTAAGTCTCCCGACGCTGGCCTATTGAGTTCGGTACAGGCACAGCCATCGTGAACACAGTCCATGCCTTCCGGATGGCCGGCCGCGCAAGCGGTACAACAATAGACTTCACCTTCGGAAATCGAGGCTTGCTCACTGGTAACGGTGTATTCGCAACCAACGCAGGCGCAGGTTCCCATATCTGCCATAGCACGTCCTCCTGTCGTGGCATGGTCTTAGCGTAGAAGCCTGATCTCGAATTGGAAAAGGTTAGGTTGGGTGAGTTTCTAAAACGGTCCTGATTTAGTCGTTGTCACTGTCATCGACAATACCGGATTCAAAGGCTCGCCTGTCGTCGGGCAGGCGTACGACATCGCCCAGAGACAGGTCGCCCAGTTGCTTCAGGCGCTCACCGCTGTTGCCGTCGATTAGGGCGACGACCTCTCCGATGCTGGTGGCATCACGGTAGGCCTCGACACGCACGCGCACATTCGCGCCCCGGTAACGTCCGCTGACAATGCTGCCAGGGTGAGGCTCGCCGTAATCATTAGGATCCTTGGCATAGTGGGACTGGACACTTTGCGTACCAGGCGTGTCCCATTCGACGTGCTTGTGCATGCTCCCTCCTTGGTATTGAACGCTTGCCCCCTCAGCTTAGCCGGGCGTTGCCCGCTAGGGAAAGCCCGATTCGCTGCCATGAAAGGCAATGCGTGCACGGCCGCTGCGCTTAGCTGAATACAAGGCCTGGTCGGCATGTAATAACAGGGCATGCACGCTATCGCCATGGTCGGGATAAAGAGCGATACCGATGGACGAAGTGGTGCGCAGCGAAAGGTCATCAAGCATCCAAGGCTGTTGCAATGCATCGCAGAGTCGCCTGGCGGCGTCCTCGGCCTGGCTGGCTGAGACATCACGCAGTACCACCACGAACTCATCCCCGCCTATGCGCGCCAATAGATCGATGGGGCGAAGGAGTGTATCGATGCGCTTGGCCAACGCGATCAGGAGCCGGTCACCAATATCGTGACCATGGGTGTCGTTGATGGGCTTGAACTTGTCCAAGTCTAGATAGAGTACCGCAAACGCCTTTGTAGACCGGGTTGCGTGCTGCAGCACCTCGCCCATGCGTTCTAACAGCAAACGCCGGTTGGCCACGTTGGTTAGTGGGTCCCGATAGGCCAATGCCTGGAGCTGCTCGTCGTAGCGCTTGCGCTCGGTAATATCGCGACAGGAGAGCAGTAGTTGGTCCCAGCTATTGTTGTTGGCGATGGCGATGGCGATGGCGATGGCGCTGGCGGTGGGCGTCAGGGTGAGTTCGTACCAGCGATACCAGCCCCTGTGCGTTAGCAGTCGGCACTCGAGAATGTGACGGCTGTGGCCCTCCTGGGCCAGCGCCTGCAATGCCTCGGCCCACGGGTCGCTATCGAGAGGATGAACGTAATCAACCAGTGCGCGGCCAAGCAGCATTTCGCTGCGATACCCTAGCTGATGCTCTATGGAAGGAGAAACATAGTCGACTTTGCCATCGGCAGTGAGCAGGCCAATGATATCGGACATGTTCTCGGCGATCAGGCGGTACTTGGCTTCGCTGGCTCTCAGAGCATCTTCGGCCAACTGCTGGTCGGTGATGTTACGACTGACGATGACCAGCTGGTGGCGCTGCCCCTGTGCGTCGAAGTGAGGCGTCTTGACCACTTCCCAAGTATTGATCCGCCCATCCAGCCCCAAAAAGGACTTGCGAATGATCAGCGAGGCGCCATGCCGCCAGGCGTCTTCGTCGGTCCGGGCATTGTATTCGAAGATGGCGCGAAACTGTGGTCTTAGCTCGCCTAGCTCAAGGTCAGTCATGCCGAGATAAGCGATGTCATGCAGTTCATGCACATCAATGACGGCCTGATTGGCAACCAGCCAGCGTCCCTGGCCATCCTTTAGGACGATAAACTCCTGGATCGCGTCGACCAGGTGGCGTAGTTGATCGGCCTGCAAGGCTGGGCAGGCGGTCCGCGAGGACTCCATTGGGAGGTACCGGTAGGTGAGACGTTTAGTGAGTATATCGGCGTTCCAGATAGTGTCTTGAGGTCTTCTGCAACGAAAAAGGGGCCCCGAGGGCCCCCTTTAGCGTGTTTGCCGTTACCGGCTTCACTTTTTGCTGGCGCGCTTGCGCTCGTTTTCTGTGAGGTGCTTCTTGCGCAGGCGAATGTGGTTGGGCGTCACTTCAACCAGTTCGTCGTCGTCCAGGAACTCGATGGCCTGTTCCAGCGAGAACTTGATCGGCGGAGTCAGTACGATGTTCTCGTCATTGCCGGAGGCGCGCATGTTGTCGAGCTTCTTGCCCTTGGTCGGGTTGACCACCATGTCATTGGCGCGGTTGTTGATGCCTATCAGCATGCCTTCATAGACCTCGGTGCCGTGATCGATGATCAGCTTGCCGCGATCCTGCAGGGCGTACAGGGCGTAGGCCAGCGCCTTGCCGGAAACCATTGACACCAGGACGCCATTGCGACGCTCAATGGAGGCGTCGGGCTTGAGCGGGCCGTAATGATCGAAGCGGCTGGTCAGGATGCCGGTGCCCGAGGTCAGGGTCAGGAACTGGCCGCGGAAGCCGATCAGTCCGCGCGCGGGGATAATGAAATCCAGGCGCACACGTCCCTTGCCATCCGGGTTCATGTTGGTCATTTCGCCCTTGCGATAGCCGAGTTCCTCCATCACCGCACCTTGGTGCTGCTCCTCGACATCGATGATGACTTCCTCGTAGGGCTCCTGCTTGACCCCGTCGATTTCGCGGATGATGACCTCGGGGCGGCCCACGGCCAGCTCGAAGCCTTCACGACGCATGGTCTCGATCAGTACCGACAGGTGCAGCTCGCCACGGCCGGATACCTTGAACTTCTCGGGGGAATCCCCCTGTTCGACACGAAGCGCCACGTTGTGAATCAACTCCTGGTCCAGGCGATCCTTGATATTGCGGCTGGTGACGTATTTGCCGTCACGCCCGGCAAACGGCGAGTCGTTGACCTGGAAGGTCATGGACACGGTCGGCTCGTCGACCGACAGCGGCGGCAATGCCTCGGGAGCGGCGACATCGCACAGCGTATCGGAGATCGCCAGGTCGTCGATGCCGGTAATGCAGATGATGTCACCGGCGGTGGCCTGCTCGGTCTGTACGCGCTCGAGACCCATGTGGGTCATGACCTGACCGATCTTGCCCTTGCGGGTAGCGCCGTCGCGGGAAATGACCGAAACCTGCTGGCCAGGGCGCACGCTGCCGCGCTTGATACGACCAAGACCGATGACGCCGACATAGCTGTTGTAGTCCAGCGCCGAGATCTGCATCTGGAACGGTGCATCGAGTTCGACATTGGGCGGCTCGACGATATCGACGATGGCCTGGAACATGGGGGTCATGTCGTCGGCGAGCTGGTCCGGCTCGGGACCGGCAATGCCGTTGAGCGCCGAGCAGTAGATGATCGGGAAGTCGAGCTGCTCGTCAGTGGCGCCGAGATTGTCGAACAGGTCGAAGATCTGGTCGATGACCCAGTCGGGACGGGCGCCGGGGCGGTCGATCTTGTTGACCACGACGATCGGCTTGAGACCTTGGCTGAAGGCCTTCTGAGTAACGAAGCGGGTCTGCGGCATGGGGCCATCTACCGCATCGACCAACAGTAGTACTGAGTCGACCATGGACATGACGCGCTCGACTTCACCACCAAAGTCGGCGTGCCCAGGGGTGTCGACGATGTTGATGTGGTAAGCGCTCTCGTCGGGGGCTTGCCAGCGGATCGCGGTGTTCTTGGCCAGGATGGTGATACCGCGTTCCTTTTCCTGGTCATTGGAGTCCATGATGCGCTCCTGGCCCTCGGTCTTGCGGTCCAGGGTTCCGGACTGCTGGAGGAGCTTGTCGACCAGGGTGGTCTTGCCGTGGTCGACGTGGGCGATAATGGCTATGTTGCGAAGATTCTCGATCACGACGCGATCCTGCTGGGAAATAGGGGGCGCATTATAGTGGCTGAGCTATGGCTGCTGCCACTCCAATGACAAGTTGTTGCGGGAAAAGTCGCCTAATGGTGGCAAAAACGCAGTCAGAATACGACTTTGCATGCTGGTTTTCGTACCGACGCAGGTCGTGCGACAGTTAGGCGATGAGTAAGTGGTGCCTATGACAGGTGAAACCGGATAAGGTTCCCGCCGAATATCGCAACATACCCTGCCCGGGATGTACGACAAGCGTATTACAACTTGCCTAGCAGGTAGTCGAATAGTCTACCTGGGCTGTGGGCGATCGGCTGGGCGATAGCGATACGCGGTAACGCCAGACGATTGCTGCGATGAGTCAACCAGCCACCGTCAGCGGCCAGAGCGGCCTGAACGCCACAGCGCTGGACGACCTGCTGTACCCGGGGGCTGGGTCGTTCGTCGGGATAGGCCAGGATCGGCAGCGGTTCGCGGCACAGGCGTGCCAGGGTGCGTCGGGAGCGCTGAACCTGCCAGCGGATACGCTCCTCGCTCTGCAACTCGAACGCGGTGAAGTCGACGCCACGCGCACCGAAGCGAATAAGCCCACCCGATTCCAGGCGCCGTATGCTGAATGGGTCGAGCCCGTGGTTCGGCTGGCCGAATTCCTGGCAAAGTTGTTGGGTGACGGAGGACAGGCGTTGTGGGTTCACCTGGCCGAGCTGCATGAAGTAGGCCAGTAGAGCGCGGCTATAGGCATCGTTGGGGTGAGCTGGAGGCATGGGGGGCAGGGGCAGGCAGGCATCGCCCATGGCCTCGCGGATACGGTGGGCAGCAACTACCTGCCAGAGGCCTTCACCGATCACTTCGCGCCAATGGCCACCGGGATGCCCCAGCCAGGCGGTATTGACGAAAATGCTGGCCGGAATGGCGTAATGCTCGAGTAAAGGGACGGCGACGTCGGCATTGTCGCGCCAGCCTGCATCGAAGGTCAGGGCAATACGCGCTTTGGGGTCATGGTGGAGTTGCATGGCCGTTGGCAGGCTAACCAGCCGGGCCACGTCACAGAGAGCGACGAGCAGGCGTTCGAAACTCTCTGGGCCAAGGCACCAGGGAGCGCGGTGGGGCAGGCGGGCCTCCTGCTCGCTGGGCAGCACCCGATGCAACACGATGATGGCGCTGCGCCCCCACAGGGGCTCTGCCAAGCTACGGCGCCAGTGGCCTCTCAACCGCTGGGCCAAATCCTGGGCCAGGTCCAAGCCGTTCATAGGCTCTCTCCTTGAGCCGGGAGCGTGTCCCTCATCTGGACGATCTCCCGGACACGCGCCAACGCGCTTCCTGCGTTCAGTTTATGACGCTCTCTGCAGCCTGCCTAGCTGGGATGCTGTGTATCGCCATTGGGGGTGAGTTGCAGTACTCGAGCATGACAAGCCATGAGCCTGCCGACCAAATCGCGCTCGGCTTCGTTGTCCAGGTCGGGGTCGAAACCTCCGACGCGCTCGAACCAGGTTCGCTTGATCGCCAGAGCCAGAGTGCGTCCCGCTGGGTGATAGAAACGTGCCAGCCAGGGCGGGAAACGGCTCTGTGTCGTCAGGATGACGGCATTCCAATAGTCATGCAGGGCATCCTCGATTTGCATGAACCACGCTGGCGGGACTTCAGCCGTGGCATCGATGAATACCAGGGCCTCGGTCTGCACGGAATTGGCAATAGTGTTGTAGCGTTGTCCACGCGGCCCGGCGGGTAGTTTGATGATACTTGCGCCGTGCTGATCGGCCAGGGTGACAAGACGCGAGCGTACCCTGTCGGCAACCAGGATGATGTCGACGGAACCTTGATCATTGGTAACGGCTGTAGCGATGGCTCGCAGGCATCGGCCGAGACGCGCGTAGCCGCGACGCGTATCGATGATGACGCAAAAGTGTTTCATTGCTTGGCGACCTGAAGTCCGGTACAGGGCCGGCTGCCGTGACGTGGGCACAGGCCGCCTGTGGGTCACGATAGTCATAGACGTTTCCTTACGTCATGAACCTCGTTGGGATTCCTGCCCGAGGTTATGTAATTGAAGCGTAGTCGTGGGTTTCAAAGGGTTTCAATGTTCAGGCGACTGATTTTTGGAAATCCCAAGAATGGTTTTTTTGTGTGTCACTAGGTGAGTCCCATAATTATCGCCGATTCGAGGCGTATGTGGGTATTTTTGCCCACAAAAAATGCGTGTCAAATAGTCTGCACCTAAATAGTGCATTTGGTGGGTTTAATGTTTCAAGTTGGTGCGCTTATGTAGGGCGTGCACCTGCATGAGGCGGGAGGAGGTATTTTCGGTGCCGCTTCCAGGAAAGGGATGTCTTGATTATTTCAATTAAAAAACAAGGAATTACTAGAATCGTTCTGGCATGTTGCGCCATTTTGGCACGCCTTCTGCATTTCATTCGCCAGATTGGGCGTGCCATGGGCAATATTGGCTCGGCATGCTACAAAGTGACGCTGGACACGCAAGCCATCGATTCGAGCCCTGGGCTCATTAGTGGAGGACATCATGTCTGAGAAGACACTCGCCCTGATTGAGGAACACGACGTCAAGTGGGTTGACCTGCGCTTCACCGATACCAAGGGTAAAGAGCAGCACGTTACGATTCCGGCAAACGCCGTCGACGAGGAGTTCTTCGAGAACGGTCAGATGTTCGACGGTTCCTCCATCGAAGGCTGGAAGGGCATCAATGAATCCGACATGATTCTGCGCCCTGAAGACGGCACCGGCTTCCTCGATCCGTTCACCGAGGATTCGACGCTGGTGCTGCGTTGCGACATCATCGAGCCTGCTACCATGCAGGGCTATGACCGTGACCCGCGCTCCATTGCCAAGCGCGCTGAGGCCTACCTGAACACCACTGGCCTGGGTGACGTGGCCTTCTTCGGCCCGGAGCCGGAATTCTTCATTTTCGACGAGGTGCATTGGAAGTCCGATATTCAGGGCTCCATGTACAAGATCACCTCCGAAGAGGGTGCCTGGTCGACCGACGCGACCAAGCTTGAAGGTGGAAACCTGGGTCACCGTCCGCGCGTCAAGGGCGGCTACTTCCCGGTTCCGCCGGTGGACAGCTTCCACGATATCCGTAGCGCGATGTGCAACACCCTCGAAGCCATCGGCCAGTCGGTTGAAGTGCATCACCACGAGGTGGCGAACGCCGGTCAGAACGAAATCGGCGTCAAGTTCAACACCCTGGTCAAGAAGGCCGACGAGGTTCAGGAACTCAAGTACGTGGTTCACAACGTGGCCCACGCCTACGGCAAGACCGCGACCTTCATGCCCAAGCCCCTGGTCGGCGACAACGGGTCTGGCATGCACGTTCACCAGTCCTTCTGGAAGGAAGGCCAGAACCAGTTCGCTGGCGATCAGTATGCTGGCCTCTCCGAGATGGCGTTGTACTACATTGGCGGCATCATCAAGCACGCTCGTGCCCTGAATGCCTTTACCAACGCCTCGACGAACTCCTACAAGCGCTTGGTGCCAGGATTCGAAGCGCCGGTCATGCTGGCCTACTCGGCACGCAACCGTTCTGCCTCAATCCGTATCCCGTACACTGCCAGCCCTAAGGGCAAGCGCGTCGAGTGCCGTTTCCCCGATCCGACCGCCAACCCGTACCTGGCCTTCGCGGCGATGCTGATGGCGGGTATCGACGGCATCAAGAACAAGATTCACCCTGGCGATGCCATGGACAAGAACCTGTACGACCTGCCGCCGGAAGAAGGCAAGAAGGTGCCGACCGTAGCCAATAGCCTCGATCAGGCGCTGGAAGCCCTCGACAAGGATCGTGCGTTCCTGACCGAAGGTGGTGTCTTCACTGACGACATGATCGACGCCTATATCGAACTCAAGGGCGAGGATGTCGAGCGCCTGCGCATGACCACGCACCCGATCGAGTTCGACCTGTATTACAGCTGCTAAGCAGCGATAACGCTGCATCCCGTTGGGATGGCGTGATTAAAGGGCTCCGCATGGCGGGGCCCTTTTTACGTTACACTACGGCTACGTTCGTCAGGTGCCGATCATCGGCTTGCAGTTATCGAGGAGAAGGTCATGCGGCGATTGTCCTGCCTATTGCTGGGTACCCTGTTGCCCTGGGCCAGTCTCGATGCAGCCACGGTCTACCGCTACACGGATGAGCAGGGAAACGTGGTCTTTACCGACCAGCCGCGCGGCAACAGCGAGAAGATCAAACTCGAGCCTCTGACGGTCGTGCCATCCCTGGAAGCCACAGCCCCCGCAGCCAGCTCCGCACCGTCAAGCAACGACACCGGCCAGGCCGAGCGTTCGTCACGCCCGAGGACGAGCGAAAGTCGCCCTGGCGAGCCTTTCATGCCCTATTCCACCTTCCAGATCGCCTCGCCACAGGATGAAGCGACGCTTCAGACCGGTTACGGCGGTAACGTTCAGGTTGAACTGGATGTCGATCCCGACCTGCGGCCGGACCACCGCGTGCGGCTACTGGTCGATGGAGAAATCAGTCAGTCGGCGATGCATACCAGGGCATTCATGCTCACCAACTTGGACCGTGGCGAGCACAGTCTGCAGGCTGAACTGCTGGATGCCTCCGGCCAGGTGCGTCATCGCAGTGCGCCGGTGACGTTATACGTTCATCGCGCCAGCGCCAATTCGCCGGCCAACCCCAGCAACTTGAGCGGCCTACCCCGGAACGATTCCGGCAACTGATATCCTCCCTGGCTGCCCGTTTTTGTCACATGCATCATCGGCTGGCTGTACGCGATGGGGCAATGCGGGTTTTGCAATGCACTATCATGGTGCATGCCAGCTGGCCATACTCTCGCTAACCCCGCGGAATACGCTCTACCTGTAGATGGCGCGCTTCTTGCAATGACTAACGCGAAGGGAAGCCATTATGCGGAACAAGGCCATGTATCAACGCTTGCTGGAACATCTGACCACCGCCGTGGTGACTCTGGACGGGGCGTTACGCGTGCGCTGGTTGAACCCGGCCGCCGAAGCACTACTGGCGGTGAGCCTGAGCCGGGTGCAGGGAACCCGGCTCGACAGCCTGGAGGGGGAGAACGGCGCTGTTGCCGAGTTATTGAACAAGGCGCTGGGCGAACAGCACCCCTTTACCCAGCGCGAGGCGGTTCTGGTTCTGCCCGGCGGCGAGGCAACCACGGTGGATTTCACCGTGACGCCGTTGAACGAGAGCGAGCTGCTGCTGGAGATCGAGCCGCGTGATCGGCTGATGCGTATTTCCCGCGAAGAGGCTCTGATTGCTCGTCAGGAAACCATCAAGGTGCTGTCCCGGGGCCTGGCTCACGAAATCAAGAATCCGTTGGGGGGGATCCGTGGGGCGGCTCAGCTGCTCGAACGTGACCTGCCCAATCCGCAGCTAGCGGAATTCACCCGCATTATTGTCGAAGAGGCCGACCGGCTGCGTGACCTGGTCGACCGCATGCTTGGGCCCAACAACCTTGTGCATCACGAGGCACTGAATGTTCATCAGGTCATCGAGCGCGTCCGTGCCTTGCTGGAGGTAGAGCACCACCGGGTGGACTATGTCCGCGATTACGACCCCAGCCTGCCCGAACTGCGCGGCGACGATGCCCAATTGATCCAGGCGGTGCTCAACGTGGCGCGCAATGCCGTGCAGGCCATGGAGGAGAGCGGTACCGAGCATCCGCAGCTGATCCTGCGTACCCGAGCGCGACGTCAGTTCACCCTGGGAGCCGAGCGCCACCGGCTGGTCTGTGAGGTGGCGGTGATCGACAACGGCCCCGGGATTCATGCCAGCCTGCGCGAAACCCTGTTTTTTCCCATGGTGTCGGGGCGTGCCGAAGGCAGTGGTCTGGGATTGTCCATCGCGCAATCGATCCTGCACCAGCATCAGGGGCTGATCGAGTGCGACTCGCACCCTGGCTGTACCGAATTCCGTTTGATGATCCCGATAGAGACGCACTGATGAGAACGACCATCGTTGCTTCGCGCTTTTTCGCTTTGCGTTCCGTTCGCCCGCTGGAGGCCCTATGACCGATACCGCCCGCATCGTTATCGTCGACGACGACCGTGCCATTCGCTGGGTGCTCGAGCGTGCCCTGGCGCAACCGGATCTCGAGGTGACTAGTTTCGACCGTGCCGATACGGCACTCGATGACATCACGCGTCATCCTCCCGACGTGCTGCTCACCGACATTCGCATGCCGGGGCTCGACGGGCTTGAACTGTTGGCCAGGATTCGCGAGAGCAATCCTGACATGCCGGTAATCGTGATGACCGCGCATTCCGATCTCGACAGCGCGGTGGCTTCCTACCAGGGCGGTGCCTTCGAGTATCTACCCAAACCCTTCGATGTCGACGATGCCTTGGCATTGGTGCGCCGTGCGGTAGCGCATGCCCGCGAGCGTCGGGCACCAGCCGCGGTACCGGAGGGGTTGTCTGCCGAGATCATCGGTGAGGCGCCGGCCATGCAGGAGGTCTTTCGCGCCATCGGCCGCTTGTCCCAGTCGCATATTACTGTGCTCATCAATGGCGAATCGGGGACTGGCAAGGAGCGTGTGGCTCAGGCATTGCATCAGCACAGTCCGCGCCGCGCGAACCCGTTCATCGCCCTGAACATGGCGGCCATCCCCAAGGACCTGATGGAGTCCGAGCTGTTCGGTCACGAGAAGGGCGCCTTTACCGGGGCCACCGCGCAACGTCGCGGCCGCTTCGAGCAATCCGATGGCGGCACACTGTTCCTTGACGAGATCGGCGACATGCCGCCCGATACCCAGACCCGCCTGCTGCGCGTGCTGGCCGACGGCGAGTTCTATCGCGTTGGCGGACACACACCGGTCAGGGTCGACGTGCGTATCATTGCCGCGACCCACCAGAACCTCGAGCGATTGGTTGAAGATGGCCGTTTTCGCGAGGATCTGTTCCACCGTCTCAATGTCATTCGTGTGCATTTGCCACGGCTGGCTGAGCGCCGCGAGGACATTCCGCGACTGGCCCAGCACTTTCTGGCCGAAGCCGCCCGTGAACTGTCCACCGAGACCAAGGTACTGACCAAGGACGCCGAGGAGCACCTGACTCGCCTGCCGTGGCCGGGCAACGTTCGCCAGCTGGAGAACACCTGCCGCTGGTTGACGGTAATGGCCTCGGGGCGTGAGGTGCTTGTCGACGACCTGCCCCCCGAACTGCGCGACGTTGAAGGTACCGAGGCGGCCAGCGGCGATTGGCGCAGCGCTTTCCGCGAGTGGGCCGACAGGGCACTGGCCGCCGGGCATACCCACCTGCTGGAAGAGGCCGTGCCCGACTTCGAGCGCATCCTCATCGAGACGGCACTCAAGCATACCGGGGGGCGCAAAGGCGAAGCTGCTGAACTGCTGGGCTGGGGACGCAACACGCTGACACGCAAGGTCAAGGTGTTGTTGCCAGCCTTGGCGGAGGATTGATCTCGCGAAAATTTCGGGTTTAGTGTTGTCGGCCTGCACCTGGGAGGGTTTATCCGCTACGCTCAATAGGCGCCTTGCTACGGATAATTTATGCCTGACTGCCCCGTGCAGCACTGCTGCGGAAGGGAAGTGTCATGGAGCGTAAAGTTGAGTGCGGCGCCGTTTACCTTCAAGATGAAGGACGGCATCTAATGCCGGTCGTTGCGGGAAGCAATGTTCATTCAAAGGGAGGAGACCAGGACGATGACCGATTTTGCCAAGCTTCTGGGGGACGAGGCCGACAGCCTGCTGAATCACACCTGTACCGGCTTCAAGAAAGAGGATTTGTACCTGCCCGGCCCCGATTATGTCGACCGGGTACTGATCGATAACGACCGTAGCCCACATGTGCTGCGTAACATGCAGACCCTGTTCAATCATGGTCGCCTGGCCGGTACCGGCTATCTCGGCATCCTGCCGGTGGATCAGGGCATCGAGCACTCGGCGGGTGCCTCGTTCGCTCCCAACCCGATGTACTTCGACCCGAAGAACATCGTCGAGCTGGCCATCGAAGGTGGTTGTAACTGCGTGGCCTCGACGCTAGGCGTGCTGTCATCCGTGGCACGGCGCTATGCGCATAAAATTCCGATGATGCTCAAGCTCAACCATAACGAGACATTGACCTACCCGGCCATCTACGACCAGACGATGTTCGCCCAGGTCGAGCAGGCGCATGAAATGGGCTGTGTCGCGGTCGGTGCCACCATCTATTATGGATCGCCCGACTGCCGCCGCCAGATCCAGGAAGTCAGCGAAGCCTTCGAGCGCGCCCATGAACTGGGTATGGTCACCGTACTGTGGTCATATCTGCGCAACGCCGATTTCAAGAAGGACGGCACGGATTATCACGTGGCGTCTGACCTGACCGGGCAGGCCATTCACATGGCGGCGACCATCAAGGCCGACATCGTCAAGCAGAAGCTGGCCGAGACCAACAATGGTTATCGCACGATCGGCTTTGGCCACACCCACGACAAGGTCTACGATGAGCTGACCTCGGATCACCCCATCGACCTGGCCCGCTATCAGGTAGCCAACTGCTTCATGGGACGTGCCGGGCTGATCAACTCGGGGGGTGGCTCCAAGGGCCATTCGGACCTCGGTGAGGCTGTACGCACGGCAGTCATCAACAAGCGTGCCGGCGGCATGGGCCTGATCTCGGGACGCAAGGCCTTCCAGAAGCCGATGAAGGAGGGCGTCGAACTGCTCAACGCCATTCAGGATGTCTACCTCTCGAAGGATATCACCATCGCCTGAAGTTAACTGGGCGACTCGGGGATTACCGCAACGGCCCGGCTCTGCCGGGCCGTTTGTCGTTGAGGCGTGGCCGATCGCCACTGCCCGTGGTCGCTATGTGGACCACAGCGTATCATGAGCAGCCATACTGACAGCCGTTAACGACGAATGGCGCAAGGGGAAAGTGACATGCCGGAAAACACAATGGCCGACGTGGCGATCGTGGGTGCTGGGCCGGCGGGGCTCTGCCTGGCTGTCGAACTGGCCGCCATGGGGCTGGAGGTGGCCGTGGTCGACCGCATCCCCTATTCCGCTTTGGCAGAACCGGGAGAAGACGGACGCGAGATCGCCCTGACCCACACGTCACGACGTCAGCTCGCCTGGGCCGGTATCTGGCAGCGTATCGACATGCAGAGCGTGGCACCGATTCGCGAGGCGCAGCTCTACAATGGCGACGCGCCGCAAGCCATGACGCTGGCCGGCGGCGAACGCTCTGCATCACGAACCATTGGCCAACTCGTTCCCAACCGCGTTATCCGGCGTGCCGCTTTCGAGGCCGCCCTGGACGATTCGCGGATCACGCTGCTTACCGGCCAGGGCGTCAGCGCGCTTGAGACCGCTACACGCACACGCACCTTGCGTCTTGAGGATGGCAGCCGGTTGGACGCCCGACTGGTCGTGGCGGCCGACGGTCGGATGTCAGTAACGCGTCGAATGGCGGGGCTGCCTGCCCATCTCGAGGACACTGGTCGAAAGGTGCTGGTTTGCCGCATGGCTCATGAGCGCCCCCATGGCGAGACGACATGGTCCTGGTTCGGCTACGAGCGGGCACTGGCGCTCCTGCCGCTGAACGAGCAAACCTCCTCGGTAGTCATGACGCTAACGCCGACGGAAGCCGAACGGCTGGCATCACTGGATGTTGCTGCATTCTCGGCAACGGTCACCGACTTCTATCGTCACTGCCTGGGCGACATGCAGCGTATCGGAGAGGTGCATAGCTACCCGCTGTGGGTCGGCTATGCGCAGCGTCTGGTCGAGGAGCGCCTTGCGCTGATCGGCGATGCCGCGATCGGCTTGCATCCCGCCACTGCGCATGGCTTCAACGTCGGGCTGGCCAGCGTGCACCGGCTGGCGCGTGAAATTTCCATGGAGCATCGGCGAGGTGGCGATATCGGGTCGTCCGCTGTCCTGTCCGCCTACGAACGCGCCCATCAGCGCGCGATCCGGCCCTTGTGGCTGGCTTCCCAGACCGTAGTGTCGCTGTATGGCGATGCACGCCCGCCTGCTCGTATGCTGCGCCAGGCCGCGTTGGGCCTGGCCAGGCAGGTCGGGCCGCTACGCTGGGGGCTTGAGAGCTATCTGCTGCGAGACGCCCGTTGATCCAGCATTGACGAGACGCTGATCTCGACTCGGTACCAGATGTTGATTCTTTTGCGTAAATGACTACCATATGTGGTGCTCTCGGCCTGAGGAGGCGAGAGCACTTTTCTTGCGCACCGCTGTCATTTACGGGAACGATTATCATGAGTATTACCATTTACAGCAAGCCGGATTGCATGCAGTGCCATGCCACCTACCGCGCCCTCGACAAGCAGGGACTCGACTATAGCGTGGTGGATATCAGCGTGGAGACAGACGCGGTGCGCACCGTCGAATCGCTGGGCTATCGACAGCTTCCGGTTGTCGTCGTGGGAGAGGAGCACTGGTCCGGGTTCCGGCCCGAGCGCATCCGCCAGCTGGCCTGAGCGGGGAGCCCATGTGAGCGACTTGGTCTATTTCTCCACTCAGTCGGGCAATACCCGACGCTTCGTGGAAAAGCTGGGCCTGCCCGCCCAGCGAATCCCGTCGAGTCGTCGCGAATCGCTGCGGGTGGAGCGTCCTTATGTGCTGGTCGTCCCCACCTATGGCGATGGCGACCCTCGTACCTCGGTGCCGGGGCCGGTGATTCGCTTTCTCAACGATACGCACAACCGCGCCCTGATTCGCGGGGTGGTGGCCGGTGGCAACACCAACTTCGGCAGCGCCTTCGGGCTGGCGGGCCGGGTCATCGCCCACAAGTGCCAGGTGCCCTTGCTGCACCGCTTCGAACTCATGGGGACACCTGAAGATGTCCTCAAGGTACGCGACTGTCTTACCCTGGAGACCGCCGATGTTGAATGACACCCTGGAACTGCCCGACGAAGCGCCGGCAACCGAGACCTCCCGGTCGGCGAAGGCACTGGATTATCATGCGCTCAATGCCATGCTCAACCTCTACGATGCCGACGGGCACCTGCAGCTCGACGCCGATCGCGAGGCGGCGCGTCAGTACTTCCTGCAGCACGTCAACCAGAATACGGTGTTCTTCCACTCGCTCGAGGAGAAGCTCGACTACCTGGTAAAGGAGGGCTACTACGAGCGCGCCGTGCTAGAGCAGTACGATTTCGCGTTCGTGAAGCGGCTCTTCGAGCGGGCCTATGCGGTGAAGTTCCGGTTCCAGAGTTTTCTCGGCGCCTTCAAGTACTACACCAGCTATACCCTCAAGACATTCGACGGCCGTCGCTATCTGGAGCGTTACGAGGATCGCGTGTGCATGGTCGCTCTTAGCCTGGCACGCGGCGATGAGAGGCTGGCGACGATGCTGCTCGACGAGATCATCCATGGCCGTTTTCAGCCGGCCACGCCGACCTTCCTCAACTGCGGCAAGCAGCAGCGCGGCGAACTGGTGTCGTGTTTCCTGCTGCGCATCGAGGACAACATGGAGTCGATCGGCCGGGCCATCAACTCTGCGCTGCAGCTCTCCAAGCGCGGCGGTGGGGTGGCGTTTCTGCTCAGCAACATCCGTGAGCTGGGTGCGCCGATCAAGCGCATCGAGAACCAGTCCTCTGGCATCATCCCGATCATGAAGCTGCTCGAGGATGCCTTCTCCTACGCCAATCAGCTGGGCGCGCGCCAGGGCGCAGGGGCGGTCTACCTCAACGTACACCATCCTGACATCTTGCGTTTCCTCGACACCAAGCGCGAGAACGCCGACGAGAAGATCCGCATCAAGACGCTGTCGCTGGGCGTGGTAATCCCCGACATCACTTTTGAGCTGGCCAAGCGCAACGAGGCGATGTACCTGTTCTCGCCCTATGACGTCGAGCGCGTCTATGGCGTGCCGTTCGGTGACCTCAGCATCACCGAGAAGTATCAGGAGATGGTCGACGATTCGCGCATCCGCAAGACCAAGACCAATGCGCGCGAATTGTTCCAGACCCTGGCCGAGCTGCAGTTCGAGTCCGGCTACCCGTACGTGATGTTCGAGGACACGGTGAATCGCGCCAACCCGATCGCGGGGCGCATCAATATGAGCAACCTCTGCTCGGAAATCCTCCAGGTCAATTCGCCCACCGAGTACGACGACGACCTGGGCTACCGGCGTATCGGCGAGGATATCTCCTGCAACCTGGGCTCGCTGAACATTGCCCGGGTGATGGATGCCCCGGATTTCGGAGCCAGTGTCGAAACGGCGATTCGTGGCCTGACTGCCGTTTCCGAAATGAGCGACATCCGCTCGGTACCGTCTATCGCCGAAGCCAATGCCCGCTCTCACGCTATCGGTCTGGGCCAGATGAACCTGCACGGTTATCTGGCGCGTGAGCACATCCATTACGGTTCCGAGGAAGGGTTGGATTTCACCAACATCTATTTCTACACGGTGACCTACCACGCCCTGCGGGCTTCGAACCAGTTGGCCATCGAGCGTGGGACACGCTTTGCCGGCTTTGAGGAATCCGCCTACGCCGACGGCAGTTATTTCGACAAGTACACCGAGCGTGAATGGTTGCCGCGGACCGCCAGGGTGCGTGAGCTGTTCCACGCCGCCAGCATTCGCATCCCGACCCAGGCCGACTGGCGCGAGCTAAAGGCCTCGGTAATGGAACACGGCCTTTTCAACCGCAACCTGCAGGCGATTCCACCGACGGGTTCGATCTCCTACATCAATCATGCCACGTCGAGCATCCACCCGGTGGCGGCGAAGATCGAGATCCGCAAGGAGGGCAAGCTGGGCCGCGTTTACTATCCGGCACCCTACTTGAGTGACGACAATCAGGACTATTACCGCGACGCCTACGAGGTCGGCCCCGAGAAGATTATCGACACCTACGCCGAGGCGACCCAACACGTCGACCAGGGACTATCGCTGACGCTGTTCTTCCGCGATACCGCCACCACCCGCGACATCAACCGCGCCCAGATCTACGCCTGGAAAAAGGGTATCAAGACGATCTACTACGTGCGTCTGCGCCAGGCGGCGCTGATGGGAACGGAAGTGGAAGGCTGCGTCTCCTGCACCCTGTGACCGGGATGGTGTGGTCGCAATACTGAAAATACCGAGGCGTCGGTCCCCGTGCCGGCGTCGTTCGAACAGAGTGAAAGGATCGTCATGGCCGCCATTGCCGCTGCGCGTCATCTCAAGCGCGTCGATGCCATCAACTGGAATCGCCTGCAGGATGACAAGGACCTGGAGGTGTGGAACCGCCTCACCAGTAACTTCTGGCTACCGGAGAAGATTCCGCTGTCCAACGACCTGCCGGCCTGGAACTCGCTGACACAGGCCGAGCAGCAGCTGACCATTCGCGTATTCACCGGACTGACACTGCTCGACACCATTCAGGGCACGGTCGGCGCCCCGATGTTGATCGAGGATGCCGTGACGCCCCACGAGGAGGCGGTGTTCACCAACATCAGCTTCATGGAGTCGGTCCACGCCCGCTCCTACAGCTCGATCTTCTCGACCCTTTGCACCACTCGGGACGTCGATGATGCCTACCGCTGGAGTGAGGAAAATCCGCACCTGCAAAACAAGGCCGAGTTGATCCTTGAACGTTACCGCACTGACGACCCCTTGATGCGCAAGGTGGCCAGCGTGTTCCTCGAGTCGTTCCTGTTCTACTCGGGCTTCTACCTGCCGATGTACTGGTCGAGTCGTGGCAAGCTGACCAATACCGCCGATCTGATCCGTCTGATCATTCGTGACGAGGCGGTGCATGGCTACTACATCGGCTACAAGTTCCAGCGTGCCCTGGAGCGCGAGTCCGCCGAACGCCAGCAACAGATCAAGGATGCCACCCTCGACTTGCTGCTTGACCTCTACGACAACGAGGTGCATTACACCGAGTCGCTCTACGACGAGGTGGGACTGACCGAGGAGGTCAAGGCGTTCTTGCATTACAACGCCAACAAGGCCTTGATGAACCTGGGGTACGAAGCGCTGTTCCCCGGGGCGACCGAGGCGGTGAGTCCGGCAATTCTCGCCGCGCTCTCGCCGGGTGCCGACGAGAATCACGATTTCTTCTCTGGCTCCGGTTCATCCTATGTGATCGGTCGCACCGAGCGTACCGAAGACGAGGACTGGGCGTTCTGAGCTATCGGTAGTGCGCTCCTGAAAATGAAAAAGCACGGCTTACGCCGTGCTTTTTCTGTTCGCAGCTGTGTGAACAGCGCGCCGAGATTACTCGGCGAGCATCTGCTCGACCTGCTCGACCACGTTCTCGACGGTAAAGCCGAAATACTTGAACAGATCCGCGGCCGGGGCCGATTCGCCGAAACGGTCCATGGCAATGATGCGGCCATCCAGGCCCACATGCTTGTACCAGTAGGCGTAATGGCTGGCCTCGATGGCCACGCGCTTGCGCTGGGTCGGCGGCAATACGCTGTCGCGGTAGCTGGCTGGCTGGGCCTCGAAGGTATCGGTGGAGGGCATCGACACCACCCGCACCGCCTTGCCCTTGGCTTCCAGTGCATCGGCAGCGTCCATGGCCAAGGCCACTTCGGAACCGGTAGCGATCAGGATCACCTCGGCAGGCTCGTCGCTGTCCTTGAGCACGTAGCCGCCGCGCTGGATATCGGCCAGCTGATGCTTGTCGCGCTGTTGATGGGGCAGGTTCTGGCGCGACAGGACCAGGGCGGTCGGGGCGCCGCGACGATGCAGGGCGGTATGCCATGCGGCGGCGGTTTCCACCGCGTCGGCCGGGCGCCAGGTGGACAGGTTCGGTGTCGAGCGTAACGCACCCATCTGCTCGATCGGCTGGTGGGTCGGACCGTCCTCGCCGAGGCCGATGGAATCGTGGGTGAATACGTAGATGGCCTGACGATGCATGAATGCCGCCAGTCGCACGGCATTGTGCATGTACTCCATGAAGGTCAGGAAGGTCGCGCCGTAGGGAATGAACCCGCCGTGCGCGCTGATGCCGTTCATGATCGCCCCCATGCCGAACTCGCGAACCCCGTAATGCAGGTAGTTACCGGCAGCATGGTCGCGGTTGATCGCGCTCGCCCCTTTCCAGAAGGTCAGGTTGGATGGCGCGAGGTCGGCACTGCCGCCGAGCAGCTCGGGCAGTTGCGGGCCGAACTCGTTCAGGCAGGTCAGGGACGCCTTGCGAGTAGCGAGGGTCTCGCCGCGCTCCTGGGCTTCCTCGATCAGCTTCTCGGTCTTCAACGTGGCAGGCAGTTCGCCCTTGAGGCGACGCTTGAGCTCCCTGGCCAACTCGGGGTGGGCTTCCTGATAGCGCTCGAAGCGGGCATTCCAGTCGTCCTCGGCCTTCTGGCCGCGGGCGGTGGCGTCCCAGCCCTGGTAGATCTCTTCGGGGACATGGAAGGGAGCATGGGGCCAGCCTAGCTGGCGACGGGCAGCGGCGACCTCATCGTCGCCCAGCGGTGCCCCGTGGCTCTCCTCGGAGCCCTGCTTGTTGGGCGCGCCAAAGCCGATAATGGTCTTGCAGATGATCAGGCTGGGACGATCGTCGTGATTGCGTGCCAGCTCGATGGCGGCCTTGATCTCGTCCGGATTGTGACCATCGACGTTGGGCACCACGTGCCAGCCGTAGGCCTCGAAGCGCTTGGCGGTATCGTCGGTGAACCAGCCCTCGACCTCGCCATCGATGGAAATGCCGTTGTCGTCGTAGAAGGCGGTCAGCTTGCCCAGCCCTTGGGTGCCGGCCAGCGAGCAAGCTTCGTGGGAGATGCCTTCCATCATGCAGCCATCGCCCAGGAACACATAGGTGTTGTGGTCGATGATCTCATGGCCCGGCTGGTTGAACTGCGCCGCCAGGGTACGCTCGGCGATGGCCATGCCTACGGCGTTGGCGAGACCCTGACCCAGTGGGCCGGTAGTGGTTTCGACACCCGGCGTGTAGCCAAGCTCCGGGTGGCCCGGCGTCTTGGAATGCAGTTGACGGAAGTGCTGCAAATCTTCCAGTGTCAGCTCGTAGCCGGTCAGGTGGAGCAGTGAATAGAGCAGCATGGAACCGTGTCCGTTGGACAGCACGAAACGGTCGCGGTCGGCCCAGTGCGGGTTGGCCGGGTTGTGCTTGAGGTAATCGTTCCACACCACCTCGGCGATGTCGGCCATGCCCATGGGGGCGCCGGGGTGACCGGATTTGGCCTTCTGCACGGCATCCATGGACAGCGCGCGGATGGCGTTCGCCAGCTCGAAACGGGACGGCATCGTATAGCTCCTCGCCTACGGCAAATCAGCAATGGCAGCCACCGCGGGTTCGGTCGCTGCCTGTTCAACTACGATTTGCCTGAAAGCCTGCGCTTGTCATCTTTCAGGCAAATCCCAGGATGCGCCCGAAGGGTGCGGGCGCCGGGTCAGGGCGCTATTGTCGCCGAGTTATCCGTATCCATCAAATGACGCGGCGGGCGAGCCACCGCGATTTCTCCTATCGTAGCGGAGGTGGGGAAGCCGCATGCCCATCGAATGACAGCGTCGGGGCGCGCACCGCAGGGAGCATCCATCTCGGCTCGCTAGGCACTGGTAGGGCTTGCGTGTAGACTTTGCCCCCCCGGGCCAGCGTCATTTTCTGCGCCGGTCGTGCGTCGCCCTGGCCTGCGGCGCCGGTTCCCCTTTCGTTTCACTTATCCCGCTCAAGACGGGTAAACGCCAAGAGGGTCAAGGACGCATGAGCGAATATTCCCTGTTTACTTCCGAATCTGTCTCCGAAGGGCATCCGGACAAGATCGCCGACCAGATTTCCGACGCCGTGCTCGACGCGATCATTGCGCGTGACAAGCAGGCTCGCGTGGCCTGCGAGACAATGGTCAAGACTGGCGTGGCAATCGTCGCCGGCGAGATCACCACCAACGCCTGGGTCGATCTGGAGGAGCTGGTGCGCAAGGTGATCCTGGACATCGGCTACGACTCCTCGGATGTCGGCTTCGATGGCGAAACCTGCGGTGTCCTCAACCTGATCGGCAAGCAGAGTGTGGACATTGCCCAGGGTGTCGACCGCAGTAAGCCGGAAGATCAGGGCGCGGGGGATCAGGGGCTCATGTTCGGTTACGCGACCAACGAGACCGAGTCGTACATGCCGGCGCCGATCCACTATTCGCATCGCCTGGTCGAACGCCAGGCCGAGTTGCGAAAGAAGGGCATGCTGCCGTGGCTGCGTCCCGACGCCAAGAGCCAGGTGACTTTCCGCTACGGCGAGGATGGCAAACCCGTGGGGGTCGAGGCGGTCGTCCTGTCGACCCAGCATGACCCCGAGATTGACCAGGAAGACCTGCGCAAGATGGTCAAGCGCGAGATCATCGAACAGGTGTTGCCGGCCGAGTGGCTGACGGACAAGACCCGTTACCATATCAACCCGACCGGCAAGTTCGTGATCGGGGGGCCGGTTGGTGACTGCGGTCTGACCGGGCGCAAGATCATCGTCGATACCTATGGCGGCATGGCACGCCATGGGGGAGGCGCGTTCTCCGGCAAGGACCCGTCCAAGGTCGACCGCAGCGCTGCCTATGCCGGTCGTTATGTGGCCAAGAACATCGTTGCCGCCGGCCTGGCCGACAGGTGCGAGATCCAGATCTCCTACGCGATCGGTGTCGCCGAGCCGACCTCTGTGTCGATCAACACTTTCGGTACCGGCAGGATCGCCGACGACAAGATCGTTGATTTGGTACGCGAACACTTCGACCTGCGTCCGTACGCGATTACCCATATGCTCGATCTTCAGCATCCCATGTACCAGTTGACGGCCGCCTACGGCCACTTCGGGCGCGAGCCATTCGAGCACAGCTATACTTGGACCGATGTCAGCGGTGAAATGCATACCGAAACCTTTACGGCTTTTCCTTGGGAGAAGACCGACAAGGCCGAGTCGCTCAAGGCTGCTGCCGGTATCTAAGTTTGCATGACATCTGCTGCCTATCGACGCCCCGCTTCGCGGGGCGTCGGCGTTTCTGGACCAATACGGACTGTTGCGAGTGGATCAGGCGAGCTACGTTGAAAGTGGACACCGTTCGCCAGCATGAAAAGGAGTGACACATGGACATGAGCAAGATGACGCTATTCGCAGCGCTCCTGCTGACCGGGGCGTTGCTGACAGGGTGCGGAGACAACGGCCAGAGCAACGAAACCGATACCGACATCCCTGGAGAGGACACGATGGATCGTGAGCCGGGAACCAGCATCGAAGATGAGTAACATGCTTGGCCATGCTTGGGCCGGGCCAGCTGTGACTCCGAGGTACGTTGCATTGCGAACATGGCGGCCTGTGGGCTGCATTCGTGGCGGAGTCGAACTACGCTGGTGTGTGCAATGATGCCTGCCAGATCAATGGATATGAGGATGTTCAGCCATGGAAAAGCGCACGATCCTGATTGCCGCATTCGCCCTGACGGGGGCGCTACTGACCGGTTGCGGAGAGGAGGAGGCCCCCGAGGAGGCAACGACCACCAACGAAGCAGAGGTGACCGAGACCCAGCCGGCGAACAACACTTCTCAAGAGGATCAAGAGGAAGCCGCTGAGCCTGTCTCAGGGGCTGGGACGGGGGATCAGGCCCAACCCGATGAACCCGTTGCCGATACGGAGCAGGACGCCAGTGCGTCTAATTCGACTGATACCCCCGCAAACAAGGGCGGCGAGGACGAGGCGAACGTTGTCACCCAGGACGGCAACGGCACACAAGGCAATGCCCCTGCCAACGAAGAGAGTGACGCGAACGTCATTATCAAGGAAGGCAACGGTTCACAAGGCAATGCCTCAGCCAACGGGGAGAGCGACGCGAACGTCATCATCAAGGACGGCAACGGTGGTACGGAAGACAATGTCACCGTAGTCGATGGTGACGAAACCGGCGGAACTGCAGAAGGAAGCGAGGCCTCGGCGACAGAAGAAGAGCAGCCTACCCAATAACGCACGCACAGCGATATTAGCGGGTGGCTGGCTCCTGCCGGCTGCTTCTAGCAATCCCGACCGTCGAGAGGACGGCCGGGATTGAAAAAATGTCCCGTTAATGTGAGCTTTCCTACTGTGATTTGAAAATCGACCTTCCTATTGCTACCCGAGGGGCGCTGCAGCGCATGGCTTATCGTGTGCGAGGCTCGGGTAGACGTTTGCAAGTCGCAACGGCGCCCATTCCCTTGGAATGGAGTAAGACGATGACAGCAATGGCCAATGCCCAACCCACTACTCAGAATGACTACAAGGTTGCCGACATCGGTCTGGCCGACTGGGGGCGTCGCGAGATTCGCATTGCCGAGACCGAAATGCCGGCACTGATGAAGATTCGCGCCAAATACCGTGATCAACAGCCGCTTGCCGGTGCCCGCATTGCCGGCTGTATCCACATGACCATCCAGACGGCAGTGCTGATCGAGACCCTGATCGAGCTAGGTGCCTCGGTGCGTTGGTCCTCGTGCAACATATTCTCGACCCAGGATCATGCCGCTGCAGCAATCGCCGCTGCCGGCATCCCGGTATTCGCCTGGAAGGGCGAAACGGAGGAGGAGTTCTGGTGGTGTATCGAGCAGACCGTGGAGGGCCCCGATGGCTGGACACCGAACATGGTACTCGATGATGGCGGCGACCTGACGGCGTTACTGCATGACAAACGTCCCGAGTTGCTGGCTAACATTCACGGCATCTCCGAGGAAACTACCACTGGTGTACACCGCCTGCAGGAGATGCTGCGCGACAGCAAGCTCAAGGTGCCGGCCATCAACGTCAACGATGCCGTCACCAAATCCAAGAACGACAACAAGTACGGCTGCCGCCATAGTCTCAACGACGCTATCAAGCGTGGCTTGGACCATCTGATGGCCGGCAAGCAGGCGCTGGTGGTTGGGTATGGGGATGTAGGCAAGGGCTCGGCCGCCTCGCTACGCCAGGAAGGCATGATCGTCAAGGTCAGCGAGATCGATCCCATCTGCGCCATGCAGGCCTGCATGGACGGCTACGAGGTGGTGTCACCCTATGTCGGTGGCGTCAACAAGGGAGTCGACAGCATCGATCGAGACCTGCTCGGAAAGATCGACCTGGTCGTGACCTGCACCGGCAACATCAACGCCTGCGATGCGCCGATGCTCAGGGCGCTCAAGAAGGGGGCCGTGGTGTGCAACATCGGCCATTTCGACAGCGAGATTGACACTGCCTACATGCGTCGTCAGTGGCACTGGGAGGAGGTCAAGCCGCAGGTCCACAAGATCTACCGCGACAGCGATCCGGGCGAGTTTGATCCGACCAGTGATGATTACCTGATTCTGCTCTCCGAGGGTCGTCTGGTAAACCTGGGCAATGCCACCGGTCATCCATCGCGGATCATGGACGGCTCGTTCGCCAACCAGGTTCTTGCCCAGATCCACCTCTATGAGCGGCGTTTCGCCGATCTCACTGACGACGAGAAAACCAGTGGCCTGAGCGTGACCGTGTTGCCCAAGCAACTCGATGAGGAAGTGGCCCGCTACATGGTGGAAGGGTTCGGTGGAGTAGTCACCCGCCTGACCGAGGACCAGGCCACGTACACCGGCGTCCCGGTGGATGGCCCCTTTAAGCCGGATGAGTACCGCTACTGAGCCGTTCCGGTTTCTCGTCATGCCACGCCGCCTTCGGGCGGCGTTTCCATGGTAGGGCTTTTGGGTCTGGATTGGCTTGGGCGGCAGAAGGGGAGCGAATCGCGGCAAGGCACAGACGCCTCGGCTAGGGCAACGTTATGCCCAGGTGGTTATGCCTTTTCTTATAAGTTTCTTATACTTTAGCTGATTGCAGGCCAAGGAGCGTGAGTGTAACGGCCTCTCGTTCAGTACGTTCCGCCAAGGAAAGCTACGCTGGGTGAAGTAAGACGTAACAACCCAAGGAGACAAGGAGAGCATCATGGAACGCGGCAAACTATCGCTGTTGGCAACGCTGTTACTATCCGGGGCGCTCTTGGCCGGATGTGGTGATGATGAGGAAGCGACCAGCACGGATACGACCAACCCGGCCTCGGAGAATGCCGGTGAATCGGGCGGGGAAACAGCGAACAGGGAAATGGACGTCGGCGAAGGGTCCGCCGAAACCCAGGTTGATGTCGGTAACGATGCCGATGTGGCGACTGGTCTGACGGGAACGACCAGCGGTATTACGGGCTCGGACATGGTGGAACCAGACGAGACCATCGGCGAAGGACAATCCTCGCGAGACCAGATGCCCGTAAGCGATCCGGCTGCTCAGCAGATGCAGCCCAACGAGTCGACCCCGGAAGAGCCGGCGCAGGGTAACTCGTCCAGCGGCGGCGGTCAGAATGGCGTATCCCAGGCGAGTTCGAGCAGCACTTCCCAGGACGCCCAAGAGTAGTCAGTTGCGGGCGCTTTCATGCGGCGTCTAACTGCCTCGTTAGTATTGCGATGGCCGTCATGGGGCGGCCGTCGCCTAACGGCTGGCTGACAGGTACGTTGGTCGGCCCGGTCGAAACCGCAAGGGAAGTACCGCTTATTTCCTACTCGGTGTACTTGGCCTACCGGTACCTTGGATGTACTGCCTGGTATTCGGTGCGCTGATTACCGGGCGGGTGGTCACCTGGCTGCTGAGCAACTCTCGCCACGCCAATGCGGGGCAATGACCGGACAACAATGACGCTCCATCTATCGAAGCCAGGTAGTTGCGGCAGGCGCTGGTTATGGGCCCTGGCCAGCCTCTTATGGTTGGTTGGCTGCACTTCGGTCGATGTGGCCAGAGTGCCATCCCAGGCGCTGTCGCTGGACACCGCCCGCGACACTTACCTGGGGGCCTGGGCTCGTCAGGCAGACGGCGCTCACGATGGGGTCAGTGGCATGAGGCTGTTGTCGGATGGGCCGACGGCCTTCGCCTTGCGGGCCTCGTTGGCCGCACATGCCCAGAAGACACTCGACGTTCAAACCTACATCTTCGAGGACGATCGCACTGGTCGAGCCTTGCTGCGGCAGATGTTGCACGCCGCGCAGCGGGGCGTGCGTGTACGCCTGCTGCTTGAAGATCCAACCAGCCGCAACAAGCAAGCCATACTGGCCGCCTTCGACAGTCACCCGAATGCCGAAGTACGCGTCTTCAACCCGGTGGCTACGGGGCGTGGCACACGCCTGACCTACTATCTGACGCTGTTGGCCCAGTTCGATCGCAAGCATCGGCGCATGCACAACAAGCTGTGGGTGACGGACAATGCCGTAGCGATCACTGGCGGGCGCAATCTGGGTGACGAGTACTTCGAGGTCGATGCCGAACTCAACTTCAACGATCTCGACGTGATGGCTGTTGGCCCGGTGGTCGCCACGCTCTCGGGCAGTTTCGATAGCTTCTGGAATCATCCGCTGGCCGTACCGCTGCGTCAGTTCGAGTCCGCGCAGGATGATGCCTGGCATGACCTGCTATTCGAACTCGCCGAAGATGCTGCGCAAGGCAATGCGCTGTCGACACAACCCGCCTTTCGGCGCTTGGCCGGCGAGCCTGGACGAAGCCTCTTCGATTCTTTGGTCTGGGCGCCGGCCATTGCGTTGTGGGACTCGCCGGAAAAGCTTGCAGTGACCGGCTATCCACCGTTCGAACTGACCCTGATGAACCAGCTCGAAGGCGCGTTTGGCCGCCTCGAAGATGAGATGCTGATCATCTCGCCCTATGTGATACCGACCCGGGCGGGTGTCGATATTCTAAAAGGGCTGGCGCAGCGCGGTATTACGTTGAGCGTGCTGACCAATTCATTGGAAGCCACCGATGTGCCGTCATTGCATGGTGCCTATGCACCGTGGCGCCCTGCCATGTTGAAGCAGGGCGCACGCCTTTACGAATTGCGGGGAGATTTGTCACGGCAACCCACTCGGGCCGTGGGCGAAATCTCCAGCCTGCATACCAAGGCCATGGCCTTCGACCGGGATCGCGTGTTCATCGGCTCGCTCAATGCCGATCCGCGTTCGCTGTGGTGGAACAGCGAGCTGGGGTTGTTGATCGACAGCCGTGAGCTGGGGCAGCAGCTCTGGGATCTGGCTCGGCAGGGCATGCACCCGTCGCGCAGTTATCAGGTCACACTGGCCGAGAATGGCAGCCTGCGCTGGGAAACCCGCCGCGACGGGCGGAAGGTCGTACTGGACGAGGAGCCCGGCGGATTCTGGCGGCACGTGAAAGCCGCGGCGCTGCGCCTATTGCCGATCGAGCACTTGCTTTGAGCTTTTCAGCTTGCTTTCAGGTTGCTGGGTCAGAATGAGGCAATCCCTGATTGCGCAGGACTCTTCCATGGCAAGTGCACCCGTTCTGTCCCGGCGGCAGCTTCTTCAAGCCGCTTCTCTGCTCGGCCTGTCCACCGCTGCTTTGGGAGTACGTCCAGCTTGGGCGGCTCCCGCCGGCCTGGCCAATATCTATCCTCAGGGGCTCGAAGACGGCCCTCGGGTTTCCCTGGCAGTACGACGCGAGACCCGGCAGATCGCCGGCAAAGAGGCTTACCCGATTACGCTCAACGGCTCCAGCCCCGGGCCACTGATCCGGTTGCGCGAAGGGCAGGATGCTTCGCTCAAGATCACCAATCTGCTCGACGAGACGACGTCCGTTCACTGGCACGGCATCATTCTGCCATCGAACATGGATGGCGTACCTGGGCTTAGCTATGCCGGCGTCGCTCCCGGCGAGGTCTTTACGGCTCGCTTTCCCGTCAACCAGAACGGAACCTACTGGTATCACAGCCACTCGGGGCTGCAGGAGCAACTGGGCCATGCCGGGCCGATGATCATCGAGCCGGCTGAACCTGAGCCGTTCGACTATGATCGCGAGCATGTTCTGCTGTTGACCGACTGGACCTTCGAGGATCCGCGTGACGTCTTTCGCCACCTCAAGGTCGCTGAGGGCTACTACAACCGCCAGGAGCGAACCCTCGTCGATTTCTTTGACGATGTCGCCAAGCATGGTCTGGCGGAGACATGGAAACAACGCGCCATGTGGCAGCAGATGCGCATGAGCTCGCGCGATATCGCCGATGTCACCGGCAGCACCTACACCTACCTCGTCAATGGCCATACCGCGCAGGATAACTGGACGGCGCTGTTTCGGCCGGGCGAGAAGGTTCGTCTGCGGGTCATCAATGGCTCGGCCATGAGCTACTTCGATGTGCGCATCCCCGGTATAAGGATGACGGTTGTCGCCGCCGACGGGCAGCCGGTTCAGCCGGTCAGTGTCGATGAATTCCGTATCGCCGTCGCCGAGACCTACGACGTCATCATCGAGCCGGAGGCGGACCAGGCTTACACGATATTTGCCGAGACCATGGACCGTAGCGGGTATGTGCGTGCGACGCTGGCGCCTCGCTTGGGCATGGCGGCCCCGGTGCCCGAACGTCGACGCATTGCCGATCGAGGCATGGAAGCCATGGCTGCCCATGGCGGCGGCATGGATCACGCGATGATGGAAAGCGGGCAAGCCGCATCGGACAAGGATCATTCTTCCCATGCCGGCATGGCAGGTATGGACCACAAGGCGATGAGTGCGACGGACCATGCAGCGATGGCCGGGATGGATCGTACTCCGGCGCATGACATGGATCACTCCACAATGCATGGCAAGGACCATTCCGCAATGCACGGCGTGGACCATTCCTCGATGCCTGGAATGAACCATGCCTCCCCCGTGGAAGAGACGCCTCCAGCCCAGCATGGCAATACGCTCCTGGCAGCGGGAGCCGCACAGCCGGGGGCCCGTTATGATCAGCCAGGCATCGGCATCGATCCTGGCGAACGGCGTGTCCTGGTCTATAGCGATCTCAAGGCCTATGCGCCCTGGCCGGATCGTCGACCGCCGGGGCGCGAGCTCGAACTGCACCTGACCGGCAACATGGCGCGCTACATGTGGTCTTTCGACGGCAAGAAATTCAGCGAGGTCGATGGCCCGATTCACTTCGAGCACGGTGAGCGGCTACGCCTGATCTTCGTCAATACGACCATGATGGAGCATCCCATTCACCTGCATGGCATGTGGATGGAATTGGAAAACGGTGCCGGTGAGCTGATTCCGCGCAAGCATACCTTGAACGTCAAGCCGGGCGAGCGGGTCTCCGCGCTCGTTACCGCTGATGCCCCGGGGCATTGGGCGTTTCATTGCCACCTGCTTTATCACATGGATGCCGGCATGTTCCGGGTCGTCAAGGTCGCCTGAAGGAAACTACGATGAACGTTTGTGTACGCGCAGTCGCCGGTATCGGCGCGTTTTCCCTGGCCTCGGCGGCGTTGGCCCAGGTGGAGGACATCCCGCCGGGTTGGGGGGTGGCCATGGAGGAGCATCATTTCGGGACGCTGCTTGTCGACCGCTTCGAATATGCCTGGAGCGATGACAACGAGGAGGCCTTGATATGGGATTTTCAAGGCTGGTACGGCGGTGACCGCCAGCGGCTTTACCTCAAGGGCGAGGGTGAAAACACCCAAGGCGACGGTGAGAAGGCCGAGTTCGAGTCGCTGGACCTGCTCTATAGTCACCTGATCGCGGACTTCTGGGAACTGCAGGGTGGCGTGGGCTACCAGGGCGGCTTGGGAAGCAATGATCATCCCGAGCGTTTCTTTGCGGTCATCGGCCTGATGGGTACTCTACCCTACGGCATCGAGGTTGATACGTCTTTTCGGGTCAGTGAGGATGGCGATGTCTCCGCAGCGTTGGAAGGCGAATACGACCTGCATGTTACCCAGCGCCTCATCCTGCAGCCACGGGCCGAAATCGAGCTGGCGGGGAGCGATGTCGAAGCGTTCGGGGTAGGCGAGGGGCTGAATTCCACGCGCTTGGGACTGCGTCTACGCTACGAGATTACACCTAAGGTTGCTCCGTATATCGGCGGTTATTGGGAAAAGCAGTACGGTCAGACCGCGGACTTCACGCGGGATGAATTCGGTGAGGTCGAGGGGAGCGGTGCTGTCGTTGGGATTCGCATGTGGTTCTAGACCTATCATGCATGGCAGCTGGGTAACGAAACACAATAATGGAGAAGTGAATGAGGATCTTGTTGGGAGCAATGCTGGCGTTGCTTTTGTTGGCACTCAGTGGCGTTGCTTACATTTATAGCGGAGCCTATAACGTGGCTGCCAGCGATGCCCACACACCCTGGGTGGAGTGGGCTTTTCATGAAACGATGCACAATTCCGTCGAGGAACACGCCGAGGGTATCAATGTGCCCGACCTCGACGATGACCAGTTAATCGCCAAGGGCGCCCGCGCCTACCAGCAGATGTGTGTGAGCTGTCATCTTCGCCCAGGACTCGAGAACACGATACTGCGCCAGGGTCTCAACCCCAAGCCGCCGGTGCTGGCCGAAGAAGGGCACTGGGCGCCTGCGGAGCAGTTCTGGATCGTCAAGCACGGCATCAAGATGTCGAGCATGCCGGCCTGGGGGGAGACGCATGACGATCAGGCGCTCTGGGAAATAGTGGCGTTTCTTCAGCGCCTGCCTGGGCTTTCCGAACCGCAGTACTTGGCGCTCATATCGTCTGGCGATGGCAGTACGGCGCAGGACGATGGTCACGATCATAGCCATGGCGACATGAGCGCCATGATGGAGGAGCCTTCACAGGGGCATCATGCCCAGGGTGAGGGGGCGCACGGCGATGGTGCCCAGCCAGGCCATCATGAGGGAACTGACGAGCCAGAAACGGCATCGCCCCCCTCTGGGGCGCAGCCTTCGACCCAACAGGAGCCGACGTCTTCGGCGCAGGAAGATGACCATTATGCCGATGGGCATACCCATTGATCGTGCTGTTGGGTCCCGATGCGCCTATTGCTCGTTGAAGACGATGATCTGTTGGCGGAAAGCCTGGCCGAAGCGCTGGAGGACGAGGGCTATCGGGTCGATGTGGCATGCCGGGCACGTGAGGCTGATGCCCTGATAGCCAGCGAAGCCTATGCCTTGGCGATCCTCGATCTCGGCTTGCCCGACGGGTCGGGACTCGAGCTTGTGCAGCGCTGGCGGCAAGCGGGTCATCGCTTGCCGATTCTCGTCCTGACTGCCCGGGACAGCTGGGAGGACAAGGTCGTCGGTCTGCGACGGGGGGCGGATGATTATTTGACCAAGCCTTATCACGAGGCCGAGTTGCTGGCACGACTACATGCGCTGCTACGGCGAGGCACAGGCAGCCTGGCCACGGTACTTAGCATCGGCGATGTCGTCCTCGATGAGCATACCCGTCAGGTGAGGCGTGGCGATGACGGTGCATGGCAATCGTTGACGGCAACTGAGTTCTGCCTGCTGCGCTACCTAATGCGTCATCCCGACCGGGTCCTATCCAAGGCCCAACTGCTGGAGCAGCTCTATACGCTCGACCAGGATGCGGCGGCGCCCAATCTGGTTGAAGTTTATGTCGGGAGATTGCGTCGTCTGGTCGGCAAGGCGCGCATCCAGACACGTCGTGGGCAAGGGTACCTCTTTGCTTCGCATTGATCAGCGTAGCCTGCGGGTGCGATTGTTGACACGGCTGGGCCTGGTGGCGCTGGTTTGTGTAGGCGTGACCTGGTTGCTGCATGGTGTCCTGCTGGGCAGTCTGGCTCGGGAATTTCTGGGCGACCGGCTTCGCCAGGAAGCGCATTACACCATCGACAGGCTACAGCAGTCCGATGGCCTGTCAGCTCAGTGGCTTGAGCCGGGAGAGCTGACCTCCGATGTCTTTCACCATCTCTATGTTCTGCGCATCGGTGAAGAGGTTTTTGCCTCCAGCCAGAAATGGCTGGCATCACTCACGCCCTTGCTGAAGACACCGGAAGCTGGGGTCTTCGAGGTGCACTCGCAAGGCCGGCATCTGCTCGTCTACCGGGAAACGCTGACATTAGAGGGGCGCCCCGGGGTTCTGCTGATCGGCGAAGACTTCGCTCAGGTCGAAGCCGGCCTGCATACCCTGCATTGGTGGGTTGGTGGCATTGCCGGTCTCGTATTGTTGTTGTTGATTCTCCTGAATCTGGTCGCCGTCAACCGTAGCCTGCGGCCGCTGTCGCGACTGCGTCATCAACTGGCCGAGCTTCAGGCAGGGCAGCGCGAGCGGCTCGATCTCGATGCTCCGTCCGAACTGGATGATTTGCTTGCCCAGCTCAATCATTTTCTGGAGGAGGTGCAGCGGCGACTGCAGCGCTCACGCGATGCGGTGGCCAACCTCTCGCATACCCTGCAGACGCCCCTGGCTGCAGTCACTCAAGTGCTGCGCGGTCGTCGGCCGATCGATGATCAGCGTCGCCAGCGCATGCTGGAACGCCTGGAATTCATGCAGGCCCAGTTGGTCTCGGAGTTACGACGGGCACGCTTCGCCGGGCCGACAGGTGGGCAATATTCGGACGTGCTTCAGGAAGCGCAAACTTTGCGGGAGCTGGTTCAGACGCTATATCCCGACAAGCGGTTCACGCTGACGTCATCCCTGAATGAGGGCGCACGTATAGGAGTGGAGCGACAAGACTTTAACGAGATGCTGGGGATCGTTCTCGATAACGCCGGGAAATGGGCGCGTTCCCAAGTGAACTGCCACATCTCGGATGATTCGGGATTGGTAGTCGATGTCAGCGATGATGGGCCGGGAGTGGATGAGGAAGTTTTGCCTCTGCTGGGGCAGCGTGGACGTCGCCTTGACGAGAGCACTCCGGGACATGGCCTGGGACTGGCCATTTTGAAGCAGGTGGTTGAACAGTATCGCGGCACAATCATCTTTTCCCGGGCGGCAGAGGGCGGGCTTCGTGTCCAGATTCGTTTGCCTCGCTAGGTTGCTTGAAGAGCCATCTTTCAGTGAGGGTGCCTAACCCTTCGAATTCATATTGAAGGATGTCCATAGTATTACTTGGCGTGCTGAAGATACCTGTCAGTTACCTCATTATGCGTTAAGACACCTTTTTACGAGTATATATACAAAACTCGCGTGATTACCCTCGTAGGGCAGACTACTCTCAGCACAGAGCCTTGGTTTTAAAAGTCGGTTAATTGAATAACGGGATTGCTGTTGGAGAACTCGCTCCGGGCCGGTATTAAACGAGGATGGCTGGGTTCGTTTTTTGCTCTTTTAATCAAACTTTTAAATTCTTAATTCTGAATAACATATTGCCTTTTTACTGTAAGGGCAAACATGGTTTCTAAGGATGGTGAAGCCATGAACTCTTCGCGACCCTCACTAAAAGCGAGGACTGTAAGACGCTATTCGTAAAAAAGGAGATTTATATGCACATGGAACAGAAGCCGAAACTGCACAAGCTAGGCCTTCAGATCGCTGCAGTGAGTGCCGCTGGTGTCTCGCTGGCAATGTCGCCTGCTTTTGCTCAACAGGCAAGTGGTCAGGTTGAACAAAGGGTGAGTGCCGAATTCAACCAGCTGGACCAGAACGGGGATCAGTCGCTGCAATGGGATGAGGTTCAGCAGCGCCTTAACGAAGCCAACATGCAGCAGAACCGCGAACAGGTAATGAGCGAGTATGATCGCAATAATGACCAGGCGCTCAACCTTCAGGAATTCCAGCCTCTTTTGGTCGCCATTACTGAACGGGGCCAGAACGTAGATGCACCGGAAGAAGTCGTCGTCCAATCCCAGCAGCCCAAGGTCGTCGTCGACACCGATCCGCCCGAGGTGCAGGTCGATCCCGCCGAGCCGGAAGTGGCGGTAGACCAGAAGGCGCCGAAGGTGAAAGTGGATCCTGCGGATCCGCAAGTGACAGTCGACCAGCAGAAGCCCAAGGTTATCGTCACACAGCCCAAGCCTACGGTAGAGGTCACTGTCCCTGATCCTGAAGTCAAGGTAGTCATGCGTGACCCGAATGTTCAGGTCGACACGAATAAGCCCGAAGTCGAGGTAATTCAGCAGAAGCCTGAAGTTACGGTCAACCAGGGCAAGCCTGATGTGTCTGTTAACCAGCCCGAGCCCGAAGTCGCGGTACAACCGTCCAAGCCGCGTGTCGCCGTGGACGGGGATGAGCAGGCCAATGTCGCGGTACGCGACGATAGTGGCCAGGCTCAGGTACAGGTCGAGTCGTCCGATCCCAATGTAAATGTTGCCGGGGCCGAACCTGAGGTGACGGTAGAAGAGGCCAACAATGCCGATGTTCAAGTGGTCGAAGGCGAGCAACAGCAACAACAGAACTCAGGGTCCCAGCAGAACGCCCTTTATAGCCTGATGGTGACGGATATCGAAGGGCAGCGCGTTTTTGACACGTCGGGCAATGAGCTTGGCGAAGTCGATCATGTGGTTACTGCCAACAATAGTAATCAGGTCGGTGTAGTGGTTACTCGTGGCGGTGTGCTCGGCGCCGGTCAGGAAGAACTCCTTGTCCCTCTGAACGAGCTGCAGATGAACAACGATCGGCTGGTATGGCAAACCAACCAGAGCGTGGAAGAAATAAAGCAGTCTGAGTACAACGCAAGCAATTACACAGAAGTGTCCAACCAGAATCAGGCCCTGGGCGAAGTCGCTTCTCAGTAAGCCACGTTCTGGGTTGCTTAACTTAGCTCTCGAAGAGGATGGCCAGCCGGCTGTCCTCTTCGTTTCGTCATGCCCATATAGGTCACAGCTTGCTCTTGCCGGGCATCGTGACTACACCTTTATAGGGCGTTGGTCGCGACGCAATGGCGCGTGGCCATACGCGAATTTGTAGTAACACAAACAGGAGAACGAGATGGATCTCGAGAAGTTGAAGTCATGTATCGATGCCTGTAATGAATGCGCGACCTACTGCGATTACTGTGCGGTGTCCTGCCTGCAGGAAGATGACGTCAAGATGATGGCCGAGTGCATTCGGCTCGACATGCAGTGTGCCCAAATCTGCCGGCTGGCGGCCTCGTTCATGGCCCAGGACAGCGAGTACATGAAGGAAATCTGCCGGCTGTGTGCGGATATCTGTCGCAAGTGCGGCGAAGAGTGCGCCAAGCACGAGATGGATCACTGCCAGCAGTGCGCGAAAGCTTGCATGCGGTGTGCCGAAGAGTGCCAGGCCATGGCCTGATAGCATCGGCAGGCCGGCGGCCGGCAGGTCATTCTTCCTGCCGGCCTTTCTTTGTCGAGTTAGCACACGAGACGCACGATGGAACTGCTGACGCTCGTAATCATCCTGGCGCTGACACTGTCTGCCGGGCTATTCATTCAAGCGTGGCCCTTGCGCCATCAGCCGCAGCCCTCCTACTCCCAACGCATTCCGTTCCTGGGCGGCGGAACTCCCGATACCCATGCCTGGAACCGCTATCACATTCGTTACTATCCGATGACCCTGCTGCTCATCGCTTTCGAGATGGAGATGATGTTCATGTATCCATGGGCGGTTGTCTTCGTCGAAAAGGGCATGATGGCCGTGATGGAAATGGGCATGTTTCTGGCCATCCTGTCGGTGGGCATTGTCTATGCCTGGCGAGAAGGAGTGTTCCGGTGGCAGTGAGCTGGCTGCGGCAACTGGCGGCGCGCTCGTGTGTGCCGGTGTATCCCGTCTGGGGAGAGCACGACGAAGCGTTGCTGGCGACGCTCGTCCTGTCGACGCAAATCGAACTGGTCGACTCGCCCCGACATGCCAGTGTCCTACTGGTAGTCGGTGAGATCCCGGCAACCCTTCGTGACGGCCTGAAGCATGTACATGATCAACTGCCATCGCCGTTTGCCGTTGTGTGGTTTCGCGGAGCGCCCCTGATAGCGCTGAACGCACCGATTCATGTCGATGAGGCTGACCGGCTAGTTGATACGCTGATCCGGACCCATCGTGAGCTGATGCTGGGGCAGCGCGATAGCGCCTCACGACTGCTGCCGGATGAGCCACCCAACCCCTGGGAAGGGCTGGGCGATGACGGCCATGGCGGTGAGGGCATGATGGGAGGTACCCCCTATGGCCGGCCCATGGCAATGAACATGCAGGATGATCTGCGCGACGGGCTGACACTGGATTCTCTGACCTTCCGGCTCGGACCGTTCTATCCCGCCCTGCCCAGCGGGCTCTGCGCAGAGATTACCCTGCAGGGAGACGTGATTCAGTCATGGGAAACCCGGCATGGCGCTTTGCCGCAGAGGCTCGCCCCGGTCTTTTATGCCGCGCGGGAGCGCCCCGTGCCGATCGCCGAGCTCGAGCTGGCACGTGCCAGATACCATCTGGTGCAGCTTTATCGTGGACTGCACCTGGCGGGGCTCGAGCGGATAGCCCGCCATGCCCTGAGCCTGGCCCGGCAGCTATCGACGGCATCTCGGCTCGACGGATTGCGCCGTCAGCTGGTGCGTAGCGGTATCTTTCACTTGGCAGCGATGGATGGCGGGCAGCTCGACACCGAGATGGCTGCTCGTCTAGGTGGGCCTGCGGCGCGTGCCGCTGGCCTGGACGCGGACTTGCGCATGGACGATGCCAGCTACCAGCGGCTGGGCTTCAGGCCGCAATGCCGTACTGACGGCACGGTGCGTGCACGCTGGGAGCAGCGGCTGGCGGAAATCGATCAGTCACTGCAGCTGGCCCGGCAGGCTGAACCCGATGGGCTGCATACTGCCAATACCGAGGCTGTCGAGACGCCCCGTGGCCCGTGGTCCGCTAAGCCCCCTCAGGATGCTAGTGCCCTTCTCGACCAGTTGCTGCCCGGGCTGGAGTGGGACGAAGCCATGACCTTGATAGCCAGCCTGGATAGTCGCGAGGTGGCTGAAACCTCGGGAAGGGCGAACATATGATCGAATCGCTTGCTTCGCTGCTCATGGTACTGGTTGTGCTGGCACTGGGTCCGTATGTGGTCGCCGTGATGGACCGTCTCGTGGCGACGGCTCCGAGAGGCGCACTGGCGAGCGACGTCTGGCTGGGCCCGCTGTCGCGGGCCGCCTGGCTATTGACGCAACATGCCAACGCCACCGAGGCACCCGATTGGCAGGCTTGGAGACTGGCGCCGGCGCTCTATCTGGCTCTGGCGGCGGTTGGCCTGGCGCTGGTGCCCTGGTCGCCAACGCTGATTGCGACCGATCTGGTTACCAGCGTGGTGTTGTGGGGCAGCGTAGAAGCGCTAGCCACGGTGGTCATCTTCCTGCATGGCTGGTCGGCCAATGCCGTGCTGCCCTTGATCGGGGCTTATCGCTACGTGGCGCTGGGCCTGTCCTACATTCTGATCAGCATGTTTGTACTGATCGGTGCCGCCCTGCCTGCCGAGTCGCTGCAGTTGACTCAGGTCGTTGCATCGCAGGAGTCGCTATGGAACGTGGTGCGCCAGCCACTGGGCCTGCCGCTGTTTCTGGTCGTGGGCTTGGGCCTGACCTTTTGGGGACCGCTCAATCTGGCCGATTCGACGGACCTGGCTGGGGGCACCGCTGCTGAGGTGTCGGGGCCGTCGCGACTGGTCTGGGAGTGTGCCCGCGCCGTCATGCTGGTAGCGTTCAGCGGGATTGCCGCCACGGCGTTCCTTGGTGGCTGGCTGGGGCCGTGGCTGCCCGGGCCGGTCTGGGTGTTACTCAAGACGCTGTTCGTGCTGGCGCTGCTGCTGTGGCTGGGACAATGGCTGCCCCGGGTGGCGCCGGAGCGCTGCGTCACGCTGATGTGGATAGTGCTGCTACCGCTGTCGTTCGTCGATCTGGTCTGGGCCGGGGTACTGGCCCTATGGGCATGAAGGAGACGAGCATGGAACATTCGATTTTCGTGGATATCGCCTTCCTGCTGCTCGCGGTGCTGGCGGTCGTGGCCGGGTGGCGGGTGTTCCGCACCGATTCTATGGTGCGCGCCTCGTTCTTTCTGCTGGTATCGTTCATTGCCGTCGGCGCGATCATGATGCTGTTGGCTGCGGAATACCTGGGCGTGGCGATGTTTTTCATGATGGCCGTGGAAATGATGGTCATGGCGCTATTCATGGTCATGTTCATGATGAACCCGGCGGGGCTCAACCCAATGATGATGGTGCATCAGCATCGCCTGTCGATCATCGCCGGAGCCGTGGCTTTCTTCATTCTCGCCGCGATGGCGCTATTCTCGAGTTTTCCTGCGGACCCGCTGCCGGCCGGCCTCGATCCGGTGCGCTCGCTGGGTCATGAAATGCTTGGCGACTCGATGTTGATCTTCGAGTCAGCGGGAATCGTGCTGCTTGCCACCATGATCGGTGTGGTCGTGCTCTCCAGCCATCGTGGTCGTTACGGCGCGGCCGAGGAGGGCTCGGTACCACCAGGGCTGGAGCCCGGAGGTGACCCAGCCGGCCAGCCCGAGAAGGGCGAGTCAGAGGGTGGGCACGAGCACCACCACCATCATCACTGAACGTGCTGCCAGCAAGGAGGCTGGAATGTCACTGGTCACGCTATTGTTACTCGCCGCCGCACTGATCGGCATTGGCCTGTACGGCGCGCTATCGCAGCAATCCTTCGTCATGCTGATGATGGGGCTCGAACTGATGCTCAATGGCGCCATGCTCGCCGCAGTGGCCTTCTGGGCTTATAGCGGCGCCGGCGCGCCGCAGGGCCAACTGTTGACGATCATTGTCATGGCGGTCATGGCTATCGAGATGGCGATGGGCTTTGCCCTGGTGGTAGCCGTGTTCCGCGGCAAGCAGGCCGATACCACGGAAGCACTGAGTGAGCTCAAGCAATGACGTTGTGGGCTGTATCTCTCGTTCCGCTGCTGCTGGCGGCCGTGGTGTACCTGCTTGGCCGGCGACTCGGCCGGGCCGGGCTGGTATTGCTGGCTGTATCGGGGCTAATGATGGTGCTGGTCATGGTTGGCCTGGCAGAGGCTCTCGGTGTGTCGAGTCACTATGTATGGAGCGAGGCTATGACGCTCGGCCTGGCGATGTCGCCGGCCGGTCGCGTTGCTGCGGTACTGGTGCCACTGGTTGCCTTGCCCATCGTCATCTATGCCAGTTATCACGATCTGACGCGCCACGGCGACTCGGTGAGGGTGGGCAGCGGGGCGAGGCTACTAGCGATGCTGGTGGCTTTTGTCGGGGCCATGGAACTGCTGGTCCTTGCCAATGACCTGCTGACCTTGCTGATCGCCTGGGAGCTGATCGGGGCGTGTTCCTGGGCGCTGATCTCGCATCGTTGGGGCGAACCTCACGTGCCACGGGATGCGACCACGGCCTTTCTGGTGACACGCTTCGGTGACCTCGGCCTGTACATCGCTGCTGGCGCAGTGTTTGCCGGTAGTGGCGGCTTCGGTTATGACGATCTGGCCCAGCTACAAGGTGGCCTGAAGCACGTCGCAGTGGCCGGAATACTGCTGGCAGCGGCGGCCAAGTCCGCCCAGCTACCGTTCTCTGCCTGGCTGTTTGCAGCGATGTCGGGGCCGGTGCCGGTGTCCGCTCTTCTCCATGCGGCGACTCTGGTGAGTGCCGGCCTGTACCTGCTCGTACGCCTGGAGCCGACCCTATCGGCGGTGGCCTGGTTCGCACCCGTCACCATCGCCATCGGGTTAGTAACGGCTTTCGCAGGCAGCATCGCCGCAGCGTGCCAATGGCATGCCAAGAAACTGCTGGCCGCCTCGACCTCGGCCCAGTATGGGCTGATGTGGATCGCAGTGGGCGCCGGCTACCCCGGTGCAGCGATGATGTATTTCATCGCCCATGCCTTCATGAAAGCCGGGCTATTCCTATCGGCGGGCGAGGCCGAGCGCCAGGTCGGCACCTTCGACCTGGCACGCATGCGACTTGGGCGTTTGCTGCCGGGCGTGGCAGTGATGGCCCTGCTCTCGAGTCTGGCCCTGGCCGGCATCGACCCACTGGGCGCAGCCTGGGCCAAGGAGCAGATCATTGCCGCTGCAAGCGATGTTGGTACCTGGCTGGCCCTGCTGATCATACCGGTCGGCGGGCTGAGTGCATTTTATGCCACGCGTTTCCAGCGTCTGTCTTATGGGCGTCCGCCGCGGGGGGATCGGCATGGGTTACCGAAGGGCCCGGGGCCGTCCCGGCCCGAGGATTGGGCATTGCGTGCCCTGGTAGCGGGAACCGTCCTGCTGTCGCTGCTATGGTTCCCCGCCGTGCATCAGCCGCTCATGGCCATGCTCGAGATGCGGGCTCCCTCCAGTCATGTGTGGATGCATCTCGTGTCCCTGGCTTTTATCGCTGCAGGGGTAGTTGCTGGACTTTGGCTGACGCGCCCCGAGCGGCGAGTGCCGCCGACGACACAGTGGCAGCGGCTCGCTGCGCAGTGGTATGGATTGCCCGTGGCGACCCAGGCCATTGCCTCCGCAGCGTTGGCGTGCAGCCGAGGGCTGGCGCGCATTGACGACGAGGTGGTCGATGCCGGCCTGCGGGCGACGGCTCGTGTCGGGACCTGGTTGGCCCGGTTCAACGCGACACGCGGTGAGTTTATCGGAGATTCTCTGCCCGGGGCGCTGGCCCGACTGAGCGAGCGGGGAGGCCACTGGGCCCGTCAGGCCCAGAGTGGTCAGACCCACCACTATTACACCGGCATTGCAGCCGGTTGCGTATTGATCCTACTGTTGCTGTGGATAGGAGCCTTGCTGTGATTCTGACATTGGCGTTGGTCATTCCCTGGCTCGGCGCGCTGGCACTGGCCTTACTGCCTGGTTGGACGCAGAGCCAGGCGCGCTGGGTCGCGGTGGGCAGTGCCGGCCTGTCGCTGTTGGCGCTGGTCTTCGCCTGGACCGGCTTCAATCCAGCCGGGCCGTTGTTCCAGCACATTGACGAGGTGCGCTGGGTACCATCGCTGGGGGTCGCTTACCGTGTAGGGGCCGATGGCATTGCGCTGGCGGTGGCGACCATGAGCGCCGTGCTATTCGTGGCCGCTATCCTCTATCCGGTGGATACCCGTGGTCAGCCACGCCAGTACTACGCTTGGCTAGTGTTCCTGCAGGGAGCCTCGCTGGGAGTATTCCTGACCCTGGATCTACTGTTGTTCTATGTATTCTTCGATCTGACACTGGTCGGCATGTTTTTCCTGATCGGGCGCTGGGGGCATGGCGAGGCGCAGACGGCGGCGCTCAAGTTCTTTCTTTATACCTTTGCCGGCTCGTTGTTGATGCTGTTGGGCATCATCGGCCTCTACCTGTCATTGGAAACGCCGACTTTCGACATGCGCGTACTGATTGCCGAGCAACCGCTGGCAGGCACGGGAGCCTACGCTGGCCTGGTGTTCCTGGCGCTCATGCTGGGACTGGCGATCAAGACGCCTCTGGTACCGCTGCATACCTGGTTGCCACAGGCGCACGTCGATGCACCGGGACCGGCCTCGGCGGTTCTGGCCGGGGTGCTACTCAAGCTGGGTACCTTCGGCATGATTCGTCTGCCATTCGCGATGATGGCGGAGACCTTCGCCCGCTACGCGCTGCCGGTGGCCATCATTGCGTTGGTCGCGATCCTGTATGGCGCGCTGGTGGCGCTGGGCCAATCCAACCTCAAGCGGCGCATCGCCTATACCTCGATCAATCATATGGGCTACACGGTCCTGGGTATCGCCGTGGCAGCCGCCTTGGTCACCGATAACCCGATGGTGCGCCAACTGGCACTGACCGGGGCAACGGTGGAAATGGTGGCACATGGCTTGATTACCGGGGCGCTGTTCCTGATCTCGGGCTCGTTCTGGCAACGTACAGGCGATTACGCCCTGGATAACTACGGTGGCCTGGCCTATCAGGCGCCGCTGCTGACCGGCTTCACGGTGCTGGCGTCCTTCGCCAGCCTGGGCATGCCGGGGCTGGCCGGGTTCGTCGCCGAGTTCCAGATATTTACCGGGACGTTTGCCGTCTATCCATGGCTTGCTGTGCTGGGGGTAGTGGGAATCCTGATCACTGCCGCGCTGTTTCTCGACATGCTGCGCAGGTTGTTCTTCGGTCACCTGCCGACGCACCTGGGCCAATTCTCCGAGCTGTCCCGGACTGAATGGAGCGTGCTTGGCGGACTGTCGCTGGGCATCGTGATCATCGGTGTCTATCCCCGCTTCTTGCTCACGCTGATCGATGCCTCGTCGGCCATCCTGGTGGGAGGCCGCTGATGCCCGTTGGTGACTTGCTGCCCGAGATCGTCCTGCTGGTCGGTGCCGTGGCCATTGTCCTGTTGGCGGCCTTCACGCCCCACGAGCGCCAGCACTGGGGGGCCTGGCTGGCACTGTTTGTCCTGGCAGTCTCGTTCGGCCTGACATGGAGCCAGTGGTCATCGCTCCCTCGCACGACCTTCTCCGGTGTCTGGGCCATGGATGGACCGGCCATCGCCGCCAAGGGGCTGATACTGGTCGGCGGCGCCATTGCCGTACTGCTGTCGCCGGCGTGGATGCTCACGGACCGGCGCCATGGTGAATACTATGCATTGGTCCTGTTCGCCCTGCTCGGCGCCATCATGATGGCCTCGGCCAACGATGCCATGGAGCTGATCGTCGGCGTACTGCTCTCCTCGGTGGCCAGCTATCCACTGGTAGCCTATCACCGCGGCTGGTCGCCGGGGCTGGAAGCGGCAATGAAGTACTTTTTGATCGGGGCGCTGACCAACACGTTGCTGGCCACTGGCGTTGTGATCCTGTTCGGGCTGGCGGGGGATACCGACTATGCCCACCTGGACGAGCGGCTCGCGACGCAGGGTGGCGATCAGTTCGCGCTGAGCATCGCCACGATGGGGATCGTGATCGGGCTAAGCTTCAAGCTGGCGGCCTTTCCGGGACATGCCTGGATGCCGGATGTCGCCCAGGGCGCCCCGGCCCCGGTGGCCGCGCTGCTGAGCGTGGTGCCCAAGGTTGGTGCAGCCGTGGCGTTGGCACGCTTCGTGTCGATTCTGCCGGAGAGTGTGGCCTGGGCCCCTATCGTGGCGTTGATCGCCGTAGTCACCATGACACTGGGCAACCTCGCGGCGCTGCGCCAGACCGATGTGCGTCGCCTGCTGGGCTGGTCGTCGGTGTCGCAGTCAGGTTATGCACTGATGGCAGTGGTGGTGATCGGTACAGCACAGGCCATGACGGCGTTGCTGGGCTTTATGCTGGCCTACCTTCTTGCCAACCTGGCGGCGTTTGGTGTGGTCACGCATCTGCGTGGGCGCACCTGCCTGGCTGACTATCATGGTCTGGCAAGGACTCAGCCATTGATTGCAACGGTGCTGATTCTGGCATTGCTGTCGCTGGTAGGGATTCCGCCGCTGGTGGGCTTTTTCGGCAAGTTTCTTCTGTTCGAAGCGACCATGGCTGCCGGCTACGCCTGGCTGGCCGTGGTCGCTGTCATTAACACTGTGCTATCGCTGTTCTACTACCTGCGCGTCATCGCGGCGATGGCGTTCCAGCCCGGCCAGGCCGAGATTCCGACCCTTGGCCGTTCCTCAGCGCTTGCGATGCTGATCAGCGCGATATTGCTGCTGGTGACGAGCCTGGGGGTACAGGGCGGGATGGCCATGTCGCCAATGTTGCACCTTGTCACTCCATGACAGATTACCAAGATAGCGAATCCCCTTCTGTGGGAGTTCGCTACCAAGCACTACCAGAGCCTCGTAGCAAAGCAGAAGCGTTCTTCTCATGACTAGCGGTCCTGTTCGAGAATTCCATGGCCATTCCATAGGGAATGGCATTTGGTGCACTCAGTGTGACCGCTGAATCTTAAGAATTGCTTACAGCTTCTCTTCAACGCACGCGTTTTACTCCACGGTGGTCGGCGCCACGAAGAGGAGCGCAGCGTTGGCATTGCCTTCGCAGTCGGCTACCGCCTGGCCTGGCACCAGCCACCACTCGTCGCTGTTCTGTGGTCCCATGTCCTTGGCCTGGGTCATGTCGACACAGGCATAGGCTTCGAGGTGGCTTGCTTCGGCGAGCATCCAGCGCGACTCGGGCGCCTGTTGCATCCAGTGGAAGGCGCGCGCGAACTGCTCGGGCAGTGGCGTGTTGTCCCCGAAATGTACGCTGGGCTGACGTGCCTGTAGCAGGAACTCTTCATCGAAACTGGGCAAGGCCAGCCAAGCCTCGTCACCGGTGAGCTGGGCGACTTGGGTCATCATGTCGCGTGGCGAGCGCACCGGATCCTGAAGCAGGTAGCCCCAGGTCGACCACGAAGCCCAGAAGGCGACCAGCCACAACGCCAGTGCAGCGACACCACGCCGGGGGCGAAGCCAGGCAAGCAGACCGGCAGCGACCAGGCCGAGCAGGACCCACCAGGCCCATGGCGTGATGCCGTAACGTATCGATAGCTCGGACAGCGCCGGCAGGCCCAGCCAGCCACTCAGGCCGGCGACCAGAAACAGGCCGCCGAGGAGGGTCAGTACCGCTGTCGCCAGCCAGTTCAGGCCGCGCCGAGGCAGCAGGCCCGGAAGAAGCGGAGCCAAGGCCAGCACCAGCAGGGGGACCGTCGGCAGCATATAAACGCCACGCTTGCCGGCGGAAAGCGAAAAGAACAGCACGATCAGCACCACGCCACTCAGCGGCAGCAGAACACGCGCATCGCCTCGCCGCGCGCGTCGCCACCAGGCGGGCGCTGCCCAAGGCAGAGTCAGTACCAGTGGTAACCAGGCCCAGGGTAAAACCTCAAGAAGGTAGTAGTACCACGGCTCGTGATGGTGCCAGGCATCGGCGTAGCGCTCACCGGTCTGCTTGAAGAGGATGTTGTCGCGGTATGCCGCCAGCAACGGGTCGCCGCTGAACGTTGCGATCATGATCATCGGCAGGCCCCAAAGGGCAATGACGCCGGTAAGCACTGCAAGCCCCAGACCGAGTTCCTTCCAGGTCAGCGGCATTGCCTCTCCTCGCCGGGCCAGCCATACCCAGGCGGGCAGCAGCGACAGGGGCAGAAAGCCGACACCCTTGGTAATGATGCCCAGCCCCATCGCCGCCCAGGCAATCAGCCACCAGCGGCGCGCTGGCCCCAGCAGCGCATGGCGCAACAGCCCATAGGCCCCCAGCGTGGTGAAGAAGGTCAGCACCATGTCGATCTGGGCGGTCTTGGCCTGCAGCACGAACTGCAGTGTCGATAGCAGTGCCACGCCACTGAGCAGGGCGATGCGCGGCCCGTGCAGGCGGCGTGTCAGATCGACGACCAGCGCCAGGACACCCAGTGAAGCCAACAGCGTAGGCAGGAGAAAGCCCATGCGCACCGAGCCGGTAATGGCGATGGACAAGGCAGTCAGCCACATGAATACGGGCGGCTTGTCGGGATAAAGCTCGCCGCCGCGGTGCGGAAACCAGAACTGGCCGGTATCCAGCATTTCCAGGGCGTTCAGGGCAAAGCGAGGCTCATCCGCTGGCCATGGATCGCGCAAGCCAATGCCTAGTCCCAGCAGGACCAGGGCGAACAGCATGAGCAGTGACCACAGCAAGCGATAATCGTGTTCCGGCGACGGCAAATAGGCAGGGCGATGTGCCGGGACTCTCGTCTGGTCAAGCATTGCCATCCTCGTCATTGACCTGGTGCTGGCGGTGTTCCTTGCGGATCAGGATCAGGTTCCGGAGATAGATGAGCAATCCGGCCGCTTGACCCACCACGAACACCGGGTCCTGGCGGTACAGGGCATAGGCAAGCAGGGTCGCGCCGCCGCCCAGGCTAAGGAACCAGAACGCAACCGGCATGACACTGCGTTTGGCGCGCTCGCTGGCCAGCCATTGCACAATAAAGCGCGCCGAGAATAGCGCCTGCCCGAGAAAACCGATGCCTAACCACAGCCACTCTGCACTCATCCGCGCTCCTTGGCATGCTGGGAAGGAGACAGATCCGGGGAGGCCTGGTTGTTGCGCTGGGCGGAGAGTGTAGCGGGCAGGCGTGAGCGACGACGTAGCCACATGACGCCGACCATGTCGATGAGACCTGCCCATAGCCGATTGTTCAGCCCGTAATGGGACCGTCCGGCCTGCCGGGGACGATGGTTGACGGGAACCGAGACGCAGCGCCCACCCTGCGACTGGATCAGGGCGGGCAGGAATCGATGCATGTGATCGAAATAGGGCAGCGTGACAAAGGCATCGCGGCGAATCACCTTGAGGCCGCAGCCGGTATCGGGCGTGTCATCCTTGAGCAGGGCCGAACGGATGCGGTTGGCGACGCGCGACGATACCCGCTTTAGCCAGTCGTCGCGGCGCGAGACCCGGTGGCCGGCAACCATGGCGACATCCTCGTGTCGGGCCTTGTCGAGTAGGCGGGGCAGGTCGGCGGGGTCGTTCTGCCCATCGCCATCCAGCGTCGCCAGCCAGGTACCGCGGGCCTGGTGCGCGGCCTGCCAAATCGACGTGCTCTGGCCGACACTACGGGCATGGTGTAGCGGGCGCAGACGGTGGTCGCGTGCTGCACGCTGGGTCAGCAGCGTCCATGTCGTGTCTGTCGAGCCGTCATCCACTACCAGTACTTCATGCTCGACATCGGCCAGGGAAGCGGCAATTTCGTCCAGTAGATGGGGCAGGTTGTCTGCTTCGTCCTTGGCCGGAATGATCACCGACACGAGTGGCTGCTGCATGGAGTTCCGATTCCTGAATGATCTTTTTGTCTAAGGCTCGCCTAGGCGAGGCCGGCCTGTGAGGAGCCCGCGCATATCGGCGGCGAGGCCGCATGATAATAAGTGCGATACCAGGACACGAAGCGTTCCACCCCATCGGCGACGTCTGTGCACGGCTGAAAGCCAGTGGCGGCAAAAAGTGGTTCCGTATCCGCCCAAGTGTGCTGGATGTCCCCGGGCTGCATGGGCAGGTAATCGCGAATGGCTGTTTTGCCGGTAGCGCGTTCGATGGCATCGACGAACTCACTCAGGCTGACCGGCCTACCGTAGCCGATATTGTATAGACGGTAGGGCGTATCCGAGGTCCCGCCGCGCTCGGGAGCGAGCGAGACCAGGCGCGTGATGCCTTCGACAACATCGTCGATATAGGTGAAGTCTCGTGACATGTCGCCTTGGTTATACAGTTCGACGGGACGTCCTTCGAGAATGTTGCGCGTGAAACGGAACAGGGCCATGTCGGGCCGTCCCCACGGCCCGTAGACGGTAAAAAAGCGCAAGCCGGTGGTGGGCAGGCCGTATAGATGTGAATAGGAGTGCGCCATCAACTCGTTCGACTTCTTGGTGGCGGCGTACAGACTGGCCGGCTGATCGACATTGTCTTTGACTGAAAAGGGAATCTTGTTGTTCAGCCCGTACACGGAACTGGACGAGGCATAGATCAGGTGAGCGATCTCGTGGCGCCGACAGGCTTCCAGCATGTTCAGATGGCCGATCAGGTTAGCTTGGCCGTAGACCTCAGGGTGGCTCAGCGAGTGGCGGACCCCGGCCTGGGCTGCCATATGGATGACGCAATCGAAACGCGACTCGGCGAATAGGCGCTGCATGCCCTCTGCATCGGTCAGGTCCAGCAGATGAAAGCGCACGTTGGGCAAGCCGGCCAAATCACTCAGACGGGCCTGCTTTAGAGTTACGTCATAGTAGCTGTTGAGATTGTCGATCCCGACGATAGTGTGTGCGTCGACAGCCAAACGACGTGCCAGGGCATGGCCGATGAAACCGGCCACGCCGGTAATGAGGATGCGCATTAGCCACTCCAGACCTAGAACGGACAAGCCTGCCTTGGCTTGTTTAACGACAGCTAAATAAGTGAATCGCGAAAATATAATATGCCAAAGCCAAGGCCTAGTATTGTGGCGCCGTTAAGCAAATTGTACGGGAATGTAGCCAGATAAGGGAAACTGGCCCAACGTCAGCACGCCACGCTCTCTTTGGACAATCGCCAACCGCATGGACTGGAAGTTAGTTTGGTCTGGGAGGGCTTTTTAATCGGCGACAAACCCCAAAAAGCGTCCCGAGACGAGAACGGTGGGCCACAGAACCAATGACGTGCCTGCCGCAAAACGCGAAAGGATGGGGTGACGGGTAGGGCTGAAGGCGATCTTGAAGACCAATGCATTGAACAGCGCCAGTGCGACCAGAGACAGTTTTACCAGGAACAGCGGCTGACTGGTGTATTCCGTGGCACGTATCGCGAACAACAGCATGCCGCTGGGTAGGGCGAGCAACAGGCCGACAAGAGCCACATGCTGCAGAAGCGAGGCCAAGGGTTTGAGCGGCAGGCTGGCCCAGCCACCCAATAGGCGCAGATCGAGAGGAACGATGGCGCCGACCAGTAGGGCAACACCCAGCACGTGCAGCGTATTGACACTGGCATATCCCCAGCGCGAGAAACGTAGCCACTGTGCGGGGAACGATTGCTCGACGATCGTCAGCCACTCCAAGGGAATATCAGCGTGGCTAGACACGGTCCGGATAGAGCGTGTATTCGCGGTCGCCAATCCACAACCTGACGGCTTTCAATAGCTTTTCGTCCGGATTAGCCGAAGGGGCTCCCAACACGCGAATCTCGACGCCTTCCGCCAGGTCGCTTTCCTGAAGACCGGCGCGCTGGTTGCGCCAGGGCTGACCGACCTCCACGGTCCAGGCCGTCCCCTCCACATCCAGTGTCAGTTCGCCGTGCGGATTGCCCAGGCGCACGTCGGTAATGGTGCCGGTGAGTTCGGTCTGCTCATTGCTGGCCCAGCTCCAGCCATGATGAGCCCAGGCGGCCGACGAAGCATGACCGATCAGCAGCAGTATCAGCAGGACAAATAACCTGCGCGTACGGAAGTTAATGGCCATGATGGCAAGCTCCTGAGCTCGTGAACTTCTTAAGCCTAGTCCCCCCTCGAGCCAATGCAATGAAGTTGGGTTACGCTGTGCGGATACCCAGCCACCGCCCTCAGGAGCCGGCCATGAGCGATAGTGTGCATATCTTCGGTCCGCAGTTCAGCACCTTCGTACGCAGCGTGCAGTTGTGCTGTGAGGAGAAGGGCATCTCCTATACGGTCGGGGCGCATATCGATGGTCAGCGTGTCGAATTTCATGGCCCCGAGCATCAAGCGCCGCATCCGTTTGGCAAGGTGCCGGTGCTGTTGCATGGCGAGCGCAGGCTGATCGATATCCACCATGGCTGAGAGCGGACGATGACTGCGTTAGACTGCCCTATCAGCGAGGCGCGCTCCTACCCCTCGCGGGTACTCACGGATCGCCACTCCTACCATCAGGTACTGGTAGGGCTGGAGGGTACCGTCGAGCTGGAAGCCGGGCGCGGCGGGGTACACGTGATGGCAGGCGTTTTGGCCCCTATTGTCGAAGGCGACGTGCATCATTACCTGGCTGCAGGCAGCAATCGGTGTCTGGTGCTCGACCTGCCGGTGGCCTGGTGTGAAACGCTGGGGATAGACGCACTGGTCGAGCGCCGGGCCTATCGCCTGTCGTCGGCGCTGCGGGAGCGGGCGTGGCACTTGGCGGAAGCCGGGACCCTGGCACTGGCGCAGTGGCTGGAGGCGGTCCAGGCGAGTGGCGGACGCCAGGTCGCCACGCCACGGCTGCGCCTGATGCGGTTGTTACCGGAAGTCCTGTCGACTCTCGACCGGCCCTGGCGTGTCGGCGAAATGGCGGCGCGCTGTCACCTCGCCGAGGCCGCCTTCGCCCGCCAGTTCCGCGCATTGGTCGGTCAGGCCCCGCACGCTTGGCTGACCGATCAGCGGCTTGAGCGAGCCTGTCGGCTGATGGCGGAGCCACAGGCCTCGCTGACAGAGATTGCCGTGGCCTGTGGGTTCGCCGATGCAGCCCACTTCTCGCGAGCCTTTCGTGCCCAGCACGGCCTGTCGCCCCGCCAGTGGCGTCGGGATCATGCCTGCCCCACCAGGGCCAGTAGCCCACTTAGATAAAGTGGAATCAGCAGCGGGGCAGCGAGGGTCGTCAGCAATACGGCGATGGCGCCCTTTTCGGGACGGATGTTGAGCTCCATGGCCACCACCACGACATTGGCGGCCATCGGCACCACGCCGAGTAAGAGCAGTACCAGGGTGAGCTGGTCGCTGATACCAATACTGGCCTGCAGGGCGAGGACCGCGACCAGGCTGACCAGCGGCCACAGCACGAAGCGTGCGGTAATGCAGGCAGTAATGAAGCGTACATCCATTTCACGCAGGCCCACCCGGCCGAGCGTCATGCCAATGATCATCATGCCCAGCACCGTATAGCAGTACTTGAAGTAATCGAGTCCCTCCATTACCGCGCCGGGCACCGGGAAATCAATCGCGTTGACCAGCAGGGCAGCGGCGAAGGCGTAGATCAACGGCAGGCGGACGATGCGCTGCAGGCTCTCGCGCACCGTGAATTGGCCGCGCGCACTGATGTAAAAGCCGACAGTGAATTCGAACAGCGTAATGCCCAGCAGACAGAACAGGTACTGGGTGACGCCCTCGGGCGGCAGCAACACCATTGCGATGGGCAAGCCGAAATAGCCGGTATTGCCGGTGCCCGACGAAAAAGCCAGTAGAGCGGCCTCCTGCGGGGCGAAGAAAGGGCGCGCCAGGCGACTGACCAACAGGCACAGGCCGCTGGCGAGAAGGAACATGACTGTGGTTAGCCCCAGGTCGGCCAGCGTGGGGCCGCCCAGCGTCAGGCCACGAAAGAAGGTCAACGGGGCGATGATGTAGATCAACAGCGTGGCGATAGGCCGTGGATCGATGGCCAGGCGACGGGCGCACAGCCAGCCCAGTCCGACAAAGGCCAGTAACATCCATAACGGTTGGGTCAGGTCGACGTCGGACATGGTCGCGATGACTCGTTGTTTTTTGAAACCGCCATCATGCCGCCTCGTCGGTCCGAATGACAGAGGGGCGGAGAGAGGGCCGAGCCCGTAACCGGTCAGGATTCGACAAGTTCCGTGCACGACGTTACGGCATACTCGGCGCATTTCTGTGCAGGGAGCCTGACATGGCGGATTCATCCGTTCAGCGCGCCACAGCGATTGGCGCGACGACAATTCTTAATTGGGCGCTACTAGCGGCACTGACCCAACTCGCCGGTCCGGTACCACCGTTTCTGCTCACGGCGCTGGCCTTCGCCATCGCCTTTGTCTGCTTCGCCGTGTGGCTGGGCGTACGTGGTGAGTCGCTACTGGCGCCGCTGTACCAGCCTCCGCGGGTCTGGCTGATGGGGGTCGGTGGGCTGTTTGGCTATCACGCGCTCTATTTTGTCGCCCAGCAGAACGCCCCGCCGGCCAACGCGGGGCTGATCAGTTACCTGTGGCCGCTGCTCATCGTGATCTTTGTCGCCCTGCTGCCGGGCGAGCGGCTACGTGCCATTCATGTGATCGGTGGGTTGCTCGGCTTTGCCGGGGCGGCCTTGCTGGTAGGCGGGGATGCCAGCCGTGGTGGCAGCGCGCTGGGCTATGGTGCAGCCTTTGCCTGTGCCTTCGTGTGGAGCGGCTATTCGGTGCTCTCCCGCGCTGCCAAGGGCGTACCCACCGCTGCGGTCGGCGGCTTCTGCCTGGCGACGGCAATCCTGGCGGCGATCTGCCACATTCTGTTCGAGCCGACGCGGCTGCCCCAAGACATCGGCTGGTTGGGGGTGATCGGCCTGGGGCTGGGCCCGGTAGGCAGCGCTTTCTTCACCTGGGATATTGGCGTCAAGCATGGCGACCTGCGCCTGCTCGGGCTGCTCGCTTACTTCACGCCCTTGCTTTCGACCCTGGTGCTGATTGCCAGCGGCTATGCCGAGCCCACCCCGCTGCTGGCGCTGGCGGCCTTGCTCATCACCGCGGGAATGCTGGTCGGCAGTGGACGGTTGCAGCGCGGCGCTTGACCCTAAAGTGACTATAGGCAATACAAGTAGAGGCAAATCGTTGGTGGGAGAACGGATGCCTCGGTCAGATACGTCGCACATGCATGACCATGGGCACAGCCATGATCATGGTCACGTCCCCCCCGTGAGTGCCGACAGCGAAAAGCGGGTGCGCTGGGCCATGATCCTGACCGGTAGCTTCATGCTGGCCGAGGTGATTGGCGGCTGGCTATCGGGATCGCTGGCGCTGCTCGCCGATGCCGGGCACATGCTTAGTGATAGCGCTTCACTGGCCCTGGCCTGGTTTGCCTTTCGGCTGGGCGCGAAGGCCCCGGACAAACGCCGGACCTATGGCTATCAGCGCTTCCAGGTGCTGGCAGCCTTCGTTAATGGCCTGACGCTGATGGTCATCGGGGTGGGCATCGTCATCGCCGCCATCCAGCGGCTCTCTTCGCCGGTCGACGTCATGGCCGGACCGATGCTGGTCATTGCCGTGCTGGGGCTGGTCGTCAATCTTGTCGTGTTCGCCATTCTGCATCGGGGTGATCAGGGCAACCTCAATCTCCATGGCGCGTTGCTGCATGTGCTGGGCGATCTGCTTGGTTCGGTGGCAGCCATCGCCGCCTCGTTGATCATCATGACTACCGGCTGGGACGCCGCTGACCCGATCTTGTCCATGCTTGCTGCCGTGTTGATCCTGCGTGGCGCCTGGAAGATCCTGAAGCGCTCGGGACATACCCTGCTCGAGGGCACGCCCGAGGGGATCGAGTCGCATGAGATCCGCCGCGAACTGGAGGCCCTGGAGGGCGTCGAAAGCCTGCATGACCTGCATCTATGGGGCCTGACGCCACAGGATCCGCTGCTCAGCCTGCATCTGGTAGTCCACGACGACGTCGATCACGAGCATGTGCTGCGCCGGGCATCGGCCCTGCTGCGTGAACGTTTCGGCATCACCCATGCCACGCTGCAAGTGGAAAGCGAGTCGTGCCTGACCGGGGGTGGCTGCGAGACCGAGGCGTCGCGTCTATGACTGAAATCGAAGATCAGGCGCGAAACTTTCATTGGTCCCTCGTCGTGGGGGCGGGCAAAATGACAGCCCTTCAACCATCAAGTCTTCACGAGGACCGACACCGATGAGCGCACAAGAGCATCCGCTGGGCATCAGCTTCGAATTCTTTCCGCCGAACACCGACGCCGGACGGGAAAAGCTGCTGCGCACCCGGGATGCCCTGGCCGAACGCAAGCCGCGTTTCTTTTCGGTGACCTATGGGGCCGGTGGGTCTACCCAAGCCCGAACGTTCAATACAGTGAAGTCGGTACGTGAGTGCGGCATTGCCACCGCGCCGCACTTGTCCTGTATCGGCAGCGACAAGGGTGAGTTGCGAGATTTGCTGGCTGAATACCGTGAATGTGGCATCGACAGTCTGGTGGCGCTGCGCGGCGACTTGCCGTCTGGCATGGGCGGCATCGGCGAGCTGCGCTACGCGAATGAGCTGGTCGAGTTCATTCGAGCCGAAACCGGGGACCATTTCGAGATCGCCGTGGCGGCCTATCCTGAGGCACATCCCCAGGCGCCGAGCTTCGAGCATGATCTGCAGAACTTCGCGCGCAAGATGCAGGCGGGCGCTAACCTGGCGATCACGCAATACTTCTTCAGTGCCGAAGCGTACTTCCATTTCGTCGAGCGGGCGCGTGCCCTGGGGGTCGAAGCACCGATCATTCCGGGGATCATGCCGATCACCAACTACACCAAGCTGGCACGCTTCTCGGATGCCTGCGGCGCCGATATTCCGCGCTGGATCCGCAAGCAGCTCGAGGCCTATGGTGACGACAGCGAGAGTATCCAGGCTTTCGGTGAGGAAGTTATATCAAAGCTCTGTCAGCGCCTGCTCGATGGCGGGGCGCCGGGCCTGCATTTCTATACCCTGAACCAGGCCGCACCGGCCCTGAAGATCCTGGATAACCTCAAGTAACCGAATGACTGCCAGGCCGGGCAAGAAGGCTTGGCGGCTCATGGAATGGTTGGCTAGCCTGAAGGTGCATGACTCACCATGGACAGGAGAACGACATGGCACGTTTAGGCATGGTCGCGTTGGGGCTTGGCGCTTCGTTGATGGCAGGTACGGCCCTGGCCGCTCAGGATATCGAAATTCATAAGGTCAGTGCCGAAGGCGTCGGCGACAGCATCGGTACAGTGACTGTCGAAGAGTCCGACTATGGCCTGATGCTGACCCCGGATCTGTCTGGGCTGTCACCGGGTATGCACGGTTTCCACGTGCATCAAAATCCGAGCTGCGAGCCAGCGGAGAAGGACGGAAAAATGACCGCGGCCGCCGCGGCGGGTGGCCATTTCAATCCGGATGACGGTGAGCACCATGGCCCCTATCAGGAAGGGCACCTTGGCGACCTACCGGTACTGATGGTCGATCAGGAAGGTAACGCCACGACGCCGGTAGTGGCTCCGCGCCTGGAGCTATCCGACCTGCAAGGACACGCGCTGATGATCCATCAGGGGGGGGATACCTATGCTCCCGAGCCCGAATTGGGCGGTGGCGGAGCGCGCGTTGCCTGTGGCGTGATCGAGAAATAACGACTCGCTTCGCACTACCGCGGTTTGACACGCAAAGTCCCACGCCAAGGCGTGGGACTTTTTATTTGCTGCGATTGCCACGAGATCAAGCGACGTTTACTTGGCCGCTTCGTAAAGCTCGTTGACGTAATCCCAGTTCACGACCTTCCACCAATTGTCGAGATACTCGGGACGGCGGTTCTGGTAGCTGATGTAGTAGGCGTGTTCCCACACATCGCAACCCAGGATCGGCGTGCCGCGCACACTGGCGACATCCATCAGCGGGTTGTCCTGGTTGGCGGTGGAGGTGATTTCCAGCTCGCCGCCTTGAGTGACAACCAGCCAGGCCCAGCCTGAGCCGAACTGGCCGATGCCCGCCTTGGTGAAGGCGTCCTTGAACTCATCGACGGAGCCGAACTTCGCCTTGATGGCATCGACAGCCGGGCCTTCGGGCTCCTTGGCGTTCGGTGTCATGCAGTTCCAGTAGAGGGTGTGATTCCAGAGGCCGCCACCGTTATTGCGAACCACGGCCGGCTGCTGGGAGATGCTGGCGAAGATTTCTTCCAGCGACTTGTTCTCCATGTCGGTGCCGGAAATGGCATCGACGAACTTGTCGAAGTAGGTCTTGTGGTGCTTGGTGTGGTGAAGGCGCATCGTGGTTTCGTCGATGACCGGCTCCAGCGCATCGTATGCGTACGGCAGTTCCGGGAACTCATGTTTCATGGTGACTCCTCCTATGTCGTTACAGTTAATCGCAATGCGCCGATGCAGCTCGACGTTTGCCTTCATGCAGGGTTGATTGTTGTGGCTAACGTTTGGTTTTTCAAACCCGAGAATGTGAAAGCTTACTTAAAGCGCAAGTGGAATCCTTCTCCCTCTGCCCATAGACGGCGGAGGGAGAGGTGCAATCCGGGCTCTACTCACCGAGTCGCTCGTCGATCGTTTCGGCTTCCAGCTGACCTTCCACGTGCCCAAAGTGCGACAGCACGAAGTTGCTTACCGATGCGATTTCCTCGTTCGAGTAGCCTTCGATGAAGCTCGGCATGGAGGCTGCACTATCGCCGGTATTACCGGTATTGCCGGTATGCAGCTTTCCTCCTTCGATGAGAATTCGCACCAGGTTCAGCCCTTCGGGATCATTGACTGTGCGTAAGCCGCTCAAGGCAGCATGGGGTGTTTGCCGCCCGTCTCCGTCCCAACGGTGGCAACTGACACAAGCATCGGCAAACACCTTGAGTCCCAGGGGGTGAGGGTTATCGGTGGGCACCTCATCAGCCAAGGTCTTCTCTGGTGGGCGGGTTACGTCAGAGTCCTGTGGTGGGACGTCCTTGAGGTAGGTAACGATGGCCTGGATGTCCTCATCCGTCAAATAGCGCAAACTGTGGTTTACGGCTTCGGCCATCGGACCGCCGGCCAGGCCATAGCCCTTGGCATGCCCCTTGGAAAGGTAGGACGCCAGTGCTTCGTCCGGCCAGGCGCCGATACCGCTCTCTTCATCGGAGGTAATGTTCCAGGCGCGCCAGCCTTGAATGGTCGTGCCGGCCAATTCCTTGGAGGCGTCCTTGGCCTGGAACAGGTTGCGTGGCGTGTGGCACTCACCGCAGTGACCCGGACCCTGCACCAGGTAGGCTCCACGGTTCCATTCCTCCGAGCGCTCCGGATTCGGTTGGAAACGCTCGTCGTCAAGAAAGAGCCAGTTCCAGAAAGTCATGCCCCAGCGCTGGTTAAAGGGGAAGCTGATATCGTTTTCCCGGTTCGGCTGGTGGACCGGTTCGAGACTAAACAGGTAGGCCTTGATGGCGAGTATTTCCTCTCGCGACATGAGCGTATAAGAGGTATAGGGGAAGGCCGGATAGTAATGCTTGCCTCCCTTGCCGACCCCTTTCTGCATGGCGTTGACGAAATCCTCGTCACTCCAGGTTCCGATGCCGGTTTCCTCGTCGGGGGTAATGTTCGGCGAGTAGAGCGACCCGAACGGCAACTTGAACTCGACACCGCCCGCATAGGGCTCCCCATCCTCGGTAACGTGGCAGGCAAGACAGTCGGCAGCCTTGGCCAGGTATTCTCCGCGCTCGATCTGTGCCTGTTGGTCTGTCTGGGTCTCTTGAGCCGCTAGCATGAAAGGCGCGAAACAGCCCAATAGACCGGTGACCAGCGAAAAACGGCGTGCTGTGCTCATTGGTCAGGCCTCCCTTGCCAAGACATGATAACCGGCGCGTGACAATGGCAAGCGACGGATACGCTTGCCGGTAGCAGCGTACAAAGCATTGACCAATGCCGGTGCGATGAGGGCAGTTCCTGCCTCGCCAATGCCGCCAGGTGTTTCCTGGCTATCGATCAGGTGAACTTCGACGGGGGGAGCATCGCTGATACGAATCTGCCGGTAGTCGTGGAAGTTACTTTGCTGCACGTGCCCGTCCTTGACGGTCACTTCGTTGAAGAGTGCGGCAGAGAGGCCAAATAACGTGCCGCCTTCGATCTGGGATCTGACCGACGTCGGATTGAGCGCCAGGCCACAATCGACAGCACAGATCAGCCGGTTGATACGCAAGCCGCCCTGAGGTGTCGTGGCGAGTTCCACCACAGTCGCCAAGTAGCTGCCGAACACCTGATGCACGGCCACGCCACGGCCATGACCGTCGGGTAGCGTTTGGCCCCAGCCGGCTTTTTCGGCAGCCAGCCTGAGCACGGCCTGCGCGCGAGGCTGATCCTGTAGCAACCTCAAACGGTAGTCCACTGGGTCCTGCTCGGCGGCGATAGCCAGCTCGTCGATAAACCCTTCCACGACATAGGCCCCGTGTAGCTGGCCAACGCCACGCCACCAGGAAACTCGCAGCGCTACGGGATCTTCGGGAACATAACGAACGCGCAGGTTGGGCAGATGGTAGATCGGCTTGGCCGAGATCTCGATGGCATCGGGATCCAGACCGTTCTCACCCAGTGCCTGGGGGCTAAAGCGAGCCATTACCGAGCCGCCAACAATGGTGTGTGACCAGCCGACCGGTAACCCATTGCCGTCCAGGCCGGCCCTGAACCGGTCGAGGTAATGCGGACGGTACAGGTCGTGGGTCGTGTCCTCCTCGCGAGTCCAGATCAGCTTGACGGGATAGAAAACATTCCTGGCAATATCCACGGCCTGAGCAATGAAATCCACCTCCAAGCGTCTACCGAAGGCACCGCCGATCAACTGGTTGTTGACGATAACCTTTTCGGGCGGCAAGCCCGACACCTTGGCCGCTGCCTGTTGTGCCATTACCGGCACCTGGGTGCCGACCCATAGCTCGCATGCATCCACGCGGACCTGAGCGACGCAACTCATTGGCTCCAGGGCGGCGTGAGCCAGAAACGGCATCTCATATTCTGCCTCGATCTGGGTGTCTACACCGTCGAGTGCCGCATCGATATCGCCTTCATCGGTCGCTAGTGCGCCGTCACGATCTGCGGCATCTCGTAACGCCTGTTCGATCTGCTCGGAGCTAAGACGGGCATTGTCACCAAAATTCCACTCTACCTTCAGGGCTCGGGCACCTTGGATCGCCGCCCAAGTATGGTCGCCGATCACAGCCACGGCATCCTTGAGGGGAATGATTTCCCGAACGCCTGGGATACGGCGTGCCTCACGATCATCCACCGAAGCCAGCGTGCCTCCAAGAACGGGACAGGTCCGCGTCGTGGCGATCTTCATATCAGTCAGCTGCAGATCGGTTGTGAACTTCGCTGACCCGTTGACCTTGGGGGGCGTATCCAGGCGTTGTAGCGGTTTTCCTATTAGACGGAACTGGTCCGGGCTTTTCAGCGGAATTTGTTCAGGCACGGGTAATTCGGCTGCTGCCTCAACCAGTTCGCCATACCCTAGCTGCTGTCCGTCGGGACCATGAACGGCGCCATTGCGAGCCTCACACACCTCAGACGATATCCCCCACTCGTCTGCCGCCGCCTGGACCAGCAGAATGCGTCCGGTGGCGCCGGCTTCACGTAGCGGCCTCCAGAAACTGCGGGCTGAAGTGGAGCCTCCGGTAGCCTGAAAGTTGAGGATGGGATCAACATATAATTCTTCGTTGGGCGGCGCTTCCTGCAGCGTCACCTGTGACAGGTCTACCTCGAGTTCTTCGGCAAGCATCGCGGCTAGCGAGGATTGCACTCCTTGGCCCATTTCGATCTTGGGCATGATCAGGGTGACGCCACCCGTCGGATCGATACGGATAAAAGCGCCCAGTTCGGCTGGTCCGGCCGGGCTGTCACCGCTCGCCCCCTCTTCAACGATCTGTGTTGCGGCACTCTTGTGGATCACCGGGGGGAGGCAGGTGGCGATCAACAGACCGCCCAAGGCCAGGCCGCTCACTTTGATCAGCTCGCGGCGTTCAGGGGATTCCAGCTTGGAGTCATCCTTGCTCATGGCTCTCTTCCTTATCATTACGCCTTGGCTACGCTCTTGATGGCGCCTCGGATGCGCGTATAAGTACAGCAACGACAGAGGTTGCCTGACATGCCCAGGTCAATCTCCTTGTCGTCAGGCTGGGGGGTCTTGCTGAGCAATGCCACGGCCGACATGATCTGCCCTGACTGGCAGTAACCGCACTGCACCACCTCGTGTTCGAGCCAGGCCGATTGAACGCTTCTGCCCAGCTCCGAGTTCTCCATAGCCTCGATCGTCTCGATTCGCTTGCCTTCCACCCCCCCTACCGGCAGGACGCAGGAACGCACGGCGTTGCCATCGAGATGTACGGTGCAGGCACCGCATTGGGCGATACCGCAGCCATACTTGGTGCCAGTCATTCCCAATACATCACGCAGGACCCACAAGAGGGGCATATCCTCGGGCACATCGACCTGGTGAGTATCGCCATTGATAGTCAGCGTTGGCATAAGGCTTCCTTTCTATTGCTTATGGCGGCAGCACTATCGTCCGTAGGCGAACGATAGCTGATGGTCATCTGGATACGTAAAGAAACCTTGGACAGGGTAGCGTGTCCTGTCCTTAGCGGACAGAAGAGCCGCTCGACTTTGCCATGCCGACGTGGGTTAAACGGAGGAAAACAACGTGATAAGGAACATTGGAATCAGGCCAATGAAGGGTCCCTCAAAAAAACGCCGGCCCTGAGGCCGGCGCACTTGGCTCCACAAACCGTGTTGCGCTTAGGAAACCACTTTCCTGCTGATGGCGGGCATGCGCCGTTGCGTCAGGTATAGCGCCACGCCAATGGCAAGTCCGATCAGGTCGGTATAGATTCCGCCGTAGATCATGCAGACGGCGCCAACAAGCAGCGCCAGGCGCGCCCAGGCCTTGACCGGACCGAAGAACCAGGCCTGCACGGCGGCGGCCAGCATCACGATGCCGATCGTTGCGGTGATCCCGACACGCAGGATCTGCATTGTACTGCCTTCCATCAGCATCGCCGGGCTGTAGAAGAACATGAACGGCACGATGAAGGCGGCCAGGCCGATCTTGAACGAGGTCACCGAGGTTTGCATGGCGTTGGCGCCGGAAATCCCCGCTGCGGCGTAGGAGGCTAGCGCCACTGGTGGCGTGATCGCTGAAACTACCGCGAAGTAGAACACGAAGAAGTGTGCCACCAACGGCTGGATGCCGATGCCGATCAGGCCTGGAGCGACCACCGATGCCGCGACGGCATAGGCCGCCGTGGTGGGCATGCCCATCCCCAGCAGGATACTGATGCACATGGCGAAGAACAGTGCCAGTAGCTGGCTGAAGCCGGCCAGGCCCAGTAGCAGGGAAGAGAAGCGGGCACCGACCCCAGTGAGCGAGATGACACCGACGATAATCCCGGCACAGGCACAGACCGCGATAATCTGGATTGCCATGGTCCCGGCCAGCTCGAGCGCCTTGAGGATCGAGCGGATGCCCATCTTGTGGGGGGATAACCAGCTCACCACGGCGGCCGAGGCAGTGGCCAGGGTGCCGGCGCGAATGACCGAGTATCCCATGAACAGAGCGGCAACCAGGATAATGATCGGCGCAAACAGGTAGGCCTGCTTGGCGAGACGTGAAAAGCGCGGGATCTCGTCGCTGCGCATCCCCCGCATGCCTTTATAGGCTGCCTCGAAATCGACCATGAAGTAGACCGAGGCAAAGTACAGGATGGAGGGAATGATGGCGGCAATGGCGATCTCGGTATACGGAATACCGGTGATCTCGGCCATGATGAAGGCGCCAGCGCCCATGATCGGTGGCATGATCTGGCCACCGGTTGAGGCGGCGGCTTCAATGGCACCGGCGCTACGGCTCGGATAGCCCACCTTCTTCATTAACGGAATGGTCAGCGAACCGGTGGAAACCACGTTGCCGGCACTGGTGCCATTGATCATGCCCATCAGGCCCGAGGCGAAGATAGCCACCTTGGCGGGACCACCGCGCGCGCGGCCGGCGGCAGCGAACGCAAAATTGACGAAGTAATCACCGACCTTCGAGGCCTGCAGAAAGGCAGCGAAGATGATGAACAGGATGATATAGGTCGACGACACGGCAGTCGTTGGCCCGAGGATACCGGCATCGGTGTAGACCTGGCTGAAGAAGCGGTTCACCGATAGCCCAGGGTAGCCGAGGAAGCCTGGCAGATAGGGGCCGGCGAACACATAGGCCAAAAAGACTAGCGAGATGATGACCAAGGCCAGGCCGGCCACACGACGGGTCAGCTCGAGAATCAGCAAGGAACCTGCAATGGCCGCGTAGGAAATGCCTATCGGCGCGAACGATGTCCCCGTCGACATGCGCAGCGGCGTGTTATAGATCACCAGGAAGTAGCCGGCACTGGCCAGGGCGCAGACCATCAGTACCAGGTCGGCGACGCTCAGGTGCTCGCGCGCTTGGCGATAGAACCACGAAAGAACAATGGCTGCCGTGGAAGCAAAGACCAGCGGTGCCCCGAAATGCCAGGTTTCGACGGCGGGGTCGATGCGCATGGCGCCAGCCTGGATCGTTTGCCACATCAGGCCGACCTGGACCAGCGAATACAGTGCCGGGATCAGTAGGGCTGCGGCCAGCCAGGTCATTCCCTTGCGTGCACCTGTTGACTCGCGCGATCCCAGGAACTGCGCACCGGCATAGAAACCATAGCCGAGGATCAGCGCCCCGCAGATGTGAATGATGCGAAACGACCATGTTTCCAGCGGGTAGACGTTGAGTGAAAACAGGTGGAAAGACGAATAGCCGACGGCGAAAGCAGCGAACAGCCACCATTGCCAGCCGACGAGCAGGCGGCGGTTATCCTCGACGACTTCTTCGTCGACCCCCTGGGCTATGGTCGGCACCTCGGGGGTATCGCCGATTCGCTCCTCGGGACGGTGGGGGGTATTGCTCATGGAACGTTACCTGGAGATATAGCGGTGAAAGCCACAAGGACCGGCACTTGTACGCCAAGTGCCGGTCCCGTTCAGGACAGTGTTGGCTTACTTGATCAGCGACTCATCGATCTCATAGCCGTTTTCCTTGTACCAGCGAGCAGCGCCCGGGTGGAAAGGAATGACTTGGTTCTTGTCCACGTTCTCGGGAACTGAGGCCGCTGCGCTGCGGTGGATCTCACGCATACGGTCGTTGTTCTCCATAGTGAGGCGCGTGGCTTCGTAGACCATGTCTTCCGGCAGGTCGCAACCGGCGATCGCGAAGTTCCACATGGACACCGCGCGAGCGTCGTCCTGGAGTGTGGTGTAGGTGTTGGCCGGGATGCTGAAAGCGGAGACCGGGAAGGCCTCGACAATCTTTTGCTGCTCTTCCTCGGTAAACTCGAGGATATTGACGTCCGTCTGCACCTCGAGCTGGCTGACGGCCGGGATCGGGATCCCCGCAGCAAAGGCGATGACGTCGATCAGACCATCCTGAAGCTGACCACCCAGGTCTCCCCAGCCCCCGTTGCGGCGCTCGAAGTTGACACCCAGCTCCTCGAGGATGGCGGGGAAGTAGGTGTCAGAGGTGGATCCGGCCGGACCGAAGCCGATGCTGGCACCATCGGGAATTTCCGAGATCGACGTGATACCCGAATCGCTCAGCGCGGTGATGGAGAAGGGAGTCTCGTACATGGGGAACATGGCGCAGACGTTGTCCATCACCACCCCCGGTGCCAGTGGGCTTTCGCCGTTCATGGCATCTTTCGCCGGCCCCATGGTGGTCAGGCCGAAGGCGACATCGCCGCTATGGACCAGGGCCAGGTTCTGGGTCGGTCCGCCGGTGACCTCACCGCCACCGGAAATCCCCAGCTCATCGGCGACCATGTTGGCCCAGCCAGAGCCGTACACGAAGTAGGTGCCGCCTTGGCTTGCTGTGCCGACGGTGAAGCTTTCGGGCCACTCCGAGCGGTCGGCCTGCGCAGCGGTTGCCACCAGTAGGCCGCCGAGACAGGCGCCGGAGGCCAGGGTCGTGGCGATACGCGACAGTGGGAGACGAGTATTGGCTGACATGCGATTCCCTCTTGGTTCGTTATCATTGGGTGAATGAAGGTTGGTCCATAAGTCAGCGCAAGTCGCGTTCCTCTTTTTATATTACCCATGCGTTTCAACTATTTAGCGTTGCCTCTATGCGACAAAGGTCGAAAAGGGCGCGAAGGTGAATGTCTGGATGTCCGCACAATTTCCCAGGCATGGCGTGCGGAAATCCGCACATAAAAACGCCCCGCTATGCGGGGCGTCGTGTACTGATAGCCAATCGTCGCTTATTTCTTGGGATCAAGGATGCGCACGGTCTGGACTTCGTTGTCGCGTTGTGACTCGCGGGGCTGGTTGACCCGAGTGGTCAGCTCGGGGGCGGCCTCTTCATCGATCGGCAGTTGCTCGAAAAAGTCGCAGGCCACGCAGTCGCGATAGCGAATCCCGTTCTGCTCCCAGGCACGCAGCCTGTCCATGGCAGCGCAGCGCGGGCACACGGCGCCGGCAATGAAACGTTTGGGTATAGACATCGGTTCTCCTGTCAGGCGGCACGAATGCCGCTGTGGCGGAGCAGGGGCTCGACGCTCGGGTCGCGGCCACGGAACGCACGGAACAGTTCTGCCGCGTCACGTGCACCGCCCTGCTCGAGAATTTCTCGGCGGAAGCGAATACCGGTATCGGCATCGAACACGCCGGCCTCCTCGAAGGCGCTATAGGCGTCGGCAGATAACACCTCCGCCCACTTGTAGCTGTAGTAACCCGCTGCGTAGCCGCCGGCGAAGATATGGCTGAAGCTGTTCTGGAAGCGGTTGAAATCCACCCGTGGCACCACGGACCATTGGTCGCGAACCTCGTCGAGCAGGGACTGGACATCGCTGGTCTTGGGCGCGACGAGCTCGTGATGCAAGCGGAAATCGAACAGCGAGAACTCGATCTGGCGCAGCATGCCCATGGCCGATTGGAAGTTCTTGGCAGCCTGCAGTTTATCGAGCATCTCGTCGGGCAGGCGCTCGCCGGTCTCGACATGGGCGGCAATCAGGTCGAGGCCTTCGCGCTCCCAGCAGAAGTTTTCCATGAACTGGCTGGGCAGCTCCACGGCATCCCAGGCGACACCGTTGATGCCAGAGATATCGGCCACGCTCTGTTGGGTCAGCATGTGGTGCAGGCCATGCCCGAACTCATGGAACAGCGTAGTGACCTCATCGTGGGTCAGCAGAGCCGGTTTGCCGCCTACCGGACGGGTGAAATTGCAGGTCAGGTAGGCGACCGGCAGCTGCAGGCTGCCATCCGCACGCTGGCGGCGCACACGGCACTCATCCATCCAGGCCCCGCCACGCTTGCCCTCGCGGGCATACAGGTCGAGATAGAAGCCGGCGATGGGAATGTCGCTTTCGCGGATTTCGTAGTAACGAACATCGGGGTGATAGCGTGGCGCCTCCTCGTCCTCGACGAATTTCACGCCGTAGAGGCGCTGCGTGACGCTGAACAACCCGTCGATGACGCGCGGCGCCGGGAAGTAGGGACGTAGCTGCTCCTGGGAGATCGCATAACGCGACTCGCGCAGTTTCTCGCTGGCGTAGCCCATGTCCCAGGGCTTGAGATCCTCGAGCCCCAGCGTCTCCTTGGCGAAGGCTTCAAGTTCGTTGAATTCCTCCTGCGCCTGCGGATGGGCACGCTTGGCCAGGTCGGTAAGGAAGTCGAGTACCTGGCTGGGCGATTCGGCCATCTTGGTGGCCAGAGAAAAGTCCGCGTAGGTCGCGAAGCCCAGCATCTGAGCCAGCTCGTGGCGCAGGGCGAGGATCTCCTCGATATTGGTGGCGTTGTCGAACTCGCCGCCGTTGGGGCCCTGGTCCGAGGCACGAGTGACGAAGGCGGTATAAACCTCGCGACGCAGTTCACGGTCGTGCGCGAAGGTTACCACCGGGTAGAAGCTGGGGAAGTCCAGTGTGATGCGGTAGCCTTCGACATCCTTGGCCTCGGCATTGGCCTTGAGTGTCTCCATGGCACTCTCGGGCAGGCCATCGAGAGCGGCAGCATCCGTGACATCCTTGTGCCAGGCCTGAGTCGCATCGAGCACGTTGTTGGAGAAACTGTTGGACAGTGATGACAGGCGGGCCTGGATCTCGCCATAGCGGCGCTTCTTGTCTTCGGGCAGGTCGACACCGGCCAGCCGGAAGTCGCGCAGGGTATTGTCGACGCTGCGGCGCTGCGCCTGGTCGAGGGCATTATAGGCCGGTGAATCCTTGAGTGTCTGATAGGCACGGAACAGCCCTTCGTGCTGGCCCAACCAGGTACCGTATTCGGACAGCTTGGCCAGACAGGTCTGATACGCCTCGCGCAAGGCCGGCGTGTTCATGGTGCCGTTGAGGTGCGAGACCGGCGACCATGCCTGTGACAAGCGGTCGTTGAGTTCTTCCAGTGGGGCCGCCAGGCTCTCCCAGGTAGGGGGCTCCTGGGCGGCCTTCTCGGCCAGCTTGTCGATAGCCGCGCGGTTCTCGTCGAGAATCTGCTCGATGGCCGGCACCACGTGATCGGGCTGGATGGCACCGAACGGCGGTAACGTATGACGCTCAAGCAGCGGGTTGTTGGACATGACGGTGGATTTCCTTGTCGTGTGCGTGAGGACTGTTGCATTAGATGCGGGCGCGGCAGATGGGTTTCAATGTCGTCAGTATGGCGTCAGCGTGAACGTCGCCGCCAGCGTTGGCGCCGCTGCTATTGTGTCGGGCGGCTCGCCTGATAGTCTTGCGCCTTCGGCACGCGGCGGCGTGCCGCCCATCACCGAAAAAGGCAGGGCAATGAGCGAGACATTGGAGCGCTGGAGTTCCCGGCGCGCATTCATACTGGCGGTAACTGGCGCCGCCGTGGGGCTGGGGAACATCTGGCGCTTCCCCTACATGACCGGAGAGAACGGCGGTTCGGCGTTCTTGCTGTTGTATGTCGCTTTCGTGCTGCTGCTGGGCCTGCCGGTAATGATGGCCGAGATCCTGATCGGTCGGGCTGGGCGCCGCAGCCCGATGCTGGCGCTGACTCATCTGGCCCGCCAGGCCGGGGCGACACCGCACTGGCGTTGGCTGGGGCTGTTTGGTGTCATGACGGTCTTTCTGATCCTGTCGTTCTATTCCGTGGTGTCGGGCTGGTCGATCGAGTACCTCATCGAATCGGTCAACGGCAACTTTGTGGGTCTCACGCCTGACGAGATCGGTGCCAGCTTCAATGCCTTTCTGGCCGACCCCTTGCGTATGACCTTCAATCATACGCTGTTTCTGCTGCTGACTCTGTCGGTCGTGGCGGCGGGCGTGTCCAGTGGTCTCGAGAAGCTCAACAATTTTCTGATGCCGCTGCTTTACCTGTTGCTGCTGGTACTGGCCGGCTATGCGGTTACCACCGATGGCTTCGGGGCCGCTGCGGCCTGGCTGTTCACGCCCAACCCGTCGGCCATTAGCGTATCGGTAGTGCTCAATGCCATGGGCCATGCTTTCTTCACACTGGCAGTCGGTGCCTGCGCATTGATGGCCTATGGCGCGTACATGCCGGATCACCAGAGCCTTCCCAAGGCCGTCGCGGCGGTAGCTGTGCTCGATGTCACTGTGGCGCTGCTGGCCGGCATCGCGATCTTTTCAGTGGTCTTCTCCCAAGGCATGGATCCGGGCGAGGGGCCGGGACTGATGTTCGTCACGTTGCCCATTGCCTTTGCCGAGCTGCCGGGTGGGGCCTGGTGGCTGGCGATCTTCTTCCTGCTATTGTTGCTGGCGACCTGGACATCCTCGATCAACCTGGCCGAGCCGATCGTGGCTACGCTACAGGGTGCCGGCCTGCGCCGTGGTCGGGCCACGGCGCTGGTCGGGGTCGCCGTTTGGGCGGTGGGCATGCTATCGGTGTTGTCGTTCTCGGCCATGGCCGATGTTCACTGGCTCGGCGAGATGACCTTCTTCGACCTGGTGACTACCGTGCCTACCGATGTCTTTCTGCCGGTGGGTGGATTACTGATCGCCATTTTTGCCGCCTGGGTCATGCCTCGCGATACAGTGGTGCGCGCTCTGGATGCCGGTCCGCGCGGCTTTCGTGTCTGGCAGGCCACTGTACGTTTCGTTTCGATCCCGCTGGTCGTGATCGTGCTGGTATCCGGGCTGTGGTAGTAGTGGCAGATAATGAGGAGAGAAGCATGACGATCCGGACCTTCCAAGGGTTGACACCACGGCTGGGGGAGCGGGCCTTCGTCGATCCGAGCAGCGTGGTACTTGGTGATGTAGTGATGGGTGCCGATTGTTCGGTGTGGCCGATGGCGGTCATCCGGGGCGACATGCATCGGATCCGCATCGGTGACCGGGTCAGTGTTCAGGATGGCAGCGTGCTGCATATCACCCACGCCAGCGACTTCAATCCTGGCGGCCATCCGCTCACCATCGGAAACGACGTGACCATCGGTCACAAGGCCCTGTTGCATGGCTGTACCATCGGCAACCGGGTGCTGGTCGGCATGGGCGCGACCGTGATGGATGGCGTGGTGGTCGAGGACGAGGTGATCATCGCTGCGGGTGCCGTGGTCACGCCGGGCAAGACTCTGGAGAGCGGCCACGTCTACGCCGGCAACCCGGCCAAGCCGCTGCGCGCGCTCAAGGATAATGAGCGCGCCTTCTTCACTTATACGGCGGGTAATTACGTCAAGCTCAAGGATCAATATCTGGCTGACAGCCAGGATAAGTGATTCTTCACTTCAAGCGTTTGTTTTCTGGGGCGATGCTGCGCGATAATCTGGATTTGCATACAGTAACCGTGAGCGCAGCATGGCCAATTTCCAGACTCACCTCAGCGTCGCCGTGGCGGGTGGCGCGCTGCTTGCCGTCAGTGGCTGGCATGCTGCCCTTTGGCCGGCGGCCGATGCCGGGCCATTGGCCGCACTGACGGCCTTCGGCGGCATTCTTCCCGACATCGACTCCGATCATTCCCGATCCATTCGCCTGATCTTCACGCTGTTCGCCGTACTTGCCGTGGTTGGCGGCGCCCTGATGCTGCAGGATCGCCTGAGCCCCGGGGCGCTGGTCGTTGCCTGCGGTGGGCTCTACGTGGGTGTGCGCTACGTTTTCGGTTCGGTCTTCAAGCGATTTACCGTACATCGCGGAATCTGGCACTCGTTGCTCGCCGCGATGCTGTGTGGGCTGGCGACGTCTGCCGTAAGCTACCAGCTCTTGCAGCAGAACGCCTGGATGGCCTGGGCGCATGGCATTGCCCTGATCATCGGCACGCTGATTCACCTGCTGCTCGACGAGATGTACAGCGTCGATCTGGTCGGCTCGCGGCTGAAACGTTCCTTCGGCACGGCGTTCAAGCTGTTCGATTATCGCGAGCCAGGCAACTCGGTCGTCATGCTGATGCTGGCTGCCGGGCTGGCCCCCTGGCTGCCACCCTGGCAGGTGCTGATCGACCTGCTGGCTCAGGGCTCTCGGTTGTGGCGATAATCCTCGGCCTTGAGGCCATACTTGCGGAGCTTGTCGTAGAGCGTCTTGCGCGGCAGGCCGAGATGCTCACAGACGGCAGTGATGCGCCCATGATGGTTGGCCAGCGACTGGCTGATCAGGCTTTTCTCGAACAGCTCCACCTGTTGAGGTAGGGCCATGTCGTTGGTACCGATATCGACACCCTCGAGCAGCTGGTCGAGACGGTAATCGTAGGCGGCGCCGAGGAGCACGAAGCGCTCGGCGAGATTACGTAGTTCACGCACGTTTCCGGGCCAGTCGTGGGCCATCAGCACCGATACGTCGGCGGCATTGAGCGGTGGGGCCTCGAGACTGCTGCGGTTGGCGGCGACCACGGCGAAGTGCTGGAACAACAGCGGAATATCTTCGCGACGTTCACGCAGTGGCGGGATCGGCAAGGTCACCACATTGAGCCGGTAATAAAGGTCCTCGCGGAACTTACCGTTCTCGGCAGCCGCCTTGAGGTCGGTCTTGGTGGCAGCGATCACACGGATATCGAGCGGGATCGGCTCGTTGGCTCCCAGGCGCTCGACGGTGCGTTCCTGCAATACACGCAGCAGCTTGACCTGAAGCGCCAGCGGCATCGACTCGATTTCGTCGAGGAACACGCTGCCGCCGTTGGCGTGCTCGAACTTGCCGATGCGGCGTTCTACGGCACCGGTGAAAGCCCCTTTCTCGTGCCCGAACAGTTCCGACTCGATGATGCTCTCAGGTACGGCACCGCAATTGATGGCCACGAACGGCTGGCCACTACGCGAGCTGCGCTCATGCAACGAGCGTGCGACCAGGTCCTTTCCCACGCCGGTTTCGCCGAACAACAGCACGTCGGCTTCGACCTGGCTGATCCGCTGGAGCATGTCGCTGAGGTGTTGTATCGCCGATGTACGGCCGACGATGCGAGGCCCCGGCGCGGCGCGCTGGGCGTCGAGCTCGGCTTTCAGGTGCCGGTTCTCCAGGCTCAGATGTCGCTTCTCGGTGGCTCGGCGCACCACGTCGGTTAATTGCTCGCCAGCAAACGGTTTCTCGAGAAAATCCCAGGCCCCCTCGCGCATGGCCGCGACGGCAGTGGAAATATCACCGTGTCCGGTGATCAGGATCACCGGCAGGTCGGGATCGCGGCGGTGGACCTCGCGCAGCAGGGCCATGCCGTCCATGCCCGGCATGCGGATGTCGGTGATCAGCACGCCGGGGTAATCGGGACTCAGGGCGTCGAGTGCCGCTTCGGCGCTGCTCAGCGCCTCCGGTCGATACCCGGCCAGTTCCAGGGTCTGGCTGGCGGTGATGCGCAGGTGTTCCTCGTCATCAACGATAAGGACTGGGGTATCGGCCGGTTCATGCATGGCGATTCTCCTCGCGCAGTGATAAGGCGTCGGCGGAAGGCAGGCTGGTTTCGGCAGCGGGGGAGGCCGGAGTACTGGCGCGTAACGTCACGCTGAACAGTGCGCCACCATCAGCAGCGTTGGTCGCTTCGAGATGCCCGCCGAGATCATCGACGATACGGGCCGAGATGGACAGGCCGAGTCCCAATCCCTTTCCGGTGGCCTTGGTGGTGAAGAAGGGTTCGAAGACCCGCCCAAGGTGCTCCTCGGCGATGCCGGGGCCGTGATCGCGAACGCCGAGCCGTACCCAGCCATTTTCCTGAACGATCGATAGGTCGAGGCGTGGCGATGATGTCTCGCTCATGGCCTGCAGGGCATTGCCGATCAGGTTGACGAGGACTTGCTCCAGGCGCACCAGATCGGCATGCACCCAGATATCTTCCATGGGCCAATCCTGGGTTACCGCTACGCAGGCATCGGTCAGGCGCGAGCGGTACAGGCGAAGGGCGTAACCGAAGCTGGCCTGGGCCGATACGGCAGTCAGGCTGTCGCCGCTTTTGCGCGAAAATTGTTTCAACTGCGCACTGATCTCGGCCATGCGGGCGGTCAGTTCGACGATCTGGGCAAGGTTGCCGCTGGCGGCCTCGGTGCGCCCGCGATCGAGAAAGACACGGGCGTTTTCGGCGTAGGCGCGTATGGCCGCCAATGGCTGGTTGAGCTCGTGGTTGATGCCGGCGGCCATCTGCCCTAGAACGGCGAGCTTGGCGGCCTGGATCAGTTCGTCCTGGGCCTGGCGCAACTCGGCCTCGGCACGGCGGCGCTCATCGATCTCGCCTGACAGTCGCCGGTTGGAGTCGAGCAGGTCGCGGGTACGTTCCTCGACGCGCTGCTCCAGTTGGTCACGCGCACGGGCCAGCGCCTGTTCCTGCGTCTTGCGTTCGCTGATGTCGAAGACCGTCGCCAGCCAGCGCTCGCCATGTGGGCTGATCAGTGGACTGATGGTCAGCTCGAGAGGCACGAGGCCGCCGCCGGGGCGTACTGCCAGGACTTCAACGGCTGAGGAGGGTTGAGGCTGGCGCAGGGCCAGGACGCGCCGGGCATCGGCTGGGGATAACAGCTCGGTCAGCAGGCGGCCTTCCACATTGGCGGGGGTGTGGCCGAAGATCGCTTGCGCAGTAGGGTTGAGGTAGGCCAGAGATGCTCGATCGTCGAGGACCAGCAGACCGGCCCGAGTCCGGTCGATAATCCCGCGGACACGGGCCTGACCTTCTGCCAAGGTCTGGCGCTCCCGCTCCGTGAACAGCTCGCGTTCACGGCGCAATCGCCAGCGTTGCCAGCCGATGCCGCCAGCCAGCACTACCACGCCATACAGGCCGGCGGCGAGCATGCCGGCTTGCCACTGGGCACTCTCCAGGGAGGTTAACGGCTTGAGCATGTGTACCGTCCATCTCAATGAGGGCAACTCGCGAGACCGGGCGAGATATGCCGCGTTGCTGAGTGGGCCCTGTTCGAAGCGGACGAGGCGGGAGCCGTCGGCCCGATGATCGAAGGGTACAAGCGAGACTGTATCCAGAGGAACGCCGTCATAGCGACGTGTTTGCTGAAGCCGGCGTCGTACGGCGCTGTCCAGTGGGGCCAGGCTGGACAGACGTAAATCGGGTTGGCTGGCCATGAAGATAATACCGTTTTCATCACTGACCAGCAGTTCGCCGCTCTGGCTGCTCCAGTTGCCTTCCAGTGGGGCTATGCGCACCTTGACGACCACCACGCCATCGACACGTTGGCTGTTGGCGTCGAGCTGGACCGGGGCGGAAAAATAGTAGCCGCGCTCGCCGGACTGCGTGCCCAGGCCGTAGAAGCGCCCTCTCTGGCCCTGCATGGCATCCTGAAAGTAGGGGCGATAGCTGTAATTCTGCCCCACGAAGCTGTGCGGGAGATGCCAATTGCTGGCTGCCAGGGTGGTGCCGCTTCGGTCGAGTAGATAGATATCCGAGACGTCGGTTATCGCCCGAAACTCATCGAGTATGTGATTTAGGCGCCTGACTGCCAGCGGGTTGTCAGGGCTGGCCAGGGCGCGCTTGACCGTTTCTCGGCTGGCCAGCAGGCGCGGCAGGTAATCATGACGGGACAGATAAGAGGATATACCGGCAGCGGCCAGGCGAAGTTCGTTGGTGGCTTCGGTATGCAGTGATTCCAGCGCTTTCTCGCGTGCCAGCAAGGCCGCCTGCCAAGCGCTCAACAGCAGGCCCAGCAAGATGAGCAGCAGGAGCAAGTGGCGCCAGCGGCGTGGAAGGCGAGTCGTTTGCATGACGAACCCCGCTACTCGGGACGCTCGGGCAGCGCCTGGGCGCGGCGCAGCGCGCGTTGTGCCCGGGTCTCGGCGCGCTCCAGTTCGAGAAGACCTTCTTCTACGAAAACCAGATGTTCATGGGCACGCGAGCGGGCGTCCTCGGCCCGCCCTTCGAGGATGGCGTCGAGCAGGGCCCGGTGCTGGATCATTAGCTGCTCACGGGCACCGGGGCGTTCGAAGAGGTGCGCCAGGCTGGAGACGATGCTTTTTTCCAGCAAGTGAAAGATGCCGCGAATCGTATGTAGCAACAGCACGTTATGTCCGGCCTCGGCGATCGCAAGATGAAAGGCGGCATCGGCCTTGGCTTCACGGTGCGGGTCATCCTGCAGGGAGGGTTCGGCATAGGAAGCGGCCAATTCTTCGTAGCGTCGAATTAACAGTTCCTTGTCCGCCGGGGACGAACGCAGCGCGGCATAGTAGGCAGAAATGCCTTCAAGGGCATCGCGGAACTCCAGCAGGTCCAGATGAAATTCGCCATGTCGGGACAACATTTCCAACAAGGGGTCGCTATAGCCGCTCTTGAGTTCCTCGCTGACGAATGTGCCACCGCCCTGACGGCTGGTCAGCAGGCCTCGGGCCGATAATTTCTGGATCGCCTCGCGTAGCGAAGGGCGCGATACGCCGAAGCGCTCGGCCAGTTCCCGTTCCGGCGGCAAGCGCTGTCCCGGAGCCAGGCTGCCTTCAAGGATCATGGCCTCGAGACGATCGGTGATGACATCTGCAATGCGCGGCTGGCGAACCGGCTGATAGACCATGCGCTGTTCTCGTGGTACTAGGGGTGAAATGGTGGGAATAACTATGGCTCACCGATTGTGACAAAGTCGCGTCAGGGCTGCTAACGCCAAATTGGTATTACCAATACTAACCGCTTTTACCGTACCTGACGAATCCTCGGGCTGAGTGTTTTTTGTTGATGTTATAAATATATACTTACGTGTCACTGGTTGCTTATACCAAAGTTCATGTAATTTTCTAGCACGAACAGGGCGTTTGAGTTTGACGGCTATTATTGTCTGCCTCTAAGGTGCCTTCATAGTTTTGGTAAATTGGTAAAACCAATTCGCCGCAGCGATCACAACTAATAGAATGCTGCGCCCGGTTGGCAGTCCCTCTGCTACCGGTTCGAGGAGATCCGATATGACGCCAATCAAGCTGTACCCTCCGAAACCGGACAAGGTGTATTTCTTCGGCACCTGTCTGATCGACATGTTTTATCCCCAGGCGGGGCTCGACGGGATTCGCCTGCTCGAGCGAGAAGGCATCGAAGTACTGTTTCCTGACGATCAGACCTGCTGTGGCCAGCCTGCCTACACGTCGGGTTACCATGACGAGGCGCGAGCCGTGGCCGAGGCCCAGCTCGACCTGTTTCCCGAGCCTTGGCCGATCATTGTTCCCTCGGGGTCGTGTGGCGGCATGATGCGGACCCATTATCCGCAACTCTTCGCAGGCTCCAGTCGGTCGAGTCAGGCCGAGGAGGTGGCGGGGCGGATCTTCGAACTCACCGAATTTCTCGTACACGTCTGCCATGTGCGCCTGGAAGACAAGGGGCAGCCGCAGCGGGTGGCGATGCATACCTCGTGCAGCGCACGCCGCGAGATGGGGTTGGCTGAGACGGGGCCGGGGCTGCTGAGTCAGCTCACCAATGTCACCTTGGTCGAACAGGTACGGGCGAGTGAATGTTGCGGTTTCGGGGGGACCTTTGCTGTGCGCCACCCGGAAGTTTCCGCCGCTATGGTCGAAGACAAGACCCAAGCCATTGAGTCTGCCGGCGCGGAGCACTTCGTGACCTCGGATTGCGGTTGCCTGATGAATATCGGCGGCCGGTTCGAGCGCAAGCGGCAGGATGGTCAGGAAGGACAGGTTGGTGGCGAGCACATCGCCAGCTACCTCTGGAGGCGGACTTCATGAACGTACAGACATTCACGCCGCAGGCCTTTCATCGCCAGGCGCATGATGCGCTGGGCAACCCCCAGATCCGAAGTAATTTCCGGCGGGCCATGGACGGCCTGATGGCCAAGCGTCGTGACGCTTTCGGTGACTGGGATATCGAAACCCTTCGCGACCTGGGGGCCAATATCCGGCTGCGCGCGCTGGCTAAGCTGCCGGACCTTCTCGAGCAGTTGGAGGCCAATTGCCAAGCCAACGGCATTCGTGTGCACTGGGCTGAAGATGGTGAACAGGCATGCCGGATTATTCGTGAGCTGTGCGAGGCGCGTGGAGCCCGGCATGTCATCAAGGGCAAGTCGATGGTTTCCGAGGAAATGCACCTCAATGACCATCTGGAAGCTGCCGGTATCGAGGCGCTGGAGTCGGACCTCGGCGAATACCTGGTGCAGCTCAACGAGCAGACACCGTCGCATATCATCATGCCGGCGATTCACCTCAATACCGAGGAGATTTCCGATGTCATGCATGATCGGACGGGAACCGAGCGCACCATCGATGTCGACTATCTTACTGCGGCAGCGCGGGCGCAATTGCGTGAACGCTTCATGGCTGCCGATGTGGGGATCTCCGGCGTCAATTTCGCCGTGGCCGAGACCGGTACGCTCTGCCTGGTCGAGAACGAGGGCAACGGTCGCATGACCACGACGGTGCCGCCGGTACATATTGCCGTGACCGGCATCGAGAAGGTGGTCGAACACCTGCGTGATGTACCGCCGCTCTATGCGTTGCTGACCCGTTCGGCGACAGGGCAGCATGTCACCACTTACTTCAATATGATTTCCGGGCCGCGCAAGCCCGGCGAGCGCGACGGCCCCGAAGAGGTCCATCTGGTGCTGGTCGACAACGGTCGTTCCAGCATCTATCAGGACAACGAGCTGCTCGATACGCTGCGCTGTATCCGCTGCGGTGCGTGCATGAACCATTGCCCGGTCTATACCCGTGTCGGTGGTCACACCTATGGCACGACGTATCCCGGGCCGATCGGCAGCATTCTCATGCCGCACCTGATGGGGCTGGAAGCGACCAAGGACCTGCCTAGTGCCTCCAGCTTGTGCGGCGCCTGTGGCGAGGTTTGTCCGGTCAAGATTCCCATTCCCGACCTGCTGGTACGTCTGCGCAAGGAAGCTGTTGGTGAAGGTCGTGGCAATGTGGAAGGTGCCGGCGTCAAACGCGACCGTAAGGAAGTGTTGGCCTGGAAAGGCTGGCAGTGGCTGGCAACGCACCCCGGCGCCTGGCGGGCGGGTGCCGGGGTGGCCGGCAAGTTTCGTTTCCTGTCGCCGTCTCGCTTGGGGCCGTGGACCGATTACCGTACAGCTCCCAAGCCGGCCGCCACTTCACTGCATGCGATGGTTAAGCAGCATCGTCGCAAGCTGGAGCGGGAGGATGAAAAGTGAGTGCTCGTGAATCTATTTTGCGCCGCTTGCGTGAGCGAGCCGACGGGACCCTGCCGATACCAGAAGCCGATTTTTCCGTCGTGACCGGAAGAGGCTGGTCGCAGGAGGAACGGCTACAGCGTTTCGAGGCCAGGATCAGCTCCGTGCATGGAGAAGTAATTCATGCCTCTACAGATGAATGGGTCGTCGCGCTGCGCGAAATGCTGCAGACCAAGGGCGTGACGCGACTGGGGCTGGGGCGTGATCATCCTGTGGCCAGCGAGGCGCGTGCCGCGCTGCAGGCGACAGGAATCGAGCTTGTCGATGCCGGTCGCGATATCGAAACATGGTCACGTGAGCAATTCGAGTCTCTGGATGCCGGGCTGACTTCGACCCGGGGCGGTATTGCCGAAACCGGTAGTCTATGGCTCTGGCCTACGCCGGATGAGCCGCGTCGGCTAAGCCTGGTGCCGCCACTACATATCGCCGTGCTCGATGCCGAAGCAATAGAGGACACCTTTTTTGATGTCGTTGAGCGTCACGGCTGGGCGGGGCAGATGCCGACCAATGCCTTGTTGATCTCAGGGCCTAGCAAGACTGCAGACATCGAACAGACCTTGGCCTACGGTGTCCACGGACCGCGGGAGTTGGTCGTACTGATTCGTCACTGAGCCGGGAAGGGAATATGCCACGCAATAAAGTATTGCTCTTTGATGCTGGTGGTGTGCTGGTCGACTGGGTGGGGACTGCTGGGCTTGTCGAGCTGACCGAGGGGCGACTCAGCGAAGAGCAGTCGAGACGATTCTGGATGGAGTTCGAGCTTCTCAAGCCATTCGAGACCGGTCGGGCTGATGGGCGGGAATTTGCATGCGCAGCCATTGACGAGCTCGGGCTGGACATGACGCCGCAAGCCTTCCTGGATACGTTCAACAGTTGGATGCGAGGGCCGTATCCAGGGGCGCTGGATATGATCGGGAGGATACGTCCCGAGTATCGGCGTGCCGTGTTGAGTAACAGCAATCCCCTTCATTGGCAGCGCCTGATTGATGACTATGGGCTGGCCCGCCCCTTTGAAGCGTTATTCGTGTCGCATGAGTTAGGGCAGCGCAAGCCTGATGCCGCTGCGTACCAGACCGTATCCAAGCACCTGGATCAACCCATCGAGGACTTCATCTTTTTTGATGACAATCCCGAGTGTGTAGAGGCTGCTCGCGAGCTGGGCATGCAAGCGCGACAGGTGCGAGGGCTGACACAATTGTCCTTGGCATTAAAGCAACTTGGTGCACTTCCCGACGATGGTTCCGGGCATTAATCGAGACGCGAAAAAGTGCTTGCATGCTGTGCCCGAGATCCGTAAAGTACGCATCCGCTGCCAACGACGGGCATACGTGGTTGGCGGTGAAGGTGGCGCAAGGCGCTGTTTCTGTTGGGGTTTTTCTCGGCTCGCTGAGAAAGGACAATTGACAGACACGCCGCATTCGGTAGAATGCACCGCCACGGATCGGGGTTCGCCCGACAGGGTCGAAGACACGGATTCAGGTGCTTCGGTTCGGCCAGAATCTTTCGAGATGCCGGCCAGCGGCGAAAACAGCGGCTTGACAGCGCGGCCCGGATCGGTAGAATAC